>NZ_JAAGPR010000022.1 GCF_017104965.1 Paraburkholderia sp. Ac-20340
CGAGCTTGACGATGATGTTGGAGAGGAAGCCCCGGAAGACTTCGAAGCTGAGTTCCGAAGTGAGGCTCTGGTCAAACAGGAACAACAGGAAAGGCAGGAAAATGAATAGAAGTGCACCGCTCACGCGATGACCGATCGATACGCGACCGGCCAACGGCAGGCGGTATGCGAACAATATCTGCCCAAGCCCGATGTTCCGGTATTCCGGCCTCGGTTTTTTTGCGGCTTCTGCCATGCTAGACCCCTACTATGTGTTAACACTAATACGCAATTTTACCGCCATTTCTTTTCGCGCTGCAGCGAAATCAGCCCTGCTAACCGCTGATGCGCGCACGAAAAGACCGGCGCTGGGGAGAGCCCGCTTGTCTCCTGCGGGCATTTTTCAACTCAAGTCATTCTGATAGTAGTACCCAGTTGTGACATACCAACCTCGGCGTACCTCGACCGGTCGGTCTCCATAGGTATAGGACACCCGATCGACGGAAAGCAATGGAAAGCCAGCCGGCACATTGAGCAGATCGGCCACTGCGGGCTCGGCGGCCACGGCGCGGATCTTCTCGGTCGCACGGATCATGCGCGTGCCGAAGTCGGCTTCGAACATGGCGTAGAGCGGGCCTTTGTATTCAGCGAGGCGCTCGGCCGTGAGGCCGCGAAACACGCCGCCCGGCAGCCAGATTTCGTCGAGTACGGTACTCTCGCCGTCGAACTGCAGCAGACGCTTGATGAGCACCACCGGATCGGCGGGCTTCAAATCGAGCTGACGTGCGATCTCGGCGGAGGCGCGCATGCGGCGGCATTCCAGCAGACGGCTGACGTGCGGATGCTCCGCGCCGTCATCTGCCAGCAATCTAAGAAAGCGAAACTGGGCGCGCTCTTCGTTGTGCGTCGCAACAAATGTGCCCTTGCCTTGACGCCGCACCAGCAGGTTGTCGGCGGCCAGTTCGTCGATCGCCTTGCGCACGGTCCCCTGGCTGACCTTGTATCGGGCAGCCAGTTCGACTTCGCTGGGGATGATTTCACCGGGCTTCCACTCGCCGGTTTCGAGGCTCTGGGTGATGAGCCCTTTGATCTGCTGGTAGAGTGGACTGAAGGTAGGGGACGGCGAAGGCGCCGCGGACGCGGACGCAGGCGTTCCGCTCTCAGGAGCGGAAGAGTTCGCGTTGCTGACCGGGTTCGCATTCATGGCGCGCATTTCAACATAAAGCCCTCTGGAAATCTACCCTTTTGGGCACAACAGATATGTCTTATATAAGACATAAGATAGTGTTGACTTTACCCATTGCGAATCCTAAACTCCCGATCGAGCAAGGGTTTGCGGGTGCCCGCGGGCAATTCATTTGTCGCCGCCGGCTGCATCCGCACTTCGTGGCGAATGCGCCGCAGTCCGCCTTGCACATGCTGTTCCTTCTAGCAGTCATGCAGTAGCGGTTTCGATCCGCCCCGCCCGCGCACCCTCCGCGCGGCGCGCCTGTGGACCGTCCCAGCCGAGCTGTTGCAGGAATCGGCACACGCAAGCGGTCCGCGTCAGGCGCCCTGTCAAGGGCGTTCCAGTTCATTCCCAGGCTTCGTCGTACAGGTTACCGGCATGGCGGCCCGCCCGCCGGCGCGCACACCAGGCCCAGCAAGGCCTCGGCAGCACGCCGACAAGAGACCGTCTGATTCACGAACGCTTCGCGTAACGCGCATATAGAATGGCGCTTTACCCTGGCGAATAACGCATCTTCCTGGAGATTTTCAATGGCTAAGCCCGCAAAGCGCGTTGCCGTCACCGGCGCCGCAGGTCAGATCGCTTACTCCCTGCTGTTCCGCATCGCCAACGGCGACCTGCTCGGCAAGGACCAGCCCGTCATCCTGCAACTGCTGGACCTGCCGCAGGCGCAAGCCGCCGTCAACGGCGTCGTGATGGAACTGGACGACTGCGCATTCCCGCTGCTCGCGGGCGTGGTCATCACGGACGACCCGAAGGTCGCGTTCAAGGACGCCGACGTCGCACTGCTGGTTGGCGCACGTCCGCGCTCGAAGGGCATGGAACGTAAGGATCTGCTGTCGGCCAACGCTGAAATCTTCACGGTTCAGGGCAAGGCGCTGAACGACGTCGCCAGCCGCGACGTGAAGGTGCTGGTCGTCGGCAACCCGGCCAACACGAACGCCTACATCGCCATGAAGTCGGCGCCGGATCTGCCGAAGAAGAACTTCACGGCCATGCTGCGTCTGGACCACAACCGCGCGCTGTCGCAACTGGCAGCCAAGTCGGGCAAGCCGGTCGCTTCGATCGAAAAGCTCGCCGTGTGGGGCAACCACTCGCCGACGATGTACCCCGACTTCCGTTTCGCCACGGTCGAAGGCCAGTCGCTCAACGCGCTGATCAACGACGACGAATGGAACCGCAACACGTTCATCCCGACGGTCGGCAAGCGCGGCGCGGCGATCATCGAAGCGCGCGGCCTGTCGTCGGCAGCTTCGGCCGCCAACGCAGCGATCGACCACGTGCGTGACTGGGTCCTCGGCACGAACGGCAAGTGGGTCACGATGGGCATCCCGTCGGACGGCTCGTACGAAATCCCGGAAGACATCATCTACGGCGTGCCGGTTACCTGCGAAAACGGCGAGTACAAGCGCGTCGAAGGCCTGGAAATCGACGCATTCTCGCGCGAAAAGATGACGGGCACGCTCAACGAGCTGCTCGAAGAGCGCGACGGCGTCGCTCACCTGCTCAAGTAAGCTCGATGCAGGCAAACCGGAACCCCGTTGCAATGCGGCGGGCTCCGGTTCTTGCGCGGGAATCCGTGGCCTTCGATGCCGCCGTCCCGCGCACTGATCCGCACGCGCCTTGACCCGCTCATGGCGCACAGGACGCGTACGAATCAGGTTTTCCCCCAAACTACGATCCCTGACGCCGAAGATGCGCGCCATTCTCCCAGCCGAAGTGCTGTTTGACGGCGAAGCGCCGCCTACCCTCCTGCCCGCGTGCGATCACTACGCCGGCAGCGAGAAGCTGATGCTGAAGTCTCTCGCGCTGCAGCAGCAGCTCGGCCCGGTATTCGACATCACGCTCGACTGCGAAGACGGCGCCCAGGTCGGCCGCGAAGCCGAACACGCGGAACTCGTCGCTTCCCTGCTCGGCAGCGAACACGACCGGTTCGGGCGTGTCGGCGTCCGTATCCACGATTTCCATCATCCGCACTGGCGCGACGACGTCCGCCTGATCCTGCGCGCCGCCAAACGCGCGCCCGCCTTCATCACGCTGCCGAAGATCCGCACCGTGGGCGACGCCGCCGAGATGACTGCGTTCATCGAAGCCACGCGCGTCGAAATGGGCATCGACAAAGCCATTCCCGTCCAGTTGCTGATCGAAACGCATGGCGCACTCGCGCGCGCCTTCGATCTGGCCGCGCTGCGCGGCGTGGAATCGCTGAGCTTCGGGCTGATGGACTTCGTTTCCGCCCACGACGGCGCGATTCCCGACAGCGCCATGCGCTCGCCCGGCCAGTTCGATCACCCGCTCGTGCGGCGCGCCAAGCTGGAAATCGCCGCGGCTTGCCACGCCTTCGGCAAGGTTCCGTCACACAACGTGAGCACCGAAGTGCGCGATATGGACAGCGTCGCGAATGACGCCCGTCGCGCGCGCAACGAATTCGGCTACACACGCATGTGGAGCATTCATCCCGCGCAGATTCCGGTCATCGTGACCGCTTTCGCGCCGCGCGACGAAGAAATTACGACCGCCGCCGAGATTCTGCTGGCCGCCCAGCACGCCCAGTGGGGCCCGACGCGCCACGGCGATACGCTGCACGATCGCGCGAGTTATCGCTATTACTGGTCGGTGCTGCGCCGTGCGCGCTCGACCGGCCGCGCGGTGCCGCTCGAGGCCGCACCGCTGTTCGGCGAGACAACCAGCGCATGAGGCAAAGACGTGCGAGGAGACAGGAGCAGATCGCACATCATCGGGTTGCCCGGAACCTGGGGTTCTCCCTGGTCTCGCGCATTTTTTTGCGCACCGGAAAAACTGAAGTTCGTACCCATAAATAGGTGAAAATAGCGTCCGCTGCGCGCTCACGGGGCGCGCGCAGTGCAACCGGCGGCCGCCGCTTTGCGGCCGCGCACTGATCAACCGATTTAAGAGATAAAAGGTCTGACTCCATGAAGAAACTGCTGATCGCTACCGTCATCGGCGCGCTGTCCTCGACGCTGCTGCTGGCCGCTACCGACGCTGCCGCGCAAGGCACCACGACGACCGCCAAGAAGCCCGCGAAGCCGGCTCCGAAGCACCGCATCATCAAGCGCAAGGCCAACCCGGCCAAGGAAGCCAAGGTCGACGCGATCCCGGAAGGCTCGGAACACTGGAGCTGCGCTGAAGGCATGCAGTTCGACCTGAAGGGCGACATGGCACGTGACCAGATCGTCACCGTTCACTGGGCGAACAAGAACTACAACCTGCCGCGTCAAACCACGACGACGGGCGCGGACCGCTTCCACGACGCCGCTACCGGCCTCGACCTGGTCGTGATCCCGACCAAGGCGATGCTGTTCTCGGACAAGGACAGCTCGCGTCTGGCCGACGAGTGCAAGACCGCGGCCATGCAACAAGGCGCGATGGCGCCGACGCAAGCCAACGCGCTGAACCGCGCGGCTCCGGCTGCTGGCGCGAGCGCGGCTTCGGGTCAGTAAAGGCCGCGGGACGCCTCGATGTCCGCACCGGTCGCCAACGTCAGGCCGCAGCCCGATCCGGTACTCGTCGATATCGTCGACGATGTGCTTGACGGGTTTGCCAAAGACGGGCTCGACAGCGCGCGCGCGCTGCCGACGGCCCGGCACTGCCTGATCGACACGCCCGGCTGCGGATTCGAGGCGCTCTCCTCCCCGCCCTGCAACAAACTGCTGGGCCCTTACGGCACGCACGCGATGGAAAACGTGCCGTTCAAGATGGCGTTTCCCGCCGAATTCCACGCCCAGACTGCCGCCGAAGCCGCCATGACGCTGCACGGCCAGCTCGCGCAACGGGGCAGAACGGCGCAAGACATCAAGCGCATCACCATTCGGACGCACGCCGCGGACTACGAAGACGACGTGGCGCGCGACGTGCGCATCGACGCATTGCGCGCGAAAACGGTCTGCGTGGAAGACGCGCAATTCACGCGCGACTATCACGATCCCGCGAAGCGTTCGATCGCCAACGCGCTCAGCGTCGAATTCAACGACGGCACGACGCTGCCCGAAGTCGTGGTGGAATATCCGATCGGCCATCAGCGACGCCGCGCACAAGGCCTCCCGCTGCCGATCGAGACGTTCCGCGCCAACCTCGCGCACCGTTTCGCGCCGAAGCAGCAACAGGCCATTCTTGAAGTTTCGCTCGATGCGGCACGGCTTGACGCCATGCCGGTGCATGAATACGTAGACTTGTATGTGATCTGAGTTACGAGGCAACTCGCAGGCAATTCGCAGGTAACTCGCAGGCAACAAGCAGGCAGAATCCGGTATCAGCAGCACACGTGAAGTAAAGCGTTATTTCCGCGATTAAACGAAGGAAAACACCATGGCCCACAACCTCCACAAAACGCTAAAGGAATTCGACAGCGGTTCCGGCAAAGGCAAGTTCTACTCGCTGCCGCAACTCGGCAAGCAGCTCGGCGTGAAGATCGATCGCCTGCCGGTTTCGATCCGTCTCGTACTCGAGTCCGTGCTGCGCAACTACGACGGCAAGAAGATCGCGGAAGAGCACATCGAGCAGCTCGCCAACTGGAAACCCAATGCGGCGCGCGTCGATGAAATCCCCTTCGTCGTTGCCCGTGTCGTGCTGCAGGACTTCACCGGCGTGCCGCTGCTCGCCGACATCGCGGCCATGCGCGGCGTCGCGCAGCAGGTTGGCAAGGACCCGAAGGTCATCGAGCCGCTGGTGCCGGTCGACCTCGTGGTCGACCACTCGGTACAGATCGACTACTTCCGCCAGAAGGACGCGCTCGACCTGAACATGAAACTGGAATTCCAGCGCAATAACGAGCGCTACCAGTTCATGAAGTGGGGCATGCAGGCATTCGACACGTTCAAGGTCGTGCCGCCGGGCATCGGCATCGTGCATCAGGTGAACCTGGAATACCTCGCGCGCGGCGTGCACAAGAAGGCTGAAGGCGACGATACGGTCTACTACCCGGACACGCTCGTCGGCACCGACTCGCACACCACCATGATCAACGGTATCGGCGTGGTGGGCTGGGGCGTGGGCGGCATCGAGGCGGAAGCCGGCATGCTCGGCCAGCCGGTCTACTTCCTGACGCCGGACGTCGTGGGCGTGGAACTGAAGGGCAAGCTGCGCGAAGGCTGCACGGCCACCGACCTCGTGCTGACTATCACGGAAATGCTGCGCAAGGAGAAGGTCGTCGGCAAGTTCGTCGAGTTCTTCGGCGAAGGCACCGCCTCGCTGTCGCTGCCGGACCGCGCGACCATCGGCAACATGGCGCCGGAATACGGCGCGACCATGGGCTTCTTCCCGGTCGACGATAAAACCATCAACTACTTCAAGGGTACGGGCCGCACGCAGGCTGAAATCGACGCGTTCGAGAACTACTTCAAGGCGCAGGAGCTGTACGGCATTCCGAAGGCCGGCGAGATCGACTACACGAAGACGCTGGTGCTGGATCTCGGCACGGTTGCGCCTTCGCTGGCCGGTCCGAAGCGCCCGCAGGACCGCATCGAAATCGGCAATGTGAAGTCGACCTTCACGGACCTGTTCTCGAAGCCGGTCGCGGAAAACGGCTTCAACAAGAAGGCCGCCGACCTCACCGCCGAATACGACGTGGCCGACAAGGTCAAGCTGCACAACGGCGACGTGCTGATCGCCGCCATTACCTCGTGCACGAACACGTCGAACCCGTCGGTGCTGCTGGCCGCCGGTCTGCTGGCGAAGAAGGCCGTGGAAGCCGGTCTGACGGTGGCACCGCACATCAAGACCTCGCTCGCGCCGGGATCGCGCATCGTCACGGAATACCTGACGAAGACGGGCCTGCTGCCGTATCTGTCGAAGCTCGGCTTCGAACTCGCAGCTTACGGCTGCACGACCTGTATCGGCAACGCAGGCGATCTGACGCCGGAACTGAACGAGTCGATCGTCAAGAACGACGTGGTCGCGGCGGCCGTGCTGTCAGGCAACCGCAACTTCGAAGCGCGGATTCACCCGAACATCCGCGCGAACTTCCTGGCTTCGCCGCCGCTGGTCGTGGCTTACGCGATCGCCGGCAACATCACACGCGACCTGATGACCGAGCCGGTCGGCAAGGGCAAGGGTGGCCGTGACATCTACCTGGGCGACATCTGGCCGACCAGCGAAGAAGTCAACGCGCTGCTCAAGTACGCGCTGGACGCCGACGTCTACCAGAAGAACTACGCCCAGCTCACGAAGAAGGGCGACCTGTGGAGCAAGATCGAGGGCGAGGAAGGTCAGGTCTACGACTGGCCGAAGTCGACCTATATCGCCGAGCCGCCGTTCTTCGGCGCGGACTTCTCGATGACGCCGTCGTCGGAAGTGGCCGAGGTCAAGGGCGCGCGCGCACTGGGCATCTTCGGTGACTCGGTCACGACCGACCACATCAGCCCGGCCGGTTCGATCAAGGAAGACTCGCCCGCCGGCAAGTGGCTCAAGGAAAACGGCGTGCAGAAGGCCGATTTCAACAGCTACGGCTCGCGTCGCGGCAACCACGACGTCATGATGCGCGGCACGTTCGCGAACGTGCGGATCAAGAACCTGATGATCCCGGCGAAGGCCGACGGCACGCGCGTCGAAGGCGGCCTGACGATCCATCAGCCGAGCGGCGAACAGCTCTCGATCTACGACGCGGCGATGAAGTACATCGACGCCGGCACGCCCACCATGGTGTTCGCCGGCGAAGAGTACGGCACGGGTTCGTCGCGCGACTGGGCGGCCAAGGGCACGCAACTGCTGGGCGTGAAGGCCGTGGTCGCACGCAGCTTCGAGCGTATCCACCGCTCGAACCTGGTCGGTATGGGCGTGCTGCCGCTGCAGTTCAAGGGCTCGGACAGCGTGCAGTCGCTCGGCCTGACCGGCGAGGAAACCTTCGATATCGAAGGTCTCACGGACGACTTCAAGCCGCAGCAGGATCTGACGCTCGTGATCCACCACAAGGACGGCAAGGATCAGCGCGTCGACGTGCTGCTGCGTATCGATACGCCGATCGAAGTCGACTACTACAAGCACGGCGGCATTCTGCCGTTCGTGCTGCGTTCGCTGCTCGCAGCGTAAGCAAAGCTTTTTTGCAGGTGCCGCGCCCGGCAACGGGTGCGGTCACACTTGGAGCCCGGCGCAAGTCGGGCTTTTTTTTCGCGTTGCCGGCGAATTTTGATCGGCGTAACGTTGAATCGCCTCTTGAGAACAGGCGAGCCTTATGAACCCCGGTCTACGGACAACGTCCAGACCGGGATTTTTTTTGGATGCTTCGGGGAAGGTCGCGCGCCGGGCAGGAAAAAAAAGCGGGCGCTGCGGGAGGAATTCTTGAAATGACGGATCACCGAATGAGGAGTTCGGCATCGCCCCAGCCAGAGCTAGACCCGTCACGAACACCATTATCGGGCCTCGTCCCGAACCCGTCATTAGCACAAGGCGCAAGAATCCATTACGGATATTGTCAAGATATGGAGACGCGTCCTGTGGTCGCAGTTTTTGGCGGGGTTTTCGGGAAACCCAGGCCGCTGCGCCGCATCCGATAACATGACGGTTTCGTCCACGTCGCCGCGCCTGCCTTGCCCACCTTCACCCTAGCCTCTACCGTCAGCGCGGAGCTCGAGATCCGCAAGAGCCGCTTTATCGGCCTCGCGATTCCGGTCGCCGACCGCGACGCGGCCATGATCGAGCTGCGCCGTCTGCGCGACGAACACCCGACCGCCACGCACGTCTGCTGGGCGCTGCTGGCGGGCGGCCAGTCCGGCATGTCCGACGATGGCGAGCCTTCCGGCACCGCAGGACGGCCGATCCTCGAAGTCCTGCGCCACCACGATCTGGACGGCGTGCTGGCCGCCGTGGTGCGCTATTACGGCGGCGTCAAGCTGGGCGCGGGCGGCCTCGTGCGCGCCTATACCGACGCCATCGCCAGCGCATTGCAGGACGCGCCGCGCGTGGAGCGCATCGCCCAGGCCAGGTTCATGGTGGAAGTCGGCTATCCCGACGAGACGCGCGTGCGCCACTGGATCGAGCAGAACCAGCACACACTCGTGGACAGCCGCTACACGATGACGGTGCGGCTGACGATCCAGTTGCCTGCTACGGCCGTGGACGCCGCGCGCGACGTGCTGCGCGACCTTACGCAAGGGCGCGCGGGCTTTCCCGAGCACGAGTAAAAGCGCAGCCAAAGCGTGCGCACAAAAAAAAGCCGCCGATAAAGATCGGCGGCTAACAGGGGACGTGAAGAACAACCGCGAATCGACTATCGAATCGACCCGACGCACCCATCATGGCTTCGCAAAATTAAGGCAAACTTAAACGCGCATAAAAGCATGCGAAATCTTGCGTAGCTCGAAATGACACGCACGCGCTGAAAGCGCCGAAATTTCCGATCGCTATAATCGATTCGAGTCCTGATTCGAGTCCGACGGCGCACCGCCTGCTGGCGCGAGCCGCCCGGTTGTTACCCACGGGGAAGAACCGCCATGATTTTCGATCGTCTGAGAGCCGGTGCCGGTCCCGAACGCCGCCATCGCGTCTGGAGCAAACTGCGTATTTTCGTCGCCGCTATCGGCACGCTGGGTTCGGCTGCGGGCATCGCCATCGCTGTGATCGGGCTGGTGGAGTTCAATCACACCAAGGTCGTGGTGGGCGCGCTGGTGATCATCTTTTCGACCGCCGTGTACGTGTCGATTCTCGCGCGCGATCGCAATCGCGTCGATTGACGATCGACGATCGATGCGGATATCCAGGCAGTTTGAGTTGCCGCGATGAATCGGGCGCGCCGTGTTTCAGGCGCGCCTGTCCCGGCTTTTATTGCACGCGCTCGCCGTTGCGCGTCACTTCTACAGCGGTCGCGCCCACGTAATCTGCGCGGACGTTGTCGCCCACTTTGAGCGTGCCCATCGGCACGTCTTTGGGTACGTTCACCACCACCGTGCGCGTCGGCCCACGCAGCGTCACCTTGCGGTTCTTGTGGTCGATCTTCTGCACCGTCGCCACCACCTGCACGGAGCGCGCCGTCGCCGTCACGCCGTCCGAAGTTGGCGTGGCCGCCGTGGTTTCCACGCGCTCGCGAATGCCCTTGGTATCCACTTTGTCCGCGCGCAGCAGCAGCGCGTCCTTGTAGAGAATGTTCACCTGGTCGCCGGGCGCGAGTTTGCTGACATTCGCAACCGCCGGGTCGACCGCGACCGTCACCGCCTTGCCGCTCTGGCCGCGCAAGGTGACGGAATTCGTCGCGGGATCTACTTTCACCACATGCGCCACAGTCTGGATTTCGCCCAGTTGCAGCACGCCGGCGGGGGCGCTTGCAGCAGCGTCAGCTGCCGCAGCCGTTTGCGCACAAAACGGCGCGGTTATCGCAAGTCCAAGCAGCACAGCGGTCATACGCAACATCGGTTTCGCATGTTCGTTGAAGCGCATTGCATGTTCCCCTTATTGGTGGATATTCATCGCGACGGTGAATTCTATATGCATAGCTAATTATTTTTGAATCGCTGCGGGCGAAACATCATGCAGGTACAGGCACTGGCACCGCACTGCGATAGTGATCGTACACGCGCTGCCGCTCTTCGCTCGCCAATGCGCGCTTTTCCGTGAGCTTGAGCATGCGATGACGATCCGCGCCAAGCGTGGCGTAATAGCGATCGCTGTGCAGGCGTCTGAAACGCGTATAAAAGTCGGGGCCGGGCAAGCCCGAATCGGTGGCGAGCAAAGAAGCGTAATCGGCTACCTGAGGCTCGCACAATGCCGCAGCCGCGGCTTCCAGCATTTCGTAGCGCTCGCGTAGCGGCACAGTTTGCCCAAACAGCGCGTGGAACGCGCCATACGGCACCAGACCGCGCCGGCTTGCGGCGCGACGCAGCAACCGTTCAACCTTGTCGTCGAGTTCCTTGTTCATCTCCGGTGGCCGTCAAGCGGATTGCGCCATTTGAATGCGCGCTTTCCGTCAGCTTAGAAATAGCCAGTTTGCATTAATTGCATCGACTCAAAGACGTAATTAAGCAATTCCAGCAAACCCATTTAAATCCGAATGAAATCGGAGATGGAATCCCATTCAATCCCATTCAGAAAAGTCATTCTGCCCAAATTTTCCGATGGGCTCCCGTTATGTGTGCCGAAATTCCCGAAATAAAGGATTGCAAACATAAAAGATAGGATGAATCGGGGCTTTATCATACGAATGCGCAACGTTTGCACGCATTGTTGAATGTTTTGGACACGATCATTTTTTCCGATAGACCAGGAAAAACGCTAAGTCAAGCAGACTATTTTTCCGCCAGCTATACACAATCCATACAAAAACAATTATTAATAACCGCTGCGGGACAACCTGGAACCTGTGACCGTCAAGCACACCGGGGACAACCCGCAAACGCTCCACGTGGGCGTTTCGTTTCGCCGTCCGCAATGGCCCCGCACTTTGCAGAAGCCGTGCAACAACAATGCAGGACCGTAGCAAGCGACAAGACCCGCATGCACTGAGAGGGTTGACTGGAGCGGCGCTTCCGTAAGCCGCATGTCCGGAATCTTTCGTCGACGAGTGATCACATGCTTACCCGAACCGAGAATTTGCCGAGCGTCGCGCGCCGAATGGCTGCCGGCCAGATGTTGGTGGATGGCGCCACGGTGCACGCCGTGGCCGACTCCTTGCACCTGTCTGCCCAGACGGTGCGCCGTTATAAAACCATCGTGGAGGACGGCGGGCTCGCTGCGCTACAGCAGATGAGCGTGGGCGGCCGTCCATCGGTGCTCGATCAGGCGGCGCTAGGCTGGATCGCGCTCGCTCTGCACGGCTCCGCCCGCGATCATGGCTTTGCCAGCGATGCCTGGACCAATAGCCGCGTGCGCGAATTGATCGGCCGGCAATTCGGCGTGCACTATTCGCGCGTCTATACCTGGCAGATCGTGTCGAACCTGGGACTGGGCCATCGCCTGTCGAAATCGGCGCGCTAAAGGCGCGTGCTAGCCGATATCCGGCGCGGCGGCCGATCCCGCCTCGCCGGTCTCATCGCCAGTCCATTCTCTTGCGTGCACCTGGTTGCGCCCCGCCGTCTTCGCTTCGTAGAGCAAAGCGTCGGCCGCAGCGAGTAACTGCGCGCCGCTGCCGCCGCTTCTGCCCACGGGCGGCGCGCAACTCGCACATCCCACGCTCACGGTGACCCGGCCATAGCGCGAGCCGCTGTGCGCCAGATTGGCCGCCTCCACCCGCCGACGAATCTTTTCGGCGATCTTCTGCGCGCCTTCAAGCGGTGTGAGCGGCAGCACGACGGCGAATTCCTCGCCGCCGTAACGCGCGGTCATGTCCGTCGCGCGCCGCGTGCCGGAGGCGATGCGTTCGGCGACCAGCGCCAGCACTTCGTCGCCTGCCGCGTGCCCATACGTGTCGTTGAACAGCTTGAAATGATCGATGTCGAGGAACAGCACGGAAAGCGCGGACTGCCCGCGCGTGGCGCGCTGCCATTCGGCGATCAGGCGCTCGTCCAGCGCGCGCCGGTTCGCCAGACCGGTGAGCGGGTCGGTCAACGCCAGACGCTCGAGCGCGGCCTGCGCGAGCACCTTGTCGCGCAACGCGAAGGCCAGAATCCACGACACCGCGACCCACGCGCCGCCGAACACCGTGGTCATGGCCAGCGCGAGCCAGGACCTGCGCCGCCAGCTCGCGAGGATATCGTCCACGGCAGGCGCAACGCCGACGATGATCGGCGTGCCCTCCGCGCGCGCGTAGGTATAGAGGCGCTCCACGCCGTCCGCGTCCGAATGCGCCGTGAAGGTGCCGGAATCGTGCTGTGAAATGATGCGGTAGTTCTGCCAGTTCGCGTAGCTCGTACCCGCGCCATGCGGCATCATCGGCCTGCTCGCGAGCAGCGTGCCGTCCTGCATGATGATGAACACCCCGCCACGACGTCCCACGTCGATGCGCTCCACAAGCTGCTGAAAATAATCGAGCCGCACACCAAGCAACGCCACTCCCTCGAACGCGCCATCAGGCGCATCGATACGACGCGACAGCGCGATCGACTGCACGCCCTTGCGCAAACGCGATAGATAGGGCTTCGAAATAAACAGACCGGCTTGCGGATTGCTTGCCTGCGCAACGAAGAAGTCGCGATCGGCCAATGAAACGTCGCCGGGCACCGCATCGCTTTGCGACGCCTTCACATGACCCTGCGCATCGAGCACATACGCGCCGCCCAGAAATGACGCCGCCGTTGCGCGATCGAATAGCATGCGCTGACGCAAGGCATCGGGCAGCCGCCAGGTTTGCGGCTGCTGCGCGCCCGACACCACCGCTTGCAGCGAAAGATCGTAAAGCTCGACATTGCGCGTGATATCGGCCGTGACGATCCGCACGATATTCGACGAGTTCTCGATCGCGTGGCGCAGTTCGTCGGCGCGACCGCGATAGAGCGCCGCGTAGGTCAACGCCGCCATCGCCGTGGCGATCAGCGTGCCGCACCACGCCGCAAAAAACGGATGATTGCCGATCAAACCCGTGACGCTCTTGCCACGCGCAAGCAGCCAGCGGCGCACACGCAAGCGGCGGCCCGGCGCGAACACGCTCAAGGCCAGTACATGCCGATGCGAACGGCTGCGGTGCGCATGCGCGGACGGGTCTTGCACAGTTTCATCGGCGCGCTCGGCCACGTCCGCAATCCTCCTATGAATAGCCGCCTTTTATGGCCTTTTTTACCGTGAACGTACGCCATCCGGCATGTCTTGCACACCGATGTCATCAATCCGTCACGCATGCTCCGCATGATCGGAAGCGTTGCTTTCACCGCCGCTTTCGAAGCGGTTTCGAAGCGGTTTCGACTGACCAATCCCCTCGTTCTACCCGCCAGATACAGGAGCCTGCTCGTCATGCCGGACCTTTCCCTGTCACCGCAGCCGGGCGCCGCGCCCACGCGTGGCCGTAACGTGAGCCTGCTCGTTTTCCTGCTCGTGATTGCCGCGGGCGCTGTCTACGTAGGCATGCATCTCGCCGACGATCTTTCCCCCGTGCGCGAAAGCTCCGCGCTGCCGTGGCTGTTGCTGGGTATCGCCCTGCTGATCGCGCTGGGCTTCGAGTTCGTCAACGGCTTCCACGATACCGCGAATGCCGTCGCGACCGTCATCTACACGCACTCGCTCTCGCCCAACCTGGCCGTGATCTGGTCGGGCGCCTGGAACTTCCTGGGCGTGCTGACTTCGAGCGGCGCCGTGGCCTTCGGCATCCTGCAGTTGCTGCCGGTCGAACTGATCCTGCAAGTGGGCAGCAGCGCGGGCTTCGCGATGGTGTTCGCACTGCTGATCGCCGCCATCATCTGGAACCTGGGCACGTGGTATTTCGGCCTGCCGTCGTCGAGCTCGCATACGCTGATCGGCTCGATCATCGGCGTGGGTTTGATGAACCAGTTGATGCACGGCGCCAACGGCACGAGCGGTGTGGACTGGAGCCAGGCGATGGGCGTGGGCAAGTCGCTGCTGTTCTCGCCGATCGTCGGTTTCCTGCTGGCCGCGCTGCTGCTGCTCGTGCTCAAGGCGCTGGTGAAAGTGCCCGCGCTCTATAGCGAGCCGAAGGGCAACGAGCCGCCGCCGTTCTGGATTCGCGCGCTGCTGATCCTCACCTGCACGGGCGTGTCGTTCGCGCACGGCTCGAACGACGGCCAGAAAGGCATGGGCCTGATCATGCTGATTTTGATCGGCACGGTGCCCACTGCCTACGCGCTCAACAAGGCCGTGACGCCCGCCGAAACGCAGACCTTCATCGCCGTCGCGCACGAAGCCGCCAATACGCTCGGCAAGTACGCCAACGGCGTGGCCGCACCCGCCGATGCCCGCGCCGAAGTCGAACGCTTCGTTGGCTCGCGCACGCTCGCACCGGCCACGGTGCCGGCGCTGGCCGCGCTTTCCAACCAGTTGGGCGAGCAGGTGGGCGGTTATGGCTCGATTTCGGCGGTACCGCAGTCGGTCGTCGATAACGTGCGCAACAATATGTACCTCGCCTCCGAAGCGATCCGCCTGATGGACAAGGCGAAGCAGCCCGCGTTCTCCGCCACGGACGCCAAGGCTATCGACAACTTCAAGGCGCAGACCGATCACGCGACCAAGTTCATCCCGACGTGGGTGAAGGTGGCCGTGGCCATCGCGCTGGGGCTGGGCACGATGGTGGGCTGGAAGCGCATCGTCGTGACGGTGGGCGAGCGCATCGGCAAGACGCATCTGACCTACGGCCAGGGCGCCAGCGCCGAACTCGTTGCGATGGCAACGATCGGTGCCGCCGACGTCTACGGCCTGCCGGTTTCCACCACCCACGTGCTGTCCTCGGGCGTGGCGGGCACGATGGCCGCGAATGGCTCGGGCCTGCAATGGAACACCGTGCGCAGCCTGGTGCTCGCATGGGTGCTCACGCTGCCGGTGTCGATCGTGCTCGCGGGCGCGCTCTACTGGGTGTTCCGCCACCTGTTCTGAGGTTCGCCCCATAAAAAAGCCGCGCTTCTCACGAAGTGCGGCTTTTTCTATTGGGTTTCAGACAGCGATCAATAGAGTTCCGGCACGAACATTTCGGGCGGCACCGGCTGGCGAATGTAATCCGGATGATGCACGCGCCCAGGCAGCGTGACCTGCGGATGCTCGATCTCGTGATACGACACCTGGCTGAGCAGATGGCTGATGCAGTTCAGGCGCGCGCGCTTCTTGTCCACGCCCTGCACGACCCACCACGGCGCCTCGGGAATATGCGAGCGCTGCAGCATTGCTTCCTTGACGTGCGTGTACGCTTCCCAGCGGCGGCGGCTTTCGAGGTCCATCGGCGAAAGTTTCCACTGCTTGAGCGGATCCTCGATACGGCTCTGGAAGCGGACTTCCTGCTCGTCGTCGGTAATCGAAAACCAGTATTTGACGATCTGGATGCCGCTGCGCACGAGCATCTTTTCGAACTCCGGCACCGAGCGGAAGAACTCTTCGTACTCGTCGTCGCTACAGAAGTTCATCACGCGCTCGACGCCCGCGCGGTTGTACCAGCTACGGTCGAACAGCACCATTTCGCCGCCTGCGGGCAGATGCTGGACATAGCGCTGGAAATACCATTGCGTGCGTTCGCGGTTGTTCGGTGCGGGCAGCGCGGCCACGCGGCACATGCGCGGATTCAGACGCTGCGTGATGCGCTTGATGACGCCGCCCTTGCCCGCCGCATCGCGGCCTTCGAAAATCACCACGAGACGATGCCCGGTGCTGGCGATCCAGTCCTGCATCTTCACGAGTTCGCCTTGCAGGCGGATCAACTCGCGGAAATAGACGCGGCGCAGCGCGCGCGTTTCTTCGGTGATTTCGAGGCCGCTTTCCTGCAGGCGGTCGTCGACTTCCATTTCGAGCTCTTCGTCATAGGCGTCGATCAGCTCTTCGTTGAGACGGCGACGACGCTCGCGCTCGGCGTCGGACTGCTGTTGCGCGTCGAAATCCGCTTGCTGGGCGGCCTCGGCACCGCGCTCCATTTCGTTCATGGCGACTCTCCTCTTTCGATGAATGGCAACCCGCGGCGCTCGCGCCTCGCGTGCATCCCGATATCGGACCTCACGCGCGCGGACGGACACGGCCACGCGCCACTATCGGCGCTACGGGTGTCACACATATTTCAAATGCATCGATCACTTGCCATGGATCGCTTGACCGAGCGGCCTGGCGAAGCTCAACTCATGCCCGTCCGGGTCGAGCAGATGAAAATAACGCTCGCCCCAAGGCGCGTCCTGCGGCGCGAACTCGGGCGTGAGGCCCGCCGCGCAAACCTGCGCATGGAAGACATCGACGTCGCTTACATAGAAAATCGCGCGGCCCCAGCCGTCGACCTTGCCATGCTGCCCTTCGAGCAGATTCAGATAGCACGCCGCCGCGCCCTGGCCCAATTCGAACGACGCAAATCCGGCGATGGCGGCCCCGGCTTTGTGCGTGAAACCCAGCGCCTCGTAAAAGCGCACCGAACGCGCGATGTCGCTCACGGTGAGCGTAATGGCATTCAGCGATTCGATACGCGCGGTGGGCGGGTTCATGGCCGTGGCTCCTTATTGTTTGGGTCGATGCGTTGTGTCGCTGCGACGGATCGATGCGTTCAGCCTGTGCGCCGACTTTAGCAGCCTTTGGCGGCGCCAGGCTTCAGGTTGGCGTATGGCGGGCCCGCGGCAAATCGGTCTAAGCCGCACTGGCCCGGCGCGTGCGCCGTTTTGGGGCGATGGCTGCGCGGGCCTTCGGCGTCGCGCCCGGCCAGCTATTGCGCTCACTGGTTGGACCAGTTTCGATCAGGCCGCTCTCCTCGCCCACCCGCGCGCGCACGAAATCGATATGCGTCTGCATGGCCGTGCGCGCCTCTTCCGGGCGCCGCGCGAGAATCGCATCGCATAGCGTGCGGTGTTGCAGAAGCAGCAGACTCGACGCCTCCGCGTTCTGTTCGCGCAGCCCCGTGCCATTGATTGTGATGTGCTCGCGCAGCACGCCCAGCACGCTCGTATGCAGGTGCAAAAACATCGCGTTGTGCGACGCCTGGGCGATGACTTCGTGCAGCTTCGCATCGGCATCGGCTTCCGCGCTTTTATCGTCGCTGGCGCGCGTACGCTCCAGTTCGTCCATCAGCGTGCGGATGCGCGCGAGATCGTCGTCGCTCGCGCGCAGCGCCGCGAAATACGCGGTCGCGCCTTCCAGCACGCGGCGAAATTCGAGGATGTCATCGCGCAGCGCCGGATGATCGGCCACCAGTTGCCCCCACGGCGAAGCAAAGCCCGTGCGCAACTGATCGGTGACGAAAACGCCCGCCCCGGCACGGCTCGCCACCAGACCGCGGGCGGCGAGCCGCTGGGTCGCCTCGCGCACCGTATTGCGCGCGACGCCATAGTCCTGCGCGAGCACGCGCTCGGACGGCAGCTTCTCGCCCGCGCGCCACGTCCCGTCGAGCAGCGCGGTTTCCATCCGGCGCATTACCGTTTCGACGCGCCCGCGCGCGCCAGCCCTGTCCCTCATTGCCTGTCCCCGAACCTGTCCTGTGTTTCGAAGGCCGCGTGGCGTATTTCCCAACTGGTCCAACCAGTTTGAAGCCGCTGCCCGAAGCGGGAATTATGCGCCACAAACCCGCCGTCGCCGCGCCCGAGCCAGCCGGACGCCAACGAGACGCCAGCACGACGCGCTCCCCGACATCGATTCGTCGAGGAGCGCCCTTCGATACGAGCGAGACATGAAGCCACGGCAATACCCCACCGGCCCGCGCCCCACCGACGTCTACCTGTTCGCGACCTGCCTCGTGGACCTGTTCGTGCCCCAGGCAGGCATCGACGCGGTCAAACTGCTTGAGCGCGAAGGCCTCACCGTCCACTTTCCGCGCGGCCAGAGCTGCTGCGGCCAGCCCGCCTACAGCAGCGGCAACCCGCGCCAGGCGCGCGAAGTCGCCCGTGCGCAACTCGGCCTGTTCGAGCAGCCGTGGCCCGTGATCGTGCCTTCGGGTTCGTGCGCGGGCATGATGCGGCATCACTGGCCAGCCCTGTTCGATAGCGACGACGCCGGCGACCCAGCCCGCGATAAAGCCGATGCCGCACGGGCCACCGCCATCGCCGGGCGCGTCTATGAACTGACCGAATTCCTCGTGCGCGTGCTCGACATCGACCTGGGCCCGCACGGCGCCTACAGCGACGCCGCGCGCGATCAGCCCGAAGAACGCGTGGTCCTGCATACCTCGTGCGGCGCGCGCCGCGAAATGGGCACGCGCGTGCATGGCGTCGAAGCCGTCGATGCGCTGCCCGGCGTCACGCGCATCGAGCACGAACGCGAATCCGAATGCTGCGGCTTTGGCGGCACGTTCTCGCTCAAGCACCCCGACATCTCCGGCGCGATGGTCGCCGACAAGATCGCCTCGGCCTGCGCGACGGGTTGCAACCGCCTGGTATCCGCCGATTGCGGCTGCCTGCTCAACATCGGCCACGCTGCGCAGCGCAAGGGCTCGCCGCTTGAAGTCGAGCATCTTGCGTCGTTCCTGTGGCGCCGTACTGGCGGAGAAGCATGAGCATGGATAACTTCGATACCCTCGATGCACGCGAGCGCATGCTGGGTCGCCTGCGTGCCAGCGCGCCCGCTGCCGCAACGCCCGTCGCCGAGCTAGACCAGCGCATCGACGCTCACTATGCACAGCGCCGCGCGCACGACGCGGCCACGCTCGCTACGCCATCCGCACGCATCACGCAGTTCCAGCACATGCTCGAAGCCGCACACGCCGATGTCGTCTGCGCAAGCGCACAAGCATGGCCAACGGCGCTCGCGCAACGCCTCGCTTCTTCGGGCGTCAAGCGGATGCTGCTCGATACGTCGAACGCCGAAGGCAACGCGCTCGCCAACGCACTGCATGAGCACGCGAGCGCGATCGAAACCCGCGATTACGCAGCGCCGATAGAAACCTGGAAGTCCGAACTATTCGACACGATCGACGCGGGTTTTACGGTGGCACGCTCCGGCCTTGCCGCCACCGGCACGCTGATCGTCGTCCCGGACGCTAACGCGCCTCGCACCGTTTCGCTCGTGCCGCCGCTGCATATCGCGCTGATTCACGCCCACACCCTGCACGCCGACCTGCACGCCGCCGTAGCCGCCGAACGCTGGCGCGACGGCATGCCGACCAATCTCGTGATGATCTCCGGCCCCTCGAAGACCTCGGACATCCAGCAGACCACGGCCTACGGCGCACACGGCCCGCGCGCCTTGTGGGTGATCGTCGTCACCGGCGACGAAGCCGATGCCGATGCCGATGCCGCAAAGCCCACGCCTTCGAACGGAGCCGCGCAATGAGCACGACCGAACACGCCAACGCCGAAAACACGCTGCATTTCGTGCCCACGGCCGAATTTCGCCAGCGCGCCCGCGCCGCGCTCGACGACCCGCAACTGCGTAAAAGCTTTCGCGGCGCAATGGATTTTCTGCAAGGCAAACGTGCCGCGCAGTTTCCCGAAGCGGACGAACTCGAAGACCTGCGCGACCTTGGCGAAGCGGTGCGCCAGCACGCGCTGTCCCGCCTGCCCGAACTGCTCGAACAGCTCGAAACGAAGCTGCGCGCCAACGGCATCCAGGTCCATTGGGCCGAAACCGCCGACGACGCCAACCGCATCGTTCACCGCATCGCGCAACAGCACGCGGCCACGCGCGTCATCAAGGGCAAGTCGATGGCGAGCGAGGAAATCGAGCTGAATCATTATCTGGGCGAGCGCGGCATCGATTGCATCGAATCGGATATGGGCGAGTACATCGTGCAGCTTGCCGGCGAAAAGCCTTCGCATATCGTCATGCCCGCGATCCATAAGACGAAGGGCGATATCGCGCATCTGTTCGAAGAGCACATTCCCGATACGCCCTATACCGAAGACGTCGACGCGCTGATTCAAACCGGCCGCCGCGCGCTGCGCCGCGCCTTCGTGGATGCGCAGATCGGGCTCTCCGGCGTGAACTTCGCCGCCGCCGATACCGGCACGCTCTGGCTCGTGGAAAACGAAGGCAACGGCCGGCTTTCGACCACGGTGCCTGACGTGCATGTTGCGATCATGGGCATGGAAAAGGTGGTGGCGAAGCTCGAACATATCGTGCCGCTATCGAGCCTGCTGACACGCTCGGCCACCGGCCAGCCGATCACGACGTACTTCAACCTCATCAGCAGCCCGCGCCGCGAAGGCGAAAAAGACGGCCCGCGCGAAGTGCATCTCGTGCTGCTCGACAACGGCCGCAGCCAGGCTTATGCCGACGAACAATTGCGCGCCACGCTGCAATGCATTCGCTGCGGCGCGTGCATGAATCATTGCCCGGTGTACACGCGCATCGGCGGGCATGCTTATGGCACGACCTATCCTGGCCCGATCGGCAAGATCATTTCGCCGCACTTGCTAGGCCTCGACGCGACTGCCGATCTGCCCACCGCGTCGAGCCTGTGCGGCGCGTGCGGCGAAGTCTGTCCCGTGCGTATTCCGATTCCGCAATTGCTGGTGCGCCTGCGTACCGAAGCGAATCGCGACCCCGAAGAATCCGTCGCGCATCCACTGCGTGGCCAGGGCGCAAACCATAGCCGAAGCGAGCAGTTCATCTGGCGTTTCTGGAGCGGCGCGTTCGCGCATCCGCGTGCCTATCGCGCGCTGCGCTGGGCGGCGACGCGTCTGCGCGGCCTCGCGCCTTCGCAGCAAATGGGCTGGACGCAGCACCGAACGCCGCTCAAACCCGCGCCACGCAGCCTGCACGACCTGCTGCGCGACCGCGATCAACCGCAATAGCGGTACACGCAAATATCGTCAGTCATGCGAAATATATTCCAAGCCATGTCTGACGATTTTCATTTCGTTTCGAACCGCATCATCGGAGGAGACCGTAGTGCAACCCTGGCATCAGATTTACACCCCGCTCGGCAGTGTGTGGCTGTCCGCGCTTGTGGCCGCCGTGCCCATCCTGTTCTTCTTTGTCGCACTCGCCGGCCTGCGTCTCAAGGGCCACGTGGCAGCCGCAATCACGCTCGTGCTCGCGCTGGGCGTGGCCATCTTCGAATACGGCATGCCCGTGCGCCAGGCGCTCGTGTCCGCGGGATTCGGCTTTGCCTATGGTCTCTGGCCGATTGCGTGGATCATCGTCACCGCCGTGTTTCTCTACAAGATCGTGGTGAAGACCGGGCAGTTCGACATCATTCGCGCTTCGGTCCTGTCGATTACCGATGACCAGCGCCTGCAACTGCTGCTGATCGGCTTTTCGTTTGGCGCCTTCCTGGAAGGTGCCGCGGGCTTTGGCGCGCCGGTCGCCATTACGTCGGCGCTGCTGGTCGGACTCGGTTTCGAGCCGCTTTATGCGGCCGGTCTGTGCCTGATCGCCAACACGGCGCCGGTGGCATTCGGCGCGATGGGCATTCCCATCATCGTCGCGGGACAGGTCACGGGCATCGATCCGTTCCTGATCGGCGCGATGGCTGGCCGCCAGTTGCCGCTGCTCTCGCTGTTCGTACCGTTCTGGCTGGTCTTCATCATGGACGGCAAGCGCGGCCTCAAGGAAACATGGCCCGCAGCGCTGGTCGCAGGCGGCAGCTTCGCGGTGACGCAGTATTTCACGTCGAATCACATCGGGCCGGAACTGCCGGATATTACTTCGGCGCTCGTGAGCCTCGTTGCGCTGGCTGCGTTTCTCAAGGTGTGGTCGCCGCGTCGTGCAGCGCAAGGCGCGACGTCGAACGTTCGCATCAGCGGCGGCGCTGCTGCCATGGGCGGTTTCGGTGGCGGCGCGCGGAACACTGCGCCGTCGAGTCGACAGGCTTCGCCGTACAGCATCGCGCAAACCGTGCGCGCATGGTCGCCGTTCATTCTGCTGACCGCCATCGTCACGGTCTGGAGTGTCAAGCCGTTCAAGGCGCTATTCGCCGCGAAAGGTCCACTCGCGGGCACCGTGCTGAGTTTCCATGTGCCGGGCCTCGATCAACTCGTCGTGCGTACCGCGCCGATTGTCGCGACCGCCAAGCCCTACGAAGCCGTGTTCAAGATCGACTGGCTTGCCGCCGTGGGCACCGCGATCATGCTGACTGCCATCGTCTCCGCGCTGATCCTCAAGATGAAGCCGCGCGCCGCTATTTCGGCGTTCTTCGAAACGCTCGGCGACCTGCGCCGTCCGGTGCTGTCGATCGGCCTCGTGCTGGCCTTCGCGTTCGTGGCGAACTACTCGGGCATGTCGTCGACGCTCGCGCTGGCACTCGCCGGCACAGGCGCCGCGTTCCCGTTCTTCTCGCCGTTCCTCGGCTGGCTGGGCGTATTCCTGACTGGTTCGGATACCTCATCGAATGCGCTGTTCTGCTCGTTGCAGCACACCACCGCGCATCAGATCAACGTATCGGACACGCTGCTCGTGGCGGCCAATACATCGGGCGGCGTGAGCGGCAAGATGATCTCGCCGCAATCGATCGCGGTGGCCTGCGCGGCGACGGGTCTCGTCGGCAAGGAAGCTTCGCTGTTCCGCTTCACGCTGCGTCATAGCCTGTTCTTCGCCGCAATCGTGGGTATCGTCACGCTGATCCAGGCTTATGTGCTGACGGGAATGATCCCGCAGTAAGCGGATCGACACTGCATTGAAAGGCCGTTGTTCGCGTCGTTCACACACGCGCGCAACGGCCTGAAACATTTCTTCATCGCACTTTTAAGCCGTATTTAAGGCATGAAACCTACGCTTGATTCGTCCGGCATCTGCAACCCGGGTCTGATCGACGAATCGATGGAGGTGAAAAATGAATGCACGCTCAGTTCAATACAAGACCGCTGCGCTTTCGCTGGCTGCCACGCTCACGCTCGCGCTCGGTGCACAAGGCGCCTTCGCCGCCACCATGAATAACGCCGTAAATGGTTTGCCTCCGGCGCAGCACGCGGGCGGTATCGCCTTTATTTCCGGCGGTATCGGCAGCGATCAGTCGGCGGCATTCAAGGCCGCCACCGCGCACTATCCGCTCTCGCTCGAATTCGCGCGCCAGTCCGCGAGCGGTAACGAATATCTCGCCGATGTCCCGGTGACGATTGCCGATGCGCACGGCGATACGCTGCTTTCCACGCGCACGCATGGGCCGTTCATGCTGGTCGCGCTGCCCCACGGAGAATATGTCGTGAGCGCGAGTCACGACGGCAAGACCGTCAAGCGCACGGTAGAAGTCGGCAAGACCACGCACGAGCACGAAGCTTTCGTCTGGCCTGCGTAAAAAGCGGCGCGCCAATATCGCGTCGTTCGTGCTGTTATCACCAGCGTTCGAAAATCCGATGCGCGTTTTCAGGGCCTAAAACAAAGCTCGCAGAAAACGCGCACGTACACCTGGCCGTCGCGCCCGCCACGCATTTCGTCGAACTGGGTCAGGCGATCCTGTTTCGCGGCGCAGGCATTTCGGTGATCTGGCAGCCCTTCCTGTGGCTCGCCGTGATCGGCGGCGTGCTGTTTGCCTTTTCGCTGATGCGCTTTCGCAAGACGCTCAGCCGCACGGCCTGAATCCGCGTTAATCGAGCCTCTTTGCGCGCCTGGCGCACATTGCGTTTGCGCGAGGTTTGCGTTCATGCCACATAGATGAACTCCGTCCCCGTTTGCGGCTATGATCGTGATCTGCGGTCGGCCGGCCAACGCGCCGGGCAAGCGACCCGCATCGTCCAGACACACGCGGTCGAATTCCCGGAGAGCATCGAATGGCATTGGGGTGGCTGGTCGTCCTTCCGTTTATCGCTGCGGCGCTGGTCGCGCTCACGGCCCATCGCCTGCGTGCGCTGTCGACCTGGATCGCCTTCGCAGCCGCTCTATTCGGTCTGGGTCTGCTGCTGAGCGAACGCGTGGGCATGGCCACCTTCGGCGTCATGCAGTGGCGGCACGAATGGGTGCCCGACATCGGCCTCGCGCTTTCGCTGCGTCTGGACGGCCTCTCCTTCATGTTCGCGCTGCTGGTGCTCGCCATCGGCCTGCTGGTGTTTATCTACGCGCGCTACTACCTCGCGGGCAACGATGCATTGCCGCGGCTTTATCTGCTGCTTCTGCTGTTCATGGGCGCGATGCTCGGCGTGGTGCTCGCGAACAATCTGCTGCTGCTCGTGATTTTCTGGGAACTGACGAGTCTGGTGTCGTTCCTGCTGATCGGCTTCTGGCCGTCGCGGCCCGATGCGCGGCGCGGCGCGCGCATGGCGCTCACCATCACGGGCGCAGGCGGGCTGGCGCTGCTGGCCGCCGTGCTGCTGATCGGCCATGTCTGCGGCAGCTATGAACTCAACGATGTGCTCGCGCAGGCGCCCAAAATCCAGCATGATCCGCTTTATCCGGCCATTCTGCTGCTGACGCTATTCGCGGCGTTTACGAAGTCGGCGCAATTTCCGTTTCACCTCTGGCTGCCGCACGCGATGTCCGCGCCCACGCCGGTTTCGTCCTACCTGCATTCGGCGACGATGGTGAAAGCCGGTATCTTCCTGCTCGCGCGCCTCTATCCGATCTTCGAAGGCACGCATCTCTGGACCTATACCGCCACGCTCGCCGGTCTCGTCACACTGGTCGGCGGCGCGTCGATGGCCTTGTTCCAGCGCGATCTCAAAGGCCTGCTGGCGTATTCGACGATCAGCCATCTCGGCCTGATCGTGCTGCTGTTCGGTCTCGACACGCAACTCTCCACCGTCGCCGCGCTCTTTCACACCGTCAATCATGCGGTGTTCAAGGCTTCGCTGTTCATGGCCGCCGGCATCATCGATCACGAAACCGGCACGCGCGATCTCGGACGTCTACGCGGCCTGCGCAAAACCATGCCGCACACGGCCGTGCTGGCGAGCGTCGCCTCGCTGGCGATGGCGGGCGTGCCGCTGCTCAACGGCTTTCTATCGAAGGAAATGTTCTTCGGCGAGACGCTGGCACAAGGCATGTTCGGCCCATTCAACTGGGCGATTCCGGTGGTCGCGATTGCGGCCGCGGCGCTCTCCGTGGCCTATTCGCTGCGCTTCGTCTGGGGCGTGTTCTTCGACGGCGCGACGCCGCACGACCTGCCCCACTATCCGCCGCACGAACCGCCGCGCTTCATGAAGCTGCCGGTCGAAATCCTCGTGGTGATCTGTCTGCTGATCGGCCTGTTTCCGCAGCATACGATCGGCCGCCTGCTGGCGTCGGCGGCGTGGTTCACGCTGGGCGGCAAGCTGCCCGAGTACAGCCTGAGCATCTGGCACGGCATCAACACGCCGCTGATCATGAGCGTGGTGTCGTTCGTGGCGGGCGGCGCGCTGTTCTTCCTGCGCCGCGACGCCTTCCGCCATCATCGCTCGATGCTTTCCGATATGAACGCCAGCGAAGGCTTCGATCAACTCGTGCAGCGCCTCGAAAAAGGCGCCGCAGTGATCGTGCGCGTCTTCGAAACGCGTTCGCTGCCCGCCTATCTGTCGTGGATGATCGCCGCGATGCTGATCGTACCTGGCGCGTATTTCTTCGCGCTGGGCGCGTGGGGCGGAACACTGCCGCGCCTGCCCGTCGATGCACTCACGCTCAGCGGCCTCGTGCTGATGGCGCTGCTCGCGGTGGGCGTGGTGCTGGTGCGCCAGCACACGCTCTATGCGCTGGTGATGCTGAGCACCTGCGGCTTGCTCGTGACGCTGGCGTTCGCGCGCTTTTCCGCGCCCGATCTCGCGCTCACGCAAGTGAGCGTCGAAGTCGTCACGGTGCTGCTGCTCGTGCTGGCGATCTACTTCCTGCCCAATCTGCAAACCGTGATCGAGCCGATTCCCGCGCGTCTGCGCAACGGCCTGCTTGCGCTCGCGGGCGGCGGGTTGCTCGGCAGCGTGGCCTACGAAGTGATGACGCGCGAACCCGCACAAGGCATCGCGCCGTACTTCCTCGCGAACGCGTTGCCGGGCAGCGGCGGTCATAACGTGGTGAACGTGATCCTCGTCGATTTTCGCGGCTTCGACACCATGGTCGAAGTGAGCGTGCTGGTGGTCGCGGGCCTCGCGGTCAAGGCGCTATTGCGCGGCCTGCGCCTGAAAGCGCCGGGCACGGGGCCGGGCGGTTTGCCGTGGTCGTCGCAATCGCATCCGCTGCTGCTGGCGATTCTCGCGCGGCTGATGTTGCCGCTCACGATGCTCGTCGCCGTATTCGTCTTTCTGCGCGGCCACAATCTGCCGGGCGGCGGTTTTATCGCTTCGCTGATCGTGTCCATCGCGCTGCTGCTTCAGTACGTGGCGAGCGGCGTGCTCTGGACCGAATCGCGCATCCGCCTCAATTACCGCGCGCTCGCCGGTCTCGGTCTACTCGTTGCGGCCGCAACGGGTCTGGGCAGCCTCGCATTCGGCTATCCGTTTCTCACCAGCGCGTTCGGGCATTTCCATCTGCCGCTGATCGGCGAAATCGAATTGAGCACGGCAATGCTCTTCGATCTGGGCGTGCTGGGCGCGGTGGTAGGCACGACGCTTACGATCGTTTCGCACCTGGGCGTGCGCGACAAGGACATGCAATCCGTGGAGAAAAGCTGATGGAAGCCGCCTTCGCCGCCGCTATCGGAGTGCTGTGCGCCAGCGGCATCTATCTGCTGCTGTGCGCGCGTGTGTTCCCTGTGATTCTCGGCATCACGCTGTTTTCCTATGCGATCAATCTGTTCCTGCTGGGCATGGGACGGCTCACGACAGGCCAGCCGCCCGTGATCGCCCCCGGCGCGCAATACGCCGATCCCGTGCCGCAGGCGCTCGTGCTCACGGCCATCGTGATCGGCTTTGCGATGACGGCGTTCACGGTCGTGCTCGCGCTGCGCTCGCTCGCCATCACCGGCAGCGACCACGTGAACGGCGAAGCCAGCACGCCCAACGTCACCGGTCAGGAGACGCGCGGCGCATGAATCACGCCCTTCTGCTTCCCATCCTGATCCCGCTTTTCGCGGCCGGCGCCATCGTGGCGCTGCCGGTACGGGCCAAGCGTCTGCAGCGCGCGATCAACGCGGTGGCGATCATCGCGCTGCTGCCCGTCGCGGCCCTGTTGACCGCGCACGCCGCGCAAGGCGAGATCGCCAGTTACGCGCTCGGCGGCTGGCGCGCGCCATTCGGCATCGTGCTTCAGCTCGACCGCCTGGGCGCGCTGATGCTACTGCTCACCGCCGTGCTCGCCTGCTGCTGCCTGCTGGGCACCTCGAGCGCCGACGCGCGGCGCGGCCGTTATTTCCGCGCGCTCTTCCAGTTCGAATTGATGGGCCTGAACGGCGCCTTTCTCGCGGGCGACCTGTTCAACCTGTTCGTGTTCTTCGAACTGCTGCTGATCGCGTCCTATGCGCTGCTGCTGCATGGCGGCGGCGCGCGACGCGTGCGCAACGGCCTGCATTATCTGCTGATGAACCTGGTGGGATCGTCGTTCTTTCTTATCGCGCTGGGCGTGCTGTACGGCATCGCCGGCACGCTGAACATGGCCGATATGGGCGAACGCCTCGCGCATCTGGACCCGGGCATGCTGCCGCTCGCGCGCTTCGCAGGCGCCACGCTGATGCTGGTATTCGGCCTCAAGGCCGCCGTGTTTCCGATGTCGTTCTGGCTGCCGCAGGCGTACCGCAGCGCAATCGGCCCGGTGGCGGCGCTATTCGCGATCATGACGAAGGTCGGCATCTACGCGATGCTGCGTTGCGATGCGCTGGTGTTCGGCATCGGCACGGGCAGCGTGCTCGATTCGTTTATGCGCGACTGGGCGTGGTGGATGGCCATCGCGACAATCGCCTTCGGTGCGCTGGGCGCGCTGGCCGTATCGAGTCTGAAAACGACCACCGGCTATCTGGTGCTGGTTTCCGTGGGTCTGCTGATTGCCGCCATCACGCAGCAATCGCCGCTCGCGTGGAGCGCGGTGCTCTACTACTTGATCAGCACGACGCTCTGTTCGGCCGCGCTGTTCCTGCTCGCCGATACGCTCGAACCGGAAGCCATCGCGGCAGCGCACACCGCCGGCCATGAAGCGCTGGAGCCCGCCTCGCTCGAAGCCCTCGACGACACCGCCGCCGCCGCGATCTCGCCCGAATCCGATGGCGTAGCCGCCTCGCGCGCGAAAGCGGCTTTCGCGCCCTGGCCTTCGAATATCGCCGGGATGCTGTATCTGATTGCCGCCGTGGGCGCAGCGGGCCTGCCGCCGCTTTCCGGCTTTATCGGCAAGGCGATGGTGCTCTCCGCCACGCCGATGAGCGAAGCCGTAGTGCTGTGGCCCGCCGTGCTGCTCTCCAGCCTGCTGCTGATCGTCGCCTTGAGCCGCACGGGCACGCGCCTGCTGTGGGCCGAACCGGCAGCGCGCGCCGAAGCCAGCGCACCCGCCCGTGCGCCGCGCGGCAGTTCGGCGAAACTGGCGGCCTGCGCGCTGCTGCTCGGCTGCGTGGCCGCCGCGACGCTGGGCGCGGGATCGCTGCGCCAGTATCTGGACGCCACCGCCGCGCAGCTGTTCGACCGCGCCGCCTACGTGCACGCGATCCTGCCTGCAACGAACGGGAGCTGACGCATGCTCAAACGGCTCTTTCCGCATCCCTGGCTCAGCGTCGTGCTGCTGGTCTGCTGGGTATTGCTGATGAACGACGTCTCGCCGGGCAATCTGCTGCTCGGCGCGGTGCTCGGTATCGTCATTGCGTTTTGCGTCGGCGAGGGGCTGTGGCTCGCGCCCGTGCGCTTCGGGCGGCCGTGGCTGCTGCTGCGTCTCTTTGGGCACGTGCTGATCGACATCGTCGTCGCCAATGTGGAAGTCGCGCTGCTGGTGCTCGGTCCCACCCAACGCCTGCGGCCCGCGTTTATCGAAGTGCCGCTCGACAGCACGCACGAAATCGCGCTCACGGCGCTGATCAGCATCGTGTCGCTGAGCCCCGGCACACTCTGCGCCGAACTCAGCGACGATCGCACGCGCCTGATCGTGCACGTGCTCGATCTCGCGGATGAAGCCGCCCTGGTCGCGTCGATCAAGTCGCGCTACGAAGCCCCTTTGCTGGAGATATTCGCATGCTAGCCATCGTGATTCCTGTCTCGTTCGCGATCCTTGGCGTCGCGTTTCTGCTCACGCTCGCGCGCCTCGTGCGCGGGCCTTCGCTGCCCGATCGCATCGTCGCGCTGGACACGCTCAATATCAACGCCATTGCGCTGATCGTGGTGTACGGCATCAGCCTGCGCTCGACGGTATTTTTCGAAGCCGCCTTGCTGATCGCCGTAATGGGTTTCGTAGGCACGGTTGCGCTCACGAAATACCTGCAGCGCGGCGACATCATCGAACTCAACTGAAGCACGCCATCAGGAGGCAAGCCGATGCAAACCGCCGTTGAAGCGATCGTGTCCGTGCTGCTGCTCGTGGGCAGCCTGTTTACGCTGATCGGCGCGATCGGGCTTTTTCGCCTGCCCGATTTTTTCATGCGCCTGCACGGCCCGACCAAGTCGACCACGCTCGGCGTGGGCGGGATTGTGCTCGCCTCGGTGATCTACTTCAGCACGCAAAACAACTACGCAAGCCTGCATGAACTGCTGATTCCCGCTTTTCTCTTTCTCACCGCGCCCATTAGCGCGCATATGCTCGCGAAAGCCGGCATCCAGCAACGCGTACCGTTGACGGGCGCCACACGCGGACGCCCGCCCGTCACCGGCGCGTGCGCCGAACACGGCGACACGCGCGAGCCGGAAGGCCACAACGGCGACGACGCACACGGCGCATCCGATGCGCTTGCGCAAAACGTGCGCCCGGCGCAAAAGCCGCCTCAGGACGACTGAGCGCACGTCAAAGCCGTGCAGTCCCGTTGTAAAAGCAACCTCAATCGCTTCTTCTCGCAGCACACTTAAAGCGCGTTTAAAGCCTCTTTAAATCGCGTTCCAGATATTTCGCTTTAAATCTTCCATCGATGCGGGCACGCGCGCGACGCCGTGCAGCATGCCTTCGGCGCTTGCCGCTTACGCCTCGTTACGACTTCGCTTGCGCGCAAGCCACGCAGCGGCACACCGATTGCTGAGTTCGCTCGCCTGCATGCCATTTCGTTCACCCAATTCCGGCGTGGCGATGAAACGCAAAACGGCACCATCAGAAATAAAACAACGCGCGCGAGAATTCGCTGCAGACAATGCAGCACACAAAAGAGCGCGCGACTTCGACAGCCATAACCGAGACTCGATGAGGTGGATGAGATGAAGACAATTCGCACTTTGGCCGTGCTCGCAAGCGCGGCAGCACTATTGACCGCCTGCGGCGGCGGCGGCAATGACGTAGGCAAGGAACTGGGCCTGCAAAACCCCGAAATCCATTTCGTGCACGCCCTGCCCGGCAGCTCGAACGTGGACTTCCTGGTCAACGGCAGCGCACTGCAAACCAATATCGCGTACAAGCAGGTCACGAACTTCGCGAATATCAACACGGGTAGCACCAACGTGTCCTATGCGAGCACCGGTACGACCACGGCCATCGCCAGCGGTAATTTCCCTGATGTCGCCAAAGGCCACGAATACACGGTGCTGGCGTTGCCCGCATTATCGGGCGGCGATATTGGTTTGATCGACGATCCGTTCGACAAGGGTCTGCTGTCCAATAGCGCACGCGTGCGGGCCTTCAATGCCACGGTGAATGCGCAGAACCTCGATATCTATATCGTCGCGCCCAATACGGATATCTCGACCGTTTCGCCGACCATGGCAGGCGTCGCTTTCAAGAACGCCGTGCCGGCCAGCGGCCAGGATTCGAATTATCTGAACGGCGGCACCTACGTGGCGATTGCGACGGTAGCAGGCTCGAAGACGGCGATCTTCCAGTCCGCCTCGTTCAGCCTGGGCAATAATGCCGACTGGCTGATTACCTCGGTGCCGATCTCCGGCACGCTTTCGCAACTCGCCGTTGGGCAGATTCACCTGCTGGTCGCGCAAGGCGGGAATACCTCGCAACCGGCGCTGGAGTTGACGAACCAGTTGACGGGTCAGTAAGCGCGCTTCAGGCGGAAAACACGCGGGGCAAAGGGCGATTTCACGCCCCGCGCCCCGTTTTTTGCGCTTCGGCCAGCACGAAATCGATAAAGGTGGACGCCGCGCGCGTGTGATGCCGGTTGGGCATATAGAGCATGTACATATGCGTGCCGAAAATGCTCAGGCGCCACCCATCGAGCGAAGTCACCACCTGCCCCGCGCGCATGTCGTCGTGCACGACGTAATCGGGCACGATACCCACGCCCAGGCCCGCCAGAATCGATTGCCGCAGGAACAGGAAGTTCTCCGAAATAATCGACGGCTCCAGCAATACTTCGTGGCGCTCCTCGTTCAGATAGGCCGCCAGGCGCAATTGCCGCCCCACCACCGTTGCGGTAATGAGCGGCGCTTTCGCCAGATCTTCGAGCGTTTCCGGCATGCCATGCTGCGCCGCCCATTGCGCCGACGCGCAGGCGATGTACTTCACCGGCCCCATATCGCGCGCCACCAGGTTCTGCGGCGGCTCGTGCATCACGCGCACGGCGATATCGACTTCATCGCGCAACAGATCTTCGACGCGATTTTCGAACATCACGTCGAGCACGATGCCCGGATACAGCCGCTTGAAGCGGATCAGCCAGTCCGACATCACCAGTTGCCCATAGCCGCTGGGCACGGAAAGCCGCACGCGCCCTTGCAGACTCTGCCCGAGAGTGGACACCGATTCGTGCGCGGCCAGCAGCGCATTCTGGATCGTGCGGCCGTGCTCATAGAGCTTCAGGCCGATTTCGGTGGGCTCGACGCGGCGCGTGGTGCGCCGCACCAGTTGCAGGCCGATCGACTTTTCCAGGTGATTGAGGTGATAGCTCACGTTCGCGCGGCTCATCTTGAGACGGCGCGCCGCCTCGCTCAGATTGCCCGCATCGAGGATTTCCACCAGCAAGGTCAGCGCATTGACGTCCACGGTTCCACCCGGCAAATCGGCCACACAGCGCCAAACATCGGTTCATTGTCAAAAATTCTTTGACAGCATGTCAACGAACCATGGGATTGTCAATAAACCTTGGCATCCACACAATGAAGTCCATGATTGGATAACCGCCGCCCGGACCCATCCGGCTGGCCCACTATCTGGAGACACGCTTCATGGCACTCGACACGGCCGCATCCCCGCATTCCGCCTCGCCCGTCACGCACGAACTGCGCGGCAAGGTGCTGCTCGTTACCGTGGACAATCCGCCCGTCAACGCGCTGGGCGTCGATGTGCGCCGCGGCCTCGCCGCCGCCATCGAGCACGCCGAAGCCGATGCGGCTGTGCAGGCCGTGCTGATCGTCGGCGCGGGGCGCAACTTTATCGCCGGTGCGGATATCCGCGAGTTCGGCAAACCGCCGCAGTCGCCCGCGCTGCCGGACGTCTGCAACCGCATCGAAGCCAGCCACAAGCCCGTGATCGCGGCGATTCACGGCGCGGCGCTGGGCGGCGGCCTGGAAATCGCGCTCGCGTCGCACTATCGCCTGGCGGTGGCGGGCGCGAAGCTCGGCCTGCCCGAAGTGCAACTGGGTCTGCTGCCCGGCGCAGGCGGCACGCAGCGCGCGCCGCGCCTGATCGGCGCAGAAGCCGCGCTCTCGCTGATGTTGAGCGGCAAGCATATCGGCGCGCAGGAAGCGCTCAAGCTGGGCCTCGTCGATCGCGTGGGTTCGAGCGACGACGTGCTCGCCGAAGGTCTCGCCTACGCGCAGGAACTGCTGGCCGCGCACGCGCCCGTGCGCCGCACGCGCGATGCGCAAGGTCTGGCCGAGCGCGCCGCCGCGCAAGCCGCCATCGACGCCGCGCGCGCCGACACCACGAAAAAATCGCGCGGCCTGTTCTCGCCGCTGAAGATCGTCGATTGCGTGCAGGCCGCGCTCGATCAGTCGTTCGAGGAAGGCCAGCGCACCGAGCGCAAGCTGTTCGTGGAATGTCTCGACAGCCCGCAGCGCGCCGGGCTCGTGCACGCCTTTTTCGCCGAGCGCGAAGTGCAGAAAACGCCGGAGGCGAAGACCGCAAAACCGCGCGCCATCGAAACCGTCGGCGTGGTGGGCGGTGGCACGATGGGCGCGGGCATCGCCGTGGCCGTGCTCGACGCAGGCCTGCCCGTGACGATGATCGAGCGCGACGACGCCTCGCTCGCACGCGGGCGCGCTCACGTGGAAAAGGTCTACGACGGCCTGATCGCGAAAGGCCGCATGACGCCCGAAGCCAAGGCCGCGATTCTCGCGCGCTTGAGCGGCAGCACCTCGTACGACGCGCTCGCGCAGGTCGATCTGGTGATCGAAGCCGTGTTCGAAGAGATGGGCGTCAAGCAGGCCGTGTTCGCGGAACTCGACCGCGTCTGCAAGTCCGGCGCCGTGCTCGCGACCAACACCTCGTATCTCGACATCGACGCCATTGCCAACAGCGTGAAGCGCCCGCAGGACGTGATCGGCCTGCACTTCTTCTCGCCCGCCAACATCATGAAGCTGCTGGAAGTCGTGGTGCCGAAGCAGGTCAGCGCCGATGTCGTGGCCACCGCCTTCGAGCTCGCGAAAAAGCTGCGCAAGGTGCCGGTGCGCGCGGGCGTGTGCGATGGTTTTATCGGCAATCGCGTACTGGCCGTGTATCGCACCGCCGCCGATCATCTGATGGAAGACGGCGCCTCGCCGTATCAGATCGACAAGGCCGTGCGCGAATTCGGCTATCCGATGGGCCCGTATCAAGTGGTCGATCTTGCGGGCGGCGATATCGGCTGGGCCACGCGCAAACGCCGCGCCGCCACGCGCGATCCCAAAGCGCGTTACGTGCAGATCGCCGACCGCCTGTGCGAGCGCGGCTGGTTCGGCCAGAAGACCGGGCGCGGTTTCTATCTGTATCCCGATGGCGCGCGCGTCGGCACGCCCGACCCGGAAGTGGAAGCGATCGTTCGCACCGAGCGCGAACGCGCCGGCATCGAGCCGCGCAGCTTCACGAGCGAGCAGATCATGCGCCGCTACATGGCCGCGATGATCAACGAAGGCGCCAATGTCGTGCACGAAAAGATCGCGCTACGCCCGCTCGATGTGGATGTGACCTTCCTGTACGGCTATGGCTTCCCGCGTCATCGCGGCGGCCCGATGCATTACGCCGATACCGTGGGCCTCGCGAACGTGCTCGCCGATATCCGCGAATTCGCGAAGGAAGACCCGCTGTTCTGGAAGCCGTCGCCGCTGCTGGTGGAACTGGTGGAACGCGGGGCGAATTTCGCCAGCCTCAATCAGCCGCTTTGATTGCTGAATTGATCGCTGACTTGATTGCGCGCGCAACTAAAAAGGAAATAGCCGGACATGGACCTTAAATTTACCGCCGAAGAAGAAGCCTTCCGCAGCGAAGTGCTCGACTTCCTGCGCGAGCGCCTGCCGCAGCGCATCGCCAGCAAGGTGCGCAACGGCCAGCACCTCACGCGCGACGACATGGCGCAATGGCACGCAATCCTCAATGAGAAAGGCTGGCTCGCCAATCACTGGCCGCAGCAATACGGCGGCCCGGGCTGGAGCGCCGTGCAGAAGTTCATCTTCGAAAACGAATGCGCGATTGCCGCGGCGCCACGTATCGTGCCGTTCGGCCTGAACATGCTCGGGCCGGTGCTGATCAAGTACGGCAACGAAGCGCAAAAACGCCACTGGCTGCCGCGTATTCTCGATGGCTCGGACTGGTGGTGCCAGGGTTATTCGGAACCGGGCGCGGGTTCGGATCTCGCGGCGGTGCGCACCACCGCCGTGCGTCAGGGCGATCACTATGTCGTGAACGGCCAGAAAACCTGGACCACGCTCGGCCACTACGCGAACATGATTTTCTGCCTCGTGCGCACCGCCACCGATGTGCGCAAGCAGGAAGGCATCAGCTTTCTGCTGATCGACATGAATACGCCGGGTATCGAAGTGCGCCCGATCATCACGCTCGACGGCGAGCATGAAGTCAACGAAGTCTTTTTCACCGATGTACGCGTGCCGGTGGAAAACCTCGTCGGCGAAGAGAACAAGGGCTGGACTTACGCGAAATATCTGCTGACTTACGAGCGCACCAATATCGCGGGCGTGGGCTTTTCGGTGGCGGCGCTCGCGCGTCTGAAGCAGGCCGCGCAAAAGGTCACGCGCAATGGCAAGCCGCTCGCGCAGGACCCGCAGTTCGCCGCGCGCCTCGCCAAAGTCGAGATCGATCTGGAAAACATGAAGACCACGAATCTGCGCGTGATCGCGGCCGTGGCGGGCGGCGGCGTGCCGGGCGCGGAAAGCTCGATGCTGAAGATTCGCGGCACGGAAATCCGCCAGGAAATTTCTTCGCTGCTGCGCCGCGCGATGGGCCCGTACGCCGCGCCGTTTATTGAAGACGCGCTGCAGGAAGGCTATGCCGAAGCCGCAATCGGCCCCGACGAAGCCGCCAGCGCCGCCGCGCTCTACTTCAATAACCGCAAGCTGTCGATTTTCGGCGGCTCCAACGAAATCCAGAAGAACATCATCTCCAAGATGATTCTCGGTCTTTAAGAGGTCTTGCGATGAATTTCCAGCACACCGAAGACCGCCGCATGCTCGCGGATACGCTCAATCGTTTCATCGCCGAGCAGTATGGTTTCGAAACGCGCGATAAAATCGCGCGCTCCAGTGAAGGTTTTAGCGCGGATTTGTGGGGCCGTTTCGCGGAACTCGGCGTGATCGGCGCGCTGTTCGACGAGGCCGATGGCGGTTTCGGCGGCCAGGGTTTCGACGTGGCCGTGGTGTTCGAAGCGCTCGGGCGCGGGCTCGTGGTCGAGCCGTTTCTCGATACGCTGATGGTGGGCCGTGCGCTCGCGCATGCCGGCAACGAAGCGCAGCGCGCGCGGATTGCAGCGCTGATCGACGGCTCGCAGATCGCCGCGCTCGCGCACGACGAACCGGGCTCGCATTACGAAGCGTCGCGCGTCGCCACGCGTGCCGAAAAGAACGGCGACGGCTGGCTGCTGCATGGCGCGAAAGGCGTCGTGCAGCACGCCGAACATGCCGATGTATGGCTCGTTTCGGCGCGCACCTCGGGCAGCGAATTCGACGAAAGCGGCATTTCGCTCTTTCTCGTGCCGCGCGATGCAGCGGGTGTGAGCGTGCGCGGCTATCGCAAGATCGACGGCGGACGCGCGGCGGAAGTCACGCTCGACAACGTATCGATTGGCGCGGAGGCGCTGCTCGGCGCAACGGGCAGCGGCTTCGCCACGCTCGAATATGCGCGCGGTTACGGCCTGATCGCGCTCGCCGCGGAAGCGCTCGGCGCGATGGACGTCACGCGCGATTTCACGCTCGAATATCTGCGCACGCGCAAGCAGTTCGGTCTGCCGCTCGGCAGCTTCCAGGCCTTGCAGCATCGCATGGCCGATCTGCTGCTCGAAATCGAACAGGCGCGTTCAGCCGTGATCAACGCGGCCGCCGCCGTCGATGCGCCGCGCGTGCAGCGCGAACGCGCGCTCTCGGCCGCGAAGTACACGATCGGGCGGATTGGCGCGCGCGTGGCCGAAGAAGCGATCCAGCTGCATGGCGGCATCGGCATGACGTGGGAGCTGCCGCTCGCGCATTACGCCAAGCGGCTCGTGATGATCGATCATCAACTCGGCGACGAGGATCATCATCTCGCGCGCTATATCGCACTGGAAAACGCCGCTGCAACGGCATGAACCTGGCGTACTGAGCACGACGATGCGAAGGCGCGCGCCAGCTTCATGCTCACGCGCGGCCTTCCATACATAACGATTCAGGAGTGCCTGCTGATGCAGTCGGAAAACAAGGGCGGGCAAAGCGGCCTGCCGCTCGCGGGCATACGCGTGCTCGATCTCTCGCGCATTCTCGCGGGGCCGTGGAGCGCAATGGTGCTCGGCGATCTGGGCGCGGAAGTCATCAAGGTCGAGCATCCCGATCGCGGCGACGATACGCGCGATTGGGGCCTGCGTATCGGCCAGACCGAGACCGCGTATTTCAACAGCGTGAACCGCAACAAGCGCTCGATCACGCTCGATCTGCAAACGCCCGAAGGCCAGCAGATCGCGCGCGATCTGGCCAAAACCTGCGATGTCGTGGTGCAGAACTTCAAGTTCGGCGGCGCGGAAAAACTCGGGCTCGGCTACGCGCAATTGAGCGCGGAGAATCCGCGTCTGGTTTATTGCTCGATCTCGGGCTATGACCGTTCGGGGCCCGAAGCAAAACGTCCGGGCTACGATCTCGTGGTGCAAGGCGAAGCCGGTTTGATGGCGCTGAATGGCGACGCCAATCAGCCGCCGCTGAAATTCGGCGTGGCCGCCGTCGATCTGTTTACCGGCATGTATTCCGCGCAGGCGATGCTCGCGGCGCTGTTCGAGCGCGAACGCACCGGGCGTGGACGTCACGTCGAAATGGCGCTTTTCGACTGCGGTCTGATGATCACGTCGTACTACGGGCTGGAAGCGCTCGTGATGGGCGAAGATCCGCCGCGCTATGGCAACGCGCATCCGTCCATCGTGCCTTATGGCGTGTTCGATGCGGCAGATGGCCCGCTTGTCATTACGGTCGGCAATAACAGTCAGTTCGAGCGTTTCGCGCGCGAAGTGCTCGAGCGCCCCGATCTCGCCGACGATGCGCGCTACAAGACCAATATTCTGCGCTCGCAGAATCGCGCGGTGCTGTTGCCCGAACTCACGCGCGAACTCGCCAGCCGTCCGCGCAAGCTGCTGCTCGAACGCCTCGCGGGCGCGGGCATTCCGTGCGGCGAAGTCGCGGGCTTGCGCGAAGCGCTGCTGTCGCCGCGCGCGACCGAAGCGGGGCTCGTTACGCAACAAGCGCATCCGCATACGGAAAGCGGCACGACGCCCGTGCTCGCGCCGCCCTGGCGCTTCGACGGCGAACGCATGCCGGTGCGCCGCGCGCCGCCGCAACTGGGCGAAGGCACGCGCGAAGTGCTGGCTGAAACGCTCGGTTACTCGGACGATCAGCTTGCGCAGTTGAAGAACAAAGGCGTCATTTGATTATTTAACCGATTTAAAACCTGTTGGATCAGGAGGCGTGTTGTGAAGATTCTGGTACCCGTCAAGCGCGTAGTCGATTACAACGTGAAGGTTCGTGTGAAGTCGGATGGCACGGGCGTCGACATCGCGAACGTGAAAATGTCGATGAACCCGTTCGACGAAATCGCTGTTGAAGAAGCGGTGCGTCTGAAGGAAGCGGGTGTGGCGACGGAAGTGATTGCTGTGTCCGCAGGCGTGACGCAGGCTCAGGAAACGCTGCGCACGGCGCTGGCGATCGGCGCGGATCGCGCGATCCTGATCGAGTCGAACGAAGACCTGCAACCGCTGGCTGTCGCGAAGCTGCTCAAGGCGCTGGTCGACAAGGAACAGCCGCAGCTCGTCATCCTGGGCAAGCAGGCGATTGACGACGATTCGAACCAGACCGGCCAGATGCTCGCCGCACTGGCGGATCTGCCGCAAGCGACGTTCGCTTCGAAGATCACGGTGGCAGACGGCAAGGCGACGGTTGCGCGTGAAGTCGATGGCGGCGCGGAAACGCTCTCGCTGACGCTGCCTGCAGTGGTCACGACGGACCTGCGCCTGAACGAGCCGCGCTACGTCACGCTGCCGAACATCATGAAGGCGAAGAAGAAGCCGCTGGAAACGATCAAGCCGGAAGACCTCGGTGTGGACGTCACGCCGCGTCTGAAGACCCTGAAGGTTGCCGAGCCGCCCAAGCGCAGCGCAGGTGTGAAGGTCGCGGACGTGAAGACGCTGGTCGAGAAGCTGAAGACCGAAGCCAAGGTGCTGTAAGGGGAGCGAGAAGAAAATGACGAATCTGGTTAATCTGGTAATCGCTGAACACGACGGTCAGTCGATCAAGGCCGCCACGCTGAATACGGTGGCAGCGGCACAGAAGATCGGCGGCGACGTGCACGTGCTGATCGCAGGTCACAACGCGCAAGCGGCTGCAGATGCAGCAGCGAAGATCGCTGGCGTTTCGAAGGTGCTGCTCGCCGACGCGCCGCAACTCGCGCAGGGTCTGGCCGAGAACGTCGAAGCCACGGTTCTCGCCATCGCGAAGAACTACTCGCACATCCTGGCTCCGGCAACGGCAGCGGGCAAGAACGTCACGCCGCGTATCGCTGCGAAGCTCGACGTCGCGCAGATCAGCGACATCACGGCAGTCGATTCGCCGGACACGTTCGAGCGCCCGATCTACGCTGGCAACGCGATTGCGACGGTGCAATCGGCTGATCCGGTCAAGGTCATCACGGTCCGTACGACGGCATTCGACGCAGTGGCGGCCGTTGGCGGCAGCGCAGCCATCGAAAAGCTCGGAGCTGCAGCCGACAACGGCAAGGCAGCCTTCGTTGGCCGCGAAGTCACGAAGCTCGACCGCCCGGAACTCACGAGCGCGAAGATCATCGTCTCGGGTGGCCGTGGTCTGGGTAGCGGTGAGAACTACACGCAAGTGCTGGAACCGCTGGCCGACAAGCTGAACGCCGCGCTGGGCGCATCGCGTGCAGCCGTCGATGCTGGTTATGTGCCGAACGATTACCAGGTCGGTCAAACCGGCAAGATCGTTGCGCCGCAACTGTATGTTGCGGTGGGCATCTCGGGTGCGATCCAGCATCTGGCCGGCATGAAGGACTCGAAGGTCATCGTCGCGATCAACAAGGACGAAGAAGCGCCGATCTTCAGCGTGGCCGATTACGGCCTCGTCGGCGATCTGTTCACCGTGACGCCTGAACTGGCCGCCGCGCTCGGCTAAACGCCACACCGCGCGCAAAAGCGCGCAAACCCCGCCCCGCCGCGTATGCAGAACGCACGCGCGCGGGGCGTTTTCATTGGCGCCGACACCGCATCGCCCACACATCGCCGCACCCGGTTATATTGCGCGTGGAACCGCGCAAAGCCTCGCCTGCGCCCGCCGCCATTCCATCGGCACTGATCGACACACTCGCCAGCCAAGCAAACGCCCTCGCGATGGAGCACGCCTACGTCCAGTTGCTGCACCTGCTCGCCGATTACCCCGGCTGGACGCTCGCGTTCGTGGTGCTCGCAGCTTTCCTGGAGTCCCTGGCGCTGATCGGCACGTTCTTCCCCGGCAGCACCGCCATGTTCATCGCCGGCGCTTTCGCGGGCACCGGCACGCTCAATCTGGGCTGGCTGTTCGTCTGCGCCATCGCGGGCGCGGTGGCCGGCGACGCGCTGAGCTTCTGGATCGGCCATCGCTACCGCGACTCCATCGCGCGCGTCTGGCCGTTCAGCAAGCATCCGGCGATCCTCGAAAAAGCCCAGGCGTACTTCGTGAGCCACGGCACGCGCAGCGTGATCCTCGCGCGTTTCGTCGCGCCGCTGCGCGCCGTGGTGCCCATCGTCGCGGGCATGGCCGGCATGGCGCCGTGGCGCTTCTTCGTGATGAACGTGGTGTCCGCACTGGTCTGGGCGCCCGCGCACATCCTGCCGGGCGTGGTGTTCGGCGCGTCGCTGCAACTGGCGGGCGCGGTGTCGTTCCGGCTGGTGGTCGCCCTCGCCATGATCGTGCTCGCGCTCTGGCTGATCTGGCGGTTCACGCACATCCTGCTGGAACATCTGGACAACTGGGCCAGCGCCTCGCGGCGCGGCGTGTCGCGCTGGGCGTCGCAGCATGAAGGCACCGCGGCGCGCCGCCTCGTGCGCCTGCTCGATCCGAAACAGCCCGCGCTGGGCGCGGTGCTCGTCATCACCGCGCTCGTGCCGCTGTGCGCGGCGGTGTTTTCGTACATCCTCGGCAACCTGCTGCGCGGCGATCCGCTCGTGCAGATCGACCAGTCGGTGCGCCAGTTCCTGCAGTCGATCCACACGACCTGGGCGGACACCGTGCTCGCGCACGTCGAAACGCTGGGCAGCAACTACACGCTCGCCGCGCTCGTGCTGACCGTGACGGCGTGGATGGCCGTGGAGCGGCGCTGGCGCACCATCACCTACTGGATGCTGGCGGCGGCGCTTTCGCAGGTGCTGATCCTGCTGCTGCGGTTCGCGATCCACCACGGCTCGCCGGGCGCCGCGCACGTGGGCGCCTACGTGTTCCCGAGCGACCGCGTGGCGTCGATGGTGATCGTCTACGGCTTCACGATGTTCCTGCTGGTGCGCCGCGTGAAGATGATCGAGGCGGCCATCGTCGCGACGGTCGGCAACGGCATCGTCGTATCGGTTACGTTCGCGGGCCTGTATTTCGACCGCTTCCTGTTCTCGGACGCCATCGGCGGCGCGGCCTTTGCGTCGATCTGGGTGGCGGCAGTCGTGCTGCTGTCGCTGTGGCGCTATCCGGCGCGGCCCTCCGAGCGCAACGCGATGCCCGCCATCGTGTTCGCGGTGCTGGCGCTCGCGTTCGTGCTGCAGCGCGGCGTAGCCGAACGCGAGGCGGAGCGCGCGTCGAGCGCCACGGCCACGCCCACGGTGGTCGCGCAGATGACGTGGACGGACACGCTCTGGCGCAATTTCGCCTGCTACCGCGTGGACATGAAAGGCGAGCGCCGCGAACCGATGACGCTCCAGTGGGCCGCCAGCGCCGCCGATCTGCGCGCCGCGCTGCACGAAGCGGGCTGGAGCGAAGGCGAGCAGATATCGGCGAAAAGCGTGCTTTCGCTGATCGCGCCGAACGTGGATGCGCTCTCGCTGCCGCTGCTGCCCAAGCTCAACAACGGCCTGCCTTCGACGCTGATGTTCGCGCGCGTGCACATCCCCGACGATCCGCAGCGCCCCGGCAGCCGCCGCGACGTGCTGCGCTTCTGGCCGACCGGCTATGCGCTGGCCGCGCGCGCGGGCTCGACGGCGGCGCAGGACGCGCGCAACGCTTTACAGACCGATGCGGTCACGCCCGCGACCATCGTCGCGAATGACGCGAGCGGAGCCAGCGACGCCAAACCCGTCATCGCAGCGCAGCAAGGCCCGGAACTCACGCCGATCTGGGTGGGCTCGCTGGTGCACGAGCGCCTGCGGCGCGCGTCCTGGCCTTTCAATGTGCTGACGACCTACGTCGACCACAAGCCGACGCTCATCCTCGACGCCGGCAGCAGCGCGAAAGACGGCGCACCGCCCGGCTGGCGCATCATCACGATGCCGGGCAGCGAGGGATGCGAGGGACGTCCGGTGATGCTGGTGGTCTCGGGCGGACGCTGAGCGCGTCAGCCTTCGGGGCCGTCGCCCCAGTTGCCTGAAGCGTGATAGCGGTCGATGCGCTTGCGGGCATCGGTATAGGCCGCGTCCAGCGCGGCATCGGGGCCGATGTAATTGCGCATCAGATCGTGAAAGCGCACGCTGCGCCCTTCCAGATGCGCATCCGCGCCGTGCTTGCAGATATAGCCGCTGTAGTGGAACAGCGGCTCGGGCGAGCGCGGCCCGAATGCCGGAATCGGCAATACCCAGATTTCGAAGCCTTCGTGCTCGGTGTGATCCCACATGGTGCGTCTCCTCTAGCGTCGGCACTCACCCTGGTTCTGGAAAAAACAGACCGCACGGCGACTATCCTCCCATGCCGTGACACCGTGCTGCAAACCGCGTTTGCCATGCTTGCCGCTTAAGCGCCTGCTTTTTAGAGTTTGGCTACACTATGCGAGCCCCGTGCGAGCACGCCCCGCGCGGGCGCACATGCGCAGGCACCCCGCAGCAGACTATTCAGCAGACTACTCGAGCGATACCCCACATCATGACGCCGGCCTCACTCACGCAGGAACCGCAGTCCGTCTCCAGCGCCGTTACGCGCAGCGCCTTTTTCATCGTCGCGACCATCAACGAAGATGCCACGAGCCGCGCCGCCGTGCGCGCCTGGTGCGCAGACGTCGCCAATCTCGTGCGCGCGGTCGGCAAGCGCGTGCCGGGCGGCAATCTCTCGTGCGTGGTGGGCTTTTCCTCCGACGCCTGGGACAAGCTGTTCGGCGAGCCGCGCCCTGCCGCGCTGCATCCGTTTCGCGAATTCGGCTCGGGCGAGCGCAAGGCCATCGCCACGCCGGGCGACATCCTGATGCACATCCGCGCCGATCAGACCGATCTCTGTTTCGAACTGGCCACGCAACTGATGAAGCGCCTCGAAGGCGCGGTCACGACCGTGGACGAAGTGCACGGTTTCCGCAACTTCGACATGCGCGCGATGATCGGTTTCGTCGACGGCACGGAAAACCCGGTCGGCAACGAAGCCGTGCATTTCACGGTGATTCAGGATGAAGACGCCGAATTCGCGGGCGGCAGCTACGTGCTGGTGCAGAAGTACCTGCACGACATGAAGGGCTGGAACGCGCTGCCCGTGGAGGCGCAGGAACACATCATCGGGCGCACCAAGCTGCAGGACATCGAACTCGACGAAGGCGTGAAGCCGAGCTGGTCGCATAGCTCGCTCACCACGCTCGACGACGCCCAGGGCAACGAGATCAAGATCCTGCGCGACAACATGCCGTTCGGCCGTCCGGGCCAGGGTGAATTCGGCACCTACTTCATCGGCTATGCGCGCGATCCGCAGCCCATCGAACAGATGCTGGAGAACATGTTCGTCGGCCTGCCGCCGGGCAATTACGACCGTCTGCTCGACTTCAGCCGCGCGGTGACCGGCGGGCTGTTTTTCGTGCCGTCGCAGCCGCTGCTCGAAGCGCTCGCGGATCAGGAGCCGGGCGCGGCGCCCACGATCGACGTGGACAGCCACGATCAAACTGAATCCGAGCCCGCCACCGCAATTTCCGCGGACGGCTCGCTCGCCATCGGTTCCCTTAAAGGAGCACCCCGGTATGAATAATCTCCATCGCGAACTCGCGCCCATTTCCACGGCCGCGTGGTCGCAGATCGAAGAAGAGGTCGCGCGCACCTTCAAGCGCTCGCTCGCAGGCCGCCGCGTCGTGGACGTGAGCGGCCCCGGCGGCGCGGATCTCGCGGGCGTCGGCACCGGTCACCAGAACGGTATCGAAGCGCCGTTCGACGGCATCCGCGCGCGCCAGCGCGAAGTGAAGGCGCTGGTCGAACTGCGCGTGCCGTTCGAACTCTCGCGCGAAGCCATCGACGATGTCGAACGCGGCGCCGAAGACTCCGACTGGCAGCCGGCCAAGGACGCGGCCACGCGTCTCGCCTTTGCGGAAGACCGCGCGATTTTCGACGGCTACAAGGCCGCGCAGATCACCGGCATTCGCGAAGGCACGTCGAACCCGGTGCTGCATCTGCCCGCTGAAATCGCCGATTACCCGGCGGTGATCGCGCGCGCGCTCGAGCAACTGCGTTTGCAAGGCGTGGATGGGCCGTATGCGGTGCTGCTGGGTTCGGATGCCTATACGGCGGTGAGCGAGGCGAGCGATCAGGGCTATCCGATTCTCGAGCATATTCGCAGGCTCGTGAATGGCGAAATTCTGTGGGCGCCGGCTATCGAGGGCGGCGCGATCGTGACCACTCGCGGCGGCGATTTTGCACTGCATCTCGGCCAGGATGTGTCGATCGGCTATTCGTCGCATGACGAGAAAAGCGTGCGGCTTTATCTGCAGGAGAGCTTCACGTTCATGATGCTGACTGCTGAGGCTTCGGTAGCAGTGACCGGCGAGGTCGAGGAAGCGAAGGCCAAATAGGCGTCTTTCGCTTGTAGAGAGGTAAAGAGCGCTTGATTAGCGCTGATGCCGTTCAGTCGAATGACTGAACGGCATTTTTGTTTTTGAGGTGCGCAAATTTCATGGCTTGTTGCGTAACGAATTCGGACGTTTCTTATATTGCCGCCCCTTCCTGATCGCGAAGTATCGAGGTAGCGAGCGAGTCCTCGCTCACTGCCGCATTCGCTGGCTATTTCAGCGATTGCTCTCGTCTACCTGGAGGAGATATCGGAATGTCGAATCAGAAACAGCGCAATAACGCGATCATTGTGGAAAGGCAAATAAACCAAGGGAGCGAAGCATGATGAGGCGCGCATTCCTTGGAGTCGGCGATAGAGCCGCAGACGCCGTAGTCATGGAAGGTTTGCCTGATGTCACATGCTCCGATCCCCCGCCTTTAGTGCAGATCTCAACCCTTTACATGAAGACGTGGTGCAACGCATGCAAGCGGGAAGGTCACATCGCACCACGAGGGCCGCGCCACGAAGGTACTGGATCGAACGGCCAGAGATGGGCGCTTAGCGGCGACATCAACATATGCGGTTGCTCTCCACCGCCCGTGTTTTACGCTGAACGAAATATGGCCATGATTTTTACGGAGCATGAGTCAACCGCGCTGACCGCTCTGGCTATTGCGACGGCATCGATCGGCACTGCTACCGGAAAGGTTTGCGATGAGCAAGTCCGAATCACCAGCACGTTACCCGCGCCGATCGGCTATCCGTATTGCATCGAGACATCGTCAGGCGCACTCCATAGCGGGCGAGTTGACTTGCACGGACTCTTACCGCGCGTGTTCACAGACAATGCCGAGACCTACACCGTTCATTGGGGAGAGGAAGCCTTGGATCATGAGGGGTGGAAGTGATGCCAAATGCGAAAACTGTTGTTCTCACTAACACCACGCCCGGGTCGATCAAGGAAGTCTCTTTGAAGGTCGTCACCTTCTCTGAACTTTGGGAAAACTATCCAATGGGCGATCCCTACGATAACCCTGACTACGAAAATCAATGCGCAATTCGCATGAGCGTTACGCTTCATCGTGTCGGCATCGGGATGAAGTCGTTCTCCCAAAAGCTGGTTCGGCCAATGAACGGGGACAAGATCGGGAGAATTCTGCTTGACGGAAAACCAACGGCTACCCGCGCGGATGAAATGGGACAATGGCTCAAACTGCAACCATTCGCCGGCCTTCCCAAGCCTGAAGACATTACGGGATCGGACTGGGAAGCAAGAGTCAAGGGCCGCACAGGGATCATTCAGTTTTCGCGCTACTGGACACGCGGAAGCGAAAGCGCTGCGAATGCGAGTGGCGGACACATCGACCTGTGGAACGGATCGCGACTTACGATAAGCAGCGCATCCGATGCGTTGGCAACGATAGGCCGCTTCTTCGGCAAGGCTTCATTTCGCCAGGGAGCCACTTTTGCGCCCAGAGTAAGCTGGTCCGATCTTGCGGGTTCGAAGTCGATTCTGTTCTGGGAAATCAAATGAGAAGACTTGTAATACTTTCAGTATTCACGATCGCAGGGTGTATCACTGCTATAGCCGTTATGGGCATACTTCTCGCTTTTGACAAAAACCCCGGATGTGGTCTGGATTGCCCAAGCGCAAAGTCTACAGTTGCTATTTACTCAGGCATCTTAACTGTGCTGGCATTCCCAGTATTGAGTTATCTGCTTTTGCGTCAGGGAAAGGATGGATTTCGCCGTGCTTCTGTTGTTCTGGCGGCGATGATCGTGATTGCGCTACTTGGAGCCGGTACTCACTACGTCATCGAATTGCACGAACAATATCGCGCAGCTGAAACCGCAAGACCCGTCGTTGCAGACTTCGACTTTATGTACATGGCAATAGCAACCCGGGACGTTCAGACATATACCAAGGCAGAGGAAAGCAAACCGAAAGCCGCCAGCGTCATCCCGCAATGGCAGCGCTGTGTGATTGACGGTGCATCATGCGACCGTCAAACCGTGCAGGCGCATATGCGCTGCAAAGCCGGTGTGGTGTACGTCAATCAGGCTGACTGGCAAGCATTTGCGTTGATTCCACGCGAAAACCTACGCGGCGCAGTTGCAATGAAATCCATGAATCTTTGTGCACCCGACAACACCCCGGACGAATAAGACTATCATCGCGGTTACGAAAGCCCCGCAGTTGCGGGGCTTTCTTTAATCGGGCGTGAACCGGTTCACAAACTGCTCAAACCCTCACTGATAAAAATTCAACGTCACAACCGCCGAGCGACCCGGTGCCCACGTTGCGTAGATCGGGTACGCGCTCTGGTAGTACTCCTTGTCGAAGATATTGTTCACGTTGAGTTGCAGATCGATCTTCTTCGACACACGCCACGTCGCCGATGCATCGAAACGCGCATAGCCCGGCGTCCACTTGCGCGTCGTCGACGACACCGAAGCGTAGGTCAGGCTCGACACCGTCGCACCCGCGCCCAGCGTGAGCTTCGGCAGCACGTCATAACTCGTCCAGAGCGTGAAGTTGTGCTTGGGCACCATCACCATCGGCAGACCCGAGTTTTGCGGCGCGGTCGGACCGGCGTTGGTCGTGATCGCATCCAGATACGAGTAACCGCCGAACACGGCCCACTTGTTCGTCACATTGCCCGCGAAGCCAAATTCAAAGCCGCGCACGCGCTGCGAACCCGCGTTGATCGTGCCGCCCAGGCCATCGCTCACGCGCGCATTGGTCTTGTCGGTCTGGAACAGCGCCGTGGTCAGCGAAAGACGCTTGTCGAGCACGTCCCACTTCGCACCCACTTCGATATTGCGCGAGCGTTCCGGCGCGAGATCCTGGTTGGTCGCCGTGATCTGGTCGGTGCCGCCGCCCAGGCCCGAGTTCGAGCCCGGCGGATTCGACGAGGTGCCATACGACGCGTACAGACTCACCGTCTCGATCGGCTTGAACACCAGGCCGAACTGATAGCTGAACATGTTCGACGTGTTGCTCAGATCGGCCACGCCCTGCTGCTGCGCGTTCACGTCATAGCGGTCGAAGCGCATGCCGGCGTTGAAGATCCAGCGATCGGACAGTTGCACGCTGTCGAACAGATACGCCGATGCCGTATTCGTGCGCGTATGCGTGGCCGGTCCCGGGAAGCTCTTGTCGCCGTTGAGCGTGATGTTGCCGGTCCACGGGTTGTTCGCGTTCCAGCCATTGACCGTCGTGCAGTTGTACGCGATCGAGCACGGGCCGCCCGAGCGGATGTTGTTGCCCGCCGAATCGGTCACGAGGTAGCCCTCGTAGAGATCCTGCTCGTGGCTGAATTCCACGCCCGCGGTAAGCGTGTGACGCATGCCGTAGAGGTCGAACTTGCCGTTCGCTTCGGTCTGGTTCGACACGCTGTTGGTGGCGTACTTGCCGCTCTTGGCCTGCAGGCTCAGGATGTTCGAGGTCGCGCTGGTCAGCTGCGGATTCGTCGCAATGTAATCGAGCGTCGAGCGGCCGAACATCGTCGTGTTCTTGATCTTCCACGCGTCGTTGATGCGATGCTCGACCTTGATTTCGCCGGTGTCGTTCTGGCCGCGGCGATAATCGCGCGAATTCAGGCCGTAAAACTGGCTGCGATTGCTCGAGATCGGCGTGCCGCCCGTCGAACGGAACGGCACGCTGAAGTCCGGCATGTCGTACGTATTCAGATGGTAGTAGCTCAGCGTGACCGTAGTCGGCGAATTCAGGCCGAACGCGACCGACGGCGCCACGCCCCAACGCTTGCTGTAGACATTGGTGCGGCCCGCCACATCGGAATCGTGGCCCATCACGTTCAGGCGGAACGCGGTGGTGTCGTTGACCTTCTGGTTCCAGTCGATGGTTGCGCGGCGGAAGCTGTCCGTGCCCAGTCCGACGCTGCCGTTGATGAAGTTATCGGCCGTCGGCGTCTTGGTGGTGATGTCGATGCTGCCGCCCACCGATCCGCGCCCCGCGTACACCGAATCCGGGCCCTTCACGACGCTGATGTTTTCCACGTCGAAGGTCTCGCGGTTCTGCACGCCCGAGTCGCGCATGCCGTCCACGAAGATCGAATTGCGCGATTCGAAGCCGCGAATCACCGGACGGTCCGCCGACGGGTTCGCCGCCGCGTCGCCGCCCAGGAAGGTGATGCCGGGCACCGTGCGCAGCGCGTCTTCGAAGGTCGACACGTTCTTCTGCTTGAGCACTTCCTGTGGGATCACCGTGACCGAACGCGGCGTGTCGATGAGCGGCGAGGTGAACTTGTACGAGGACAGCGACTTCGTCTGCATGTCCGAAGGCGCCGACGAACTCACCTTGACCGCAGGCAGCGTGGCATCGGCCGACGAGGTGGTCGAAGCGGCACTGGCGGCGGCAGCGGCGCTGGCGGAAGCCGGCACGGCAGGCGCAGCCTGCGCGTGAGCCGCGGACGTGGCGAAGAAACCGGAGCAATACAGGGCTGCTACGGACGCGACTGTGCGCATCCGCGTCGGGATGATGACGGACATGGTTAGGCGGTTTGATCGAAGGCGCGAGCCTATGCGCAGCCGATGCAGGGCGTCATGCCCCCGCCGCGCCAGCGCCAGGAAAAGCCTTGTAGTTGTCGTGTTTTGTCGTACTTGCGAATGCGAATGTTTCTCATTCGCTTAAGCAATTGTAATTATTCGTGACACTCATGTAAACACTGAATAGTGAATTTGTAGGGAAACGCTGACAGAATTTGGGAATAGCGTCCCGCCCATCTGGCCGGCCGAAGCACCGCGCGGCGATATTGAGCGCTACGCCAGCCACGCGCGGACCGGTATGATGGCGGGCTCGCACCGGGCACGCGGGCCAGCCTGAAGCCGCGCCCGGCCGCGCACTGCATCCATTCACGTACGACCCAGAGGAAGACGCCATGACGGCCGCAGCACAATCCACCCAATTCGACCAGGTTTCCGTAGTCAAACGCGCCAACGTTTATTTCGACGGCAAGTGCGTGTCGCATACCGTGCTGTTCGCAGACGGCAGCCGCAAGACGCTCGGCGTGATCCTGCCGTGCCAGCTGAATTTCGGCACCGACGCGCCCGAACTGATGGAAGTGCAGGCCGGCAAATGCCGCATCCGCCTCGACGGCAGCGAAGAGTGGAATACGTACAGCGCGGGCGAGTCGTTCTCGGTGCCGGGCAAGAGCCGCTTCGACATCGAAGTGATCGAGACGCTCGACTACGTCTGCAGCTACCTGTAAGCGTCGGCGCACCCGCGCTCCCGTTTCGTACGCCCGCCGTGCCTTGTGTACGGCGGGCGTTTTCGTTGGTGCCGGGTCGGTGTCGAATCCTTGCCGGTGATTTGCGGCCTGAGCGCGTCTGAAAGACGCCATCGCTACAATTGACGCCGTCGTTTCCCCTTCCCGCTTCCTTCTCCCGCTACACCGTGCTGCCCATCGATCCCGCTCCGCGCCCGCGCGCTCGTCCCGATTCCGAACGTCCTGCCGCGCGCAGCCCGCTGCTCACGCTTGGCGTGGTGACCGTGCTGACCGGCATCGGCGCGGGTCTGGGCGGCATGTCGCTCGCGCTGCTGCTGCACGCGATCCAGCACTTCGCGTACGGCTATAGCCAGGCGCATCTGATCGGCAACGAGAGTTTTCTGCAGGGCGTGACAGGCACTGCGCCGCTGCGGCGTGTGGCCGTGCTGGTGGCGTGCGGGCTGATCGGCGGCGGCGGATGGTGGACGCTGTATCGCTATGGCCGGCCGCTCGTGAGCATCAACGCGGCGATCAAACCGGGCGGCCCGCGCATGCCGGTCGGCGCCACCGTCGTGCATGCGCTGCTGCAAATCGTGACGGTGGCGATGGGCTCGCCGCTCGGCCGCGAAGTCGCGCCGCGCGAGATCGGCGCGGTGATCGCAAGCTGGCTCGCGCGGCGCACCGGCCTGACCGCCGCCGAACGCCGCGTGATGATCGCCTGCGGCGCGGGCGCGGGTCTCGCCGCGGTGTACAACGTGCCGCTGGGCGGCACGGTGTTCGTCCTCGAAGTGCTGCTGGGCACTTTCGGCTGGTCGGCGGCCGTGCCTGCGCTCACGACGTCGGCGATTGCCGCCGTCATCGCGTGGATCGGCCTCGGCGACGAGCAGCAATATCACGTGCCCGCCTACACGATCAACGCGCAACTGGTGGTGTGGTCGGTGCTGTGCGGGCCGCTATTCGGCGCGGCCGCGCATCTCTTTACGCGCGTGACGAGCCGCGCGCGCGACGCCTCGCCCAGGGACTGGCGCCTGCCTTTGTACGCGGTGCTGAATTTCGCGGCCATCGGCGTGCTGGCAATCTGGTTTCCGCAATTGCTGGGCAACGGCAAAGGGCCGGCCGGGCTGAGTTTCGACGATAACCTCGGCATCGGCCTCGCGGCCAGCTTGCTGGTGCTCAAGGTGCTGATCACGACGGGCACGCTGCGCGCGGGCGCCAAAGGCGGCCTGCTCACGCCGGGTCTCGCGAACGGCGCGTTGCTCGCGATCGTGATCGCGGGCCTCGTCAATCACCTATGGCCGGGGCTTTCGGCGGGCGCGTTTGCGATCGTGGGCGCGGCGGCGTTCCTCGCCGCGTCGATGCAGATGCCGCTGACCGCCACCGTGCTGATGCTGGAATTCACGCACGTGAACCACGATCTGGCGATTCCGATGCTGCTGGCCATCGCCGGATCGGTGGCGACCTTGCGGCTGCTCGCGCGTGCGCAACGGCCTGCGCGCGGCACCACGGCGGGCCGCATGTCGGATGAAGAACGGCAGCGCCGCCTCGCGGCCCTGCGAGACCCGACGGCGGCGCGCGAAGCGTCGGACTGACGCTTCAAACCATCACGCGCCCAGATCCGCGAGCGGATGCACCTGGGCGCGCCACGGCGAGCAGAGGAAATGCTGCACGCGTTGGTCGCGCACTTCGGCGAGCGTGGCCGGCGCCCAGCGCGGTTTGCGGTCTTTATCGATCAGATGCGCGCGCACGCCTTCGCAGAAGTCGCCCTCTTCGATTGCGCGCGCAACGATCCCGAGTTCCATGCGAAAGCTCTCCGCGAGTGTCATCTGCCGGCCGCGCAACAGCGCTTCGCGCGTGACTTCGAGCATCGTCGGCGAATAGTGCGTGAGCGCTTCGAGTGTGGCTTCGAGCCATGCGCGATCGGCATCGGACGGTTCGCGCTCGAGATCGGCGCGCAAGGACGCCACGATGTCGAACACGCGCAAGCGGCGATTGAAATGCTTCGCGATCAGCGCTGCGTGCGCGCTCAACGCACCCGCGTTCGCTTCGTGACACGGCGCGTCGAACACGCGGCGCAGCGTTTCGCGCACATTGCCATCGACATGCGTTTGCGCGAGCCGCGCCTCGTAACCGTCGAGCCATTCGCCCGGCACGCAGACATCGGCGAGATGGCAGTGAAGCGCATCCGCGCCGCTGAGCATCGCGCCCGTGAGGCCCACGTAAAGCTCGGTTTCCACCGGCATTCTGGCGAGAAAATGCGTCGCGCCCACATCAGGCAGCAAGCCGATGCGCGTCTCCGGCATGGCGATCTTCGTGCGCGTGGTCGCCACACGCAGCGCCGCCGCCTGGCCGAGGCCCATGCCGCCGCCCATCGTCACGCCATCGAGCAACGCCACGAGCGGCTTGTCGAAGGTATGCAGCGCGTAATCGAGCCGGTATTCGTCGACGAAAAACTGCTGCCAGCCCTCTTCGCCCAGACGCTCGCCCGCGCGCGCCAGCCGGTCGATCGCACGCACATCGCCGCCCGCGCAAAAGCCCTTCGGCCCCGCGCCTTCGAGCACCAGCGCGACGATGGCGTCATCGCGGCGCACGCGTTCGAGCAACCCGGCGATCTCGCGCACCATCGCATGCGACAGCGCATTGAGCGCAGCCGGACGATTCAAGGTGACGATCGCAACGCGGTTGACGACGCGAAATAGCACGTCCGGCTCGGCTTCCGTTGAAACCTGCGTGGAAGCGGGTATTGCATTCATTACTTAGCTCTCCGTTTCAATATGCCAGCGCGGCTTGCGTTTCTCCAGAAACGCATTGACGCCTTCGCGCTGGTTGGGCGAATCGAACAAATCGACCATCATCTCGCGCTCGACTGCCAGTGCAGCGTGGCGCGGCACGCCGTTGCGCGCCTGATGAATCAAGGTCTTGCTGGAGGTCACCGCCTGCGGGCTCAGCGTCGTCACGCGCGCGGCCATCGCCAGCGCCGCGTCGCGCGCGCCGCCCTGCGGCACCACTTCCTCGACCAAGCCGATGCGCAGCGCCGTGGCCGCATCCACGCGCTCGCCGGTCAGGATCATGCGTTTGGCCCAGCCTTCGCCCACGAGCCAGGGCAGCGTCTGCGTACCACAACCGCACGGCAGCAGGCCGACAGCAGGCTCGGGCAAGGCCAGCTGCGCGTGTTCTTCGGCGATGCGGATATCGCAGGCCAGCGCGCATTCCAGCCCGCCGCCCATTGCATAGCCGTTGATTGCGGCGATCACCACGGCGCGCGCGTTCTGCAAGGCCTCGAAGGCGGCGCCGAATGCGCTGGCCGCCGTGCGTGCGACGTCGCGATGGCCATCGGCGAACGCGTTGAGGTCGGCACCGGCGCTGAAGAACTTCGGGCCGCTGCCGGTGATGACGATGGCACGCACGCGCGCCTCGCGATTGAACGCCTCGATCACCTGCTGAAGCTGGCGCAGGCCGTCGATCGTGAAGGCGTTGGCGGGTGGCCGCGCGAGCGTGACAAGCGCAACCGCGCCGTCGTGCACGTACTCGAATTCGATCATTTCGGACTCTGTCTTTATTTCAGCGCAGATCCGGGAAATCTTCTTCCCAGTATTCGTCGGGCTGGCGTGCAGGCTCTGCCGTGCGCTCCATCTCGCGGCGGCGCAGTTCGACGCGGCGAATCTTGCCTGAAATCGTCTTCGGCAAATCGCTGAATTGCAGACGGCGGATGCGTTTGTACGGCGCGAGTTTTTCGCGCGAGAAACGGAACACTTCGCGCGCGAGTTCGGGGCCGGCTTCATAGCCCTGACGCACGATCACGAAGGCTTTCGGCACGCAAAGACGCAGTTCGTCCGGGCTTGGCACGACGGCGGCTTCCGCAATGGCTTCGTGTTCGATCAGCACGCTTTCCAGTTCGAACGGGCTCAGGCGGTAGTCGGACGATTTGAATACGTCATCGGCGCGGCCGACGTAGACGAAATAGCCGTCGTCGCGGCGCAGCGCCACATCGGAGGTGTGGTAATAGCCGTTGCGCATGGCGTATTCGCTGGCCTTCGCGTTGTTCGCATAGCCCGTCATCAGACCGAGCGGACGCTGCGCCAGCGGCAAGGCAATTTCGCCTTCGCTCGCGGGTTGATCGTCGGCATCGACGAGTTCGACGCGATAACCGGGCAGCGGCCGCCCCATCGATCCGGCCACCACCGGCTGGCCCGGCGAATTGCCGATCTGGCAGGTGGTTTCGGTCTGCCCGTAACCGTCGCGGATCGTGATATTCCACGCGTGACGCACGCGTTCGATGATCTCGGGATTGAGCGGCTCGCCCGCGCCGACGATCTCGCGCAGCTTGACCGCGTGACTCGCCAGCGGTTCCTGCACGAGCATGCGCCAGACCGTGGGCGGCGCGCATAGCGTGGTCACGCCGCATTGCACGAGCGCAGCGAGCGTGTCTTTCGGCACGAAGCGCGCGTAGTTGTAGACGAACACGCAGGCCTGCGCATTCCACGGCGCGAAAAAGCAACTCCACGCGTGTTTGGCCCAGCCCGGCGAGCTGATATTCCAATGGATATCGCCGGGCATCAGGCCGATCCAGTACAGGGTCGAGAGATGGCCGACAGGATAGCTCTGGTGCGTATGTTCGACGAGCTTGGGCTTCGAGGTCGTGCCCGACGTGAAGTACAGCAGCATCGGATCGGTGGCGCGCGTGGGGCCATCGGATTCGAATGCCGCGCTCGATGCGTAGGCCTGCGAAAGATCGATCCAGCCTTCGCGCGACGCCCCCACCGCGATGCGCTTCACGCTCGTATCCAGCGCGTCGAACTTCGCGAGTTCGGCCGCGTCGACCACGACAAACCGCGCGCCGCCTGTTTCTACACGCTCGCGCACATCGTCGGGCGAAAGCTGCGTGGTGGCGGGCAGCACGATCGCGCCCAGCTTCATCGCCGCCAGCATCACGTCCCAGAGTTCGACGCGGTTCGGCAACATCAGCAGCAGACGGTCGCCGCGCCCCACGCCGTGCTCGCGCAGAAAATTCGCCATGCGCGAGGAGCGTTCGGCCATCTGCGCATAGGAATATTTCGTGCCGCCATCGGCGAGGTCGTCGACGATCCAGAGCGCCGGCTGATCGTTATCGCGCGCAATCACGTCGAAGTAATCGAGCGCCCAGTTGAAGGTGTCGAGTTGCGGCCACTCGAATTCGGCATAGGCGCGATCGTAGTCGGTGCGGTGGCGCTGCAGCAGATCGCGCGCATCGATGAAGGCCTGCGCGGAAGGGGTGAACCTGTTCATCGCCGATGTCTCCAGTTTATGCGCCGTTTCGCGCTTTTTATTTGATTCGCAATCCTTTGTTTATTTCAAAGCTGCCGCGCAATCACCATCCGCTGCACTTCGCTCGTGCCTTCGTAAATCTGCGTGATGCGTGCGTCGCGGTAATGACGCTCGACCGGATAATCGTTGAGGAAGCCATAGCCGCCATGAATCTGGATCGCGTGCGAACAGACTTCCTCGGCCATTTCGGAGGCGTAGAGCTTGGCCTGCGAAGCCTCCGAAAGACAGGGCTTGCCCAGCGAGCGCAGCCGCGCCGCATGATGCACCAGATGCCGCGCCGCGTTGATGCGCGTGTGCATGTCCGCCAGCATGTTCGCCACGCTCTGATGCCCGATGATCGCCTCGCCGAACTGCACGCGCTCGTGCGCGTACGCGCGCGCCGCATCGAAAGCCGCGCGTGCGATCCCCAGCGCCTGCGCCGCGATGCCAATGCGCCCGCCCTCCAGATTCGACAGCGCGATCTTCAGCCCTTCGCCGCGCTGGCCAAGCAGATTCGCTTCGGGAATCGCGCAATCGACCAGCGAGATCGGGCAGGTATCGGAAGCGCGAATGCCCATTTTCTTTTCGGGCGGCCCGACGTTGAAGCCCGGCGTGCCGGTCGGCACAACGAAGGCGGACAGACCGCGCTTGCCCGCATCGGCATCGGTCACGGCAAACACGATCGCGAGGCTCGCGCGCGAAGCATTGGTCACGAACTGCTTGTTGCCGTTGAGCACCCACTGGCCGTCGCGCAGTTCGGCGCGGGTGCGCAGATTGCTGGCCTCCGAACCGGCCTGCGGCTCGGTCAGGCAGAACGCGCCGATCATCTCGCCGCTCGCGAGCTTGGCCAGCCAGCGGTCTTTCTGCGCATCGCTGCCGTACTGCAGGATCGGGCCGCAGCCCACCGAGTTATGCACGCTCACGAGCGTCGCGCACGAGGCGCAACCCGCGGCGATCTCTTCCATCGCGAGCGCATAGGCCACGTAGTCGGTGTAGGAACCGCCCTGCTCCTGCGGCACGATCATGCCGAGAAAGCCCAGTTCGCCCAGTTGCGCGACGATCTCGTCGGGCAGCTTGCCCTCGCGGTCCCATTGCGCCGCATTGGGCGCGAGGCGCTCGCTCGAAAAATCGCGCGCGGCGTCGCGAATCATGCGTTGATCGTCGGTATAGAACTCGTCCATCGCTGTCTCCTTCCTGACCACTCTTTGCTGTCTGTGCGCAGGCTCGCGCGGCCGCATGACATGCACTGTCGCGCGGCGCGGCGCTGGCCGCAAGGCTCCTGAAAAGTGTAGGCAGGAGCGCGCCCGCATTCGATGCCCGCCACGCTCAAAAGTGCCGATCGGATTTGCCATAATGGCTTCGATATCCGCTACAGAGGCCCATCCGTGCAGCCAGGGAAAACCAGCAAAGTGAGCGAAAAAGGCACGATCGCGATGAGCCTCGTGCAGGAAACGGTCGCCCTTGCGCGCTCGCGCGGGCTGGACGCGACGCCGATCGCCCACGCAGCCGGCATCGCGCTCGACGCCCAGACACGCGTGAGCGCCGCGCAATATGGCGCACTGTGGGCCGGCATCGCCCGCGCGCTCGACGACGAATTCTTCGGCCAGGATTCGCACGCGATGAAGAGCGGCAGCTTCATCGCCATGACGCACGCCGCGCTGGGCGCGCGCACGGGCCGCCAGGCCTTGCAGCGCACCGTCCACTTCATGCGGCTCGTGCTGGACGACCTCGCGGGCGACATCGACATCGACGCCACGCGCGTGCGCATTGCGCTGCGTCATCGCGACGGCACGGCCGCGCCCGCGATGTTCGCTTACGCCACCTGGTTCATCCTCGTTTATGGGCTGCTGAGCTGGCTGGTCGGGCGGCGCATTCCGGTGATCGCGGCGCGCTTTCGCTGCCCCGCGCCCCACGCCGCGCAGGAATACCAGACGATGATCTGCGACGACATCGCCTTCGCGCAGGCCGATTCGTGGTTCGACCTCGCGCCCGCGTTTCTCGATCTGCCGGTGATCCAGACGGCGGCATCGGCGCGGGCTTTCCTGCGCAATGCGCCGGGCAACTTCGTCGTCAAGTATCGCAATCCGGGTTCATACGCGGCGCGCGTGCGGCGCACCTTGCGGGCGCTGCCCGCGCACGCCTGGCCGGACGCCGACGCCGTCGCGCAGCAGTTGAACGTCGCGCCCGCGACGCTGCGCCGCCGGCTGCAACTGGAAGGCCATAGCTGCCAGTCGATCAAGGACGAATTGCGCCGCGATCTGGCCTTGGCGGCCTTGCAGGACCCCACGCGTTCAGTCGCGGATGTGGCCGCCGCCGTGGGTTTCGCGGAGCCGAGCGCGTTCCATCGCGCCTTCCGCAAATGGACAGGATTGCGCCCGGGCGAATATCGCCAGGCGCGCGAGCGGGCGGCGGCAAAAGTACGTTGAATAGCGCGTTGAATGCACAACGATTTCTTACTCAAGCTCACCTTTCAGTTATCGAGATAGCGTCTATACTTTTTAGGGTTATCCCTAATACGAAAGGTCATGTCATGACTTCCCTTTCACGTATCGCGCTTGGCGTGGTCGCAGTGGCTTGCTGCGTGGCCTCGGCATCGGCATTGGCGCAGCCGTACAACCCCTCGGCGCCGATGAGCCGCGCCCAGGTGCGCGCCGATCTCGCCGAATGGCGCGCAGCGGGCTACGATCCGCTCGACTGGATCGATTACCCCGAAAACGCCCAGCGCGCCGGCGCGATCGTGGCGGCACGACGCGCGGCTCGCGCGACAGGTGGCATGCCGCAGCCGATGCAGTAAGCGTCAGTAAGCGGCAACAAGCAGCAGTCGGCGCCGCTGTCCGGTTTCATCGGCGCCTCTCCCCAGGCGGGAGCGTCGATCCGCTAATCGAGGCGGATCGAGGCTCTCGCCTTGTTCGTTTTTGGCTGCCCGCAGCGCAGCAACTGTTGCACCCACTCCACGCCCGCCCTGCCGGCATTTCTGCGCTTGCCGGACAATTGTTTACAATCCCGCCCGTAGCGGCGTGAACCGGCATCCGCGACGCCTTCCGTCGCCCGCCCGCCGACGCCGATCTCAACAACAAATCAACCCGCTCGACTCTCAAGGGCCCGATCTTCATGGACGCCATCAAACGCTATTTCGGCTTCGAAGAAGCAGGTACTAACCTGCGCACCGAAGTCCTCGCCGGTTTCACGACCTTTCTCACGATGGCCTACATCATCTTCGTGAATCCGTCGATTCTCGGCGACGCCGGCATGCCCAAGGAAGCCGTCTTCGTCGCTACCTGCCTCGTGGCAGCGCTGGCGTCGATCGTCATGGGTCTGTACGCGAACTATCCGATCGCGCTTGCGCCCGGCATGGGCCTGAACGCGTACTTCGCCTACGCCGTGGTCAAGGGCATGGGCTTCACGTGGCAAGCGGCGCTCGGCGCCGTCTTCATCTCGGGCTGCCTGTTCTTCGTCGTCACGCTGCTGCGCGTGCGCGAGGCCATCATCAACGGGATTCCGCATTCGTTGCGGGTCGCGATCACATCCGGTATTGGCCTGTTCCTCGCGATCATTTCGCTGAAGACCTCGGGCGTGATCGTCGGCAGCCCGGCTACGCTCGTCGAGCTCGGCAATCTGCATGATCCGCACACGATCCTCTCGATCATCGGCTTCTTCGCGATCGTCACGCTCGACGTGCTCAAGGTGCGCGGCGCGATCCTGATCGGTATCGTCGGCGTGACCGTGCTGTCGTTCTTCTTCGGCGGCAACCAGTTCCACGGCATTTTCGCGGCGCCGCCGTCGATTGCGCCGACCTTCGGCCAGCTCGACATCAAGGGCGCGCTCTCGGGCGGCATCCTGAACGTGGTGCTGGTGTTCTTCCTCGTCGAACTGTTCGACGCAACCGGCACGCTGATGGGCGTGGCGAACCGCGCGGGCCTGCTCGTGCACGGCAAGATGCACCGCCTGAACCGCGCCCTGCTGGCCGACAGCACCGCGATTCTCGCGGGCTCGGTGCTCGGCACGTCGTCGACCACCGCTTACATCGAAAGCGCCTCGGGCGTGCAGGCGGGCGGCCGCACCGGCGTGACCGCGCTGACCGTCGCCGTGCTGTTCCTCGCGTGTCTGTTCATTGCGCCGCTCGCAGGCGTGGTGCCGGCGTACGCGACCGCACCGGCGCTGCTGTACGTCTCGTGCCTGATGCTGCGCGAACTCGCCGACCTGCCGTGGGACGACGCCACCGAAGTCGTGCCGGCCGCGCTCACCGCGCTGGCCATGCCGTTCACGTACTCGATCGCCAACGGCGTCGCGTTCGGCTTCATCTCGTATGCGGGTCTGAAGCTGCTGACGGGTCGCGCGCGCCAGGTGCGCCTGATCGTCTGGATCATCGCGGCCGTGTTCCTGTTCCGCTACTTCTACCTGGGCGGCGGCTAAGCTTCACGGCCGACGCACGGCGGATTTCCATCCGATGCGATCAAAAACGGGCGGCCTGCGGGTCGCCCGTTTTTCGTTGTAGCTTTCGATTCGTCGATGAAGCGCGAGCGAGGTCAAGGTTCCGGGCGCGCATATGCACAGCGGCGCGCGGGCTCCGTATCATACGCAGACCCGCAAGCCAGGCCTCACACAACAATCTCGCGCCAAGGAGCCGCATAGTGGCCACATTCCCCGCCGCCGCCGAACGCTATTCCCGCCCTTCCATCCTGTTTCACTGGGCGATTTTTCTGCTCGTTGCGCTGGCGTATCTGGCGATCGAGATTCGCGGGCCGAAAGGTTCGGACAGCCGCGCGCTCTGGAGCAACGTGCATTTCTGGGCCGGCACGCTGGTGCTCGTACTGGCCGTCCCGCGCCTGCTCTGGCGTCTGTGGCACGGCGCGCCGCATGAAATCGACTCGAACCGCGTGCTCACTTTTCTTTCGCGGCTCGTGCATCTGGCGCTCTATCTGTTCATCTTCCTGCAACCGCTGCTCGGCATTCTGACGATCAATCTGGGCGGCCATCCGGTCACGCTCGCCGGGCTCGATCTGCAGATCACGCTGGTGGGCGCCGACCCGCTCGCGCGTAAGGTCGTGAAGGACGCGCACGAACTGATCGGCAATGCGTTTTATTGGGTGATCGGCGTGCATGCGCTCGCGGCCATCGCGCATCACCTGATCTTCAGGGACAACACGCTGCGGCGCATGATCTGACGACGGTTTAATCCAGCACAAATGAAATCGCCCCGCAGCACACATCGCATTGCGGGGCGTTACAGAACAGCGCGGTCGATCGGGGACAATCAGGGACAATCGCGCAAACGCAATCGTCTCAGGACCCCACGCCGTGCGCCTGTACGAAGCGCACATAGCCGCTGCGCAGCGTCAGGCACTGCGCACGCGTTTCGGACAGCAGGCGGCGCGCAACCGCCTCGATGCGCTCACGATGATGGTCGAAGGCGTCGAGCACATCCTCGGCTCGCGGCGATGCCGCGCCGAAATGGTCCTCCAGCGCCGCCGCCGTGATCGTACATTCCACCCTCTCGCCATCGATCATCGCCGGGAACGCCAAAGTCAGTTCGCGCCCCGAGTATTCGGGGACTTCGTTCGGAAACAGGATCTGCATGGGAGTCGCCTTAGGTAGAGAGTGATCGGGGCCGCGCCTTTCGATGCTCCTCCTTCGCATGCGCACGGTGCAAACGTCGACCGCCGCATGTCTCGCTTCGCGGGACGCAATGCGGCGGTCGATTTGATTCACTTTAGGACACTTCGCGCGGCTGGCAAGGTCGACTTTGTCACACGCGCGAAATGAACTTCGCGGCCCTTATTTTCAGCGTCCGCTGAAGCGAAGCATGTGCGCGCAAACGCAATCGGGACCGGCGCAGACGCGAGCGCACCGCGAAAAACATGCCGCACTGCAGCGTCGCAAAGACCACGCGGATCACTCAGGATTCGCGATGCCGATGATGTTCGATCTCGACGTCCTTCGGATGGACCGTCAGCATCGCGACGAAAGCGGCAACTCCGCCCGCCACGATTGCCATGCCGTAATCCACGTAGGTATGCGCGTCGAACAGCAGCCCGTGGATGGCTAGCGCGAGACCGGCCAGCGTGGCAAAAACGGCCAGCACCGCCAGCAGTATCCTCAATTCGCCATGGACCATGATGCACTCCGCAAGGGAGCCGCGACGGCCCTGAAAACCCCGTACAGCCCGATGCGCCGCCGCCGGAACGCATTGCGCGCCCCTGCCTTCATCCTGGCACTCGCGCGCGCAAAGGCAAGGCGAAGTTAGCGGCGCAAACGCGCACGTGTATGCGGGCTTGCACGCACGCGTAACCGCACTTGCCCGGATGCAGTGCACGCCGGCCTTCCTGTACCATGGCTCGACCACCTGCCGGGCGCGCGCCTGCGTTACTCATGCTGCAACGCAGCGGAAAACGACGATGCGCGCACGCCACGAGCAGAAACGATCCGCCGGCGCGGGCACATCCGCGAGCCGGCGAGAACATGGAGACACGTGTGACCCGACGCCCTTCCGTCACCGTCAAGCCACCCGACGCGGCGCGCGCCAACGCCATCGCCCAGGCGCATGCACGCTCGCGCGCACTCGGCCTGAGCGCCACGGCCACGCCCGAGTTCGACGCGCTCGCGAGCGCCGACCTGCGCGATCTCATCGATTCGAACCGCACGCTCTACCATCAGGCGCGGCCGGTCATGGACGCACTGCACGCACAGATCGTCGATACCGAAAGCATGGTGCTGCTCACCGATCGTAACGGCGTGATCCTGCACAGCCTGGGCGACACCGACTTCGTCGAGAAAGCGCGCCGCGTGGCGCTGCGCCCCGGCGTCTCGTGGGCCGAGCGCGACCGCGGCACCAATGCGATCGGCACGGCGCTGGTCGAAGGACAGCCCACCACGATCCACGCGAACGAACACTTCCTGCGTGCGAATCACATCCTCACCTGCTCGTGCGCGCCGATCGCCGATCCGTGGGGCCGCACGCTCGGTGCGCTCGACGTGAGCGGCGAATCGCACGGTTTCCACAAGCACACGCTCGCGCTGGTGCGCATGTCGGCGCAGATGATCGAAAACCATCTGTTCAACACCGAATTCGCCGATGCGGTGCGCCTGCAGTTTCACGCGCGCGCCGAGTTCATCGGTACGCTCTACGAAGGACTGGCGGCGTTCGCCCCCGACGGCACGCTGCTGTGCGCGAACCGCAGCGCGCTGTTCCAGTTGGGCGCGCCGCTCGCGAGCTTGCAGCAGCGCGGCTTCGATACGCTGTTCGGCATGCCATTCGCGGCCTTTTTGCAGCGGCTCATGCAGGCGCACGCGAGCACGCATGCGCCCTTCACGCTCACGCTGCCCAGCGGCGTGCGCGTGGTGGCGCGCGGCACGCCCGGTACGGCGGTGGAAATCGCGCCGGTACGGGCGGCTAGCTCGAATGCTTCCTCAGAACGCATCGAACGCACCGAACGCACAAACGCAGCACGCGAAAAGCCGGCCGCCGATGCGCGCCCGGCATCGGCGAACTGGCAACCCACTTTCGCCGATCTCGACACCGGCGATGCCCGCGTGGCCGCCGTGCTCGAACGCGTCGGCCGCGTGCGGGGCCGCGATATTCCCGTGCTCGTGCTGGGCCGCACAGGCACCGGCAAGGAATGGCTGGCGCGGGCGCTGCATCAGGATTCGCCGCGCCGCGATGCGCCGTTCGTCGCGCTGAACTGCGCGGCGTTGCCCGATACGCTGATCGAAGCGGAACTGTTCGGCTACGAGGACGGCGCGTTCACGGGCGCAAAGCGGCGCGGCAGTCCGGGCAAGATTCTGCAGGCGCACGGCGGCACGCTTTTTCTCGACGAAATCGGCGATATGCCGCTCGCGCAGCAGGTCAGGCTCATGCGCGTGCTGCAGGAACGTGCGGTCGTGCCGCTGGGCGGCGCGCGGGCGATGCCGGTCGATCTGCGCATCGTCTGCGCGACGCACCGCGATCTGCGCGCGATGATAGCCGAAGGCAGCTTTCGCGAAGATCTCTATTACCGCATCAACGGGCTGGCCGTGACGCTGCCGCCGCTGGCCGAACGCACCGATCTGGATGCGCTCGTCGCGCGCGTGCTCGCGCTCGTGCGGCGCGAAATTCCCGATGCGCCCGCGCAGATCGCGCCCGCCGTGCGCGCCTGCTTCAGGCGCTGCCGCTGGCCGGGCAATCTGCGTCAACTGGCCAATGTGTTGCGCACGGCCGCGATCATGGCCGAGGGCGAAGACCTCATCGACATCGCGCATCTGCCCGAAGATCTGCTGCACGACTGCGAGCAAATCGATCTGGCGCAAGCCGACGATCCCGCCACGGCGCAAGCGAGCGCGCCGGACGAATCGCCCCCACGTCTCGCCGATTGGCAGGCGCGTCTGATCGACGACACGCTTACGCGCCACGGCGGCAATGTCTCGGCGGCCGCGCGCGAATTGGGGCTGGCGCGCAATACGGTGTATCGGCATTTGCGACGCCGATGAGCGCTGCGGGATCGGCGTCGCCAGGTTAAGCTTCGCGGCGACACCTTGCCGACCTTTGCCCGATGGCCTTTTCCGACCGCTGCCGATCCGCCCGACGAGGCGCAACCGCCTCATGACGCCCGCTTCGCCCTCCAACATGGCCGCCGATACCCAGAACCACGCGGCACCGATCGTGCGCGTGGAGCCGCTCGGCGTGAGTTTCGAAGCGCCGGCCGAACTGACGCTGCTCGAAGCCGCGTCGTTCGCGGGCATTCATCTGCCGCGCTCGTGCCGCAACGGTACGTGCCGCACCTGCCTGTGCCGCGTCGTGAGCGGCGAAACGCGCTTTACGATCGAATGGCCGGGCCTTTCGCGCGAGGAAAAGGCCGAAGGTTATGTGCTGAGTTGCGTGACGATCGCCTGTTCGGATCTCGTGCTCGATGTGCCGGATGCGGAACTGGCTTGAACTTGCCTGAATTTGCCTGAGTTTGCCCGAAGCGCATTTGCGCCACGTTCGCGCGGCAACGCGCAGAAATAGAAACGGCCCGCGATCTGACTCGCGGGCCGTTTGCATTGCGCTACTTGAAGAGCGGACGGACGTAGCGCTCCCGTCGATCCGGCTTACTGACCGCCGAAGTAGACCGATTGCGGGCCGCGACGCGCCGCTTCGGACACGTAACCGGCACCTGCCGCCGACGTGCTGCTCACGCCGCCATAGGCGCTGTCGCCCTGAGTGACCGCTGCGCCCGTGCCGGCAGCGCTGACGTTCTGGTTGCGGCTGGCCTGCTGGAACTCGACGAGCTGGGCGCGCACCTGATCGCGCGTAAGACCTTGATCGGCCTGGGCAAATGCGGCCAGCGGCGCGGCGCAGGCAGTGGCGATAACAACGGCTTGAATCAGCGACTTCATGATGGTGACCTCCAGAATTGTTTGAATCGCCCGGCATGCTGCATCGCGTTGCGCAAGTCGAGCGTTGACTGGATTTTAGGCAAGTGCCCCAGCCGGATATATGCCGAAGTCGGCGAATTCCAGTTGCGGATTTCGCAATAATCGGGCGGCGTAGGACAGCGCGTTCCGCCCCCCAAATGCGTTCACCTGCTGGTCGCGATCTTTCGCATTGCCGTTTTTCAGCGTTCCTTTGCAGTTCATTTATTGCGCAATCCGAAACCCGTTCGCATCGCGCTTTATCCGCGTTCCGGATATGACATGCGCTGTTACCAATCTCGCAGCATCGTTTCACCTATATCGAGGACCGCGCAATAGACTCCGGACCGTACTCAACCTGAACGCACTCGAGGTGCGCTGGAGTAGCGAAAATGAACAAAACGATGGTCGGTCTCGTATTGGGCGCGGCGGCACTGGCCGCATCGACGGCAGCGAGCGCTCATGTGGATCTCGCAGTGGGAATCGGCGTACCTGGCGTTGCCTACGCGCCTAAGCCAGAATATGTCGCTCCGCCGCCGCCCGTCGCCTACGCGCCGCCCCCGCCGCCGGTTGCACTGGCGTATCGCGACGACGATGACTGGCGTGCGCGCGAGTGGCGCGAACATGAATGGCGGGAACACGAACGCCGCGAGCATCGTTGGCGCGAGCGCGAGTGGCGCGATCATGGCGACTGGGGCAATTAAGCCGATTATTTAAATCAATGGCTTGAAACGATTTAGCACTGCATTATGAAAAAGGCTTAAACATGAGTTTCAAAAGACATAGAATGACGATGCTGTTCGCCGCCGCAACTTTGGGTCTGGCCGCAGCCGGATCGGCTAACGCCGCTGGCTGCCTCAAAGGCGCAGTAGTCGGCGGCGTGGCCGGACATTACGCGGGTCACCATGCCGTCGTCGGGGCGGTTGGCGGCTGTATGGTTGGCCATCACATGGCAAAGAAGCAAGCCGAGGAACGCGCAGCGCAACGGCAGGACATTCACGAGCATCCGCCAACCACCTGATGGCTTGAAATCAGGTCGGCAAATGTGCGGAGAATCGCTCTGGCAGTGCCTTTCGACGGCATTGCAGTGCCGACCTGTGCTATCCTGGCGGAATACGACTTGTACCAGCCCGATCGATGGCTGCGTGCCGAGCGGGGACACCCAGGATGGATGAAAGAAAGCGAGATAGTATTGTGGCCTATCTGCAACGCAGAATGGCCGAGTTTGGTATTACGCCCGAGATTATTGCGAACTCGATAGCCGAAGATCAGCGCCGTAATAGCGCGGTCAGGTATCGGGACGCTTCCGGTAATAGCTGGGACGGCCAGGGCGCAACGCCGCAATGGGTCGTTAATGCGACCAGTGCCGGGCAATCCATTGAACATTTTGCGGTCCGCCCAGCAGGCGAATCGGAATCGGCGAAACGCTCCGGTGTGAACTGGAAAGACGATCCTTTTGCCGGCACCCGGCTCGCGACCGTTAAAGCCGAAAATCTGCAGGCCTCCTGAAACACGCCTTTGCGGCGTGTCGGCGCACCTTCGCGCCTCACAAGCGAAATAATCAGACAATTACCCGTGTCGATTGTTGTCGCCAGGAGAACACTGAATTCGTTTTCTAGGTATTTACCCTAGCCCTCCGAACGCCTACATTGGCGGCATGGGTTACGCCATCGCGCGAACCCTTCAAAAAAGAAATCGGAGGTAGTGGAAATGAAATCGCTTCTTGGAGCCGCGCTCCTCGCCGCAGTTGTCGCCGTCCCGGCCGTTTCGTACGCTCAATCGCAACAGCAACCGGTCACGCGCGCCGAAGTTCGCGCCGAACTGGCCCAGCTGCGCGCAGCCGGCTACGATCCGAACGACTGGATGCACTATCCGCAAAACGTTCAGGCTGCTGAACAGAAGATCGCTGCTGAAAAGGCCAATACGGCTTACGGTCCGTCGACCGGCAGCACGTCGCAGTCTGGCCAGTAAGCGTATCGACGCATCGAGGTTGCAGGTTTGCAGCCTTTGGTGCGTAACGTAGCGCCCAATGCAATCAGGCCCGCCGCTCGTTTAGAGCCGCGGGCCTGATCGTTTTCCAGCCGTGCCTTGTGTCGATGCATGTACGCGCTGCATCCCAGCCGGGGTGCAGCGCGATGTGTGGCGGTACTACCGGCCGCCACCGCCGTGGCCGCCTCCTCCGCCGTGTCCACCGCCACCGCGGCCACCACCGCCGCCGCCATGACCGCCGCCCGGCGGACCCCACGGTCCACCATGGCCGCCGCCATGTCCACCGCCCCAACCGCCGCCCGGGCCGCCGTGATCGCCACCGTGCCAATGGCCGCGATCACCACCGCCCCAGACACCGATATTGACGCTGCCGTAAGCCGGCGCGACATATCCTGGCGCGTAGCCGTAGTCGTAATAGCCCGGTTGACCGTATCCATAACCATAGCCCGGCGCCACAGCACACCCACCGAGCAAGGCGGCCGCACCGGCAATCAGCAAATATTTCAACATGACACGCTCCCTTTCCATATGTAAGAAAGCGGAGCCGCTATGAAGTTCTCGCTGAATTGTGAGCGCAGTTTACGAGTGTAACGATTACCCGCGGATCGACTGCGGATCGACTACGCGGGCACTATCCTTAGTTGCGACGGCCGAAAGCGTCATTGATCTTGCGGTCGGTTTGAAACTGGCTGAGCGAATAAACCGCCCAGATGGCGGCGGGAATCCAGCCAATCAGCGTGATTTGCAGAATCAGGCAAATGATGCCGGCGATCGGGCGGCCGATCGTGAAAAACAGCAACCAGGGAACGATAAGCGCAATCAGAAGACGCATCTTGATTAAGACCTCGTAGACAAAGCCGATAGAAAAATCAGTTCACGGGAGCGAAACGCGGCACGAGCGCGCCTTCGAATTCGACCATTTCGAAGAACACGGAAGCCGGACGCGTCCAGATCGTGCCATTGGCCGCGCGGTACACGATCATCGTGACCGTTGGGTCGGATTCGAGTGTCGCCTCGCAAACGAGTTCATAAAAACCGCCTTTGTAGTGCCGGTAACGCACCATGATGTTTCCCTCATCGATTGCGCAAGACTGTCTTGCATGATGCGCTAGTGTAGCAATCGCACATGCAAGCCGTGTTACGGGCATTCGCGCGAACGAAGCTGCATTGAATTTCGCGGCGAACGAGCCAGCTTTATTGATACGCAGTCCATATTAAATCCGCATGTTTTATCGCTACGCTATGGGCGTTTATTTTTTTCCAGGGTAGCGCGCGGCTTTTTGTCGTGCAATAACGCTAGTATTGCCACACTCGCTGGAGCCATGCGATGGCCACGCTCGAAGCTTTCCGCACCGTTCTCGATGATCCGCATACGCCTGAGATCATTCGCAATCACATTATCGATTCGCTGCAATATGCGCTGCGCAATCACGGCCAGATTTTCGCCGCCAAGGAAGTCGAATGGCTCGCGACCTGGGACGATGCGCGTATTCCGCTGGCGGCATCGAAGGAATTAAACCGGCGCGTCGCCGAAACGCGCTAGTTGCTCGCGCGGCCTGCGCGCCATAGCGGCCTGGTTTTGCGGGCCTATTGCGCCAGTCCGGCGAATACCGCCTTCAGATCGTGCCCCGATCGCAGGCGCGCCTGACGCACGACCCGTTCTTCGATCTCGTCGAGGTGCTCGCGCATGGCCGCGAGCGCTGCGGCCTGCTCGCCGCTTTCCAGCGCATCGATAATCTGCGCGTGCTCGTCCGGCGCGCATAAGGTCGCCTTCGACGGATCGAACAAGGCTTTGTACAGCTCCGTCTTCGCCACCAGTTGCGCGAGCGCGGACACCAGCGCCTCGCCACCCGCCAGCTCGGTCAGCACCAGATGAAACTGGCCCGCGAGGCGCACCGCTTCGTCCACGCGGCCTTCGCGCACGGCCTTCTTTTCGCTGCGTACGTGCGCGGCCAGCTTGCGGCGCATGCCGGCGTCCAGCGCGCCGCACAGACTCACGACCACGCCCGCTTCCACCACCTGCCGCGCCCGATACGCTGCGCGAATATCTTCTTCCGATGGCGACGGCACGAACGCCCCGCGATTCGGCTCGAGCACGAGCTTGCCCTCGAAGCCCAGCCGCGCCAGCACCTTGCGCAGCGCGCCGCGCGTGCAGCCGAACGCCGCCGCCAGTTCCCGCTCGACCAGTTGCTGGCCCGGCGCGAGCTTGCCTTGCAGCAGCGCCGAATCGATCGAAGCGTAGACCTGTGCCTCGACATCGGCATCGTCGGAAGTGGGCGATTGCGGCGAGTCGGTCGAGCGTGCGGAGCGGGTCGAAGAAACCATGAAACCGTGTGCGGAAAAGGAGCCAGACGGCATTGTAGCGAGGCCTCCGGCCAGGCGTAACCCGCCATAAGGTGGGTGATGCCGCTATACACAGCATAGCGGCATCGTCCATATTGTTGACAATCACAAGATATAATGGTCAACCAAATGTATCGCAAAAGGTTGACCGAATGTCTCTCGAATCCGACCCCGCACGCTCTCAATCATCCGGCGCCAGCGCCGTCGTCTGGTACGCCACCATCGTCGCCATCGGGCTGAATCTGCGCCCGCTGCTCACGTCGATCAGCCCGCTGATGACGACGATCCGCGACGCCACCGGCCTGTCGTTCTATGGCGCTTCGCTGCTCACCAGCCTGCCCGTGGTGGCGATGGGTCTGGGCGCGTTCGGCACCGGCCTGCTGGCGCGCAAGCTCGGCGAGACGCGTGGCGTGGCGCTCGGGCTGATTGCAATTGCGGCGGCCTGCGGCGCGCGCGCGTTCGCCTCGACGGGCGGCGCGCTCATGCTCACCGCAACGGCGGCGGGCGCGGGCGTGGCGGCCATCCAGGCGCTCCTGCCGGCGGTGATGAAGCAGCGCTTCGCGCATCGCGTCCCGTTGGCGATGGGGCTGTTCTCGGCGTCGATCATGGGCGGCGGCGGGCTGGGCGCGAGCCTGAGCCCGCTCGCGGCGCGTCTGGGCGGTTCGTGGCATCTGGCGCTGGCGATCTGGGCCGTGCCCGCGCTGGCCGCACTCGTGTTGTGGGGATGGCTCAATCGGGGCGCGCGAGCGGCTGCGGGCGCGACGCCAGCGCAGGCGCAGGCGCAACAACACCCTGCCGCCGTGCCGGTCTGGAAAAAGCGCCGCGCCTGGACGCTCGGCCTGCATTTCGGCCTCGTCAACGGTGGCTATACGAGTCTCGTCGCCTGGCTGCCTGCGTATTACCAGCAACATGGCGCGAGCGTCGCGGCGAGCGGTTCGCTGCTGGCCGCGATGACGGTCTTCCAGGCCGCCTGCGCCCTGCTGCTGCCGCTTGCGGCGGCGCGCTTCACGGACCGCCGCCCCTGGCTGATCGCCGGGCTGTGTCTCCAATGGATCGGCGTGGTGGGCCTCGCCGCGTGGCCCGAGGCCGCGCCGTTGCTGTGGGTCGCCGCCGCTGGCGCGGGTCTGGGCGGCACGTTCTCCGTCACGCTCGTGACCGCGCTCGATCATTCCGGCGACCACCGTATCGCGGCGAAGCTCGTCGCGTTCGTGCAGGGGCTGGGCTTCGTGATCGCCGCGCTCGCGCCGGTCGTGGCCGGCCGCGTGCGCGATCTCACGGGCGGATTCACAGCGGCGTGGGTGATGCTCGCCGTGTCGATTACCGCGATGATCGTGCTGACGCTGGCCTTCTCGCCGCGCAGTTACGGACGCTGGCTCGGCCTGCATGGCGGACCGCTTCTGGAGCGCTGATCCGTCACTGAAACAGGTCGCTGCATCGTCGGAAAAAGTCCGCAAGAACCGATTCGCACGGCATGCAAAAGCGCCGTTTTGACGCAACACTCGCACGCCTCGAACCGTCAAACGTTTGCATTCACCGCTGTACGAATGTACAGTGCGTGCAGCCCGGTTGCCGTACCGGGCTTCGCCGCCTTCGGGCGTGCCCGCCCAGTCCGCGCCACGCGCGAGACGGCGCGGCAAGGCGGGTCTGTTCATCAAAACGGAGATCACGACGTGCGATTCATCTTGACGGGGACGATGCTGTGCGTCCTCGCGTCCACCGCGCTCGCTGGGGAACACTACACCGAGATCTGGAATCCGCCGGAGGCACGTTCGCCCGGCGCGCATCCCTCATCGCCCGACAGGAAGGCGCACGCGCATCACACGAAGAAGAAGCTCGCGAGCGTGGAGCGCCCGGACACGCGCAAGATCGCCGAACCGGCGATGCGCGCCCCCGCGCCCACCGTGCCGATGCTGCCCGATGGCGCAGCCGGCCAGGGCGCGGTACGCGGCGGCGTGCGCACGAAGAGCGACGGTCTGCCGGAAATCCCGCCGCAGATCGGCCCGGACGGCAACGTCCTGCAGGTCGGCTACGCCGTTCCGGCGCATCGCCAGCAAAACCCGCTGAAGTCGCTTCCCACCGTTCCTGTCGCCCGCGCGCAATAAGCGCATTCAGGCGCCCCGCCGCTCCACCGTCTCCAGAAAAAAAGCGGCCCCGCCACCTTACGGTGCGGGGCCGAATCCCATGTCAAGGAGATGCTCATGGAGGAGACGGTTTCATCGTACCGATACCCCGCCGCCAGCCCAACCAACGCTTTCAGCTATGCATATGGCGCGGCCGCGCAGAGCCGAATCCGCCTGATCGGCATATGGATAGAACTAAAAGTCGTTTCGCGCCGGACGCAGCGGTCACTAAGATGACACTTCTGACCTGAAGCGCTCGCTTAAACCGTTTGAACGCCAAGCCTGCGCCGGCCCTCAGCCCGACACGCGTTGCCGCGCGTGCGGTGCGATCCCGACGGGCCCCCACCGCTTATCCGAGGAGCACCCCTTGAGCATCTCCGATTCCAGACATCGTCCGCTCGTCGTCGGCATCGGCGGCACGACGCGCGAAGCGTCCTCCACCGAACGCGCGCTGGCCTTCGCGCTGCGCGGCGCGGAACAGGCCGGCGCGCGCACGCAGCTGTTCGGCGGCACCTTCCTGCACAGCCTGCCGCACTATGCGCCCGAGGCCGCTACCCGCACCGACGCCCAGCTCGAACTGATCGAAGCCGTGCGCGCCGCGGATGCCGTCATCATCGCGACGCCCGGTTATCACGGCGGCGTTTCAGGTCTCGTCAAGAACGCGCTCGATACGCTGGAAGAACTGCGCGCCGATGAACGCCCCTATCTCGACGGCCGCGCCGTGGGCTGCATCGTGACCGCGTACGGCTGGCAGGCCGCCGGTTCGGTGCTGACTTCGCTGCGCTCGATCGCGCATGCGCTGCGCGGCTGGCCGACGCCGTTCGGCGCGGGCATCAACACGCTCGAAACGCGCTTCGAGAGCGCGCATCAGTGCTCGGACCCGAAGGTCGTCGATCAACTCGCGACGGTCGGCCAGCAGGCCGCGCAATTCGCGCTGGCGTTCAACACGCAGCGCGCGGCGCAACCGGCTTTGTCGATCGCCCCCGGTGCAGCGCGCAACGAAGACCGGCTGAGCGTCGCGGTCTGATCCATCACCGCGCGCTGATAAAGCCGGCAACACACGACGAGGCGCCCGAGGGCGCCTCGTTTGTTTTTGCGCGCCAGCGCACGGATCGGCGCGGCTTGCGTCGGCCATCCCACAGACGCGACGTGCCGCCGGAGCCACATTGGAACCGGGCACGCAACCTCGCCTCATCGCGATCATTCTGCTGACCGTTTCAGTCCGCCCGTGATTTGCTTGCGACGAAAGATTGGTTCCCCCCGCGCACGCCAGCCCCTACGCTGAACCCGTATTGGCACACAAACTGGCACACGCAAAGGCGCGCCGGCCGCGCGCGGGAGCAAGGCAAACATGCGCAATTCGCACACGAGCAGGACGTACCAGCAGGAGCAGGAAGCCATGCACGCACCCATCCGCTACAAGGGCTACGAAGTCGCGCCCAGCGCGCAACAACTGCCGAACGGTCTGTACGCTGCGAATCTGACGATCGGCACTCAGGCGGCATCGCAGTCAGCCCCGCAATCAGGCACTCAATCCGCTGGAACGCGCCAGACGATCGTTTCATTCGACGCACTGGATTATTTCTTCGATGAGCGTCACGCGCTGGCGTACGCCTGCCGCTGGGCGCGCATGTGGATCGACGAACAAAGGCGCTGCGCGTGAGTGCCGGTGAGCAAGCGGCTTTCCTTACGATTGTGACAGAATAGGAGTCATATCACCGTCACATATACGCTCCATGTCCGAAACCCTGACGAACATCGACGACGGCGAAACCGCTCTCGCCGCCCAGGACGCCGCGCTGCGTCGCTGGACTTACGGCACGCCAGGGCCCATCAGGATCGGATCGGACGAACATCGCACGATGTTCAGCAGGATGTTGCTCGACACCCATGATCCCTACCGTCCCGCGGTACTCGACTGGCCGAAACTCGAACCCGACGCGCTGCGCCGGCTGACTTCGTTGCCGATCTGGGACATCGCCGTACAGACCGAAGGCCGCGCGTCGATCCGCGTGAAAACCTACGCGAAGACCGTGCGCGATCCGCTGCTGCGCGAAGCCATCGACATGGACGGCGACGAAGAAGCGCGCCACAAGGTCGTGCTTTCGCATCTCGTGCAGGCCTACGGCATCGAACTCGCTCCCGAACCCAGCTACCCGCCGCCGAAAGATCCGGAATGGGCGTGGATGTTTACGGGCTACAGCGAATGTATCGACAGCTTCTTCGCCTTTGGCCTGTTCCGTTCCGCACAGCGCTCGGGCTTTTTTCCTGCTGAACTGGTCGAAACCTTCGAGCCGGTGATTCAGGAAGAGGCGCGCCATATTCTGTTCTTCGTGAACTGGGTCGCGTGGTATCGCAAGAATCTGCCGTGGTGGCGCCGCCCCTGGCATTCGCTGCGGGTGGGCGCGATCTGGATCAAACTGGTGTGGGACCGCATGGCGATCGCGCGCGGCATCGACGCAAACGGCGCCGTGCAGGATTCGAATTTTCTGCCCGCCAATCGCGACGTGCTGGGCGATTCGCTCAAGCCGCGCGAGATGATCGAGTTGTGCCTGAGCGAAGATCGCGAGCGCATGAGCGGCTATGATCCGCGTCTGCTGCGCCCGAGCGTCGTGCCCGCTCTCGCGCGGCTTGCGCTGCGCTTCATGAAGCAATAACCGCGCGCGAACTTCAGGCGCGCCGCAAACCCTGCAGCAAACCCTAACGCCCAAAAGCTGCACGAGGAGGAGACTGCATGACCTGGACTGTGGACCAGCAGCTTGAACTGACCTCGGCGCAAGCCGTCGAGGCGATTCGCGCGGGGCGCCTCAAAACCGTCGATTACATCGCCACGCTGATCGCGCGGGCACAGGCGCTCGCGAATCTCAACGCGCTGACCGTGCTCGACGTGGAAGGCGCGCTGGCCGCCGCGCAGCGCATCGATGCGCTCGGCGCCGGCGAGCGCGCGCATCTGCCGCTCGCGGGCTTGCCCGTCGTCGTCAAGGACAATATCAACACGCGCGGCCTGCAAACCTCGGCGGGCACTCCCGCGCTGGAAGGTTTCGTGCCTGCGCGCCATGCGCCCTCGGTGCAGCGTCTCGTCGATGCGGGCGCCATCGTGCTCGGCAAAGCGAATATGCACGAACTGGCGTTCGGCATCACCAGCACGAATCTCGCTGCGCACGCGGGCCCCGTGCGCAATCCCTGGGACCCCGAACGGATTCCCGGTGGATCGTCGGGCGGCACGGCAGCGGCCATTGCGGCGCGTATCGTGCCTGCCGGACTAGGCACCGACACGGGCGGCTCCACACGCATTCCCGCCGCGCTGTGCGGCATCGTCGGCCTGCGCCCGAGTGTGGGCGACGGCGGCACGCAGCGCCGTTATCACGATCCGCATGCCGTCGTGCCGATCAGCCATACGCGCGACACCGTTGGACCGATGGGCCGCACCGTCGCCGATGTCGCGCTGCTCGACGGCGTCATTACCGGGCTCGGCCCGCTGGCGCGCGCGGCTGTCACGAACCTGCGCATCGGCCTGCCCGCGCCGTTTTGGTCGGGTCTCGAAGCCGCGACGGAAACGGTCGCGCGCGCTGCGGTCGCGAAGCTCGAAGCAGCGGGCGTGACCTTCGTGCCCGTGGAGATGAGCGACATTTTCGCGCTCAACGACCGCGTGAGCATGGCGATTGCGCTGCACGAACCCATCGACGATCTGCAGGCCTGGCTCACGGCCAATCAGGCGCCCGCGAACACCGTGGCCGACGTGGCCGCGCGCATCGCGAGCCCGGACGTGCGCGCCGCCTACGACGCGATCCTCGCCGACACGCGCGGCGGCGACTATCAGACCGCCATGACCGTGTGGCGCCCGCGCCTGCAACAGCTTTACGCGCAGACCTTCGCCGCCAGCGGACTCGACGCGCTGCTGTTCCCGACCACGCGCCTCGCGGCCGTACCGCTGGACGAACTGAGCGGCTCGTCGAGCGTGTCGATCGACGGCGGCGCGCCCATCGACGAACTGGAAGCCTATCTGCGCAATACCGATCCCGCGAGCAACGCTGGCATTCCGGGCCTCGCGCTGCCCGCCGGACTCACCGATGCGGGCCTGCCCGTCGGGCTCGAACTCGACGGCCCCACCGGCAGCGACCGCAGACTGCTGGCGATAGGACTGGCATTCGAAGACATTCTCGGCACGCTGGCTGCGCCCAATATTTAATCCAATCTTCGATCCGATTAAAAGAAAAGGATAACGAAACAATCTGGCTTCGTAGTACGCTTCACATTCGCTATGCAGTGCTCCATTCCAACAATCGGGAGACAGGTGATGAAGGTATCGAAGCTCTTGCTCGCAGGCGCCATCGCGGCGTCGGCCTTTGGCATGACCGTAGCCGCGCATGCGGAAGATCTGCTCGACAGCGTGAAGCATGCGGGCGTCTTGAAGGTCGGTCTGGAAGGCACCTATCCGCCGTTCGATTCGCGCAATAGCGCGGGCGAACTCGAAGGCTTCGACGTCGATATCGCGAAGGCCGTGGCCGCGAAACTCGGCGTCAAACCCGAATTCATTCCCACCGAATGGAGCGGCATTATCGCGGCGCTGCAGGCGGGCAAATTCGACGTCATCGTCAATCAGGTAACGATCACGCCGCAGCGTCAGCAGGCGCTCGATTTCAGCCAGCCGTACACGTATTCCGCCGCGCAACTCATTCAGCGCTCCGACGATAAACGCGAATTCACGTCGCTCGATCAATTCAAGGGCAGCCAGAAGATCGGCGTGACGCTCGGCACGAATTACGATTCGATGGCGCGCGCAGTGCCGGGCATCAACGTGCAGACCTATCCCGGCGCGCCCGAAAAACTGCGCGACCTGGCCGCGAAACGGATCGACGCCACCATCGACGACCGTCTGATGCTGCCGTACATCATCAAGAATTCGCAGTTGCCGCTGCGTCCGGGCGCCGTGCTCAAGGGCGCGAATCAGGAAATGGGCATTCCGTTCCGCAAGGGCAATCCGAAGTTCGAGAAAGCCATCAACGACGCGCTCGCGCAGTTGAAGCAGGATGGCACGCTCAAGAAGATCTCGATGCACTGGTTCGGCAGCGATGTAACGGTACCGATCGCGCAATAAGCCTATTGATTGCAGCATCGCGCGGATCGACCGCGCGATGCTCGCTTTCGCTTTCACTTTCGCAAAGCGAAATTAAACGTTTTGTCATCTTCGGCAAACACGTCTGTTGCGCGCGAAATCACATCGCGCAGCCGTGCGACAAAAGCGCACACCAACCCGCCTCCTCAAGCCTGTTTGCGCGCCAATCGCCTTCAAATCAAGCTTCGCGTGCCGGTTTGAAACACTCGCGCCCTCGATCGTCGCTACAATGAGAACAGTTCTCATTTCATAAAACAAGATTCCCCATGCGGCTGACCGACCTAACCAAGGGCGCCACTGCCTTTGTCGAGCGCGTCGAAGACGCCTCCGCTCGCGACCCCATCGCTCAACGTCTGCGCGATCTCGGCTTCGTGCCCGGCGAACCGGTGCGCGTCGTGGCCCGCGCGCCATGGAGCGCCGACCCGCTGCTTGTGCAGATCGGCTCCACGCGTTTCGCACTGCGCCGCGCCGAAGCCGAACGCGTGAGCGTGAACCTCGAAGACGTCGCGCACGGCGCAGGAGCCATGGCATGACGAACGGTATCGACACGACGCCGCTGCGCATTGCGCTCGTCGGCAATCCCAATTGCGGCAAGACCGCGCTTTTCAATCTGCTCACCGGCGCGCGCCAGAAAGTCGCGAACTACGCGGGCGTGACCGTCGAGCGCAAGGAAGGCCGCTTCGCCACGCCGGCTGGCCGCAGGATTCAACTGCTCGATTTGCCGGGCGCGTACAGCTTCGATTCCGCCAGCCCCGACGAACGCGTCACGCACGACGTGCTGATGGGCCGCTATCCCGGCGAAGCGATTCCCGACCTCGTGGTCTGCGTGGCCGACGCCACGAATCTGCGCCTGCATCTGCGCTTCGTGCTCGAAGTCAAACGCATGGGCCGCCCGGTCGTGCTCGCGCTCAACATGATGGACGCCGCAAAGCGCCGCGGCATTACCGTCGATGTGCCGAAGCTTGCCCAGGCGCTCGGCATGCCCGTGGTCGAAACGGTGGCCGTGCAGCGCAATGGCGCGCAGCCGCTCATCGACCTGATCGATCGTGTCGGCGCGAATGCCGCCCTTGCACAGCAGCCGAGCGCCACCGACGCCGATACCGATCTGCACGCCACCGTGCGCCGCATCCTCGCCGATGCCGTGACGATGCCGCGCGCCACCGACGCACGCGACGACGCCATCGACAGCGTCGCGCTGCATCCCGTGCTCGGCCCGCTGATTCTGGCCGTGGTGATGTTCCTCGTGTTTCAGGCCGTGTATTCGCTGGGCAAGCCGCTGACCGATTCGATCGGCGATGGCTTCGACTGGCTTGGCGGCATCGCGGGCGCGTGGCTGCCCGATGGCCCGCTGCGCAGTCTGCTGACCGACGGTCTGCTCACGGGTCTGGGCACCGTGCTCGGCTTTCTGCCGGAAATTCTGGTGCTGTTCTTCTTCATCCTCGTGCTGGAGGAATCGGGCTATCTGCCGCGCGCGGCATTCCTGCTCGATCGCATGATGGTGTCGGTCGGCCTCACGGGACGCTCGTTCATTCCGCTGCTCTCCAGCTTCGCCTGCGCGATTCCTGGCGTGATGGGCACGCGCAGCATCTCCGATCCGCGCGACCGCCTGGCGACGATTCTCGTTGCCCCGCTGATGACCTGTTCCGCGCGTCTGCCGGTCTACGCGCTGCTGATCAGCGCGTTCATTCCGCATCGCCTGGTGTTCGGCCTCTTCAACCTGCAAGGTCTCGTACTGTTCGCGCTGTACGTTGCAGGCATCCTGGGCGCGATGGCGGTGGGCTGGGTCATGAAGCATCTGCGCCGCGACCGCACCGAACACGCGCTGCTGATGGAACTGCCTTCGTATCGCATCCCGCGTGCGCGCGATGTGGCGATCGGCCTGTGGGAGCGTTGCACGATCTTCCTCAAACGCCTCACGGGCATCATCCTCGCGCTGACCGTCATCATGTGGTTCGTGTCGACGTTCCCCTCGCCGCCTGCGGGCGCAACCGGGCCCGCCATCGACTACACCATCGCCGGTTATCTGGGCCGCGCGCTGCAATGGCCGTTCGCGCCGCTGGGCTTCAACTGGCAGATGAGTCTCGCGCTGATCCCCGCATTCGCCGCACGCGAAACAGCCGTGGCCGCGCTCGCCACTGTCTATGCGGTGGCCGGCGGCGACGCCGACGTGGCCGCACTCGGTCACACGCTCGCGCAGAACTTCTCGGTGGCCAGCGCGCTTTCGCTGATGGTGTGGTTCGCGTTCGCGCCGCAGTGCATGTCCACGCTCGCCGTGATCCGCCGCGAGACGCGTTCGTGGCGAGCGGTCGTGGTGTCGTTCGGCTATATGTTCGTGATCGCGTATGCGGCTTCCTTCGTCACGTATCAGGCTGCGAGGTACTTCCTGTGAGCGCGAATCTGCTGTTGCAATACGCCGTGATCGCACTGCTGGTCGCGGCGAGTCTCTGGACCGCGCTGCGCAAGGTTGCGCCGAAAACCACCCTGCGTGTGCAGGCGGGCGTGGCCGCACCTTTGTTGCGTCCGCAACGAGGAGCGATGACGCAACGCATCGGCCGCTGGCTGCAGCCCAGGGGCGCCACCGGCGATTGCGGCGACGGCTGCGGTACGTGCGGCACTTGCGGGCCGAGCGATGCGCCGGTTGAACAGACCGTGACGTTCCATCCACCGCGTAAATAAGCGCTCTCGATGCGCCGCAATAGCGCGTGATAAAGACGGCCCGCCGGATCACCCCGGCGGGCCGTTTCGTTTGATGCCGCGCGCCGCTCGCCCGGCGTGATCAAGCGCCTGTCACAGAGTTTCCGCTACACTCCCCGCAGCAAGGCCCACCCGCGCAACGTTACGCGCGACTTTCATTTCATTCGCCCTTCTGCGCCGATGCCTCACGTTCCTCACGCTCCCGCCGTTGTTTCTGCCCGCCGCCGCTACGCGTCGCTTGCCGCCGCGCTGGGCGCTTCGCTCATCACGGCGCTGGCCGCCAGCGGTTGCGTGCGGCTTTCGGCTTTCGACGCGAACGGGCTCTGGAAAGTCGTAGGCGGCCAGTGCGTGCCGAACGCGCGCGACAAGGGCAATCCGGGGCCGTGCACCAAGGTCGATTTCGACAAGCGCTATGCGGTGCTCAAAGATATCAACGGCCGCGCGCAATATCTGCTGATTCCCACCGACCGCGTTTCCGGCATCGAAAGCCCCGATATTCTCTATGCGGGCTCGCCGGAATACTGGTCCGGCGCCTGGGCCGCGGGCCGCTACGTGAACGAAAAGCTCAAGACCACGCTCGCCCCCACGCAACTGGGCCTCGAAATCAATTCGTCGCAGCAGCGCTCGCAGAATCAACTGCATATTCACGTCGATTGCATGCGCAACGATATCGCCGATGCACTCGCGCCTTATCGGCATGATGCGCCCGGCTCATGGCGCTGGACGACGCTCGACGGCAAGCGCTATCGCATCACGCGCGTAACGAGTCTGACCGACCGCTCGAATCCGTTCCGCGTGGTCGAGCGCGATCTCGGTCCGCAGCAAGGCATGGCTACGCAGACCATTCTCGTCACCGGTGCTGGCCCCGACACGGCCCGCGACGGCTGGCTGATCGTCAACAGCGCCCAGGATGTGGAAGGTGGCACAGGCACGGCCGAAGGTCTGCTCGATCACGCCTGCGCGCTCGCCAAAGCACCCTAAGCCACGCCGCGAGGCTCAGTCCTCGCGTGCCTGCGCCACCAGCCAGCGGCGGATCACCTGCTCCTCATCGGCGTTAAAGCCTTCGAGCATCTGTGTTTCCAGCTTCCGCACGCGGGCACGGCATTGCTTGAGCAGGCTCTGCCCCGCTTCCGTCACCTCGATCTGCTGAATACGCCCGTGCACGGGATGCGGGCGGCGCTCGATCAAGGCATGACGCGTGAGATTCGCGACGATCACGCTGACTGTCTGCGGCGTGAGCGCCGCGAGCCGCGCGAGATCCGCACCCGAGACGCCGGGGTACGCCACCAGCATCGTCAACACCACGAATTGCGGCGGCGTAATGCCCAGATCGTCGAGTGCACGCTCCATGCGCAAGCGCTGCGCGGCGCCCGCCTGACGCAGCAGATAGCCGATGTAACCGCTCTCGCCACGCTTGCCTTCGCCCGGCGACGGAATAGCCGTTGCGGCATCAGGCCCGTTTTTGGGCATTCTGGGTATACGCTTCGTTGTATTGCGCATGATGTCAGCATTCGAATATGATGTTCGTGCTCTGATATTATCCTCCAACCGATACGAGGTCCAGTCATGTCGCAACGCATTTCCTATGAAACGTTTTCGCACGATGCACCGCAAGTGGTTGCCGGGCTCGTGACGATGAGCAAGGCCGTGGATGCGTCCGGCCTCGAAAAGTCGCTGACTGAATTGCTGAAGATTCGCGCATCGCAGATCAACGGCTGCGCGTTCTGCATCCAGTACCACCTGAATATCGCGCGCGGCTTGCCGATTGCGCAGGAAAAGCTCGATCTGCTGACGGCGTGGCACGAAGCGCGCTCGTTCTATAGCGAGCGCGAACAAGCCGCCCTGGCCTATACAGAGGCGCTCACTGCAAAGCTGCACGAAGGCGTGAGCGAAGGACTCTATCGAAAAGTCGCCGAGCAGTTTCCCGGCGAGCAGATGGCGTTTCTGACCACCGCCATCGCCAACATCAATGCGTGGAATCGCATTGGCGTAGCGTTGCAGTTTGCGCCGCCTGTGAAGGCTTGAACGCAATGGATACGGGCCTGCTGCGTTGCGCGAGCAGGCCCGCTTGCTTGCGAAACGCCCTGAACGCCGCTTAACCCGCTTCCAGCATCAGCAGTTGCGCGCCGTCCGCCACCTGATCGCCCACGCCATAGAGCACCTCAGTCACCTTGCCGGCTGCCGGCGCGCCAATCGTGTGCTCCATTTTCATCGCTTCCATGACGATGAGCGGCGTGCCCTTTTCCACCACGGTGCCCGGCTCGACGAGCACGGCAATCACTTTGCCCGGCATCGGCGCGGTGAGGCGGCCTTCGCCATGCTCCGCATCGGCGGCATGCGCCAACAGGTTCTGCCATTCGAAGGCCATTGCCTTGCCTAGACAGAACACGTGAAATACATCGCCGTCGATAAACACACGGCCCGTTACGCGCGTATTGCCGATGGTCGCGCCGTATTCCGTAGGCTCTGCACCACGCCACCAGGTATAAGCCTCTTCGACGCCCGAACAATCGATCGTCTGTGCGCCGCCATCGTGCGAGAACGCCACGCTCAACGCCGCGTCGCTTTCCACATCGCGCCAGTTGAACGTTTGTACGAAGCCGCTATTCAGACGCCAATGCGCGAGCGCCTGCCACGGCGAACCGCCTTGCGCGCGCCCCCCTTCACGTCCGATCAATGCCGCACTCGCGAGCGCAAGTGCTTCGCGGACCGGCATTTTCTGCGCGGCAAACAGCGCGTCGTGATGACGCTCGATCAGGCCGGTGTCGAGATCGGCATTCGCAAACGGCTCGCTGCTCACAAGCCGATGCAGAAAGTCCACGTTCGTATGCGGCCCGACGATCTCGCATTCTTCCAGCGCACGACGCATGCGCGCGAGCGCATCGGCGCGCGTTGCACCGTGCACGATGAGCTTGGCGATCATCGGATCGTAGAAGGGCGTGATGGTGTCGCCTTCGCGCACGCCGCTATCGATACGCACGCTCGCACGCTGCCCGGCTTCGCCAAGACGGAATTCGACGCCTTGCGGCATGCGCAGATGCTTGAGCGTACCGGTCGACGGCAGGAACCCACGCGCAGGATTTTCCGCATAAATGCGCGCTTCGAGCGCATGGCCCGTCACGGTGAGTTGCGACTGTTCGAGCGGCAACGGCTCGCCTGCCGCCACGCGCAACTGCCATTCCACCAGATCGAGGCCCGTGACCATTTCCGTTACGGGATGCTCGACCTGCAGGCGCGTGTTCATCTCCATGAAGTAAAAATCCGCGCCCGTCATGATGAATTCGACAGTGCCCGCGCCCACGTACTGCACGGCACGCGCAGCAGCAACCGCGGCTTCGCCCATCGCGCGCCGCACATCGTCGGACAAACCCGGCGCGGGCGCTTCTTCCAGCACCTTCTGATGACGACGCTGCACCGAGCAATCGCGATCGAACAGATAGACCGCGCCGCCGAGTTTATCCGCGAAGACCTGCACTTCCACGTGACGCGGGCGCAAGAGGTATTTCTCGATCAGCACACGATCGTTGCCGAAGCTGCTGGCCGCTTCGCGTTTGCATGACGCGAGCGCCGCCGCGAAGTCCTCGCTGCGCTCCACCACACGCATGCCTTTTCCGCCGCCGCCCGCACTGGCCTTCAGCAACACCGGGTAGCCCATTGCATCGGCTTCGCGCTGCAGCAGCGCGGCGTCCTGGTCGTCGCCGTGATAGCCCGGCACGAGCGGCACGGCCGCAGCGTGCATCAGCGCCTTGGCCGCGGCTTTCGAACCCATCGCAGCAATCGCCTCGACCGGCGGACCGATAAAGACGATGCCAGCCTCTTCGCACGCGCGGCCGAAATCTTCGTTTTCCGAAAGAAAACCATAACCCGGATGAATCGCTTCAGCGCCCGTTGCTTTCGCGGCGGCGATGATGCGTTCAATGCGCAGATAGCTTTGCTGTGCACCCGCTTCGCCAATATGCACGGCTTCATCGCAAGCCGCGACGTGTTTGGCGTCGGCATCGGCATCCGAATAGACAGCCACGCTTTTCACGCCCAGACGCCGGCAGGTAGCGGCAACGCGGCAGGCAATCTCGCCGCGGTTGGCGATCAGAATCTTGTTGAACATAAGAAGTCTCGCTATGGAGTCTTGAGCAGGTCTCAGGCGCGCCAGCCGGGCGTACGCTTTTCGAGGAACGACGACACGCCGTCGCGCCCTTCGTCGCTCGCGCGAATCCGCGCGATGCGCTGCGCCGTATCGTCGATCAGTGCATCGTCGATAGCCGTGCCCGCGATATCCTGGACAAGCTGCTTGCATTCGCGCACTGCGTTCGGGCTGTTTGCACAGAGCGTGTCGGCGATACGCTGCACGGTGGCATCGAGTTCGCTCGCACTCACCGCTTCGCTCACGAGGCCAAGACGCAGCGCCGTTGCGCAATCGAACGCTTCAGCCGTGACAAAGTAGCGGCGTGCTGCCTGCTCGCCCAGTGCGCGAATCACATAAGGCGCGATGGTGGCGGGCATCAGACCGAGCCGCGCTTCGGAGAGACAGAAGTTCACCGTATCCGCCGCAACGACGATATCGGCTGCACAAACGAGGCCCATACCGCCTGCGTAAGCATCGCCATGCACGCGCGCAATCACCGGTTTGGGACAACGATAGATCGCCGATAGCATCTGCGCGAGACGCAATGCATCGGCGTGGTTCTCTTCATTCGAGTAACCGGCCATCTTGCGCATCCAGTTCAGATCCGCGCCTGCGCAGAAGGCTTTTCCGTTGCCAGCGAGCACGATCGCACGCACGTCATTGCGCGCACCTAAAGCCGTAAACGCAGCGCTGATATCCGCAATCATCGCCTCGTTGAACGCGTTGCGCACATCGGGGCGATTGAGCGTGACGGTGGCAACATGGCCCGCGAATTCGACAGTGAGCGTTTCGTAGTTCATCGTGATGTCTCCTCCTCGCTCGCGGCCTTACATGCGGAACACGCCAAAGCGCGTGTCTTCGATCGGCGCATTCATCGTCGCCGACAAACCCAGGCCGAGCACATCGCGCGTTTGCGCAGGATCGATCACGCCGTCGTCCCACAAGCGCGCGCTCGCATAATACGGATGACCCTGAACCTCGTATTGATCGCGAATCGGCTGCTTGAACGCCTCTTCTTCTTCGGCGCTCCACGTGCCGCCTTTCGCTTCGATACCATCGCGGCGCACCGTGGCCAGCACCGAAGCAGCCTGCTCGCCGCCCATCACCGAAATGCGCGCGTTGGGCCACATCCACAGGAAACGCGGCGAATACGCCCGTCCGCACATGCCGTAATTGCCCGCGCCAAACGAGCCGCCGATGATCACCGTGAACTTCGGCACTTTTGCCGTCGCCACCGCCGTCACCATCTTCGCGCCATTGCGTGCAATACCTTCGTTTTCGTACTTGCGGCCCACCATAAATCCCGTGATGTTCTGCAGGAACACCAGCGGAATTTTTCGTTGCGCGCACAACTCAATGAAATGCGCGCCCTTGAGCGCCGATTCGGAAAACAGAATGCCGTTATTCGCGACGATGCCAACCGGGTGTCCCCAGATATGCGCAAAGCCCGTCACAAGCGTGGTGCCATAGCGCGCCTTGAATTCATCGAAAGCGGAATCGTCGACGATACGCGCGATGACTTCGCGCACATCGAAAGGCTTGCGTGTATCGACGGGAATCACGCCGTACAGGCTTTTCGCGTCATGGCGCGGCGGCAGCGGTTCACGCAGCGCAACGGGCGGCACCTTGGTGCGATTCAGATTGCCGACGATCGAGCGCGCAATCGCCAGCGCGTGCGCGTCGTTCTGCGCGAGATGATCGGCCACGCCGGAAAGGCGCGTATGCACGTCGCCGCCACCGAGATCTTCGGCGCTCACTTCTTCGCCAGTCGCGGCCTTCACGAGCGGCGGACCGCCGAGAAAAATCGTGCCCTGGTTCTTCACGATGATCGATTCATCGCTCATTGCGGGCACATAGGCGCCGCCCGCCGTGCACGAACCCATCACCACGGCGATCTGCGGAATGCCTTGCGCGGAGAGATTCGCCTGGTTGTAGAAGATGCGGCCGAAGTGATCGCGATCGGGAAACACATCGTCCTGATTCGGCAGATTCGCGCCGCCCGAATCGACGAGATACACGCAGGGCAAGCGGTTTTCCTGCGCGATTTCCTGCGCGCGCACGTGCTTTTTGACGGTCACGGGATAATACGTGCCGCCCTTCACGGTGGCGTCGTTACAGACGATCACGCATTCCTGGCCGGCAATGCGTCCAATGCCGGTGATGACGCCCGCGCCAGGCGCATCGTCGTTATACATGCCGTAGGCGGCAAGCTGCGAAAGCTCCAGAAACGGCGTGCCCGGATCGAGCAGTTGCGCGATGCGATCGCGCGGCAGCAGCTTGCCCCGCGAAACGTGCTTGTCGCGCGCCGCCGCGCCGCCGCCCAGCGAAAGCTTCTGGATCTTCTCACGCAGGTCGGCGACCAGCGCTTCGAGCGCGGCAGCGTTGGCCTTGAAATCGTCAGAGCGGGGATTGAGCTTCGTTTCGATGATCGGCATATCGTTGTTCTCGCAACGTTTCTCTCAGGCTCTCAGGCGGTTTCCGCGAACAGTTCGCGGCCAATCAGCATGCGGCGGATCTCGCTGGTGCCCGCGCCGATTTCGTAGAGCTTCGCGTCACGCCAGAGACGTCCCACGGGATACTCGTTGATATAGCCGTTGCCGCCCAGGATCTGGATCGCTTCGCCCGCCATCCACGTGGCTTTTTCGGCGGTGTAGAGAATCACGCCCGCGCAGTCCTTGCGCACCTGACGCACATGACCCGCGCCCAGCGTGTCGAGCTGGCGACCGACCGCGTAGAGATACGCGCGGCAGGCCTGGAACGTGGTGTAGAGATCGGCCATCTTGCCCTGAATCAGCTGGAATTCGCCGATGGCCTGACCGAACTGTTTGCGCTCGTGAATGTACGGCACGACCGCATCCATCACGGCGGCCATGATGCCGGTGGGACCGCCCGCGAGCACCGCGCGCTCGTAGTCGAGGCCGCTCATCAGCACCTTCACGCCGCCATTGAGTTGGCCCAGGATGTTTTCCTCCGGCACTTCCACGTCCTGAAACACGAGTTCGCCCGTGTGCGAGCCACGCATGCCGAGCTTGTCGAGTTTCTGCGCCACGGAGAAACCCTTCATGCCCTTTTCGACGATGAAAGCCGTCATGCCCTTCGGGCCCGCTTCGAGATCGGTCTTGGCGTACACGACCAGCGTGTCGCAATCCGGGCCATTGGTGATCCACATCTTCGTGCCGTTGAGCACGTATTTGTCGCCTTTTTTATCGGCACGCAGCTTCATGCTGACGACGTCCGAGCCCGCATTCGGCTCGCTCATCGCGAGTGCGCCCACGTGTTCGCCGGAGACCAGTTTGGGCAGATATTTGCGCTTTTGCGCCTCGGTGCCGTTGCGGTGGATCTGGTTCACGCACAGATTCGAATGCGCGCCGTACGAGAGCCCGACCGAAGCCGATGCGCGTGAGATTTCCTCCATCGCGACCATGTGCGCGGTGTAGCCCATGTTGGCGCCGCCGTACTCTTCGGAAACCGTCATGCCGAGCACGCCCAGATCGCCGAATTTACGCCAGAGGTCCATCGGGAACTGGTCGGTGCGATCGATCTCGCCCGCGCGCGGGGCGATCTCTTTCGACGCAAAGTTCGCGATGCTGTCACGCAGCATTTCGACTTCTTCGCCAAGCGGGAACTGCAAACCGGGTACGTTGCTCATTCTGTTGTCTCCTTGATCGGCATGGGCGCGGGCCTGCAGGTCGTGACTGCCCGTGGCTTCCCTTAGGGGACACATTTCACGCCACATTTACGTTAACGTCAATAGGTATTTCTGAGCGTCACTCAGATTTTCGGATCAATCGATCGATCCTCATGTAAAAACGCCTTTCGGCGAGAGAAACATGGTGCATAATCGGCACAAATTCGCCATTAAGTGACCCTTACTCAGAATGCCTGCCGCTCCCAAAACCGCCCTGCCCGCCTCGCGCCGCGAACCCGCCGGACGCAAGTCCCAGCAGCGCGTGAAGGAAATTCTCGAAGCGGGACGCGAGGTGTTTTCCGAAAAAGGCTACACACGCGCGACAACGGCCGAAATCGCACAACGGCTCGGCGTTTCCGAAGCCACGGTGTTCAGCTACTTTCGCGGCAAGCGCGAGTTGTGCGCGCGCGTGATCGGCGACTGGTATGACGAATCGATCGAGGCCATCGAATCGGGCCTGCCGCGCGACGGCACGGTACGTCAGCAATTCGCCTTTATCGTGCGCATGCATTTGCAGTTGATGCTGGAAAGCGGCACGGGCATCTGCGAGCTGGTGCTATCGGAAGGCCGCACGCGCCATCACGATCTGAGCGAAGCGCTCATGGAAATGCAGCGGCGCTATACCGCGCCGCTCATGCGCGTGCTCGCACGCGGCCAGGAATGCGGACAGATTCGCAACGACATGCCGCTGCGTCTGCTGCGCTCGCTCGTGTTCGGCCCGATGGAACATGTGCTGTGGGACGCGACGCTCGCCAACCGCCGCACGGATATCGACGCTACAGCAGAACAACTCGCCGATGTGCTCTGGAGCGCGCTGCAACCGCCCAATCTGGAACTGGCCGCACTCGCGCAATTCAGCCAGGACGTCGGCGAAGCCATGCAACGCCTCTCGCGCGAACGCACGCCGCGCAAGGCAGGGGCGCAACACGCGCACGACTGAGCCTGCACCGGTGATTTCGCGCTAAGCTGGCAGGCGTTCTCCTTTACGCGCAGGACGTCATGCACAGCACGCTTACGGCTTCGCTCGCTTCGCACTTCGCTTCGATTGCGCTTTCGCATCTCACGCGCGAATATCCGAACCGGCTCACGCATTCGCTTGCCGGGCCCCGCGATGTGCAAAGTCCACGCGCGCTGCATCCGGTGTTTTACGGCAGCTACGACTGGCATTCGTGCGTGCATGGTTACTGGCTCGTCGCGCATCTGCTGGCGCGCTATCCCGATCTGCCCGAAGCGCCGCACATCGTCGCCGTAATCGACGAGCATTTCACCGAAGAGAAGATGGCTGGCGAGCGCGCCTATCTCGACATTCCCCACAATCGCGGCTTCGAGCGGCCTTATGGATGGGCGTGGCTGCTGGCGCTCGCCACGCAACTGCACGCGGCGACTTCGCCGCAAGCCGAGCGCTGGTCGCACGCACTCGCGCCGCTGACCGAGGCATTTGCCGAGCGTTTCGAAGCATTCCTGCCGATGGCGACGTACCCGCTGCGCGTGGGCACGCATTTCAATACCGCGTTCGCGCTCACGCTTGCGCTGGATTTCGCGAGGAAAACATCGCGCTATTCGTTGGCGACGCTGATTGAAAGCACCGCACGCCGCTGGCACGAAGGCGATGCAGCTTGCCAGGCATGGGAGCCTTCGGGCGACGAATTTCTCTCGCCCGCGCTGATGGAAGCGGTCCTGATGAGCCGCGTGATGGAAGCCGATGAATTCGCCGCGTGGTTCACACGCTTTCTGCCCGAGCTTGCCGCGCGCGAGCCCGCAACGCTGTTCCTACCCGCAACGGTCACGGACCGCAGCGACGGCAAGATCGCGCATCTGGACGGCTTGAATCTGAGCCGCGCGTGGTGCCAGCGCACGCTTGCAAACGCACTGCCGGAAAACGATGCGCGCGCAACGATATTGCGCGCGGCCGCCCAGACGCACCTTGACGCTGCGCTACCGCACGTAGCAGGGGATTACATGGGCGAGCACTGGCTGGCGACGTTCGCCGTGCTCGCCCTGGAAGCTTGAAGCGCGCCCACGTCAGGCAACCGACGCCTCCATCGCCACCCGTTCGCACAGCGAGACGGGATCGAGCAGCATCAGCGTGCCCTGGCCCGGCAACTCGACCGCCTCGCGCATATCGCTGCGCACGTTCACGCCCGCACCGCGCGTGAGCATCGCGGGCATCGCCAGTTGCGCGCCGCCCTTGAGCGTAATGATGTCCTCGACCGTATCGACCAGCAGGCCGTACTTCTCGCCGTGATGCTCGACGATCAGGATCTTCGCGCGCGCCATATCCTCGTACGGCGGCATGGCGTACATCGCCCGCACGTCGATCACCGTCACAATCACGCCGCGCAGATTCAGCACGCCGCGCACGAACGCCGGCAAACCCGGCGTCTTGACGATGTCGTCGCGATAGTCGATCACCTCGCGCAACTCGGTAATGCGCACGCCGATCAACTGGCCGATGCGGAATGTCACAATCGTCTGCCGCGTGCCATTGCCACGCTTCTGCGCCGCAGTGGCCGCTTCGGTGGCTTTGCGATAGAGATCGCGATGGCCCGCCGCGACCGCTGCGATACGCGCGTTCGCATAGAGCGCGTCGGCGCTGACCAGCAGCACGCCCGCCACGCCATCGGCGGCCAGATAACCGGAGAATAGCGAGCGATGCGCGGCGCCATATGAAGGCATCGGCAAAAGCTGATCTTCGCGATACGCAACGATGCTTGCCACTTCATCGACCAGTAGTCCGAAGTAAAGCTCGTCGCGATGCAGCACGACTATGCGGCGATCATCGGTCATGACTTCGTCATCGCTTGCACGCGCAAAGCCTAGAAAACGACCAAAATCCAGCACCGGCACCGTTGCCCCGCGCAGATTGAGCATGCCGATACAGACATCGTCAGCGAACGGCGAATGCTGCAAGGCCGGTACGCGGATGATTTCCTGGATCGCGTCCATCGGCAACGCCAGCGCCGTGCCGCCCACCTTGAACGAGACATTCTGCTTGCGCTGGCCCTGCTGCGCGCGCCGCTGCGTTGTGCGCGCAACCGGTTCGGCCAGATGCGGCACATCGCGCAACTGCAACAGCGCAGCGGCGGAAAGCACCTGCAGAATGCGCTCGCCGCCGTTGAGCTTGAGCACCGCGCCAATCGCCGATGGCGCGCTGCCTTCGACGGTTTCGATCGAAATCACCTGATCCTTCGGTACGCGCAGGATCTCGCCCGTGGCATCGAATTGCAGACCCACGCGCGCATTGGCGGTTTCGACGATCGCGATCTTGCGCACGCCCGTCGCGCCTTCGGCCGGCAGATTCAGCAACTGGCGCAGATCGACGACTGGAATCAGCGTGCCGCGCAGGTTAAACAGGCCGAGCAGATACGGCGGCGCGAGCGGCACGGGCGTCAGCGTGCCAGGATGATTGACCACTTCCTGGAGCGCGGTGACGGGCAGCGCCAGTTCCGTCCCGGCCAGATAAAACGACCCGTATAGCTCGAGCTGGCCACCACCGGCCAGCGCACGTTGGTTCATCGTGAAGCTCCGTATGATTGAGCGTTGCGCTTTGAACTGGACACATCAACGATGCACGTCAAGGCCGCACTCAGGCCGGGCGCGAAAAACGGCGCACGGCGTAATGCGGCTGTTCGCAGTCGATGGTGAGTTGCCGGCCGCACTCGCCGCCCACATCCATGTGGACGACGCGCATGCCTGCATCGGCCAGCACCTGCTGCGCCATACGTACGTTGAGATCGCCGATCGGCTCATGCAGCGTGGTGCGATGCTGCATCATGTTGGCCCCGCCCGCGAGCACGGCTTCGATTTCGCCATCCGGCGCGGTCTCGGCACCCATCATCGAGATCAGCGCGGGCAGTGCATCGATCACGTATTTCGCACCGTTGCCGAGTTGCGCACCGGGCACGGCGTAACGCGTATGACCGACCGGCTGCGGCAGCAGGCAATGCGCGAGGCCATAGGTGCCGCGCGCGCGCCACAGCAAGCCGATACCCACGCACGAGCCCAGCGTCGCTCGCAAGATTCTGGCGTCGCTGCCGCTGCTCACCGCGATCTCGCACATCTTCACTTGCACGTCACGCGTGCTCATGGCTGTGCTCCTCACGGCTCTGGCCGTTGCGATAAATAAGCGGCTGCTCGAAGGTAAAGCCCGTCGCCACCCGGCTCAGCGATTCGGATTCACCGACGATCAGAATCGCATCGGGCCTCATTGCGCGGCGCACGTTCGACAGCACCGCCTGCTGCCCGTCGAGATCGAAATAGATCAGCACGTTGCGCAACAGCACGAGATCGAACGGGCCCAGATCGCGCGGCACCGAATAGAGATTGTGCTGACGAAACGACACATGCGTGCGCAGCGCGTCGTTCACCGTGGCCTGCGCGCCTTCGTTGCGAAACCACTTCTGCGCGAGCGCCGGATGGTTCTGGCGCAGACCGTCGATACTGCGGCCCTGATAGCTGCCTGCGCGTGCGCTCGCCAGAATGCCGTCCGAAATATCCGTGCCGACGATGGCGTAGCGAAACGCCGGTTCGCTGGCGCGATACTCTTCGCACAACATGGCCGTGGTCCACGCTTCCTCGCCGCTCGACGCCGCCGCCGACCACACACGCAGCGGCGTGCCCGCGTGCGTTGCCTGCCATTGAGGCAGGAAGGTCTGCGCAAGATATTCCCAGATGCGCGGCGTGCGGAAGAACGACGTTTCGTTCGTCGTCACGAGGTCGATGAAATCGCGCACTTCCTCGGCGCTCGTGTCGAGCACCTGCAGATAGTCGCGATAGTCCGGCAAGCCAAGCGCCATCACACGGCGGCGCAAGCGCCCCTTGAGCATGGTCCACTTGCGCTCGTTCATCGCAATGCCGGTGTGACGGCGCACCTGTTCGATCAGTGCGCGCTGCACCGATGCTTCGACATCCTTATCGATATCCACAGTTCAGCTCCCTGCGCTTCAAACCACGAAGCGCGCCACCGTCTTGTCGAGACCTTCGGCGCCGCCCCGCAGGGAAGCTGCCGCACGGGCAATCGTGTCGCAGGCGCCTGCGGACTTCTCGGTCTCCTCGGCGACCTGCTGGATCGCAGCGGCGACTTCGCGCGCGGCGATCAACTGCTCGTCCGCGCCGCAGGAGATTTCGGAGATTGCCTGGGTGGTGCGGCTCACGCCGCTCAGGATGCGCTCGAACGCTTCGCCAGCCTGCTTGGAGATTTCGCTGCCTTGCGCGACGCGTTTGACCGACTCGTTGATGAGCTTGGAGATTTCCTTGGTGGCCTGCGAGGAACGTTCGGCCAGTTTGCGCACTTCGTCGGCCACGACGGAGAACCCGAGACCGTGTTCGCCCGCACGCGCCGCTTCAATCGCGGCATTGAACGCGAGCAGATTGGTCTGACTGGCGATCTCGCCAATCACCTTGATAATCTCGCCGATATCTTCCGACGAGCGGTTGATCAGTTCCATCGACTCGATCGAGCGCGTGACGGCTTTCGAGCCGCGCTCGGCTTCGACTTGCGTGTCTTTGGCAAGCTGGTCGGCGCCGCGCGAATTATCGGCGATCGAATTGATCGAGGCGGTCAGTTCTTCGATCGAGGCGTTCATTTCCTCGACGGTCGCGCCGAGCAACTGCGCGCCGCCCGCCACCGTATCGGCACGCGCGGCGATGTCCTGCGACGAATCCTTGAACGTGCCCGCCGATTCCACCACCTTGCCGATCACGCTCGCGAGGTCGCTCATCATGCTCTTGATACCGGCGGCAAGCTGGTCGATGGGGTCGTCGCCCTGCACCGCGACTTCGCCGCTCAGATCGCCCGATGCCGCCTTGCGCACGACGTCTAGCAGCTTCTCGACCTTGCGTTGATCTTCTTCGGCGCGGCGCTTCACGCTTTCTTCGAGTTCGACCTGCGCCGTGACGTCATTGGCGAACTTCACGACCTTGTAGAGCCGGCCGTTCATATCGAAGATCGGGTTATAGGTCGCCTGAATCCACACCACGCGCCCGCCCTTGCCGATGCGCTTGTAGCGGCCTGCATCGTATTCGCCGCGATTGAGCTTGGCCCAGAAGTCGTGGTAGTCGAGGCTGGCCGTGTAGCTCTCTTCGCAGAACATGCGGTGATGCTTGCCCTGGATTTCATCGAGCCGGTAGCCGAGCGTGTTGAGGAAATTCTGGTTCGCGTCCAGCACGATGCCGTTGGTGTCGAATTCGATCACCGCCTGCGCCTTGTCGATGGCGCGCAGACGCCCTTCGAATTCGGCGTTCTGACGCTTCGCTTCGGTGATGTCGGTGGCGAACTTGATGACCTTGTAGGCGCGGCCGCTCTTGTCGAGCACCGGGTTGTACGAGGCATTGATCCAGATTTCGCGGCCGTCGTGGGCGACGCGCCGGTATTCGCCGCGATCGAATTCGCCACGGCCGAGACGTTCCCAGAACGCGCGATACGCTTCGCTACGCGCATATTCAGGATCACAGAACATTCGATGGTGCTTGCCACGCACTTCATCGAGCGTGTAGCCGAGCGTCTTCAGAAAGTTGTCGTTGGCATGCAGGATGATGCCTTGCAGATCGAACTCGATTACGGCCTGCACCCGGTTCAGTGCCGCGCTCACCGCGCTCAGCTCGACCAGTTCGAGCTCACGGTCTGGCGTCGAATGTTCCATCGTTTCCCTCGTCGTTGTGTGTCGCGGCTATTGAGCTTTCCAGGCGCAATTCCGCGTAGCGCGTGCAATGGACCGCACGCGTTCTCTCAGTGGCTTTTTGTAATGTGTTTAATACTATCCGCCCTATTTATTGAAAGGCAGATCGAATAATCGAATTACATGTGGAACGAGTATTCCGCCAGCTAAACCGGCTTTCCCTACTTTCGCTATATCGGCCGCCGTGATGCAGCGCTTGACCAGGGGTTTTTACCTAGGCAAACGTTTCCCGCGTGATATTTTCAGATATAAATGTGGAGCGATTTTTATTTGCTTTCAGAAACTTCCCGAAATTAGCACGCGATGAAAATATAGGGACGCAAAATCGCTCATGCCGCAATTATTTTTATGTTGCTGTTGAAATAAGTGCACTGTAGTTTCAATAAAAAACGCGCGCCGTTTTGAGTGGCGCGCGTCGCTGGAACAACGGGATTTATGTCGCGGCGATGAAAATCAGGGTGCGATCCACGCGACGTAAGGTAGCGCGGCTTCCCCCGCATCGATGCCGTAATAGACACGCTTGCCATAGAAGAACGGCATGCCCAGATCGACGGTCTGCGCGAGATACGCGCCCAGGTTGTTGAAGGCGAAGTTATTGGTGCCGAACAACGCATCCGCGTTGGCAATCGCAACGTCGACCGTGACGCTCTCGCCGCGTGCGTCGGTGAGCGACGCCGTGCGCTTGAGCGTCGCGGGCGGCGCATAGAACAAGAAGCTGTTCTGAGTGATCGCCGCATCGTCGAACATCAGCGTGTTCGTGCCCGAATCGACAAAGGCCTGCACGGCATTGTCGCCACTCATGCTGCCCTTGAAATTGCCCCAGCCGTCCGTCGCCAGAACGGTCGTACCGGTGCCCGCCAAACGGTTGTTGCTCTGCGTACCGATGCCGAACGTCACCGTGCCGCTCGCGACAGGCGCACCGTTCGCATCCACGGCCGGCATATCGACGATCAAACCGTTGTTATCGACCGGGAAAAGCGCCACGGGGTTCGCGACCTGGTTGGCCAGCGGCATCGAAATCGGTCTGGGTCGTGCGCCGTCGGCATAGTAGTAGCCCGGCACTGGCGTGGTGCCCGCGCAAGCGGCGCCGCAGTCGTAACGCGCGACGCCCACGCCCAGAATGCCGTTCGCGCCCAGCATGTCCGGGCCAGGGAGCGCGGTGTTGTAGACGCAGGATTGCGGAGCGGCAGCGCTGACCGCCGTATCGCCGATGACCTGGATCGGCACGGAAGCGGCGACCTCGGCGGACATTTTTACGTCAGCGGTGCGCAAGCCGCCCCATGTGTAACCCGAGCCGAAGTTCGCGCACGCGGCGACGTTCCTCCCGGTTACGGGGTCGGTCTGCACGGGCAATGCGGCGAGCGTTGCATCAGGAATCACCGATGCAAACAGGCGCAGACCGAACGAGCCGGTGTCGAGCAGAACGTGGTCGATCGTCGCGCAATTCGTCTTGCCGCCGCTGCCGGGCTGGCAAATCGTCACGCTGACCAGCGGGAAGTTGCGCACGACGGTGACCGGCGAAACCAGCACGGGAATCGTGTTGCCGATATCGGCCGGCGTGCCGCCGCCCGAGGTGTCTGAACCCGACGGCGTCGTACCGGAGCCCGCATCGGTCGAACCGTTCGTGCCGCCGCTGCTATCGCCGCCGTTCGTCGTGGGCGTAGGCGGTGCCACCGAGTCCGAGCCACTTGCGCCCGAATTGCCCGACGAGCCGCCGGACGTGCCCTGATTCGATGCGTTGTTCGTGCCGGAACTAGACTTGCCGCCCGTAGCCGGGACATTGGCAACCGCCGGACTTCCGTCGCTGCCGCCCCCGCCGCCGCATGCTCCCAGCAGCACGCTCGCGCCCAGTGCGCAGGCCATGATGATCTTGTGCATTGCGCGCTCCTTTACTGAATCTGGCTGGCGTCGAAGCCTTGCGGCAACGCCAGCGGCAACCAGGCGCGCCCGGTCAGCGCGCCCATATGTCCGCCCGTTTCGACGACCAGATCGCCGTTGCGCATCGCAACCGGTCCATAGCCGCCGCCGCGCGAAGCCTGCACGGCCGCGAGCCCTTTCTGCCACGCCGGGAAATAGCCGCCCAGCAGCACGTCCATCGAGCCGATGCGCGGACCGCGCCACGACACCGCGAACACATTGCCGCGCGCGTCGAGATATTCGTGAATCACCGTTCCACTTTCCTGCGTCGCCGTGGTGACGGTGTAGGGTGCGGCGTTGTTCGCTGCCGCCATGAGGCGTGTGCCGGGCGTGCGCGGTGCATCCGGCCAACTGGGCGCGCCGCCCAATGCTGCCCAGACCGGCAAGGCGGAAAATCCTAGTACCGCCGCCGCACCCGCTATCAGAATCCCCTTCATGTTGTAGTCCTTAGTAATTTTCGGGAAATTGATGAGATCGATATGCGCTTCCTGTGAAGCGTCGGGCGAGTCTAAGCGGCGTCAGCGAACGTCACGCGCGTGTTAATTCGAAATGACATTTTGAATTTCTGGAGGCGGCATGCGGCCGCGCACGCGACATCCTGAAAGCCTTTTGAAATAAGACGCGATGATGAGGTAACGCGCAAAGGAGGGAGCCGCCAGCCATCGTTAAGGCCGCAAAACAGAGAAAAGCTGACCGGCTGCTCTTGCACCGCTAGAAAACAACCAGATTCGGAGTCGTCGTAGAGACAGCACGATGTCTAAATATTACAAGACAGCGCCGATGCGACATGACTTTGCACCGCATCCTGACGCGCGAAGCCGCCAGATCGCACCACGAAGCCGCAGCTTGCGCGCCGTTCAGCACGTTACTGACACACTGGCGGGAAACCTACCCTTTCCGCTGTAACAACTCGAAAAAACAGCGCAACTCGCGTAATTGCCTTGAGCCCTACGATGACTTAGCGTTTGATGATGTAGGGGCACAACCGTGCGGGACATCGTCCCGTCAGCAGGACTGCCCGAACCATCCGTTCTGGAGAACGTTGTGAGAAGGTCGAAATTGATATTGGGCGCCGCCGTGGCAGCCATCGCCTGCGCAAGCGGCGCGGCGCATGCAGCGCGGGTTGGCGTCTTCATCGGCGGCGGCATGCCGTATTACTACCCGGTCGCGCCCGCGCCTTACTACTGGGGCCCGCCGCCGCCCGTGATCGTCGCGCCGCCGCCCGAAGCGCCGGATTACGTCGAGCAGGGCCAGCCGCAAGCGGCCGCCGGCAACTACGCGCAAGGCCCGGCCGATGCCGCTGGCAGCAGCGAAAACGGCGACACCTGGTACTACTGCGACGCCTCCAAAACCTATTACCCGTACGTCAAGCAGTGCTCGTCGGGCTGGCGCGCGGTGCCGGCCGAACCGGCGCCTTCGAACTGATTCGAAGCTGATTGACGCTCATTTGACGAACTCGTTTCACGATATAGAGCCGCACATGAAACCGACTTACTTCGCGCTGCTCGCCGCAGCGGGCCTGCTGAGCGCTTGCGCCGTGGTGCCCTCGGGACCGAGCGTGATGGCCTTGCCGGGCACCGGCAAGACCTTCGACCAGTTCCGCAACGACGATTACAACTGCCGCCAGTTCGCCTTCCAGCAAACGGGCGGCGTGAGCACCAACCAGGCGGCAACCAACTCCGCAGTCGGCAGCGCCGTGGTCGGCACGGCGCTGGGCGCGGCGGCGGGCGCGGCGTTCGGCGGCGGCCAGGGAGCGGCCGTCGGCGCGGGCGCGGGCCTGCTGGCCGGCAGCGCCATCGGCATGGGTAACGCGCAGGGCTCGGCGTATGACGTGCAGCGCCGTTACGACTACGCGTATCTGCAATGCATGTACGCGAACGGCAACCGCATTCCGGTCGCGGGTCGCATGCAGACGTCACAGCCTTATCAGAGCGCGCCGCAGCAGCAGCGTTATCTGCCGCCGCCTCCGCCGGGATCGGCACCGCCGCCGCCCGCCGGTTCGTACTAAGCGCAATACTGCGCGCACGTAGCAAGACAAAAGGCCTGAACGCTACACGGCGTTCAGGCCTTTTTCATCGATTCACTATTGATCGATGGCGACGCGCGCCGCTTCATTTGCCCATCGATACCTTCATCGACGTTTCGGCATCCGAATAAAATCCCGGCACCGTGCTGCTCCAGCCGGCGGGGCTCGCTGCATGCGCCAGTTGCGTCCAGCTGACCTGCTGCATCGCGCCCGTTTCCGTGTCGATCAGCGTCACTTGCGGCGGCTTCGCGCCCGCCTTGAGTTTGCCGTCCGCCGTGACCTTCTCTTCCAGCAGCGGCTGCAGCACGGGCGCCATCGACTTCAGCAGTTGCACCGATAGCGCGCTCGTGAACGTATAACGCGCCGCATACGGCTCGTGCACCCACGCGGTCAGCGTGCCGTAAAAGCGGTCGCCGATCACGAACACGAAGGTCGCGCTGCGATTCACCTTGCGCGATTCGATCAGGCGCGCGCCCGGCGCGTAGACGTTGAAGCGCTGGTCGCCCGTCCCCGTCTTGCCGTAGACGGGCAGCATCTTGCCGTCGGGCATCGGCATGCCGTCGGCGAGACGTTTGGCCGTGCCGCCCTCCACCACCGAACTCAACAACTCGCGCGTCACCTTGGCGATCTGCGGCGAGATCAGCGGTTGCGGCGGCGTGGCCGTATGCACGAAGCGCGTTTCGTACGGCGTGCCGCGCGCGAAGTCGAGCGATTCGAAGCTATGCGTCGGCAGCTTGGCGCCATCGTTGGAAACGAGGCCGATCAGATAGGCCAGCGCAGCGGGACGATCGCCCGAAGCGCCAATCGCCGCGCCGTACGACGGCGTGATGTTGTCGAACGGATAGCCCAGCGCGCGCCACGATTTGCCGATTGCGGCATACGCCTGCAATTCGACCATCCGGCGGATGCGACGGTCCTGAGTCGCGTGATAGCGCGTCTTGAAGAGCCACTTGTAAGTGTAGAGGCGGACATCGCGGCTTTGCTGCTGAACCTGCGCGAGCGTCGCATCCGGGTGCGTGTGCTGATAGTTGAGCAGCCACAGTTCGAGCGGATGAATACCCGAGATATAACCGCGATCGTTGAGGTTGAATTTGTCGATCGCGTACTTGTCGTAGTACTTCGCCAGATCGGCGTCGTCGAGCCACTGGAATTTGGTGTTCTTCAACTGCGCGCGCATCTGCGCATTGAACCAGTCGGGCTTGCCGTCCGGGTTCACGCTGCGCAGCACGGTCGCGATGCGCGCCGGACCCTTGCGCGTATGTTGCAGCAACAGGGCGAGCGCTTCGTCGCTGGTCTTGCCTTGATAGCGCGTATAGAAGCGCTTCATATAGACCTGGCTTTCGCCATCGACGAACTGCGTGAGATAACGGTTGCGCACCACCGGATCTTCGAGCCACGTCGAAGGCGGCCCGGAAGTCTGGATCATCTCGTAGTGAACGATGTCGCGCATCAGGCGCACGAACACGAGATTCACCGAATGCTGGAACGCGCGCTGCAGCGTGAGAATCTGGCCGTTGTCGCTCGACTCGAAATTGTTGAAGCTTTGCGCGCCGCCGCCCGTATAGAACGTTTCGCCGGGGTTCGCGGAATACTTGCGCTGCACCGCTTCTTCGAGCATCGCATCGATCGAACGATCCTGCGTCTTCGACAGATAATCGATGGCCCAGCGCGTGAGCGCATCGCTCGGATCGACTTGCGGCAGCATCGCGCGCAGCGTTTTCGCATCTTCGTTCGCGTACTTGTCGTGCAGCGCGGTCACGATCTGCAGATACGTGATGATGGTGCGCAGCTTCGCCGTCGAACCCAGATTCAGGCGCGCGCCCGAATTGATGTCGAAGGGCTGGTTCACGCTGTCGGTCTGCACGCGCACGAGATTTTCGCCGTTATGGCGCTCGAACAGCGTGAAGCTATAGGCGATCTTCGAGGGATCGTCGGAAGGACGCAGCATCTCGAAGCCCACCAGGCCCGCTTCGCGCGCGCCGTCTTTGGTGGCGGCATCGGCGAGACGCTGGCTCACGGCCTGCTGCACGGAATCGTCGAGCGTGGCGGTGGCGCTCAGGTCGAGACGATCGAGATCGTAGAGCGTATTCAGACCGAGCGCCTGCATCAACTGCGTGCGCAGCGTGAGCACCGCCTTGCGGTCCACGTACGAAACGGCAGGACGCGGCGCGGGCTTCGAGCGATCGAGCGAAAGCTGCGTGGCGAGCGCGGCGTCGCGCAACGCGGGCGAGATCACGCCGCCGGAGGCCAGCAGGCGCAGATAACTGTCGGTCAGTTTGGCGAGCGCGTCGTTATTCTTTTGCAGGAAATACGAAGGCGCGCGTTGCGCGATCAGCAGCGAAAGCACCTGGCGGAACGCCAGCGCCTGTTCGTCGAGCGTCGAACTCGACACCGGCGCGCGCAGAATGCGGTTCACATCGCGGAAGTCGCGCCCGTACCAGGCCGCGAGACCGTCGCCAATCCCGCTGACTTCGCCAATCCCCGCCTTCGCCGAAAGCGGCACGGAATTCAGGTAGTGCACCAGAATCTGCTGGCGCGCGGGCAGGGTCTGCGGACCGTCCAGATACGCGCGCACGGAAGCCGATGCGATCTGCCGCAGCTTCTCCGGCGGCGTAGCGGTGCGTCCACCAGCCGAATGGCGGAACTTCTCGATCTGCGTGGCCAGCGTGCTGCCGCCGGGTGTTTGCTGATGACGGTTGAACACGCGCACGCCCTGATCGACGAGCGCGCGGCTAAAACGTCCCCAGTCGATGGCCGGATTGCGGTTCGGTTGATCGGCGGCAAGCAGATACTTATCTTCGATAAACAGCAGCGAGTCGCGCACGAGCGGCGGCACGGCTTCGAAGTTCTCGTAGGCGCGCTGCGGGTAACGCGTATGAAACAGCGTGGAGCCGCTGGAGTCGCGCAGCACGATGCCGGCCTGATCCTTTTCCTCGTAGGGAAGGAAAAGGCCATCGTCGGCCAGCTGGATCATGCGTTCTGATTCACGGGCCTGAGCAGCGACTGTGAAGCCGCGTTGCGCGAGCCGGTCGGTGAACGACGGCATCTGCGCATAACCCAGGCGCACGTCGTAAGGACCGCTGGTGGTAGGAAAGCGTACGTTGTGACTCGGCCCGTTTTCGACTGTGAAGCCGATATCGCGGGTGAGTTCGGAGAGATAACGCGCCTGTAACCGTGAGGTGTCGATCTCGATCTGGACGATGCGCGCCAATATGACGATGGCGGCCAGAAACGCGACGACGAAGCCCCATTTAATCCACCGCCAGATCGAACCGGCACCGGTGGCGCGAACAGGAAAACGGACCGACGGGCGGCTCATGGTTATTCTCCCTGACGTCGCGTCAGATCGCGGAGTACACCTCTGAAAGATAGTCTATCTTGCCTGGATCATTCTTGTGTGCGCTCGTGAAGCGCCTTCAGCGCAACAGTCGCATGCCCGCAACACCCGTGCCCGCCATATTCATCACGCATCCGCCATGCGCCTGTCCTGCGCCGCCAGGCCGCTTTTATCGCCTCGCCAACGTGCGCGAACCCACGCGGCACGCAACGTGCTGCCGATATAATCTTCGGTCCCTCCGGGCCGCCAATGGGTTCATGAGGGTTCATGACCCGAGGCCCAAACGGTCCACATTGGGCCCACGCATCAGGAGCAATATGAAGAAGCTTGTCGTGCCCCTCGCCTTTTCGCTCACGCTCGGCGCCTGCGCCTGGTTCCAGAGCAACCCGGATTCCGGTCAGCCCGTTATCGATTCCACGACCAACCGTTCGGTTCGCGACGTGATCTCGTGCCTGACGGTGGAAGCCACGCGGCACAACTCGAGCTTCGGCACCACCTCGCTGCCGCAGGGCGAAATGCTCGACTTCGGCGACTCGAATGTCATCAAGGTGCGTGCGGATAACGGCACGACCACTTACCGCTTCTATGCCGGCAAGCGTCACGCCGCGAACCTGTGGATCGAAGGCGCGAGCAAGACCTGCGCACCCTGATTCACGCCCGCGTTTGCCTTTCGTTTTTCTTCTGTAATCAAGACTTTGCGCCATGCGGATCACGCGTTGGCGCAAGCGCACTTACATCGGCTTACGTGACGTAACGCCATGTAGTACGACGACACATTTTCGCGGCCGCGTTTTAAGAATCGTTTAAGTCTTCGTCCGCATCATCGCGTCACCCATAAAGAAACGCAGCAGGAGGTGCCCGTGTACTGGACAGGTTCGAAGCAATCAGCAGCAAAAGCAGCAAGCAATGAGCAGGGCGCCAAACCGGCTAAACCCGTCAGGAAGACGATGCTGCGCCGCCTGCTGAGCCATCACGAGCTGGCCACACTGCTGGTGCTGTTGCACGCTCCCATCGACGCACACGCGAAGCCGGAAATTTCCTCGCTTCAGGAAGCGGGTCTCGTCGAGCAGGTGCCCGGCGACGTCGCGGCAGGCGCCACGCAGATTCGCCTCACGTCCGAAGGCAATGCAGTCCTGCAAGGGCTCGGCCTCGCACGTTGATGTAGGTCAAAGCACGCGCGGCTCACTCGCGCGCGGCACGAATAGCAAAAGCGGCGGCACGCAAAGGCGTGCCGCCGCTTTTTTGTGGGCGCGTGGTGGACGCGTGGTGGGCGTTTGCCGCGCTCAGGCCGCCGCGCGCTGGAACGGCGCCTCGTCCTGCAGACGCAGCAGACGATAGCCGCTCTTATAAACCGGCTGCAGGCGAAAACCGTTGTGCTCTTCGATGTCGAGCAGCACGCGCAGCCGCGAAACATGGCTGTCGATCGTGCGCGTGAGCGTGTGCAACTCGCGGCCCCAGACCATCGCATAAATATGATCGCGCGACAGCACCCGGCCGACGTTCGAGAAAAACAGCGAAGCGAGCCGATACTGCGTGCCCGACAGTTCCACGGCATTGCCATGCACCGTCACGATCTGGCGGCGCATATCGAAGTGATACGGGCCGGCGTCGAGCATCGGCATGTCGTAGCGTTCGGGAAACGCGCGGCGCAGCAGCGCATTCACGCGCGCGCGCAGCACCGAGGAACAGACCGGCAGGCTGACGTAGTCGTCCGCGCCGACGGAGAACGCGCGCACCACGCTGTCGTCCGAGGCGTCTTCGGAGGCAAACAGCACCGGAATCTGGCTGCCGTTCACGGCGCGCACGGTCTTCAACAGATCGGCGCCCGAGAACCGCGTGCCCTGCCAGTCGAGCACGAGCATGTCGACGGTAGATGCAGCCAGCGCCCTGGCAAGCAGCACGCCGTCGCTGAACGGCATGCACGCGTGGCCCGACTGGGCAAGTGCGCGTTCGATCTGGCCGCGCTGGATGGCGTCGCGCTGGAGAATCGCGATACGCATAAAAACCTCTCTCATGTTCAGACAAAGCGGCTGCAATTTTGTTGAGAAGTGCAAAGGCCGCACATAAGAAGAGTCTGAATTACAGGGACGCGCATCAAATTCCTGCCGATACGTCAGCCTGACGCCGTCACTGCCCGCTCCGGGGCGATGCCGGACGCATCGTTGGCTTACTGTAAAATCGCCGCCTGGCTAGAAGTCGTCGACGCGCGCCCCTCCAGGCCTACCCGGCCCCGCGCGCGCCGTATCCCGTGCCCACCCGCGCCCGCCTTCCGAACGCCGCCGCCCGACGCGCCATCCGCGCGTGAATCGGCGCGCCGCCACTCGACAGCCAGTCGCAAGCGAATCACCAGCACATCGACATCGATAACAACCACCACGGTATTCGGACATTTCGCAAATGCAGGCAACGGATCTGGGCGCTCCCGCGAGCACCCCGGCGCGCGCGCTCACGCGCAGCGACTACAAGACGCTCGGCCTCGCCGCACTCGGCGGCGCGCTCGAGTTCTACGACTTCATCATCTTCGTGTTCTTCGCCCCGGCGATCGGCCAGCTGTTCTTCCCGGCGGCGATTCCCGACTGGCTGCGTCAGTTGCAGACCTTCGGCATCTTCGCCGCGGGTTATCTGGCGCGGCCGCTCGGCGGCATCGTCATGGCGCACTTCGGCGATCTGCTCGGGCGCAAGCGCATGTTCACGCTCTCCGTGCTGCTGATGGCGCTGCCCACGCTCGCGATGGGCTGCCTGCCCACCTACGCGACGATCGGCGCATTCGCACCCGTGCTGTTGCTGACGCTGCGCGTGCTGCAGGGCGCGGCTGTCGGCGGCGAGGTGCCGGGCGCGTGGGTGTTCGTCTCCGAACACGTGCCGCGCCGCCATACCGGCTATGCCTGCGGCACGCTCACGGCGGGCCTGACCTTCGGCATTCTGCTCGGCTCGCTGATCGCCGCAGCGGTCAATCACCATTTCGCGCCGACCGAAATCGCTTCGTATGCATGGCGCATTCCGTTCCTGATTGGTGGTGTTTTTGGCCTGTTTTCGGTGTATTTGCGCCAATGGCTGCACGAAACGCCGGTTTTCGCCGAAATGCAGGCGCGCAAGTCGCTCGCCGATGAAATCCCGCTCAAGGCCGTGCTGCGCGACCATGGCCGCGCCGTCATCGTCTCGATGCTGCTGACGTGGATGCTGTCGGCCGCCATCGTCGTCGTGATTCTGATGACGCCGCCGTTGCTGCAGAAGCAGTTCCACCTCGACGCCACCACCTCGCTGTTGGCCAACTGCGTCGCGACCGTCTTTCTGACCGTGGGCTGTGTCAGCGCGGGCGCGCTCGCCGACCGCTTCGGCGCGCGCCGCGTGCTGTCGATCTGCGGCATTGCGCTGGCGATCTCGTATTACACGCTGTTCCGCCAGGTGGCCGTCGACAGCTCGCTGCTGATGCCGCTTTATGCCATCGCGGGCCTGCTGGTCGGCACCATCGGCGCGGTGCCGTTCGTGCTGGTCAACGCGTTCCCGCCGGTGGTGCGCTTCTCGGGCATCTCGTTTTCCTACAACGTCGCCTACGCGCTGTTCGGCGGCCTCACGCCGATCGTCGTCGCGCTGATGATGAAATCGGCGCCGCTTGCGCCCACGTATTACGTGGCGGCGATCTGCGTGCTCGGCGCGCTGACCACCCTGTTCTTCAAGGACCCGGTTCGCGAAGGCTGAGCCGCGCGGCGGTTTCCGCATCGGCCATAAAGACGGCGCCGGAACATGATCCGGCGCCGTTTTTCTTTGCGGCGAAGGTGGCTTCCACCTTTCGCCTCAGCCTGAAACGTCGCGGCGGCCTGCGTCCTAACATTAGACGCATGAAACCCGCACAGACCACTCCGCCCGCCGCGCCCACGCCGCCCGTTCGCTTTACGCCCGCGCTGATGCGCGTCGTAGGCACCGTCAGCGTGGGCTTTGTCGTGACGCAACTCGACGTCACCATCGTCAACATCGCGCTCGCGCGCATCGCCACCGATCTGCACGCCAACGTCGCCCGGCTTCAATGGATCGTCGATGCCTATACGCTCGCCTTCGCGGTGCTGATGCTGTCGGGCGGCGTGCTCGGCGACCGCTACGGCGCGCGCCGCATGTACGCGGTGGGCCTCGTGGTGTTCGCGCTCGCCTCGCTGGCGTGTGGCCTCGCGGCGAATCCCGCCCTGCTGATCGCCGCACGCGCGCTGCAAGGCGCCGGCGCCGCGGCCATGCTGCCGAACTCGCTCGCGCTGCTCAACGAAGCCTGCCGCCACGAACGCTCGCTGCGCGCCCGCGCCGTTGGCTTCTGGACCGCCGCAGGCGCGATTTCGATCGCCGCCGGGCCGGTTGCCGGAGGTTTGCTGATTGCCGCGTTCGGCTGGCGCAGCATCTTTCTGGTGAATCTGCCGCTGTGTGCGGCGGGACTGGCCGCGACGCTCGCGTGGATTCCCGCCAGACCTCGCCACGCCGATACACCCGCCGCCGTTCCCCAGCGCCCGCGCAGCCTCGACGTGCGCGGCCAGTTGCTCGCCATCGTCGCGCTGACGGCGTTCACGGGGGCGGTGATCGAATGGCGGCCGCTCGGCTTCACGCATTGGGCCATCTGGGGCGGCCTGCTGCTGGCCGTGCTCGCGGGCATGGCCTTCGTCGCGCTCGAAGCGCGCGCAGCCGATCCGATGGTGCCGCTCGCGATGCTGCGCAATCGCACGTTTAGCGCGGCGGTGCTGTTCGGCGTCTGCGTGAACCTGACCTATTACGGCACCGTATTCGTGCTGGCCCTGTTTCTCCAGCACACGCGCGGACAGACGCCGCTGCAGGCCGGGCTCACCTTCATCCCGCTCACGGGCGGCTTTCTGCTCTCGAATATTGCGAGCGGTCACGTGGTTTCGCGTTTCGGCACACGCCTGCCGATGATCGGCGGCGCGCTGGTGGCGGGGCTGGGTTACGCGTTGCTGATTCCCGTCGATGCGGGCACGCCGCTGATCGCGTTGCTCGCAGCCTTTCTGCTGATCCCGAGCGGCATGGGTCTCGCGGTTCCGGCCATGACGACGACCGTGCTCAGTTCGGTCGAACCGGCGCGTGCGGGCACGGCTTCGGCGCTGCTCAACACGGCGCGTCAGGCCGGCGGCGCGGTGGGCGTGGCGGCGTTCGGCGCGCTCACGGGCGGCGGTCTGGCGGGCGAAGTCGCCAACGGCCTGCACGCCGATGCCGCGATTTCCGCCGCCATCCTGTTGCTGGCCGCGTGGCTCGCATGGACCATGCGCGCGGATACCGCGCATCCCGCACATCCCGCGCCGGCATCGGCATCGGCCGGATCGCCGCGCATGAAGGCGTCGCGTTGAGACGATTGCAAACGACACATCAAAACGAAAAGGCCGCGCAAAACGCGGCCTTTTTTACGCAAACACCATGCGATTTGTACACGCCTCGAAACAAGCCTAAAGCGACGCCTCCTGAATCGCGCCCGTGCTCAGCGCGCGCTCGATCAGGCCTTCGTTCTGCGCCTTGCGGATGGCGTGCGCAATCAATTGCTCCGGTTCCTCGAGTTCCGCCTTGAGTGCGCCCAGCAGACCCGAGGCGTCGAGGATCACCAGCGTCTTCGCCGTATCCGCGGCGCTGATCAACACGCGGCGCGTGCCATCATCGGCGAGACTCGCGCAGAACTGCCCCGTCGCGCCGCCCACGTTGTATTCGAAATTTTGTATCAAAGCCGGCTCCCTGTTTCCAGTGGATTCAAAGGACCGCAATCGCGATCGACCTGCGCTGCAACGTGACGTTTCAACCGCCGAAACCGCCGCGCGGCGCACGCAGTCCATCGATGGAAGCACGTCCCGCGCCCGTTACGGCAAGCAGCAGAAAACCGCCGGCGATCGCCACATTTTTCCAGAAGTGCACGACCGCATCCTGCTGCAGGGCGGCCTGGGTGACGTTCCAGAAATCGTGCCCGAGTATCGCCGTGACGATCGCGTAAATAGCCAACACGAACGCCACGAAACGCGTACGCACGCCAAAAACCACCGCGAGACCGCCCAGCAACTCAATCGCCACGGCCACGGGCGCGACGAACTGCGCGTAAGGCACGGCATGGGCATGCAGATAGCCGAGGAACCCCGCGTACCCCAAAAGCTTCATGGCGCCGCCCCAGAGAAACAGTATCGCGAGCGCGAATCGGGCGATGAAGATGATGAGGGAATCTGCGGGACGTGTCATGAAGGGCTCCAGTATGCAATAACGCAGTGACCGTGTTCGCGCCCTACAGTTCCCGGGATACTGGATTACGTGAATATTGGACGGACGATGTGGACCACCTCGCCGAGGCCGCCTTGCGCGTCACGGCGCCGGAAATTGATTCGGAATCCGATCTATTGATACCGTCTGAAGAAAGCGGATAGCTGCGGCAACAACCGATACAGGTTTACCCGATTCTGCCGGCTCGCCGGCCATCGGCCTCCTCAATGCCGGTGATGCATGGGGCGATGCGAATCGAGCCACCGGGCCACACGCTGTTCGAGCGTGCCGCGGCTACGGCGCGAAATGGCCCACGACACCGCGCAGACCAGCACCATGACGGCCGGACCCAGCAGATAAGCAGCAACCGTTTCCCTCATGGCCGTCTCCTTTGCCAAGCCGCCAGACAGAGTTCGAGGATTGAATTCTAGGCGATCAAAAGTCGGCCCGTAAGTGGCTTGCGCGATCGCCGAACGCGTTCTTTTGCACGGTTTTCTTATGACGTGCAGCGCCTCGCGAACATGACCCCGGAGGTAATGGAATACGCTGAGCGTTTCGCTAGAATCGGCCCAATGAACACGCTCGCCTCTTCCAGCTTCGCGCCGCGTGCCGGCGAAACCCGCCGCGGCGTCGGCGAGTTGCTGCGCGAGTGGCGTCTGCGCCGCCGCATGAGCCAGCTTCTGCTCGCGACCGAAGCCGAAATCTCGACGCGGCATCTGAGCTTCGTGGAATCGGGCCGCGCGCTGCCGAGCCGGGAAATGGTGATGCATCTGGCCGAGCGCCTGGACGTGCCGCTGCGCGAGCGCAATGCGCTGCTGCTCGCGGCCGGTTATGCGCCGCTGTATCGCGAACGCACACTCGACGACCCGCAACTGGCGGCGGCGCGCGAGGCGGTCGAACTGGTGCTGCGCGGTCACGAACCTTACCCCGCGCTTGCGGTGGACCGGCACTGGAATATCGTCGCGACCAACCGTGCGCTCGCGCAGCTGATCGGCGATGCGTCGCCTGCCTTGCTGCAAGCGCCCATCAACGCCCTGCGACTTTCGTTACATCCGGCGGGCATCGCGCCGCGCATCGTGAACTGGCACGCGTGGCGCGCGCATCTGCTCGCGCGCTTGCAGCGCCAGATCGACGCCAGCGCCGATACCGCTCTCGTTACACTTCACGACGAACTGGCCGCCTACCCGGCGCCGCCCGACGCCGCGCCCGCCGATCTCGAGCCGATCCACAATCTCATTGCCGTGCCGCTGCGCGTGCGAACCGCCCTCGGCGAGCTGGCGTTCTACAGCACCACGACGATTTTCGGCACGCCCGTCGATATCACGCTTGCCGAGCTGGCGATCGAAGCTTTTTTCCCCGCCGATCTCCATAGCGCCAGCCTGCTGCGCGCCCACGCCTCTCCGGCCCCATAAGCGCCTTCAGAACGGCTTCCCGCGCCTCTCAAGGCTCAATCCCGCCAGTTTGTCGCGCCGACGCTACAAATCGCGATTAAAAGCCGTTGGACGCGTCGATTTATGCGATTTACATCTACGCGTAAACCAGTAACGGTAAAAAGCGCGTCAACGAGCCGCAGACCAAGGCCGTCTGTCACATCTTGACAAAGCTAGTTACACAGGGTCGAAACACTAGTTACAGATTAATCCTCATACGTATTAACTATTCACTGAGTACTTCTTACCTGTCAACGTAAATCCTTTCGAATCGTTTAATCTGCATAATCCGGCGCAGCGGTCCGTTCCGACTCGTTGCGCAAGCATCGACACCACCTTGAAAACCCTTATTTCATGGGGTTTTCCGCTAAATACCCCGTCCCTAAAGGCTTTGCTGGCGGCTGTCACAGAAGCGCAATCTTTCCTCAGAAAAAGTTACCGAAATTATTTGTAACAGCGGCATTATTTTTTTGAGAAGGGATTGATTTCTGAGATTAGTCCTCATACAATTCGCTCCAACGTGTTACGAGTTGTAACACGTTGTATCAAGAAGTCAGGCGCCACCGTGAATGAGTGGACCGACACAAGAGCCAAAAAAGTTACAACGGCAGCGAATGCCGGGGGGTTAATCGGGGCTTCGGAAAAGAGAGAAATGGACCGTAGCAGCGAGACGCTGGATTCAATCCGCGAAATTAATTTGTCGTACCTGATGCTCGCTCAGCGGATGCTGCGCGAGGACAAGCCGGTCGGTATGTTCCGACTGGGACTGTCGTCGGAACTGGCTGATCTGCTTGCTGGTCTGTCGCTCGCACAGATCGTCAAGCTGGCCGCTTCCGACCAGCTTCTTTGTCTTTTCCGCTTCGACGACCATGCCATGTTGACTGCTCTGACGCAGACAACCCGGCATACCGACGTGGCGGCTACACACGCGGCGATCCTGCTTGCAGGTCAGCCGGCTGTGCAATTCGCCTGAGGGACGGGTCATGACTACGAACCGCCGCAGCCTCACCGAAGACGCGCAGGAAGTTTTTCGCGCGATCGCGCTGATCGAGCTGGGTGCACGGATGCAGGTGCTGGAGAGCGAGCTTTCGCTTTCGCGCGACCGCATGATCCGTCTGTACCGCGAGATCCGCGGCGTTTCGCCGCCCAAGGGTATGTTGCCGTTCTCGGCGGACTGGTACATGACGTGGCTGGCCAACATCCACGCCTCGTTGTTCTACAACACGTACCTGTTCCTCAAGAACGAAGCGCGTTGCTCGCATCTCGACGCGCTCACCAAGGGGTTCCGGCTGTATCTGGAACACTGCCGCCACAGCGGGACCGAGCCGGTGCTCGATCTCACCCGTGCGTGGACCCTGGTGCGCTTTTTCGATGCGGAGATTCTGCAGATGACGCCTTGCTGCCGATGTGGCGGTAAGTTCGTCGCGCACAAACACGACCTTCAGCATAACGTCGTGTGTGGTGCATGCCAGCCGCCTTCGCGCGCCGGCAAGACGAAGAAGGCGGCTGCAGCGCGACGGGGCGCAGAGCAGACCGAGAGCGACCTTCCGGTGGAAACATCGGACGGCATTGCCGAGGCTGCATAAGCGTAGGAGAGCCAAGATCCGGTTAACCGGACGCAGCAGCAAAGAGACCTAGACGCGAAGCCGTCCGGCGCCCCGAGAGGTGCCGGACGGCGAAGCGCATTTAGCGTCGCATCGCCCTTCCCGTTTCCAGTCCCTTCTAGTTGCCCAAAAAGGTCGCCCAAACCAGCCACAGGTTGGCAGCCGTGATGACGGCGAACAGCAGCCAGGCGATCAGCCGCGTCGGCAGACGATTCACGAACACGCCCATCAGCGCACGGTCGTTCGTCATGCGGATCAGCGGCCAGAGTGCGAACGGCAGTTGCAGGCTCAGCACGACCTGGCTTGCGACCAGCAGCTTGCCCACCGCGCCGTTGCCCAGCCACCACACGCCGATAAAAGCCGGAATCAGCGCCAGTACGCGCGTGATGAGACGCCGCTGGTAGCACGGGATCTTCATCTGCAGGAGGCCTTCCATGACGACCTGCCCGGCCACCGTGCCAGTAAAGGTCGAGCTTTGCCCGGAAGCCAGCAGCGTCACCGCGAACAGCACGGCCGCCGCGCCGCTGCCGACGATCGGCGCGAGCAGCTTGTAGGCGTCCTCGATCTCGGTGACGCCGGTGTGGCCCGTCGCATGAAAGGCCGCCGCCGCCAGAATCAGAATCGCCGCGTTGATCAGCAGCGCGAGCACCAGCGAGACGATCGTATCGATGCGCGAAAGCCCGATTGCCTGGCCGATGCTGGCTTCGTCGCGCTTCACGGCGCGCGTCTGCACGATCGACGAATGCAGGTAGAGGTTGTGCGGCATGACCGTCGCACCCAGAATGCCGATGGCGAGATAGAGCGGTTCCTGCGCGGCAAGCGCATGCCACGACGGCACCGCGCCCGCGAACACCGAATGCCAGTGCGGCTTCACGAGCGCCAGCTCGATCACATAGCCCAGCCCGATAGTGGCGATCAGCCCCGCCATGATCGCTTCGAGCGTGCGGAAGTTCTTGCCCTTGAGCCCGAGCACGATGATCGTGTCGAACGCCGTGAGAACGATGCCCCACATCAGCGAACAGCCCAGCAGCAGATGAAACGCGAGCGCGCCGCCCAGCACTTCGGCCAGATCGCAGGCGATGATCGCGAGTTCGGCCAGCGCCCATTGGCCGAGCACGACCGGTTTGCTGTAACGCGTGCGCGACAGTTCGGCGAGATCGCGGCCGGTGACGATACCCAGGCGCATCGCGAGACATTGCAGTGCCATCGCCGCGAGGCTCGACAACACGACGACAAACAGCAGGTTGTAACCGTACTTCGAACCGGCCTCGATATCGGTGGCCCAGTTGCCCGGGTCCATATAGCCGATCGATATCAGCAAGCCCGGACCCGCGAATTGCAGCAGCTTCTTCCAGAACGGCGCGCGCGGCGAAACCGCCACGCTGCCTTGCACTTCAGATGGGCAAAACGGCGCCGTCGCCGTGGTGGGTAAGCGGAACTCCAACGGTGCGATCCTCGAAGGGGTGAAATGCGCGCCTCGAATTGATAGCGTGCGCGATCGGTCCCTCAAGTGTACAGCGATGGCTGCGGCAGTTCTCGCGTGAGCGCGTGACGGCCCACGTCGCGCACGCGATAGTCGACCGGATCATGCAGCGTGTGGACGCGCGCGTTGCGCCAGAAGCGGTCGAGCGCGAGCGCGGCGTTGGTCGCGCGGGCGCCGCAGGCGTCGAACAGTTGCTCGCCTGCATCCAGCGCCGCACGATGCGCGACGATCTTCGCCTCCGATACGGCAAGCGAGACTTCGGCGCGCGTGGCGGCCTGAAGCGCGTCGCCCTGCTGCCAGGCGTGATCGAGAATCGCCGCCGCGCGATCCGCCAGCACCGCGGCGGACAGCGCCTTGATGCGCATCTCGCCGAAACGCTGTTGCAGATAGGGATCGTCCGCGGCGTGCTGCACGCCCGAATTGACCCACGGACGGCCATTGGCCAGCACATATTCGCGCGCCTCTTCGAGCGCGCCTTCCGCGAGGCCAACAAACAGATTGGTCAGCACCAGTTGCGAAACCAGCGTGCGCAGCGACGCACGCGGCGTATCCGGCCGATGCAGCACCTCGGCGGCGCGCACCTCGACGGCATCGAACGAGACCGTGCCGCTATCGGTCTGACGCTGGCCGATCGGGTCCCAGTCGTCGTGCACGGTGATGCCCGCGCGCGTGGTCGGCACGACGGCGAACACCGGGTTGCCGCTCGCCGGATCATGGCCGCTCACGGTCATCATCTGCGAGCCCGTGGTGCCGGAACAAAAGCCCTTCTTGCCGTGCAGACGCCAGCCGCCCGCGCCATCGGCCTGCGCGATCAGACGCGTATCGAGCGGATTCACCGCGTTGCCCCACCACCAGCGATGCTCGACCGTGCCTTGCAGCCAGTTCGCGCGCTGCGTGGCGTTGCCCCAGAGATCGACGGTCGCGATCTGCAAGAACTCGAAGCCGAGCAGATGCGCAAGCGCGCTGTCCACCCGCGCAATCTGGCGGATGGTCCGATACGGCGCGCTCCAGCCGGAACCGTCCGCGCCCAGACGCCCGCCAAATTCCTGCGGCACCGCCAGCGTGAGCAGCCCGGCATCGGCGATCAACTGCTTTTCGGCGGCCGCGTGACCGCCCGCCAGATCGCGGCGCGCGGCGCTCGCGCGCAAGGTCTCGATCAGCGTCGCGAGACGCGCATCGCCGTTCGTAGGCTCGGTTGAAGGGTGCGTCTGCGGCGGCCGTGGATCGTTCATGCCAGGTGTCCCGAATGAGTTGCGCGGTGCCCGGAGCCGGGCGCGCACGCGCCATCCGCTCCAGCTTCGATCGACCGATGATAGTGGCGCGCGCCTGGGTCGGCTACGAATCGTTTCCGCAAATGAAATCGCGGCTGGCGATATGCGCTTGCATACCAGCCAGCCGCGAGGGCCCAGCAGAGGAGCGCCCAGCGCCCGTTTATCGCGACGCGAGCGGTGCGGGCGGTGGTGCGCCATCGGGCTGCGCAGCGGGCTTCGGGTCGCCCCAGCCGCCGCCCAGCGCGCGGATCAGGTTGACGGTCGCCACCGCCTGCGAGCCTTCCAGGTGGCTCGCCTGAAGCTGCGAAACCAGCACCGAGCGTTCACTATCGATCACGTTCAGATAGCTGACCTCGCCCTCTTCGTACTGCGTGCGCGAGAGATGCGCGGCGCGCTCCGAGGCGCTCACGGCATCGTTCTGCTCGCGGATCTGATCGTCGAGCAGACGCAGATCGGAGAGGTTGTCCTCGACTTCGCGGAACGCCACCAGCACCTGCTGCCGATACTGCGCGACATCCTCGTCGTACTTCGCGCGCGCCTGGGCCAGATTGGCCTTGCGGCGGCCGCCGTCGAACAGCGGCACCGTGAGCGCCGTGCCCGCGAGCGGCCCGAGGAAGAACGCGCGGCTCGACCACATGAACAGATCGCCGAGCGTGGTCGACTCGTAGCCGAACGCGCCGGTGATATCGAGCTTCGGAAAGAACGCCGATTTCGCCAGACCGACGCGCGCGTTCGCGGCGGCCATCGCGCGCTCCGCGGCGGCGATATCGGGACGGCGTTCGAGCAGCGTCGAAGGCAGACCCGCCGGCACGCGCGCCGTGACCGGCACGAGCGGCGACTGCGCGAACGTGAAATCGGCCGGCGCCTTGCCCAGCAGAATCGCGAGGCTATGCTCCGAAGCCGCACGCTGACGCGCCACGCCGACGGCATCGGCGCGCGCGCTCGCCAGTTCGTTGCGCGCCTGCGAAACGTCCAGCTCGCTGATATCGCCTTCCTTGAAGCGGCGCTCGACCAGCTTGAGCGCGTCCGCGCGCAGCGTCACGGTGCGGCGATACAGATCGGCATCGGAATCGAACTGGCGCAACTGGAAGTAGTTCTGCGCGACATCGGCCTGCAAGGCCAGTTGCACCGAGCGGAACAGCGCTTCGCTTTGCTGCGCGTCCGAGCGCGCGGCGTTCACGTTCGAACTCACGCGGCCGAACAGATCGGCTTCGTAGCTTGTCGTGGCCTGCGCGCGCCAGAGCGTTTGAGTCGGCACACTGGTGTTCTGCGGCAGATACTGCGAAGCCGGCGAAGCGTGCTCGTAAGTCGGCCCAAAGCCCGCGTCGAGCGACGGGAACCACGACGCACGCGCCGCCTGGGTAACCGCCCGCGCCTGCTGCACGCGCGCGGCCGCCGCCTTGAGGTCCTGGTTGGCCGATTGCGCCTGCTCTTCGAGCTGGTCGAGCGTCGGGTCGCCGAACACCTTCCACCACTCGCCGCGATGGGCATCGTCGGCGGGCTGCGCGGCCGTCCACGAACCCACGTCATGCGGACCGGCCGGTTGCGTCTGCTGCGGCGCTTCCTTGTACGCATCGGGCACGCCCGCGTCGGGCACCTTGTAAGTGGGCTCGACCGAGCAGGCCGCGAGCCACGCAAACAGCGCCACGCCCAGCGCGAGACGCGTACGGCGCCACAACGGACTTGTCATGCCTTGCGAGAATGAATAGTTAGTCATCTTGATCATCCTTCCTTACGCATCCACCGTGTCGGGCGTATGGCGCGCGTTGTCCTTCTGCGCCACGTGAATCTTGCCGCCCGCAAGCGTGCGCAACACCACGTAGAACACCGGCGTGAGCAGCAGACCGAACGCGGTCACGCCCAGCATGCCGAAGAACACCGCAATCCCCATCGCATGGCGCATTTCCGAACCCGCCCCCGACGACAGCACGAGCGGCACCACACCCATGATGAATGCGATCGACGTCATCAGAATCGGGCGCAGACGCAGGCGGCTCGCTTCGATCGCCGCGGACAGCGGCGTATGGCCGTCATGCTCCAGTTCGCGGGCGAATTCCACGATCAGAATCGCGTTCTTCGACGCCAGCCCCACCAGCACCATCAAGCCGATCTGCGTGAAGATGTTGTTGTCGCCCTGTGTGAGCCACACGCCGGTCAGCGCACACAGCACGCTCATCGGCACGATCAGGATCACGGCGAGCGGCAGCGTCAGGCTTTCGTACAGCGCGGCCAGCACGAGGAACACCAGCAGCACGCTGATCGGGAACACCCAGACGCCGGCATTGCCCGCGAGCACCTGCTGATACGTGAGGTCGGTCCATTCGAACTTCACGCCGCGCGGCAGCACTTCCGCCGCGATGCGTTCGGCCGCGGCCTGCGCCTGACCCGACGAATAACCCGGCGCGGGACCGCCGTTGATATCCGCTGCGGTGTAGCCGTTGTAACGCACCACCATTTCGGGGCCGTACGTGGGCGACACCGTCACCAGCGACGAGAGCGGCACCATATCGCCAGCGGCGTTACGCGTCTTCAGTTGCAGGATGTCGTCGGCCTTCTGGCGGAACGGCGCATCGGCCTGCACACGCACCTGATAGACGCGTCCGAAGCGGTTGAAGTCGTTCACATACAGCGAGCCCAGGTAAATCTGCATCGTGTCGAACACATCCGTCACCGGCACGCCAAGCTGCTTGGCCTTGGTGCGGTCGAGATCGACATTCAGCTGCGGCACGTTGATCTGATAGTTCGAGAACGTCGGGCCCAGCTCTTTGGTCTGCGACGCGCGCTTCACAAAGTCCTGCGTCGCGCGGTTGAGCGCTTCATAACCGAGCGCACCGTGATCCTCCAGCTGCAACTTGAAACCGCCAAGCGTGCCGAGACCGAGCACCGGCGGCGGCGGGAACACGGCGATAAACGAGTCCTTGATCGCGCCGTATTGCTGATTCAGCGCGCCCGCAATCGCACCTGCGGACAAAGCCTTGCCCTTGCGCTCCTTGAACGGCTTGAGCGTGACGAACACAATGCCCGCGCTCGAACTATTCGTGAAGCCGTTCACCGAAAGACCCGGGAACGCCACGGCGCTTTCCACGCCAGGCTGCTTCAGCGCGATCGAACTCATCTCGCGAATCACGTTTTCCGTGCGATCGAGCGAGGCACCGTTCGGCAACTGCGTGAAGGCGATCAGATACTCCTTGTCCTGCGCGGGCACGAAACCGCCCGGCACGATACGCGCCATCAACACGGTCGCGCCCAACAGCAGCACATAGACCACGAGCATCGCGCCCTTGCGGCGCAGCACGCCATTCACGCCGCGGCCGTAGCTTTCCGAACCGCGATGGAACACCTTGTTGAAGCGCTTGAAAAAGCCGCCCAGCACGCGATTCATGCCGCGCGTCAGCCAGTCTTCCTTCGCATCGTGGCCGCGCAGCAGCAGTGCGGAAAGCGCAGGCGAGAGCGTGAGCGAATTGAACGCCGAGATCACCGTCGAAATGGCGATGGTCATCGCGAACTGCTTGTAGAACTGGCCCGTGAGACCGCTCATGAAGGCAAGCGGCACGAACACGGCCACCAGCGTCAGCGCAATGGCGATAATCGGCCCGCTCACTTCCTGCATGGCCTTATACGTGGCATCTCGCGCCGATAAACCGCTCGCGATATTGCGCTCGACGTTCTCCACCACCACGATCGCATCGTCCACCACGATGCCGATTGCCAGCACCATGCCGAACAGCGACAACGCATTGATCGAGAAACCAAACGCCAGCAGCAACGAAAACGTCCCCACAATCGACACCGGCACGGCAATCAGCGGAATGATCGACGCGCGCCACGTTTGCAGGAACACGATCACCACGACCACGACCAGCGCAATCGCTTCGAGCAGCGTATGCACCACGGCCTCGATACTCGAGCGCACGAACTGCGTCGGGTCATAGACGATCTTGTAGTCCACGCCTGCGGGCATGTCCTGCTTGAGGTCCTTCATCGCCGCGCGCACCTGTTCGGAAATCGCGAGCGAATTTGCACCCGGCGCCTGATTGATTGCGAGCGCAACGGCCGGTTTGTTATCGAGCAGCGAACGCAGGCCATATTCCGAAGCGGCCAGTTCGATACGCGCGATATCGCGCAGATAGGTCACGCCGCCATCGGGATTGGTCTTGACGATGATGTCGCCGAATTCGCTTTCCGTGCGCAGACGCCCGCGCGCATTCACGTTCAGTTGCAGCGGCGTGCCCGGCACGCTAGGCGATGCGCCGATCACACCGGCCGCCACCTGCACGTTCTGCTCGCGAATCGCATTCACCACATCCTGCGCGGTGAGATTGCGCTGCGCCACCTTCTGCGGATCAAGCCACACGCGCATGGCGTAATCGCCCGAACCCCACAACTGCACTTCGCCCACGCCCTGAATATTGGACAGGCGATCCTTGACGTTGAGCAGCGCGTAGTTGCGCAGATACGTCATGTCGTACTGGTTGTTCGGCGAGATCAGGTGAACCACCATCGTGAGCGTCGGCGAGCTTTTGATGGTGGTGATGCCCAGACGCTGCACATCCTCCGGCAGACGCGGCAAGGCCTGATTCACGCGGTTTTGCACCAGCTGCGTGGCCTTGTCGGGATCGGTGCCCAGACGGAACGTGACGGTCAGCGTGAGATTGCCGTCGCTATTGGCCTGCGACTGCATGTACAGCATGTTCTCGACGCCGTTGATCTGCTCTTCCAGCGGCGCGGCCACCGCTTCGGCGATCACTTTCGGGTTCGCGCCCGGATACTGCGCGTGGACGACCACCGAAGGCGGCACGACCTCGGGGTATTCGGAGATCGGCAACTGGAACAGTGCGATCACCCCGGCCAGCAGGATCAGCACGGACAGCACGCCCGCGAAGATCGGCCGGTCGATGAAGAATTTCGATATGTTCATGGGTTGCTCTTTTATTTCGGATGACTAACTGGGTGCGAGCATCGCGCAGACGGCGCCATGCGCCATCTGCGCATCGCTACACGTCAGGAAGCCTTTGCGTCCTTTGCGGGAGATTGCGTGGCCATTGCCGAAGCGGCATCGCCGTCCGGGTCGCCGTTCATCGGCACCATATGCGAGCGCACGGCCGCGCCCGGACGCACGCGCTGCGTGCCGTTCACGACCACATGATCGCCGGCCTGCAAGCCGTCGAGAATCACACGCAGATTGCCCTGCTGGCCGCCGATCTGCACATTGCGATACGCCACCTTGCCCGTGCCATCGACCACGTAGACGTACTTCTTGTCCTGATCGGTGCCGATGGCGGCTTCGTCCACCAGCAGCGCCGGATGCGGCGCGCTGCCGCTCACCTTGATGCGGGCGTAGAGGCCCGGCACGAGCGCGCCATCGGCGTTATCGAAGCGCGCACGCACACGGATCGTGCCCGACGACGTATCGAGCCGGTTATCGACCGATTCGATCGTGCCCGAGCGCGAATAACCCGTTTCGTTCGCAAGACCCAGATCCACCGGCACCTTCGAGCCATCCTTCATGCGGCTGATGTAGTCGAGATAGGTTTGCTCGTCGGCGTCGAATTCGGCGTAGATCGGCGAAACCGACACCAGCGTCGTGAGCGGCGGCGCGCTCGCACCTGCCGATACCACATTGCCCACGGTGATTTCCGCGCGCGAAACACGACCCGCAACCGGCGCGACGATGCGCGTGAAGCCGAGGTTGATCTGCGCGGCTTCGAGCGCGGCCTGCGCGGCCTTCAGGTTCGCGTTCGCCTCGCGCGACGCGTTCTGCTTCTCGTCGTAATCGCGTTTGGCGATGGCGTTATCGCCAATCAGGCGTTGCGCGCGCTCCCAGTCGCTTTGCGCGTAGCCGGTGCGCGCCTGCGCGGCGGCCAGTTGCGCGGCGGCCTGATCGACGGCTGCCTGATACGGACGCGGATCGATCACGAACAGCGTGTCGCCCTTCTTCACGAGCGCGCCATCACGGAAGTTCACCGAAACAATCGTGCCCGAGACCTGAGGTCGGACATCGACTTTTTCGACGGCTGCCAGGCGGCCCGAATAGCTCTGCCAATCGGTGATATTGCGCTTCAGCACGGCTGCGACGTCCACTTCGGGCGCGGGCGGCGCTTCGGCGGCAACAGCCGTGTGCGTGTTCAGGCGCATCGCGCCCAGAGTGCCGAGACCCGCGACGACGAGTACGGCAACGACCGCGAGCGCGATACGCGTGCGGGAATGCGAGTTAAGTGACATGCCGGGCTCCAGAAAGATGAATGATTTTTTTGTTGGTTGAATACGATCTTTGGTGCGTGGCGTTCGCCATCAACACGAACCGGATTCGAAACAGCAGCGGAAAAAGCGCACCGCTTCGGCCAGCGCTTCGGGATGCGCGCCAATCTGCGCGTGCGATACGCTCGGGTAACGCATCACATGGGTGCGTACGCCCGCTTCGATCAGGCGCGTGGCGTACTTTTCCGCTTCGATATGCAGTACGTCGTTTTGCGCCGTGACGATGAACGTCGGCGGCAAGCCCGCCAGACGCGTGCACTCCAGCGGTGCAGCGTAAGGGTGCATCCGCTGCGCGGCTTCGGGCAGATAAGCGCGATAACAGGCCGCGCATTCGCTCGCCGAAATATCGGAAGCGAGGCGCGCTTCGTCGCCCAGACGCGTGAGGCTGGGGTCGAGCATCGGCGCGAACAGGGCCTGCGCGGCGAGCTTCACGTCGCCGCGATCACGGCCGATAAACGCGAGCACATTGGCGATCTGGCCGCCCGCATCGTGTCCCGCCGCGACAATGCGTTTAGCGCTGCCGCCAAAGGCGCGCGCCCGCGTGAGCACCCATTGCGCGGCGCGATGCGCGTCTTCGGGCGCGGCCGGAAACGGAAACTGCGGCGCCAGCGAATAACCCACCGACACCACCAGCGCCGGTAAGCGTTCTGCGAAAAAGCGGCTGGCTTTTTCCGCATCGTCGAGCGTGCCGCGCACGAAACCGCCGCCATGAAAATAGAGCAGCACCGGCAGATTGGTCGCGCCCTGCGGACGATAAAGCCGCAATACGATGTCCTGCGCGTGGCCTTCGATCGTCACTTCGCTGACCTCGATGGCTGCGGCGCGGGCCTTCGGCGCAGGCGCCGCAGCCAGTCTGCGCGCGGGCGTGGCTTGCGCCGGTGCAACATCGGGCGCCACTTCGGCAGCCACGTCAGGCGCGGCCTGATCGGCGGAATTCCACGGGGTCGAACGTTTAAAGGCATCCATATCGAAACGGCGCAAAGCGCGAAAGTAAATTCGAATGGTGCGAATTGTGGGTTCGGCAGACTTGCAAATAAATGCCTATAATCCGGCAACACAATTCGGCGCACCTGAACAATGTGTTTCCTTTAGTCGCCCTGGCCTCGCTTTTGCGGGGCGCCGCGCGGCGTGCGTCCGATGTCTTTTGGAGAGTGGTAATGGACCGCCTTCAGGCCATGCAGGTGTTCACCCGCGTCGTGGACACCAACAGCTTCACCCGCGCCGCGGAAACGCTCGACATGCCGCGCGCCTCGGTCACGACGATCATCCAGAATCTCGAAGCGTTCCTTGGCGTGCGTCTCATGCATCGCACCACGCGCCGCCTCTCGCTCACGCCGGATGGCGCCGCGTACTACGAGCGCTGCGTGCGCATTCTTGCGGATGTCGAAGAAACCGAGCTGACGTTCCAGGACCGCAACCGCAAACCGCATGGCAAGCTGCGCATCGACATGCCGGGTTCGATCGGACGCCTGATCGTCATTCCCTCGCTGTGCGAATTCCACACACGCTACCCGGATATCGACCTGCAACTGGGCTTGACCGATCGCCCCGTCGACCTGCTGCAGGAAGGCGTGGATTGCGTGGTGCGCGTGGGCGCGCTGCAGGATTCGTCGCTGGTGGCGCGCCGGATCGGCCTGTTTGAAGGGGTTTCGTGCGCCGCGCCCGCGTATCTGGAGCGCAGCGGCACGCCCACCACGCTCGAAGAACTGGCCGAGCATCGCGCCGTGAATTACTTTTCGAGCCGCACGGGCCGCGTGATCGACTGGGCTTTTCTTGTCGATAACAAGGAAGTCGAGGTCAAGCTCAAGAGCATGGTGTCGGTGAACGATGCGGATGCCTACGTAACCTGCGGTATCGAAGGCTTCGGGCTGATCCAGGCGCCGCGCTACATGGTGCTGCCGTATCTGAAATCGGGCGAACTCGTCGAGGTGCTGCCCGACTACAAACCGCTGCCGATGCCGATTTCCGCGGTCTATCCGCACAGCCGCCATCTCTCGCCGAAAGTGCGTGTTTTCGTCGACTGGATCGCGGAAGTGTTCGACCGTTGCCCGCTGCTTTCGGGCCGCGCATCGCTCGACAAAACCTGCACGCTGCGCACGCTGGAAGAGCGCGAATCCGCGCCGAATCTGGAAACGCCGGTCATTACGGAGTGGGCTGCCTGATTTTTCAGGCGGGTTTCCGGCTGCTTTTTCAGGGGTTCCGGCCCCGTTGAAACGCTCGCCAGGCAAGAGATTGCCGGCGAGCGTCGTCATTTGAAGCGCAGGGATTGTTCCGTATTTTCGACAATTCCTTTCGTATTCGGGCCGTTTATCGCGCGCGCCCATCCGCCTACATTTGCTCCTGTCGCCGCAGCGCCCGATTCGAAACCCGGCACTCGCGGCACCTTCACAAAGGAGCAGATCATGAAACGCACTCTCGCAAGCACCCTCGCCGCTACGGTTATCGTCACGCTCGCTGCCAGCGCATCGGCGTTTGCAGGCGGTATTGGCCGCGCCGGCACGTATGGCCCGCAAGATACGACGGCGGCCACGGCGCAGGCCAACACGCAGACCACGGCACAAGTCGAGCCGGTTCTGAGCAACGACAACAGCGCACCGAAGACGCGCGCTCAAGTGAAGGCGGAAATCGTCGAGGCTTATCGCAACGGCACGCTGCCCGCGTTGAACAAGACCAGCTATCCCGAGCAAAGCCTGATTGGCCGCACGCAGGCTCAACGCATCGCGCTGCAGGAAAGCCGCGACAACGATACGACGCGCGTGGCTCGCGCCGGCGAATAACTTTGCATTAGTCCATTCGATAAGGATGCCGAATCATGTCTCCGCAAAACTCGGAACTCGATAACTGGGACGCGACCACGCCGGTGTGGACGCCATTTCGTCATTGAAATAAAAAAGCGGACACCATAAGGTGTCCGCTTTGCGTTGGCGCATATCAGTCGATTACCACTGATATGACATGCCGGCGCCCACCGTCGTGCCGCCGCCAGCGCTATAACCCGCGCCCGCCTTCACCTTGAGGTTCTGGCTGATACGCGCCGATGCACCGAGCGCCGTCGCCTGATAGCCCTTGTAGTTGGCCGTGCCGACACCGACCGCAATATTCTTGCCGTGATCGACATCGGGGATCATGGTCAGCGCGGTTGCGGCGGCCACGCCGCTGTACGCGTTGCGCTGAAGGTCGCTCATGCCTGCCTGGAACTGGCGCATGTTCACGGCGTCGGTGGGCGCCTGGCCGTCGGCCACGTTGGTGATACGGCGCTCGTTGCCCTGCGACCCAACGGAAACCGTATTGGCCTGATCCGCTACCGAGTTCGCGCCGATCGCCACGGCATTGTCCGCCGTCGCCGCTGCGTTGTTGCCCATCGCCGTCGAGTTCGAACCCGAAGCCGAAGCGCCGCCGCCCTGCGCCACCGCGTTATCGCCCGTAGCCGTCGCCGCACCGCTCGACGTGTTGATCGAGATGTACTCCGAAGACGTATCGCCGATGTTCTGGATCGCCTGAGTCAGGTTCGAGACATCCTGATTCGTCTTGTAGAGTTGCGCGCCCGTTACGGCGTCGGTGCTCGTTTCCGAAAGCACGGCGTCCGAGAGATTCGTGAGTTGCACCGTCATGCCCGCATTGCCCAGCGAGACCTTGTCGTGCGCCGGCGAATCGTACTGCACCGCATTCGCCACACCGCCCGCCACGTTGTTGACCTGCGTTTCGATGCTCGACACGCGGCTGTCGATGTTGGTCAGCGCGCTGCCCATATTCGTGTACGTGCTGCCGCCGATGGTGTAGGTCGGGCCGGTGATCGTGCCGTCCGCGTTGACGGTCGAACCGCCGCCCAGTGCGTTCGCTGTGGAGTTTGCCACCGCGTAAAGCTGTGCGCCGTTCACGGCATCGGCGCTCGATGCATTCACCGCGCCTGCCGAAATACCCGTGAGCTTGCGGGTGCCCGCCGTGCCGGTGAAGTCGACGACCGTGCCATCCAGACTCTTCGCCACCGTGATGTCTTGCGTCGTCGCGTCCTGCTGAACGAGGCCAACGACGCTATTGTTGATGTTGTTTGTCAGGTTGCTGAGGTCGGTCGTGTTCTGCGTTACGCGGGCGTCCAGGTTCGTGATCGCCGACGTGTTGCTGCCAGTCTGCTGATTGGTCGCGAAGAGTTGCGAACCGTTCACGGCGTCCGTGCTCGACGCGCTGACGCCGCCTGCGGCCACGTTGCGCAGCATCACCGGCGCGATCGCGCCCACGCCGCCCAGCGTCACCGAGGTGTGTGCGATCGAGTCGTACACCAGCGCATCGGCCATCGTGCCGTTGAGGTTCGTGATGTTGCTGTTGATGGCGGCGATATCCTGGGAGTTCTGCGAAACGCGCGAATCCAGATTCGTGATCGACGTGGTGTTGCTGCTGACCTGGGTGTTGGTCGCGTAGAGTTGCGAACCGTTCACGGCGTCGGTGCTGGATACGCTGAGCGAACCGGCTGCTACGTTGCGCAGCGCCACCGGCGTGCTCGCGCCCACACCGCCGAGCGTCACCGATGCATGCGCCGACGAGTCGTACGCCACCGCATCAGCCATCGTGCCGCTGATGTTCGTGATGCTGCTGGTGAGCGTCGAAATCTCCGAGCTGTTCTGCGTCACGCGGCCGTCGAGGTTGGTAATCGAGGAGGCGTTGTTCGCCACCTGCGTATTCGTCGCGTAGAGTTGCGCGCCGTTCACGGCATCGGTGCTCGATACGCCGAGCGTGCCTGCCGCGACGTTACGCAGCGCCACCGGCGTGCTCGCGCCCACACCGCCGAGCGTCACCGATCCATGCGCCGACGAGTCATACGCCACCGCATCGGCCATCGTGCCGTTGATGTTCGTGATGCTGCTGGTGAGCGTCGAAATCTCCGAGCTGTTCTGCGTCACACGCGAATCAAGGTTCGTGACATTGCCGTTGAGCGTCGAAATATCCGAACTGTTCTGTGTCACGCGACCGTCGAGATTCGTAATCGAGGAGGTGTTATTCGCCACCTGCGTGTTCGTCGCGTAGAGTTGCGAGCCGTTCACGGCATCGGTGCTCGATACGCTGAGCGTACCCGCCGCGACGTTACGCAATGCGACCGGCGTGCTCGCGCCCACACCGCCCAAGGTCACCGATCCATGCGCCGACGAGTCGTACGACACGGCATCGGCGATCGTGCCGCTAATGTTCGTGATGCTGCTGCTGAGCGTCGAAATATCCGAGCTGTTCTGCGTCACACGCGAATCAAGGTTCGTGACATTGCCGTTGAGCGTCGAAATATCCGTGGTGTTCTGCGTCACGCGACCATCGAGGTTGGTAATCGAGGAGGTGTTGTTCGCCACCTGCGTATTCGTCGCGTAGAGCTGCGAACCGTTCACCGCATCGGTGCTCGAAACACTAAGCGTACCGGCTGCCACGTTATGCAACGCCACCGGCGTGCTGGCACCCACTCCACCGAGCGTCACCGAGCCATGCGCCGACGAGTCATACGCCACCGCATCGGCCATTTGCCCGCTGATGTTCGTGAGATTTCCATAGATCGTCGAGATATCCACGGTGTTCTGCGTCACGCGGCCATCGAGACTCGTAATCGACGAAGCGTTGTTCGCCACCTGCGTGTTCGTCGCGTAGAGCTGCGCGCCGTTCACGGCATCGGTGCTGGATACGCCGAGCGAACCGGCTGCCACGTTATGCAACGCCACCGGCGCGCTCGCGCCCACGCCACCGAGCGTCACCGAGCCATGTGCCGACGAGTCATACGCCACCGCATCGGCCATCGTGCCCTGCAGCGTCGTCAACTGGCCCTGGACAGACGTCATCTGACCTTGAAGCGTCGTCACCGAGCCTTGCAGATTGACAATGCCCGTCGAATTCGCCGTAACCTGCGTGTTCGTTGCATAGAGTTGCGAACCGTTCACCGCATCGGTGCTCGCTGCCGTGACCTGACCCGCCGCCACGTTCTGGATCTGGCGCGTAGCGCCTGCCGTGCCCACGCTGACAACACCCGTAGGCGTCGTGCCAGCGTAGTTGTATGCCGTTCCGCCAATCGTCCCACTCGCCGTTGCAACAGCAGCGGTCGTCGTCGCACCGTTACCCAACGCGACCGAATTCGCCACCGATGCGTTGGCGGCATTGCCTATCGCCACTGCATTCGTCTGGCTGGCATTCGCCGACGTACCCAATGCCGTCGAAGTTGCGCCCGCCGCGCTTGCAAGCGTACCGAACGCAGTCGAGTAGCTACCGCCAGCCTTGGCGCTCGCTCCCACGGCAACGCTACGGTCCCCGCTCGCCGACGAGTAATTGCCGAGCGAAGTCGCATAATCCAGTCCACCGTACGAACCGTTGCCGATGGCAACGGAGGCCTGACCAGCAGCATTCGAGTTAGCGCCCATGGCAACCGATGTAACACCGTTGCCAATTGCGCTCACCCCTACTGCGACGGAATTCGCTCCGCTAGTCTTCGCGCTGGCGCCCAATGCGATGGCATTTGTGCCCGTAGCGATCGAGTTCGCGCCCAAGGACAGCGCATTGGTTCCGCTAACCGTCGAGTTCCACCCAAGCGCGACGCCGCCGGTGGCCGAAACGCTGGATACCGCGCCAATCGCAAGCCCACCGGTCGCGGTAGAGGACGCATATTCACCGATCGCCACGGCGTACCCAATTGCGCCATTGGTACCGTTGGACGGCGGTGCGGCAAGCGCATAACCGCCAAGCGCAATGCTGCTGCCATATTCCGCTTCGGCGTTGCGGCCGATCGCAATCATGTCATACGACTGGCCGAAGAATGCCGTCACGCCTGTGCGTGCATTGGCTCCCAGCGCAATGGCAGCACCGGATCTGGCGACGGCACCACTGCCGACGGCGATTTCCTGCCCGCCCGGGGTCCATAACGCAGCACCCGCTGTCGCATTCGGACCAAACGCAATGGCCTCCCCGTTATTTGCGCTCGCGCCCGGCCCGATGGCTGTGCTGTCCTGGCCGATAGTAACGGAATCTGCCCCCGACGAATTGGTATGGAAATACTTGACGCCGCCACCGCTGGTGATGGCGTTCAGCGTAGTCGTCACGCTCGCGACGTTCGTGTTGGTCGCGTAGAGTTGCGAGCCGTTCACCGCATCGGTGCTCGTTGCGCCGAGCGTGCCGTTCGCTACGTTGCGCAGCGCCACCGGCGTGCTCGCGCCCACACCGCCCAGCGTCACCGACGCATGCGCCGACGAGTCGTACATCACCGAGTCAGCCATCGCGCCGCTGATGTTCGTGATGCTGCCGCTGAGCGTCGAGATATCCGACGTGTTCTGCGCCACGCTCGTGTTCAGGTTCGCGATACTTGTCGTATTCGCCGTCACTTGCGTGTTGGTCGCGTAGAGCTGCGAGCCGTTCACAGCCTGCTGGCTGGACGAGCTCAATGCGGCAGGTGCAAGGCCGTCGATCGTCACGCCGCCAGTGTCGAGGTTCTGGAACGTCAGGTATGAACCCGTGCCGCTCGACGCGCTCTGAACGTAAAACTGGAACTGGTTGTTGCTGATGGCCATCGCGGCCGTGCCGCTATCGCCCAAAATGACGTAGTTCGCGTTATTGAGGCCCGTGAAGGTCGACGGCGAGATTGCGCAGCTACCGTCACTCGTCTGTCCAGTTGTCGAGTAATCGTAGCTACCCGACGCATCCGTCACGCAAAGATCCGAAGCCGAAGCCATCATCGGCACGGTCAGGCCCACGCAACCCGCCACCAGCACGAACATGCGCGAGAGTGCGCGCCATGCGCCGCCCTTGAGAGCTACCGGTTCGCCCAGTTTCAGCGACGTCCCACGCCCCTTGGCCTTCGCGTTTTCCTGCACCGCCGTCCAGGTCGCCGTGGACGCATTCCAAACCGACCGATAGCTCTTGTTCATCTTGCCTTCTCCAATTCAAAAACGTCGCCTCGATCGATTAATTCGGATACCGAACCATGATCGAAAGTAACCAGACCCAAGACGCTTCGAATTCCGTGGCACTTTGAACCTGCCACGTCATCTCTGCGAACTGGTATCCATTTTTGCGATTGGAGCCAAACGTCGATATAGAACGTTTTCTATTTCGAGACGAGATGAATAAAAAGGGGCGGAACCACCGACGCGCCCAGACGGCAGCGCGAAAAAAAACCCGACAGTTTTCAGGACTGTCGGGCGCGATGGAGCGGGTGCTGCGGCACTATCTGAGGCACTACCTGCGGCACAACATCACCGGTTCACGAAATCCGGCTCGAAGAACACCCAGCGCACCACGGGAAAGCGCGCCTGCAGATCGGCTTCGATCTCGTTGATTGCCTCGACCATCGTGCGGCTGTGCTCGTAGTCGAGCATCTCGCACTGCACGGCCACCATCACTTCCCGGCCCCATTGCAGGGTGATCAGGCTGATGATGCTGCGGATTTCGGGCCGCGCGCGCAGGTAGGCTTCGATATCGCGGCGCATTTCCGGGCTCGCCGATTCGCCGACGATCATCGACTTCACTTCGCGCGCGATAAACCACGCAATCCCCATCAGCAAGATGCCGATGGCAATCGACCCGCACGCATCCCAGATGGGATTGCCCGTGATAACCGTCAGCAGCACGGCGACAAAGGCGATCGCCAGACCCGCCAGCGCGGCGATATCTTCGCCCGCCACCACCAGCAGATCGGAATCGCGCGTTTCGCGCGCCCAACGCCACAGCGATTTTGTGGGCGAGCCCTTGCGGATTTCCTTGATCGCGCCATAGAGCGAAAACGCTTCGAGCAGCACCGAAATGCCGAGCACGCCCAGCGCCACATACACATATTGCAGCGGCTCGCGCAGGACCAGCCGATGCACGCCCTCGTACACCGAGAACGCGCCGCCCACGAAAAACAGCAGCAGCGCCACCAGCAGCGAATAGAAGTTGATCGCGCGTCCCGTGCCCATCGGATGCAGCGGCGTGGGCGCCTCGCGCGACTGGCGCAGGCCGAACAGCAGCAGAAGCTGGTTACCGCAATCGGCCGTGGAGTGAATCGCCTCGGCGAACATCGAGCCAGAGCCCGTGAACGCCGCCGCCGCGAACTTGCAGACCGCGATGCCGGCGTTCGCCGCCAGGGCGTAGAAAATGGCTTTCGGTGACTCGCCGCTCATACGACCTCGACGCGTGCCGGACCATCGCTGAGTTCGCCGATCACACACGCGGACGCGAAGCCATCGGCATGGAACAGCGCGAGCACGGCGTCGACGTCTTCCGGCGCGCAGGCGACCAGCAGGCCGCCGGACGTCTGCGGATCGGTCAGCAGCGTGCGCGCGCCTTCGGGCAGATGCGGCGCGAGCGTCACGCCATCGCCATAGGAAGCCCAGTTGCGGCCCGATGCGCCGGTGAAGACGCCCTGCTCCACGAGCGCCTCGACGCCCGGCAGCCACGGCAGATCGGCGTAACGCACGCGCGCCGTGAGGCCCGCGCCGCGCGCGATTTCCAGCGTATGGCCCAGCAGGCCGAAGCCGGTCACGTCGGTCATCGCGTGCACGCCGTCGCGCTCCGCGAGCGGCGCGCCGGGCTTGTTGAGCAGTGTGGCGGCATCGACCATCGCCTTGTATCCGGCGGCGTCGAGCAGATCTTTCTTGAGCGCGGCGGACAGCACGCCCACGCCCAGCGGCTTGCCGAGCACCAGCACGTCGCCCGCGCGCGCGGACGCGTTGCGCTTGACGCGTTCGGGATGCACCACGCCCAGCGCCGCGAGACCGTAGATCGGCTCGACGGAATCGATCGAATGGCCGCCCGCCACGGGAATGCCGGCCGCGGCGCAGACGTCTTCGCCGCCACGCAGGACCTGCGCGATCACTTCATGCGGCAGCACGTTGATCGGCATGCCGACCAGCGCGAGCGCGAGGATCGGCTTGCCGCCCATCGCGTAGACGTCGGAAAGCGCATTGGTGGCGGCGATGCGGCCGAAGTCGTAGGGATCGTCGACGATCGGCATGAAGAAGTCGGTGGTCGCGACAATGGCCTGCTCGTCGTTGAGCTTGTAGACGGCGGCGTCGTCGGCGGTTTCGGTGCCCACGAGCAGGTTCGGAAACGCGGCGGTGAGCGGCGTGCTGCGCGCCAGCAGCGCGGAGAGCACGCCCGGCGCGATCTTGCAGCCGCAGCCGCCGCCGTGCGAGAGGCTCGTGAGGCGCGGCGCAGCCGGGGCGGCCGCCAGACGGTCTTGATCGTTCATATGCGGGAGTCGTTCCAAAGAATGCGGGGAAAACGGTCCCTATTATGGAGCAATCGGCGTGCGGACCTTGCGGGCGCGGCGCGCTGACTTGCTTCAGTCGCCCGCGCGGTGGGTCTGGATGGGTTCGGCCAGGGGAAACGCGGCGCAGACCGCTTCGACGAGCCATTGCGGATCGTCGTGCGGCAGGTCGTGACCGGCCCACGGATGCACGCGCTGCACCGCGCCCCACGCACGCGCAAGCCGCGCCGAGCAGACCGGATCGACGAGTTGATCCGCCTGCGAGGACAGCACGAGCGTCGCGCAGCGCGGCGCGCTGTTTGCCGCGCCGTTTACGGTGTAACGCGCGGCGGCCAGTAGCTGACGCACCGCATTGGCGCGGCTCACCGGCGCGCTGGCGCGGATCGCGCGCCAGGCGTCGACGTCGGCGGTTCAACGTTCAACGAATGCCGACATTAAACGCGCGCCGCGCCGCAGATTGAACGCACCGGCTCTCCCAGCTCTGTTCTCAACCTGCTAGCGTTCCGTCCACTCCGGGCTCAA
>NZ_JAAGPR010000023.1 GCF_017104965.1 Paraburkholderia sp. Ac-20340
GGCGTGCCCGCAGTGCGCGGCGGCTCGGCCGCCGTAGCGACCGCTGGCGCGGCGGCGCTCACGCCCGCTGTCGCCACTGCCGCGCCGGCGGCCTTGAGAAAGTTGCGGCGTCCGTCGTTGGTACGGTCCTTCATCGGCTGTCTCCTTCATGGTGGGCGTGTCGTCGTTGCGCGCACGCCCTTGTTCGCGGGCCTTTTATTATTCGCGGATCGGCGTGAGATTCGATGAAAGATTCCGCATAATCCATAACCGTGGATATATGAATGGAATCGCCCTGTCATGAGTGCTGCAAAAGCTGCTGCCAATACTGCGACCAAGCCCGCTGCCAGTCCACGCGCCGCGCATGACGCCGCGCGCCTGGCCGCCTTGCCGGTTGCACTGCGCCGTTTGCGTCTGCGCGACCTCGAAACGCTCGAATGGCTGGGCCGCTTTCGCAGCTTCGCGCGCACGGCCGAAACCGCGTCGATCTCGCAGCCCGCGTTGTCCAAATGGCTGCGCGAGCTCGAAGAATCGCTCGGCCTCAAGCTGTTCGAGCGCACCTCGCGGCGCGTCGAACCCACGCTTTACGGCGAGGCGATGCTCGACTGCATCGCACGCATCCTCAACGATCTGCGCGAGATCGAACCCGCTTTCGAAGCACTGCGCCACGGTCTGGGCCAGCCGCTCACCATCGGCCTGCTGCCGAATATGGACGAGCAGTTCCTGCCCAGCGTGCTCGCGTGGCTGCGCGAGCACGACACGCCGATCCAGCTCAACGTGCGCGTCGATACGCTCGATCGCCTGCTACCGCACGCGCAGCGCCGCGAACTCGATCTGCTGGTGTGCCGCCTGGAAGCGACCGCGCTGGCCTCGGGCCTGCGCGCGGACGAACTGCTACGCGACGAGGTGGTGGTCGTGGCGGGTCATCGGCATCCGCTGCACCGGCGCACGCGCATCAGCTGGGCCGATACGACCGCGTTCCCGTGGATCGCGCCGCCGCTGGGCTCGCCGATGCGCACCGCTCTGGAAGCCGAATTCGCGCGCGCGGGCCACGCCATGCCGCAAATCCTCATGGAATCGGCCTCGCATCACACCAATCGCGCCGTGGCGCAGCGCATGCCCTGCCTGTTCGTGACCTCGGCCACGCGCGCGGCCCGCAGCGACGCCATGCGCGAATTGCGCACGCTGCCGCTCAAACTCACGACGATTGCGCCCGCCGTCGGCGCGTTGAGTCACGAGCCGCGCAGCGCGGCCGTCGCCACCGTGCTGGAAGCCTTGCGCCACGCGGCGCGCGAGCAGCAGTCATCGGCATAAAGCGGGCCCCGGGACCGCCAGATCGCATAAACGCAGTCGATAAACCCAAATTCCCAGAAAAATTCATTAAAAATAACTGGACGAAAATCAATACGATTGCACAAATTACTGGTCAAGCCAGCCAACCTTCGTCCGCAGGATCGCCTATGCCGCGCCCCATTTCCGTCCGCATCCATCCCGAAGCCATCCGCCACAATCTCCAGCTCGCCGCGCGCAGCGCCGCGGGCGCGCGCGTGTGGGCCGTCGTCAAGGCCAATGCTTACGGTCACGGCATCGAGCGCATTTATGCGGCGCTCGCGGACGCGGACGGCATCGCCCTGCTCGATCTCGACGAAGCGGTGCGCGTGCGCGAACTCGGCTGGACCAAGCCGATCCTGCTGCTCGAAGGCGTGTTCGATGCCGCCGACGTTGCCACCGTGGTCGCGCATCGCCTGAGCGTCGCCGTGCATTGCGACGAGCAACTGGCGCTGCTCGCGGCCGCGCGCACCACGCAGCCGATCGACATCCAACTGAAGATGAACTCGGGCATGAACCGGCTGGGTTACCGGCCCGACGCCTATCGCGCGGCCTGGGAACGCGCCCGCGCGATTCCGACGATCGGCGCGATCACGCTGATGACCCACTTCGCCAACGCCGACGATGGCTCCATCGACTGGCAGCTCGATCGCTTCGATGCCGCAACCGCCGGCATTCCGGGCGAGCGCACGCTGTCGAATTCGGCCGCGGTGCTCTGGCATCCGCACGCGCACCGCGACTGGGTGCGTCCCGGCACGATCCTCTACGGCGCGTCGCCCACGGGCGCGGCGCGGCATATCGAAGGCGTCGGCCTGCGTGCGGGCATGACGCTGTCGAGCCAGATCATCGGCGTGCAGACGCTCGCGCCGCAGGAAACCATCGGCTATGGGCGCACCTATGCGGTCGAGCAGCCGATGCGCATCGGCGTGGTGGCGTGCGGTTATGCGGATGGCTATCCGCGTCATGCGCCGACGGGCACGCCGATCGTCGTCGATGGCGTGCGCACGCGCACGGTCGGCCGCGTGTCGATGGATATGCTGACGGTCGATCTCACGCCTTGTCCGAACGCGGGCATCGGCTCGCACGTCGAGCTGTGGGGCGAAAACGTGAAGGTCGATGAAGTGGCGGAACCGGCGGGCACGATCGGCTATGAGTTGATGTGCGCGGTGGCGCGACGCGTGCCGGTCGTAGTCGACGATCTCGCGACGGTAAGCAGCGCAGCCGAAGAAGGCGTGACGGCCTGAAGCGCGCATTCAGCGCAGACAGTGCGCGACGCTTCGAGCGTCGCGCACTGAATAAAAGTCACTCGGGCAATTCGACGCCCATCTCCGCCAGCACTTCCTTCGCAGCCCGAAACGCTTCGCTCGCCGCGGGCGCGCCCGCATAGATCGCGCTGTGCAGCAGCACTTCGCGAATTTCCACGACACTTGCGCCGTTGTTGATCGCGCCGCGCACGTGGCCTTTGAGTTCGGTGCTACGACCGAGCGCTGCGAGCATCGAGCACGTGCATAGACTGCGCGTCTTGAGATCGAGTCCGTCGCGCAGCCACGTGCTGCCCCATGCGTGTTCGTTGAGCCATTCCTGGAGTGGGCGCGTGAAGCCGTCCATCGATCCCATCGCGCGCGCCACGAAGGCTTCGCCCATCACCTGGGTGCGCCTGGCCTTGCCGGCCTCGGCTCCGGTTTGTGCTTTGGATGCTTTGGGCGCTTTGACCTTGCTGCCTTTCGAGGATTTCTTCTTCGATTCCTTTGCATCGCTCATGATCGCGCTCGCTGACGGTTGAATGACGTCATAGGCTAGCGCGCCAGAATGACGGTGCCTATCGTGTCGCCGCCGTGTCCACAGTCACGCACCCTCACGCCGAATAAAGCCCCTCCGGCCCATTACGCAGCGTGCGCGCAAGCACTTCCAGCGCATCGCGCAAGGTCTCGTGCGAGCGCGCTCCGCCCAGGCTCAAACGCACAGCATGCGGCGCCGACCCGCGCCCGATCACGAAGCTATCCGCCGTCTTCGCCAGCACGCCCGCCTGGCGCAACGCCGCCGCGAACTCCGCTGCGCGCCACGGTTCCGCGAGCGGCAACCACAAGTGCGGGCTGGCCGGATCGGTCCGATATGTCCAGCCCGACAGCACTTCGGCGGCAATCGCCTGACGCACATCCACGCAGGCGCGCTGCTGCGCGACCAGGCGGTCGATTTCGCCATTGACGATCCAGCGCGCCGCGATTTCCGCGCTCAAAGGCGAAGTCATCCAGCAGTCGCTGCGGATCACCGCGAGAATCTTGCCGACCCAATCCTGCGGCGCCTGCACGTAACCCACGCGCAAACCCGGCGCAACCGCCTTCGACAGACTGCTGATCACGATGCCGTGCTCGGGCAAGCGCGCCGTCAACGGCGCAGGCGGCGCATCGAGCAGCGCCGCCGGAACCAGGTCTTCGATCACCACCAGATGGTGACGCACGGCGATCTCGGCGATGGCCGCGCGGCGCGCTTCGGAGAGCGTCGCCGTGGTCGGGTTGTGCAGCGTCGGCACGCAGAACAGCGCGCGCGGCGCGAGCAGCGCGCAGGCACGTTCGAGCGCGGCGGGCACGATGCCCTCTTCATCGATTTCGATGCCGACCAGGTTCAGCCGCAGTTGCCGCGCCAGCGCGACGATGCCCGGATAGCTCAGCGCCTCCGCGAAAATCGTGTCGCCGGGACGCAGCACCGCGCGCAGCACACAGGCAAGTCCATGTTGCGCGCCTTGGGTCACAAGCACGCGTTCGGCGGGCACCGTGCAGCCCATGCGCGCAAGCCAGCGCGCGCCGGCTTCGCGATGCGAGCGCCGGCCGCCTTCGGGCTGATACAGCAGCAATTCGCCGGCAAGGCGTTCGTCGGCGGCGAGTTCGCGCAGCGTCTGGGTGAGCAGCAGCGCTTCGTCCGTCGGCATCGGCACGTTCTGGCCGAGATCGACCGGACGCCCCGGCGCGGGCGCAGGCGGCGCGCTGCCCAACGGCGTGCTCGCCGCCGCCTCGCTGTGCTCCGGCGCCTGACGCGTGCGCGCGGGCAGACGTGCGCCATCGGCATCGGGTTCGGCCACATAGGTGCCGTCGCCGACGCGCGCCACCACCATGCCGCAACGCTCAAGCTCGGTATAGGCGCGGCTGACCGTGCCGGTCGTCACATTCAATTTCTTTGCCAGCAGCCGATGCGCGGGCAATTTCTCGCCGGGCAACATCTGGCCCCCGTTGATTGCCTGTGCGTAAGCGTAGGCAATCGCGCGGTATTTCGGTTCGCCGCGCGGTAGCGCGGGCAGCGTGGGCAACCAGCCGTTCATGGGTGTTTTCCCGAAGGTCGAAGCGCGCCGCGCTCCCGCACGGCGGCTGCGTCATTATCGCGCCCAATTCGCGGAATTGAAGGCTGTCATTTACTTCAATTGACTTCATTGAGTGCCACAAATTGACCCTCTAGGATGCCGTAACGCCTGAAGAGGCCAAGGAGACAATCGCCGCCCGCACCGCGTTTCGCGCGCAGCAGGCGGCGCGACACGCGCCATGACCAATCGCATCGCCCGCATCACGATCAGCCAGCATCGTCTGCCGCTCGATCCGCCGTTTCCGGCGTCCTGGGACAGCCGCCCGCGCCGCGCCTTCCCCGCGACCATCGTGCGTGTGGAGGACAGCGAAGGACGTGTCGGCATCGGCTCGGGCGACGCCATGTACGGCTTCGACGATTACCGCGAACTCTTCATCGGCGCCGATCCGCTCGATCTGGCCCGCCACAGTGCCATCCTCGACAATCTCAGCTTCCACGCCGGCCGGCTCTGGCCGCTCGACGTCGCGCTGTGGGATCTGGCCGGCAAGATTCTGGGCGAGCCGTGCTGGCAGATGGCCGGCGCACGCTCGCGCCGGGTGCGCGCTTACGCGTCCTCGGGCGTGCATCGTCCGCTCGATGGGATGGCGCGCTGGGCCGAACACGCCGTCGAGCGCGGCTTTCCGGCGCTCAAGGTGCGCTTCGGCCGCGAGCGTCTCGCCGACGATATCGCCGCGCTGGCCGCCGTGCGCGAAGCCGCGGGCGACACCATCGAGATCATGGTCGACTGCAATCAGGGCTGGCGCATGCCCTGGGACACGCAGGCGCCGTGGCGCGTGGAAGAAGCGCTCGCGGTGATTCGCGAGATCGAGCGTTATCGGCCTTATTGGGTGGAAGAGCCGCTGCATCGCGGCGATTACGCGGGTCATGCGCGTCTGCGCCAGTTGACCGAAGTGCGCATTGCCGGCGGCGAGATGACGCGCGAGGCGCACGAATTCGCGGCGCTGCTCGCGCACGATTGCCTCGACGTCTATCAACCCGATGTGGTCTGCTCGCTCGGCATGGAAGGCGCGCGCCACCTCGCCGCGCAGATCGAAGCCAGCGGCAAGATCTTCACGCCGCACACGTGGGGCAACGGCATTGGCCTCGCAGCGAATCTGCATGTGGTGGCGGGCGCGGGCAACGCGCCCTTCGTCGAATTCCCCTACGACCCGCCCGAATGGACGCCCGCGCGGCGCGACTATCCGCTCACGCGCGCAATCGAGCCCGATGCGCAAGGCTGGATCGACCTGGGCGACGCGCCGGGTCTCGGTATCGAACTGGACGAAGCGGTGCTGGCTAGCACGCTTGCCAGCGACAGCCGCTACGACTGAATCGTCGACAAAACATCTGAATAAAGCGGGCCAACGCGCAAGCGCCCCGCTCCGGGTGCGCCCAAAAAACGCGAACGACCGGACTAAACCTGAAGCATTCCGAAACAATTCCAATAGAAGGAGACACGTCATGAAAAAACTTACCCGACCGCTGATTGCCGCCCTCCGGGCGGCCCTGCTCGCCGCGCCGCTCGCCATTGCCACGATGCCCGCGCACGCGGCCGGCAACTGGTGCAGCCAGGGCAAGCCGGTGCACTTCGCGGGCGTCACGTGGGAAAGCGGCAACTTCACCAGCGAAGTGCTGCGCTACATCGTCAAGAACGGCTACGGCTGCCAGACCGATACGGTGCCTGGCAGCACGGCCGCCACGGAAACGGCGCTCTCGCGTAACGACCTGCAGGTGTGGTCGGAACAATGGACGGGCCGCTCGGAAATCATCGCGGGCGCCGTGAAGGCCGGTTCGGTGAAGCTCGTGGGCGACACGCTGCCGGGCGGCACGAAGGAAGGCTGGTACGTGCCCGACTACGTGATTCACGGCGACCCCAAGCGCGGCATCAAGCCGAGCGCGCCGGGCCTGCAATCCGTGAGCGATCTGCCCAAGTACAAAGACCTCTTCACCGACGACGAAGAACCGGATCACGGCCGCTTCCTGAACTGCCCGTCGGGCTGGGATTGCGAGCGCGTGAACACGCGCCTGCTGAAACTGCTCAAGCTCGACGACAGCTATACGAACTTCCGCCCCGGCACGGGCGCGGCGCTCGATGCGGCGATTTCATCGGCCTATGCTCGCGGCAAGCCGATCCTCACTTACTACTGGGAACCGGCCGCGCTGATGGCGAAGTACAAGTTCGTGCAACTCAAGATGCCGCCGTTCAACGAAGCCTGCTGGAAGACGCTGCGCGATGCCGGCAGCACGCAGCCGTGCGCGTCGTCGTATCTGGTTTCGCAACTGAAGATCGGCGTATCGACGCCTTTTTATCAGGCCGAACCGGACGTGATGGCGTTCTTCCAGAAAGTGAATTTCCCGATCGACTTCCTGAACAACACGATTCTCGACATGACCGAGCATAAGGTCGATGCCCAGGCCGAAGCGCTCAAGTTCCTCAAGACGCATCCGGAAATGTGGAAGACGTGGGTGCCCGCCGATGTCGCGACCAAGGTGCAGAAGTCGCTGGGCGCTTGAATCGTCATTTAATTCGTATTACCAGGTAAGTAGCTAACCAGAAATGGGCGCCTCAAAGGCTGCGGCGCTCAACCAAGGAGACTCGGAGTGAAGAAGAAACTTCTCGCGGCGCTGCCGCTCGCGCTCGCCGCAGCGGGCGCTCATGCGCAAAGCAGCGTCACGCTGTACGGCATCATCGATCTGGGCGTGGACTACGCCAATAACGTCGTCAACGGCGCGAACGGCAACCTCGTGCCGGGCAGCGGCGGCCATCTGGTGCAGATGCAAAGCGGCGTGCCGGCAGGCAGCCGCTGGGGCCTGCGCGGTTCGGAAGACCTGGGCAGCGGCTATTCGGCGATCTTCCGCCTCGAAAGCGGCTTCAACGCCGCGACGGGCGCGGCGGGCGGCGGCCTGGCGTTTTCGCGTAACGCTTATGTCGGCCTGAAATCGGAACAATACGGTCAGGTGACGCTGGGCAAACAGTGGGACGCCACCGTCGATCTGATCGAGCCGTACTCGCTGAACGGCAACTATGGCGGCTGGTACTTCGCGCACCCGAACGACATGGACAACCTCGACAACGGGTTCCCGGTCAACAACGCGATCAAGTACATCAGCCCGGTAATCGCAGGCTTCCAGTTCGAAGGCCACTACTCGTTCGGCGGCCAGGCCGGCCAGTTCTCGAACAACGCATCGTATAGCGCGGCAGCGGCGTATACGCTGGGATCGTTCAGCGCGGGCGTCGGCTACCTGCGCATCAACGATCCGATTTCGGCCGTGGCGGGATATGGCAGCGGCGGCGGCTACGTGAACACGATCTACGGCAACGCGCTGGCGAATGCACGCTATCAAGGCATTCTTTCGGCGGGCGCATCGTATGTGCTGGGCAGCCTCAAGCTGATGGCGAACTACTCGAACGTGGACTTCTCCTCGGGTAACGGCAGCCACGATCTGCACTTCCAGAACTACGAGCTTTCGGGCACGTATGCGGTCACGCCGGCCTTCTCGGTGGGCGCGGGCTACACCTTCACGATGGGCCAGGATCATGCCACCGACGGCGATCCGAAATACCATCAGGTCAACCTGATCGCGCAATATGCGCTGTCCAAGCGCACCTCGGTCTACGCGATGGGCTCGTACCAGCACGCAGCAGGCAGCGCGGAAAACGCGCAGATCACGGGCTTCAATCCGTCGAGCACGCAAAACCAGGTGGTCAGCCGCGTGGGTATCACCCACTCCTTCTGACGCACGCTGTCTGAAACGCCGGCGCAAGCCGGCGTTTTCCATTTAGCTATCCGTATCGTTTTGCTTCAAGAGGTTGCAGCATGCGCCGCCTTCCTTCCCTTTCGGCACTGCGTTCATTCGAAGAGGCCAGCCGGACTCTCAGCTTCACCAAGGCGGCGCAGAATCTGCACGTCACACAAGGCGCGATCAGCCGCCAGATCCGCCTGCTCGAAGATTATCTGGGGACGCCGCTGTTCATGCGGCATCATCATCGGCTGGAAATTACGGCGGCGGGCAAGCGCCTGCTGCCAACGCTGCAGGCTGCGTTCGACAGCATCGCGCATACGCTCGATACGATTCGCGCCGATCCTTCGAATAGTCTGCTGAGTCTGAATGCCGCGCCGACGCTGGCCACGCGCTGGCTCACACCGCGTCTGCGCGATTTTCAGACGCGCCACCCCGATCTGCGTATTTCCATCACGAACGAATACGGGCCGCTGCATGGCAGCGAGCGCAACGAGGATTGCCAGATCCGCTTTGGCATGGAGCCGCTGCCCGGCGGCCAAAGCACGTTGCTGATGCGCGAGCGTCATGTGCTGGTGGGATCGGCGCGCGAGTTCTCACATGCGCCGGGAAGCACGGACGCATTGCGCGAGGTTCTGGCGCAGCATCCGTGGCTGTATATCCTCGATATCGACCGGCGTTTGCTGGTGTGGGAAGCCTGGCTCGAAGCCGCCGCGCTCGATGTGGCAATGGCACCGCGCGGCGAACTGGAATTCAGCACGCTCGATCAGGTGATTCATGCGGCGGTGGCGGGGCTGGGTATCGCGGTGGCAGACCGGCACATGATCGAGCAGGAACTGACGAACGGCACACTGGTGCAGTTAAGCGAGATCGAAGTGGATGGGCCTTCGGGGTATTGGCTCGATGTGCGGCCGGAAGTGCAGGAAACCGTGCGGGTGAAGAATTTTAGTGGGTGGTTGATCGAGCGGCATGGGGGGAAGCGTTAGATTCGAGGTATGAGAAGAAATTCAACGTCGCGATTTTCGAGACGGGCCACCATCAAGCGCGTATAGCATCGACTTCGATCGCTTTCGACCGATTGTATGGGGCACAACCATGTATTTATTCGACGAAGAAATACCGTCATACAAACCAGCTTTCTGGGCCGATAAATGGAAACCCTGCGGCGGGTGCAAGCTCGTAGACACCCGGCGCGTGTCTGCGCCCGTCCTGTCGATGGACAAGCCCCCGCCTGCACTAGCTGACGCGGCGAAAGACCGTACTGCCCCGAATATCGTAGAAATTCCGCCATTCGATATTCAGGAGATACCCGATGCAATGCGGTTGATGTACATGCCTATAGCAGCAAAGCTCATGCAGCGATGGTTTGCCGGCGAATTGAACTATGCGCCAACGAGCGAAGACCTGAAGAGCGAAAAAAATATTGCGCTACAAGCTATCTTGCGGCCGTATAAGGATCGGTACAGCCGGATCAATACGTGGACATTAAGCAAGCAGAATGTCTCTGCATTACACCGTGATTTTCAATTTCAACGCGTGAGTGTGGGAAGCACAATTACACAAAAAATCGGGGAATTCATCGAATCCGAGATTAACAACAATGGCATACCGGACGATCTAACCGGAGCTCTGGGAGCATTCGGCATATACGCAGCCCCCAATGTTGTGATGTTTTCCGCGGACGGGCGCAGCGCCGAGATTAAGAGCGTATATGTATACGTGAAAGACAGTTACGACTTTACCGACAAGCCCGGCGATATCTCGCAGTATCTCGGCCACTGGAGCAGCAAGGGCGTGATTGTGGTTCCCTATAGCGGGCTTGCAGCTGAAATGAATGTGCCAGGTCTGTACCTGCAGTACCCGGTCGCGAGAGGAAACATGCGCGTAAAGGGCAACGTCTATTACCCGGTACATAACAAGGACTTCCGTCAGTGGGCAATCAAGCATCAGAGAGGGGGTGATTTTATTGTGTTCTCCGACCTGATGAATGTTTCACTGAAAAAATCGTTAGTGATCGAGTTATGAAAAAAGGTATCTTCCTGCTGGCTTTTCTGGCTTGCGCCAGTCTGTACTTCATGGCAGGCCACCGCCCTGAGCCAAGCGATTGTGTACGCAGTACCTCACCCGACGCTCGCTATGTCGCCGAAGAATGCCTGCTTGAATGGAATCACGGTGACAACCCCAAGTATTCGGGCAAACTTTACGACGCGAAAACCGGTACGTTGCTCGCACAACGAATACTTCACACCTCTGTTCCACAAATCATGTGGGGGCAGGACGCCATGTTGTTCGAAAGAGGGGGAGAAGACGAGAATCTGGTACGCCTGCCGCCTTCGTTCTTTGAGCGCTTCAGTGCAGTACTACATCAGTCCGTTCGATAAGAAGCGTCACGCAAAGCGCACACAGACGAGGGTCCCGTTTTACAAAACCGTCGCATCCTGCCCCGCCAAAAAAAACCGCCACGTTTTCACATGGCGGCTTCGCCCAGGACGACCCGAAGGCCAATGCGTGGAGAACGCTCAACCCAGGTCACCTCACCCCAACCCACCCATCATCATGTACTTCGTCTCCAGATACTCATCGAGACCGTACTTCGACCCTTCGCGCCCGAGGCCGGATTCCTTCACGCCACCAAACGGCGCCACTTCGGTAGAGATAATCCCTTCGTTGATGCCCACCATCCCGCTTTCCAGCGCGCCCGCCACCCGCCAGACACGGCCGATATCGCGCGCATAGAAGTAGGCGGAAAGACCGAACTCCGTATCGTTGGCCGCCTGGATGGCTTCCTCTTCGGTCTCGAAGCGGAACACCGCCGCCACCGGCCCGAAGGTTTCCTCATGCGCGAGCATCATGCCGCCGTGCGCGCCGGTGATGATGGTCGGCTCGTAAAACGTGCCGCCCAGCACATGCGCCTTGCCGCCGCACACGATTTCACCGCCCTTCTCGCGCGCATCGCTCACGTGCGCTTCCACCTTGCGCAGCGCCGCCGCGTTGATAAGCGGTCCTTGCGTCGCGCCTGCCTCCATGCCGTTCGACACGCGCAGCGCACGCACCGCAGCCGTGAGCTTTGCGACGAAAGCGTCATGCACGCCCGCCTGCACGTAAAAGCGATTCACGCACACGCAGGTCTGCCCGGTATTGCGGAACTTGGATGCCATCGCGCCTTCCACGGCCGCGTCCAGATCGGCATCGTCGAATACGATGAACGGCGCGTTGCCGCCCAGTTCGAGCGAGACTTTCTTGACGCTGTCCGCAGCCGCACGCATCAGCAGTTTGCCCACGCGCGTCGATCCCGTGAACGAGATCTTGCGCACGGCCTTCGACGCCATCATCGTGTCGCCGATCGCAGGCGCGTCGCCCGTCACCACGTTGAACACGCCGCGCGGAATGCCCGCTTCCTCCGCCAGCACGGCGAGCGCGAAAGCGCTCAACGGCGTTTCCTCGGACGGCTTGAGCACCATCGTGCAGCCCGCCGCCAGTGCCGGACCGGCCTTGCGCGTGACCATCGCGAGCGGGAAATTCCACGGCGTAATCGCGCCGACCACGCCCACGGCTTCCTTCGTCACGACGATGCGCGCGCCCTTCTTCGGCGCGGGAATCACGTCGCCGTAAGCACGCCGCGCTTCTTCCGCGAACCACGTGAGAAAGCTCGCCGCATACGCCACTTCGCCGAGCGCTTCCGCCAGCGGTTTGCCCTGCTCCGCCACCATGATGCGCGCGAGGTCTTCGCGATGCGCGAGCATCAGCTCGCCCCAGCGGCGCACCTTCGCGCCGCGCTCCGCCGCCGTGGCGTCGCGCCATGCGGGGAACGCGTGCGAGGCCGCAGCCACCGCCTGCAGCGTTTCGCGCGCCCCTGCACGCGCGACTTCGGCAAGCGGCTTGCCCGTGGCCGGATCGATCACCGAAAACGTGCTGTCACCGTCCACCCATTCGCCGTCGATGAAACTCGACGTGCGCCACAACCGCGCTTCCTTGAGTCCGTCGATCATGCTGCGATCTCCAGACGTCGCGAAGCGCGCGGCACGCGCGGAATACGCGACGACACATAATCGTTGATCACATCGCAGGGCGTGTAATTGCGATCGAGTTCATAGAGTTCGTCGGCGTCGAGCTTCGTGTCGAGCGCAGCAAGCGCGCTGTCGAATTGCGCGACCGTATCCGCGCCCACCAGCATCGACGTAATGCCCGGACGATTGAGCACCCAAGCCTGCGCAATCTGCGCGCACGACACGCCGCGCGCCTGCGCCACTTCGGCGACCGAAATCGCCACGTCACGCGAAACCTGATCGTCGTACATCTGCGTGGTGAAGAAGTCGGTCTGATTGCGCACCGACTTCGCGTCGCCCGAAAGCAAGCCGCGCGCCAGCGGGCTGAACACCGACACGCCCACGCCCTGGTCCTGGCAGAACGGCACCATTTCGCGCTCTTCTTCGCGATACGCGCAGTTCAATTGCAGTTGCATATTGATCGGCCGCGCGAAGTTATAGCGCTCGCAGGCCTGCAGAATCTTCGCGAACTGCCACGTGAACATCGTCGATACGCCGATATAACGTGCCTTGCCCGAGCGCACGATATCGTTGAGCGCATCCATGGTTTCTTCGACCGGCGTATTCACATCGAAGTAATGCAGCATGTAGACATCGACGTAATCGGTCTGCAAACGGCGCAGCGAACCGTCGATGCCGTCCATGATGTGCTTGCGCGAATGACCCTGATTATTCACGCCGCCGCCAATCGGATAACCCACCTTGGTGGTCAACACGAGTTCGTCGCGCTTCGCAATGCGCTTGACGATGCGGCCCACCACTTCTTCGCCTACACCCGTCGAATAAAAATCCGCGAGATCGATAAAGTTCACGCCCGCTTCGAGCGCGTGGCGCACGATCGGTTCGCTCTGCTCTTCGTTATAGATCCACGGTTTCCAGTCGGGCGTGCCCATGTTCATCGTGCCGAGGCACAGGCGCGACACTTTCAGGCCCGAGCGGCCGAGTTGCACGTATTGCATCGTAGTCACCTGATTGATGTGTCGCGATTCAGGCCGCTTTGGCCTTGGGCGTGTAGAACGGATTGCTGATCTGATCCTTGATCTTCGCAATGTCGTCGAGCTTGGGCAGGCCGTTCATCGCCGCGCGAATCGCCGTCTTGCAGGCGACGTAGTTGTTCTCGTAGACCGCGTCCAGATCGTCGCACGACCAGTTCACCCAATTCGCGGTGACGACGCACCATTCGTTTTCCGCTTCGGGCGGCAGCGTGCCGTCGAGCATCGCTTCCGTCACGGCCTTCGCGATGGCGGCCTGCGAGGCGCCCCACGTGGCGTTGCCGTGCAGATCGCCGCGAATATCGGCCTTGTTCACATAGAGCGTGGCGGGCTTGACCGGCACGTTGGGTTGCGCCACCACCATGAACGGCACATGACCTTGCGACGGCGACGACAGGCTGTTCGTGAACGCCTGCCCCACCGGGCCGCTGCGCGGGCCGATCATGATGTTGATATGTGCAGCGTTTACGCCTGGTCCAGCAAAACCCTCGCCGATATAGACTTCCATGGCTTTCATATTGACTCCGTCTCCTCGAGTTCCGGTGTTTGATTGGTGCGCCGCAGCGTGCTGCTTTTATCGATGCAGGCTGCGCGTCGAGACGAATTCCAGCACACGCCACGCACGGCAGAAAGCTATGAAATCTCATGGGGGCATGACGCCGGATCATCGGCATGAGATCAGGTAATGCTTCGATGACTTTTCGTTGCTTCGCAACCCAAAATGCTGCCGTTAGACTCTGTTCGCGCCAAATCAAAAGTCCCCTGCCATGCAGAGGGAAACCGGGCGACCCCGATACGACATACGCGAACGGAGGAGACATGAAAGGATGGAAGCTGGCAGGCGTACGCCTTGCCGCCGCACTGGCGCTCACCTGCGCTGCGACCAGCAGCTTTGCAGCAGGCAATTCAAGCGCCAGCTGGTGCCAGTCAGGCAAGACCGTGAAGCTCGCCCAGATCACCTGGGAAAGCGGCGCGCTGATGACCGAAATGGTCCGCACCGTGCTGGAAAAAGGCTACGGCTGCAAAACCGAAGTCGTGCCGGGCGCCACCGCCGCCACGGAAACCGCGCTCACCAATAACGACCTGCAGATCTGGGCCGAACACTGGACCGGCCGCAGCCCCATCATCGCGCGCGGCCTGAAAGACGGCAGCGTCAAACTGGTGGGCGAACTGATTCCCGGCGGCGACAAGGAAGGCTGGTACGTGCCCGACTACGTCATCAACGGCGACGCCAAACGCGGCATCAAGCCGCTCGCGCCGCAACTGCGCTCGATCGCGCAACTGCCGCAATACAAGGATCTTTTCAGCGACGACGAAGAACCCGGCAAGGGCCGCTTCTACAACTGCCCGGCCGGCTGGGATTGCGAGCGCTTCAATAATCGTCTGATGTCCGCCTACAAGCTCGGCGACGATTACACCAACTTCCGCCCCGGCACCGGCGGCGCGCTCGACGCAGCGATCGCCTCGGCCTACGAGCGCGGCAAGCCCATCCTGTTCTACTACTGGCAACCGGCCGGGCTGATGGCGAAGTACCACTTCGTGCAGCTTGCGGGCGCGCCGTATTCGGACGCCTGCTGGAACACCATCGCCGATCCGAAAGGCACGCCGTGCGCTTCCGCGTTCAAGGTTTCGCATCTGAAGGTCGCGCTCTCCACGCCCTTCTTCGACGCCGAACCTGGCGCCCTGTCCTTCTTCGAAAAAGTGAGCCTGCCGCTCACGCTCGACGAACAACTGGTGCAACAGATGCACGACAAGAAGCTCGACGCCTCGACCGTCGCGCGCAGCTTCTTCGAGCAGCACCCGGAAATCTGGAAACAATGGCTCACGCCGGATGTCGCGGCGCGCGTGCAGGCGGGTCTGAAGACCTGATCGGCACCTGGCGCAACACATGTCACACGCAGAATGAGGCTCACCATGGGATCACCCTTTCTTCACCTGTCGATCGCCGATTGGGTCAACGATCAGGTCACCGCGTTCGTGCAGCAATACGGCGACGCGTTCCACAACTTCAGCGTGCTGATGCTGCGCGACGTGCTCGTGCCGCTCGAAGGCCTGTTGCGCGCGATGCCGCCGCTGCTCGTGCTCGCGCTCGTCGGCTTGCTAAGCTGGCATGCGTCGCGCCGCGTGGGCGTGGCGCTGCTGTTCGTCGGGCTGCTCTGGCTGATCGGCTGCTTCGGGCTGTGGGACAAGCTCATGCAGACCTTCGCGCTGATGGTCGTCGCCACCGTGATCTCCGTGGCGCTGGGCGTGCCGCTGGGCATTCTCGCCGCCGGTAGCGCCACGCTGCGCCGCATTCTGCTGCCCGTGCTCGACGTGATGCAGACCTTGCCGAGCTTCGTCTACCTGATTCCGGTGCTGATGCTGTTCGGCCTCGGCAAGGTGCCGGCGATTCTCGCCACCGTGGTGTACGCGCTGCCGCCGCTGATTCGTCTGACCGATCTGGGCATCCGTCACGTCGATGGCGAGATCGTCGAAGCGGCGCGCGCCTTCGGCACCACGCGCGCGCAACTGCTGTTCGGCGTGCAGTTGCCGCTCGCACGTCCGAGCATCATGGCCGGTATCAACCAGACCACGATGATGGCGCTGTCGATGGTGGTGATCGCTTCGATGATCGGTTCGCGCGGTCTCGGCGAAGACGTGCTCGCCGGTATCCAGACGCTCGACGTGGGCAAGGGCACGCAGGCCGGCATCGCGATCGTGATTCTCGCGATCGTGATCGACCGCATCAGCCAGGGCTACGGCCAGGGACGCCGCACGCGCGGCCTCGCGCGCCAGGGCAAGCAGCCGTCGCGCATTCCGTTTCGCCGCGCCCGCAATCAGGCCGACAGCAACGCCGAGGCGGCCAAAGCCAGCGACCTGAGCGGCCAGCCGGCCAAGTAAGGCGCTTGCGCCCAGCACACCCGAATTCGCACAGAGGTAACGAATATGAGCGGCATCGAAGTCAAACACGTGTACAAGATCTTTGGCGCGCGCGACGCGAGCGAGCGCGCGCTGGCAATGCTGCGCAGCGGCGCGGACAAAACCGAAGTGCTGGAAAAGACCCGCTGCAATGTGGGCCTGAACGACGTAAGCCTGTCGATCGGCTCGGGGCAGATCTTCGTCATCATGGGGCTGTCGGGTTCCGGCAAATCCACGCTGGTGCGCCACTTCAATCGCCTGATCGAGCCGACCGTCGGCGAAATCCTGATCGACGGCAAGGACGTGCTCAAGCTGTCCGATAACGGTCTGCGCGAGCTGCGCCGCTACGGCGTGAGCATGGTGTTCCAGAGCTTCGGGCTTCTGCCGCATCAGACCGTGCTCAATAACGCGGCCTACGCGCTCGTCACGCGCGGCGAGAAAAAAGCCGCCGCGCTGGAGAGCGCACGCGAATGGCTCGGCAAGGTGGGACTCGGCAATTACTGCGATCACTATCCCGACGAACTCTCGGGCGGCATGCGCCAGCGTGTGGGTCTGGCCCGCGCGCTCGCCGCCGATACCGACGTCCTGCTGATGGACGAAGCGTTTTCCGCACTCGATCCGCTGATCCGCACCGAAATGCAGGACCAGTTGCTCGAACTGCAAAAGACGCTGAAGAAGACGATTGTGTTCATCACGCACGATCTGGACGAGGCGCTGCGCATCGGCAACCAGATTGCGATCCTGCGCGACGGCCGTCTGATCCAGTGCGGCACGCCCGACGACATCCTCGATCGTCCCGCCGACGACTACGTACGCCGCTTCGTCGAGCGCCGCAGCGGCACGACCCACTAAGCCACGCATGCGGGCGCTCTACGGCCTGCTGGGCGGCTACACGGTACTCGTCTGCGGCAACAGCCTGCTCACCACGCTGATCTCGTTGCGCATGCTCGAGGCGGCGCATGGTGCGCTCGGTGTCGGCCTCGTGCAGTCGTGCTATTACGTCGGCTTTATCGTGGGCGCGCTGGGGCTCGGGCCGCTGGTCGGGCGCATCGGGCCGCAGCGCGCCTTTATCGGCTTTGGCGCGCTCACGGCGCTGGCCGCGCTCGGCTATCTCTCCTTCGATTCGCCCGATGTCTGGGCCGCGCTGCGGCTCGTCACGGGCTTCAGCATGGTCGGCATCTTCACGTCGATCGAAAGCGGCGTGAACGGCGCGGTCGCCAATGCGCAGCGCGGGCGCGCCTTCGCGCTCTATCTCGTGCTCACCTATCTGGGCGTGAGCGCCGGACAGTTCCTGCTGGGCGTGGCCGCGCCGGGCAGCAATGTCGAGCACGCGCTCGTCAACGGTCTTTACGTGGCCGCGCTGATTCCCGTCGCGCTGATCGGCGACTGGCAGCAGAGCGTGCCGCCGCCCGTGACCGAAGCCGCCGCGCGCGCTTCGCCGCTCGCCACGCCCAAGCGCCCGACGCTGCTGCTCGACGGTCTGCGCGAACTCGCGCGCGTCGCGCCGCGCAGCGTGCCGGCGTGCATCGGCGCGGGGCTGCTGTCCAGCGCGTTCTATGCGCTCACGCCGGTCTATCTCGCGCGCATCGGCTTTCCGGCCAGCGATATTTCGCACGCCATGGGCATCGTGCTGATCGGCGCACTGCTCTCGCAGTGGCCGGTGGGCCGGCTTTCGGACCGGCTCGGGCGGCGCGCGACGCTGGGCGCGATTTCGCTGGCCGCGGCCGTCGCGGCGGCCGCGCTGATCGTCGTGCGCGTGCCGTGGCTCGTGGACACGCTGCTGTTTCTTTACGTTGCGCTCACCTTCACGCTTTACGGCGTGATCGTCTCGGACGTCAACGATCACGTCGATCAAACCCGCCGCGTGCAGACCAGCGCCACATTGCTGCTGGTGTTTTCGCTGGGCGGCGCGGCCGGGCCGACGCTCGCTTCGCTTTTCATGCGTCTGCTGGGGCCGGGCGGCCTTTATGTGTTCGCGCTGGCCATCGCGCTCGGGCTGGCGGCGCTGTCGCGGGCGCGCCGCTAGATGGGCCGGCATCGCCAGAATGGCCAACGCGGCCAACGCAGCAAAAGCGCGCCCAGGCCCAACCCGCCCGGTATACTCCGTCGTTTTGGCGCCGCGTCTTTTCAAGATGGCGCCGATCGCGAGGAGACAACCTTGAAGCGAAAGATGCCGGCGCTCAACGCCCTGAAGGCGTTCGAGGCGGCAGGCACGAGCGGCAGCTTCACCCGCGCCGCCGAGCAGCTGAACGTGACGCAGAGCGCGGTCAGCCGCCAGGTGCGCCAGCTCGAAGAACAGCTCGGCGAAACGCTGCTGGAACGCCACCATCATCGGCTCGAACTGACCGAGGCCGGGCGCGCGCTGCTGCGCACGCTCCAGCAATCGTTCGACCGCATCGAGCTGACGGTGCGCACGATCCAGCAGAAGAGCGATCTGAACCGCCTGCGCGTGAACGCGCCGCCTACCTTTGCGAGCCGCTGGCTGGTGCCGCGTCTCACGCGCCTGCACGCGCGCCATCCCTCGCTCGAATTGAGCCTGACCACGCAGCTACAGGACAGTCTCGCCGATTCGACGGCGCTCGACTGTGCGATCCGTTTCGGCGATGGCGAATGGGATGGGCTGGAAAGCTCGCTGCTGATGCACGAGTCGCATATCGCCGTGTGCTCGCCCGCGCTGCTCGCGAACGGTCCGGTCGATCTGACGCAGCAAACGCTGCTCCATGTGCTGGCTGCGGAAAACCAGCGCTATCTGACCTGGCGGCACTGGCTGGACGCCGCGCGGATCGAGGATGTGGACACCTCGGGCGGCTATGAATTCGATCTGCTCGACCATGCGATTCGCGCCGCCATCGAAGGGCTGGGCGTGACGATGGCCGATCGCAACATGATCGGGCGCGAACTGGCCGATGGCCTGCTCGCGCCGGTGCGCGACATCCACGTGGATGGGCGGCAATCCTACTGGTTCGTGGTGCGGCCCGAACAGAAAGCGTCCAGGCCGCTCCAGCTTTTCAGGCAGTGGCTTCAGGAAGAGATCGCGGCAGCACGCTGAACGTTATCTGCGAGACCGCGCGCGGCGATCGTGCGGTCCGCGTCTTCCAGAATCAGATCCGCGCCCTTTTCCGCCACCATCATGGTCGGCGCATTGGTATTGCCGGACGTGATGTTCGGGAAGATCGACGCATCGACCACCCGCAAGCCGTCGATCCCATGCACGCGCAGGCGCGCATCCACCACCGAGGTGCGCGGGTCCGGGCCCATCGCGCAGGTGCCGCACAGGTGATAGATCGAGCCGCTCTGCTCGCGGAAGAACTTGAGCATGCTGGCGTCGTCGGTGACTTCGCCTGCGGGCGTGACTTCTTCCACAGTGATGTCCTTGAGCGCTTTCGCCTGCATCAGCTTGCGCACCAGACGGCTGCCCTTGATCGCTTCGTCGCGGTCTTTCTGCGTCGACAGATAATTGCCGCGAATTTTCGGCGCATCGGCCACATCGTTCGAAGCGATCTCGATCGAGCCACGGCTGGTCGGACGGCACGGATTGAAGCAGACGAGAAAACCCGAGTACGGTTCCGGCGTCAACTGCGCACGACTGGATTTAGGAATCCGATACGAAAGCGGATTGAAATACACCTGCATATCGGGATGCGCTTCATCGGCAGACGTGCGGAAGAAGCCGCCCGACTGATTCACGCTCATCGAGAACGGCCCCTTGCGCTGGAACAGATACTGCATGCCGAACTTGAGCTTGCTGGCCCAGCTACTGAACGCGTCGTTGAGCGTTTTCACGCGCGAACGATAGTAGAAACTCACGCACAGGTGGTCCTGCAGATTCTGCCCGACCGCCGGCAATTCATGGACCATGCCGATGCCGTGCTGCTTGAGCAACGGCGCCGCGCCAACACCCGAGAGTTGCAGCAGCTTGGGCGAATCCACCGCGCCCGCCGCCACGATCACTTCGCGGTTCGCATGCACGGTGCGCTTCGCGCCCTGCTGCATGAATTCCACGCCATTCGCGCGCGGTGTTGCGCCGCTCGTATCGAACAGCACGCGCATCGCCTGCGCATGGTGCTCGATCTTGAGATTCGCACGTGCCCCGGCGCGATGCAGATACGCGAAGCTGCTCGACGCACGTTGCCCGTCGCGCGTATTCACATCGTAAATACCCACGCCTTCGAGCTTCGCGCCGTTGAAGTCGTCGTTACGCGCATAACCCAACTGCTCGCAACCTTCGAGGAAGGTCTGGCAGATCGGATGCGCGCCGTCCTTCATCGGCGAAATGCGCACGGGGCCATTCGCGCCGTGCCATGCCGTGTCGCCCAGCGGATGCGATTCGAGCTTGCGGAAATACGGCAGCACATCCTGGTACGACCAGCCCGGATTGCCGGCCGCCGCCCAGTCGTCGAAATCGCGCGCGGCGCCGCGCACGTAAATCATCGCGTTGATCGAGCCCGAACCGCCCTGCACTTTGCCGCGCGGCGCGTAGATCTGGCGGCCCGCGAGTTCGGCTTCCGGCTCGCTGTAATACATCCAGTTGTGCTGCTTGTTGTAGTACAGCTTGGCAAAGCCAATCGGAATCTTGAACCAGAACGAATTGTCCGGGCCGCCCGCTTCGAGCAGCAGCACCGAATGGCGTCCCGAAGCCGAAAGGCGTTCAGCGAGAATGCAGCCCGCCGATCCTGCCCCGACGATGATGTAGTCGTAATTCATCGCAATGCTCCCGCGTATTTATCCACGCGCCGGTGCGGTGTCGCGCACATCGGCCGGCTGGCTCGCCATCTGCAGATGCAGGCGCTTGCCCATGTAAGGCGAATGCGCGCGCACGACGTCCATATTCAGTTCGACGCCCAGACCCGGCGCCTTCGACGGAATGATGTAGCCGTCTTCCCACTGGATCGGCTGCTTGAGCACTTCCGCGTGGAAACCGCCCCACGTGCCGATGCTTTCCTGAATCAGGAAGTTCGGCGTGCAGGCCGCAAGCTGGATGCTCGCCGCTGCGCCAATCGGACCGTTGTAGAGATGCGGCGCGATCTGCGCGTAATAGACTTCCGCGAGCGTCGCCACTTTCTTGGCTTCGAGCAGACCGCCCACGCGCGCCACGTTCAACTGGATGATCGAGGCCGCGCCCGCTTCCAGCAGCTTGTGGAATTCGTATTTCGTGGTCAGGCGCTCGCCAGCCGAAATCGGAATGCTGGTGTGCTTCGCGACTTCGGCCATGGCGTCCGGCTGGCCCGGCGGCACCGGCTCTTCGAACCACAGCGGGTCGTATTTTTCGAGGCGCTTTGCCAGGCGAATGGCCGACGACGGCACCATCTGCCCGTGCGTGCCGAACAGAATATCGGCCTTGTTGCCCACGGCTTCGCGCACCTTGCGGCAAAACGTTTCGCAACGATCGAGCACTTCGAGCGAAAGCTGATGGCCCGAATACGCCGTGTACGGACCCGCCGGATCGAACTTCACCGCGCTGAAGCCCATCTCGACCATCTGCGCTGCGCATTCGGCGGCGAGATCGGGATCGTCGTAGTCGTACTCGCCCTTCGCGTTCTTCGGGTACAGGTAGGTGTACGAACGAAGCCGCTCGTTCACCATGCCGCCGAGCAGTTCGTACACGGGCTTGTTCGCCGCCTTGCCGATGATGTCCCAGCAGGCCATTTCCAGACCGCTGACGATACCCATCATCGTGAGATCGGGGCGCTGCGTGAAGCCGCTCGAATACGCTTCGCGCCACAGACGCTCGACATGATGCGGATCGCGATCGAGCAGATAGCGCGAGAACGCGTCTTCGATCGCCGGCACCATCACATCGGGATGGAAGGTGGCCGCGTAGATTTCACCCACACCCTGGATGCCGCAATCGGTTTCCAGCGTGACGAAGATCCAGTACATACCGCCGAGGTGCGGAGGAGGCACCGCAACGACGTGCGTTTGCATTGCAACGACTTTCATGGTTCGAGCGTATTCAGGCAGTTTGTGAAGGGGACTGGCGATACGACATGCGCTTGAGCGCGAGCGCCGCGACACCGCCGAGCGTGCCGATCGCGGCAACGTAGGCGAAATAGAACTGATAGCCGAGCATGCCTGCGTAATGCTCCGTGAAATAACCGTTCAGGAGCGGCAGGAAAATGTCCGACGAATAACCGATCAGCGAAACCAGGCCGATGGCGAGGCCCGTAATGCGCATGGGAATCGCGCAGTAATCGAGCAGCGTCCAGTAGAGGCCGCGAATCGCGTAAGTCATCAGGCCGATAAAGAGCACGACCGCGCCGAGCACCGCCATATTGCGCAGCGCAGGCAGGAAGATCAGGCCGAGCAGACCGGCAACCGCCAGGAACAGCGCCCAGATCAGCACGCGCAGATTCGAAAAGCGGTCGCCCAGATAACCGCCGCCGATGCCGCCCAGCGGACGCATCCAGAGCTTGAGCGTGGTGACCATGCCGGCCGCCACGACCGTCATATGCATCTCGCCCTGCTGCAGATACGCGGAGAAGCTATAGGTCGCCCAGAAGATCTGATAGCCGCAGAACACGACGGCGGCCACGAGCCAGAGTTGCGGAATCGAGGCGAGCGTCATCAGATCGCGCCACAGCGCGCCGCGTGTATCGCCCTGCTTTTCAGCGCTGGCGCTGGCTGCTTCGGCTTTCGCGTCCTTGAAGAAACTCATGACCGCGCCAATGCCGATACACGTGAACGAATACATATAGATCACGTGGCGCAGGCCCGCGGCTTCGCCGCGTCCCGAGTTGGTCGCGGCGGCGAAGAGCGCGAGCGCGGCGGTCGCGAGCAGCGCTTCAATCAGGCCGCGTCCGCCATCGAGCAGACCAAAGAAGCGGCCCTGTTCATTCGCCCCCGCGATCATGCGCACGCGCTTGAGCACCGATGCCCAGAACGTCAGCCCGGTCGTCAGGCCCCAGCAGCAGAAGATCACCAGCAGCGCGTGAAACGACGGCGCGGTCGAATACCACAGCCCCAGCGCGCCCGTGGCGATCAGCGAAAAGCAGATCAGCAGACGCGGCGCGACGCGATCGGCCAGCCAGCCGCTCGGCAGATAGGACAGAAAGAAAATGATGCCGAGCACCGAATACAGGTAGCCCAGTTGCGCATTGTCGATGTGAAACACATCGAGCATGGTGGTCTGGTAGACCTGGCGCAGATAGAGAATCGGGTAGATGGCGCCCGCAGCCAGCACGAGCAGAAACAGCTGGCCGTAGCGCTGCATCTTGCCCGAGGCAGTATTGATGGACGAGGCGTCGGCGCGCGGCGAGGCGGCCGGCGCAACGGGTGCGACCGGTTTGGCGATGGACTTCTGCAAGATTGTCTCCATACCGCCGGCTCGCTTGCATCGATGCAGCGGCCAGCGTTTCTTCAAGCGGGCATCCGTTGCAGCGGATACCCTTCACACGATTCGTTCAGTGATCCGAACGAATAAATCCGATAACCTAGAACGGCATGACGACGAGGCGCGTCTGCGTGAATTCGAGCATGCCGTGTTTGCCGTCGTCGCCGCCCAGACCCGAACGCTTCCAGCCTGCGTGATAGCCCTGATACGGATCGGCCGGCGTGCGGTTGACGTAAAGCTCGCCCGATTCGATTTCGTTGGCCACGCGCATCGCCGAGCGATAACGCTCCGTATAGAGCACGGACGACAGGCCGAACTGATGGTCGTTGGCCATGCGCAGCGCGTCGTCGAGCGTCTCGTACGACAGCACCGGCAGCACCGGCCCGAAAATCTCGTCCTGCACGATCTCCATGTCCTGGCGGCAGGCGCTCAGCAGCGTGGGCGGATAGAAATGGCCCGGGCCTTCGGGCAGGAAACCGCCCGTTTCGATCACGGCGCCATCGGCGACGGCGCGCTCGACCATCGCATGGATCGCGGCGCGCGCCTGGGCGCTCACCAGCGGCCCCATGCGTGCGGCGTCCTCGGCGCGGTCGCCGAAACTCACCGCCTGCATCTTTTCGCGCAGCAGTTCGACAAAGCGTGCGTGCACGGAAGCCTGAACATAGACGCGCTCGATGGCGGTGCAAAGCTGGCCGCAGTGCGTGGTCTTGGAGCGCACGATGGCCGCGGCGGCGGCTTCGAGATCGGCGTCGGCTTCGACGATGGCCGGCGTCTTGCCGCCCAGTTCGAGCGACGGCTTCGCGATGTTTTCCTTGCAGTAGTCCAGCACCTTGCGGCCGGCCGTCACGCTGCCCGTGAGCGTGATCATGCCGACTTCACGATGCGTGCAGAGCACCGCAGCCGTGTCGTGATCCATCGCCAGCACGTTGAACAGGCCCGGCGGCAGTTGCGCTTCCTGGGCGGCGCGCGCCACTTCGAACGCCGAGCACGGCGTGTTGTTGCTCGGACGCACCACCACCGCATTGCCGGTGATGAGCGCCGGAGCGATCTTGCGCAGCAGCGTGTAGATCGGGAAATTGAAAGGAATCAGGCACGCGGCGACGCCGATCGGCTCGCGCATGAGGATGAGGTTTTCGTTGGCGCTGTCGCTCTGGATCACTTCGCCTTCGATACGGCGCGCCCATTGCGCGTGGTAGCGCAGGATTTCGGCGGCGTAATGCGCTTCGGCGGTGGCGTCGGCGACGCTCTTGCCCGATTCGGCGGCCAGCACCGCGCCGATCACCGGCGAACGCGCGTCGATGACATCGGCAAAACGGGTCAGGATCGCGCCGCGCTCGGCGGCCGGGACGCGGCGCCAGCTGCGTTGCGCGGCGGCGGCGGCTTCGACGGCGCGGGCCGCGTCGGCGGCGCTCGCGGCGCTCACATGGCCGATCAGTTCAGCCGTTGCGGGGTTATGAACGGCGATGCGCTGCGCGTCCGTTTCGAGAAATGTCCCGTTAATGAAATTGTAATCTGCTCGCATGATGTGATGCCTGATCGTCGCCACGTCTGAGGTGGGCGCAGTATCACGCCGTCGCGAATCGGCGAAAAACGATTAATTGTCGAGGGAAGCATGCGTAAAACGCATGCTTCCCAAACGCCCGTCCAGCAAGGATTTGCCCTTACCGGCCGCAAGGATGCGCAACATTTCCCACGTCGCCATGCGGGTTTGACGGGGGCATTTGTATACACGTGGAAGGACTCGTAAGGCTTCAGGAATTCGCTGCTTTGATTGTTGCTTCATGCCAGGGCGCTTGCCGCGAAGATTCCCTCGCCGCCACGGAACCTGCTTGCCCGTGGCGCGACGCCTGGGGCGGCCGCTGCGGCGGCGCGCGCCCTCCTCTTCGTTTCATTGTGCCAAGGAGGCCCCACATGACCAGCTCTATCGGCTCCAGTAACCTCAGCCAGAACGCGGCGCTTGCGCCACTGGCCAACAACCGCAACTCGAAACCCAGCGTGCTGCAACAACCGGCAGGCAATCTGGGCCAGCCGGCGGTCGCGCAACCCACCGCGCCGGTCGGCCCGCTCGGCCACAACATCAACACCACTGCATGACCCTCGTGTCGACTGCTGTGTCGTACTCCAAAGTATTGTTCAGGCTGATTGCAATGCGTATTTCCAGTGGTTTCGCGCGTATCGCGTCAGCGCTCGTGCTCGCCGGCCTTGTGCTTCCGCTCGACGGTTGCGCAGTGGTGGCATTTCCTTGCCGTGTGGCTTCGGCAACGCTGAAGATCGTGCCCGTCGTCGGTCATCCCGCGGCGATCCCGTTCGACGCGTGCGCAGCGGCAGTCGACTAAACGGAGTTGCACCATGAAACGGGCGTCGAGGTTCGTCTATGCGGCTGGTGCCATCGGCGCACTCTGCGCCGGCTTGACCGCCATGCCGGTTTGCGCCGAAGCGCCGGGCAAGACTTCGACAGTCGTGTCCGGTACGGTGATCGTCGCCAGACCGGCGGCTACGCAAAACGCGCCTAAAGTCGACCTCGAGCCCGTCCTGCCGAAAGCGGCCACGCCGTCCACGGTAGCCGCCGCCCCCCATGCGCCGCAACGCCGCGCGCCTGTCGTGCGGGCACGCGCCCGCGCCGCCGTGCAGGACGATACGCCGTTCTCGTTTCGCGGCATCTCGCTGGGCATTACGCTCACCGCGCTGCGCGAAGCGAACATGATCCGCGCCACGCCGCACGAGAGCACGCTGCTTTGCGAAACTGACGTGGCAGGCGGCGATATCGGCATGATGCTCAAGAGCTATGCCAGTGCCAATGTGGCCTGCCGCTGGGCGCATCGCACCTCGAACGGCTGGGAGCCCTCGCTCGCCGTCGTGGCCGGCGCGCCCGCCGTGGATCACGTGCTGCGTTTCGCGCACGACGCGCCAGGCGAGCCGCTGCGGCTCTATGAGATGTCTTTCGTGGTGGACAGCATGACGGCTTTCGACCTGCGCGACCTGCTCGCTGCACGTTATGGCAAGCCGCACATGCATGGCAACGCCAATGTGCCGCTACTCGAATGGGACAACGCCTCCAGCACGATCACGATCTGCATGCTGCCGGATGGCGGACGTGCCACGCTGACTTATCTGTTGAAACCACCCATGCCGCGCCCCAAGGGCTTCGAGCGCGCGTTGAAGGTCAGCCAGTTCGACGAAGGCTGATCTGCCAGGCCACCAGGATAGCCACTCCAGCGAGCCCGCCACTACGCGTATCCCGATGAATATGATGAAACCTTACCGCCCTCAACACCTTCCGATTAAATCGGAATCCTTACTTTCTGGGAAGAACTGGAAAGCATTCAGCCTTTCGCGGCCCGGCCTTTCGTGGCCCGGCCTCGGCGGCCTGCTCGCCTGCGCGGCGATCGTCCTGCCGCTCGCCGGTTGCGCCACCAACGATTCGATCGTCGAAACGCCGATGACGCCGCCGCTCGCCGAAGCGCCGCTCAACGTCAACACGAGCGGCTCGATCTATCAGGCCGGCACGTCGCTCGCGCTTTACGAAACGCCGCGCGCGCAGCGCATTGGCGAAGTGCTGACGATCCGCCTGTCCGAAACGTATAGCGGCAACGACACCGCCACCGCCGCCGCCAAACGTTCGAGCGACATCACGGCCACGGCCGCCGATCAATCGACCGGCACGGCCGCACGTCTCGCGCGTCTGTTCAACATCGGTTCGGCATCGACGACCTTCAACGGCAGCGGCAATCACACGCTTTCGAGCGGCATGACCGGCACGCTGGCCGTCACCATCATCAGCAAGACGCCGACTGGCAATCTGGTGGTGTCCGGCGAAAAGATCATCGCGATGAGCGGCGAACACCAGCGCCTGCGTCTGTCCGGCATCGTCAATCCGAACGATGTCGAAGCGGACAATTTCGTGGATTCGAGCAAGATCGCCAATGCGCGTATCGAGCAGGTCGGCCACGGCATGCTCAACGATGCGACCACCGTGGGCTGGCTGCAGCGCATGTTCCTGAGCGTGCTGACGTTCTAAGGCGAACGCTGGGCGCGTTGAAGGCTGCTGGCAAGACAGATGGAAAAAGGGCGGTGCGTCGATTAAAACGCACCGCCCTTTCTATTTACTCGGCGTCGCCTTCGAGATCGGCGGCATATTCGCCTTTCTTGTGCTCGCCTTTATATTCGCTGTAGCGCTCGGCCACGCCCACTTCGCCGTCGGGCACGAATACATAGCCGTGGCCCCAGACCGTCTGCAGATAACGCGGCTCGGAAGGATCGGTTTCGATCAGCCGGCGCAAACGCCAGATCGCCACGTCCAGGCTGCGATTGCGATAACGCCCCGCTTCGCCGTAGACGATTTCGATGATCTGCTCGCGCGAAAGAATCGTCATCGCGTGATTGACGAACAGCTTCAGAAACGCGAACTCGCTCGAACGCAGCGGAATACGCTCTTCGTCGCGGAACAACTCGCGCGAGCGGAAGTCCAGTTCGAACGGCCCGAAGCTGAATGACGCGCGGCTTTCCGGCGCGCCCGTTGCGCTCGCCACGCTGCGGCGGCGCATGACCGTGCGGATGCGCGCGGCCAGCTCGCCCGGATCGAACGGTTTGCCCACGTAATCGTCGGCGCCGAACTCCAGGCCGAGCACGCGATCGATCACCTCGTTGCGCGCCGTCAGCATGATCACCGGCAGATCGTCGCCGCTCGCGCGCAGTTCGCGCAAGGCGCTGATGCCATCGACCTCCGGCATCATGATGTCGAGCACGACAACCTGAGGCCGTTCGGTACGCAGCTTCTGCTGCAGGGCGCGCGCCGACGGCAGCGCGGTGACGGTAAAGCCGCGCATCTGGAGATATTCGGCCGTGACGTCGCGCACGACGGGATCGTCGTCGACGAGAAAAACGTTATTGGTCATGCGCAGATCGTAAGGGACACTGCCACGCGCGGGAAAGGCCCCTTACCTTCCCAATCCTTTCCGAAACTCTTTCCGGAAATACGTGACACGAAAGATTGTGGAGAAATGATGGACGATTACTGCCCGGCCGATGCCGAGTCGAACGTGCTGGCGAGGCGCGTCTGATCGACCACCATGCTGTCGATCAGACCCTGCAGTTTCACCGCGGCGCTGGAATAGCGGTCGGTGCTCAGGCCATGCACTTCGTAGCGCGCCGTGACCGCAATACGGTTGTGCATGAAGATCGTCATATTGATGGTCGACAGATAAGCCTTGCTGTCGTCGCTGAAAGTCGGACGGCCGAATTCGATCGACGCGTTATAGACCAGCCGGCCCTCGCAATTGGACGGCTCCGTGCCCGGGCTATAGAGATCTGAGCGCACGCCGCGCCGCGACAGCGCGTATTGCAGCGACGGCACGAAATCGGCCGCCGTGACCATCGGATTGATTTCGATGCAGACGTCGCTCAGATTCACAGGCCGGCCCGTCACGAATTTCGGCGACGAGTAATTCGACGCAACGGCATAACCGGCCTGAATCACGGAACCGGTGGCGTCGGCGGCCGTGATCAGCGTCCACGCGCAGCCGTTGAGTGCGAGCGGCGCAGCGAGCGCCGCCGCGCAAAATAAGGAGCGGATAACGTTGGGCATGGAAGCGAAGGACAGAACGCGTCGATAGGCTGCACCGCGAACATCGCGGCAGGCTGCGCGCCGCGCGCAACCGGCTGGGCCGGATTGCACGGACGGCAGGACTCGACATGCATCATCGCGGCAAAGCGCGCTGTGCGATGGCGCGGACATCGGCCAATGTTGAAAGTGGCTTTCCAGTCCTTCGCAAATCTCCCTGCCGGTAAGCACTTTTATGCAGCACCTGCGCCGGATGGCCGCAGATGCGTCGTGCGCGCAATCAATCTCTTACCTCGCGCGCTCCATTTGAAATGTTTTGTAAGCGGCCTGGCAATCGCCCCGTTGAGCGAGGCTTTGCGCACAGGACGCTGCGCTATCGTTTCCTTGCGGCGAAATATGCCGTGGCGACGCGGGACGAGCCGCCTGTCGTCCCTGTCAATTCAACATCATCGTGCCTGACATGAACCGAGAAACGAAAACCCGCCGCGCTGACTTCACCCTGCATCGCGGCCTTGGCGCCGCCGCGCTCGCGCTCTTCGCTACGCTCGCCGTTTCGACGACAGCGCAGGCGGCGAGCTTCCATTGCCCGCACAACGCCTCGGCGTCGGAACGCATCGTCTGCACCGACCCGGCGCTGTCCGCGCTCGACGACAAGCTGGCCGCGCTCTATCGCAGCGCCGTCGACGCGACGCCCGACGCCACCGCGCTCGAAGCCGACCGCGTGCACCAGTGGCAGTGGCGCCAGCACAACTGTAAAGACAAGGCTTGCGTGACGGACTGGTACAACCGCCGTATCGCCGAGCTCGAAGGCGACTACCGCCACGGCCAGCAGGCCACCGCGCAACGCGTGAAGGACGGTGTCGTCGACCAGCATCTGGCCCCGACCGCTCAGGACGCCGTGCTGCAGATGAAGGGTATCGAACAGGCGCCGGTCAAGAGCACGGACACGAAGCACGACGACGCACAGGCCAGCGCCGAATCGCTGCGTCTGCGCAAGATGCCGAGCGGCGTGGTTGCCGATGCACGCTCCAAGCGCCTCGGCGATGCGATGGCCAAGCACATCCCCGCTGCCGCACCGGCTTCGAAAGCCGAAGCGAACGCGGATTCGGGCAAGGCCGTGGCGAACGCCGCGAGCATCGCTTCGATCGACGACGTGATCGCCAAGGCCGCGAAGCAGCCGGCCAAGCCGGCCGCAGCGAAGGCTTCTGATCAGACGAATGCGAAGACCGCGCAGACGGCGGTTCAGGAAGCGGCTGTCGCCGTCAAGTAAGCCGGGTTGAACCCCGCTTGTAAGTAAAGGTAAGAATTAGTCACACCGGGGCTATTCATCGAAACGTCGACATCAAATAAAATTTCACGATGAGTCCACACGTTCTCATCGTCGACGACGATCCGGTCGTGCGCGATCTTCTTTCCCGCTTCCTGCGGACCCACGGCTTCCAGACATCCGTATTGCACGAGGGCACGCACCTCGCGCGTCGGCTCGAGCGCGAGCGACCCTCGGTCATCGTGCTCGACGTCATGATGCCGGGTACCGACGGCTTGCGCACGCTGGCTGCATTGCGTGCGCAGGGCGACGACATCCCGGTCATCTTCGCATCCGCGCGTGGCGCGGTGACCGACCGCATCGCCGGGCTCACGCTCGGCGCGGACGATTATGTCGCGAAGCCGTTCGACCCGCAGGAACTGCTGCTGCGTATCCAGACTGTGTTGCGCCGTCATGGCGCCGTGCCGCCCAGCGCGCCCGAAGCGCGCGAGCGCTGCCAGTTCGGACCGTTCGAGCTCGACTTCGCCACGCGTTCGCTGCTGCGCGAAGGCGAGCGCGTGCCGCTGCGCGACAGCATATTCGCGCTCCTGAAGATCTTCGCGCGACACCCCTACCGCGTGCTTTCGCGCGTATTGATTCATGATCTGCTGCGCGAAGACGGCGAGCCGTTCAACGACCGCAGCCTGGACGTGCCGATCTGGCGTCTGCGCCGCGTGATCGAAGACGACCCGGCCCAACCGCGCTTCGTGCAGACCGTGCGAGGCAAGGGCTATGTTTTCGTGCCGCTGCGCGAAGACGAAATCGATGGCACTGCCGCCGCCGATGCCGACGCCGGTTCATGAACAATCCGCTGAACACGCTGTTTGGCCGCATGGCCTTGATGTCGGCGCTCGTGCTCTTCGTGGTGCAGGCGTGCTGGTTCGTCATTTTCGCGCCGCAGCCGCGCCGCCATGAAGTCGAGGGCTTCGAGCGCGGTCTGCTGCTGATGCTGCACGCGGCCAACGGCTCGATGCCCAACGAAGTCGAACTGGCGCCCGCGCTGCGCGTGCATCTGGTGCCGACCTGGAACATGCCGGCCGATGTGAAGCTGGCCGTGCCCACGCACGAACCGCTCGCCGATCTGCGCAAGCAGTTGCTGCGCGATCTGCCCGCAGGCACTGAAATTCTCGCCGATCAGCATCTGCGGCGCGCCGCGCTCTGGGTGCGCTTCGCAGACCACCCCACGTGGATCGTCGCGCCCATCGATCTGCCGCCGCCGCCCAATCTGCTGCCGCAGGCCGCCGGCCTGCTCGCCATGTCGCTGCTCGTCGCGCTGCTGGCGATGTGGCAGATGCAACGCCCGCTCTCCATCATCTCGCAGGCCGCCCGTGCATTCGGCAGCGGCCATCGGCCCGCGCCCGTCAAGGAACGCGGCCCGCGCGAACTGCGCGACCTGATCGGCTCGTTCAATCGCATGATGAAGCAGCTCAACGAAGCCGACGACGATCAGGCCGTCATGCTCGCAGGCGTGGCGCACGATCTGAAATCGCCGCTGACGCGCCTCAAATTACGCGCCTCGATGCTGGGCTCGGACCGCGAGCGCCAGCAGCTTTATCGCGAAGTCGATTCGCTCAACGACATCGTCCAGCAGTTTCTGGAATTCGCGCGCCAGAAGCCCGAATCCGGCCCGGAAGTGGAAGTGGATGCGCTGCTGCGCGAGCAATATTTCTCGGACACCGGCAGCGAAGAAGACACGCTTTTCAGGCTCGATCTGGGCGCTGGCCCGGCATTCAAGCTGCCGCGCACGCTGCTGGACCGGCTGATGTCGAATATCGTCGACAACGCGCTCGAACATGGCGAGCCGCCTGTAGAGATCGCCACGCGCCGCGAAGGCACGCAATGGCTGATCGAAGTGCGCGATCACGGCCAGGGCATTCCCGCCGATCGCGTGGCCGCGGCGATCAAGCCCTTTGTGCGGCTCGACGAAGCGCGCGGCGGCGAAGGTCATTGCGGACTGGGACTGGCGATCGTCACGCGCCTCGTGCGCAATCAGGGTGGCCAGTGCACCCTGTCCAACCATCCCGAAGGCGGGCTGCGCATCCAGATCGCGCTGCCCGTTATTTAAGGCTCAATTAGCCGAGACTCAATTGCCGCGTCAATTTGACGCGCGCCGATTTACACCACGAGACGCGCACGCAGGCGATCGACCGTTACCGAGGCCAGACCCAGGCCACTCTCCAGGTAACGGTTGATATCGCCATAGGAGCGCTGCAAAGCGTCGCAGGCGGCCTGCAGATAGCTGGCCTGTACGGGTGGCGTGAGATTGTCCGCGTCGATTGTGGTCGAGCGCCACGCGTTCGTCAGCAAAAAATCCTGCACGACGATTTCGAGCGGCACATTGGCGATCAGCAGCAGCAGCGCCGAAGCCCAGCCCGCCACATCCACCGCACTACTTCCCACGATCAATTGCGGCCCCGGCGCCTCGGCGATATGTTCGAGTAGCGCGCCATAGGCGATGCACTGCATGCGGCCAGTCACGAATTCGCGCCACTGCGCCTGCATCGCCGCATCCAGATCGCCAGCCGTGTAACCCGCGAACGAGCGCGGTCCCGGCGTGCCGAGCACGTTGAGCGACACGCGGTTGGCGCTCGTCAGCACCGTATCGGGCGTCATGTCGTTTTCGGCGGGCGTACGCAGGTCGTAGACGCACGCGAAGGCCATGCGCTCCAGCGTGACCGCATCCACCGTGTTGGGCGTGAGCGCGTCGCTGCGGTATAACAGCGCACGTCGCACGTGGGCGCCGTCGCTGGTCGAATAACCCGGCGCCGCGCCGCCGACATCGCGGAAGTTGGTCACCGAATTCACGACCGGCGAAGGCGCGAACTGCGGGCCGGTGCCGTCCGAATACTCCCCGCCACAGGCGCTCAACAAGGTGCTCGCGCAACCGCCGAGTGCCAGCACACTCATCGTGCCCTTTAGCAGCGCACGCCGCGGCGGGCTGGCAAGCCCCGCGCTCGCGCCGCGCGCCGCATGGGCGACACCGCCGGATACGGCACCCGGCAAACGCTTGCGCACTTGCCTGAACGAAGAAGAACAGGCGGAGAAAGGAAGAATCATCGATAGAAAGCGAGTAATGGTGCTCGCGTTCCGGCGAGCCCGCGGCGGCGAATTGATGCCGCGCGCGTAAAAAATGGAAAGTTGAAGTTTACCGGCAGATCGCCAGAAATGGGTTACGTCGCAAGACTCAGTAATAATCTGTATTACCTGGTATTGCATGACACGGGATGGCGACGCCATCATGCCCCGCCGAAAACGCCACGTCACGGACGTTTTCCGCCACAAATCTTTCCTTATCTTTCCAATTCAACATAGCTGGAAAGATCGTATGAAACCCCATTTTTCATCGCGCCTTTGCCAGCGCGGGGCGCGGCGAAAAGCCCTTGATTTCATTAACGAAACTTCCAATTACTTCCAAAATATTATTCTTGACGCTCAATCTCCCGCTTCTATAATCGCCCGTGAATTCAGGCATGGACGCCACGCTGTCTGATGCTCATGGGAGTGCAACGTCATGTACAAAGGCAGTGTCACCGAAGAGGCGCGCGAGGTCATGCGCGCAATCGAACTGATCCAGCTCGGCGCACGTATGCCCGTGCTGGAGAAAGAACTGAATCTCTCGAGAAACCGCCTGATCCGGCTTTATCGCGAACTGAAGGACGCCTCGCCCCCCAAGGGCATGCTGCCGTTCTCCGCGGACTGGTACTTCACGTGGCTGCCGAATATCCACGCTTCGCTGTTCTACAACGTCTTTCTGTATCTCAAGGACGAAGCGAAGTGCAGCCGGCTCGATGCGCTGACACGCGCTTACCGGCTCTATATCGAACATTGCGATTGCGCCGAAATCGAGCGCGTGCTCAGCTTCACACGCGCCTGGACGCTGCTGCGCTTTTTCGAAGGCGGTCTGCTGACGCTGACGCGTTGCGGCACCTGCACGGGCCGCTTCGTGCGCCCGATTCGCGACGCCAATAAACCCTATACCTGCTGTGTCTGTGCGCCGCCCTCGCGCGCCGGTGTCACGCGCGCCGTACTGGAAAGCCGTAACCAGGAAAATAATGCCCTGTCGCGTTTTGCCGCAGGCGCAAACGTTGTCCCCGCACCCTTCGCAGCCTGAAAGCGCAGCGACGCCTTATGCGTCGTCGCTTTCGGCCTCTTCGAGCATGGCGCGAATATCGCCGGCGCAAAGCCGGCACGCTGCTTTGCTTTCCTGATTAAAATGCGCGGCCTGGCGCTGCTCGCAAATCTGTGCGGCCATTTCCAGCGCGTGCGTGTGCGCCGCCTGCCAGATTTCCCATGCAATCTGCGGGCCGCTTTGGGCGTATTCGTTATTGAGGTCGCGCTCGAGCGCTTCGGGCAGACGTGCATGACCCTGCACATACGCCGCGCGATACAGCGCCTCGAAAACCTTACGGCGCGAAGGCCGTTTCACACCCAGCTCTCTTTCTGTTGCACCGGCTTGCGGATGCGTAAGGGCTTATTCGACATTGGGCGTAGCGGCGTAACCATTCATACCGACATTCTGCCGCTACGCGCGCGCGAACGGGTCCCGGAATATCGCGCATTTCTCCGCGCTATTCGATAAGAGGATTGACACGCCGACGTGGGAACATGCCACCGTCGCGATAAAGTTTAACGAGGGGAATATGGATATCGGCAGTTTGGCGACGACGGCGGGCGACGGCGCCGCGTACGCCCGCAAGAGTCAGGCGGACGTCACGGCCACGGACAATAACGCAACCACCAGCAAGAATACGGGCGATAGCGCTACGCCGGCTTCGCAGGACGAAGCGGTGCAGATTTCGCCGCTGGGCTATGCCGCTGCATCGAAGACGGCGCCGGCTGCTACGGCAAAGGCGGCAACAGCGACGGCGTCGTCGGACGACACATCGGCGGATAGCTCCGACGATGCCTCGACCGACGACGCCACCACGCCTTCGAGCGCAACGGTAAGCGACGCGCAGAACGACACCGGCGTGACCGAAAGCAGCAGCGATGCCGATGCAAAACCGCTGCAATCCGTGGTGTATGGCGCACTTGGACTCGGACGGCCCGACCTGCCGCCCGATTCGAACCACGCCTACACGCTGGGCCGATGGCTGGCTGCCGGCATCACCATCGGCGGGCTGATTTCGCTGTTTATCTGAAGCACGCCACGGTGCGCGCGCGAGTTTATTCGACCGAGTCGTGAATATCGGTTAGCCGGATCATATGCGGCTGCGCGCTCGACTCTTCGTCGGCGTCATTTGGCGTGGGCGGATGAATGAGTGCGTCCAGCCGCGCGCGCGTGGCCAGAAATTCCGGTGAATTGAACTGCGCATAACTGCGCGGTCGCGGCACCGGCACTTCGATCAATTCCTGCACTTCGCCGGGATTGGCCTTGAGCACCAGAATACGGTCGGCCAGAAAGATCGCTTCGTCGAGATCGTGCGTAATGAAGAAGATCGTGATATCGACATTACGCCAGATATCGAGCAGATGACGCTGCATCTTCGCGCGCGACTGCGCGTCGAGCGCGCCGAACGGTTCGTCCATCAGCAGAATGCCGGGCCGGTTCGCCAGTGCGCGCGCAATCGCCACGCGCTGCTTCATGCCACCCGATAGCTGATGCGGATACGCATTGGCAAACTTCTCCAGCCCCACCAGATCGAGCCATTGCAGCGCTTCGCGCTCGGCTTCGGCAGCGCCTTGCCCGCTCATACGGAGTCCGAACATCACGTTCTTTTTCACGGTCAGCCACGGAAACAGCGTGTAGCCCTGAAACACCATGCCGCGATCGACGCCAGGCCCGCGCACTGCCTTGCCGTTCACGCGTACTTCGCCCGATGTTTGCGTTTCCAGCCCCGCGAGAATGCGGATCAAGGTGGATTTACCGCAACCGGAAGGACCGATCACGCAGACAAACTCGCGCCGATGCGTGGTGAAGCTGACATTGGAGAGCGCCGTATGTTCGCCTTGCGGCGAGGAAAAACGCTTCGTGAGGTTACGCACTTCGAGCAGGGGCGCACGCGCCTTGAGCCGCGCGAAGCGTTCGCGCACGGCATCGGACTGCAGAAGATAGTCGGGGACCGGCTGCGGATTGAACATGATGGCGTCCTTGAAAATAAAAGCGTGATGCAGGCGAAACGCGTGAAGCGCAATCACGCCTTCAACGGCCAGCGGCCAACGTGCGATCCCACGGGAAGAGCTTGCGCCCGAAAAATGCCAGCACGATATCCGTACCCAGCCCGATGATGCCGATCATCATGATCGCGGCATACACGTTATCGAAATGCTGATAACGCGCCTGCTGCGTGATGTACCAGGTGATGCCCGAACTCGTGCCCACCAGTTCGGCGACGATCAGATAGGTCCACGCCCAGCCGAGCAGAATGCGCTGATCGCGATAGAGATCGGGCAAAATGCCGGGCACCACCACATGCGCTAGCAGTTTCAGGCGCGTAGTGCCCAGCGTCATGGCCGCCTCCAGCAAGCCGAATTCCAGCTTGCGCGTGGTGTTCGCGATAATCAATACCTGCTGGAACAGCGTGCCGATCACGATAATCGCAATCTTCGGCGCATCGTAAATGCCGAGCACGGCCACCATCAGCGCGCCGAATGCAGGTGCGGGCAAATAGCGGAAGAACTCGAAAAACGGCTCCTGCAGCCGCGCCAGCGCGCTATAGGTGCCGCACACAATGCCCAGCGGCACGCCAAATAACGACGAAACCAGAAAGCCCCAGAAAATGATCTGGATGCTGTGCCAGAGGCTTTGATGCAGCCACACGCCGTCAGCCGACGCAGGCGGCGTCGTGAACGCCGTATAGAACGCGCGCAGCACTTCATGCGGCGCGGGCAGATACACGGGGTTCGCGGGCATGCCTGCGGGCAGTGCGGCGTGCGTCTCGCGTGCATGCGCCAGTTCATCGGCGAAAATGGCTTTGTCGATCCGCATGCCCGGCTGAAAATAATCGACACTGCCGGGCTGCGTGATCAACATCTGCGAGTGCCAGACGAAGGGCACATAACTCACCACGCACCATATGAGGAGCGGCACCAGAAACGAGCCGAGTCCCAACATCCATTTGCCGCGCGGCGTAAGCTCGCGGCGTACTGCAAACATACCGGTCTGGCTGATTTCGGCCATGGTGCTCTCCTCTTTTACTGCGCTCTCTTTTACTGCGCTTCGTCCGCTTTATTTCAGGGCGCCCGTAAGCGACGGGTCCACATAGGCACTGATATCCTGCGGCGTCTTGTAGACCTGATACTTCACGTTGAAGGCGTCGGCGGTACGGCTCGAACCATAAAGCGATTTAAAGCCATCGGCCTTCACATACGCCTGCTGCGCTTCCGGCAGCGTGAGCAGCTTCGTGCCTTTGAGCAGCGGCAGATATTGCGCGGGCGTCAGTCCCACGCGCGCCGACATGATCTTCACCGCATCGCCCTGCGTAGCCGGATCTTCGATGTAATGCACCACGCGATACCAGACTTTCGCGAGCTTTTCGTAATCGGCCTTATGCGCGGCGAGACTCACCGGGTTGACCGCGAGCACGTCGTAAATCAGGCCCGGTTCGTCGGCCGAGGTGAACACCGGCCGCGCGCCCGGCACCGCGCGCTGCGCTTCGCCCGCATTCGGCTGCCACGCCGCGATCGCCGCCACATCCGAAGACGCCAGCACTTGCGGCGTTTCCGTCGTCTTGGCGTTCACGAGCGTCACGTCGCCCTCTTTCATGCCCGCGCGCTGCAGCGCGTCGAGTAGCAACAGGTGATCGACCACGCCGAATTCCACGCCGATCTTCTTGCCCTTCAAGTCCTGAATCTTGCGCGCGGGCGGCTTGGCAATCACCATGTCGTTGCCGTTCGAATAGTCCGTGATCAGCGCCATCACGTTCTTCGCGCCATTCGCGCCCATCGTCAGCGCGTCGCCGTTTGTCACGAGTACGGCGTCGAGCTTGTTGGCGGAGAATGCGTCCATCGAGGCCGCGTAGTCGAACCAGTCGAACTTCACGTCGAGACCAGCTTCCTTGAGCCAGCCCTTGTCGATGGCGACCTGCCAGGCCACCCAGCCCGGCCAGTCGCTATAGCCGATACGCAGCGGCGCGGCGTTCGCGGCCTGGCTCAGCGACGTGAACAGACCGGCGGCGAGCGCAGCGCCCGCGACGATACGAGCGGCCCAACGGCGCTTGGGCATAGCGCCCTGAGCGAGCGTGAAGTGCGTGGTCTTCATGGCAGATCTCCAGGTATTGAATCGTGCAGCGGTGGGTTTCAAATCCGGTCTTATGGAATGCTTCATCAGGATTCCTGCTTTTTCATCAACGTCTCGTTCGTAGCTGAATCGCGCTGCAACCACTTGCGCCAACCGCAGAACGCGCTGATATCGGTCGCGCCCTGCAAGGCAACGCTTTCGCAGAGAAAGCCGTGCACGCTGCGGCCATCGTCGAGCAGCAACGTGCCGATGCCGAGCGGCGCGGGAATCAGCGCGACGAACGAGCCGAACTGCGTTGCAGGCATCTCCCATAGTTCGACTTCGATCGCCGTGCCGCCCTCTGCCACGCGCACGAGACCGGGCTTTGCGCTTTCGGGCAGCGCGTAGAGCCGATAGGCCGGCGCGGTTTGCGTCGTTTCGACAAGGCGCGCGCCACGCGATGTCAGTTGGCCGTTGAGCGGTTGGCCGCTCAAATGCGCGCCCACGACGGCAACGCATACGTTTTCACTCGTTTCGCACGGCACATCCGGCGCAATTTCGTCCAGCCATGCGCGGGCAATGGCGAGCAGTTTTGCATCCTCGTGGGCGCGGGCAACGAACGTGATCCCGAATGGTTTTCCCTCGTGCTTTCCGGTCTCGCACAGGCCCGCAGGCACGGCAAGCGCCGAGAGATCGAGCAGGTTCACGAAGTTCGTGTAATAGCCAAACTTCGCATTCACACCGATAGGATCGGCCTCCAGTTCCGCCACGGTCGAGGTCGTCGGCGAAGTGGGCGTGAGCAGCGCATCGATATGCGGCCAGACACGCTCGGACGCCATCTTCAGCGTGGCCAGACGGTCGAATGCCGCGAAAGTATCGGCGGCGCTCCAGCGTGTCGCGCCGCCGATGATTGCGCGCGTGACCGGATGCAAGGCATCGGGATTCGATTCGTAAAACGGGCGGATTGCGGCCAGGCGCTCCGCCACGAATGGCCCTTCATAGAGCAGGCGCGCGGTGTCCAGAAAGGGCTCGAAATCCACTTCGACGATCTGCGCTCCTTGCGCACGCAACTTGTCGAGCGTGGCCTCGAAAGCATGCGCGTAAGACGCGTCGCCATAAAATTCGAGCTGTGCCGCGCGCGGCACGCCCAGGCGCAGGCCGCGCAGTGAAACGGCTTGCACGGGCACGCCTTCCCACGTGCGGGCGTAGGGATCGCCTTGCGTCACGCCACGCGCAGATTCGAATACCGTCTGCGCGTCGTTCGCCGTGTGCGCGAAGATCGATACGCAATCGAGCGAGCGGCACGCAGGCACGACGCTTTGCGTGCTCAGCACGCCTTTGGTCGGCTTGAGTCCTACGAGGCCGTGGAAGGCCGCGGGAACGCGTCCTGAGCCTGCTGTATCGGTGCCTAGCGCGAATGCGGCCAGTCCCATCGCGACAGAGACCGACGAGCCCGAACTCGATCCGCCCGAAGCATAGTCCGGGTCGAGCGCGTTTCTGCACGCGCCATAGGGCGAACGCTGCCCGGATAGCCCCGTGGCGAACTGATCGAGATTGGTCTTGCCGATGGGAATCGCGCCAGCCGCGATCAAACGCGCCACCACCGGCGCGCTTGTTTCCGGCGTGTATGCGTACTCGGGGCATGCGGCTGTGGTCGGCACGCCTGCGAGATCGATGTTGTCCTTGATCGCAAAGGGAATGCCGTAAAGCGGCAACGTGGCCGGATCGCGGCCCGCGAGCGCATCGGCATAACGCATCATTTCCTCATGCGTCAGCGCACGAATCCAGATGTGATGCGGATCGTCACCTGCAGTGCGTTGCGCAATCTGCGCGACGAGTTGTGCAGGCGTCAGGCTGCCGTCGAGATAGCGCGCACGTAAGGCGGCAATCGTCATATCGGACATCGTTGTGAGCGCATTCATTGACACGCGGCCTCCTCGCCGCCGACATCTTCGGTTGAGGAAACGCACGCGATGGTTTCATCGGCGTCGACACGAATCACCATCAGACGCTGGCCTGCGGTGACGGCATCGCCTTCGGCGCAAGCAAGCGACTCGACCACGCCGCCGATCAATGCCGACACGGTCACTTCCATCTTCATCGATTCGAGAATGGCAACGTCCTGGCCCTCCTCCACGCGATCGCCAGCCGCGACCAGCAATTTCCACACGCTGCCCGAGACATCGGCGCCAATCGCACGGCAATCTTCTGCGAGCGTGTCGTCTGCGTCCGCATGGTTCGCATCCTGCGCACCTGCTTCGCCCACGTATTCCGCCTGGCCCGCAACGCGCCAGCGTTCGCGCTCCGCATCGAACGCGGCTTGTTGCGTCGATTTAAACGCCGCAATCGAAGCGGATTCATCGTGCAGAAAGCGCTGGTATTCGCCAAGATCGAATACCGATTCCTCGATTCGCAATGCGCGCCGCCCTGCGATAAATTCACTGCGCCATTCCGCGAGTTCGGCTTCGCTCACTTCGAAAAAGCGGATTTCGTCGAAGAAGCGCAGCAACCATGGCTGTCCCGGCGCGAACTCCGCCGTCGAGCGATAGCGATTCCACATCTGCACCGTGCGGCCGACGAACTGGTAACCGCCGGGGCCTTCCATGCCATAGACGCACATATAGGCGCCGCCAATGCCCACGGCGTTTTCAGGCGTCCAGGTGCGCGCCGGGTTGTACTTCGTCGTCACCAGCCGATGACGCGGATCGACCGGCGTGGCAACCGGCGCGCCCAGATAGACATCGCCGAGACCCAGCACCAGATAACGCGCGTCGAATACGATGCGCTTCACGTCGTCGATACTATCGAGCCCGTTGATGCGGCGAATGAACTCGATATTGCTTGGGCACCAGGGCGCATCCGGCCGCACGCTCTGCATATAGCGTTCGATCGCGATACGCGTCGAAGGATCGTCCCAGGACAACGGCAGATGCACGATGCGATTCGGCACACGCATGGCATCGATGGCGGGCAATTGCGCTTCCGCGCCTTTCAGATGGTCGATCAGTTTTTCAGGCGAGAGCAATGCCGGATCGAAATGCACCTGCAAAGAGCGAATGCCTGGCGTCAAATCCACAATGCCCGGCACGCGATGATCCGCGAGCCAGTTCATCAACGCATGGACGCGAAAACGCAGTTTCAGATCGAGTACCGGCGGACCGTATTCGATCAGCAGATTGCGATCGCCCGAGCGGCGATAGACCACGGCCACGCCTTCATTTTCAGGCTCGCTGCGATAAAGTACGCATTCGTGGGAATTGGCTTGCGCATCGTTGCGCGCGGGCACGAAACGGACGGTGTCGCCCGGACGTAATTGACCGAGTTTCCAAAGTTCCTCGCCCACTACCGTGACCGGGCACACGAAGCCACCGAGACTCGGGCCATCCGGGCCGAGTATCACCGGCATATCGCCCGTGAAATCGACCGCGCCGATTGCATAGGCATTGTCGTGAATATTCGACGGATGCAAACCCGCCTCGCCGCCGTCCGTGCGCGCCCATTGCGGCTTCGGGCCAATCAAGCGCACTCCCGTACGGCTGGAGTTGTAGTGGACGGTCCAGCGCGCTTCGTACAGCATGGCGATATCGTCGCGCGTGAGGAAATCAGGCGCGCCGTGCGGCCCGTCGAGTACGGCGAGTTCCCATGCGTGCGTCAGCGCCGGAATACGCGCCGCCGGCAGCGTCGCGCCTGCATCGCCCTTGGCCGCGCCTGGCGCGAGATGCAGCACATCGCCCTTACGCAGCGCACGGCCCGCATGACCGCCGAATTGCCCGAGCGTAAAGGTGGCCTTGCTGCCCAGATAATCCGGCACCTGCAAGCCGCCCTTGACCGCGAGACAGGCACGTACGCCAGCGCCCGTCACGCCGCCGAGCTTCAGCACACTGCCCGCGGTCGCGCGGGTGACCTGCCAGAATGGTACGGTCTGGCCATCGAGCGTGGCGGCGAGCGGCGCACCGCCCAAAACGAATAGTGTCTCGCAGTTAAAGCGCAGCGTTGCGCCGACCATCGTGAATTCCAGCCCGGCTGCGTCTGCTGGATTGCCGATCAATTCATTAGTAAGACTGAATGAAAGATCATCCATCGGGCCCGAAGGCGGCACGCCCACATCCCAATAGCCAAGTCGCCCAGGCGTCTGTTGCACCGTGGTCTGCACACCACCGTCCATGACGTCGATGGTGTGCGGCGCGAACAGGAAGCGGCCCAGAAAGCCCGTCGTCTGCTCGCCGGCCGCGAAGGTGGACGAACCCACCACCGCGCGCAGATAGTCGAGATTCGTTTCGATGCCATAGAGTTGCGTGCGTTCGAGAGCGCTCGCGAGTTTCGCCAGCGCCGCTTCGCGCGTGCTATCGGTGGCGATGATCTTGGCGACCAGAGGGTCGTAGAAAGCGCTTACTTCGGTGCCCGCATCGACCCACGTATCCACGCGCACATCGTCAGGGAAATCGACATGCGTGAGCAGACCGGAACTCGGCTGAAACTGCCGGTTAGGATCTTCAGCGTAGACGCGCACCTGAATGCTCGCGCCTTGCGGTTCGGTCACGAGTGAATCGAGCGGCGCAAGCGTGCCCTCGGCCTGCCGGATCATCCACTCGACGAGATCGACGCCGTAGACCTGTTCGGTTACGCCATGCTCGACCTGAAGCCGCGTGTTGACCTCAAGGAAATAGAACGCACGCGCGCGAGCATCGAACACGAACTCCACTGTGCCCGCATTGGCGTAATTCACCGCACGCGCAAGACGGATTGCGGTTTCGTGCAGCGTTTGACGCTCTGCTGCGTTCAAGCCCGGCGCGGGCGTTTCTTCGATCACCTTCTGATTACGCCGTTGAACCGAGCAATCGCGCTCGCCTAACGCAATCACATCGCCCGCGCCATCGCCGAAAATCTGCACCTCGATATGGCGCGCATGCTCGACAAATTTCTCGAGGTAAACACCCGCGTTAGCGAAATTACTTTGCCCAAGCCGCGCAACCGACGCGAAAGCCGATTCAAGTTGCACAGCGTCGCGGCACAACGACATGCCGATACCACCTCCGCCCGCCGTACTCTTGAGCATCACGGGATAACCAAGCGACGATGCCGCTTCGAGCGCTGCCTGCACATCGGCCAGCAAGCCCGTTCCCGGCAATAGCGCAACACCGTTCGCCTGCGCAATTTCGCGCGCCGTGTGCTTGAGTCCGAATGCCGTTATCTGATCGGCTCGCGGACCGATAAAGGCAATCCCGGCCTCTTCGCAGGCACGCGCAAACGCGGCGTTTTCGGAAAGAAAGCCGTAGCCCGGATGCACCGCTTGTGCGCCAGTGCGGCGCGCGGCATCGAGAATTGCCGCGGCATTCAAGTAGCTTTGCGCAACGGGCGCGGGTCCGATGCAGACGGCTTCATCGGCGAGCATGACGTGCATTGCGTGACGATCGGCTTCCGAATAGACCGCCACCGACGCAATACCCAAACGCTTGAGCGTGCGGATCACGCGGCACGCGATTTCGCCGCGATTGGCAATAAGAATCTTGTCGAACGCCATTACGCCTCCCACACAAGCAGGCGCACCGGCGTGGGGTTATAGCCGTTGCAGGGATTGTTCAATTGCGGACAGTTCGAGATCAGCACGGTGACATCTTCTTCCGCGCGTACTTCGACATATTTCCCCGGCGCGGAAATACCATCTTCGAACGTGAGTTTCCCTAGCGGCGTCACCGGCACGTTCATAAAGAAGTTGATATTGCTGACGAGATCGCGCTTGCCTAGCAGCGCGGCTGCGCCACAGGTGCAATGCGCGAGTGCGTTGAGATAACTATCGCGGCAGCTATGCATATGACGCTTGTCGAGCGCATAACGCACCGTGTTGCTTTCGGCCGCACAGGCGCCACCGAGCGTGTCATGACGCCCGCAGGTATCCGCGACAATCGTCAACATGGGACGACCGAGATTCGACATCAGCACGCTGCCCGCGCTCAGATAAAGATTGCGCTGCGCGCGAATGGTGTCCTGCGCGCTATAGCGTTCGGCGGGATCATCGCTGCGATAGAACAGCGTATCGACAGCCTGATTGCCTTCGAGATCGATAATACGCAGCGTCTGGCCGCGCTTGAGGTCATACAGCCACGGCTCGCCGGCAGGCAACGTGACATCGTGATGGGCGTGGCGCTCGTCGAGCGCGCTTTCGATAATCGGCATGGCGGCTCCTCAGGCGAACAGGCGGTCGGTGTTGACGAATGCGCGGCCGTTTTCGGCACTGGACGTGCGGCAAAAGTCGTCGGCGGGCGCGCAGGCATCGGCGTCATATGCGCGCCATGCAATGAGTTTCACCGGCTTCGGCGCATAGTCGCCTTGCGGATCGAGCGGATGCGGCGCCGTAGAAAACGCCGCGAGCGTATTCATTTCGAAACGCAGATCGATGGCCGCGCCAGCATGCGAATGGTGCGGAATGTATTCGAGCGCGCCATCGTCGCCCACCGCGACCTTGCTGAAGAAATTCACATTGGCGACGAGATCGCGCGCACTCAAACCATATTTCGCGAGTTCGAGAATGAGGCTGTCACGGCCGTTGCGAATCATGGCATTGCGATGATCCTGATAGCGTTTTTCGCCGTATTTGCGCGCGAAAAACGCCGCTTCGCCAACGCCGCCGAGCGGATCGTGCCAGCCCAGCGTATCGCCCGTGATGGACGCAATGACGCGACCCATATCGGTATGCAATGCGTGGCCGCGCGTGAGATGGGCAGTGTGCTGCGCCTTGAGCGTATCCGCCATGTTGTAGCGTTCGAGCGGATCTTCCTGACGATGAAACACAGCGGCGAGATTCGCACCGCCTTCGATATCGACGATACTCAGCGTGAGACCGCGGCGCAAAATGCCGGACCAATGTGTGCCCGCAGGGATCACGGCTTCCCAGAGCGGTTCCTGAGCGGGTAATTGAGTCGGCGCGACTTCAGCGTGGAGGCTGGACGGCATGGAGGCTCCTGATGGCGAAGGGAATAAGCGTGAGAGGGCGATCAGACGACATCGCGACCTCCCGGGCTTTTATCCCTCCGTGGAGCCTCGGCACCGCCCTCGAAACGAAGGTGGGAGACGAGACCGGATTGCTCTCGGACCAGGCATCGGGCACAGAACTGAAACCAGCATCGTCCTGCGCAGCGACCGGAACCCTAGCGATCCTAAGATGATGCAAATTACTTCGCACCTCTCGCCAGGTCATTTAGCGAGATTTGTGCCAGTGAGCGAACGAGACTCGCCATGCCTTGTGACGAAAGGGTTTTGCGGGCAATGTGCCCTGCTCGCTTTCGGTTCGCATACGCCCTATGTTGGTGATTCATGCGCTGCAGATGAACCGCACGGCACTATTTGTGGGCGTAATTTTTAGTGTTTTCAGGGCGCGACGTCGCCAATGTCGATGGCACGGCTGTTGCGTTCAGTGCGATCGTTCTGAATCCGCTTCGAGATCGCCCATGTCCGCTACTCACCGCCTGCGCCAATTCCTTTATTCGATTTTTTCTGCGCGATTCATCGAATTGCAACGTCATGGTGCTAGCCCGGCGAAAAGCGATATGAGCAAGCGCGCCTGACAAAGCAGCTTGCCGATACCTTGATCGCCGGGTCTATCACCGGGCGCTACATCAGCTATCGGATTTCAGTTTTCCGCCGGTTGCCCAAGCGTCTTTCGCGATCTCCGTAAACACGATTTCGACGACCTCCGGCGGACACGCCAAGGTTTCCACGAACACGTTCGTGATTCCCCGCGCCAGTTCACGCTTTTGTTCGAGCGTCTTCCCCGGGTGCATTTCGATTCGCAAGATAGGCATAATGACTCCGTTTCACCGCGTCCCATCGACGCGGACGCAGTCATTATGGGGAAGCGCGCAGCATGGATAAACGGGCATTGAGTTGGGACACCCCGAACCGCGGGGTATCGAATGGCGGATAAGTTAGCGGGCATGCAAATGTTTGTCCGCGTGGTCGAATCCGGGAGTTTTGCAGCCGCCGCCGCACTGAGTAACGTGACCGCCACGATGGCTGCAAAGCACGTGCGCGAAATCGAAGAGCGGCTTGGCGCACGACTGCTTCATCGCACTACCCGTCAGCACCAGCTCACTGAAATCGGCGCGCTTTACTACGAGCGCTGCAAACGCGCACTGTATGAATTCGAACAGGCTGAAGCCAGTGCCGCCGAATTGCGCAGCAGCCCGCGCGGCAGACTGAAAATCGTCGCGCCGGTCAGCTTCGGCAGCGAAAAACTGGCGCCGGTTCTGGCCGATTATCTCGAACGTCATCCCGAAGTCAGCGTCGACCTGACACTCGATAATGCGCCAGTCGACCTGATGCGCGAGGGTTATCACCTCGCCATTCATGTCGGCGAAATCGATAGCGCGGATCTGGTCGCGCATCCGTTACACGCTTATCGGCGCGTTCTGGCGGCGGCGCCCTCGTACCTCGAACAGCATGGTCATCCGCCAACGCCGGAGCAATTGCGCGAGCACGCCTGCCTTGGCCTGTCGTACTGGAAAAAGAAGGAATTCTTCTGGACCCTGACGGGGCCGCAGCAGCAGATGTGCCATGTGCCTGTCGATGGTCGTTTAAGCGCGAACGACGGCCGTGCATTACGCGCCGCGGCGCTGCGCGGCACCGGCATCGTGCTGCAACCGGAAATGCTGCTGGAAAACGATCTGGCTGAAGGCCGCCTCGTTGCCGTGCTGCCCGAATGGAGTCATGTGCCTACGCCGATGCATCTCGTGCATTCGCGCGATGTGCGACCGACTGCGATGCTGCGCACCGCTATCGATTTCCTGGTCAAACGCTTCGCCGGTGAATAGCAATTTATATAGCGATGCGAAATGGTTTTGCCATTTTCATTTATCTCGCTTCGCATAAAAGACATCGCTATTTCACAGACTCACTATGCACGCTGATTGACGGGAAGCCGCTGCCACGCGGCTCTCGCATTTTCCCCTTGCTGCGTTGCACAAGCTCGCCTATACCACTAGGGCGTCGGCGGGGCGACGGCTCGCGCAGCCAGTCGAATGGACCTCATTGCACCGCACGATGCCTCATTGCAGCCAGCAGGCAAGCCGGCCACCGATGCCGGAATGCCATTGAAACGGGGGAGTCAGCATCATGCAACTCGGTATTTCGCCCAAGGTCGAGAAATTGGGCCGTTATGCGGTTCAAAAAGGCAAGAGTTCCATTTCCGGATTATCGTCCGGTGCATTCATGACGGTGCAACTGCATCTCGCGCATTCAGCAAGTTTCAGCGGCGTGGGCGTGATTGCAGGCGGTCCTTTCCGTTGCGCCGAATCGTTTCGCGGCGCAGCGCCGCTCGCCGAAGACGCCTACGTGCAGAGCGCGGAATACATCTGCATGAGCCCGCTCACGGCCGCTACCGGGCCCGATGCCAGCCGCCTCGCCAATCTCGCGCGCAGCACCGCGGATGCCGGCAAAATCGATGCGATCGCCAATCTGCAGGACGATCGCGTCTTTCTCTTTTCGGGTACGGAAGATTCGGTCGTGCATTCGACCGTGGTGAAATGCACGGAGTTGTTTTACCGGCAACTGGGCGTCAAGACGCTCACGTTCGACGGCACCGTACCCGCCGGCCATTGCATCGTCACCAACAATCCCGAAGACTCGCTGCTGAAGCTGAATCAGCCGCCTTATATCAATCGCGGCGACGGCATGCTCTCGCATGAAATCCTGCACTATCTCTACGACGATCTCGCTCCGCCGACCGATCGCCCGACCGGACGTATCGTGCGTTTCGACCAGCGCGAGTTCTTCGATAACGAAGCGCGTGCGAGCATGAGCGATTTCGGTTACGCCTACATTCCGCGCGCCGTGGAACTCGAAGGCAAACCCGCGCGCGTACATATCGTGTTGCATGGCTGCAAGCAGGGTTATGGCTTCGTGAATTTCGTCAATGGGCGCGAAGACGTGCTCAATCAGGTGAGCTATGGCAATCGCTATATCACCACCACGGGCTACAACGAAATCGCCGATAGCAACGACATCATCGTGCTCTATCCGCAAGCCACGGGTTCGGACGGCACGGTGCAAAACCCCGACGGTTGCTGGGACTGGTGGGGCTATACGAGCCCTGATCCGCAAGCGCCCGATTACTACTCTCGCGACGCGATCCAGATTCGTGCGATCCATCGCATGCTGACCCAGCTCGGCGGTTGAGCGCGGCGCCGGTCATTCCACTTCTTTCGATGTGAGCCTTCCATGAATCAGATGATCACCGAACCGGCCGCGTTCTTGCCGGCAGCGCTCGACCTCGCGCAGACTGCTCCCGCCGCGCATGCGGCCACGATCAGCGATTTCGCGCGCGCGCATGTGCTGTTGCAGGGCTGGGCGCAACGCGCCGCTATCAATGGCGCGGATACGACCAAACTGTTGGCCTCGGGCATGCTGTTCGTATTCGCGGGCGAGTTGCTCGACATGCAGCGCGCGACCTATGAACGCTTTATCAAGCAACAGGGCGCAACGCTCGAAGACTGGGTCGAATGGGGCCATCAGCGTGCGCAATTGCGCGGCGCGAATACCATGACGAAGCTGATGGAACAGGAGATGAATCTGGTTGGCCGGATCGGCCAGATCTTTACGGATCAGCTCACCAATCTTATGGCGCTGCAGGAGAACGTGGAAATCGCTTATGGGTTCTGGCTGAGCCAGAAGCTTGGCGGCGCATCCACGAGCCGCGTGGCGGCCGCTGCATGGTCGGGGCAGGCGCAGGCGGTTTGAGGCTGGCGACACACCCTCGCAGAAAACTGAATACAACGCCGCCGGCAACCTCCTATGCCGACGGCGTTTTCTATTGCGCTCTCTTTCTTTAAACGCGTTCGCGAGATTTGATCCGATATTGCCGATTGTGAATTTATTTTCATCTTCGCGCGCATCCCGCTGGCGCGGGGCACCGGCCTGGATGAATTTCTCTTCATGTTGTTGCTGGGGTTTTGTAGCAAAGCCTCCGCTATCGTGCGTTCCGTGGGCGCTTCGCCCTCCTCTGATATTTAAAGGAACGTCATGAAGATCGCTATTCAATTCGGTATCGCCGCCACGCTGCTCGTTTCGGCTCTCGCTCACGCGCAATCGGCACCGCAAGCCTCGCATCAGGCTGGCATCGCAGCGCAAACCGCAACCCAGATCCAAACCGCCGACAACACGTGGGTGCCGCCTTATGGCCAGCCCGTCGCGCAGAAAACCCGCGCGCAGGTCTATCAGGAACTGATCCAGGCCGAAAACGACGGCCAGCTGGCTTATCTGGATTCGGTGGTGTTTGCGCATTCGTGATGGTGCACGGGCGCGGGTGGGCCTATGCGATGTATGCCCTTTTTGCGCAATGGGCTATTTCAGCCATTCCCGCTCCGGCAGCCGAACTATCGGTGCCCGCCCATCCCGCCGCCCGAACCCATTCTGACGCTTGACCCGCTACCGCTGAACGACGAGCCTTGCATCGTGGCCACCGCATCGCTGGAACTGGACTGGCTGTCGTCCAGCAGGAGATCGCTCGCGCTGTTGCGATTGCGCCGCAGGCTCGTGCCTGTAGCACTCGAACGAAGAGCCGTATCGAACGCTCCCAGCCCACTGGCGTTATGCGCCGGCTGCCTGTGCGTGGCGTCTACGTTCACCGGGGGATGCGCGCCATAAACGTATCCCTGCTCCACACCCACCACCAGGCTCGCGCCAACGGCGCCGCAACCGGTGCTGATCACCGCGGCCTCCTGCGTGAACGAGCCCATCGTCCCCACACCCATCGACATCTGACCGCTCACCGCCACCGGCGCGCATTGCGCCGCGACGAAGACAATGCCGCTCTCCGGCACGATCACATCGACAAACGTCGTCCCGCCGATAACCAGGCTGGCCAGTTTGCCCGGCGCAAGCACGCCGCCATGTGCCGCGCCGGTCGTCACGAAATCGATATCGACCGCAAAACCCGTCAGCCGGTTCGCATGCGCGGGTAACGGAACGGAATATGCCGCATCACGCGGCCCATCGTCGATACCTGCAAAGTTGCCGCCGCGAGTCGTTATCCGAAAGCCGATTCCAGGGAGATTCGTCGTATAGACCTTGCCCAGTCCTGCGCTCACATCCGCGGGTGCCGATATACGCAATTCACGCATGTTCTTCGGGCCATTACACGTGAACGGAATGTCGCTGACGATAGTGGCATGCGTCGAGCCAACCCGCGTTCCCACCGGCGCGTTGAGCGGCACGGTAATCTGCACGGGCGCAAGCGGCAGGACGACGGCAGCCGGCTCGGCGGTTGGACGGCAATCGGCGTGCGCCAAGGTCGAGCCGCAACAACTCGCAAGCAATGCCATTGCAAGCGTCAACCCGCGCGCACCGCGGCATGCATACGATTCGATCAGACGGAGCATCTTCGGAAAAAGGTCAATGAAGCTGACCGATTTTACGGCACCGTCGATTCGGTGCTTCATGTGCCGTTTTACCGATTCTTACCGCAGCATGGTGGTGAAAAACGTGCGGAACGCAGGGATTGAAACGGCATACTATTTGGCTGGCGACTCCGGCTTTTCCGGAAAGAGCAACGATTTATAAAAGTCGGTGACACGTTCCAGATAGGATTTATCCGGTTCAGAGCCGATCTTCTGCATCCACCGCGTATTCATATAGTTTTTGATAGCGACAAATCGGCTCCATGCATCTTCGATTTCGCTTTCCGCCATACTGTCGTGCACGTGCTTTGCGAACATCGGATACATCGTTTCGACTGCGGGCTGGCGCTCACCAGGAGTGTTCCAGAGCCAGAATAATGCCTGCGCCTCCGGGTCCGTGTTGAACATCGAGGCAGGGACCTTCCCGTCGATCTGCTTCATGGCCTGCGCCTGATCGAACGACGGCAGCGTCTTCGTACCATGCTGCTTGAGATAAGCAATTTCGCGCGTGAGTTTCTCGTAGCGACCGTGGGCCAGCGGATTCGCGACGCCGCCAAACACGCCGCTATTACGCTGTTCGGCGGCCGCACGGTTCTGCGGCTGGTCGTACCACATGCGCAACCACTGGATATACACGACCATATGCCCCTTGAGCTCGCCCTGAATGCTTTTGGGCAGATCGGTGATCACGACAGGACGTGGTGGCGCAGCAGTATCGGATGGATGGCAGCCGTCCAGCATATTGGGCGCGGGCGTCTTCGGATTCAGGAAATCGAGCGCTCCCGTAGCGGGTTTCGCTGCGAACGGCAAACCCATTGGACCGCCAGGACCCAGGCTCGAAAGATTGGGAATCTCGCGGGTGACCGCCACGAGTTTTTTCACGGTCTGGCGGTACGTCAACTGGAAATCCTCGATTTCGCGCGGCGCGAGAATTTCTTCCTGAAGGTCGATATCGATAGCCGCGAGATCCTCCAGTTTCGGCATGGGAATCCCCGCGCCATAGGCGCGGTAGTACATCATCTCCAGCGGCACACGCGCCAGCTTGTCGGACAGGCCCTCCTCGCCTTCGACCGCGCCGCCGCCCACATCCACTTGCGCCCCTGGAAACAGGCGCTCCTGGCGCGGCCCGCGCATGTCCGCAGGGTCGACACCCAGCATGGTAAGCGGCTTGTAAAAGCGCAGTTCATGCGCCGCCGCGTAATGCACGCACTTTTCGATCTCCGGCGAAACAATCAGATCCGACGAGACCTCATTGCTCATCGGTATATAGCCGGTCAGCAGGTTGTCGTCGAAACGATTGGTAACGCAGTCGAATAAGCCGACGAACTTGATCTTGACCGATACGCCGTCGTATTTCCCGCCCTTGCAGACCTCTTCGAGCAATTGCTTTGCAAAGGCCAATGCGAGACCGCCGCCCATGTCGTAGCCAAACAGCGCAACGTGAATCGAGTTGAGCGTCGAAGTCTTTTTCGCCGCCGCGACTGCGGCCTTGAATTGCGCCTCGGCGGATTTCAATCGCGTGTCGACACCGGTGTTGAAAAGCGCGGCGCCCAGCTTCGTGTCGCGCAAGAGCTGGAACGATTCCGCAAATGCGCCAGCCGTCTCCTTGCCGAGTTCCTTGGCCAGTTGCTTCGGCAAACGATAGGGATATCGCAGCGCATCGCGGTAAAACTGTTTCCACTCCTTGCGCACGTACCGCATTGCACGCCGGCCCTGCGAAGCTGGCTTGGTCGTCGTACGCTCGATCTCTTTCGCGGCCTTGCTCGCGCCGCCCTTCAGCCGGTCGTACACGCCGTCGATCGTCGAACTGACACGGCCGCCCAGCGACGCATCCTTGACCTTACCGCTCTTGCTCCACTCTTCCTTGAGTGCATCTTTCAGCTTGTCGGTCGTTAGCGCGTCGCGCTTTTCCTCGGCCTTGTCTTCCAGCGTGTCCGTTGCCCTGTCCAGCAGCACCGCCTTCAGCGGACTGTCTTCCGGGTCGTAATCCGCTCCCAGACCGGGATAGTAGAACTTGCGCATGTTCTTGCCCGAATCGTCATTCAGCGCGTCGAACAATTTGCTGATATTCGTTCGAGGTCCGTATCGATCGCTGAAGCCGAAGCCGTCAAAAAAGAAGCTGGCCCACAAGACGTGTTCGCACGCCGGGCAGATCTGCTCGGCTTCGGCCTTCGTGCGGTAAATCTCGGCGGAGGCGGCGTCTTTCTTCAGATTGATCTCGGCCATGAGGTCTATTTACCCGGCGTAGGTGGCAAAGTCGGCGCGCCCATATCGTCGACCCATTGAAGATCGGCCGTGCCATTCTTTCTAAAATAGACACGCAGATACTGCGCATTTTCCGACGGAGGCTGCGGGATCGTGACGTCGAGGGTCCTGCTTTCCTGCGGCACGCCGTTATCCCTTTCCGTCTTGCTTTGCGCGAACTTCCAGTACAGCTTGACCGTCTGCCCAGGTGTCACGGTGCAGCCGCACGCAAAACCGCCTCCGCCGCCAAAATCCTGCCCATCGCTGCGCCCCGAAGGATTGCCGAAACAACCGGACTGATGCGCTTCGTCCAGCCAGAACCGGTTCAATTTGCGTTCGTACTCGTTGTAGCCCGTCACGCACACCGTATGCTTGTGCGACAGCAATTCATCGCTGTGCTTGCCACATGCGGCCAGCGGGGTCGTGGCGAACAGCGCCACTACGACCATCGACTTACTGAATTTCATCAATACCCTCTCAAACCTGTTGCGCATCGCCTGGCGCTTTCTGCAATGGCGGCCCATACCGATTCTGTTCCGGCTCGCCGCCGACAAAACCATTCGCGCCGATCGCAATGAATGGCCCGACAACCGGAACCGCATGAATGCAGACCCACCATCCCGACTTGCCCAGGTCATGCCAGCGCCGCACCGACACCGCCGTCAACAGCCAGAACATCAGGACGATAAACGGAATGCCGACGATTGCCGCGAAAACCTCGGTGGCCGGCAGATCCATCAGCGCATCGATCATCGTCGCAACGATCAGTAGCGATACTGTCACGCCCCACCATTGCAGGCGTCCCGAGCGTCCATTGAACGAAAACAGCACGCGTGGGTTCATCTCCGAATCTCCGCTTCAGCAGCGTGAACGGCTGGCTGCGCGTGGCGACCGGCAATGCCATCGTGTACAAGCTCGCATAGCGCGTCGAAATCGTTGCGATAACAGCCGATCGCGTCGACGATGAAACCGGCGATTGCAGGGTCTTCCAGCGACGTGCCCGGATACATCGACATCAGCGCGCCCAGCCGATAAGCCAGTTGCTCGTGCGTTGTGTGGTCGCTCTGCATCTGCTCATCGAGCAGCGCAAACAGCGCGACCATCTCACGATAAATCACGAACGGATCGGCATCGACCGCGATGCGGCCATGACGCCGCAATTCGCCGAGCACCGCATCGACACGATTGCCACGCTGCAAGGCTCTGAGTTCGCACCGCTCGACCCGCGGATAAAAAATGCGCTCGCGCCGTCGCGGATGCTGTTCGACGCCAATCGCGCCATCGCGGCGCACGTAGGTCCACGACACGCATGGCGAAAGCAGGGCTTGCCAGCGCGCCGCAGACAATGCGCTCGCCAGCGTCTGAAACACCGCCGCGTCGTAAAAGCGCAGCAGACCATCGCGATGGTCCGGCAAGGCCACACGCGTTCGCACACCCAGCCGTGGCGCCAGATCTGCAAGCGGATACGCGCTCACCAGCGCGATAAACGCAAACGGCCGGCGTTCCAGATGCCGCTCGAGCAATGCCCCGACATGCGGCGCGTGATACTCGCAAAGCAGCGCGCACACTTCCGGGTTGGTCGATTCCGGCTGCCCAGCAAGCAGATTCACGACACCGCCGCCCTGCACGAGCCGCTGCCACGGCGCGGCATTGATCGGCAATTGCGAAGCGTCGCTCAGCAAATAACGATACGTGCCCGCAAAACTCGCATGCTCGTGCGCCGCCGCGCGCTCCCAGGACTGCAACAAAGAAGTCATCGTCGTCACCCGCGCGTAGCAATGGCTTCGTGACGCAGTGCGAGATCGCGCATGCAGCCAACGCATGCTGGTTTGTTCAGCGAGGGCAACTGCACGTTCGCTGAACGCGGCCCCGTGAGCGTGTGCTGCGCGGCGTGGAAAGTCGCCTTGCCCGGCGCACCGATCACGATGTCTTTGCCCTCCATCTTCAGATAGGCACCGGCAGCGCTCAACAGCACGCGTTTGGGCGTCTGCACGGCCACGCTCGCCTGGGCGCTCGACACGGTAAGCGTCTTGCGTGCGCTGGCTTCGAGTGTGCCGGCATTCTGCGCCTGCAGCGTGAGCGCACCCGTGGCCGCATGCAATGCAATTCCCTGCGCGCCAACCGGCCGTTGCGCGCCCGAGGCGCCGAGCGTATGAAGCGCGATGCCCTCTTTCGCGACGATGCTCGCCTTGCCCTGCGCCGTCAGTTGAACGTCCTGTCCGGCGCTCAATACGGTCGCCGTGCCGGACGCCCAGATATGGCTTTGCGCGCTCATCGCTGCCATGCCGGCGGCTGCGTGCGCGACCAGATGCGGCTCTTGCCACGCACATGCGCGTCCCGCGCCGCCTCCTGATGCATTGCTCGAATCGCTACGCTCCTTGTCTGCACCGATCGATGTCTGGCTGTCACGCAAACTCTCGATCGCCGGGAGCAGCGACGCGCTCGCCGCGCTTGCGGCGGCATCGCTCACAGCGGCCCCGGGCTCCGCGCCCTGCTTGCGCGCGGCATCGGCGAGACTCTGCAGCATCTGCTGATGCTGTGCCAGCACCTCGCGCGCAGCGCTGGCGTCCATCTGGTTTGCGCCGGCCGCCGTGCTGATCAGCAAGCCCGCTCCGCCGCGCAGAGCGCCCGCAGCCTGGGTCGAAAGCTCCACGCCGTAGCCGCGATCGGCGCGACGCTGGTTGTCCTCGACCTGCTTGATATGACCGAGCGTGAGGCCGCTCGCGTGATCCGTGGTGTAAAGGCGCGCGCTGGACTGGGCCGCCGTATCGTCGAGCATGAATTGACGATAACCGCCGGTGCCGTTCTGGCTCACGCTCATATCCTGTGTCTTGAAGCCGCTGAGCACCGCTGCGTGATCGTTGCCCGCGAACCATGCGGATGCATTGCCCGTGCTGCTGCCCGGACCGCCCGCCTGCGCATTGTGCTGGGCGTGGGCGTTGCCTGCGCCGTTGTAGAGCGCAGCCACCGCGACCGGTCGATCCGGCTGTCCTTCGAGCCATTCGGTCCACACTTCCTGGCCGACGCGCGGCACGCTTACGCCGCCCCAGTTATCGCCGCCCACGGGCGTGAGCATACGTGTCCACGTCCCCGCGCCGTGATCGGCTGGTGCGTTCTCCTTGCGCGGATGCGCTTCGCGACTGGCGGCATTCTGGCCGCGCTGCGCGTGATGCTGGATACGAATGCGATGATCGCGGTCGGTGTGAACGGGATCGCCCGCGCCGACGACGATGGCCGTCTGCGCGCCCGGCATGATCGCCACCGGATGCGCACGGCCGCCATGACCGTCATTCGTTAGCGGACGATAAGCCTGTTCGAATGGCAACGCCGTGAAGCGATTCTGATAGACGCCGTCTCCCTGCGCGTCGTTCTGCGCGTCGTTCTGCGTTTGCGCCTGCATGGCGGTTTGCATGACCGCGCCAAGCTGCTGCGCGATCGCGCCGTACACATCCGCGCTCACATTCGCGTGCGCCTCGTGATCGACGCGCAGGCACACGAACGGGTTTTGCGCAGACAGTGTCGGATGATCGCTGATCGCAAAGTGCAGGCCCGCGCGCAAATCGCGCCGCGTGCTGCCGCCTTCGCAACGCCAGGCGGCGACACGTTGCGCATCGAGCTGGCGCTGTGCCTGACGATCGCCGATCGCGGATGTCTGATACGCGTACGGCCCTGCCACGTCGCGATCCTCGCCGGGCACGACGGCACCCGTCGCCTGCGCGAGCGTCGCGCGCGTCGACAGGCTGCGATGGTCCCAGCTTGCCCGCGCCACGCTGCCGATGCGCCAGCGCCGCGCGTTGACGAAGTGCTGGATGGCACCTTGCGGATCGCCGTCGCTGCTTTGATGAAAGCCGATCGGTTCCGGCTCGGCCGGTGTGAAGCGCAGATTCGAATCCGCCAGGACGAGCGTGTGCTTGCCGAAACTGCCCGACGCGTGATCGGCCGCATGCTCGAACCAGTAAAACAGGCCCTCTTCGGCCCAAAGGCGCTCCAGAAAGGCAAAATCGGATTCACCCGCTTGCGCGGTGAGGCTGCGCTTCGCATAACGCGAAGCGTCGTCGAGCGACCAGCGCCAGGCGGGCGCAACCACACCGCTCGCGTAATGGCCGAAGATCTGCTCGGTGATCTCAATGACGCTCGCGTCCTGGAAGTTGTAGCTGTCCACGCGCTGCCGAAGAAGCGCGAGCCACGGCTGGACAACGAGTCGCACGCGCGCGAGCCCGCCGTTATAGCCGTCGAGTTCGGCGGCGAAAACGTGGCCGTGAAATGGGCGTCGTGCATCGAGTCCTTGCGCCGCCTGCAATTCGATCAGCACAGGTGCGCCGATCAATTTTTCCAGCGGCAGGTCGGGCGTTTCGGTCAGAGCGGTCAGCTCGAAACGGAAACCGCCGCCGTCGAGCGACTCCCAACCTTGCAGGTTTTCGGCGACGAGCGTGTTCTGGCCGAGCGGTGTCGTCAGCCAGAGGAAGCGGTCATGCTGGGACCAGCCGCCGAGAAAAGCACGGATCAGATCAGTAGTGTTCGACATGGTGTGCTCTTGCGGTACGCATCGCGATATCGATTGCCTGCTGGATTGCTGGAGTCATGGTCGGGTTGTATCGCTCGAGCATGAGTACTGCTTCTTGCGCTGACGCTCGATACGCAGTCCATTACCAGGCTTTCGCCAGGCGCAAAAACCACCCGCGTAAATCGGACCGCCTTTGTTATCCCTCGTCGAAATGCCGAACGTGTAGAGCATTCCGCTGTCGAGCGGCTTCGGCGGCGTGACGACTTTGGCCCCGTCGATGGCCTGTCCATAGACAATGCAATCGCCGTGATGCAATATGACCGGCGGCGCGCTTTCAGGTATTTCGACTTCCCAGTAAGTTTCGACCGGCGTCGCAATACCCGTCGCACGTACGACGCCAATGTCGGCCAGTTTCACGGCGTCCTGCATATATTCGTCATCCGAAGCAAAGCACAGTGCTGGCTTGTCGCCAACTTGCCGGACGTCGAGACTCACTACGACGAGTTGACTCGCGCAAGCAGATGTCAAAAAGGTGCATACCGCCAGCAACGCGGCGCTATTTCGGAAGATTCGCTGCATCTTTTGGGTCCTTGAATAACGGCGCCAGTACTTTTTCTAATTTGTGGTGATCGGGGAACGGTGCATCATGAATAGCCGCCCTCAACGTCTTCGCGATAACAATCGCGTAATAGTCGGCCACGATATTGCCCTGCTGTTCCATATTGAAATCCCCGAATACCTGTCCGGCCTCGATGGTGTAATCGTAGGCGCTGCCGAACCGAAGTCTGACGAGAATCCCATGCCAGCGCACGGCATAACCCATCTGGAATTGCCAGACATGTGTCATTTCATGAAGGAACCATGACCTCTTCTGGATAAACTCACCCTGAGGCAATGAGAAATCCTCTTCATAATCTCCTTCAAGAAAATACATCTCTCCATTCGGTGTAACAGCCGTTCTTTTGCTCTGCAGGTTAAACCAGAAATAGCTGCCTTTATGAACGCGCACGCGGCTGTAGTCGATGCCCTCCTGAAAGATCAGCTTCGCCATCTCGATCTCGCCTTGCGTCAACGCGCGGCCTTCGCTGCCGACTTCGACGGATTTGACCGAACTCCCCACCTGCGCATCGTTGGTCTGAATATCGGCAATCGGCACATTCACGGCTTCGGGCGCTGCCGCCGCCGTTCTCGAGCAGCAATCGACCGTCTGCGCGGGCGTGAGTGCTGCGCTCTCGATCTTCACGGGCTGATCGGTGACGATGCGCTGGGTCCGGCCGTCGTCGTCGGTCACACCGGAGACGGTCGAACCATCGGCCAGTTTGAGCTGATACGCGACCTTGGCCAACGGGTCCGCCGATTTGCTGACAAAGCGAATCTGCTCGTCATACACCGCAAACGGCGCGAGCACTGGCAACCCAGGCAATTGCACGCTGTCCGAGGCAGCGCCCGGAAACGGATGTCCTGCCGCTTTCACTGAAAACTGCCCCGGCGTCTCGACGATGATATCGGCGCCCTTGATCGTGATGCGGTTCTGGCCTTGCTGCAGCACGATGGCGTCTTTCGCAAGCACATCGACGCGCTCTTCTGTCGACGTCACGCTCACGGTCTGATCGCCGGATATTTCCATCGTAGACGCATGCGCCTCCACGCTCACCGGCCCCTCTCCCGCAATCGCCTTCACACCGCCCGCGACGCTGTAGAAGCTTGTCGCATCTCCTGACGCGGCCGCCACCGTCGCCGCCGCGCCAACGTGGGCGTCTCCTTGCGCGCTCACGTGCACGTGCTGCGCCGCGTAGGCGACCGCGCTATTGGGCGTTGTCATCGCGATGTTGTTCGGCGACTCCATCAGCACCGCTGGCTGCGCGAAGCGCTCGACGGCCTTTCCGCCTGGCTGCGCCGTGCTCTGGCCATTCACGCTGCCCGTGTATTTGCCGTCCTGCGCCGGATCGATCGACTTGAGAAACGCACTTTGTGCCGCATTCGCGCCGAGTCCCAACGCCTGCGCGCCGAGCGCCGCCGTGTCGAGTTCCGCGGATGCATCGACGGCATTCTTCAGTTGTCCGATGCGTTCTGCGGCATCCATCTGCGTCGATACACCCTGACGGCGCGCCGTGCTCGACATCAGCACGCCTTCGCCCGCGCGCACGACGCCCCAGCCCTGCGTCGCCAGTTCGAAGCCTTCGCCGCGATACGCGCCGCGCGTCGCGCCTTGTTGCTCGATCAGGTAGCCCTGCGCGAGCGTGCTGCTGGCGGTCGCATTTGTCAACTCGTGGCGTAACTGTCCGGGCGCATCGTCCATCACCCAACGACTGCCGCTCTGGCCGTCGAGCGTTTGCGTCTGCAGGCCCGTAAGCGTGCCGGAATGATTGGCATCACTCCCTTCGCCCGCCGCGAACGGCGGCTGCACGCGCCCGCCATACACTTGCCCCAGTACGACCGGCAAATCGATGTTGCCCGATTCGAAGCCCACCGCCACTTCGGCACCGACGCGCGGCGTGAACGCGTGGCCGAAGTTCGGCCCCGCCGCCTGCTCGGCCACGCGCACCAGCACGCCGCTGCGATGATCGCCCGGCGCATGACCTGCCGGATTGGAACGGCTCGCCGTATCGGTCAATCCGCCCGCCAGCGGCGCGGTGCCCCGCATCCACGGAAACTGGATGCGCACCTGATGATCGCGCGTGCTGCTTACCACGCTGCCCGGCTCGCCCACCACAATGGCCGTCTGCACACCATGCACAACGGGACGATCGCGAAACGCCGGCACGATCGCCACGTGTTCCGGCACAGCGGTAAAGCGATTGCGATACAACCCCTGGTCGAGTTCGCCGCTCGCGAGCACCTGTGCGATCTGCGCGCCGAGGTTGTTCACCGCCTCGTGCTCGATCCACAGCGGGACGAACTTCACCGTGCCGTCCAGATAACCCGTGAGCGTGTGAACCTTGCCGGTTTCAAGCGTGCGCGACGAACCCGCGCCGTGGTATATGCGCCGGTCGAGTTGCAGCGCGTCCAGCCGCTGATCGGCGTACCGCTGCGCCTCCTCGCCGGTTTCGAAACGGCCGGCACGCTGTCCTTCGTAGATCTCGCGCGCCGGCAACACCGGCACGTCCGCTTCGGAAAGCTGTCTCGCACGTCCCGCGAGCGCGAGCAATTCGCTGGACTTCCAGCTCGTCGCGACCACGCTGTCCGGCACCAGTTGCCGGCGCTCCGCGAATTGCGTCATGACGCCATCGGGATCGCCCACATCCTGCCGGTTATACGCGATGGTACTGCCCGCATCGAAGCCAGCACGCCGATCGAACACCACCACGCTATGATTGCCGCACGGCGCATCGCCCGTATCCTGCGCATGTTCGATGCGATAAGACAGCCCTGCTTCGGCAAGCTGACGTAGCACGAAATCCCGATCCGTTTCGCGATACTGGCCGCGCAGCCTGTACGTGCGCAGCGGCTCGTGCAGCTCGTAGCGCCGCCGCGCTTCGGGGTAATCGCTGAACACACGCTCGCAAACGCCTACCGTATCGAGATCGACGAAATACAGGCAGTTGCGGCGCAATTGCAGCAGCGCCAGCCACGACTCCATGGTGATGCGGTAGCGTGTGATTTCGCCGTCGCTATCGGCATAGGCCGCGTGCGTGACGTAGCCGTTCCAGCAGCGCTCGCCTGCGCCCGTAGCCAGCCGCAGGCGCGCCGCGCTGCCCATCAGCGGCGCGAGGTCGAGAAACGCCGCGTTCGACAGCACGTCGATCTCGAAGCGAAACGATTCGTTCACGCCTTCGCGACCATGAAAGCGCTCGACGACGAACGCGCCCGGCATCGCGGTATCGATCTGAATATGACGGGTCGCCTGCCTCACACCCGTTAAAGCGCCAACGAGATCCATGTCGTGTTCCAGCCAGATACGGTAATAGTCGATACGTTCAGAACATCTTGCCCATGTCGATGTTGTACTTCACCATCTGACGCTGCGCTTCCCATTCTTCTTCGGCCGTCGGCACGCGCGGCGCATCCCAGCGCACGCCGTTCACGAACACCGTGCGCCAGCGCAGATAGCCCCACACGAAATAGAACTCGCGGCCCGAGTCCTGCAGCGCGAGCCCGCCCGTCACTTTGGGGTCGGTCAGTACGGCGCTGTCACTCGACGCATCGGTGCGCCTCGCGGCACGCGCCTGTTGCGCCGCGCGCTGTGCGGCGTCGTAACGCGCCAGAATGGCGCTTTGCTGTGCGCTGAGCGGCGAGCGCGGTTCCGGGTCGGCCAGCATCGCAGGCGAAGGCGCGAGGCCCACCGAACCTGCGCCGATCATCTGCATGATCTGCGCCGTGCCCGGCATACCGGTTGCCTGACGCTGCTTCCATTGCGCATGATCGCGCTCGAACTGGGCCTGCTGCTTCTTGAGATCCTGAATCTGCTTGTGGTTCCAGACATCGTCGTCGTCGCCAAGCGGCTTGAACCATGCACGCGAGTCATGCATGAAGCCGTCGTAAAGCGCGCTGATCGCCGCTTCGGGCGGCCCCAGGTTCCAGTCGCTGCGCACTTCGCACCATTGCCGCCACTTTTCCTCGATCTGCTGACGAAAGAAGTCGACGGCAAGCTTTCCGCCGCCGATCGCCGGGCCAACGAAGGGATTCACAGCCAGACTCGCGAGCGCAGGCAATAGCGGCGGCGCAACCAGCGCGACGGACTTCGGGTTTTTCGCCATCTGGTTGTCGATCGCCTTCATGACGTAGTGGCCCACCGTCGGCCCGCCATTTTTCTCGCACTCGAGCAGGTCCTTCCATTCGGCCCTGAGCTCTTCGTTCGCGCTGTCGAGATCGGCGCCATCCTGCGGATAGGCGGCTTTGGCCGCCTTGAAGCCCGGCTGCTCGCGCAGATTGTCGAGCCGCATCCTGCGCCAGCGCAGATAGAGACCGTAGTGCGCGCGCATCAGCCCTGCGGTGCCGTGATCCTGATTGGCGTAGTAGCCCTTGCTCGTGTTGACGTAGTTCGCGAAGGCGGTCTTGAGGGCGGACGAAATGCCGAAAGACGCCGCGACATCGGCACCCGCGCTGATCGCGTCAAGCGGCACACCCGCCACGCGCGCCGCTCGATACATGTCGAGCAAGGGTACCTGCGAAAGCTTGTCCGCATCGCCGGTGCCACGTCCCTGCTCGCCGGGGCCATAGCCGCCGCCGACATCCGAATGCACGCCGGGATAGACGATTTCCTCGCGGCCATCCATCGCGCTGTCGATCAGGTCGAGCGGAAACGAGCCGCGTGGTTCATGGGCGGCAACCATATGAACGCAGCGACGCACATAGGACGGCACCGCCATCAATTCCTTGCGCCCCCAGCCGCCATGTCCGTCGAACACCGTCGCGGCCGTACTCTGGGCAATTCCCACAGAGGCCACCGTATCGAAGATGCCGAGAAAATCGTACGAGACCGGCACGCCACAGAGCGTGAAATCCGGATCGAGCGCATCGGCGAGCCAGTTCGAGAACGTGCGCGCCTCGGCCGCACCGCGCGAGAAGCCAAACACGTACAGGCGAATTCGCTGTACTTTCGGCTTGCCATTGACGAGCCGATCGCCCACGCGCGCCTTGAGCGCGGCACAACGCTCGCGCATTACACGGCGGCGTTTCTCGTCCCATTCGCGCATCGTGCGCGTCCAGTTCGCGATATCGACTTCGCCTTTGAGTTGCGACCAGATGGTGTCGCGATCCCAACGCAATTCGATACCGTTTTGCTCCGCGGCTATCAGTCTGAGCGCCCCTGCGCCCGAACTGCCACGCGCGTTGATATCGCCGATACTGCCAGGCTGGGGTGGCGTGCCGCCGAGATCGATGCCTTTGAAGTTGAGGTCGACGCTGATGGATCGCGTGATGTCCTTGTCTTTTTGTTGCAGCGCTTCGCTCAAGGTCACACCGCAAACGTATTGATGCACGGTGTTGTGGATCTGCAAGAGAGCCCAGTTGATGCGCCCCTCGCCTGCCCATCCCGCCGCGGCACCTGCAGCCGCCTGCAGGCCGACGCCCTGATCACCGACTTCGTTGACGAACGGCGTGCCCACGCCCGCCACATAGATTGGCTGGTGCCATCGGTCGACCATAAATGCATGGAAGAGACGCGAGACGTTGCTGTCTTTCCCTCCCGGACGATCGCGCCCCTCGTTATTGCGCGTCCCATCGAAAAAGACGCCGATGTGAAGCGTCTTGCAGCAACTCATGCCGTCGTCGTCATGCAGACGCCGAAGGATGGCATCCTGCTCCGCCTTCGTCACAATGTTCACGTCCGGACGCTCGGGCGCGGCGAAGCGAAAGCTCATCGCTGACTCCTCTTCTCAGGCGTCAAGCAGTGCGGATCGCTGTTGAGCAGCGCGAAGTGCCCCGGACAAGCCTCGTCGGGCCGCTGCAAACCTTCGGGAAAGCCTGCGAATCCTGGCGCCCATCTGGACGCATAGACCTTGATCCTGTCGCCCGGCATGAACAGTACCCACAGAAAGCCGTCATAGAACGATTCATAGGGCTCGACCTGCACAACCCGTCTCGCCATTGCCACCGGATTCTTCGCGAACATGACGTCATCGCGCCAATCGACGGTCACGGTGATGCCTGGATGCCATTTGGCCGGCAACGAAACGCAGCAACTTATGCCGCTGGCACCGCCGTTACGGCGTGCGCGCACTGCGCCATCGCCGACGTCATTCACCTGGAAACGGCCAATGGGTACATCGGTGTAGTTCAGCGCGCTGATTTTAAGGTCGAGCGTATCGTCGACTCCCGTTGCGCCTGGTGGCGCCGCAACTTGTGCATTCGCCTGCGAAGAAGATTCAGCTGCGCGCGAACAACCCGCTACGCCCAGCGCAAACGTCAGCATGACGAAGCAGCTAGCTGTTTTCCTGATCAACCCGAATATCATGAACGAATCCTTTTTTCAGGCGCCCACGGCCAACGCATCTGATGCGTTCGCCGCCAGCAACCCCGCCGCCTCCAGCGCATCGAGCGCCACACGCGACGCGCCCGCAACCGTTCCCTCATGCATCGTCCACGCCGCGTTCACACACGCGTGAATCTGCGAAGGCGTGCCCGCCAGCGTGCCGAAACTTTCGGGCCGCTGGCGTACGTGATAAATCAACGTGTCGATCCTGGCAGCCTCGCGCAGCGCGCCGATCTGCCTTGCGTCGAGTACATAAGGCTTGCCGCTTTCATCCACGGTCTCACCCGTTTCACCGCGATCCAGCGCGACCAGCGCCCCCGTACGATCGAACATCCACCACGCGTCGATACCCGCGATAAATCGAGCGCGCTGCTGCGCCGTCAATACATCGAGCCATACCGGCAAACAACGCGTATCAGCGAAACGCACGAGAAACGCCTCGTCGTCTGCGCTTGCCTGCGCCTCCATCTGTCCGCGCAGATGCGCAGCCAGCGCCACGCTCGCACACACGCCATGCAGCAGGCTCAACATCGGCCGCCCGGCCGATTCACGCAGCACCACCTCGCAAAGCGCCATGCGTGCGTCGATATCGTCGGGCAAACGCACGAGACACGGCGAGATCGCCAGCAAATCGTCGCCCTCGTACATGCCTTCGTAAAGCACGACACGCGAATTGGCGTCGATGTGCGCAGCAAGCCCCTCATGCAATTCGGGCGCGAATGCCATATCGAGAAGCAGATGCCACGCACCCTCGCTCGCGCCGCGTTCGAACAGCTCGCGCAGGCGCGCCGTCGTATCGTCGCGATACGGATCGATCCAGTCGAACGCTACGTTCTTCACGCTCACACCGCCTTGGCCGCGAGCGCACTGCCCGACTGCATCGCATGCATCAGACACTCGACGCAGACTTTTTCAGGGAACTGCGGCAGCGGCGTATCCGCCTGTTCCGGGCCTACGAATGCATGCTGCGCGGCATACACGACAAACTTGCCCGGACAGCCGAACGTGACGTTCCCGCCTTCAATAGTGATGTGCGCGCCGCCGCTGACCGCGAGATGCACGGTCTTCTTCGCGGCGATCTGCACGTCCGCGCTCGCGGATGCGAGCCTCACGTCGTCGCGCGCGCGCATCGCAAGCGTGTCCTGCTGCGCCTGCAAGCTCATGCCATCCTTGCCCGCGATCACGCTCATACCAACACCCGACGCATTGCCCGCGCCCGCCAGCCAGCCGATGCCCTGGCCGCTATGCACGCGCAACTGGCGCGCGCCGGCAAGGTTGAAATCGCCGCCGCTGCCGACGGTCAGCGTCTCGCCCGCGTTCCACTGCAAGGCCTGTCCGGCAATCATCCCGTGACCGCCTTGCGCCTCCACGCCGAGCACGGCATCGCCGCTATGGGGCAATGTCTCGCCGGTTGCGCGCTGCGAGGCATCGGCGCTGGCCTGCTGGTAGCCGTTCGCGCTCACTGTGGTCGCGAAACTCTGCGCCAGCGCGTCGAGCGGCGCAGCGCTCGCGTTCAGCGCCGACTGGCCGCTTTGCGTCACGCCACGCTGCGCGGCGAACGGCAGCGTGCCATGCGCGGCCGCTGCGCTGTCGAAGCGTTTGACCAGCGCGATCTGCCGCGCGAGCAACCCTTGCAATGCCGATACATCGCCCGCCGGCTGTGCCGCACCCGCCGGCGCATAGCTGGAGACCAGCACGCCGCGCGTCGCGCGCACCGCGCCATAAGCATCGGAGCGTAACTCCACGCCCTGACCGCGGAAACTGCCGAGGTAGTTGTCGGCCTGATGGCGCAGATGGCCGATGTTGAGTTGCGTGGCCGCGTGGCTCGTCGACATCTGCATGCGGCCCATGCCGTCGCTGTCGTCCGCGACCAGCTGATTGTGGCCCTGCCCGTCGAAGCCCTGGCTCTTGAAGCCGGATAACGCCCCGGCATGATTGTGCCCGCCGCCCTGGCGACTCGCGCTGCCGCCCGCGCCATGCCACGCGGGGCTCAAACCGCCTGCGAGATTGGCCTGGGCGCTGGGCGCATGATCCGATGCGCGCGTGTACACGCTGTCGTCGAGCGTTTGCGCGGCTGTGCCGCCAGGCGTCGGCATCACGCCGCCTTCGCCGCGCCCGTTGAACAGACCACCGAGCACGATCGGCCGATGAATCAGCCCGTGATGAAACTGTACGAGTACTTCGTGGCCGATACGCGGCGTCTGTTGCAGCCCGTGCCCTTCGCTCGCGAGACGCTGTACCGCACGCACCGGATACGTACCGGTATCGCCCACCTCCTGCCAGTGAAAACGCAGGCGCAAACGACCCTGTGCATCGGTATGCACAGGCCCGGTCGCGCCAGCCTGCGCCTCGCCCTGCGGACCGACGACGATGGCGGTCTGCGCGCCCAGCGCCGTGGCCGCAGGATTGAGGCGCTGGCCCGTGCCGTCGGCGAGCGTGGGCCGCCAGACTTGTGTGCGGGGCACCGCATCGAAACGGTTCGCGTAGCCGCCGGCCTTCGCCTGCTTGAGCAAACGCGCGTCCAGTCCCGTGGCAGGCAGCGCTGCAGCGTGTTGCTCCAGCGCCGACAGCACGGCCTCAGGCAGGTTGTTGATGCCGATGTGATCGATACGCGTAAGCAGCAGCGCTTCGGGCGCCTGAGCGTCGCTCTGCGACGTGAGCCAGGACGCGCTCGCCATCTTCATCGCGCAGCCCGCGCGCGCCGTGCGCAACGTGCCGATACCGGTCCAGATCTGCGCTTGCGACAGCATCGCCTGCGCATGGCGCTGCGCGGTTTCCTGCGCCTCGCGCAGACTGTCGAAGGCCTCTGGCCCGACATCGTCGTAAAGCTCGCGCGCGCCATCGGCACGGCGCAGGCTCGCGCTCGCGGTCTTCGCCTGGTTGGCGCGATAGTCGCTGCTGATCAGCGTGACGCGATCGGCGGTCAGCGAAAGCGATTGCCCGATGCCGACGATCATGTCGTCCGCGCTCGTATTCATACCGCTCAATTGGCGCGGCACGCCGCCGAGCCGCGCCGACGTTTCGTCCTCGGCGAGCTGCGTGCTGTCGTCGAAAATCAGCATCGTGTGGCCGGCCGGCGCTTCGTCATCCTCGATAAAGCAGAAACCGAGACCCGCCTCGGCCAGCAAGTGCCGCACGAACGCGTAGTGCGTATGCGTGCGGTACTGCACGCGAAATGGACTCGCGCCCAGCGTTTCGATACGCCGGTCCGCATCGGCGGTGAAACGCCAGCTCGCGATATCGGCATAAGGCGCGAACACCGCGTCGAGCACATCCGCCACGGTCTGCTTCATGAAAGTGCGCTGATCTCGCGCATGTTCGAGCACGGCCAGCCACGGCACGAGTTGCAGCCGGTAGCGCGCGACCCCGGCGTCAAAACCCAGACATTCGGCCTGCGCCACCAGCCCGCTGCGCACTGCACTGCTGCCGTCGGCCAGCGTCGTGCGAATCAATGCGCGCTGCCCGAGCATCGCTTCGAGATCCAGCGATGGGTTTGTGGCGAGCGTATGAACGTCCCATTCGAAGTTAGCGGAAAGCGCTTCATGACCGTACCAGCGCTCGATTTGCATTGCCGCAAGCGCGCCTTCGCCTTCCAGCGAATACAGCCGATTGAATGCGTTAAAAAACGACGCCAATTCAGTAATAACGCTCATGCAATTCCCGCTTCTCAGGATCTGACGTTCTTCTAGTTGAATTTAATAATCCGAAGGTAAAGGCACGAGCGTAGGCTATCGCACACCGCCCCGCGTACAACGCCCCGGATAGCGCAATTCCCCCGCACGATCTCAGGGAAAAATCAAATTAAACCAGACACCTAGCGCTATTTTCATGCACAATGGATAACCAAACCCTACAAATATTACATCGATGAGATTCTAGATCAGCATATCGTTTTCGGCTACTGAAAAACCATCCTTCTTTAAAGCTTGACGCATCGACATTGAACGCGATAATGGCAGGCAGCAAATCCGGCAATCAGCCATCGATACAATCTTTTATTATATTTTCAGGCAATAAATACCGGACCGACCATTCAATTCCGGTTTAAAGAAGCGCGTAGCCAGTAAATTCGCCCGTTTTCGGCGGCGCATTCCCGTTCAATCGCTGCACACGTCGCGTCACCCGCCCTGCAAGGAGACCCATTCATGTCGAAGCCCTTCATCGTTCTGGGCGACAAGCACAGCCATGGCGGCAGCGTCACGAGCGCTTCGGCCGTGTCGTCGGTGAAGAACCGTGGAATCGCTCGCCGCAACGACACGGTCAGTTGCCCGATTCACGGCTCGAACCATATCGCCGAAGGCGACGACACAATGAGCGTGCAAGGCGAAGCCGTTGCACGCGACGGCCACAAGACGGCCTGCGGCGCGACGCTGATCGCGAGCCAGTCGGCCGGCAGCGACTGACGCGCGCGAAGCAAACGCGCCATACAAGCGATTCGAATCGCATCGAACACGGGGTGACGACAGGGATGATCAAGGCGTTGCGCAGGACGGCATCAGTGGCCGTGACCTTTATTGTCGTGTGGACGGCGCTCTATTTCTGGTGGCGATCCACGTGGCATCAGCCCAGCCAACGGGAGTTGATACTCTGCGGCATTGCCCTGCCGATCGCTTTGACCGTCGGCATCGCGGTGGCGCGTGCGCTTCTCCAACAGCGCAAGACGCCGCCCGATGCACAGCAACATGACGCTGCAGCTACGGCATCCACGTCCACGACGACCGCGCCGCCCGACGCAACGCAGACACTCACCGCCGCGCTGATCGACAGCAGCGTGCGAGTGCCCGCAGGCGCGACCACGGCGGAGGTCCTGCTTGCTGCGCAAGCGTATCGCGCGCTCGGCTTGCACCCCGATCTCGAACGTCCCGATGGCAGCGGCGTATTTGCAGGCAGCGTCGAAGCGCTCTCGCTCGATCGCTTCGACACGGAACTGCTTGCATCGGCCCAACACGAAACACTGCGCGACGAGCACTGGCGTGCGCTGGCGCTCGCGGCCGATGCGCTGGACGAACTGCTCGAACGCCACGCCGCGCTCTCGAATCCCACGCCCGACACCCCGCCGCTAAAACTGCATCTGCTGGTGCCGATACGCTGGCAGCACGAAGCGGCCACGCTAGCGGCATGGCTCGAAACACACGCGGCGCAGGAGCGCGTGCCGCCAGGACTGGCGCAAGCGCAATTGCATGTGATCGCGAATCCGGTCCAGGGCTGCATGGTTGTCGACGAGGTCATTCAGGCCTTGCACCTGCTGCCTGGGAGCGAGCCGCACGTCGTACTGGCTTTCGATTCATGCGCGACGCAACAGGCCGTGAATGTGCTCGCACGCGAGGGACGCCTTTACGGACACGACCGGCCCGACGGCGAGGTGCCAGGCGAAGGCGCATGCGCGCTGTTGCTCGCGCGTCCCGACACACCGCTGGCCATGCAGGCACCGCGTCTGCATCGGCTCGTGGCGGCTCAGCATGTGCCAGACGGCGCCACGAAGAGCACGCTCGATCATGTGCTGGAAAAAGCGCGCGCGCAGTTCGCCCCTCTTTACCCCGGGAATGCGCCCTATGGTCTGATCAGCGACGCCGATCAGCGCAACGCCACGCGCAGCGAAATCGTGACGATCGCCGAACGTACCTGGCAGGACGAAGCGCCCGCGCGCAGCAGTCATTTAGGCCTTGCCAACGGCGCAAGCGGCACGGCGCTCGCACTGGTGACGCTCGCGGTCGCGGCGCAGCGCGCCAACGACACATGCCAGCCGATCTTCGCCGCAACACTCAGCGACCCGCTCGCCCGCGCAGCGATCCTTGTTGCGCCTGGTGTGCTGGCGACGCCTTTGCCGGACACGGCGTAGAGATCACGAAACTTCTCCGCCCGTTAATTCGTATTCCTTTATTTATATTATTACGAGGTGGATGGAAAAATTTGGGCGGAAAGCAGACAGAGTCGAACTGTCCCAGGAACGGCTGACGTCCCCAACTGGATTTGAAGTCCAGCCGCACCACCGGATGCGATTGCCTTCCCTTGCACAACGATCGAGACACAAAACAAAATCAAAGCCATTCACGCATTCGGCTATCGGGTCTTAGCAAATGCAGATCGCGCTGAAACCGAGTATATCCAACGCGATCGAAGAACTCCAGAATCTGGATCGCGCGCTTGCGCCCGAGACCGGACGCATCGCGAAACGCCGCCGCACCGACACCCGCACGACCATCGCGCGCCATCTCCGCAATCAGGCGCGCGAGATCGTGCACAACCTCACGGTCATAAAACAGATCGCGCACGATCTGATACAAGCGCCCAAGGCGTGCAAGCTTGCGCAGCAACGCACGTACCTTCTCTTCCGGCTGTTGCATATCGCGCGCGAGATCGCGCACCCACGGCGGATCGAAACGGCCTAGCGCGATCAACGGCATAAGCCGCGCGGCCAGCGCCTCCTCATCCGCGTCGAGCGAAACCGCATGCGAAGGCAAATGCAGCCACGGCCCGCTACGCGCAATGCGCCCCTGCTCGACCAGCGCATCGACAGCCGCACGCCACACCGTATCAGTGACAAGCGGCGCTGCCATACGCCGCAGACGCGCGGCATCCGGGCCTTGCTCGTCGGGCATCCGCGCATGGAAATCGCCCAGCACATCGACGATGCGCGCAACCAGCCGCGTCCAATGTTCACGCGCCAGCACAATCGTGTCTTCGGCGCGGCCTTGCGGCGCGATGACGATCACGTCGTCCGGTAACGCGAGCGTCGCCGCATCGTAGCCCGTCAACTGCGTCAACGCGCTGCGTTCGAGCCCGCGCGGCGCCTGCGCGATCAGCGCATCGACACGCCCTTCATCCAGCCACGCACGCAGCGCATCGAGCCACGCGCGCCGCTCCGGCGTGCGCCGTCTGCGCGACGGGCCGAAGGGATCGAGCACGCGTCCGCCGCCCACGGTACGACTCGCCTGCGCGTTACGCACGATAAAGCGGTCGCCCGGCAGCGCATGCAGCGGTGCATCGAACACCAGCTGCACGCGCGCCCGCTCGCCCGCCGCCAGCGTTTCGCCTTCGAGCAGCGCAACGTTCGCCACACGATGCGTCGTGCCCAGATGCACGTGCAGTGGCGACCAGTGTTGCAGGGTGATGTCCGCATCGGCGAGCAATTGCAGTTCGACGTCGAGCCGCGTAGCCGGTTGCGCAAGCCGCGCATCGACGATCCAGTCGCCGCGCGCGATGCGATCCTTGTCGATGCCAGCAAGGTTGAGCGCGCAACGTTGTCCCGCATGGCCGATTTCCGCAGCACGATTCTGCGCATGGATGCCACGCACGCGCACAGGCTCGCCAGCAGGCGCGAGCAGCAGCGTATCGCCGGTCTGCACGCGGCCCGCGAAGACCGTGCCGGTCACGACCGTGCCCTGCCCGGTCAACGTGAATACGCGGTCCACCGCGAGCCGGAACAAACCATCGTCATCGCGCGATTGCCATTGCATCGCCCGCTCGCGCAGATACGCATCGAGTTGCGCGACGCCCGCGTTATCGGGCTCGCTTGCGTGGGTTTCGAAGATCGGCGCGTCGCGTAACGAAGTCGGCGCGAGCCACGCGGCGATTTCCGCGCGTACCTGCGCGAGACGTCCGGCATCCACGCGATCGACTTTGGTGAGCGCGATCGCGCCGTGCTGCACGCCCAGCCATTGCAGGATCGCGAGATGTTCGCGCGTTTGCGGCATCACGCCGTCGTCGGCGGCGATCACGAGCAGCGCGAAGTCGATGCCGCATGCGCCCGCCGCCATCGTATGCACGAGCTTTTCATGGCCGGGCACGTCGATAAATCCCAGCACGTCGCCGTTCGCAAGCGGCGTATACGCGTAGCCGAGTTCGATTGAAATGCCGCGCGCTTTCTCTTCCTTCAGGCGATCGGTGTCCACGCCCGTCAGCGCGCGCACGAGCGTGGTCTTGCCGTGATCGATATGCCCCGCTGTGCCAACGATCACAGGCGCAGCTCCGCGAGTTGGGCAATGAAAGCCGCTTCGTCGGCGCTTTCGAGGCAGCGCAGGTCGAGGTGCAGGGCATCGTCGGCGATACGGCCGATCACCGGGCGCGGCAACGCCCGCAGCGCGCGTTCGAGCCTGAGCAGCGCGCGGCCGCTGCCGCCCTTGCCGCGATGGCGCAGCACGAGGCCGCTACTCGGCAGCACATCGACCGGCAATGCGCCGCTGCCGATCTGGCTGAACATCGGCGCGATACTCGCTTCGTAGCTTTCGCCCAGCGCGCGCTGCCACGCAGGCAAGGCGCGTGTGGCGGCTTCGTGCATTTCGGCGGCGGGACGCGTGAGCAGGCGCAGCGTCGTCAGCCGTTCGCGCAGAAACTCGGGTGCCTGATAGAGCCTGAGCACCGGCTCCAGCGCCGCGAGCGTGAGCTTGCCCACTCTCAGCGCGCGCTTGAGCGGATGCTTCTTGATCTTCGCGATCAGATCCTTCCTGCCGACGATCAGGCCCGCTTGCGGCCCGCCCAGCAATTTGTCGCCGCTAAAGGTCACGACATCCGCGCCGGCTTGCACGGTTGCGCGCACGGTTGGCTCGGCAGGCAAGCCCCATTGCGTGAGATCGGTCAGCGTGCCGCTGCCAAGATCGACCGCGACCGGTAATCCATGTTGTCGCGCCAGCGGTGCGAGTTCGTCCAGTTCGACGCTTTTCGTAAAACCGCTGATTGCGTAGTTGCTGCAATGCACTTTCATCAGCAAAGCCGTGCGTGCATTGATAGCCGCTTCGTAATCCTTAAGATGCGTGCGATTGGTCGTGCCGATCTCGCGCAGACGTGCGCCTGCGCGACTCATGATGTCGGGAATACGAAACGCGCCGCCAATCTCCACCAGTTCGCCGCGCGAGACAATCACTTCCTTGCGCGTGGCCAGCGCGGAAAGCGTGAGCAACACCGCCGCCGCATTATTGTTCACGACCGTGGCCGCTTCCGCGCCCGTGAGTTCGCCAATGAGTTCGTCGATCAGATCGTCGCGATCGCCGCGCTTGCCGGTGGCCAGATCGAATTCGAGGTTCGCGGGTTGCGTGAGCGCCTGCACCACCGCGCGCACCGATTCGTCAGGCAGCAGCGCGCGGCCCAGATTCGTATGCAGCACGGTGCCCGTGAGATTGAAAACCGCCCGCAATTTTCCCTGCGAACGCTTCTGCAAGGCGATATCGGCATCGGCGATCACGTGCTCGATGGAGAACGGGTGCTGTACATCGTCAGCGTGAGGATGCGCGCCGGACTGCACATCGCGGCGCCATCCGTCGAGCGTCGCGCGAATCGCTTCGAGCACCTGCGTGCGCCCGTATTGCGCGATCAAGGTCTGCGCAGCGGCCGAGGCGATCACGCGTTCCACCGCCGGCATCTGCGCGAGCAAGGCATTGAGCGCGGGTTTCGCACCGTGCGCCACGGTTTCGCTCATGGGGCTCGCCTCACTGATCGGCCGATGCTTCGGGATACAGCAGCGGGTTCGCACTCGCGCGCCGGTAGCCCGCGTCACTCATCAGCAGATCGAGCGTGAGGCTCGCGAGATCGTCGGCGAGCGGTTCGCATTCGAGATCCTTGTCCTGATAGCCGATCTTGCGATACGTATGGCATTCGTCGCACGACTCGGCTTTCAAGGCGCCGTCGCTGCCTTCGATGCCGTGATACGCGATGCCTTTGGTCGAATCGCAATTCGTGCATTTCACGCGCACCACATGGTTTTCCGTGCCGCACAAGCTGCATTGCGTATAGCGATAACCCTGGAATGCGCCGCCCACGCGCACGATGCTCGCCACAGGCGGCAGACCGCATACGGGGCACACGCCCGGCGCATCCACGTAAGGCACATCCTGCGCGTTGAGACGGCTCGCCAGATCGGTCCATACGGTTTGCAGCGCGGCCATCACGAACGGCGCGGTGGCGGGCATGACTTCGGCGTAGCGTTGCGCGAGCAGTGCGTCCGCTTGCGCGTCGAGTTGCGAGTCGCTCATCGCGCGCAATGCGTCGAGCACCTTGGCCAGCGCAGGCGTCACCGCGCCCGCCGCTTCGACGCGATCGGCGAGACGACGCAGCACCGTGCGCCATTGCGGGTCGCGCTCCGCGCCTAGCGCCGGCAAGATCGGCATCGAATGACGTTGCGCGTTGGCGATGGCCTCGGCGGAAGGCATCTGCGCGTCGAGATGTTCGAGCGCCTGCTGTTGCGCGTCCACGAGCGCCGCCATGAGGCGCATATAACCGCCGATAGGATTGCGATCCGCGAGCTTGCGCAGACGCGCGGCGCGCTCCCTGAACAGCGTCAGCCGTTCGGGCAGGCGGATGCGCGGAATCGCGGAAGGGTCCTGCGTCTGGATCTGCTCGGGGTCGAGAATGCGTTGTTGCGTCACGGCTTATGTCTCCGTCCAGCCACTTTCCGTCCAACCAGCAAAAAGCCGCCGCGCCCTTTCGGACGAGGCGGCTTGCCAGCAGCGCTATTACCAGGCAACGCTACTTGATGCTCTCGCGGAACCAGCGCGGATGATGCTTGCGCGCCCAGCCCCAGGTGACGTAACCGCGCGTCATGGCGCCGATCGAACCCTTCACCCAGATCGCCGCATAGATATGCACGACGATGCTCACGATCAGGACGAAGGCCGCGGCTGCATGCACGACGGCGGCAAGGCGGATGATCCCGATCGGAAAATAGAACGAGAAGTAGCGCCGCCAGATCACGATGCCGCTCACCAGCAGCAGCACGAGGCAAACCACCAGCGTGAAGAATAGCAGCTTCTGTCCCGCATTGTATTTGCCGATCTCGGGCAGTTTGTCCTCGCGGTTATTGAGCACGTCGTCCATCTGTTTGAGCCATTGGACATCGGCTTTGTCCAGATAGTTGTGATGCCAGAAACGCAGCGCGAGAATCATGAACGAAACAAACATCACGATGCCGATAAACGGATGCAGGATGCGCGTCCACTGCCCGCCGCCGAACAGCGCGGAAAGCCAGAACATGGCCGGATGAAACATCGCCAGCCCGGAAAGCGCGAGCAGGACGAAGGTGATGGCCGTGATCCAGTGATTGCTGCGTTCGTTGGCCGTATAACGCTGGATCAGACGCGGTTCATGGTCGCTCATCGTTGCGCTCCTCGGGCGGGATACCGCCACGTTGCGAACGAATGCGCTGCGCTTCGTTCAGCGCGGCTTCTTCGTCCTCGGCATGCGTTTCGTTCGGGCCGATGCGCGTGTAGTGGAAGAAGCCCGCCACCGCCGCGAGCGCGATGCCCGCAAGCGCAAGCGGCTTCGCCACGCCTTTCCACAAACGCACGAACGGGCTGATGCGCGGGTTATCGGGCAGGCCGTGATACAGCGACGGCGTATCCGCATGATGCAGCACGTACATCACATGCGTGCCGCCCACGCCCGGCGGATCGTAGAGCCCGGCCTTATCGAAGCCGCGTTCCTTGAGGTCTTCGATACGCTCGGCCGCGTGCACTTTCATGTCTTCCTTGGTGCCGAAAACAATGGCACCAGTCGGACAGGTTTTCACGCACGCCGGCTCCTGCCCCACGGCCACGCGGTCGGAGCACAGCGTGCACTTGTACACGCGATGTTCCGTCTTCGAAAGCCTCGGAATGTTGAACGGGCAACCGGTGATGCAATAGCCGCAGCCAATGCAATTCTCTTCGTGAAAATCCACGATGCCGTTCGTGTATTGCACGATCGCACCCGGCGACGGGCACGCCTTGAGGCAACCCGGGTCCTCGCAATGCATGCAGCCGTCCTTGCGGATCAGCCATTCGAGGTTGCCGTCCGGGTTCTCGTATTCCGTGTAACGCATCACGGTCCACGAGTGTTCGGTGAGATCGCGCGGATTGTCGTACACACCCGTGTTGATGCCCACCTCGTCGCGCAGGTCGTTCCACTCCATGCACGCGGTCTGACACGCCTTGCAACCGATGCACTTGGTGACGTCGATAAGCTTCGCGACCGTGCCCGTCACCGGCTCGCGCACGCCTGGCGGCGGCGTGGTGGTGGCGGACAGGCGTTTGATGTCGAGCGACTGGAATGCCATGTTCCCCCCGTTATGCCTTTTCCACTTTCACGAGGAAAGACTTGAATTCCGGCGTCTGCGAATTGCCGTCGCCGACAGGCGGCGTCAGCGTATTCGTCAGATAGCCGGGTTTCGTCAGTCCCGTGAAGCCCCAATGCAGCGGCACGCCCACCGTATGCACCTTTTTGCCCTCGATCGTGAGCGCCTTGATGCGTTTGGTGACCACGGCGACGGCAATCAGATAACCGCGATTGCTCGACACCTTCACGCGCCCGCCATCGGCTACGCCCACTTCCTTCGCCAGCTCTTCGCCGATTTCGACGAACTGCTGCGGCTGGATGATCGAATTCAGGCGCGCATGCTTGGTCCAGAAGTGGAAGTGCTCGGTGAGGCGATAGGTGGTGGCAACGTGCGGGAAATTCTGCGCGGTGCCGAAGGTTTTGCGGTCGTCCGGGAACACGCGCGCGGCCGGGTTGGACGTGGCCTGCGGATTGTTCGGATGAAACGGGTTATAGCCCAGCGGGTTTTCGAACGGTTCGTAATGCTCGGGGAATGGACCTTCGTTCATGCCGTCGCGGGCGAAGAAACGCGCCACGCCTTCCGGGTTCATGATGAACGGCCCCATGCCGAGATCGGGCGATTCGTCGACCTTGTAATCGGGCACATCGGCGCCCGTCCACGCCGCGCCGTTCCAGCCGATCAGCTTGCGCGTGGGATCGAACGGCTTGCCTGCGGTATCGCACGACGCACGGTTGTAGAGCACGCGCCGGTTCACCGGCCACGCCCAGGCCCAGTTCAGCGTCTGGCCGATGCCGGTCGGGTCCGAGTTGTCGCGCCGGCCCATCTGGTTGCCCGCCTGGGTCCACGCGCCGCAGAAGATCCAGCAGCCGCTGGCCGTGGTGCCGTCGTCCTTCAGTTGCGCGAAGCCCGCCAGTTGCTCGCCCTTCTTCACGAGCACCTTGGTGGGATCTTTCGGATCGGTCTGATCGGCGAGCGCACGGCCGTTGTACTCTTTGGCGAGTTCCTCGGGCGTCGGGCTTTCCGGGTCCGAATACGGCCAACTGAGCTTGAGGATCGGGTCGGGCACCTTGCCGCCATCCTTCTGGTAGGCGGCGCGAATCCGCAGGAACAGCCCCGACATGATCTCCAGATCGCTCTTCGCCTCGAACGGCGGCTGCGCGCCCTGCCAGTGCCATTGCAGCACGCGGCTCGAACTCACGAGCGAGCCGTTTTCTTCGGCGAAGCAGGTCGTCGGCAGGCGGAACACTTCGGTCTGGATCGATGTGGAATCGACATCGTTATAGTCGCCGTACTTCTTCCAGAACTCCGATGTTTCCGTGGCGAGCGGGTCCATGATGACGAGCCACTTGAGCTTGCCGAGCGCGGACAGCGTTTTCGCCTTGTCCGGCGAGGACGCGAGCACGTTGAAGCCCTGGCAGATATAGCCGGTCATCTTGCCTTGATTCATCAGCTCGATGGTCTGCAGCAGGTCGTAGGACTTGTCGAGCTTGGGCAGCCAGTCGTAACCCCAGTTGTTTTCCTGGGTGGCGTTATCGCCCCACCACGACTTCATGAAGCTCACGAAGAACGCGCCGTAGTGCTGCCAGTAACTGAGCTGATTCGGCCGCAACGGTTGTGGCGCACGCTTCTTGATGTACTCGCCGTAGTCCTGCTCGGCTTCGACCGGCAGCGTCATATAGCCCGGCAGCAGATTCGACATCAGGCCGAGGTCCGTCAGCCCCTGGATGTTCGAGTGGCCGCGCAGTGCATTCATGCCGCCGCCCGCGATGCCGATGTTGCCCAGCAGCAATTGCACCATCGCGCCCGTGCGGATCATCTGTGCGCCGATCGAGTGATGGGTCCAGCCCAGCGCATAGAGTATCGTTCCCGCGCGGCCCGGCACCGCCGTGCTCGCCAGCATTTCGCACACCTTGAGGAATTTATCCTTCGGCGTGCCGCAGACCTTTTCCACCATCTCGGGCGTATAGCGCGAGTAATGTTGCTTGAGCAATTGATACACGCAGCGCGGGTTCTGCAGTGTAGGGTCGGTTTTCACGAAGCCGTCATCGCCGATTTCGTAATTCCACGACGATTTATCCGGATACGCGTGCTTTTCAGCGTTGTAGCCCGAATAGATGCCGTCGTTGAACGCGTAATCGTCGCGCACGATAAACGAGAAGTCCGTGTAGTTCTTCACGTACTCGTGCTGGATCTTGTCGTTCGTGAGCAGCCAGTTGATGACCGCGCCCAGGAACGCGATATCCGTGCCGGTGCGGATCGGCGCGTAATAGTCCGCGACCGACGCCGTGCGCGTGAAGCGCGGGTCCACCACGATGAGCCGCGCCTTGCGATGCGCCTTCGCCTCCGTGACCCACTTGAAGCCGCACGGGTGCGCCTCGGCTGCATTGCCGCCCATCACCAGAATCACGTCCGCATTGCGAATGTCGACCCAATGGTTCGTCATCGCACCACGGCCAAACGTCGGGGCAAGACCTGCCACCGTCGGGCCGTGTCAGACACGCGCCTGGTTATCGAATGCGAGCAGGCCCATCGAGCGGGCCACTTTATGCGTGAGATAACCGACTTCGTTGCTGCCCGCCGAAGCGGCCAGCATGCCGGTGGTCAGCCAGCGGTTGACCGTTTTGCCGTCGGCGGTTTTATCGACGAAATTGGCGTCGCGATCTTCCTTGAGCAGTTTCGCGATGCGGTCGAGCGCCTCGTCCCACGAAATGCGTTTCCACTCGTTCGATCCGGCCGCGCGGTATTCGGGATACTTCAGGCGATTCGGACTATGAATGAAATCGATCAGGCTGGCGCCCTTGGGACAAAGCGTGCCGCGATTGACCGGGTGATCGGGATCGCCCTCGATGTGGATGATGCTCGCGGTGGCGTTTTTCGCGCCGTCGCCGAGACCGTACATGAGTATCCCGCAGCCCACCGAACAATATGGACAAGTGTTGCGGGTTTCAGTGGTGCGCGCCAGTTTGTATTGCCGGACTTCGGCTAATGCGTTGTCAGGCGCGAAGCCCATCAACGCGAGGCTGGAACCTGCCAGCGACGTAGCCGTGACCTTGAGGAACTGACGCCGGGACATTTGCAGCATGGTGCGGTCCTCGGCTTTCTGGTTGTGGGTAGATTCAGTATAAGACGTTTTGAGAACCGGATCGCACGACTTGCGCCGCGGCGCATAGCGCGCAGGCGGGTATCGGGATTGCTATAGTCAAACGAAAGGTGCAGTGCCGGCATGGCCGCCCCCTCGTTCCTTTTCGTCGGCTTTTTTGGTGGACTTTTCCGGCCGTTGCGCCGGAACATGCTCGAACGCGGGACGCATAACTATGGCAACCATTTCATCCCGGCGGCTCGAATCGGCCGCCCGCAAGGAAGCTTCCTGGGTCGTCGGCGCGTGCCGGCAGTTCTTCGCGAATCGCTGCCCGTCGCTGGCCGCGAGCATCGCCTTCTATTCGGCGTTTTCGCTCGCGCCCACGCTGGTCATGGTGATCGCCGTGGCGGGCTGGTTTTTTGGCGCCGATGCCGCGCGTGGCGAACTGTTCCGGCAGGTGCATAACGTGCTGGGCAACGACGCCGCCGCCGGCATCACCACCATCGTGCAGAACGCCCATCGCGCGGGCGGCGCGGGCGGGCTGGCCGCAGTGATCTCGCTGGTGCTGCTGGTGGTCGGGGCGTCCGCAACGTTCTCGTCGCTGAATTCCGCACTCAATATGGTGTGGCCGCCGGATGGGCCGCGTACCTCCTCCGTGATCGCGCTGGTGCGGGTGCGGCTGATCTCGTTCGGCCTCGTGCTGGGCGTCGCCTTTCTGCTGATCGTTTCGCTGGTGCTGGATGCCGTCATCACCTTCGTCGGCCAGTGGCTGCTGGGCGCGTCGACCTATCTGTTTATCGGCAACATCGTGCAGTTCGTGGTGGGGCTGCTGGTGCTCGCGGTGGCCTTCGGCGCGCTGCTGCGCTTTTTGCCCGATGCGCTCGTGCAATGGCGCGATGCGATGGTGGGCGGCGTGGTCGCCGCCGTGCTGTTTTCGGTCGGCAAGAAGCTGTTTGCGCTTTATCTCGCGCATGCGGGCATGGCGACGGCGTTCGGCGCCGCCGGCTCGCTCGCGGTGCTGCTGATGTGGCTGTACTTTTCTGCTGCGGTGCTCTTGTTAGGCGCGGAATTTTCGGCCGCGCGTGGCCGCCTGCACGATCCGCGCGGCGCCTGGGGTTTTCTCGAAGAAACGCCGCCGGGCAGCCGCGCCAAGCTCGCCTCGGTGCTGGCCGCCTCGACGATCGCGCCGCTGCGCGAAGCGGCCATCGGCGCGCCCAAAGCGACTGCCGTGCCAATCGGAACCGCCGCTGAAACAGAAAACGGCGTGAGCGCCGGCACGCCGCCGCCCTACGCCGCCGCTCTGACCGCCGAAACCGATTCCACCGGCGCGGCCGACGATCTGCACGAACCGCTGCGCGCCATCGGCCGGGCACGCGCGACGGGCGGGGCGTTTGCGCGGCGCGGCGTGGGCGCGCTGCAGATTCGCCGCTCGGTCGTGCGCCTCGAAGACAGCGCCACCTATGCCGCCGCCCTCACGCTGGTGCAGGCCGGCCGCACGGTCGCGGCCGCCGACCGCTATCTGAAGCGCCATCCCTGGAGTTCGGTCCTGCTGGTCGCCAGCGCCACACTGGCGGTGACCGCCGCCGCCAGCCGACGTCATCCCAGCAAGCGCGACAAGAACTAGGCAAGCGCCGCTCGCATCGCGTCGATCTGGCTTCTTCAGCATCCCTTCACACCGCACTCCTTATTAGAGTGAGCGCGCCACGCATACCCATAAGTAAGCCCATTTAACGGCGCAACCAGGGCACACCCCTGGTTGCTCCATGTTTACCCGTATCCGTCTTTCGGCGAGGTTGCACTTTTCGCGACTTGTAGCAGAAACGACAATAATGCAGAGTCAACAATCCAGTATTTCGAGATCCAGAAGAATGGCGTAATCGCCCGCTTTTCAAGGCCTTACCGGCGGGTGTCAGCTTTTCGCGACACTGATTTTTTTTCAGTTCGGTGGTTTTGCACCCCTGCGTTATTCTCCTTTGCGCAACAGCAACAACTAAATCAAACATCTGCGTGGAGAATTCTGGATGAAACGAGTCGCACTCTCGACCCTCTCGCTGGCCCTGCTGGCCGCGACCGGCGTGGCACATGCACAAAGCAGCGTCACCCTCTACGGTGTGATCGATGAATCGATCCAGTGGGTTCACAACACCGCAGTCGATGGCGCCAACAAGAATCTGTATCAACTCGCTGGCGGCAACCTGTCGGGCAACCGCTTCGGCCTCAAGGGCACGGAAGATCTGGGTGGCGGTCTGAAGGCGATTTTCCAGTTGGAAAACGGCTTCAACATCAACAACGGCAAGATGGGCAGCTACAACGGCAACTCCGCCCTGTTCGGCCGCCAGGCATACGTTGGTCTGACGCATGAGCAATTCGGTACGGTCACGCTGGGCCGTCAGTACGACCCGCTGGTCGACCTGGTTCAGCCGCTGACGGGCGACAACTACTTCGGTAGCCAGTTCGCAACGCCGGGCGACATCGACAATAACGACAACAGCTCGCGTACCAACAGCGCCATCAAGTACACGTCGCCGGTTCTGGACGGCTTCCAGTTCGAAGGCATGTACGCACTGGGCGGCGTCGCTGGTTCGACGGGTTCGGGTCAAAGCTGGGGCGCAGCCGGTACGTACGGCATCGGCTCGCTGAACATCGCTGCTGGCTACTTCCGCATGGACAACTCGTCGAACCCGGCTAACCGCCTGACGACGAACGGCGGCTGGGCATCGCAGGCAACCTCGGACAACGTGTTCCAGGACGGCAGCGTCATCACCGACGCATTCGCATCGGCGAAGTCGGTTGGCATCGCTTCGGTTGCTGGCCAGTACGTCGCCGGTCCGTTCACGATCGGCCTGCGTTACAGCAACGTGCAAGTCAAGCCGGACGGCTACTCGACGTTCCAGTCGACCGAGCGTTACAACGTCGGCGGCGCGTTCCTGGGCTACCAGCTGAACCCGGCACTGCTGCTGGGTCTGGGCTACATCTACACGCACGCTGCAGGCGACACGTCGAGCTCGTACCACCAGGTTTCGCTGGGTGCGGACTACAACCTGTCGAAGCGCACGGACTTCTACGCTGTGGCGGCTTACCAGCACGCCAACGGCACGCAGCCGGGCCAACCGGGCGTGAACGCAACGGCATCGATCGGTTCGTACGGCTACAACTCGGCTTCGAGCTCGCAAGAGATCGTCAGCCTGGGCATCCGCCACAAGTTCTGATCGACAGCATGAGCCGGGCGCATGCCCGGCCGTGCGATGCGATGCTGTATACAACCAGCCTCAGGCGCAAGCCGAGGCTGGTTTTTTATTGGACACGCGGTTTCGTGCTGAAGGATCGATCGCGCGTCTAACGCCAGCGACGACGCCGGCGATTCACCGTAACCGCGCGAGCGCCGCCGCCGCATGCCGGGCGAACGCGTCGGCCAGCGGCGCCGTTTCCTGCCGCTCGTTGCGCGCCACCATTACCGCGACCTCCAGCGCCGGCTCGAAGCGCTTGACGGCCACCCGTGCGCCCGCCACCGCCGCCGTGACCGGGTCGATCAGCGCGATGCCCATGCCCGCCTCCACGAGCGTCACGACCGCCTGGGCGTAATCCGCTTCGACGCCGGTTCTGCGCGTCACGCCACATTCCGCGAATAGCCGGTCGATCCGCACACGTTCGGGCGTGCCTGTCGCAAACGAAACGAAAGCCTCGCCTTCGCAGTGCGCCGCGTTCAACGCGCGTTTGCGTGCGAGCGGATGACCACGCGGCACGATGCCACGCATCGGCCATTGGCCCAGACGTTCGAGCCGCACGCCACACGTCGAAACCGTTTCGCCGACGATCGCCAGATCGCAGCGCTGCGCAGCCACACGCTCCAGCGCTTGCGCCGCCCCAAGCGTGAGCAGGCTGATATCGACGCCTGCGTGTTCATGCGCGAAAGCCGCTGCCACACGCGGCAGAAAATCCGCCGCGAATTCCGGCGCAGCCGCAACACAGATTGCGCCACGACGCTGCTCGCGAATCTGCGCGGCGGCCTGCACGACGCGATCGAATCCGCTGAACGCGCGTTCGACTTCCGCATGCAGCGCATGCGCCTGCCCCGTTGGCCACAACCGTCCGTGTTTGCGCTCGAACAGCGCAAAGCCCACGCTCGCTTCGAAATCGGCGAGCAAACGGCTCACCGCAGGCTGCGATACACCCAGCGCATGCGCGGCGCGCGTGACGGTGCGCGACGCCATCAAGGCACGGAAGGCTTCGACCTGGCGAATGCTGAGTTCAGAACCGGCCATAACATGAGCGCATGAGCTTTAAGAAAACTTCGACCAGGCAGCGTCAAAAGAAAATCAGGCTTACTTACTATGCCTTATATATTGCCCGATATTACAGATATCTGCGCCATAACATCTGAACATAGAACTTACGTATTTCATTTCCCTGCATTTTTCGCAGGCAAATAAAAATCCCCGTGGGCGAAAAGCCAACGGGGATTCCTTGGGTACTTACGCATACCGCAGCCGATTCACGGCCACGGCGCGAGGCGCTTAGCCTGCAGCTGCGTCCTTCAGCTTCTTCAGCGCGCGTGCCTTGACGCGAACGCTAGCCGGCTTGGCCGGGAACCAGCGCTCTGCACCCGTGAACGGGTCCTTGCCGAAGCGCTTCTTCTTCGCCGGCACAGCCTGAACGACGATCTTCAGAAGACCCGACAGCGTGAATTCGCCAGCGCCCTTCTTGTGGACCGAACCCAGGATCGTGTCTTCCAGTGCGGCGAGCACAGCCTTCGTTGCCTTCGGTTCGACACCAGCGCGCTCAGCGACGTGAGCAGCCAGCGAGGCCTTCGTGAAGGTGTCCTTGATCGGCGACAGTGCGCCGGACGCCTTCACGGCGACCTTCTTAGCTGCGGGCGTCTTAGCGGCTGCCGTCTTGGCGGGCGCTGCGGCCTTTTTAGCAACAACCTTCTTGGCCGGGGCAGCTGCCTTTTTGGCCACTTTCTTTGCGGAAGTCGGCATGTTTCTCCTACCAGTGTTGGTCAGTGAATCGACGAAGCACAGCGGGATGCAAATGCTTCATCGGCGGATTCTACAAGCGTGCAAGCGTTTTGCGTCATTCTTTTGCATCGTCGATGCAAATTTTTTGTTTGAAGCCCACCTATGAACACATTTCGACGCCTGTTTACAGGGGTAAACGTGGTCCGGTGCGGCACATGACCGGTGCGCCCTAGCGACTGCGAGGCGGCGTCGATGCTGCGAAAACGCCACACGTATGGCGTTTTTCGCGTTCCGACGACCTTCGCGAAGCACGTTCGGCAGCATCGCAAACGTCGCAATAGTGTCTTTCGTAACAGCTTTTACACGGTGCGTGACGTTCAGCGCATGCTTCACGCCGCCGCAAGATGCGTGGCGAGCGAGTCGAGCGCCGCGTCGATCTGCGCGCTTTCCACGCCGCCATAGCCGAACAGAAAACCCGCCTGTACAGGCGTTTGCAGATAAAACGGCGCGAGCGCATGCAAGCCGACCGAGGCCGCGCGCGCCGCCGCCAGCAGCGCGTTTTCGTCGGCGCCATCGACGAGACGTGCCGCAAGATGCAGCCCCGCCGTGTTCGGCATGACCGGTTCGAGCCATGCGGCAAGCGGTCCGCGCAGATGGCCGAGCAGGCGCGCGCGACGTTCGGCATAGGTCTGGTGCACGCGCCGCAGGTGGCGCGCGAAGTGGCCGTTGAGCATGAAATCGGCGAGCGCGGTCTGCGTCAGCACGCAGCCGTGGCAGTCCGCGGTCTGGCGCGCGCGCAGCAGCGCGCCCTTGAGCGCGGCGGGCGGCACCATGTAGCCCACGCGCAACTCGGGAAAGATGGTCTTCGAAAACGTGCCCACGTAGGCCACGAGACCGGCGTTATCGAGGCTCTTGAGCGGTTCGAGCGAACGCCCTTCGAAACGGAATTCGCAGTCGTAGTCGTCTTCGATCACCAGCGCGCCGTGCGTCTGCGCCCATTCGAGCAGCGCCACGCGCCGCGCGAGACTCATCGGCATGCCAAGCGGAAACTGATGCGAAGGCGTCACGTAGACCACGCGCGCATCCTTCGGCAACTGGTCGACGATCAGACCGTCGGCGTCCACGGGCACCGGCACGACCTTCGCGCCGAGCGCCCCGAACGCTTCGCGCGCAGGCGGATAGCCGGGATCTTCCACGGCGATCGTGTCGCCGGGCCGCAAGGTCACGCGCGCCAGCAGCGCGAGCGCCTGCTGCGCGCCCTGCGTGACGATCACGTCGTCCCAGTTGCTCGCCACCGCGCGATTGAAGGCGAGGTAGCGCGAAACCGCGAGCCGCAGCTTTTCTTCGCCGGCCGGATCGCGATACGCGCCCTGACCGCGCGCCTGCACGCGCAGCGCATCGGTGATGCAGCGGCGCCAGACGTCGAAGGGAAAACGCGTCTTGTCGGTGATGCCGCCCGCGAAATCGCAGGCAAGCCGCGGATCGGGACGCGGCAGCGCGAGTGCTTCGGTTTGCGTTTGCCACCACGGCGGCGTGTCTTCATCGGCAGCGCGCGGTGCGGTGCGCGCGGCATTCGACGTGCCGCTTTGCGCCAGCGCTGCGCGAATCTGCGCATTCGGATGTCCGGGCGCACGCGCGGGCAAACGCTCCAGCGTATCGGCGACGAAGGTGCCGGAGCCGCGTTTCGCGATCAGATAGCCTTCGGCGAGCAGCCGCTCGAACACGTCGAGCGTGGTCTTGCGCGAGACGCCCAGTTGATCGGCGAGATCGCGCGTGGACGGCAGGCGCGTGCCGCCCGCCAGCCGCCCTTCGACGATGCGCTCACGCAACTGGCGATAGATCTGCCCGGCGAGGTCGCGACGGCCGGACACGGTGACATGAAGATCCATGTGGCAACAGGATTCTGTAATGAGGTCTGGCAGGATGCTGGCACAAACGCGTGAAGCGCTGGCAGCTTTTGCGCGTTTTTTGGCGCTTACGCGGGCACGCTCGCGCCTAGAGTGACGATGAACGGTCCGCAACGCAATGCGGGCCGCCCTTCTTTTATCGTCACTTCAGGGCCCTCGCCATGACGCTACAAATCGGCTTTCTGCTGTTCCCACAGGTGCAACCGCTCGACCTTTGCGGTCCCTACGACGTGCTGGCCTCGATGCCGGATACCCAGGTTCGGCTCGTCTGGAAGCATCGCGAGGCGGTCGTTTCGGCAACCGGCATGCGGCTCACGCCCGATACCGTCTTCGACGATTGTCCGCCGCTCGACGTGCTTTGCGTGCCGGGCGGCAGCGGCGTCGGCCCGCTGCTCGAAGACGATGCCACGCTCGCCTTCATCCAGCGTCAGGCGCGCCATGCGCGCTACGTCACGTCCGTGTGTACCGGCGCGCTCGTGCTGGGCGCGGCAGGTCTGCTACGCGGACGCCGCGCCACCACGCACTGGGCCTTCCATGCGCTGCTCGAACCGTTCGGCGCCATCCCGGTGCATGAACGTGTCGTGCGCGACGGCTCGCTGATCACCGGCGGCGGCATTACGGCCGGCATCGATTTCGCGCTGACGCTGGCCGCCGAGCTGATCGGCGACGATGCCGCGCAGGCGCTGCAACTCGAGCTCGAATACGCGCCCGCGCCGCCCTTCGATGCAGGCAGTCCGCATAGCGCGCCGCCAGCGATCGTGGAACGCGTGCGCCAGCAGAACGCGGCGACGCTCGCGCAACGCACGCTTATCGTCGAACGCGCGGCGGCAAAGCTCTAGAACGCGGGCGCGCACCGCTCTCTTGTCAGGGTCGGCCAGGGTCGGCACTTGCTACCGTCAATTGCAAGGATCGTATACATTGAGCCCCGGGCGCGACGTGTTCGTTTCGGGTCGCGCTGCTTTGAGGCTTTTTGCCTGCTTCTCGCCTTGCCTGCATCACAAACCCTGAATCCAGCAGCACACACCAACCAAGAGGGGTATCAATGCGTTCCACCACCAGCAAGCTGACTCTCGTTGCGGCCACCGCCGCTTTCCTGCTCGGCACCGCCGCGCCCGTGTTCGCCCAGGAAGCCAGTGCGCCTGCCGCCATGGCACCGGCCACGGCATCGGCGCCGATGACCAAGGAACAGAAGTCCGCCGCGAAGAAACAGGCCCGCGCGCAGCGCAAGGCCGCCCGCAAAGCCGCTCGCGCGAAGAACAACGCCGAGCTCAAGAAGCTGGAAGACGCTGGCTACAAGCCCGCGAACAACGACCCGAACTACCCGCAGAACCTCCAGGACGCGCAGAAGAAAGCCGCTGCCGCCCAGGGCGCCAGCCAGTAAGTTCGCCGTCGTTCCCGCTGTCGTTGTTTGAGCATTGCGGACCGGCGCATCGCCGGTCTGTCACGAATCCCCGCTACATCCCCGCCCGAAGCACTCACAAGCGTTCATAAGCGTTCATTCGCGTTTTTTCCGCCAGACCGTTACAGCACACCTACGAAGCAGGCCCAGATTCGTTATGGGACGATGCGCGACGTGCCGGTCCACACGGAGCGCAACCCATGAACGCAGCGAAACCCGAGGCTTCCGCCGTCCAGGTACAGAAGAAAACCGGTCCGCCGATTGGGCTGATTGCGGGCGCCATCGCGCTGGTTGTCGTGATGTTGCTGCCGCTGCCCGCGAGCCTGCCCGTAGCCGGTCAGCGCATGCTGGCGATCCTCGCGTTCGCCGTGGTCGTATGGCTCACCGAAGCGGTTTCCTATGAAGCCAGCGCCATCATCATCACTTCGCTGATGGCCTTTCTCGTGGGCACCGCGCCCACCATCGACGATCCCTCGCAGCTCTACGGCACGTCCAAAGCGATCAGCATGGCGCTGGCGGGCTTCTCCAATTCCGCGCTCGCGCTGGTGGCGGGCGCGCTGTTCATCTCCGCGGCGATGACCGTGACCGGGCTCGACCGGCGCATCGCGCTCGTCACGCTTGCGCTGATCGGCACGACTACGCGGCGCATTCTGATCGGCTCGATTGCGGTGACGATCGTGCTCTCGCTCGTCGTGCCCAGCGCTACCGCGCGCAGCGCCTGCGTGGTGCCGATCATGGTCGGCGTGATTTCGGCCTTTGGCGTGGACAAGCGCTCGAATATCGCGGCCGGCATCATGATCGTGGTGGCCGAAGCGACCAGCATCTGGAACGTCGGCATTCAAACGGCCGCCGCGCAGAATCTGCTGACCGTCGGCTTCATGGACAAGATGCTCGGCGCGCGCGTGACCTGGCTCGACTGGCTGATCGCGGGCGCGCCGTGGGCGCTGGCGATGTCGGCGATCCTGCTGGTTCTGGTGCTCAAGATGCTGCCGCCCGAAGCCGATGCCATCGCGGGCGGCAAGGAAGCCGTCGAAACATCGCTGCGCGAACTCGGTCCCATGACGGGGCCGCAAAAACGCCTGCTGGGCGTCTCCATCGGCCTGCTCTGTTTCTGGGCGACCGAAGGCAAGCTGCATGCGTTCGACACCACCTCGGTCACGTATGCGGGCCTCGTGCTGCTGCTTCTGCCGCGCTTTGGCGTGATGGACTGGAAGACCGTGCAAAGCCGCATTCCGTGGGGCACGGTGATTGTGTTCGGCGTGGGGATCAGTCTGGGCACCGCGCTGCTGACGACCAAGGCCGGCCAGTGGCTCGGCGACCTCGTTGCGCATCACACGGGACTCGACACCGCCGGGCCGTTCATGACGTTCGCGATCCTCGCGGCGTTTCTGATCGTGATTCACCTCGGTTTTGCCAGCGCCACGGCGCTCACCTCCGCGATGTTGCCGATCCTGATCGCGGTCCTGCAGTCGATGTCGGGCGATTTCAACCGTCTGGGCATCGCCATGCTGCTCGGCTTCACGATGAGCTTCGGCTTTATCCTGCCGATCAACGCGCCGCAGAACATGGTCTGCCTCGCCACCGATACCTTCACCGCGCGGCAGTTCGCGCGCGTGGGCCTCGTGCTGACGATCATCGGCTATCTGTTGCTGCTGCTGTTCGCGGCGACGTGGTGGCGCTGGCTCGGCTGGATCTGAACTCGCCAGGGAGACCGGATGCCGCGCGCCGATCTGGCGGTTGACGGCGCTTTGAAGCCGCCATGCCATGAAAAAAGGGGCGCATTTTTGCGCCCCTTTTGCGTTACCGCGGCGTGATCGCCGCTCAACGAGTGCGAACGGATTACACCGCCACTGCGCCCACGTAGTTTTCGGCCATCGACATCGCGGCTGCGCGCGAGGTCGTCACGTGTTCCAGTTCCGCGACCTGCAGACGCTGCTCGAACGGCGTGGCGTCGTCGAGGCGGTGCATCATGCGCGTCATCCAGTACGAGAAGTGCTCGGCGCGCCAGATGCGGCGCAGCGCGGTTTCGCTGTAGGCGTCGAGCAGATCGGTGCGGTTTTCCTTGTAGAACGCGTCGAGCGCCGCGGTCAGCACGCGCACGTCGGAGACGGCCAGATTGAGGCCCTTCGCGCCGGTCGGCGGCACGATGTGCGCCGCGTCGCCCGCGAGGAACAGGCGGCCGTGCTGCATCGTCGTCGAAACAAAGCTGCGCATGCCGACAATGTTCTTCTGGAAAATCTTGCCCTCGACCACCTGATGGCCTTCTTCCGAATCGACACGGGCGTGCATTTCGGCCCAGATGCGGTCGTCGGACCAGTTATCGACGTTGTCCTTGGGATCGCACTGGAAATACATGCGCTGCACGTTGGGCGAGCGCGTGCTCACCAGCGCGAAGCCGCGATCGTGGCGCGCGTAGATCAGTTCGTCCGACGAAGGCGGCGCTTCGACCAGAATGCCGAACCAGCCGAACGGGAACACGCGCTCGTAATCCTGGCGCAGCGCGGCCGGAATCGCGGCGCGCGAAACGCCCTGCGAGCCGTCGCAACCCATCACGTAATCGCAATGCAGCGTGTGCTGTTCGCCTTCGTGCTCGAAGCGGATCGACGGCGTATCGGTTTCGATGCCGTGAATCGAGGTGTTCTTGACGCTGAAAAAGAGCTTGCCGTCCGCCGCCACGCGCGCCGCGACGAGATCCTTGAGCACTTCGTGCTGCGCATAGACCGTGATGGCCTTGCCCGTGAGTTCGGTCAGATCGATCCGGCGGCGCTTGCCTTCGAAAGCCAGTTCGAAGCCATGATGCAGCGCGCCTTCGGCCTTCATGCGGGCGCCGACGCCGGCTTCGGTCAGCACATCCATCGTGCCCTGTTCGAGCACACCCGCGCGGATCGTCGATTCGATTTGCTCGCGGCTACGCGTTTCGAGCACGACCGAGTCGATGCCGCGCAGATGCAGAAGATGGGAAAGAAGCAGGCCCGCAGGCCCCGCGCCGATGATGCCAACCTGGGTGCGCATGATGGTGTCTCCATGTTTGCGTGTTGATTTTTCGCAAGTTTGGCTGCGGCAGGCTGTATCGCGCAATGCGATATCGAGAATAGGTACTATCCTGATTTGAGATATCGCTCGATGGCGCGCCGGGCGGAAGCACAGCCTCGCAAACTCGATTCGCGCGCAACGATCTCAAAGCGGGGCGGAATGGAAATTGCTGCGCCACAGCGGTTTGCCGGCGACACGGTCGCGCGCCGGCAAGCGCCCTTCCACCGACAATCACCGCGAGCCACGCCGATGCCGTTTTCAAGCCTGAGCGCCCAGCGCCTGTCCATGCCGGATTTTTTCCACCACGCCGCAGCGCTGATCGTCGCCCTGCCGCTCGCCTGCGCGGCGCCGCTCGCGAGCGCGCAAACCGCCGCGCCGCAGACAGCCTCCGCGCCCGCGCCCCAGCAGGAATTACAAAGCCCGCAAAGCCCACAAGCCGCACCGAAGCCGCCCTCGGAGCTTTTCGGCCAGCTTTATCGCGATGTCGAACTCGCCCAGGTCTTTCCGGACAGCAAAACGTTCGCTGACATGGAGCCGAATACCACGCCCGCGAAAATCGTTTCAGAGTACGAAATCTGGAGCGCGCGCAACGCCGGCATCACCGATCCCGACGCGCGCAAAACCGCACTGCGCGCCTTCGTTGCGCAGTATTTTTCCGATCGGAAACCAAGCGAGGATCACTATGTTTCCGATCCGAATCAGGACGTCGTGAGCCACATCGATACGCTCTGGGACGTGCTGCGCCGCAACCCCGACACCACCCAGCAGCCGTACTCGTCGCTGCTGCCGCTGCCCAGACCGTACGTCGTGCCCGGCGGGCGCTTCAACGAGATTTACTACTGGGATTCGTACTTCATCATGCTCGGTCTGGAAGCGAGCGGGCGGCACGATCTGACGCGCGACGAACTCGATAATTTCGCTACCCTGATCGATCGCTACGGCCATATTCCGAACGGCAACCGCAGCTATTACCTGAGCCGTTCGCAGCCGCCGTTTTTCGCGCAGATGGTGGCGCTGATCGCGCGCCGCGACGGCGACGCCACCTATGTGCGCTATCTGCCCGAACTGCGCAAGGAATACGACTACTGGATGGCGGGCGCAGACGCGCTCAAGCCCGGCGACGCCACGCGCCACGTCGTACGTCTGGACGACGGCACGCTGCTCAACCGCTACTGGGACGCGCGCGACACGCCACGCGACGAGTCGTATCGCGAAGACGTGCTGACCGCGCAAAGCGCGCCACAACGCGCCGCGCCCGAACTCTGGCGCAATCTGCGCGCGGGCGGCGAAACCGGCTGGGATTTCAGCTCGCGCTGGCTGGCCGATAACCGCACGCTCGCGACCATCGACATCACCTCGCTCGTGCCCGTCGATCTGAATGCGCTGCTGGTCGATCTCGAACGTGCGCTCGCCAGGGCCTACGGCATGGAAGGCAACGCGGCCCAAGCGCAGCAGATGAGCGAGCGTGCGCAGCAACGCGCGGCCGCGATCGGCCGAGTGCTCTGGGACCCGCAACTGCACGCCTTCAGCGACTACGATTTCGTGCACCGCACGCTCACGCACCGGCTCACGGCGGCGACGGTTTATCCGCTTTACACGGGCGTGGCCACGCGCTCGCAGGCGCATCAGGTGGCGGGCGCGGTGCGCGCCGGGCTGCTGCGCCCCGGGGGTCTCGCGACCACCCAGGTGGCGAGCGGCCAGCAATGGGATGAGCCGAACGGCTGGGCGCCGCTGCAATACCTGGCCGTGACGGGCTTGCGCCGCTATGGCGAAAACGCGCTTGCGCAGACCATCGCCACGCGCTGGATCGCGACCAACCTCGTCTACTACCAGCGCACGCACAAACTGGTCGAAAAGTACGACGTGAGCGCGGCGGCGGCGAAGGCATCGTCGGCGGGTGGCGGGGAATATCCGCTGCAGGACGGTTTCGGCTGGACCAATGGCGTGCTGCGCGCGCTGCTGACGATGTATCCGCATACGGAAAGCACGCCGGCTGTGCGGGCGTCGAGTGTGCCGAAGGCTGCGGTTCCGGCTCGCTAGAACCGTCACGGCAACAGCCACAGCACCGCACAGGCATGACGCGTGCGCGACCCACACTATGCCAGTTGAGTCGCGCACCGCTCCCGCAGCGCAGCATCGATCATGCCAATGTGCGGTTTTTGGCGCTTTTTCGGCGCTTTCCGGCCTGCTGGCGTGGTGCAAGCCGCCTCGCATCGGCGTATGCTCGAACGTACCCGCTTGAACCCCTCCGCAGAGCGATCTGCATGCTGTACGCCGGCTTGGGCCGTGCGCAACGCGATGGAAGATGGAACCGCGATGAACGCCTCCGCTCCCGCTCCTGGCGCCCCCGGCGCCCCCAGTGCCCCGCAACCCCACGCGGGCCCCAGACACGACTCCTCAGCCGGCCCGCGCATCACGGTCGTCGTGCTCACGCGCAATCACGTGCGCCAGACCGTCGATACGGTCGCGCGCCTGACCGCCTTGCCCGAACGTCCCCATGTGATCGTCGCGGATAACGGCTCGTCCGATTCCACCGTCGGCCTGCTGGCCTCGCTGTTTCCGCAGGTGCGTATCGTCCAGTGTCTGGGCGATCGCGGCATGGCGGGCTTCAATCGCGCCGTCACGCTCGCCCCCACCGAATATGTCGCCTGCTGCGACGACAGCACCTGGTTCGCGCCCGGCGCGCTCGCCTGCGCGACGCTCTGGCTCGACGAACATCCGCAGGTGGGCGTGCTCAATGCGCGCGTGGTCGGCCACGACGAACGCGAAATCCACCCGGCCTGCCTGATGCTCAACGCCACCTCGCCCGGCGACGACGATTTGCCCGGCCCGGCGCTCGCGAGCTATATGCCGGGCGCCTGCATCTTCCGCACCGCGGTGTTCCGCGCGCTCGGCGGCTACGAAGAACGGCTCTCGCACGGCGGCGCGGAAGAACTCGCGGCGCTCGACGTACTCGCCGCCGGCCATGCGATCGTCTATTGCGAATCGGCGCTCGCGCACCGCGAACCGCTCTACCGCTGGCTCACGCGCGCGCAGCACTGCACGCACGCGCGCAATGCCGCGTGGGTCGCGTGGATGCGCCTGCCGATGCGCGATGCGCTCGCCGCCACCGGCCGCGCGCTGGTGGTGTTCGCGCGCCAGCGCTCGCTCGGCCCGGCCGGCTTCGCGCTGTTTCGCGGCGCATTCTGGACCTGGCGCCGCCGCCGCGTGGCCCCGGCACATGTCGTGCTGCTCTTGCGGCAAGTGCGCCGCGCCGAGCGTCTGGTGCGCGCCGGCATACCCGCCATGGCCGAAAAGTACGACCGCGCCGGACAACGCGCGTGGTAAGCTGCGCGGCGCCAAAGTGTAAGTGACAGTAACAGGCGATGGCGCACGGCCGTCACTTGTGCTCCTTGTGCTCTTTCCCGATTACGAAGGACCATGACGACGCCCGATTCCTCGTTGCCACCCGATGCCGGCCTGTCCGCCGAAGGCCATAGCGGACGCCGCTTCGAAGCGCTCGTGCAGCCCATCGAGGATTACGCGATCTTTCTGCTCGACCCGCGTGGCCATGTGGTGAGCTGGAACCGGGGCGCGGCCCGCATCAAGGGCTTCGAAGCGCACGAAATCATCGGCCAGCATTTTTCCCGTTTCTATACCGACGAAGCCAACGCCCGCCGCTGGCCCGAGCACGAGCTGGAGCAGGCCGCCCTGCATGGCCGCTTCAACGACGAAGGCTGGCGCGTGCGCAAGGACGGCTCGATGTTCTGGGCCAATGTGGTGATTACGGCGCTGCGCGAGCACGACGGCTCGCTCGCCGGTTTCGCCAAGATCACGCGCGATCTCACGGCGGAACGCCGTCAGGTGGAAGCGCTGCGTCTCTCGGAGGAACGCTTTCGCCTGCTGGTGGAAAGCGTCAGCGATTACGCGATCTTCATGCTCGACGCCCAGGGCCGCGTGGTGAGCTGGAATAGCGGCGCGACCAACCTCAAGGGCTACCGGCCCGCCGAAATCATCGGCCAGCATTTTTCGGTGTTTTATCCCGCCGATGACATCGCCGCCGACGCGCCCGGCCGTGAATTACGCCGCGCCGCCGAACTGGGCCGCTGCGTCAACGAAGGCTGGCGCGTGCGCAAGGACGGTTCGATGTTCTGGGCCAACGTCACGCTCACGGCGGTTCACGACGCGCACGGCCGCCTGACCGGCTTCGCCAAGGTCACGCGCGACATGACCGAAAGCCGTCGCACCGACGAACTCGAGCATTCGAGCGAGCAGATGAAGCAGTTCCTCGCCATGCTCGCGCACGAACTGCGCAACCCGCTCGCGCCGGTGCGCAACGCCGTCGCCACGATGCGTCTGATGACGGCGCAAAGCCCCGAAATCGAGCGCGCACGCGACCTGATCGATCGCCAGATCGTCCATCTCACGCGCCTTGTCGACGATCTGCTCGACGTGGGCCGCATCACCTCGGGCAAGATCGAACTGCGCGAAGCGCCGATCGATCTGCGCGAAGTGGTCAAGGATGCGCTCGAAGCGGCGCAGCCCTTCACCGCCGCGCGCGGCCAGCGCGTGGAAGCGCTGCTGCCCGCCGCGCCGCTGCCGATGACCGGCGATCACACGCGACTCGTGCAGGTTTTGCAGAACCTGCTGCACAACGCCTCGAAGTTTTCGCCGCCGCAGAGCCGCATTAGCGTCGAAGTGCAGACGGCCGGGCGCGGCGTGCAGATCCAGGTGCGCGACGAAGGACGCGGCCTGCGCCCGGAATCCTTCGAAACGATTTTTGGCCTGTTCAGCCAGGATCGATCGATGCCGGGTCCGGTCGAAAACGGTCTGGGTATCGGCCTGATGCTGTGCCGCTCGCTGGTCGAACTGCACGGCGGCACGATTTCCGCGACCAGCGCGGGGATCGACGCGGGCAGCACCTTCACGATCCGTCTGCCGCTCGAACGCACCAGCGCCACACACGCCGATCTGCCCGCCGAAGGACTGATCAGCACGGTGGGCCAGCCGGTGCTCATGCACGACGAATCGCTGCCGCTGCGTGTGCTGGTAGTGGACGACAACCGCGATTCCGCCGATAGCCTCGCGATGCTGCTCGAACTGAAAGGCCATGACGTGCGCGTGGCCTATAGCGCGATCCAGGCGCGCGAATTGGCCGAGCGCTTCACGCCCGACGCCGCGCTGATCGACATCGCCATGCCCGAGATCGACGGTTACGCCGCGCTGCGTGACCTGCGCACGCTGGAGGCGCTCGGACACACGCTGTTCGCGGCGATGACGGGCTTCGGCCAGGCCGCCGATATCGAACTCACGCGCGCGGCGGGCTTCGAAATGCACCTCGTCAAGCCGGTGGATGTCACGCTGTTCGACGAAGTGCTCGCACGCGCGGCCGCGCGGCGCGCGGCGCGTGTGGGCTGGGTGACACTGCCGCGCTGAATCTGTGCTGAATCTGCGCTGAGCGTGCGCTTGACAGCATGCCTTACGGCATCACCGGCACGAAATCCCGATACTCGATCTCCGGCCCGCGCACCAGAATCGCGGTGGATTCGGGCACTTCGGCCCACGCTTCCGGCAGATCGACGATCGGCTCGGACACCAGCAGATAGGCATCCTCGCCCACCGCCGCAATGCGCGGATCGTCGGGATACAACTCGCGCAGATGCTTGAACGAGGTGCTGTGAAAGAGCGAGCGGGAATTACGCTCGCTCGAATAACGCACGGCCACGATCTGCTCGCCGTCGCTGGCGAACACCGTCATGTTGAGCGCCGGCTCGATACCGTGATTCTTCGCGACCGCCTCGACAAAACCGGCCATGCGTTCGAGCGCCAGCACGGGATCGAGTTCGAGCCCGAAGGTCATCGCCAGATAGAACATCACTTCGGAATCGGTCGATCCTTCGAGCGCATTGAAGCGGCCCGGATCGATCGCCAGCAGCAATTCGCGCCGCACGAGCGGAAAACTGTGAATCAAACCATTGTGAGCAAACATCCAGCGCCGATGCCGGAACGGATGGCAATTGGTCTCCTGCACCGGCGTGTTGGTGGCGGCGCGCACGTGCGCGACGAACATCGGCGCATGCACGGCGCGCGCCAGTTCGCGCAGATTGCGGTCGTTCCATGCCGGATGCACGCTGCGATAGCGGTACGGAATATCGTGCGGATTCTGATACCAGCCGATGCCGAAACCGTCGCCGTTCGTGGTGGTCGCGCCGAGCGTCGAATGCAGGCTCTGGTCGATCAGCGAATGGCGCGCGCGAAACAGCACGGCTTCGAGCGAAATCGGATTACCCGTGTAAGCAAGCCAGCGGCACATCGTTGTCTCCATCGATGAGATTGACGGCCGGCCGCGTCCGCGCGCCGGTCAGTTCGCTGCGTGCAGCCCGGCAATCGGCGTAAGAAAGCCGGTCAGGCCGGTCAAGATGATCTGCACACCGATACACAGCAACAGGAACGACGACACGCGCATGGCCACGCGCGTGCCCTCCACGCCCAGGTAATGCGCGAGACGCGCGGCGCGGCTGTAGACGTAGTAAATCACCAGCACGACGAGCAGCGAAATCACCACCGAAGCGATGCTCGACAGCAGCCACGCCGAGAGTTTGTGCGTACGGTTCGCGTTCAGCGCGATGGCCGTGGCGATCGAACCGGGACCGGTGGTGAGCGGCACCGTCAGCGGAAAGAAAGCCTTGCCGCTCGCCGACCACGAACTGACCGGCTTGACCGCCGGGTCGCTCGCGGCGGGCGGTTCCGGCTCGGGCGCGTTGAGCATCTGCCAGCCGCTCACGGCCACGGCAAGACCGCCGCCGATACGCAACGCTTCCATCGAAATACCGAAGAAATGCAGGATCGGCGTGCCGACAAAAAACGCCGCGAGCAGCACGAAACCTGCATTGGTGGCGACGCGTTTGGCGAGCAGGCGGCGCTCTTCGTCGGTGAGCGTGGCCGTGCGATCGAGAAAGACAAAGGCGATGCCGATGGGGTTGATGATGCTGATCAGTCCGGTGAAACCGAACAGAATGTCTGAAATCAGGCTCTCGATCATGAAGGCGATCCGAAAAACGGGGCGAGTGCTGCAAGTCGTCACTGGAGCGGCGCGCGACTTCTGCGCTGCACAGATCAACGCGTGCCGCCGGGGTGCGTGAAGTGTAACTGGATCGGCGTGCGGCGTGCCCTGCCGGTGCGCTATCGCGACGGCGCGCGCACGAAATCTGCTTGCTGGTGACGCGCTGCACCATGAAAACGCCGGTTAAAAGGATCGCTAACCTGGGATTTTTGGCGGCTTTACGGGGTGCGTTCACGGGCATAGAGTGGACCGATTGAACCCGGTCGCGACGTTCCCCTTTTGCACAAAGGAGTTGCCATGTCACTGAGGTTGCTCGCAGCGCTACCCTTCATCGGCATTCTGCTAGGCGTGCCGTTCGTCAATCACACCGAGCCGCTCGTGCTCGGCATGCCGCTGGTGCTGGCGTGGATCGTCATGTGGGTGGTGCTCACCTCCGTGATCATGGCGATCGTGTATCGCCTCGATCCGGTCAATCGCACTGCAGGCGAAACGCAAGCCGAGGTGCGACCATGAGCGCGCTGATCATCATCGCGGCGGTCACGCTCGTCGCGCTATTTCTGGGCGTGCGTGCGCGGCGCGGGCACGATATGAGTCTCGAACAGTGGTCGGTGGGCGGACGCAGTTTCGGCACGGCCTTCGTTTTCCTGCTGATGGCGGGCGAGATCTACACCACCTTCACGTTCCTCGGCGGCAGCGGTTTTGCCTACGGCAAGGGCGCGCCGGTCTACTACATCCTCGCTTACGCCACCCTCGCCTACATCCTCTCGTACTGGATGCTGCCGCCCATCTGGCGTTTCGCCAAGCAGCACCGGCTGATGTCGCAACCGCACTTTTTCGCGCGCAAATACAACAGTCCCGCGCTTGGCGTGCTGGTGGCCTGCGTGGGCGTGCTCGCGCTCGTGCCGTATCTGGTGCTGCAATTCAAGGGCCTGGGCATTATCGTGACGACGGCGTCGTATGGCGCGGTTTCGTCGACGGCCGCCATCTGGATCGGCGCGGTCGTGGTGACGGCTTATGTGATCGTCTCGGGCGTGCGCGGCTGCGCGTGGAATTCAGTCGTGAAAGACACGATGATTCTCGCCATCGCCATTTTTCTGGGCATTTATCTGCCGATCCATCATTACGGCAGCATGGCCGAGATGTTCCGCGCGATCGACGCGGCCAAGCCCGGCTTCCTCACCTTCCCCGCCAAAGGCCAGAGCGTGACGTGGTTCCAGTCCACCGTGCTGCTGACGGCGCTGGGCTTTTTCATGTGGCCGCATACGTTCGGCTCGGTGTATACGGCGAAGGACGAACGCATTTTCCGCCGCAATGCCGCGATTCTGCCGCTCTATCAGCTGATTCTGCTGTTCGTATTCTTTTGCGGCTTCGCGGCCGTGCTCAAGGTGCCGGGCCTCAAGGGCGGCGCGATCGATCTCTCGCTCTTCAAGCTGGCGTTGCAGACTTTCGATCCGTGGTTCGTGGGCGTGATCGGCGCGGCCGGTGTGCTCACGGCCCTCGTGCCGGGATCGATGATCCTGACCACGGCATCGACGCTGATCGCCAACGACGTCTATCGCGGCGCAATGATGAAACAGGCCGACGACGCCCGCGTGGCGACACTCGCGCGCTTCTTCGTGCCGGTCATCGCGCTGGTGGCGGTGGGCTTCACGCTCAACGGCGGCGAGACCATCGTGGCGCTATTGCTGATGGGCTATAACTTCGTGACGCAGTTGTTTCCCGCGCTGGTTTGCAGCCTGGCGCCGCGCAATCGCGTGACGAAACAAGGCGCGTTCTGCGGAATTCTGGCGGGCGTGCTGGTGGTCGTGCTCACGACCGTGCTGCATGTGAGTGTCGCGCAGCTGATTCCTTTTGCGCCGGATGCGCTCAAGGACATCAATATCGGCTTTCTTGCACTGGGCGTGAATATCGTCGTGCTGGCGGCCGTGAGCGTGGTGACGCAACCGCATACACATGCCGATCACAAACACGCGGGCGCGCATTGAATCGAAGCGGGGCCAACCTGGTTGGCCCCTTTCGCTTTAGATCCGGTCTTCGGGAATACCGCCGAAATCGGCCCGCTTTGCGCGTGCCTGACTGCGCTCCAGCGCGGTAGTCGGCACTTTCTGCAGACGCACACGCATGAAATGCGCGTGCTCCAGCGTGGTGTTCGCGTGCTGGCCGTCCAGATACACCTGTTCGACGATCGCGAAGCGCGTTTCGAACCAGCCGAGATACCAGAACCAGTCGGCGTAATAGATCCACGAATGCTCGTTGAACGCGCGCACGTGCGTGGGGTCTTGCCACGCGGACGGCGCTTTTTCGTAAGGCACTTCCACCAGCATCTGGCCGTCCATTTTCAGCAGACGCAAACAGTTGCTCATCATCTGCGTGAGATCGCCGACGTGTTCCAGCACGTTATTCGCGTAGATAAAACCCACCGAATCCGCTTTCAGTTCGACCGGGCCCGCGAGGCCGCTTTCGAGTTGCAACGGCAAGTCAAGCGGTGCGGAAAGGTCGAGTAGAACGTCGGGTTCGGCGCGCGCCAGAATGTCCAGATTGAGCCAGCCCGGCATGTAATCCCTGCCCGATCCGATCTGCAGACGCTCCGGCTGCCAGCGCGCCGTGGAAATCGCCTGAGTCGCGAAGTACTGTTGCGCATGGTCCAGCGCGGCAGCGTATTGAGCGAGTACATCGTGTGCCGCAAACGCATTCAAACGCTCGCGAGCGGCATCCGCGAATGACGCCGCGCGAAAATCGCCTGCGAAGAACGAGCGGACATTCGCCGCATCGACCCAGAAAACACTGTCTTCGAATTGCGACGGCGCTTCGGTTGTCGGCGTGCGCTCGCTGATAACCGGCGTGCCCAGCGACAGACATTGAAAAACCCGCGCCTGTTCGAAACGCGCGCTTTCGTAGTAGTGGCAGTTGAAAACGGCCTTTGCCTGACGCACGACTTCGTCGCGCTCCGGGCCGAAAATACCAAACGGCAATACGCTGACTTTGCAGCCCGCCGCTTCGATCTCTCGCAATAGCGCCAGCCGCCGCTCGTTCAGGCTGCCGAAGAACAGCACGTCGACGGGCCGCTGTTCGATCGGCATAGCCGCTTCGGAACAAAGATAAGGTGCGTGAGCAAACGAAACGATCGACACCGGAGCGCCCGCGCCATAGGCCGCAATGTTGCGTTCGTCGTAATCGATCACGGCCGAAGTGGACAGCAGGCGCAAATAATCGGGCGAAACCGTTGCGCCGTTCTCGCCCAGTTGCTCGAGGTTCACGAATACGCAGCGATATCGCCGCTTCAGATCGGCATCGAAACCGGCATGAGCGCCGAAAACGACATTGATCGCGTCATGCCGCAGACGATTCTTGCCGATCGTCACCTCGGCGCCCAGACGCCGGAATTGATATCGAAAGAAACGCGCCTGGTCGAGAAAGCCTAAAAACTGGACATTGCTGTCCGGCTGGATGATGCAAAGATGGATGGGCGATGTGGACATGATCGGACCGTTCAAGCGGAAAGGCTCAAAGCGGTCCATCGCGCTGCGCTGTTTCTATCGCATTCGCGCCGTACAGCCTTGAGTCAAGACTCGTTACGGAAAGCGATGATAGTCAAACGCATATCTCAAAACGTTCGAATGAATTCGATTCTGGCTGCTGGCTGGGCAAAATGTCGCAAAGCGTTGCGGCGCATCATCTGAAAATCAATTCGCCAGGCTCGCTTCGCATAGCGTCACGTAATTGCGCGCGGCTTCGTCGCTCAATCCGTTGTGCACGAACGCGTGGGCGACGTCCGCCACGCTCAGGTATTCGCGGTAGCGCCGGTACATGGCGCGCACGCAGTTGAACTTGCGCAGATCGCAATAATTTTTCAACAGCGCAACGCCGCGCGGCGACGCCAGCGTCTGGATATCCAGCGCATCGATGATTTCAAACATCGCGCGATCTTCGACATGCCGCCACATATTGAAGACGCCGTGAAAGCCGAAAGTCGGCTGGCGTGGCAGCGCGTATTCATAGGCGAATTGATCCGCGATTCCAGCGGGCGCAAAGCGAATGCCGAAGTCGGTTTCGAGCGCCGATCGCCAGGTGCTGCCAATCAGCACGTCTTCGCCAACATCGCTTTCGATTACAAACCGGTCGCTGGCCAGCGTCTTGAGCAGTTTCGCGGAGCGCAGCGAAAAGCCGCCGTTGCCAATGTCCTTACCGGTATCCGCATTCGGCCAGCGCGCGCCGATGTAGTCGTATTGAAGGAAATCGCGGCGCCACTGGGACGCATCGGTGACAAAGCCATCCCATTGCACCACCAGAACCCAGGGCGTGGCGATGTGATCGGCCAGGCGCTTGAGCATGAAATGGGAATAGGCGGCCAGCGATGCGATGGGTTCGATCGGCACGATGCGCGCGCGCGTGGGCACGGTGGCGTGCGTAATCAACATCGCATCGGCGAACTGGCACTGGGACAGCGTTATGTCGAGCGCACGCGCGGCGAGATCTGGATTGACGGTATCGACGGCGCAGAGCGTGACGTCGCTCAGATTCGGAATTTGATTAGCAAACTTTGAGTCTTCGTCACGCATGGTTTGCCTCCTCGAATTTCAAAGGCCGCCAGTCTACCGCTTGCCCACACCATACAAGGTCGAATCCGCGAAACCTTCCGCGCCCAGCACGCGCCCCACGAGGATCAGCGCCGTGCGTTCGATATCCGTTGCCTGGACTTTTGCGGCGATATCCGCAAGCGTTCCCGTGACGCGTTCTTCGTCGGGCCAGCTTGCACGATACACCACGGCCACGGGGCAATCGTCGCCGTAATGCGGGCGCAGTTCATCGACGATACGCGCGATATGGCGCACGCCCAGATGAATCGCCATGGTCGCGCGATGACGCGCGAGATCGCCCAATGCCTCGCCTTCGGGCATCGAGGTTTTGGTGGCAAAACGTGTCAGGATCAGCGTCTGCGAAATGCCGGGCAGCGTGAGTTCGTTGCCGAGTGTCGCGGCGCAGGCTGCCGTCGCCGTCACGCCCGGCACGATTTCATAAGGAATCCCAAGCTCACGCAAGCGACGAATCTGCTCGCCAATCGCGCCGTAAAGCGAAGGATCGCCGGAATGCACGCGCGCAACGTCGTGCCCGGCGCGATGCGCGTTTTCCAGCAACGCGACGATTTCATCGAGCGTCAACGGCGCGGTATCCACGACCTGATGTGCGCGATAGCCTTCGAGCACCGCAGTCGGCACGAGCGAACCCGCGTAAAGAATGACGGGGCAAGTGCGCACGAGACGCTGGCCTTTTACGGTGATCAGTTCCGGGTCGCCGGGGCCTGCGCCAATGAAGAAAACAGTCATGCGTCGATATTCCGATGTTTGAGATTCGCGAGCGCGTGCAAGGCATCCAGTGCGTCCTGCACCGATTCGAATTCGCGCAGCGCCGGCGGCAGTGCGGGCCGCCGCACCATCACCACGGGCAACTTCATTTCCCGCGCGACGGCGAGTTTCGCTTCCGTGGCCGCACCGCCGCTGTTCTTGCTGACGATCACGTCGTAGCGTCCTGATTCGAACAGCGCGCGCTCGCCTTCGTGCGTGAAAGGCCCGCGCGCGTCGATCACCTGCGCGCGCGCATGGCCGGGATGCGGATCGAGGCAACGCACGGTCCAGTGCTGATGCGTCGGCACTTCGTCCAGATGCGCGAGCGGCTCGCGCCCCAGCGTGAACAGCACGCGCTCATAAGAAGCGATCGCGCCGGTCACGCCGCTCCAGCCATCCACCATGCGCCAGTCGTCGCCGGGATGCGGCTGCCACGGCGCGCGGCGCAGCGCCCAGTACGGCACCTGCGTCTGCTCGCAAGCGTTCGCAGCATTCGCGCTGATCTGCGCCGCGTAAGGATGCGTGGCGTCGAGCACGAGGCCGATTTTCTCATCGGCGAGATAACGCGCGAGGCCCGGCGCACCGCCAAAGCCGCCCACCCGCACGGTGCAATGCAAATCGGCGGGCACGCGCCCGAGGCCCGCGAGGCTGTAGACATGCGCGCTGTCGAGCGCGCGCGCAATGCGCAGCGCGTCGCCCGTGCCGCCGAGCAGCAAGACGCGCGCGCTCATGGCTTGATCGCTTCATAGAGCGTGACGGGCAGCGCTTGACGCCAGGTGTCGAAGCGCCCCAAAGGCTCCGCTTCGCCGATGCCGATGCGCGTAAGCGTGCCACCATGTTGCGCGCGCCAGTTCACCAGCGCGATTTCGGTTTGCACGGTCACCGCGTTCGCCACCAGGCGGCCGCCCGGTGCGAGGCGCTCCCAGCAGGTTTCGAGCACGCCCGGCACCGTCACGCCGCCGCCGATGAACACGGCATCCGGCGTGGCGAGACCGGCCAGCGCATCCGGCGCGCGCCCCGCGACGAGTTGCAGCGCCGGCACGCCCAGCGCCTGGCGATTGTGTTCGATATTGCGTTGCCGCTCGCTGTTCGATTCGATCGCGATCGCCCGGCAGGCGGGATGCGATCGCATCCATTCGATGCCGATCGAACCGCTGCCGCCGCCCACGTCCCAGAGCAAGGCGCCGGGCGTCGGCGCGAGACGCGCGAGCGTGAGCGCGCGCACGTCGCGTTTGGTGATCTGGCCGTCGTGCTGATAGGCCTCGTCGGGCAGGCCTGGCGTGAGCGTCCAGGGCTGCGCGGGCCTATCTCCGGCGGCAACGCATTCGAAGGCCACCAGATTGAGCGCCGCGACTTCATCGACGATTGCGCCGTTTGCCCACGCATCGGCGCGGCCATCGATACGACGCTCCTGCGCGCCGCCCAGATGCTCGAACACGACCACACGCGTCGCGCCATAACCCTGCTGCGCAAGCAGCGCGGCGATGGCCTGGGGCGTGCGCCCATCGGCGCTCAAGGCCAGCACGCGAGCGCCCGCGAACAGATGACGCCGCAGCGCATCGAGCGGCCTGCCGACCAGCGAGGCCACCGCCGTCTCCTGCAAGGCCCAGCCCAGCCGCGCGGCCGCCAGCGACAGCGACGAAGGCGCGGGCAGCACGCACATGTCCTCGGCCGGAAGCTGGCGTGCGAGCGTCGCGCCCACGCCGTAGAACATCGGATCGCCGCTTGCCAGCACGCACACGGAAAACGGCGACGACGACTGCGCATCTCGCAGCTTCAGCAAAGGCTCGACGCTGAACGGCTGCGGCCACGCTTCGCGGCGCGCGCGCACGCGGGCGGGCAGCATCGCCAGATGACGCGCGCCGCCCGTCACGACCGTCGCCGCGAACAGCGCGCGGCGCGCCTCGCGCCCGAGGCCCTCGTATCCGTCCTCGCCGATGCCGATCACCGTCAGCCACGCTCGCCTGCCCTGCATTCACGCTCCGTCATGCGTTGCGCGCGGCCCGCCCGGATTGGCGAATCGCGCTGGAAAACGGGCATAATACCGCTTCCGCTGGCGCCTCACGGGCCTGAAATCCGCGAATTTCCCTCGAATTTCCGGCCCACCGCCGATTCAGCCAGCGCGCGCCAAAGCCGTGCCGCCACGCCGGCAAGGTCAAACGACCGCGCGACTCATCCACGGTGCCCCTTGAATCACGACTCGAAGCCCGCTTCGTCCCCTGCTGCATGGGCCGCGGCCCGCCGTTCGGCGTGCCCGGGGCTGGTGCGCGTCGTCGCCACGCACGACGGCGGGCTCTGCCGCGTGCGTCTGCCGGGCGGCCTGCTCACGGCCGCGCAGGCCGAAGCGATCGCGCAAGCCGCACTCGCGCACGCCAGCGGCACGCTCGAACTCACGAATCGCGCCAACCTGCAGGTGCGCGGCATCCGGGCGGGCAGCGAAGCGGCGCTGAGCGAAGCGCTCGTGGCAGGCGGCCTCGGCCCATCGGCATCGGCAAGCGCCGATCTCTGCACCGCCGACGAATTGCGCAACCTGATGCTCGCGCCGCTCGCCGGACTCGACCCCGCCGCGCTGCTCGATACGACCACGCTCGCCGCGCCCATCGTCGCGATGCTGCAAAACGAGCCGCGTTTCGCGGCACTTTCGCCGAAGTTCGCGCTGCTGATCGATGGCGGCGAAGCGCTGGCCGCGCTCGATCATCCGCACGATATCTGGCTGGCTGCGACCGCGCATGAAGGCGGCGCGCGTTTCATGTTCGGCCTCGCCGGATGTCCCGGCGATGGCGCTTTCGGCTCGATTGCCGCAGCGCAGGCGACGCCGTTGATCCGCGCGCTGCTGCACGCATTCCTCGATCTCGCCGGGCCCGGCCAGTTGCGCATGCGCGAAGTGGTCGCCGCGCACGGCCTGCAAGCGGTGCTGAAACAGGCGCTGCGTCATGCGTCGATCGACATCGCGAACGAAACGGCAAGCGGCTGGCAACGCAGCAAAGTCGATACCGGTTTGCGGCTTGGCGCGCACAGGCTGAACGATCGGACCGGCTACGTGGGCTGCCAGCCGCCGCTCGCGCGCCTCGATGCCGCGACGCTGCGCGGCCTCGCCGCGCTCGCGCAAACGCATGGCGACGGCACGTTGCGCATCACGCCATGGCAAGGCGCGATCTTGCCGCACGTGGCAAACGACGCCATGCCGGCAGTGATCGCCGCGCTGCACGCGCTCGGCCTGATAACCGATGCCGCGCATCCGCTCGCCCGCACGATCGCCTGCACGGGTTCGACGGGCTGCGCCAAAAGTCGCGCCGATACCAAAGCCGATGCGCTTTTGCTGGCCGCACACCTGCCGCCGAAAATCCACGTGCACCTGAGCGGTTGCGAGCGCTCCTGCGCCGCCGCCCATCGCGCGCCGTTCACGCTGCTGGCGGTCGCGCCCGGCGCTTACGACGTTTACGAAGACATCGACGAAAGCGTCGCCCAAAACAGCAGCGAAAACATTGAAGAGCGCGACGCGGCCCCATTCGGCCGCCGTGTCGCGCGCCACCTGACGATCGAAGCCGCTGCGCAACTGCTCGAACACCTTTCGATGCAACCGCATGCGCAGCGCGCCCCGGAGCATTCCTGATGTCTGATTACATCCGCGACGGCCAGGCGATCTATCGCGAGTCCTTCGCGACGATCCGCGCCGAAGCCGATCTCGCGCACATTCCCGCCGACCTCGAAAAACTCGCCGTGCGCGTGATTCACGCCTGCGGCATGGTCGATGTCGTCGCCGACCTGGCCTTTTCGCCGGGCGCGGGCGCAGCCGGCCGCGCAGCGCTGGCCAGCGGCGCACCCATTCTCTGCGACGCGAAAATGGTCGCCTTCGGCATCACGCGCGCGCGTCTGCCGGCCAACAACACGGTCGTCTGCACGCTCGACGATCCCGCGGTGCCCACGCTCGCGCGCGAACTCGGCAATACGCGCTCGGCGGCCGCGCTCGAACTCTGGCGCCCGCATCTGGAAGGCAGCGTGGTCGCGATCGGCAATGCGCCTACGGCGCTGTTTCACCTCATCGACATGATCGAAGCGGGCGCGCCGCGTCCCGCGCTGATCCTCGGCATGCCGGTGGGTTTCGTGGGCGCCGCCGAATCGAAGGCGCTGCTCGCGAGCGCCCGCATCGACGTGCCTTACGTGGTCGTACACGGACGGCGCGGCGGCAGCGCGATGGCCGCCGCCGCTGTCAACGCATTGGCTTCGGAGATCGAATAAATGTCCAGTAAAGGACGACTGCATGGCATTGGTGTCGGCCCCGGCGACCCTGAACTGCTGACGCTCAAGGCGCTGCGCCTGATCAAGGCCGCACCCGTGGTGGCGTATTTCGTCGCCAAAGGCAAGAAAGGCAACGCGTTCGGCATCATCGAAGATCATCTGGAACCGGAGCAGGAACAACTGCCGCTGGTTTATCCGGTAACGACCGAAGCGCTCGAACCGCCGCTCTCGTACGAAGCGATCATCGCCGACTTCTACGACGGCGCGGCCGACGTGCTCGCCCGCCATCTGGACGCGGGCCGCGACGTGGCCGTGATCTGCGAAGGCGACCCGTTCTTCTACGGCTCGTACATGTATCTGCACGACCGCCTGGCCGCGCGTTACGAAGCCGAAGTCGTGCCGGGCGTGTGCTCGATGCTCGGCGGCGTGGCGGTGCTGGGCGTGCCGCTGGTCTACCGCAACCAGAGCCTTTCGGTGCTGTCCGGCGTGCTGCCCGAAGACGAACTGCGCCGCCGTCTCGCCGATGCGGACGCGGCCGTCATCATGAAACTCGGCCGAAACTTCGAGAAAGTGCGCCGCGTGCTGACCGAACTCGGTCTCGCCGATCGCGCGCTGTATGTTGAGCGCGCAACGATGTCGAACCAGCGCATCGTGCCGCTCGACGATGTCGATCCGATGGCTTCGCCGTATTTTTCGCTGCTCGTCGTGCCGGGGGAAAAATGGCAACCGTGAATCCCGCGCTGCAGCCGCCGGCCGTGATCGTGCTGGGACCAGGCGCGCTGGCCACGGCGCAGCGCGTCAAGGCGCTGTATGCGGGCGCGCAGATTCACGCGCTGCAGGACCGCGCGCAAGGCGATATCGCGTTCAGCGAACTGGGCGAACATCTGCGCGAACTGTATCGGCGCGGCACGCCGCTCATCGCGCTGTGCGCGGCGGGTATCGTGATTCGCTGCGTGGCGCCGCTGCTGGCCAACAAGGGCATCGAGCCGCCCGTGCTCGCGCTCGCGGAAGACGGCAGCGCCGTGGTGCCGCTGCTCGGCGGGCTGACGGGCGTGAACGTGATGGCGCGCGAAATCGGCGCGGCGCTGGGAATTGCACCCGCGATCACGACAAGCGGCGAATTGCGCTTTGGCACCTGCCTGCTGAATCCGCCGGAAGGTTATGCGCTGGCGAGTCTCGCGCAGGGCAAGCGTTTCGTGTCGGATCTGCTGGCGGGCGAGGCCACGCGCATCGACGGCGACGCGCCCTGGCTCGACAACGTCGATCTGCCGCGCGACGCCGCGGCGCGCCACGCGATTCGCGTGAGTCCGCAGGCGTGGGACGGCAATCCTGAGCATCTGGTGATTCATCCGCGTTCGGTGGTGGCGGCGGCAGCCGATGCGCCCGAACTGCTGGCCGAATACGTGCGTGAGGCGCTGCGCGAAGCCGGTGTGGCGGAGCAGGCGCTGGCTGCGCTGGTGGCGCCGGTGGCGCGGATGGGCGAGGTGGCGTTCGAACAGGCGGCGGCGGCTTTGAATGTGCCGTTGCGATTCGTCGATGGTGACTTGCTCGATGGTTTGAAGTTGCCGCTGGCGCATCGGCGCGTGGAGGCGGCGCATGGGATTGCGCTGGGTATCGCCGATGAGCCGCTGGATGTGGCCGCGCTTGGCCGGGCGCGTGGACGGCTGACCGTGCTGGGTCTCGGGCCTGGCCGGGCCGATCTCATGACGCCGATGGCGCGCGCCGCGCTCGACGAAGCCACCGATATCATCGGTTACGCCACGTATGTGGAAATGGCCGGGCCGCTGCGGCCGGGGCAGGTGCGGCACCCTACCGATAATCGCGAAGAGCTGCAGCGCGCGCGGCATGCGTTCGAACTGGCCTGCGAGGGGCGGCGTGTGGCGGTGGTGTCGTCGGGTGATCCGGGGGTGTTTGCGATGGCCGCTGCGGTGCTCGAGGCGCTCGAAGGCGCTGAGGATGAGCGCTGGCGCAAGGTCGATCTGCGGATCGTGCCGGGTGTTTCGGCGGCGCTGGCGACGGCTGCGCAGGCTGGGGCGCCGCTGGGGCATGACTTCTGCATGATCTCGCTGTCGGACAATCTCAAGCCTTGGGCGGTGATCGAGAAGCGCTTGCATCATGCTGCGGTCGCGGATCTGGTTATGGCTTTCTATAACCCGATTTCGCGGGCCAGGCCCTGGCAGCTCGATCGGGCGCTGGAGGTTGTGCGGGCTGTGCGAACGCCTGAGACGCGTGTCGTGCTCGGACGCGATGTCGGGCGGCCCGGGGAGACGCTTCGGGCTACTACGCTTGGTGCGCTTCGATCCGATGATGTCGATATGCGGACTATGGTGATTGTGGGGTCTTCGGCTACGCGGGGGTTTTTGCGTGGTGGTGATGGGGAGTGGGTTTATACGCCTCGGTGGTATGGGGTTGATGTTTGATTGGTGGCGTTTCTTGGGGTGTTGGCATTTCCTTGGGGTCGTGTCGGTCTATTAGCGTTGCCCCTGTGCGGGGCGGCACCTACTTTTCTTTGCAGCGGCAAAGAAAAGTAGGCAAAAGAAAGCCGCTCACACCGCCAATGTGACGCAGTCCACAAACAGCCTTACGCGGGGAATGGTATAGGGGCATCCGGCATCTCGCGCCTTCAAAGCCAGTGACAAAGCCGTCATACATCCCGTTGCTCGCTGCGCGCGCAACGGTTGGGTTTGCCCGTGAAACCAGCAAACCTTCGGTTTGCGGTTATGCCCCTCGGGGCGCGCAGCGCCCCCGGGTGGGCGGGCGCCTTGTCACTAGCTTTGGTGGCGCGGGGGACCGGATGCTCCTATACCTTTCCCCCTAAACGGCTGTTTGCCAACTGCGTCACACTGGCGGTGTGAGCGGCTTTCTTTTGCCTACTTTTCTTTGCCGCTGCAAAGAAAAGTAGGTGCCGCCCCGCACAGGGGCGACGCTAATAGACCGACACGAAAACAAGGAAATGCCAACCCCCCTAATAAAACCCACAAAAAAACCCACCCCGCATATCCCCCCTAAAAATCCCCCCCATCGCGCCGTAAACACAGTGAACCCATCCTCGCAGGAACCGCGCAGATGACCGAGACAGCCACCGCAGCAGCAGCCACAGAATCAGCGACCGCCCCCCTAGCGGCAGCCGACATCACCCCAGGCGAGCCCCTCCCCTGGCCCCTGATCGACGCCGACGGCACACTCCTTCTCGACAGCGGCGCAACCCTGGTAGGCGAGCTAGAACGCGACTTCCTGTTCCGCCACTTCAAGCCGCACCGCGGCGACACCGAAGCCCCCGCATCCGAACCCAAAAAGCCCGCAGCAGAAGACGCGCCCCTCACAGTCCGCGACCTGCACCTGACGATCGGCGCCCTCATGGGCCTGCGTCCGCAGCAAGGCGCCAGCGGCGCGCCCATGCATCCGTGCAAGTTGATCGGCGTCGCGCCCAACGAAGCGATCTTCGTCACGCTTCCCTATGTCGACCGACGCCCGATCGACATCACCCCCGGCGAAAACGTCGAAATCGTCGCGATCGCCAGTCATGCGGTCTACCGCTTCGTCTGCACCATCCACGCGCTGTATCAGCAGCCGCTCAGCTATCTCGTGCTCTCGAAGCCCGCCAATATCCGCATGCTGCGCGAGCGCAAGTCGATTCGCGTGCGCGCGCAATTTCCCGTGCGCTACGGTATCGGCGAGGAGTCGGAGGGGTTTCAGGGCGTTGCACTCGCGCGCGGCATCAGCGCGCTCGGGCTGTCGATTGCCGCGCCGTGGGCACTCGCCAAGGTCGGCGAACGGCTGCGCGTGGCGTTCCGGCTGCAATCGGGCGAACTCGATACCACCGTCGAAACGAGCGCCGTCGTGCGCAATGTGCATCAGGAAGAGGGCGCCGAGCCGCTGCACACGCTCGGGCTCGAACTCGACAGCCTCTCGCCCGCCGATCAAATGGCGATGAAGGTCTACGTGTTCGATCGTCAGGACGACGTGCTGTACTGGACCGGCGGTTCGCGCTAGGACGCGGTTTCAAGCGGGCAACGCCGCCGCCTCGATGCACTCGCCCTGCCACGCCTGCGCCAGCGTCCGGCAGCGCCCCAGCCGCACATCCGCCGCTTCGCAATCCACCACGGTGATGTGATCCGCGTGGCGCGGGCGCGCCGGCCACTGCGTCGTGCGCCCGTCGCTAAAGAGCCAGAGGTGGCGTTCGCGCGCGGGGTCGCGCCGCGCCGCCGCATCGAGCAGTTGCGAGGCGCGCGCGATGCCCGCTTCGAGCGGCGTGCCGCCGCCGCCCGCAATCGGCTCCAGCCAGCGTTCGTTCCACCAGCGCGGCACCGCAGGGCCGAAACGCAATTCGGCCTGTGCGCCGCCAAAGCAGATCAAGGCCACTTCCACGCGCTCGCTGCGCGCACGGTCGAACAGCGCGATCAGCAGCCCTTTGGCAAGCGCAAGCTGATCGTGCGCGAGCATCGACGCCGAACAATCCAGCACGAAGCAATGCAAGACGCCGTTGCCGGTCTTGCGCTGCGCGTATCGCAGATGTCGCGCCTCGAGCGCTGCACCGCGTTTGGCCGCCAGCGTGGGCGGCCAGGCAATGCGTGCGCCGTCGCTTGAGACACGCGCTCGCGCCTGTCCGGGGCCTTCTCGCCGTCGTGCGCCGCCCTGTGCCTGGGCGGCGGCCCTTGCCCGACGGGTCAGCGTTTTTTTGCGGGCAGCGGAATCACGCCCTTCACCGCTTTCGCGGCCACCGGCTCGGGCGGCATCTCGCCCCAATCGGCGATTGTTTCGGACTGCGGCTTTTGCGTCTGCGTGCTTTGTCTATCGTCGCGCGAGTCACGCGAGTCGTGCGAGTCGCGAGATTGCGGCGGCGCTTCGTTGCGCCCTGCCTGCGGCTGATCCGGCAAGGCACGCCGACGATGCGCGAGCACCGCATCGGCAACCTGATCGACGTGTTCGGGCGTAATCCGCGCCGCGCCTTCGAACGCCGCCAGCGCACGCGCCGCGCGCAGCATCACGAGATCGGCGCGCATGCCGTCCACCGCCGCTTCTACGCACCGTTGCGCCGCGCGTTCGTGCACGGCGTCGCTCCATTCGAGCGTATCGAGCGCCACACGCGCCGCCGCGATGCGCGTCGCCAGTTCGTGCTGCGCGGCCTCGTGCGCCGCGCAAAACGCCGGCGGATTCGCATCGAACGCAAGCCGCGCCTTGACGATGCGCTGCCGCTCCGCCGTGTCGTAGCGATTGTCGAGTTCGATCATCAGGCCGAAGCGGTCCAGCAGTTGCGGGCGCAGTTCGCCCTCTTCCGGGTTCATCGTGCCCACCAGCACGAAACGCGCTTCGTGCGTGTGCGAGACGCCGTCGCGCTCGACCGTGTTCACGCCGCTGGCGGCGGCGTCGAGCAAGGCGTCGACGAGCGCATCGGGCAGCAGGTTCACTTCATCGACATACAGCACGCCGTCGTGCGCGCGCGCGAGCAGGCCCGGCGCAAAACGCACGGCGCTTTCGCGCAGCGCGGCTTCGAGATCAAGCGTGCCGATCAGCTTTTCCTCGCTCGCGCCCAGCGGCAGCGTGACGAACGCGCCATCGGGCAGCAGCGCGGCGAGCGCGCGCGCCGCCGTCGATTTCGCGGTGCCGCGCGGGCCGCTCACCAGCACGCCGCCGATCGCCGGATCGATGGCCGCCAGCAGCAGCGCGCGCTGCAACGGCGCCTGGCCGACCAGCGCGGTGAAGGGAAAAGCCGGACGCGTCGCCGCGATAGTCATGGTCATTCCTTCGATATCCTTATCGACCTTCCATACGCTCGCCCACTTCGAGCAGGCGCTGTTCGATGCGTTCGCGATGCTCGCCGGGCGCTTGCCAGAGGCCGCGCTGCATCGCTTCGATCAACCGTTCGCAGATCGCGTGCAAGGCGTGCGGATTGTGGCGCTGCATGAAGGCGCGCGTCGCGTCATCGTGCACGTAGGCATCGGCGACCAGCGCGTATTGATGGTCGCCCACCACGCGCGCGGTCGCGTCATAGCCAAACAGATAATCGACGGTCGCGGCCATTTCGGCCGCGCCCTTGTAGCCGTGACGCTGCACGCCTTCGATCCACTTCGGATTGACCACGCGCGAGCGGATCACGCGCGCGATCTCCTCGTGCAGCGGCCGGATGCGCGGCGCGGCGGGGTTGCTGTGATCGGCGTGATAAAGCGTGGGCTGCGCCTGCGAGAAGTGCCGCGCCGCCGCCGCCATACCGCCCTGGAACTGGTAGTAGTCGTTCGAGTCGAGCAGGTCGTGCTCGCGATTGTCCTGGTTCTGCAGGATCACGTCGATGGACGCGAGGCGCTTGCGGAACGCGTCGCGCGCGTCGTCGCCGCTGCTTTTCTGCGCGTAGGCATAGCCGCCCCACGCCTGATAGGCGAGCGCGAGATCGGCGTCGCTCTGCCATTGCCGATGATCGATCATCGATTGCAGACCCGCGCCATACGCGCCGGGCTTTGCGCTGAACACGCGCCAGCCGGCGCGGCGGCGCGCTTCGCCCGCTTCCATGCCTTCGGCGATCAGGGCATCGCGTTCGCGCTGGATACGCGCGCGCAGCGGATTCAGATGCTCTGGTTCGTCGAGTTCCGCCACGGCCTGCACGGCGGCGTCGAACAGATGCATGACGTTCGGGAACGCGTCGCGGAAGAAGCCCGACACGCGCAACGTCACGTCGATACGCGGACGATCGAGCGCCTCCACCGGCATGATCTCGAAGTCGATCACGCGCTGGCTGCCCGCCGCCCACTTCGGCCGTGCGCCGATCAACGCGAGCGCCTGGGCGATATCGTCGCCGCCCGTGCGCATGGTGGCCGTGCCCCAGACCGACAAACCGATCGCACGCGGAAAATCGCCGTGCTCCTGCAAATGCCGCTCGATCAGTTGCTGCGCCGATTTCAAACCGAGCGACCACGCGGCCTGCGTGGGCACCGCGCGCGTATCGACCGAATAGAAGTTGCGGCCCGTGGGCAGCACGTCCGGCCGCCCGCGCGAAGGCGAACCGCTAGGCCCCGGCGGCACGAAACGGCCTTCGAAACCGCGGCGCAGCTGACGCAATTCTTCGTGCCCGCAGGCATCGAGGCGCGGCAGTACGTCGTCGCGCAGACGCGCGATCACGCGCGCCGCGTGCGGCAGCGTCGAAGCGATTTCATCTAGCGCGTTCGCCTCGTCACAGGCCCGCGCGAGCAGCGCGGCCGCCAGCGCTTCGAGCCGTTCGCGCGTATCGCCCGCATGACGCCACGGCGCGTCGATCGCCTGCGTCAGCAGCGCAGGACGCGCGCCCGTCCATGGCGCGGCCCAGTCGACGGTCGCGGCATCGAGCAGATGGTCGATGCCGAAATCGCGCGCCAGCGCGTCGATCAGACCCGCGTTCGCGCCCTGCCCGTCACCGCTCGCATAACGCCCGAGCGCCAGCAGCGTATCGCGACGCTGCGTGCCTTGCGGCGATTCGCCGAAGGTATGCAGCCCGTCGCGAATCTGCGCTTCCTTCAACTCGCACAGGTAGGCATCGGCGCGATTGAGCAGTTCGTCTTCGCCCTGCTCGTTCTGCGGCGCGGCCACGCTCAGTTCCTCGTGCAGCTTGTGCTCGATGATGGTCGCGAGAATGGTCTTGCGCAGCAGCTTCGCGCGGCGCGGGTCGACCATCAAGGCTTCGTAATACTCGTCGACCTGACGTTCGAGGTCTTGCAGCGGCCCGTAGTTTTCCGCGCGCGTGAGCGGCGGCATCAGATGATCGATGATCACGGCCTGGGCACGGCGCTTGGCCTGACTGCCCTCGCCCGGATCGTTGACGATGAACGGATACAGATGCGGCAGCGGCCCGAGCGCCATGTCGGGCCAGCAGGTATCGGCCAGCGCCACGCTCTTGCCCGGCAGCCATTCGAGGTTGCCGTGCTTGCCCACGTGCGCGATCGCATCGATGCCGAAGCTCTCGCGCAGCCAGAAGTAAAACGCCAGATAGGCGTGCGGCGGTACGAGATCGGCGTCGTGATAGTTCGCGTAGCTGTCGTCGCCGCGCGAACGCGACGGCTGGATGCCGACAAACACCTGGCCGCAGCGCCAGCCCGCGATCATGAAACGCCCGCGCCGCACCGTCGGGTCCTGCTCGGGCGCGCCCCAGCGCGCGATCAGCGCGTTCTGCGCGTCTACCGGCAGTTGCGCGAAGCGCGCGCGGTAATCGTCGAGCGCAAGACTTTGCCACGCGGGCCGCAGCGCGCGCGTATCGGGATCGTTGGTCACGCCCTGCGTGAGCGTGTGCATGAGCGCTTCGCCGTCCTCGGGCAGATCGGCGACGCGATAACCTTCGTCGCGCAGCATGCGCAGAATGTTCACCACCGACGCCGGCGTATCCAGTCCCACACCATTGCCGATACGCCCTTCGCTCATCGGATAGTTGGCGAGTACCAGCGCGAGCTTTTTCTGCGCATTCGGCACCGTGCGCAGACGGCACCAGCGCCGCGCGAGTTCGGCCACGAAGGCCACGCGTTCGACATCGGGCTGATAGCGCACCACATCGACCTGCGTGTCCTTGCAGTGATACGCGAGGCCCTTGAAGCTGATCGCGCGCGTGATCACGCGGCCATCGACTTCGGGCAGCGCGATATGCATGGCGATATCGCGCGAATTGAGGCCGTGATTGTCCTTGACCCAGTCGTCGCGATTGCCGCCGCTCAGGATCACCTGGAGCACGGGCGCGTCGCCTGCAATGGCGAGCGGTTCCGGGTCGTCGAGCGACGACGCCGCAAACGCCGTGGTGTTCAGCACCAGCGCGATGTCGTGCTCGGCGGCGAGGCGATCGAGCACGTCGCGGCTGATCGCGTCCTTGAGCGAGGTGATCGCGAGCGGCAGCGGATTCAATCCGCGCTCGCTCAGCGCGTCGATCAGCGCATCGAAGGCAGCCGTGTTGGCGGCCTGCAAATGCGCCTTGTAAAACAGGATCGCGACGACCGGCGCGCCGGCTTGCCAGCGCGCGCGCCAGTCCTCGACGGTCGCCACGTCGCGCGACGGGTGATAAAGCGATGCGGCGGGCAGCGCCACCGGCGGCGCGGGTTCGACGCCAAAACCGAACGCACGCCACGCCAGCGCGCGCAGAAAACCCTCGGCATTGGCCGCGCCGCCTTCGCGCAGATAACGCCAGAGCAGCCGGCAGAACTCGGGCTCCGCGCGGCTTTTGGCGATCAGGTTCGGATCTTCCTGCAGATCGCCGGAAAACATCGCCAGCGTCTGGCCGCGTTGCTCGGCGAGCGTCGTGACCTGCTCGATGCCGTAAGGCCAGTAGGCTTCGCCGCCCAGATGATCGACGACGACCACCTTCGCGTGCTGCAACACGTCGTCGACGTAAAAATCCACCGAGGCGGGCTGGCGCAGATACGTCACGTTCGCGAGCCGCACGCTCGGGAAACCGGCAGGCAGGCGCGGCACGACGCTCGCCAGCAGCGCGAGCGTCGTATCGGCCGAACTCAGCACGACGATTTCCGCGGGCTGCTGGTCGATGCGAATGACGCCCTGCGAGTCGTCGACGAAACCACCTGGCGTGGTGCGCAAAAGATGCATGGCGGTTCCGTCAGTGCAAACTTGAAAAGGTGAGACGCAAACGCGCGCTTATTGAGCGACGGCGACAGCCGCCAGTGCGGCGTCGAAGGCGCTTTGCAGCGTGGCCGCATCGAGGTCTTCGCCGATCAGCACGAAGCGGCTCGCAAGCGTGCCGGCCTGCTGCGCCGCGCTTTCCTGCGCGTTCCAGCGGCGATCGAAATAGCTGTCGAAACGGCGGCCCACACCCTGGATCACGAGGCGCATCGGCGCGCCCGGCAGCGCGGCGAAGCCCTTCGCGCGATAGATCGTGTGCTTGTCCACGAGGCCTTGCAGCACTTCGATGGCCACTTCGCGCGATGTGACGCGGCCTTCGACCACGACCGAGTCGAATTCGTCGTGATGATGGTCGGCATCGTCGGCGGAACCGTGGTGATCGTGGCGCAGATGGATGCTTTCTTCCGACGCCGATTCGAGCCCGAGCAGCGTATGCAGGTCGAGCTGGCCGTGCTGCGCGCGCACGATCTTCACCTGCGGCGGCAGTTCCTCGCGCAGTTCGGCGATCAGCGCTTCCTGACCTGCTTCGTCGATCAGATCGGTCTTGTTGAGGATCACCAGATCGGCGGCGCCAAGCTGGTCTTCGAACAGATCGTGCAGCGGCGATTCGTGATCGAGATTCGGATCGGCCTTGCGCTGCTCGTCCACGGCCTGCGGATTGGCCGCGAACTGGCCGCTCGCGGCGGCCGGGCCGTCGACCACGGTCACCACGGCATCGACGGTGAACGCGTTGCGGATCGACGGCCAGTTGAAGGCCTGCACGAGCGGCTTGGGCAGCGCGAGACCGGACGTTTCGATCAGCACGTGATCGATATCGCCGCGACGCTCCAGCAACTGCTCCATCACCGGGAAGAATTCTTCCTGCACCGTGCAGCACAGGCAGCCGTTCGCCAGTTCGTAAAGCTGGCCTTCGGTTTCGTTGCCGTTTTCGTCGCAGCCGATGCCGCAACCGCGCAGGATTTCGCCGTCGATACCCAGCTCGCCGAATTCGTTGACGATGACCGCGACGCGCAGGCCGCCTGCGTGCTGAAGAATGTGACGCAGCAGCGTGGTCTTGCCGCTACCGAGAAAGCCCGTGACGATGGTGACCGGGATCTTGCGCATTTGCATGGGTGCTCCTTCGGCGCTCTGGCCGCAGGTGGACTGCGCCGCGCCGGACGTGGCGCGCGCGCCTTCGCGTTTCCCGAGCGCCGGTTGCAACGCGCAGCGCGCCTGCCGCGAAGCAGGCGTGACACGACAACCAGACGATGAAGCGAAGACGCGTCGCAAGCCAAAGCCAGCGCACGCATGGAAATCATGGACGGTGCGCCGCATCCCCGCAGCGCGCGTCCCGCGTATCTGGCCGGTATCCGGACTGACGAACGCCGCTTCGCCTTCCCACGCGGGGCCATCAGGACCATGTGGTCCGTCTGTCCTGCCTGCGCAGTGGCGTTGCTTGAAGCGGCGTGCATCGGCTTGCGGCCGATGCGCTCGTTGTACCGTTGCGGGTGCAGTTCAGGCCGGCTGTCATGTCGATGGCCGACGTGATAGCTCCCTGATTCCCGTTTAACCGCGTGCAGAACGATCGCGCACGCGAGCACCAGAGTGCGTGCGAGTGTAGGCGCGGGCCACCCCTGCGTCAACCGGGCGGCGCGGCCTTCGGTCGCCTTGCAGCGCCGCTGGAGCGGCGCTGCGTGCGCGAAAGCGTGTGCTATCGTAGCGCGCATTCCATGCGGGACACGTCAGACCTTGCGTGCCGCGTCACCGGCTTTGGCCGCTTTTACGTGAATCGCTCCCAACCTGCCGATCCCTTGCCCGACGCCGCCGCACTGGCCGACCCTGCGCTCGACACGGCGTTTGCCGACGCCTTCGCGCTCGGCATCGGCTGCCGTAGCGGCGTGACGCTCGCGCAGATCGAGGCGGCGGTGGCGGCGCGGCTCGGCGCGTGGCCGCTTGCGCGCGTAAAGGCGGTCGGCACGCTCGACGCCAAGGCCGCCGAACCGGCGCTGCTCGCCTTTTGCGACGCGCACGCGCTGCCGCTGCACAGCTTCGCGCGCGAGCAGGTCGCCGCGCTCGACGCCGCGGCCTTGCTATCGGCGCCCAGCGTTGCGGCGCAGGCCCGCTTCGGCGTGGCAGGCGTGAGCGAACCGTGCGCGCGGCTGGCGGCCCGGGGCGGCCCGCTGGTGCGCGCGAAACTCGCGCTCGACGGCGTGACGGTGGCGCTCGCCGCTTTCGGCAATAGCGCCGATAGTGCGTCCGAAACGGTGCCCGAAACTGCGCCCGAGACTGCACCCGATACCGCAAAAACAAGCCCCATTCAGCACAACATCGCAACCCAGGACTGATCCGCGACGATGAAAACCGACCCCGAATCGCACCAGCGCATGACCCAACGCCGCCGCGAAGGCCACGAGAAGAAGCAGGCCGCCGCGACCCACGAAAAAGGCCTGTTGATCGTCAACACCGGCAACGGCAAGGGCAAGAGCACGGCCGCATTCGGCATGGCCGTGCGCGTGCTCGGCCACGGCATGAAGCTGGGCGTCGTGCAGTTCATCAAGGGCGCGCTGCATACCTCCGAGCGCGACTTCCTCGCGAGCGTCGCGCACTGCGACTTCGTGACGATGGGCGACGGCTACACCTGGAACACCCAGAATCGCGACGCCGATGTCGCCACCGCGCGCAAAGGCTGGGACGAAGCGAAGCGCATGATCGAAAGCGGCGAATACGGCATGGTGATCCTCGACGAGCTGAACACCGTGCTCAAGTACGACTATCTGCCGCTCGAAGAAGTGCTGGAAGTGCTCACCGCGCGCGGGCCGATGCAGCACGTCGTCGTCACGGGCCGCCACGCGCCCGATGCGCTGATCGAAGCCGCCGACCTCGTCACCGAAATGCGCCTCGTGAAGCATCCGTACCGCGAGCAAGGCGTGAAAGCGCAAAAGGGCGTGGAGTTTTGACGCCATGAAGGCGATGACCGGACCGCTCGCCTGCCCCGCGCTCTTCATCAGCGCGCCGGCTTCGGGCCAGGGCAAGACCACGCTCACGGCGGGACTCGCGCGTCTGCATCGCCGCAAGGGGAAACGCGTGCGCGTCTTCAAGACCGGCCCGGATTTTCTCGATCCGATGATCCTCGCGCACGCGAGCGGCGCGCCGGTCATGTCGCTCGATCTCTGGATGGTGGGCGAAGCCGGCTGCCGCGCGCTGCTCGCGCAGGCCGCGCACGAAGCCGATCTGATCCTGATCGAAGGCGTGATGGGCCTGTTCGACGGCACGCCCAGCAGCGCCGATCTGGCCGCGAAGTTCGGCGTGCCGGTGGCTGCCGTGATCGGCGCGAATTCGATGGCGCAGACCTTTGGCGCGATCGCTTTCGGCCTTGCGCACTATCGCGCCGATGTGCCGTTTCATGGCGTGCTGGCCAACCGCGTGGGTTCGGCGCGGCACGCCCAGATGCTGCAGGAAGGCATGCCCGACGGACTGCGCTGGCTCGGCCACGTGGCGAGCGACGCGCAGTTTTCGCTGCCCGATCGCCACCTCGGGCTGCATCAGGCCAGCGAAATCGACGATCTCGATGCGCGGATCGAACGCGCCGCCGACGCGCTCGAACACACGGCGCTGGCCGCCTTGCCGCCCGCCGTCACGTTCGAGCCGCCCGCGGCCGAAGCCGCGCTGCCGCGTTGGCTCGAAGGCAGGCACATCGCCATTGCGCGCGACGCCGCGTTCTCGTTTCTCTATCCGGCCAACCTCGCGCTGCTCGAAGCGCTCGGCGCGCGCCTGAGCTTCTTTTCACCGCTCGCCGATGAAACCGCGCCCGCCGACGCCAGCGCCGTCTATCTGCCCGGCGGCTATCCCGAACTGCACGCGGCCACGCTCGCGGCGAACACGCGCAGCGCGGCTTCGCTGCGCGCGCACGCCGAAGCGGGCAAACCGCTGGTCGCCGAATGCGGCGGCATGCTGTATCTGCTCGACGCGCTCACCACCGTCGACGGCACGCGCACGCCGATGCTCGGCCTGCTTCCGGGCGACGCCGCGATGCAAAAGCGCTTCGCCGCGCTCGGCATGCAGCGTCTGGACGGCGCACACGGCACGCTCACCGGCCACACGTTCCACTACTCGCGCGTGAGCACGCCGCTTGCGCCCGCGCTGCGCGCCCGCCACGCCCAGACCGGCGCGGACGGCGAAGCGCTCTATCGCCACGGCGCGATCACCGCGACCTATATGCACGCCTACTGGCCTTCCAATCCGGCCTTCGCGGCCGCCCTATTCCATGGCACAACCCTTTGACGAAGCCGAACGCGCGGCGGTTTACCGCGCGATCTACGAGCGGCGCGACATGCGTCACTTCGCGCCCGGCCCCGTCGATCCGGCGGTGCTGGCGCGCCTGCTCGACGCCGCGCATCACGCGCCGAGCGTCGGCTTCATGCAGCCCTGGCGCATCGTGCGGATCACCGACGCCGCCGTGCGCGAGCAGCTTCAGCAAGCCGTCGAGCGCGAGCGCATCGCGACCGCCGACGCGCTCGGCAAGCGCCGCGAAGAGTTCATGAAGCTCAAGGTGGAAGGCATGCGCGAGTGCGGCGAACTGCTGGTCGTCGCGTTGATGGATCGCCGCGAGGCACATATTTTCGGCCGCCGCACGCTGCCGGAAATGGATCTGGCTTCGGTGGCCTGCGCGATCCAGAACATGTGGCTGGCCGCGCGCGCCGAAGGGCTCGGCATGGGCTGGGTCTCGATTTTCGATGTCGACGAAGTGCATGCGCTGCTGGGCATGCCGGAAGGCGCGAAGCCCGTGGCGATCCTGTGCGTCGGCCATGTGGCCGAGTTCTATCCGAAGCCGATGCTCGAAATCGAGCATTGGGCCGAACGCAAGGATCTGGGCGAATGCGTGTATGAAAACCGCTGGCCGCAGCTGCCCGAAGATTCGCAGCCGCAGGATTGAGACGCCGCGTTTTTACTGCGTCAGCGGTTTGACCGACGTCACTTCGGGCATGGCCGCCGTTGCGCCGCCCTGCGCGCCGGCAGGCAGCACATCCTTCATCTTCACGCGCCACTGCGGCGCGCCCGCGTAAGGCATCTTCGCCAGCGCACCCGCGACCAGATACGGCAGCGCCTGCTGCGCGTCGGCGTTGCGGTCGCGCTTTTCGGCGCTGACCTTGTACGCTTCGCGGCCATCGGGCAGCGCGAAGAAGCGCAGCGTCAGCGTATGCACATAGCGATGGCCGAACCACGGCAGCGACGGACCTTGCGCAGGCGCGCAGCCGCCCTTGCAGTCGCCGGTGGCGATCGTGACATCGGCGGGACGCGAAGCCCACGCGGCGGAAACCAGATAGCGCGCAGCGTCGGGCGCGCCTTCCTGGAAGCCGCGTTGCGCCAGGCCCGCGCGCAACAGCGCCTCGTAGGGCAGGCTTTCGCCCGCTTCGGCCTGCGCCGGCGTATGGGCGAATCGATACGTCGATGCCGCGCCTTCGGCGGGCAGAGCGCCGCTCGCCTGCACGTCGGCGCTCGCGCCAGCGCAACCGGCGAGTGCGCCCGCCAGCGACACGGCGCAGATCGTCATCAGGTACTTCACTGCGTACTCCATCGGAATCTTTGCCAGCAGGTTCTGAGTGCGTGCGGGGCCATCAGGCGCTGCGCCCGTCGTCGCTTGCATCGTCGGGGACATCGAGTGCGGGCAGCGACATCGTCACCGTCGTGCCCTGGTCCACCCGGCTCTCGACGTGAATCTCGCCGCCGTGACGCGTCACGACCGTTTTCACGAACGCCATACCGAGTCCCGCGCCACTCACTTCGGGCCGCTGCCCGGCATGAAAACGGCGGAACGGCTCGAACAATTTCGCCTGATCTTCGAGCGCGATGCCGTAACCCTGATCGCGGATCGAGCAGATCACGCGCGGGCCCGAACCCTCCACGACAGCGATACTACAGACAATCCTTGTTTTCGGTGGGCTGTATTTCACCGCATTGTTAAGCAGGTTCACGAGCGCGCGCGTCATCAGCGAACGGTCGGCGTTGATCCAGCCGAGTTCTTCGCCGTCGAAGGCGGTTTCGATCTGAATCTGCTTCGCGCTGGCCTGCGGCCAGACTTCGTCGCTCGCGTCGATGGCCAGTTCCGTGAGGCTGGTGGGCTCGAGCGCGTAGTTCTGCGATTCGGCGCGCGCGAGTTGCACGAAGTCGTCGGCGAGCGTGAGCGAACGGCGCGCGTAACGCTCGATGCGGTCCATCACTTCGCGCACCGGCGCGGCTTCGAGCGTGCCGCGCTCACGCTCGGTCTCCACCAGCGCGACGATCGACGCCTGCGGCGAGCGCATATCGTGCGAAAGCAGGCGCAGCGCGTCTTCGCGCTGGCGCTCGGCATCGTGCAGCGCCGTGACATCGACCAGACCCGCGATCCAGCCGACGCCCTGCCCCTGCGCATTGGTGCAGCAGGCGTAGCGCAGCAGATAGTCGCTGCCGTCGCGCGCGCGCACTTCCACGCCGCGCTCCATCAGTCCGGTGTACTCGCCCAGCGCGGGATCGAGCGGCGCGGGCCAGTGCGCGTGGGCAAACGCGAGCATTTCCGGGTTCGGGTCGATCGGCTTGACGAGCGCGAGATCGCCGAATACGTCCTGCACCAGCCGCCCTTCGGCATCGCCTTCGCTCAGGCCCGCGAGGTAGGCGCGCGCCGCGTGGTTGGCGATCAGCACGACGCCCTGCAGGTCGGCCACCAGCAGCGGTTCGGGCACCGAGTCGAGGCTGTCCCAGACGAAGCGGCGCATGTCCTGCAGACGCTGCGCGGCCTGCGCCATCAGCGCCATCTGCTGCGCAAGCGCGTCGCCGCCGAATTCGCGCGCCGGTTCGGCCGCTTCGGGCAACAGATAGGGTTCGTCGGCGAGTTGTTTGAGCTCCTTGCGCAGATACGCCATCGTCATTTCAAGGCGCCGCCAGCCCCACAGCGGATACACCAGCGCGAGCGCAAGAATCGCGGGCACCGGCGCGAGCCAGAGGCGCGCGACATAAAGCAGCGCGGCGCTGGCGGCGAGCGTGACGAGCACGAGCAGCGGCAGCAGCAACATCGTGCGCAGCGGCGACAGCACCAGAAAGCCCGCCAGCAGCAGCGCAAGCGGCACCAGCGAAGCCAGCACGACCAGCGGGCGCGAAGCCGGTTCGATCGCCGAGCCGGTGAGCAGCGTGTCGAGCACCAGCGCGTGGATATCGACGCCCGGCACGGGTCCAAGCGTGCCCGAGAGCGGCGTGGCGAAGCGGTCGTAAAGGCCCGAGGCCGTCACGCCCACCAGCGCCACGCGAGCGCGCAGCAGATCGGGCGGCACTCGGCCTTCGAGCACCTGCGCGAACGACACCTTGCGATACGACTGCGTGGTGCGGCTGAACGGCAGCAGAAAGCGCGCTTCGCTGCCGGAACCAGCGGCGCGCAGGATCTGGGCGTCCGCGTGCCGGATGGCTTCGGACGGCGGATTGGCGGTGCCGCCCAGCGCAATGCGGCCATCGCGCACCGCGCGCCAGAGCGGCTCCATCAGTTGCGGCCAGCGCTGCTGCGCGTCGCCTTCGAACAGCGCCACGCTGCGCACGATGCCGTCGTTATCGACTTCGAGATTGATGTGGCCGAGACCCGCCGCAGCAGCGGCAAGCGGCGCGACCGGTTTGACGAGCTGGCGGCGGCCGTCGGCGGCTTCGTCGGCGGGCGAAAGCAGCACGGGCAAAAACGCGGGACGCTCGCGCAGCGCGGCGCCAAAACGGGCGTCGTCCGGCGAGGGTTCGGTGAACAGCACGTCGTAGACGATGGCCGCGGCGCCCGCCTTCGCCAGTTGATCGACGAGTTGCGCGTGGACGCTGCGCGGCCAGGGCCAGCGCCCCAGCGCGGCAACGCTCGCATTATCGATTTCGACCACGACGATATCGGGCGACACCGGCCGCTCGCGCGCGGCGAGGAAGCGGTCGTAGACGAGCGAATCGGCGCTCAGCGTCCAGTGCGTGAGCACGCTCAAGAGGACGATGGCGACGCCCGCGCAGGCGACGCCCAGCCACTCGAACAGAAAGCGGCGCCCCGCTGGGCGGCCCCGACGAAGACTGGCGCGCACGCCCACGCTCATGCGCGCCGGCCTCACCAGTCGAGCCGGAACGACTGGACCGGGCTGGCCTTCTGGTAGTAGCGGCCCGCTTCGAACTGTTCGGCGATCACCGTCCAGTAGTAGGTGCCCTTGGGCAGATCGCGCACGACCGCCTCGCCGTCCGTGATGTCGGTGCGGTCCACCAGCGGCGTGCGCAGATCCGCCGACGCCGCGAGCACGAAGCGGAAGTGCGTGTCGCCCGCGCTGCGATCGACGAACCAGCGGAACGCGTAGTCGCGCGTGCCATCGACACGGCCCGCCGAAGCGCCCAGCGAAACGTGGCGGCGCTGGAACGCGTACGTCGACGGCATGCCTTCGAGACCGTTCGCATCGATCGCCGAAAGGCGCACGAAATACGTGCCGTCGTCGAGTGCGCCGACTTCGGCATGCGCACTGTCGCTGCGCAGGTCGCGGATCATGTCGAACAGGCCCGCGTCGCGGCCAACCTGCACGCGATAGCGGCTCGCCCCGGACACCGGCGCGAGATCGAAGGCGACCACGGCATCGTCCTGAACCTTGCCGGGATTGCGCAGATCGGGCGCGTCGAGCAGCGCGACCGGGCCGCCGACCGCGCCGCCCGCGAGCGTCAAACTGCCGTGACGCGCCGCGACCAGTTGCGTCGAAGCGGCCAAAGGCGTGCCGGGCGCGGGCGCGACGGACGCCGATTGACCGTGCGACGCGGCATCCACGCCCACCGCGCCTTCGAGCACTTCCACCGCCGTCGATTGTTTATCGCCGTCGTAATTCACGCGAAAGCTGGTGCCGCGCACACCCGCTACCACCGAAGGCGAGCGGATCTGAAAGCGGTCGTCCTTCTTCGTGGCGTGCGTGACTTCGGTGTTCACCTCGCCCTGCTTGAGATTGACGATGCGGTCGGTCGAGCCCGTCAGCGCGGTCTGGCGCAGCGTGGCCAAATCGAGCGCGGTGCGCGGCGGAATCACCAGATGCGAGCCGTCGGCCAGTTCGAGCGTGGCGAAACCGTTCTCGCCGGTCTGCACATGCTCGCCTTCGACCAGCTTCCCGCCGACGATCAGCGGCAAGGCCGCACCATCGCCGAAGGTATGCGTCGCCGGCCCGGACGTGGCGATGACGCGCGCGCTCAAGCCGTCCTGGCGCAGCAGCGCGACCGGCACGCGCAGTTGCGTGCCCGGCTTCAGGTGGCGGGGGGCGCTCACGTGATTCAAACGGGCGAGCTGGGTCCAGTCGGCGGGATCGCGCAGGTAGAGCTGGGCGATGTCGTAAAGCGAATCGCCGGCGCGCGTGACGTAGATCGTGGTTTCAGCGGCGGGCGCAGTGGCGTGCGCAGCGGCGCGCGCAGTGGCGTGCGCAGCGGCATGTTCAGGCGCTTGCGCGCGAGGACCCGCTGCATACGCGGCAGGCAGCAAGCCCAACGCAAGCAGGCAGGCAAACAGCGGGCGCGCCGGACGAACCCAATGCGCCGCGCTCAAGCCGCATCCCCTTCGATCCGTTCGAGGCGGTAGCCGTAGCCGTAGATCGGCGTCAGGCGATAGCCGTTTTCCGGGCGCAGCCCGAGCTTCGAGCGCAGCATCGACACGTGCGTGTCCATCGTGCGCGAAGGGATGTCGTCGGATTGTTTCCAGATGACGTCGAGGATGTGCGCGCGCGAAAGCGGCCGGCTCAGGTGCTGGAACAGCAGCAGCGCCAGTTCGAACTCCTTTTGCGTGAGCGCGACCGGCTTGCCGCCGACCGACGCCTGGCGCGACTTCAGATCGAATTCATAGTCGCCGAACACTTCTTTCTGCGCGGGCGCATGCAACTGATACGCGCGACGCAGCAGCGAGCCGACGCGCGCGAGCAGCACCGGCGCGGATACCGGCTTGACCACGTAGTCGTCGGCGCCGCTGTTGAGCATCAGCGCGATATCGACTTCGCGGCTGCGGCTCGTCATGAACAGCACCGGCAGGCGCGTGGACAGACTCTGGCGGACCCAGTGCAGGACTTCGTCGCCGGCCATGTCGGGAACGTTCCAGTCGAGCACGAGCAGGTCGAACGTCTGCCGCCGCAACTGCTTGACGAGATCGCCGCCCTTGGCGAACGCATGACAGACATGGCCCGCGGCCACCAGCGTTTGACTGACGAATTCGGTTTGCGCCGGATCGTCATCGAGTACTGCGATTCTCATAGTGCCCTGCACCCAGTTCGTTATTCATCTTCTCGGGCCAGGCCGGCTCGATGCCGCCCGGACTCCATTCCCAGACTCATGACGCGCAGCCCCTGCCGCGCGCCCAAGCCGCTACTCTCGCTGCGTCTTGAAATGAATGGGAGCGCCAGTCGCCAGTCGAGATCGGGAACTGGATTTCGCTCATGGTAGTCGAAAACGCCCCCGTGCCGATCTGCGTAGCGCGCTAAACCCTGTATGCGCGAGGCCGGCGACTTGCCGCTCACGGCGCGCGGCTAGCGGCGCGCGGCTAGCGGTCGCGTGCGCGCTCGCCGTGTTCGGGATCGCTGACGTTCGCATTTGCATTCGCGTTCGCACTCGCGCCCGGCAAGTCGCGCGTACCGGCTGGCGGCAAGCCCGCCAGCTCGGCGGCCAGTTGCACGCGCACGTGCTCCCACGCGGCGTGCGCGTAGTCGGGCTGCACGGCCGCGCGCGCCTGCGCGAGCACGAACGCGCGCAGCACCGTCGACCCGCATTGCGTCAACTTATCCGAACGGCCGAAGCGCGAGTCGCGCAGGACTTCGCTCAACCACGGCAATTCGGCTTCGCAGGAATCCGCATAGGCTTCCATGGCCGCACGCGCGTGGCGGTCACGGGCCAGATCCAGTTCGATACGTTCGAGATCGCGGCCGCGGCCCGAGCCATTCACGCGCGAGCCGGGCGGAAATCGCATGCTCCCGGAACGGAAAAACATGACACCTCTCGCGTAACTGACTTACCCGGCTATATCGTCGCGGCACTGTCGGCTTCATTGGCGAAGCCAGCCGCGCGGGCACGGGGACACGGATAGTGGATGAAAAACGAGTGGCGACAGCCGCGGGCTGCGCGATCTCCGCGACCCGATCCTCCCGGCCTCGGGCCACCGGCGCAGGCGCCGCCTTGCCGGCGCGTCGCATGCGTGCGGGCATCACCGCCCGATGCCCGCACGCGGACTGCAACCGATAAACATGGCGTCCCCGACGCCATCGCCACTCCTACTGCCAGTCGCTGTTTGCCAGCGTTATACGGCGGGTTCGAACCCGCTCTGGCTGCCTCGCCACCAGCGCGCCGCCGTGTCCCGACCGCGCCAGCCCCCGTAGCCGATATACGTTGCGCAGCGCGCAATGGATGCACGCCGCATGACGCGGGCTCAGAAACTTCCGAAGCCGCGATGACTTATTGTCGTTGCTTGCGTGAAAATTTACTGTCAGGGATTGTTAAATCGACGCCATCGAATAGCGTTAAGCGGTTTGATGGCGTGCGCGAGCGGGAGAAAGATAATCAGATACAACGGAATCCTGATTAATCGACGTGCGGGTTAAACGCGTTGTGTGTGCTCGTTCATAGCCTGGCGTGGTCTGACCGCGTTCAATCGTTTCGAGTTGGGTGAGCGCAATGCAAGCCCACTTTATTTATCTCGATCAAGATAAAAACGGGCGTTCGATCAGAACGCCCGACAGGTCATGCGCAAACGCTACGAGGTCAATTCGGCTGGCGCCGATCGTCGTGGCCTCCCCCGCCTTGACCCGATTGATGACCACCGCCCTGGCCGCCTTGTGGCGGCGCTTCGTGTCCGCGCTCGGCCGGCGCCGGTCCAGGCGGGCGTCCGCCGCCTTGCGGCATCTGCTGCATCTGGGGCGGCGCATGGCTGAACGACGGCGCGGGCGCCGCCGGACGCGGTGCGTTGTTGGGCTGCGGCATCGGCGCGTGCGGCTGATTGACCGGCGCGGCAGGCGGACGTGGCGCGTCGACCGGCTCGCCGCCATTCATGGGCGGCCGGCGATCGGGAGGGCGCCGTGTAGCGGACGGGTTGTCAAT
>NZ_JAAGPR010000024.1 GCF_017104965.1 Paraburkholderia sp. Ac-20340
AGACGACATCAAACGCAAACGCAATTCGAAGGAGGCAGCCCCCAGTCATTAACCGCATGAGCGGGTGTATCAAATTACGATTGCGTTTGCGTCCGAAGCTGTATCAACTTGAGATTGCGTTTGACAAGATAGTCTCGGTGCCCGATGGCCAGGTGAAGCGATCCGCCTCGAGTCGCTTGAGCAGCAACCAGAATCCGTTGCCGCCCCAGCCGAGTATCTTGATGCGATCGCGGCGCCGGTTGCCGAATACGAACAGTGCCGAGGCCATCGGATTAAGGCGCATCGACTGCTCGACCAGGATCGACAGTCCGTTGATACCGATACGGAAGTCGACCGGCTCGCGATACAGATACACCTTCAACCCTTCGTCGAACCGGAACACGGCAGCCTCCCGAGCATCTGGACGACCCTCTCCAGTTCTTCCACGGCTGCCGGCCCAACCTCGAGACGAACGCCGTTTGGCAATACAACGTTCAACAGGTACGTCGCGGTTGGTTTGACTGGGGCTGACGACAGTAAAGGAGTCTCGAGCTGGACGAACACCGGCTCATCCGACGGTGCGACGGTAGCGATCTCGGTCGGGGCCAGACTGCCGGGCTCACTCGCGAGCCCGGCAACTCCGGCGCGGCCCTGCTCGCGCTGGTACTGCGAAATCCAGGTCCGCACGAGATTCGGGTTGATACCGTGGTCCATTGCAGTGCGCGCGATCGATACGCCCGGCTTGAGACATTGCTGTATCAGCTCGCGCTTCGCGCTCTCGTCGTATTTGCGCCGTCCGTCGCGCTTGGAACCAACGACCAGACGGCCCTGCAACCCTTCTTCCTGTTCGCTCATGTACACCTGTCCACGTTGGTTGAACATGGACACGTAGCCTCTGTGAATCAGCCGTGCATGGGAAGGGCGTGGTTTATAGACCGCTTACGATCAATCAACTCCGGGAACTGCTGCATGAGTTCGGCGTGTCATTTCATTCGGACCCGGCGCCAGGTCAGACCGAAATCCGCGCGCGTATGGCTGAGGCGGCTGACATGCTCCCCGATTCAATCAGGTCGAGTTTTCAGGACCAGCTTCGACGCATCGATGGCATTGGAGTTGATATTGAGCTGCTCGAGAAGCGTATCAGCGCGCGCCAGCAACTGCAGGTTAGCTGTCGTCTGAAAACTGAAATGACCGGCGTTGGCGCGCTGACGGAGGCGACGCCGGTCGCGGCAAGCGGAGACGCGAAGGCCCCCTGGTCTGGAGGCGAATTCAGTTCGTTCCTGGGGCTGATTCGCAGGCGAAGCGGTACAGGGAGATAGGTCCGATTGCGATCTACCTCAAGGCGCCACGATCCGAAGGCAGGTCCGTTGCCGAGGTCGGCGATGCGATAGAACGTTAGCGGCGCCTGGTAGCGTTGCCGTACGTCCGCTGCAGCGTTGCCACGCGGCGGCGCATCGACACGTAGCGAGTGTTGGCGGGTCGGGATCGCTGGTTGATGGACCGATGCGAATCTTGCTGCGGCGCATCTACGCCGCCCCGCTGAAACACACATCGTCCAGCGGCGGATTCGTGGTGAGCAGAAACACGCGGATAGCTGGATGGTCGCCAGCACGCTATGGACGTGGACTCACAGAACGCAAAGGCGCTTGCCAAAGGGCTTGTGGCCCTGGCGAGCGGTGGTCGGCATCTCGTGGATGCCTTTTTAAACAAGTGGTACAGCACGGGGAAGGGCGCCACCGATGCGAGTTGCTCAACTCTCTAAAGCGCGAGCGCCAAGGCTATCGTAGAGATTCCAATAGGCTTGGGCTTGTAGAAAATTGACTTCACGACGGATTATTCTCTCCGTCGCATCCGTGCCCTCCAGGCGGGGGGCGCGAAACCCGATGAGACTGTTCGCTTGAAAGCCGCGGCGACGGGTGATTCGCTACCGATCTTTCGAAACCGAAGGCACTGCGGCGGTCGTGTTACCTGATACGTAAATATCATTTACTCCAGGTTGAATTGTTGCGTCCAGCGTGACGTCACACAATCAATCCAAGGCCTGAAATTCCGCGGCATTGGCGACGGCGACGAGGTATTGGCGTTGCTGTCGATGACGGAAATTAGGATCCCGGCCGCCGGTCCGTTCATCTGACGCCGGCGATCGAAGTGACCAGCGACACACAGCTGCACCCCGCCCAGCTTTTGTCAGCCTGCGCACCCACAAAAGACAGAAGACTACGATGAGACACTCAGAGGTTATTCCGTTGAAGCCAGCTGAAACCCAGCCCATCTCACTCGACGACAAGTACCTTCTCGACGAGGGCCACGCCTACATGAATGGGATGCAGGCGCTGGTGCGAATGGCGCTTTCCCAACAACGTCGTGATGCCCAGAATGGGCTTCGCACCGCGGGATTCATTTCCGGCTATCGTGGCTCGCCTCTCGGCTCGTTCGACACGTCGCTCTGGCAGGCGGGAAAGCACCTCAAGTCCCACGACATCGTGTTTCAACCGGGCGTCAACGAAGACCTGGCCGGCACCGCGTGCTGGGGCACGCAACAGGCACACCTGGCCGGGCGCGGAAAGTTCGATGGTGTTGTCGGCTATTGGTATGGCAAGGGGCCGGGCGCTGACCGCTCGGGCGACGTGTTCAGGCATGCGAATCTTGCCGGCACCGCTGAACATGGCGGCGTGGTCGCACTGTTTGGCGATGACCACTCGTGCAAATCATCGAGCATCCCGCACCAGTCAGAGTTCGTGATGATCGGATGCGGACTACCGATCTTCTATCCGACGTCGCTCCAGGAAACTCTGGATTTCGGCGCGCACTCGGTCGCCATGTCCCGTGCCACCGGCCTGTGGACCTCGATGAAACTGGTCAGCGAGATCGTCGAAACGTCCGCCTCCGTTGACGTGAGTCTTGGACGGGTGCGGCCGAATCTGACCCTCGATGCGCCGATGCCGCCGGGAGGATTGAATATCCGATGGCCTGATCGCTCGCTTGACCAGGAAGAGCGGCTTTACAGATACAAGCTTCCGGCTGCGATTGCATATGCGCGGGCCAACGCCATCAACCAGGTGACATGGGCGTGTGCGAATGCCCGCATCGGCATCGCTGCGAGCGGTAAGGGATACCTCGACACGGTCGAGGCGCTGAGACTTCTCGGTCTCGAAGGCGAACCTGCGCAGCGTATCGGCCTTCGCCTGTTCCGGGTCGGAATGATCTGGCCGCTCGAGCCCGCTGGACTGCGGGTCTTCGCTGCAGGACTTCAGGAACTGATCGTCGTCGAGGAGAAGCGCGCTGTCCTTGAATCGCAGATCAAGGACGAACTGTATGCCTTGCCGGATCACCTGCGCCCGCGAGTCATCGGCAAGTCGTCGGATCAGCACGGTGAATGGAGCACGCCGCGAAACGAAGCGCCGCTGATCACGCACTATGAACTTCAGCCGGAGCCCATCGCAAAGATGCTGGCCGCGCGCCTGCTCAAGTTCACCCTTCCGGAAGACATCAAGCGCCTGATCGAGAATCGGGTTCAGGCCATCGAACAGGCCGAGAAAGCCTCCCGCCGCATCATCGATATTGCCGAGCGCAAGGCCTATTTCTGTAGCGGCTGCCCTCACAACTCGTCGACGGTCGTCCCGGAAGGCAGTCGCGCCCTTGGCGGTATCGGCTGTCACTTCCTGACGCTGACCATGGACCGTGGTACCGAGACCTTCACGCACATGGGCGGGGAGGGCGCGAACTGGGTCGGGACCGCGCCCTTCACGAAGGAACCCCATGTGTTCACGAACCTCGGGGACGGCACGTATTTCCACTCGGGTTACATGGCAATTCGCCAGGCAGTCGCGGCGAAGGTCAACATCACCTACAAGATCCTCTACAACGACGCGGTCGGCATGACGGGCGGGCAGCACGTCGACGGCCAGCTCAGCGTTGCCCAGATGACGCGCCAGCTGGCAGCAGAAGGGGTGGGCAAGCTGGTCATCGTGAGTGACGAGCCGGGACTGATCACCGAAACCGAAGGCCTCGCCCCCGGTGTGACGGTCCGACATCGGAACGAGCTGGATGCCGTGCAGCGCGAACTGCGCCAGGTGCCCGGCGTGTCGGCACTCATCTATGCGCAGACTTGTGCCAGCGAGAAGCGCCGTCGGCGCAAGCGTAAGGAGTACCCGGATCCGCCGCAGCGCGCCTTCATTAACTCGGAGATCTGTGAAGGTTGTGGCGACTGTTCGAAAAAGTCGAACTGCCTGTCTGTCGAACCGGTCGAGACAGCTCTTGGGATCAAACGCCGCATCAATCAAAGCAGTTGCAACAAGGACTTCTCGTGTGTCGAGGGTTTCTGTCCGAGTTTCGTCACCGTCCATACGCGCGACACGAAGCGGCCGGCAAAGTTTGACGCCCTGCCGGAAGGATGGCCGACCAAGCCGGCCATGGCAAGCCTGACCTCGCCGCTGCGCATCATCGTCGGGGGCGTGGGCGGTACGGGCGTGGTGACCATTGGCGCGCTGCTCGGCATGGCGGCTCACCTGGAAGGCAAGGCCGTTCGCGTGATGGACATGGCCGGGATGGCACAAAAGGGTGGCACGGTTTACTCGTATGTGCAGCTCGCCGCGAGCGACGATGAAATTTCGGCAACGAAGATCGCCGCCGATCAGTGTGATTTGCTCATTGGTGCGGATGCAGTCGTTGCGGGAAGCAGTGCAACGCTCTCGAGGCTGCGCGATTCCGCGCTCGTCATCGTCAGCGAGGACACGTCACCGACATCCGAGTTCATCAAGTCGCGCGACTGGACGGCGCCGGTGAACGACCTGATGACGCGCCTTGAGCGCAAGACGGCGCAGGGTCAGGTGATGGCGCTGCCCGCCGCCCGCATCGCGGCGCGCGTGCTGGGTGATGCGATCTTCGCAAATCTGATGCTGCTCGGAATGGCATGGCAGTCCGGACGCATCGCGCTCGAACGTAGCACCATCGAGCGAGCGATCGAACTGAACGGCACGGCTGTCGCGAAGAACCAGGAGGCCTTCCGGATCGGCTGTCATCTCGCGAGCGACGCTCGACTCGCTGTGACGCTCATGGCGGGAGCGGAGTCCGAGGCCGTGCCCAAGACGCTCGCCGAAGTTATCGAGGATCGCGCTCAGCGCCTGGAAACCTACTGGAATTCGAAGTACTCGCTCCGGTATCGCAAGATGCTGGAACAGGCAGAACGCGCCTTGCCCGAGAAGCTGGCAATGACGCTGGCGACGCAACTCTATCGCGTGATGGCCTACAAGGACGAGTACGAAGTCGCACGCATGCTGGTGTCGACGACCTTCCGGAAGTCAATCGAACGGGAGTTTGGCCAGGGAGTCCGGTTGAGCTATCACCTCGCTCCGCCCACGCTGGGCACCGGTAAGGACGTTCGCAAGCGCATGTTCGGTCAGTGGATCCGTTGGCCGATGGCGGCGCTCGCCCGCATGCAATGGCTCCGTGAAACGCCGCTCGATCCGTTCGGCCGCAATGAGGAGCGCCGCCAGGAACGCGCGTGGCGTGACCGCTACATCAAGTTCGTTGAGTCACTTCTGGCTTCTCCGGCAAACGTCGACATTCCGTTGGCGGAGCAGATCGCGCGGTTGCCCGCGGATGTGCGCGGCTTCGGACATGTGAAGGCGCAAGCGATGGATGCAGCGCTGAAGCGTTGGGATGAGCTTGACGGGAAACTCGTCAGAAGCGTCACTCCGTAACCGCGGAGGGCCCGGTCCGCGTTGCGGTCGGGCGTTTCTGCGGAAGCAGGTCAAAGGCGAAGAACGGGGTGATTGGGGGGGCGGAACCGCGCCCGGCGCGGTCCCGGTTTCCGTCGAATCCTGATGAGATCAAATGCCGGCCCCACGCCTGGTGGACGCCCGCTTCGAGGCGAACCCGAAGCAGCCGGGGCGTTTGGTCAAAACATAAAAGCAGGGCGTATGCCGATGCGCAAATACGCGTGGGTGCCGGCGCGCCCTTGCTTCATATCGGAGGAGCACACCACATGAAGATACTTGTGGCAGTTAAACGGGTAGTCGACTTCAACGTCAAGGTAAGGGTGAAGTCCGATAACTCGGGCGTGGATCTGACGGCAGTCAAGATGTCCATGAACCCGTTCGATGAAATTGCGGTCGAGGAAGCGGTGCGGCTGAAAGAGGCGGGCATTGCGAGCGAAGTGGTCGTGATTTCCGTTGGCGTCGCGCAAGCGCAGGAAACGCTGCGGGCAGCGCTGGCGATCGGCGCGGATTGCGCGATCCTCGTTGAGTCGAATGATAGCGTTGAGCCGCTGGCAGTCGCGAAGATTCTGAAGGCGCTTTTCGACAGGGAGCAGCCGCAACTCGTCATGCTTGGAAAGCAGGCCATCGACGACGATTCGAACCAGACCGGCCAGATGCTCGCCGCGCTGGCGAATCTTCCGCAAGCCACGTTCGCATCGAAGGTATCCGTGGCCGACGGCAAGGCGACCGTGTCGCGCGAAGTCGATGGCGGTGCCGAAACGCTGTCGCTGAAGCTGCCGGCAGTCGTCACGACGGACCTGCGCCTGAACGAGCCGCGCTACGTCACGCTTCCGAACATCATGAAGGCCAAGAAGAAGCCGCTCGACACCGTAAAGCCCGAAAGCCTGAACGTCGATATTGCTCCGCGCCTGAAGACGCTGAAGGTCAGCGAGCCGCCGAAGCGCTCGGCTGGCGTGAGGGTGCCGGACGTAAAAACGCTGGTCGATAAGCTCAAGACCGAAGCCAAAGTGCTCTAAACGGAGGAGACCATGACGATCCTTGTCATTGCTGAACATAACAACGCCTCGATTAAGGCCGGCACGCTGAACACAATGGCTGCTGGCGCAGTCATATCATCCTTCGGCGATCAGCAGATCCACGTGCTGATCGCAGGGCACGACGCGATGGGAGCCGCGGAAGCGGCGGCAAAAATTGCAGGCGTATCGAAGGTACTGCTCGCAGACGCGCCTCAACTCGCTGACGGCCTCGCAGAAAACGTCGAGGCGACGGTGTCGAAAATCGCGAAGGGGTATTCGCACATCCTCGCGCCTGCCACCGCATATGGCAAGAACATCGCGCCACGCATCGCCGCGAAGCTCGATGTTGCACAGATCAGTGACATCACTGCCGTAGATTCCGTCGACACGTTCGAGCGTCCGATCTACGCGGGCAACGCAATCGCAATCGTGCAATCAGTCGATCCGGTCAAGGTCATCACGGTTCGCGCAACAGCCTTCGATCCTGTTGCGGTGGAGGGCGGCAGCGCCTCGATCGAGAAAATCGAATCCGCGGCGGACGCTGGGGTCTCACAGTTCGTGAGCCGAGAAGTGACAAAGCTGGATCGCCCGGAACTCACGTCAGCAAAGATTATCGTGTCGGGTGGCCGCGGATTGGGCAGCGGCGAGAACTACGCGCACGTCCTGGAGCCACTCGCCGACAAGCTCGGCGCAGCAATGGGCGCCTCGCGCGCGGCCGTCGACGCAGGGTACGTGCCGAACGACTATCAGGTCGGGCAGACCGGCAAGATCGTCGCGCCACAGCTCTACATCGCGGTAGGCATCTCGGGTGCAATCCAGCATCTCGCGGGGATGAAAGACTCGAAGGTGATCGTCGCTATCAACAAGGATCCTGAGGCACCCATTTTCAGTGTCGCCGACTTTGGTCTCGTTGATGATCTCTTCAATGCGGTCCCCGCCTTTGCAACTGCAATTGACTGTCAAGAGTGAACTGACATGATCTGACGAGATGGAGGGCGTATGTCGCTGACCAACTTCGAGCGAACACGTGCTGAGGCAGCCAACTCGGCTAACGAGGCAGACGCGTCGTTGTGGCGCTGGTTTAGTCAGGCCTATGAGGAAGGACGGATACGATGGTGCAAATCGCCGCAAGGTTGGCTGGTCAGCGTTGACCACAAACACCTGGCGACCGAGTCCGACTTCGACAGCGCTATCCGCATTGCTTGCACGCGCTACTTCTCAGGTCAACGAAAAGGGGCTCAACTAGCCAGTTCAATCTGACCACTATTCACGATGATTGCGGGGCGTCGCCTGACACGATTGACGTGCGAGCGATGCATCGGTTGGTCTGATGGCGCTGCGATCAGACGTGATCGATCGAGCGTGCTCGCCAATCGGCCTTGATGGCGGATCATTGTCTGCACCTTAACCAAGGGCTGGCTATCCCTGCGCGCGCGTCGCAAAGTCCGCGTGACGGAGAGAGCACGCTTCTATCACGATTTTAAATCGTAGCATGATTACATCGATCCGGTTCAGGATACTCATCGCGACAGTCGCCATTGTTTCGGTTGCCTTAGTAATCAACACGGTATTGAACTATTCCGTGGCAAGGCGTTACAACCGCGACGCAATCAATCAGAGTCTGGCGGCCGTCCTGAACGGGCACGAGACCGGAATTGAGGATTGGGTTGCCTCGAAGACGAAGATGATTTCGTCACTTCAGGACGTCGCCCTCGGGAATGATCCTGTCCCGATGTTTAGGCAAATCGCCCTCGCCGGCGGCTTCACCACTGTGTACGCTGGTTACGCCGACAAGACTGCACGGTTCTCCGATTCGACAGGTGTTCCCTCTGGATATGACCCGACGGTTCGCCCTTGGTATCGCATGGCCGCAGCGGCGGACCATGCCATTGTCACACCACCCTATCTCGACAGTGCCACCGGCAATCTCGTTGTCACATTCGCGGTCCCGATTTTCCGCGACGGAGCTTTGCGTGGCGTCGTATCCGGCGACCTTTCCATGGAGGCGGTTGTCACGAATGTGAAGTCGATCCATCCGACGCCTGCAAGCTTCGGAATGCTCCTAGACCGGGAAGGACGTATCGTTGCCTACGCTGACCAGAGGCTGACGCTCAAGCCGCTCTCGGAACTAGCGCCGGATCTGACAACGCGCGACCTTGCTGCTTCCGCAGCCGACGACGAGTCAGTACCACTCGTCGCGCATGTCGACGGTAACGCGAAGCTCATTCGCGCGCGGGTGGTACCCGGCACCGACTGGCTTGCAGTAGTTGCCCTTGACCAGTCAGAAGCAACCGCAGGCATTCAGTCGCTGCTGCATGTGTCGCTTCTGTCTCTCGCGGTGCTCGTTGTTATCGCCACAGTGATCGTCGGTGCGGTAACTAGTGTGACTTTTCGAGGACTGGCTCGAGTGCGAGATGCGATGGGAGCCATCGCATCGGGCGATGGGGATCTTACCGAGCGCCTGCCGGATGGTGGACGGGATGAAGTTGCGCAAATCGCGCGCGCATACAACTCGTTCATCGGCAAGATAAACGGAGTGATCCGGCGCATCAAGGACACCAGCGAATCCGTACGCCACGCAGCAAGCGAAATCGCTTCCGGCAATCACGACCTGTCGCGACGCACGGAGATGGCGGCAGCCAACCTGCAGGAGACAGCGGCGTCGATGGAAGAGATCGCATCGACGGTAGCGCAGGCGGCAAATGCCGCGCTTCAGGCCAACCAGACCGTTTCGACGGCGCGCACGTCAGCGATGCGCGGCAGTTCCGTCGTCGCCAACGTCGTGTCGACGATGAGCGAAATTGAAGGCGCGTCGGACAAGATCAGCGAAATAATCGGCGTCGTCGATAGCATCGCATTTCAAACGAATATCCTCGCGTTGAATGCAGCGGTCGAAGCAGCGCGGGCGGGAGACGGGGGGCGTGGCTTTGCCGTCGTAGCGGGTGAGGTGCGCACGCTGGCACAGCGCAGCGCGCAGGCGGCTAAGGAAATCAAGGCGCTGATCGACTCGAACGTCGCCAGCGTTTCATCAGGTTCGACGTACGTGAACGAGGCAGGGCAGACGATGAGTGACATCGTGTCGGGCATCTCGAACGTGACGACAATCATGAACGAGATCTCGAATGCTGCGGACGAACAGAATCGTGGCATTCATGAGATCAATCGCGCGGTCTCGCAGCTCGATGAAATGGTTCAGCAAAACGCCGCGCTGGTTGAAGAGTCGGCTGCTGCAGCTTCCGCTCTACAAACGCAGGCGGCAGAACTGGCCGATGCCGTGGCCCAGTTCAAGGTTTCGTGAGGAGTGACGCTCGGGTGGTCACGTCCTGACAGCCGCAGATCACTCGCCGCCATTCATTGCTCGTACACACTCCATTCAGGAACACAATGATGAACTACACCGCACCCATCAAGGACATGGTTTTCGTCCTCGACAAACTTGCCAGCATCGACGCAACCGCCAGGCTGAGCGGTTTTGAAGAAGCGACTCTCGACACCGCGCATGCGGTGCTTGAAGAGGCCGCGAAATTCGCGAGCGGCGTCATCGCGCCGCTTAACGTTGAGGGCGACCGCCACCCGAGCGAGTGGCGCGACGGAGACGTGACCACGACGCCCGGTTTCAAGGACGCTTTCCGGCAGTTTGCGGAGGGGGGCTGGCAAGGGGTAATGCATCCTGCCGATTTCGGCGGCCATGGCTTGTCGAAGCTGATTGCGACGCCATGCATCGAAATGCTGCATTCGGCGAATCTCTCATTTGCACTGTGCCCGATGCTGACCGACGGCGCGATTGAAGCGCTCCTGACTGCCGGTTCGGACGATCTGAAGGCACGTTATCTGCCGAAGCTGATAGCTGCCGAATGGACCGGCACGATGAACCTGACGGAGCCACAGGCCGGCTCTGACCTTTCCATGGTCCGTTCTCGCGCCGTACCGGACGGGGAAGGACGCTATCGCGTGTCCGGCACGAAGATCTTCATTACGTACGGCGAGCACGACATGGCGGAGAACATTGTCCACCTTGTGCTCGCGCGCACGCCCGACGCCCCGGACGGGGTGAAGGGCATCTCTCTCTTCCTTGTACCGAAATTTCTGGTCAACGAGGACGGCAGTCTTGGCGAACGCAACGACGTGCACTGTGTGTCAATCGAGCACAAGCTCGGCATCAAGGCGAGTCCGACGGCAGTGCTGCAGTTCGGCGATCACGGCGGGGCGATCGGCTATCTCGTCGGAGAAGAAAATCGCGGGCTCGAGTATATGTTCATCATGATGAACTCGGCGCGGTTCGCGGTCGGCATGCAGGGCATCGCGGTTTCGGAAGCCGCATATCAGATGGCCGTCGCTTACGCGAAAGAGCGCGTGCAGAGCCGTCCCGTCGACGGATCGTCTGCGGGGCCTGTCGCCATTATCCAGCACCCGGACGTGCGCCGCATGCTCATGACGATGCGTGCACTGACCGAGGGTGCCCGCGCGCTGGCGTATGTCGCCGCGATGCACGCCGACCTCGCGCACCACTCACCAGACGACGCTGCTCGCAGGACGAGCGCCGCTATCTACGAATACCTCGTGCCGATCGTGAAAGGCTGGAGCACGGAAATGTCGATCGAGGTGGCGAGCCTTGGCGTGCAGGTGCACGGCGGCATGGGCTTCATCGAAGAAACCGGTGCAGCGCAGTTCTATCGTGACGCGCGCATCCTCACGATCTATGAAGGCACAACAGCGATCCAGGCGAACGACCTGGTTGGACGTAAGACGTTGCGCGACGGCGGTGCAGTGGCAATGCAGCTTGCCGAGGCTTTGAAGCGCACGCTCGCGGCGCTCGAGTCGGTTACGCTAGATGCCCCACAGAGCGCACGGCGCGCGATTGAAGCGATGCGACACAGTCTGAAGGACGCGCGCGACGCTTTCGTACGCGTGGTGGACTTCGTCGTCGCGACTGGGCGAACCGACCCGAGCGCGGTATTTGCGGGTAGCGTCCCATATCTGAAGCTTGCGGGCATTGTGTTGTGCGGATGGCAAATGGCTCGGGCGCTCATCGAAGCAGTAACCCACCACGAGGACGATCTGTCGTTCTATGACGCCAAGATTGCCACAGCGCATTTTTATGCGGATTTCATCCTGCCACAGGTGTTCGCACTCGAAGTGTCGATCGTCAGCGGGCGCAGTGGCGAGGGGCTATTCGCCCTGTCGCCGGACCAGTTCTGAATACTCACGATATCAACAGGCGTAGTTGCGGAACCTCGACTCTATCTCTATGGGTCGGTTGGAAGACAAGCGGTAAGCATGCAGCGCGTTGTCGAAATGAATCTGACTTTCTACAGGTAGGCGCATGGCAATCCAGAAGGTAGGCATCGTAGGTGCGGGAACAATGGGCAACGGAATTGCGCAGGTCTGCGCCGTTGCGGGGTTCGACGTGGTGATGGTGGACATTGACGACGCGGCGCTGCAAAAGGGCACAGCGTCACTGTCCAGGAGCCTCGCGCGGCTCGTTGAAAAGGGAAAGGTCGACGCATCGGCACGTGAGGCAGCGCTCGCGCGCATCGTGACTTCAACCGACTATCAGCACTTCGCGAACGCGGATATCGTGATCGAAGCGGCCACGGAGCAGGCGGAACTGAAAGGGCGCATCCTCAAACAGATCGAAAGCGTAACCAAAGACGATGCGATCCTCGCGACGAATACATCCTCGATTTCGATCACGAAGCTCGCCACGAGCCTCGCCGATCCGGCGCGATTCGTCGGTATGCACTTCTTCAATCCGGTGCCGTTGCTGCCGCTCGTCGAAGTGATCCGTGGTTTGCAGACAAGCGATACGACCGTGTCGGTCACGCGCGAGCTCGCAGAAAGACTCGGCAAGTCACCAATCGTTGTACGTAACTCCCCCGGCTTTGTGGTAAACCGCATTCTCGTACCGATGCTCAATGAGGCGTTCTCAGTGCTTGCGGAAAACATTGCTACGCCCGAAGAAATCGACGAGGGAATGAAACTTGGAGCTAATCACCCGATTGGGCCGCTCGCCCTTGCAGACCTGATTGGACTCGACGTACGTCTTTCGGTGATGGATGTGTATCTGAAGGATTTCGGCGACTCGAAGTATCGTGCATCCCCGCTGTTACGTGAACTTGTCACCGCAGGTCGGCTCGGCCGCAAGACTGGACATGGAGTATATAAGTACGATTGAGTGGCGGTACGTCCATCGCCTTCGCCTCCCGTCACCGAGTCGAGCAGCACAACAGGAGGAGTGGCCCCAACCATACGAAACTGATTGCCATTGTGTGCATCTGAATCATCAAACGGGGGACGAGCAAAGTTTCAGGACGAGTCAGCACTGGCTGGCGCTACCGTGGTGTGCATGCACCAAGGTTTCATGTCTTGATCTCGAATGTGATGCTATGGACCTTCGTCAGCTACGTTACTTTCTAACAATCGCAGAAGAAGGCAGTGTCGCAGCGGCGTCTCGTCGGTTGCATATCGCGCAACCGGCGCTGTCACGACATATGCACGCGCTCGAAGAGGGGATTGGAACGGCTCTTTTTCTGCGCAACACAAGGGGCGTAACGCTGACCGAGGCGGGCGTAGAGCTCATTGCGTGTGCGACGCGTGTCTTGGACTCCGTTCGCGATCTAACGGAACGGATGTCGAACTTCAAGTTGGGGCTATCGGGCGAGTTGCGTGTTGGTGTCGTCAGTAACTACAGCTGGTTACCCGTCCTGCAGAAGACATTCGATAGGCTAGCGGACCTAGGCTCAGGACTGACAATCCACCTCGAGCCCCAGATGTCCGTGGAACAGTTGGAAAACCTCAGATTGGGGCGGCTCGATGTCGGCATTTTGACGTGGCGACCAAAGCTCGACCCCGGGTTTCAGGGCTTTACCGTTTTCCGCGACCGATGGGCCGTCGCTGTGCCAAGATCGATCGCTGCCCGGTATGCAACGGATAGAGCCCATCCATTGCGAGCCTTCTGTCGGGAATCTTTCATGATGTTCCCGCGGGAGTGCTCTCCGTCGTCGTTTGATGCAGTGTCGAATCTCTTTCACGGCGCCTCTTTTCTACCGACGATCAAGCATACTGTGGCGGATATGTCGACCATTTTGGGGCTCGTGATTTCCGGCGTAGCGTGTGCGATCGTCCCGGAATCCTACAGAATGCAGGTGTCGGAGAAGGTGACGGTTTACTCCCTGACTGATGCCGGGACGGCATTCGAACTCGAGATGGTCTGGAGGCTGGACAATTCGAACGGGCTGTTGACGCGTTTCATCGAGGCGGCGCGCTCAGTCATGTCCGAAGGAAGTGAGTCAACGTAGTGTCGTGAGTTAGAAGTTAATTGGATTATTTTTGCCGCTGGAGTAGCCCCACGCAACAGAGGACAGGAGGACTCTCTTAAAATAAGGGATAGTCTTGTGCCAAACAGTAAGCCTAGTCATTACGTGGAACCCATCGAAATTCTGACCGAGCCGGAGCGCCGTCGTCGGCGCACCCCGCAGGAAAAAAACGCCATCGTGCAGGAGACGTTAGCCCCTGGCGCATCGGTATCGGCAGTGGCCCGACGACACGGCGTCAATCCGAACCAGGTGTTCGGCTGGCGCAAGCAATACCAGGACGGCAGTCTGGCGGCGGTGAAGGCAGGTGAATCTGTTGTGCCCGCATCCGAGCTGGCCGCCGCCATCAAGGAAATCAAGGAACTGCAACGACTACTCGGGAAAAAGACTATGGAAGTCGAAATCCTGAAAGAAGCCGTGGAATGCGGCCGCTCAAAAAATGTATGGTCCGCTCCGGTTTTGCAAGCGGGCTTTTTTAGGCGAGACAGTTTGCGTAAATGTATCCGGCCTCTCGCGAGTCAGCCGCTTTTGGCAGCAAGGCCATGATGGAATATGCGCGTTCGGTTCCCAATAACCTGGACCGGCCACGAAGGCCGCTTTTTTGAACCGGGCTTACCAAACGCCGTTGCTCCGTTTCGCCATCAATTACTCGTCTGCAAACTTTGAAGAGAGTGTGGCTTTCTACAAGGCCCTTGGCTGCCGTAGGTAGAACGTTCCTTTTCGAGTGAGAATGGTCCACGCGATACGTGCCAGTTTGTTCGCTAGCGCAACAATGACCTTGTTCCGGTGTATCCCCTTTGCCTCCATTGCTGAGATCCAGATTCCTAGATGATCTTTGGTCCGATCGAGATGCAGCACACATGCACGTGCACCGTGAACCAACAGCTTGCGAAGGTAAGGGTTGCCTCGTTTCGTAATTCCGAGCAGATTCTGTTTTCCTCCTGTAGAAAATTCACGAGGAACAAGCCCAAGCCACGAAGCAAAATTGCGACCGGATTTGAATTGGGTCCCGGTGCCAGAGAAAGCTGTAATAGCGGTTGCTGTCAGATGAGCTATGCCGGGGATGGAGGTAAGCCGCGTTGCAACATCGTCGGCCGAAGCGATAGCTTCGATCTGGCGCCGCATTTGCAGCAGGCGCGCTTCGATCGACCGATACTCTTGCCATAATTCCTGTAGAAGTCCACGCATGGCAGTCGTCAAGCCATTGGTCTCGTCGGACAGTATGTTTGGCATATCTCGAACAAAATACGCAGGTCCCACGCCGATAGTCAGGCCATACTCAAGCAGGAAAGCGCGAGACTGATTGATGACGGCCGTCTTGCTGGACACCAGGCGCTGGCGAACTCGATGCAGTGCTTGCAGATCGAGTTGAGCCTCTGTCTTTGGTTGTGTAAAGCGCATAGTCGGGCGAGAAATTGCTTCGGCTATCGCTTCTGCGTCGACGATATCGGTCTTGTTGGACTTGACGAACGGTTTGACGAATTGCGCAGGGACGATACGAACCTGATGCCCAAAGCCGATTGCCTTACGCGCAAGCCAGTTGCTCCCAGGACAAGCCTCCATACCAATCGTTGCCGGAGAAGCACGAGCGAGGAATTCCAGCAACCGCTCGCGGTTGAAGCGGCCCTTGAATACGGGCGCTCCCTTTTCGTCGAGACCGACGACATGAAACGCTGATTTGCCAATATCGATGCCCATGCGGGCGACTGAACTCGTGTTACGTTGACTCATGACACACCTCCAAGCGTTAGGATCGGCGTCAGCGTCGATTATGCTCCGGTGAGAGGAGCGGACCATCCCATTACCTGATTGCGCGCTCGCCCTTGCTGCCGGGGGACGACCATTGAAGACGGTCTGCGAAGTTCTCGGCGTGGCGCGCTCTGGTTTGGCGGTAAAGCAGGTTCGCGATGGTGGCTGGCAGGATGGTCGCCGCGCACGGATGCCCGATGACACGGGCCTGCTCGACGAAATCCGTGCGCATGTGGCAGGTCTGCCGAGCTACGGCTACCGGCGAATCTGGGCGCTACTGCGACGCAGTCGTGAGATGAGCGGCGCGCCGTGTGTCAATCACAAGAGGGTCTATCGCGTGATGCGCGAGCACCAGTTGCTGTTGCGTCGTCCCGGCGTGCGGCGGGACAATCGGCGGCATGACGGCCGTGTAGCCGTGGAGCGCAGCGATACGCGCTGGTGTTCGGATGGCTTCGAGTTCCGATGTGACGATGGCCAACCGCTTCGTGTAACGTTCGCGCTGGACTGCTGTGACCGGGAAGCAATTAGCTGGGCGGCTACGACCGGCGGACATAGCGGTGACGTAGTGCGCGATGTAATGCTGGCCGCCGTCGAGCAACGGTTCGGGGCCACACAGACCGCACAGCCCATCGAGTGGCTGACGGACAATGGTTCGGCCTATATCGACCATCGCACGCGCCGCTTCGCTCGCGAGCTGGGCCTGGAGCCGTTGACCACACCCGTGCGCTCGCCGCAAAGCAACGGAATAGCCGAGCGGTTCGTGAAAACGATGAAGCACGACTACGTCGCCTTTATGGACAAGCCCGATGTGCCCACGGCGCTCACGCATCTGGCCGCTGCCTTCGAGCAATACAATGAGCGCCACCCGCACAAAGCACTGAAATACCGCTCGCCTCGCGAGTTCAGGCGCGCTGCGGTCTCATCAACCTAGCAGTGTCCGAATGTCCTGGGTTGCAGGGGCAACTACAGCCGCACCGGCGGACGTCACGGAGACGGGTTTGTGAGATCGAACGCAAACAACAATTTGGCGTTGCAGGGCTCTATGAAAATTGCAGTCCTGAAGGCAACTCAAGCGCAAGCTGACGTGGTGTGCCGAACGTTGTCAGCAGCGGGGCACACGTGTCACGCATTCGACGACATTCAGGCACTCTTCGGACAGCTGCGCAGCCAGCCGTTTGATCTGCTCGTGCTGGATCGCCATGCACCGGGTCTGCGGGGTGACGAGGTGCTGCGCTTGCTCCGTCAGAATCTCGCCGAACGTCCACATGTCCTGTTCACGACCAACTCGGGCGATACTTGGAACCACGCCGCCACTGATTGGCTCGTCGAACCGTTGAGTGCAGGGGCGCCGCTCGCGCGCGTTGAAATGCTGTTACGCAGCCAAAATCCGAGTGAGCCCGTGGCCGAGAGGGAAGTGTTCGGCGATTACGAATTCGAGCCTGACTCGGAGCGAGTTTTTGTGCGCGGCAACGCCGTCACGCTGACGCACAAGGAGTTCGAACTTGCGCTGCTGCTTTTCAAGCAAATGAGCCAGCCGCTGTCGCGCACGCATATTCTCGACGCGATCTGGAAACAGGGCCCGGACATTTCCTCGCGCTCAATGGACACGCACGTGTCGATGGTGCGCACGAAGCTTGGACTGCGGCCCGAGAACGGCTATCGACTGATGCCGATATACGGCTACGGTTACAGGCTCGATCGGATCGGATAGGGCGAAGGTTGAGATCTTCACTCGGAACACTAGAGGAGGACTCTCTATGTCTGTGGTCGGCCTGCTGTAACGTGTAGTGTGGTCTGCAATTCCCAATAGCGTCTCAGGACTTGCGCGTGTTGCGGCGCGGCGGAGGCAACCTGGGCAGTCCTAATCGCCCGGCGCCTCGCATCGACGATGAACGCAGTTTCAATTTCAGGAATTGTCAATTTCGCCGGGATTCCGAACAAGACGCCATGGAGTTTCCCGGCCGGTTGCATCTCTTGCCGACCGGACTATGCGACCCGTGAACTATTTCTCGCGCGTGATTGCGGAGGTGGGCATCACAATGGCGTCACCATCGACGACAACCTTTCCGTTCACGGTGCAGACTGTGCACAGGGAGACGCGTCGCTTGTCCGGGAACATTTCAGTTATCGATACCGTAGCGAGTACCGTGTCGCCGGGCCTGACGGGCGCGCGGAACCGGACGTTCTGACTGAGGTAGACCGTCCCAGGGCCCGGGAGACGGCCAGCGATTGCGGCCGAAATCACGCTCGCGGTGAGCATCCCGTGCGCGATCCTTCCTTTGAACTGCGTGGTACGTGCAAATTCCTCATTGATATGCATGGCGTTGTTATCGCCCGACGCCGCTGCAAACAAGACAATGTCGGCCTCAGTGATGGTCTTCGCGAATGTCGCACTCATCCCCGGCTCGAGGTCCTCGTAGTCATATCCGTTCATCTGGTTCATCGCATCTCCTTGAAACCTACAATGCTTGCCGACAGGGATGTAGTCGAGAGAACTCTGGATATCGCGTGGCGCCATGCACAAGCGCGGCCGCAGCGTAGTTCAACTTTGCCCCGAGCATTGGTCGAGCGGCAGAACCGTCCGCTTGTGTCTTCGGGCGCTATCCTAAAAGGGTTGTGCCAGATGTCCAAGGCAATCTCCGGGCTCGACCTGTACAAATGTGCGAAGGCATATCGCGAGGCCGCTTCCCTCAAAGGTGACAGCGGTGAGTGCCGCCCAGACGTCTGTACTGTCATATATGTGCCATGCAACTCGCAAAGAGAAACTTGCGTTTACGCTGAGCGTACTCAACCAGGTGGGAGAGGGCCGAGCCCATCTCTCCACCAGCCGAAAAGCCTTGAATTAGCCCTGCAAATACCACTATGACGGAAGCGACAATGCCGACGCTGGGATTGGTCGGCGTGACCGCCATGAGTAACGTCCCCACGACCATCGTATTCACGGTCCAACTGAGTGCGATTCGGCGCCCTCGTCGGTCTGCAATTGTCCCGAACACAAACGCCAGAATTGGGCGCATCGCGAAACCAACGCCGAAGGTCGCTACACTTAGGAGAAGCGAAACAACTTCCGAGAAATTTGGAAAGAACAGTCTCGATATGACCACCGCGAAATAGCCATGGATGGCGAAGTCATACCACTCCAGCGTACATCCCATTGTGGCAGCGATGACCCGGAGTGGCGTCTCCCGCGTCGTCGCCGCCAGGTGCCGGGTGTCTTGGGCGTACGCTCCATGACGCGCTGCGCTTCTACTTCTTTGAAGGGGGGCCATTGCACTACCTCGAATCGAAGGTCGTGGGTTAGACAAATGGCGAACAGATTGCTGCGGTGTAACACGCGCTGGACTCAGCTTATGGATGTCAGAAAATGGTCGCAAATACCGAATTGATATCGCGCCTATGCCAGCGCGGTATAGGCGACTGGGGGTCCCTTTGAGTTTCGAGCACTTCTCCGGTTAGGCACGGCTATGACTGGCGTGCCTTTGTCTTGCGGCCCTGTATAAATATCGTTTCAACTCAACCGTCTGCTGACTGGTCGTTGGGAATTTTCCAATAAACAGATAGCGCTGGCAGGCCAGCGATGGGAGGCGTTGTCTCCGGCGTGGCGACTGGTGGTCGAAGCGACAGGATTACTCTCAAGACTTGAGAGGATTCGCCATCGTAGTTAGACTGAAATGTCCGACTTCCGGCGGCTGGACATCAAGCTGCTGGCGAAGATGTCGCCAGAGGATGGTTAGGATCTGCCGGTAAGAATCAAACGGTGGACCGATCATTCTCAGGAAACCAATGTGCCGCGCGATGGCCAACCGGTAAAGGTCGGTGCGGCGCGAATCGATCTACGCCCGTTCGCGTTTTGAAAACGTGAGGAATTTTGAGATCGAATTCGCTCAATTCACGTGGCACCTGCCTGATCCCGAGATATGCAAGTCGCCAGTGATCCATCCGGCTGCTCCGCGTCGTTGACGAGAGCGGTCAAGCGTAGCGGCGCAAAATCATCGATGCCACGGTCGAAATCGGGATGTCGGCATGGAAGCCCAGCGATGAAGGAAAGCACCTGATCAACGTCCGAAAATTTACATAACGTCAGCATTGACGGAGACGAGTCGGTTGATCGCAGTTGACGTAATCACCCAAAATTATGTCTTGGCCAGATAGAAATGTCGTACCGCTGGCCATTTACAGATGTCGCATCTTTCTCTGTTTCTGTGTTCACTCATTGTTGAAGAACACGGGTTGAAGCAACAGGGCGTTTATGCCCGTTCAGCGGGGCTGCGCAGACCGATTTCCCGGTTTTGAATCCGGTTTTGAACCCGGCTTTGCGGCCTGCGCCAGTTTCACGATCACCGCGTCCATATCCGCCTGCGTGAACTCGCGCGTCGTCTTCGTGCCTGGGCGCCGCTTCGCGGCCCGCACGGGCTGGCCCTGGTTCGTGCGCGAGGGCGACCCCGAGGCCCGCCGGTCATCGCGCTGCGCCTGCAGGGCCTGCGCGACCTGCAGCGCGTGCGCGAGACGCTTGTGCTCGATCACCGCGCCCTGATCCACCTCGGTGAGCCGGTCATACTCACGGTACGGCAGCGCCTGGCCATCGGCGCGGATCTCGATGCGCCCGTCCGGATATTCGCAGACCTCGATGTAACGATGCACGCGTTTGCGGTTCTCCGGCGTGTCGTCGAGCAGGTACATCACGCGGTCGTACTGCACCGTCAGCGCCTTTGTGACGCGCCGCGTTTCGCGCCAGGTGAGCAGGGTGTCCAGATCCTCATCTGCCCGCAGCGGCCGGTGCGCATTGAACGTGCTGCGCGGCGGCTTCGCAAAGCGTGCGTTGTAGCGCTGCATGAAGGCCAGCGCATACGCGTTGGCTTCGGCCAGCGTGCAGATGCCGCGCAGCCTCAGCTCCTTCACGAGCCGGTCCTGCAGCGTCAGGTGCGCGCGCTCCACGCGGCCCTTGGCCGGGCTGCTGTTGGCGCAGAACGTGTCGATGTTCAGCTCGTACATGGCGCGCCCGAAGTGCGTCACGCTGCGGCCCGTTTCGTGAGCCCGGACGCTGCGGAACACACTCGCCTTGTCGCTGTAGAGCGCTACCGGCTTGCCGTGACGTTCCAGATACGCCCGCGTGGCCTCGAAGTAGCTGAAGGTCGATTCGGTGGCCGTGAAGTGCAGGTGCATCAGGCGGCTCGTCGCGTCATCGACGTAGACCAGCAATGTGCACGCCGGCGCCCGGTCCTCGAACCAGCGGTGGTCGCTGCCGTCGATCTGGACCAGTTCGCCCAGGCAGGCCCGACGCGCCCGGGGCTGGTAGACCTTCGGCGGTCGCTGCGCCCGCGGAACCCAGAGCCCGGCGTCCGTCATGAGCTTCCTGAGTGTCTCCCTGGACAGCACGATGCCATGACATTCGGCGAGCTTCTCGGCGGCCAGCGTGGGGCCGAAATCGGCGTAGCGTTCGCGCACGATGGCCAGCGCGCGCTGCGCCAGGCCTTCGGGCAGCTGGTGATTGCCTACATGGCCTCTGCGTTGCGAGATCAGTCCGCACGCGCCGGACTGACGGAATCGCAGCACCAGACGTTGGACCTGACGCCGGCTGATACCCAACCGTTCGGCAGCCCGCCAGGGCATCAGCCGAGCTTCGGCGACGGCCTCGATCACCTTCAGACGGTCCAGCTCGCGCATGCTCATCGTGATCATCCCGGTGCAGGTCATCGGCGGCTCCACGCATCCGTGAAAACCGCGCCAGCATGCACCTCAATGCGAACCAAGGTACGACATCTGTACTTTGCCCAGATACGACATTACTACTTTGCTGCTACACCAGTCAATTCGATAAATTATATTATGTAAAATCATAAATCGGGCGCAGTAAAGCAGCCCTTCGGCCAGCCGCCCCACGCATCAACGGCCTCCAAAACCCCGTTTCCGATCTGCGAATTAGGACGCGCGCGAAGGCTCGTCCGGACAGACATTTATCAAATCTGAGCAGGACGACGTCTGCCCGTACCGCTAGAGACAGTAACCTTGCGCTAGGTCGGGTTGCTGTCGCCGCGTTGAGCGATTCTCTGGCGCGTGCCTTCATCAAGGATGCTACGCATCAGCGAAAACAACGGATCGGCGCTGGTGTGCTTCTGGCCGTAGGAGAGATTAAATTCGTAATCGAAGTCGGGCGGATTGATCCCTTGGTTGTGCTGGAGGATGGTTTCCAGCTTATCAAGCGCCTTGACGGCCTTGGCTTCAAGTGAGGTCGCGTCCTCGTATTCCTGCCAGAGCGCCAGGATGCTTGCCCGATGCGGCTCATCAAGTGAGCGCGTCAGGTATAGGAGATCGGCCTTCTCCTGTTCGCTTTTGTCAGGGTGTTCGCCTTTTACGACGGCGGGAATGTCGCCGTGGATGGCTTCGCCGAGGTCGTGGACGAGGCACATCTTCAGGATTTTGAGCATGTCCATACCGGCCAGCTCATCCTCGAAGGTCATAGCCATTAGGCACAGGCGCCATGTATGTTCGGCGGTGCTTTCTGTCCTGCCGGTTGAGGTGTGCGCGCGGCGGAGTACGCTCTTGAGCTTTTCCGCTTCTTGCAAGAAGGCCAATCGCCCCTTGATGTGTTCGATGTTCATGGCTATCTTTCGATACTCAATTTTCCCGAGAGAGTATAAAACGGCTAGGGTGAGCCGGCTTGATGCGCCGCCGGGCGTTAGGGATGCGCCCCGTGCCGTCCTTGTCGTCACGGCCATTCGGCCTCAATGCTTCACGCCTTCGCGCCTGCGGCAACTCGCAGAACGAGTCCAAATCGCTGGCGCTGACGACCGCTCGCAGACTAACCTACGACAGGTGAAACTTTAGAATCCGCCGTTAGTGCATAACTGGTTTCAGTGACCACTTTCGATCCAAAGGTCGCAAATGGCGGTCCTTTGTATAGAGATCAACAATTGGGAAGACCAAGGTCAACGTAACGCGCGTACGCTGAAAGAGTTTCTTGGCGACGACGCCGTGCTGGCCGCAAAGTAAGTGATATCCGCGTGCGGCCTGGATCTGTTGTTTGCCATCCAGGTCGCGTGGTCGTGCAAGCGACGGTAACGCTTGGCGGATTCGCGTACGGCGTGGTACTACGCGAGACTGCCGGTGGGGTGGGGTGGGTTCGGCAGAAACGATTTCATCCAATTGCACGACCAGATCCTCGAACGAGTCGACTAGATGCATGCGCGTGTGAGCGCTCAGCAATTGAGCTGACGGCGCGACGTTGTTGGGCAGAATGAAGATAGGTACGCGCGGAGCGGCGCCGCTCAATCCCTTGATGAGCTTTGAATCGCGACACCGTCCAGACTCCGCGTAAGCAATCCTGTCGCGCAACCGCCCGCTTCCTACGGACATGCCCTTCGAGCGCCCCATCGACAGTTCTCACACTGACAAGCACAAAGTATTCCCCTAGGGTTAGTTCCGGTTTCCTTGCACGCGCAGCACAGTTAGCCTCGAAAAATAACCGACCAAATGGTCGGTGAATGGTGTCCCCCTGACCCTCATCCCGGCGGACAATCCAGCGTGGCCCCTTGGCCCGCATTTTCACCAACCTGGAGCCCAGCGCCCCGGTGCCCGGAATGATGCACGATCACAAGCCTGGCGGACAATTCGGTCCTGATCTCATTGCGAGCGCCAACGGTTCCGGGCCGCTCGCGCTGCTCCGAGGTAAAGGCGATTCCGTGTTTGCCGCGCGCTGGCAACACGAAGACTGCCGGCTCGCAGTCGCTGGTGCGGCACAGAACATTCTCTGCTATCACGAGAGCGGCACGACCTGCGTCGACAAATACGAAGACGGGAAGCTTGCTGGCACGCGGTCCGTCGTCGGTACCGTGACGTTCATTCCGTGCGACGGTACGGTCTGGGATGTGCATGGAGAATGCCGGGTCTTGCACGTCTATCTGGAGCCATCCCTGATCGCCAATTGTGCGGAGGAGCTATACCCTCCGCGCTCGGAGGTCACCTCGTTTTTCGCCGTGCATGATCCGTGGCTCTCGGGCTTCTTCAAGATGATCGCCGTTGAATGCGAGCTCTATGGCAACAACGTCGATTCCTTGCTGTTGTCGCAGTCGCAGAATGCACTCGTCGGTCATCTACTACGCTGGCACGGGCGTCCCGGCGCGCTGACGGCATGCCAGCCGTCCCCGGCGATCGCCCCACGCCGTCTTCGCGCTGTGCTCGACTATATTCAAGCAAACATCTCGCGAGCGATGACGCTTAAGGAGCTCGCAGACGTGGCTTGTCTGTCCGAGTACCACTTCGCGCGCCGCTTTAAGGAAGCGACAGGCTCGTCTCCTTATCGATTTGTACTCGACAAGCGAATTGCAGCGGCCGCTGACATGCTTGCCAACCGTGATCTACCGATCAAGGCTATCGCACAGGCAGTCGGCTTCACGAGCGGGCGGCACTTCTCAGCCTCGTTCAAGGCGTCGCACGGCAAGAGCCCAATTGACTACCGACGCGACCGCGCCAATTAAATGCGCGCGGGTGGCGCTTCCGTTTTCTTGCTCAAATGCGCAGGGATCTTGCGGTATCTGCGGGTAGATAAACCTACGCCAAGGGTCTTGTCTTAAGGTCGAAATGCCGACGTTGACACCGTACGGTAAACGACAAAATGGAGACACCCCATGAGCGTAGACAGCGACCAAGCCCTGCGCGCCGCCACGGCGCCACCCCGCACCGCCACGTACTGGATGGCCAGTCCAGGCAACACCCCAAAAGAAGGACGACTCGACTTCCACGACCCGAGAGGCACACCGTGGACCGACTGGCTCATGCCCGGCACGCGCTTCAAGTTGCTCTACTGCAATCTCGCAACTGGGCAGTTCACTATCCTGCTCCAGGTCGATCCGCACATCCAGGCAACGTCCCACTGGCATATTGGCAATCTGCAGGTCTATATCCTCGAAGGCGGTTTCTACTACGGCGACGGCACCATGACGCTGAACGGCATGCAGCACGACGATCGCGGCCGCCCTCACACCTTCACCGTCGAGACAGCCGGAACCGTCCACCAGCCGTTTGCGAGCGACAGCGGCTGCCTGATGCTCGCAATCTTCGATGGCCCGATTGGCGGCTACATGCCTGATGGCGCGCTGGCCGTCGTGGGCGACGCCAGGCTGCATTACTACATGGCGAAAGACAACGACGCCGTACGTGACACCCAGCTCGTCGACTACACCTACGGATCGACTTCGCTGCAGCCGCGCTAGGCGTCCACCGCCCGCCTCTTGCTCACGCTCATCGGCTTTCGCGCCGGGGGAGCGATGACCACCTATCGGAACATCAAGGAGAAAGTCATGGACGTTTTGAACACGAGCGGCGCCGAAGTCGCCATCGTGACCGGCGCCGGGAGCGGTATCGGCGCCGCTACGGTGAAACGCCTTGCAGCACGCGGCCTGAAGATCGTTGCCGTCGATCTGGACGAACTGGCCGTCAATGCGCTCGCGCATGAGATTGGTGCACGCTGTCTGCCGCTGCGCGCCGACGCCGCCACGGAAGCCGGCGTGCGCCGCTACGTCGACGCTACGCTCGAACGCTTTGGCCGAATTGACTATCTGCATTGCAACGCCGGCATCGAAGGGCGCGCGACAACGCTCGAAGAGAGCGAGCCGGAACAATTCCAGCGCGTCATCAAGGTTAATGTCGGCAGCGTCTACCACGGCATGCGCGCTGTTCTGCCCCACATGTACGCGCAAGGACACGGCGCCATCGTCAATATGGCCAGCCAGGCGGGCTTGCGCGGCGTGCCGAAGCTGTCTGCGTACGTCGCGAGCAAGCACGCCGTCGTTGGACTCACGCGTAGCGCAGCACTCGAAGCCGGGCCGCGTGGCGTGCGTGTGAATGCCGTCGCGCCGGGACAGATCGCGACGCGCATGATCGAAAGTCTGGAGGAGCAATGGGCGCCCGGCAACGCGGCGGCCGTGCACGAGCAACTGGTTTCGCTCATTCCGCTGGGCCGCTTTGGCCAGCCCTCAGAGGTCGCCAATCTGGTGAGCTGGCTTCTGTCCGACGAAGCGGCGTTCGTCAACGGTGCGATCTATACGGCCGACGGCGGCACGACCGCCTGAACGGTTGAACCTCTAAACGCAGTCCCTCGCAAGACACGATCACAACATCAGGAGACGCATCATGTTGCATGAATCTATTGATATGCAGTCCGAAGATAGTGCTGCGCACGCCCGCATCACTTTGCCCTACCCGCTATTCGAAAACCTGGAAAGCCTTGCGTGGAAGCCGTGGGTGATGGAAGGCGTCGAATACAAGCTGCTGAGCGTGAATCAGCGTAGCGGCGGCTTTACCTGCCTGCTGCGCGTGGCGCCAGGTACCAAGGCGCCCGTTCACCATCATCTCGGCGCGATCGAACTGATCGTGCTCTCAGGCGACATCTACTACGACAAAGGGAACATCGGCTACACCGGCGATTACATGTACGAACCGGCCGGCGACATCCACCAGCCCAAGACCGACGGCGGCTGTGTGCTGTTCTGCGTTTTTGAAGGCCCCATTGCCGGCCTCGCGGACGACGGCAGAGTTGCCGGCATCGTCGACTCGCGCAGCATGCTCGATATGGCGCGCACGCACGGCGTTGCCGATAACGTCCATTGCTGAGGAGGCGCCCCATCATGCAACGCTACGCCAGCAAGGCAGTGCTTGTCACCGGCGCCGCCGGTGGACTCGGGTCGGCTATGTGCCGCCGTTTCGCGAGCGAGGGAGCGCACGTCGCGGCCATGGATATCGATGCGGCCCGACTAGAAACCACCTGCACGCAACTCCGCGAACTGGGGTTTGATGTGCGTCCGTTCGAACTTGACGTGACCGACGCCGAAGCTTTCGAGCGTCAGGTCGCGCGTGTGGTCGACGAGTTCGGGCAGATCGATGTCGCGGTCAATAACGCCGGCATGGGCGGCGACATGACCCCTCTCGCCGAATATCCCGTGGCAATGTGGAACCGCGTCATGACCGTCAACGTCTCGAGCGTGTTCCATGGCATGCGCGCGCAGATTCCTCATATGCTCAAGCAGGGTCATGGCGCGATTGTCAACATCGCATCCATCATGGGCTGCGTCGCCATGCCGTCAATTGCGCCTTATGTCGCTAGCAAACACGCTGTCGTTGGCCTCACCAAGGGTGCCGCCCTCGATTATGGCCGTGCCGGCCTGCGCATCAACGCGGTCGGGCCATCATTCGTACGCACCGGATTTACGGCGGCGAGCCTGCCGGATGACAGCACGTGGGACTCCCTGGCCGATCGCCACGCGTTGACCGGTACAGCCACACCGGACGACATCGCGGCGGCCGTGGCCTACCTCGGCAGCGATGACGCGCGATTCGTGACTGGCTCGCTTTATCTCGTCGACGGCGGATATACAGCAACGTAGTCTCCCGCCGCAAGTCTGTCCGTTGACTCTGGAACCTGTACGGAGTTAACGGCTACCTCCTCAGCAACGAGTTTTGGCCAGTGCCCATTCTAGGCGCTGGCCGGTTGCGTGCGCGACGAACGCGAGAAACATCGCGCGGGCGCATTGGCAGCCGTCATACAACAACAGCCACGAAAACAAGGTTCTGGAGACAACGCATGCCATCCCTACATCGCAAGGCCCGCCTTCGGTACGCTTATGCATCGGCTATTCCAATTGGTTTGCTGGCCGGCGCTAATGCGTATGCCCAAAGCAACGTCACGCTCTACGGCATCGTGGACGCTGGCATCGTCTACACCAGCAAGACTTTCGATTCGAGCACCGGCGCGACACAAGGCAAACAGTGGCTGATGCGTGACAGCGGCATGAGTGCGTCGCGCTTCGGTATCAAGGGGACGGAGGACCTGGGCGGCGGAATGAAGGCCAACTTCAACCTTGAGAGCGGCATCGACGTCGCCAACGGCGGGCTGAACAACTCCAACGGCAACCTGTTCGGCCGACAGGCGTGGATGAGCGTTTCCGCGAACTGGGGCGAAGTCAAGGCGGGGCTCCAATATTCACCGTTCTTTTGGGCCATCGTCGCGTCGGACGCCCGCAACTTCTCCCAGTTCGCCAGTGGGCTGGTCACGTATGCTGACGCCGTGCTCGGGACGTCGATCTTCACGTCCAATGCGGTGTCATACACGACGCCGACACTGGCTGGTTTCACCGGCAGCGCCTTGATCGCCCTGGGCGGCGCGGCTGGCGACTTCAAGGCGGGACGCCAGTATTCGGCCAGCCTGACCTGGACCAGCGGACCGTTGACGATCGACGCGGCATACTTCAATGGCAATAGCGGCGGCACCGTGCAAACGCCTACGCCAACGACGCTCGCGTTCGTGGGGCGCACGGCCGGCATTGTCTATCGCTGGGGAGAACTCACGACCAAAGCGTCCGTGACCACATTCAATGTCGCAGGGTCGTTCAATGAAACAGTCTATTCAGCAGGACTCGATGACTTTGTGCTCCCCACACTCAACCTCAATGCCGGGGTGTGGGTAACGCGCAATCGCGATACATCCGATGACCATTCCATACTGGGTGCGATGGGCGCAGAATACTACCTGTCCAAACAAACGACGGTCTACTCCCAGATTGGAGTCGTCAACAACCATGGCACCATGCATACAGGACTCTCAGTGAGCACGTCAAGCACACTATATGGCGCACCAGGCACGACTGTCGGGGCCAATGTGGGTCTGCGACACATGTTCTGACGAGAGAAACTGTTGATTGAGAATGCCGGGGTAGCAACCCGGCATATCGATTCGATACCTCAACCGCATGGGGTTCGCGTTCCGTCAATCTGCATCTGTGCTGGAAATCGCATTGCGCAGCGCGCTTAGACTTCCAGAATGCCCGCGGCGAGAAAGCCGCCATCGACGGCCAGCACCTGACCGGTGACATACGACGCGTGGTCCGAGCACAGGAACGCCGTCATCTCAGCGATCTCGGCAGGCGTCCCGTAGCGGCGCATTGGCACGGTCCGCCGATACGACTCACGGGTTTCGGCCGAATGATGCGCGCGCGTGAGCGGCGTTTCGATCGGGCCTGGCGCCACACAGTTTGCTGTGATCCCCTGCTCCGCCAGTTCGATCGCCATCTGGCGCGTCAGTCCGATCAATGCCGCTTTCGACGTCCCATACGCCGTGCGTCCGAATCCGGCCCTCACGCCGCTGATCGAACCGATATTGACGATGCGCCCCCAGCCGTGACGCGCCATTAGCCGTGCTGCGTACTGACCGCACAACATGGGGCCGGTCACGTTGACTTTTTGCACCCGCTCCCAGTTTTCCAGCGAACATTCGACGAATGACGCTACGCCCGCAATGCCAGCATTGCTGACGAGAATATCGCAGCGTGCTTGGGCGCGCTCGACGGTGTCGAAAGCGCGTTTGATCGAAGCAGCGTCCGATACATCCAGTTGGACGGCAAAGGCGTTACCGCGTTGCCCCTCGATCTCACGTACCAGCGCTTGCGCGGCATTGAGGTCGATATCTGCGACGACAACCGTTATCCCGTCTGCGGCGAGGCGTGACGAAATCGCAGCCCCGATGCCGTTCGCGCCGCCCGTGACGAGCGCGACGCGAGCCTGTATCGCGTTCTCCTGTGAGGTGTTTTTCATTGTGCCGCCTCCAGACGCATGGACCGGCGGTGCTCGACCAGCGCCCCAGGGATGAGAAAGACCAGAACCGCGCCGAACACTGCGACGCCAGCAAGCGCGTACATGGCAAGCGCCGTATTGCCGGTTGCATCTGTCACCATGCCGACGAGAAATGGAGCGACAAAGCCAGATAGATTGCCGATTGACGTGATAAGCGCGAATCCGGTAGCCGCGCCCGCCCCTTTGAGAAAAGCCGTGGGCAGATTCCAGAACAGCGGGATCGTAGTGACGATACCCGCCATTGCGATGATCAAGGCTATGAAAGACCATGTCGGGCTTGCGCGCAACAGCACGCTTAGAATGAGCCCCACCGCACCGAGCAGTGCGGCGACCGCGAGATGTTTGCGCCGTTCGCCAGTTCGATCCGAACTCCACGCAAGAATGAGCATCGTCACAACGGCAGCGGCATACGGCACGGCGGTCATCGAGCCGATCTCGCGAATGCCCGTGTAGCCCAACGCCTTGATCAACGTTGGCAGCCAGAAGCTCACGCCATAGAGCGCAGCGACGAACGCGAAATATACGAGGCAAAGCAGCCAGACACGCAAGTCGGAGAGCCCGCTCGCGAAGCTGCCCGAATGGTGAGCACCCACGCCGACCTCGGCCTTCAGTGCCGATTTTTCCGTGCCCGTGATCCAGGCCGCGTCGTCTATCGTGTCCGGCACGAGAAGCCAGAACGCCACGCCGCACAATACCGCCGGCAAGCCCTCGCACACAAACATCCACTGCCAGCCGCTCAAGGACATCGCGCCGGGTGCGGACGTCATCAACCATGCGGACAGCGGACTGCCTATGACGCCCGAAATGGGGAGTGCCGTCATGAAGATCGCGATGATGCGCCCGCGCGTGCGCGCCGGAAACCACTGGCTGACGTAAAGCATCACGCCCGGCGCGAAGCCCGCTTCCGCGACACCCAGAAAGAAGCGCAACGCGTAAAACGAGCGCGGCCCCGTCACGAACATCGTGCATGCCGACAGAACGCCCCACGTGATGAGGATGCGCGTAATCCATACGCGCGCGCCAACGCGGTGGAGGATCATGTTGCTCGGGATCTCGAACAGACAATAGCCGATGAAGAAGATGCCCGCGCCCAGGCCATACGCCGTATTCGACAACCCGATATCGGGCGCCATCTGCAGCCTGGCAAAGGCGACGTTCACCTTGTCGAGCTGATTGACGATCAGGCTCAGCAGAATGATGGGGATCAGGCGCCAGAAGGTCCTCGCGTCCGTCGCTCGGGCGGCGGACGCGGGTACAGGGCTTTCAAGGGCATCGCTCATGGGGTCTCCGTTGCCACGCATTCGTTGCGTGGATCAATTTACTATCATTTGATAATATATGCGTGTACCTCGACGATGTCCCGATCTTTTGCGCCAGGACTATCCCTGGCCCGGGGGCATCAGGAGAGCACGTGACATGCACAGGAGACGACATGGATTTCAACGGAATGACAGTGGCGATCACCGGCGCTGCCAGCGGCATCGGCCACGCAACCGCGCTCACCGCCGCACGCCGCGGCGCACGCATCGTCGCACTCGATCGCGATGGACAGGCGCTCGAGGATAGGCGCGCGCAGTTCGAAGCGGACGGCCTTGCGCTTTTTCCCTTCGCGCTCGATATCGGCGACGAAGCGTCGGTCAGGTGCTCGGTCGACGCGATCTCGCAAGTTACCCCGTCCGTCGACCTGCTGGTCAACAGCGCGGGCATCGTCTCGCGGGGGCTACTCGAAAACACGACAGCCGATGAATGGGAGCGTGTGCTCTCGGTGAATCTCTCGGGCAGTTTTTACTGCATCCAGCAAATGGTGCCGCTGCTTAAGGCCGGCACGGGACGCGCCGTCGTCAATGTCGCCTCGCTGGCGTCGAAACGGGTGTCATATACCGGCGGTGTGGCTTACACGGCCGCGAAGGCAGGCATCCTCGGACTCACCCGCCACGCAGCGTTCGAACTGGCCGGCGACGGCATTCGCGTGAATGCCGTCTGCCCGGGGCCCGTCCTGACGGCGATGACGAAGAACGCGACCAGCGAAGAGGACCGGCAAAAAGTGGCTGCCATGGTGCCACTGGGCGCATGGCTCGAACCCGAGGACATCGCTGAGTCGATCCTCTTTCTCGGGAGCCCCGCCGCAAGGATGATCACGGGCACTTCGCTCGATATCGACGGCGGCCTGTCACTTGTCACGGGTTCATCGTACGAAGCGTACCGGCGCGCGCGCCAGTAACGCGGACGAGGCGGGGGCCGCTCAGGCGCTGCTCCGCTTGCCGCCAAACAGTTGCGCCGACACCCGCTCGACATCGGCGCTCGTGTAACTCGTGCTGCTCATCAACCTGCCGAGCAGGCCGTCGAGTGCGACCCGCTCCACCGCGCTCAGATCGCGCAGCGCGAAGTCCTGCACGGCGAGCACGATCTTCATGCCGGTCTCCTGACTTACCCGGCCAGGCTGAGTCAGCGTATAGCGTGTAGCGCGGCCGTCCTCAGGATCGGGCACGGCAATTACGAGACCGAGTTCGCGCAGCCTGAGCAGGCTGCGCCCCGTCTGTACGGGCGTCATTAGCATGTCCCGGCCGATTTCAGTCGGGATGCTGCCTGGCGTGTCTGCCAACTTGACCAGCACGCGCCAGTCCAGCACGCGTATTTCGAGGTGCAGCGCGAAAAGCTCCTCGGCCATCTCGAGAATCGATTCGGCTACACGGCGGATCTGGTACGCAGGAAGTTCCTTGAATTGCATGGCGGGATCGGGCGATTCGAAGTGGATGATTATGCGTGCGGAGCACGCCAGAGAAAATATCCGTTGACGCCAGTCCAGCGCTCGGCCAATATGATATCAAATGATAATAAATACCCCAACATCATCGAGAGAGCTTCTGGAGACGAAAATGAATGCACCAAGCGAACCCACTCACCGCGCCAGTGCCATGCGCGAGGCCGGCGTGTATGTGTTCGATGTATCGAGCACGCCGTGGCAAAGCGTGGGTAAAAGCGGACTCGCCCAGAAGATCGTGCGACGCGACGACAGGACCGGTCATTCGTTTGGCTACATGTCGTTCGACGCGCTGGCGCGCACAGGCGTACATCAACATCTCGGCACCGCGTTTAGCTATTTCCTCTCCGGATCGCTCACCGACTTCCAGGGCACCACGGGCGCAGGCCAGCTCGGCGTAAACTTTGCGGGCTCGACGCACGACGCCATTGCGTACCAGCCTACGCTTACCGTCGGGCGCATGGAGGGGCCCGTTGCCTATGGCGCCGACGTCACGCACAGCTTGCATGCCGGCAACCGGCACACCGATTTCGAGAACGAGTTCCCAGAACATTTGCCCGACCTGAGCATCACGCTCGAAGCCGTTCAGGCGAGCGGCACACGCGTAGCCGGACTCACGCGCCGGCTGGTGTACGACTACGCGCACACGCGTGTGAATCGCCGCATGACACACATGATGTTGCTGCCGGGCACAAAGGTGCCTGCACATCGACTCGGCGCGGTAGTCGATATGTATGTGCTCGCAGGTGATCTGACGCTCGCCTCACGCGGCGTTAACTCGACGGCAAAGACCGGCGATTTCATCGTCCTCGAACCCGAAACGCAGGTTAGCTATGTGTCCCGATTCGGCGCGAGTGTGATGGTATGGGCGGACGGCCCTTCCACGTGGGAGGATGGGCCCGTATCTCCCGAGCTCTACGGATTTACGTCGGGGCACGGCGACCCGTTGCGCTTTGCCAATCGCGCGCCAGCCCATATAGAGCCGGATTGACGGAAACGGTCTGATGTCCGCGGATCTGCACCGACAAAATCCTATCGATCAAGGCCCGCTTCGGCCGAGCGCCCGAGGAAGACACTGGATTACGAAACGCCGGCTGAACGGTTCCAGATAACTATTGCATCGACCGGTTGAATCCGCCCCAGCTAGCTGCCATCAAAGCATCACCGGGTCGAGTGATGGTTGAGGGTCGTACTCGGTCGGCCACCCTACTTCGATGCCGCTGGTTCAGCGCAATGCGTAAGGCGGAGCCGGCCACAACCTGCCGTTGAGTGGGCGCACGATCTTGGAACGACTGCACTCTTTGCTATCGGCCATCGCTCGTGCACAGCGACAAACGACTTTGATGGTTTGCATTGGTCTGCTCATCGAGCGAAGTTGCAGGTCAATTCCTGCGAGACGAACGGTGCAAAAGGCGGGCGTCGGTGCAAGCAATTTCGTTACCGCGAGACGGTCGGAAATTAGTGGTTACAACAGCCATCGGGAACAAAATTGCTTGCAAGAAGTTCAGGCGAAATTGTTCCTTCGGCCGACAGGTCAAGCAATTTTGTATCCTTTTCGACACCGAGCGGGCGCTTCACCAAGACGCGACTGGACCAGGAAACAAAAGAGCGACGTCGAGACCAACAAGAATTCCTCGACGTGAGCTGCTCACTTCCGCCAAGCGCTTCGAACTGCAAGCCTTACCTGACGAAGTGTGCGGCAACACCGGGGCGATCATGACCGGATCGGAGCAGCCGTGCTCGTGATATATCGGCTTTGCCCGGCAGCATGAAGTGCCCCGACTCACCGAGCAGGTGACCGACGAGCACGACACATCGGAAGGCTCACAAGGCCGCTAGAGAACAAAATTACCTACAAAACGGGAACAAATTTGCTTAAACCAACGTGCGTGACTTTTATCTACAAGATCGTATTAAGTATGCGACATAACTACCAATTAGCGAATTTTCGTCTGGAATCCTAAATTTAGGTCCAACTTTATACTTCCGACATGGAGGGCAAATTCATGTTGTCAAAATGCTTTGGTTGGCTGGCGTGCCGACTTGGCCAACATCTTTCGAAGCCACATCGCAACTATCACTACGTGCTGAACGACACCGGAATCAGGGTCGACGAAGGTGCCCGGTGCGGCGCGAGTCGTGAAAATGCTTGACGGTTAGTTGCACCTTGCCTCCCTGCAGGCCATCGCGAACTCAAATTGCCTGCGGGCGGCGCTCTGCTCGCGCACTTGCGCCACGGTCTGATCGCGCGCCCTAGACCCGACCCATGTTGACTTCGCGGATGCCCTTCGCGTCGCGCAGCGCAATCGCCGCGATATTCAGATCCTGCCGCAACTGCTCGGCATTGCGCATACCGGGAAGTCGCCAGTGTGGATTGTTAGAGTCGCTGGTGAGCGCAATTACTGTTCCGATGCCGAACGGCCGCTGCCACCACGGGTGCAGCGACGTTACGTCTTGCACGCGGAACAGCTCCAGGCTCTCCACCCGCTTGTTGAGGATGCCCTGCCTGCAGGTGATGCGCGCCGTGTCGATGGTGATGTGCGCCGTGTCGATGGTGATGTGCGTAAACGCGGTCTTCAGGTACTCGATAGCAGCGCCACCAGCGATCAAAAGCAACAGAGCCGCGGGCACATACCACGGCACCGCCACGCGTGCGATCGCGTACTGGTATCCCACGATCACGATAACCACCGCAGCGAGGCTCTTGATGAAGGTCGCCAGGTTTACGATCTGCGACGGCGTGCCGCTGAAAATCACATCAGGTTTCAGGTTCCGGCTCGCTGTCGGGTGCGTCCGTCCCGGCGGGCGGCATCGTATCCGGGTCTGGTGTGGCGGCACGATCAACGCCGTCCGGCGACGGATGGCGCACGGCATCCCGCATCTGCACGCGTTCCCATGCGTCACGCTCACGCTGTGCCGCGCGCCGCTCCTGCGCCTCGGTATCAAGCTCCGCAAGACGGACCTGGCGCATGCGCTCGGTTTCCGGCTGCTCGAACACGACATGCATGCGCAGGTCGGCCGCCACGCGCGCTGCGGCCGCCTGGAACTCTTCGGGCCCCGACAGGGACAGCGTGGACCCGAACTTCTGCTGGGCAAAGCGTAGCGCGATCTCGATTGCGTCGCGCTCGCTGTCCCACAATCGCAGCGAGCGGCCCTCGTCAACGAGCAGCGCCGCACCGTCTTTCCGGTAGTCCACGTCACCGTTCGCTCGCACCTCGTACGTGATCGACGGTCCGCTCCAAAGGATTTCGTTGTGCGGCTGGGTGGCGCCGCGTACGCCATCCCGCGACCCAGCGAGCGCGAGCGAATGCTCCTCTTCGGCGCGCTGTGACTGCAGGCGGAAATGCTGCATTCGCCGCAACTCGCGCAGCGCCCGTTCGTCCCCGGCCTGCGCACGCTCCTGCAGGAAGCCTTGGTACTGCTCTCCGATCGGCCGCCGCGCTGCGCCCTTGAGCGCCGCCCGCTCTCGGCGGATGCGCTCGCGCAGCGCCGCCTCTGCCTCGAGGCGCATCACACGCGCTGCCGACAGTCGCTCGCGGCGTTCGCCCGAAGACATGTCAGGGCGATCGGCGGACGCACTGCGCGCCTCGTAAAAGGAGCTTTTGATCGCTACACGACGCGCCTTCTCCTGTTGCGTCTGCTCATCCCATGCCCGGCGCAGGCCTTCGCGGTATGCCGACCGCCACTGCAGGAATTCGCCCCACAGGTCGCGCTCGGGAGTGCGGCGCGGTGCATGCTCGGGGCTGAGACCCGTCTGCGCGCGGTACGTCTCGCGCAGCAACTGCGCTGCGTCTTCCCATGAGAGCGCCATCTCCTTCGTCAGAAAGTCCGAGACGTTGAGGTTGCGGGAACCGGCCCGGATGCGGTCGCCACCATCTTCGCCCTTGCCGATGGTGTACTTTTCAACGATCAGTCCGTGCGAGTGCGCCAGCGCGGCGAGCAGACGGGTTGCATCGAGCTCGATGCGGATCTGCGCAAATTCCTCGCGTTCGCGCGCGCGGCGCATGGTGCGCTGATGCACCAGGTCCCGCGCAAGCTGGTCTCGAAGGGTATCGGCTGGGCGGCCGGTGGAAGCACGGGCCGGGACATTGAACGGCTCCGCAGCGACATCCCCGCCCGCAGGCATGGTTTCGTCGAACGGCAGCGAACCGATGGCATCGAGCGACTGGACGTCCGTGAGACTACGGACCTCATCGTGCGCACCAAAGCCAGGCGGCAGCCGTCCGCCCCCGAAGGCGGGATTCAGGCCGAACGCCTCGCGCAGCCGCGGCGGGTCATCAAACGGTCGGCCGGCGCCCATGAACTTATCGGCGGCCGTCGCAGCGAGGCGGGCCCGGGCAGCGTCATCGCCCGTGTCCCACGCCGCGTACATGCGCGCCGCAATCGCATCGAGCACGGGCGTGTCACCGGCGTGCGCATCTGGCCACGGACCATCCCAGTACGGCAGCGGGTAATCGTGCCCAGCATCGAAATCGCGTTCCGCACCTTCGCGCCATCGCGCATTCAGGCCGGGCTGCTCTCTTCCCGTTCGGCCGCGATCGCCAGTCCATCGCAATGCGTCAATTCGGTCGGCTTGCTGGTTTCCCAGCTCCAGTAATGCATCAGCCGGCAGAAGCATTTGACGTCGCGCGGCGTCGCCATCCAGACCGCCGCCGGGCACACTTCGCACACGGTGTGAGGAGCCGGCCGTCGCGCGGGCTCGATCGAAGCGAGCGTCAAAGTCGTGATCCGCTCCGTGTCGCCACCGCCCTGGGGTTTCGTGCTGCGCGGCTTCGTGCCCTTGCCGCTCCCGCTCGCGCTGCTCTTGCCGTCCGGGCCACCAGGGTTGTCGCTCATGCCATGAATCTCGCCAGTCTCCGGATCCACGCCTTCGATCGTCTCGTCGTGGGTGCTCATGAAATCCTCCTGCTGCGTCATAGAACCGCTTCTCGCGGTGCTCGAGAATGCGCCGCTGTTCGTCTGGCGACGCGGCCTGATACGTCTTGTAGAAGCTGCTGCCGCTGTTGAGATACTTGAGCTCCCGTGCACGGCTGTCATGCCAGGCCGCGAGCGCGTCGAGATACGGCCGGGGCGTGGCACGCGGAACACCCGGTTCGATATAGTCGGCGTGCACGTTATGCTGCAGCGCCTCGCGCTTGGCCGTCGCATCAAGCTCGATGAATTCGCGCGAGAACACAAATTCCTTCAGGTTCACACCCTTGTCGGCGCCGGGCGGCTTGACGTTTTCGTAGGCCTCGTCGCGCCCGGCATTGCGTGTTCGGGTCTCGCCGAACCCGGCGAGCAGCGTCTGGAAGTCCTCGTAATGCGTGACGTTCGCCGCAATCATCGCTTCGAGAATCTGGGCCTTCAGTTCCCGGTTCATCGGCTGGAAAATGTCGCCCTTGTACCGGCTGATCATCTCCGACGCGTCCGTGAACTGTGTCCGGCGGTGGTCCTTCGGACTCGCTAGTCCGTACTTCGCGTTGATATGCTCCTGGAATGCGTCGATAAAGCGGCTGTTCCGGTCGACCTTGCCAAACGGCTCCAGCCTTTGCCCGGTCAACAGGTTCGTCTCCGGAATCACCACGTGTACATGCACCTTGCGCTCGACGAGCTCACCGCTGCGGCGGTCCGCGTAGCTCTTGATGCGCGGCACATGTGCTTCCGCATAGAAGGCGTATTCGTCGCGCCGGTAGGCGGAAAACGCGAACGCCTCGAACTCGCGCACGATCTCCTGGAGAACGGTACGTGACACCTCGTCTTCCTTGAACGACAAGGTGACGGTGAGATAGCGCTCGGCATCCGTATCCATCGATTCGATGACGGCGTGGGTCAGGTCAAGATCGCCAGCGAGAATCACACGTTCGTCCATCTCGTCGCGCTCGAACTCGCGGTCCTGTTTCTGGCCTTTTTCCAGATACTCCTTGATGCCGCCGTGATGACCTCGGACCCGGATAAGCATCGCTCAGCCCTCCTGCTGCGTGAGCCACTGCTCCGCTCGCTCGATCCGGTGTATGAGGGTCCTGTGAATGATGGTCGGCAGCGACGCGGCGACGCCTTCCACCGCCCGACTCGCCGCGGCGCAGTTCGCCGGTGTCCTCCGGCGCTCGTCATCAAGCCCGGGACTTACATGCATCTTCGTCTTGAGCTGTACGACGGCCATTACCGCTGCCTGCCTCCTGTCGGTTCTCATCAGCGCTCAGTCCACTTTTCCCAGTGTGCTGTTCAGGTAACGCGCGATCATCTGCAGTTGCGTGAGCAACTGTTCGTACGTCGCCTCCGACAGCTTGCCGCGCACGTGCTCGGCATTCGCCCGGTGCGCGATCTGGTTCAGGTTATTGGAGGTCTTGCTGAAGATGTAGAGCAGGCGCTTGCGGTCGGCGCTCGACACCGGCCGCGCGATCACCTGCGTACGGTTCGTGAGCACCGCCTGCCGGAAAAACTCGGATTGCGTGAGGCCCGAGGCCACCACCTTCGCGAGATACGCTTCGCGATCGGCCTCAGACAGCCTGAACGCGATGGGCTTGCCAAGGCCTGCGCCGTCGTGGCTTTTCTTGCGTGGCATGCCCTACAGCCCCGCCGGGTGCGACCAGTTCGCCGCCTGCCCGGGCAGTGTGAAACGCGCTTCGTCACGGTCGATCGGCTGGGCGCGGAACTCGTATTCCGGCCATCGCACCTCGCATGCGCGCAGGGCGCGCATGGCCTGGTCGCCAGTCATCGGCCGCGTGTAGCCCGCCCAGGGCAGGTAACGCGGCTCGCTGTTGCGCTCGTCGGCTCGCGGCCGCACCACAAGCTGGATTACCCATTCGCTGTCCGGAATCATCGGCTCGCCTCCGTATTCATATTGCATACCAGGCAGTGCTTAGAGTTGACGACAAAGGTCGCCAGCGCGATGGACTCGGGCAGTGGCCCGAGTCGGGGTTTCAAAGGGGCTCGCACCCTTTGGCACGGGATATTTTAGGCAACGCGTAGCGTTGCGTAAACATATCCGTCGTGCCTCCTTCGCATCGTTGCGACCGTCGCTACGTCCTCAGTATCACACAAATACCCCTCAATTAGGACACCTCACCCCATCTTTATCCCATATGCATGACATGCTATCCCGCCTTCATGGCATGATTACCCCACGCCCAAGGCCTCCGCCCTCCATGCCCAACATCGACACCCAGCGCGCCGTCGCGCTCCTGGCCCCCGAACACGACACCCACGCCAAGCGCTCCGAATGCGCCCGCCTCGCCGAACTCATTGAGCATATCGAAGCTGCCTTCGCGCGCGGCATATCCCGCAAGGACGTGCTCGCCCGCCTTCACGAAAGCGGCTTCACGATGAGCCTGCACACGTTCGACAAGGCGCTTTACCGCATCCGCAAACGCCGCAACACGCCGCGTCGGAGCGCGGCCGCCGCCAAGCCTTCCCGCGACCCCGATCCTTCCCCTGCCCCCACCTCACAGGCCGTCGAAACCGAAACCCTGGAGAGCGGCCGGACGATAAAAACAGCCAACCAATTGCGCCGCGAAAATCCGACCCTGCCCGCCATCCAGGTCAGCAAACTCTACGCTCAGCAATACGCCGATCCCGTCCTCACAGGGGACGAACTGGAGGCAATGAAGCGAAAGCACAATCCGCCCCAGGTCCAGCGCTGAACCGCATCGCCCCGCCGCGCTGCGCCGGGTCGGGCCTCTCCCCGCGCTACTGCGCGGGTCCCCAAGGCCCTCGATACGGGCGCGCGGCGCGCGCGATAGCCAGGCAGTCCGGGCAGGTCCTAAATTCGTCAGCAGCAGAGCGGGTTCAGGCGAGCCGTTTTATCCGCCCCTATTTGTGTGGACACACAATGAAAAAACCGCCCAGGCTTGCGCCCGGACGGCTCCATGTGAATGTCTGAAGTTCGATGGTGCGCGTTCAAATTGCCACGGCGTCCTCCCCCTCTGCCTCGGCAGGTGCGTCGCTCGCCTCGTCCTCATTCGATCCGGCGTCGTCGCCATCCACGTCGTCATCGTCCTCGCGCCATCCGTACGTGACGCGCTCCGGAACCGCACGGTTACGCAACACTTCCGGCAACCAGCCCGAATCCGTCATGCGCCGTTCTGCCACCGTGGCCGCGTCGCCCTTCTTCATGCCGCGCAGTTCTCCCGCCGCCTGCGGCGACACGCTCTCCCCGACCACGGCCACAATCCGGTCTTTCGGGACGTGGTCGAAATAGCCCGCTCGGGTGGGTTTCCAGTAGCGGGCGAGATCCACGGCGAGCGTATTCGCAACCTCGTTGACCGGGTGCGGACGGTCCACCCCACTGATCCCGTCCACGGTGGCCGCGACGCAGAAGGCGAAGAGATTCGACATGACGTCCGTGTCCTGTTGCAGCAGCCAGGGCAGCAGTTCGTCTGCGCGCCTGGGCAACAGGTTCGCCCATTTCGAGCGCTCCGCTTCCATTTCCTTCCAGGCTAAGGCCTCGGCCATGTCATCGGCACTGGACACCAGCGCGTCGCGCGAAGTATGCACGTCGATCTTGACCGCGTGGTTGATGTAAACCTCCCCGTAAAGGTCATCGAACACGACAGGAATCATGCGCTGCATCAGCACGGCTAGCGCCACGCCGGGCTGCTGCGCAAGCTCGACCTGCACAGCGGCGGTGCGATGCGCGGTCAACCGCCTGCACAACTTCTCGCCGTGCAGGGGTCGCTCCTTCGGTGCGCGTGCCACGCCCGTCATCGCACCGCCCGGATGCGAGCCACCCGCCTCTGCAACCGCCGTCGCTTCCCGGCGCACCAGGCCGCGCTCGATGCACACCCGCCCCTCGCCATCCAGATAGACATAGGCGCCCGCCCGCTTCATGTCCTCGGCGTCGAACGTCTCGAACCGCTCCACGTACTGGTCAACTGCATACGTCGCGGCGGTGGCCGCCGCCTCCAGCCGCTCCTGCCGCACCTCGTCCGGTTCGCCGTCGTCGTCGTAGTACGCGTCGAGCTCGCCCTGCGCGGCGTCGCGCGTTGCGGTGAGTTCCGCAAGCTCCGTCTTTTCTTTTTTCGTGGGCTTGCGCGTAGTCGAACCGACGCGACCGTGACGCATGATTTCCATCGGTTCGTATCGCGTGCGGGTCTCGACGAATGACCAGCCTTCTGCGGCGACCGCCTGCGATAGCTCGATAAGCCGGTCCGATGCCAGGCGGTGCAACAATTCGGCATCCTCAATATATCCGGCGTGCTCATCGACGCTGAACAGATCGCGGCGCACGCGACCGCCCGCCGCCTCGTAGGCATCGAGGCCCACGAACCGCGCCAGGGCATTCTCCCGCGCGTCGATTTCCTCGCGCGTGATGGCCGCGCGCAGTTCGGCGGGGCGGCGCTGCCAGCCGTTGACGGCTTCGTTCCAGATGCGCTCCTGTGTCGCGTGATCGTCGGCCAGCACGAGCGCCTTGGCCTGCTCGAAGTCCAGCCCGTCATCGCGCAGCAGGTCCAGCAGCGCGGGGGCAAGGTTCGCGATTTTCAGCGCTCGCCGCACGGCGACCTCCGGAATCTTGAACAGGGCGGCGATATGCGCCACGCTCTTGCCCTCCTCCATCAGCAGCCGGAAGGCCACGCATTCGTCCGCGATGTGCATGTCCTCGCGCTCGCGGTTTTCGATCAGCGACGTGGCGAGGGCTTCACCTTCGCTCACGACCAGTACCGGCACCAGGTAGTCCTTCGCAATCCGGTCCTGCTCAAACAGCAGGTCGAGCGCTGCGAGACGGCGCTGGCCCGCGCACACGCCCAGACGGGGCAGCTTCGTACGCCCCTCGAGTTCATGCACTACGAGGTTCTGGATCAGCCCTTTTTCGTGGATGGTTTCGGCCAGTGCCTCAATGCCGCCGGGTGCTTTCTTGCGCACGTTCAGCGGCGAGAGCGCAAGGCGGGAATAGGCGACGTATTCGATACGCCCGCCATTGAGGTCGGGCTGGCTGGCCGCGAGGTTTACTGCAGGGATGCTGTCTTTCATCGGGTTTTCTCCGGTTAGCGACCAGAACAACTCTGGCCTCAATTTCATTATAGGGCAATTTGCCCTATCATAAATAAATAACGCAAACTCGTCCGCAAAAAAAATATCTATCACGGCGAAATGTCAATTCAAAATTAAAATAATAACTGCTCTTTTGTATAGGGCAAATTGCCCTATACTGACATTGAGGCCGAAACGTTTCGGTCGATAACCGGAGATATCCGATGACCAACGAAATCCAGAACCGCATTACTTCCGCTGTCGTCCCCCATGAACTGAGACTGATGGTCTTGCCGCGCTATCTCGGCGGTCATTACGTCGCGGGCGAATCGCTCGTTTATGACTGGGCCGCACGCCTGTGCAGCAATTACGACCATGGCTCGTGGAATTACTTCGCGCTGTCCAACGGTGGCTTCTACATGGCTCCGGTCAACATGGGCCGTGTGCATGTGCGCTGGCATCTGAACGGCTACAACGACATGATGGGCGCGGATGCCTTCGGCATCACCGTGACCCTCTTCGCCCTGTGTCACCTCGCGGAAAAGACGCAGGACGACACCATCATCGACCGTTTCCACCAGTTGCGTGAGTTTGCCACGCAGCACGTGGAAGCCGCCAACATCCTGCGCGCCATCGATTAACAGATCGACCCCGGTCTTCGGGCCGGGTCTGCTGCTTCTTTGGAGAAAAACATGAATACGCTTGCAAGCCGCTTTAGCAGTAATGCCGCTGTCCTGCGCGCGGATCACCCGCTGTCGAATGACGAGATTGCAGAGGTCGCGCCTTCTATCCTGGCGCAATCCGCGCACGAAAGCCGCTCGGCGCGCTACAGCTACATTCCGACCATTGATGTGCTCGATGCCCTGCGCAAGGAAGGTTTTCAGCCCTTCATGGTCTGCCAGACCCGCGTTCGAAATGAGGGCATGCGTGACTACACCAAGCACCTGCTCCGCCTGCGCCATGCCGACCAGATCAACGGACCGGAGGCCAATGAGGTAATCCTGTTGAACAGCCACAACGGGGCCAGCAGTTACCAGATGATCGCCGGAATGTTCCGCTGGGCATGCCAGAACGGCATTGTGTGCGGCAATGTGCTGAACGACATCCGCATCCCGCACAAGGGCGATGTGATCGGCGAGGTGATCGAAGGCGCGTTCAGGGTGCTGAAAAGCTTCGATGAAACGGCGCAGCAGCGTGAAGGCATGGCGGCGACGGTACTCGATGAGGGGGAACAGATGGCCTTTGCCCGCGCAGCACTCACGTTGCGCTATGACGAGGACAAGCCTGCGCCGGTCACGGAACGTCAACTTCTCGCGCCGCGCCGGATGGAAGATCGCGCGCCCGATCTCTGGACCACCTTCAACCGTGTCCAGGAAAACATGATTCGCGGCGGGCTGCATGGTCGCAATGCGAGTGGTCGGGCCACGACGACCCGGGCCGTCACGGGTATAGATCAGAACATCCGCCTGAATCGCGCCCTGTGGGTGCTGGCCGACGAACTGCGCCGCCTGCGCGGCTAACCGGAACGCCCCGGCCTCACGGTCGGGGCGTGTACTCGACAGGGGAATCACATGGACCCGCTCAATACCCGTCCTTCGTGGCTGGCCGCCCTGCTGCCCCTCCTGGCTGTCTGGCAGTACGGAGACCGGGGCACTGTTCGCGGCGAACTCTACCGCATGGCCCTGTCGGCCGATGCGGCTGCACAATCCGCCGACGCGCTCAGGCGCATTGCCACTATGCTCGATCGCGACGGCAACCCGACAGAGATGCACCGCGAGGAGTTGCTCACCATCGTCCACGCCGCCCTGGCTGACTTCGAGCGCGTGCCGCCCTGTGCGCCCGTTGCGATGCTCATGGAACCTCGGGGTAATCTGCATTAACGTTCGTCATCCTTATCATTTTTTTCGACGCCCGCGCGAAGCTCACGCGGGCCTGTGAGAGACTTATGACCAACACTTTGACCATTGCCGAACTCGAACAGGCCATTAACTTCTGGTGCGCCCGGGAACCGCCTCTGGACGGTGCGCTGTGTGCAAGAGCGTGCACGCTCGCTGACGTGTACGGGCTGATGATCTATGAGCGCGCCACAACTGTTGATGTGTCGGGGCTCACGCCCGAGCAGTTGGATGCGGTACGTCTCGGACTGGATTACCGGCCCCCGCGACCGTGATATCCTCGCGCCCCGTCCCTGCGCGTCTAGGGGCGCACACGCTGCCCACCCGCCTCGCTGCAAGCCCGGGAGGCGGGATAATCACACGTGCGTCGCGCGCGCCGCGCGCCCGGATCGAGGCGCACGGGGACCCGCGCCGCAAGGCGCGGGGAGAGCGCCGGCGCGCCGCGGATCGCGGCGTGACGATCCGGTTGGGCCCTGGCAAACCACTGCCGGGGTCGTCAAGCGCCCGCAGGGCGCGTGTATCCCCAACGGCGTAAGCCGTGGGGGGTGGAATAATCACGGGTGCATCGCGCGCGCCGCGCGCCCGGATCGAGGCGCACGGGGACCCGCGCCGCAGGCGCGGGGAGAGCGCCGGCGCGCCGCGGATCGCGGCGTGACGATCCGGTACGGCCCAGGCAGTCCATCGGCCGGGGTCGTCAAGCGCCCGCAGGGCGCGTGTATTCCCCGCGGCGCAAGCCGTGGGGGCTGGATATCAAACGGCGCCTGCAGGCCATCGCCGCGAGAAAGGTCAACAAGAGGTACCAATGAGCGATTTTCATACAAATATTCGCCCACAGTGTCTGGTTCCCTGGGTGCGAGGCTGGGAACAGCCCACCGGCCCAGAGATTCGTGAGGTCATCCGTCGCGCGGGCCTGACAGGACGCGAAGCCGCCGATTTCGTAGGCTTGAGCGAAAAGGGCGGTGGCCGTCAGATACGTCGCTGGATTAGCCAGGAGTCGGACATTCCCTACGCTGCGTGGGCACTTTTGTGCCACGCGGCGGGTTTAGGCACCATCTGGAATGAAACTAGACAAGGCTAACTTCGATAGCAATGAGAACCTGACCATCCTGCCGGGCAATCGGCAGCACGTGAAAAGAGCAGATCGGCGATCATCGGGTTGGCGTGGAAGAGTCGCGCGTGGTACTGAACGACGCGCGGGTCCACATGGGCTGCCTGTTAGATCCATCCCGTTGGCTCTGGCCAGCGGCGCCCTACCGGCAGTCTTGCCTCACAAAAGGTGATATGCGAGGACGATGTGCTGTCACAAATGAAGCTCGCGTGGCGTTGAACCCGACAGGCCTCGTCTCAAGCGGCGAGCTTAATTACCATCCCGAAGCCGAGTGCGGTTAGCGCTTCTCGGTCACCGGGCCAATGCGCTGCACTACCTGCATCAACCGGCGCCGGATTCGCCGGAGTTCCTTGCGCGCATAGTCGATAGTCGCGCTTTCCTTGTCGACATGCCAGAGCGCATCCGCGACCATCGCCTCGAGTTCGGACAACTCATGCCGGCCAGTCTGCACTTCGAGGGCCAAGCACTTCACCTCGGGAATCGGGTGTTCTCGCCACGTGCGGCGGAGCTCCTGGTAGGTCGGGGTGACGAACGGCGGTAGACCATAGCGCGAGCGTTCGCCACGCACGCGCCGTTCCTTGGCCCAGTCCACTTCGCTCTCCGGCGGCTCAACAATCGGATTCTCCCCGCGGTGACGGTCGCGTCTGGTGTGCTCGAGTTTTCGCGAGCGCATGTCGTCGTAGGCAAACCAGTCACACCGGGCTTCGTCGTCGGTCATCCAGACTGGCGTCTCGACAAAGCGGGCACGTGACTCGTCCCAGTAAGCCCACTTCCATTCAAATAGGGGTTCCATGACTGCTCCCATGATACTGTATAGATATACAGTATCATGGAGGGCCGGCACGCGCTAGGCTGTGCCGGATCTGTCACGAGGTGTTGAAGTTCGGAGATTCCGCTAATGGTGTCCGTTGGAGCGCTAATCGTGTCCATTAATTCCGCTAACGCAGCCGACCGCTGTTATTGAACATACGCATCTCGCGATGACGGCTGATCGCGTCCAGCGCAGCAGCGAAGTGACCTGACCGGCGAAATACAGAAGCGGGGACTGTTTCTAGGAGCGTGCGGTGCACGCTACAGAATTTCGCTGTTGGTTCCAGCCACTCACGTTTCCAGCGAGGCGCCGATACGTCCGCGTCATTCAGCACAAGGCATCTGAAGCAGTACGGCATGCAGCGCCGATCAATGAGCCAAGCAGATGGCGTCTGGATGTACCTCAATCTCTCGTCATCAAGACGTGCGAGCGTTGCGAATCGATGGAGCGCTGACTGCGAAATTGGAGGGAAAAGAATCCATCCGGCAGTTCCGAGCGCGGGCAGTTCCTCGCTTGTGCCAACCTCCCACAGCATTGCAACGCTCACCTGGTATCGCGCCGCGACACGGCCTAACCAGCTTCCGAAGGCTTCCTCGTAGAAGGGCCTCGGAGCAATCGGCCACGGGACGACATTACTGCGCGATTCGGCAGACATGTTCAAGGTGCGTGAGGCCGATAAATTCGTCGCCGTTGCGAATTGATAGTTCGGCTGCGTTGTTCAGCAACGCGGATATCTCGCCGGTCAGTCCGCCGCTCGCGCTCAGAACAAATTGAACGATCTCGCGTCGCGCGAGATCCGATGGCTTGCGCAGTGGCAGCACGCGTTCGAACGCCGCGAGAAGCCGCCTCAGACCATCGCTCTCCCGCCATCGTGGTATTTCGAACGGCGTATAACGACTTATCATCTGGGTATCTGTTTGAAGCGCGAGTACGGCGTCGCGAGTGCCGACCAGAACCATGCTGATCTGAAGGTCGTTGGCCAGGAACTTGAGGAGGTTCAGCGATGCGCGCTGCTCGCGATACGTGCCCGCCAGTAGGTGGTGGACCTCATCGACAACCAGCATTCGTGGCGACACCCGCTTCAGTATCTCGCGAGCTAATCGTTCAAGGGATGCAAGTCCGGCCGCTGCATTATGAGGGGCGCCTAGCTCGAACAGTAAGCCCGAATAGAATCGATGCTGGTCCGGGGTCGGTGGCATCTGCATTGCCACAACCGGACAGCGTTCGACTCCGCTTCGCTCGTCAAACTCGTTGGGATGCGCACGCCGAAATTTGGCCGTGATTTTCGTCTTGCCAATATTTGAATCACCGTGCAAGAGCAGGCACGGCATCCGGTCGCGGCGCGGAGTCTCATAAAGGCGCTCAAGTTGCTGCAGGGCTTGCGTCGCGCGGGGATAATCGATCCAACGGTCGCGTAGAAGTCCGAGAATTCGTTCGTCGTTTCCTAACTCCGCCTGCTTTCTGGCGGCCGGTAGCAAATGGGCAAGCGTCCCGTCCTTCATGTGTCACCTCACCATTGCTCGACATCGAAGGCCTGAACTGGCATGGCGTAATCGACCGTTTCAGCCTGCTGCTCCGCCGTCTCACCCCTAAACGGGACAATCCTGTCAAGCAACTCTTCCAGGGGGACGTTCTTTTTGCGTGACCGTCGCAGAGCGCGGGCCGTTGTCTGCCTGGCTTTGGCGATCACGCGCCGTTGCTCTTCTATCGTCCTAAAAATCATCGCTTCCGAGACAGTGCGCTGCCCTTCCGACCGAATGGCTTGCAACGCTGCCCGATGTTCGAAAAGAGAAATGGCTGGCCGGCGCATGTCTGCGTAACGGACTTCGAGGTACTCGCCCCGTCCTGCCGTCACGAAGACACGCGAGAGATCCTCAGGATGGTACCGAACGGTGACGGCACGCCGGGTCTGGCGCCAGGCAACGAAAATTGGATGCCAGTAACGAACATGGAAAAGCGTCAGTCCATCAGCCTGGATTTTTCTCTGCGCAACAGGCAAAAAGCGAATTAGAAACCTGAGTTCAGCGTCGGTGGCCGCGGGCAGCTGTCGCGGATCGGGGTTGCGCGCGAGCATTCGCCACGTGTCGGCTGGCGTCGCTCCAAGCAGCCCACGGTGCGGAACGTGGTGGTAGCGTCTGGCGATCTCGATCGCGAGCCATTGCTCGAATTCTCGAAGCGTCAACGAGGCGGTCTTTTCGGACTGCCTCGCCTTGCGGCCTTTTGGGGATGATCCGGTTGCCCCCGGCAGGCCTCGGACGCGCTCCATCAGGGTGCGGTTCAGCCGCTCGATGTGACCACCGAAATGAGGACGCCCGACTGGACGATACATGAGGTGGATGCCAAATTCCCGACACCCACTGCGAAGCGCCCTGCTCTTGAATTCAGCCGCATTGTCGAGATGGAGAACTCGCGGAATTCCTCGCATCGGCCAGTCTGCGTCCGCCTCAATCTTTGCGAGCCAAGGGGCTTTGGATAGTGCCGCCCTGGTCAGGAGCAGACCAACGGTAGCCGCTCCCGGACGGTCCATTCCGACGTAAAAACTCAACACGCACCTAGTCGCGACATCCAGAGCGATAGTTAGCCACGGGCGCCCGATCACCGTTCTGTCGTATTCGCTGACCAGAACCACATCCGCTTGTGTATGGTCGACCTGAACGATTTCCAGAGGGTACTTTGCGACAAGCGAACCTGGCGCCGTCAGTGCGTCGGGAAGGGTCGCGCGCTTCAGAGCGTCTGCCTCACGATGCTGAGCCCATCTCCGGCCGATGGTGGTCCGGCTTGGTGGTTGCAGTCCGGCGACTTCACATCTGCGTCGAATCTCCAGCATGAGATCGGTTGCAGGGTGCGCCAATTGTCGTTGAGTGGGCAGCCAGACGTGCACCACTTCGTCGATCACAGTATCGATAGCCCCTCCCAACCGACGGTCCCCCTTAGAGGGACCTCGGCGTTTCGGGGCAACTGCGCTCGCAATCGGATTTGCAAGAAACTTCCGCCGCAAGCGATATACCGTAGTCCAATGGACGCCCAGCAAGTTCGCAGCTACCACCGCGAGCTTTTTCGAAAGTGGTCCTCGCCCTAACGGTCGGAGTATGTCTGCTACTTTTGCAGCACGCCTATCCGTTTCCTCCAAAGCCGTCATCGCCGCTCCTTATCGAGCCTCGTCAGACGCGTTAGCGGAATTAAAGGACAGGCCGAACGCGTTAGCAAAATAAACGGACATCCGAGGGTGCGTGCGTTGCTGAAAAGCAACGCCTAAAAGGGGGGGCGAAACCGCTGCTCCGCCTTATTTCGTGCGGTCAAACTTCAATCTTACATTAGCGTAATCTATGGACGCTATTAGCGGTTTTGACGGGCTTCAACAGTAGGATCACGACCACGTCTCAGGAGCACGCCGACATGACGACCGCAACGAGCAATTTTCTCCTCGGCTTCGCCAAGGCATTTGCAGAATCCCCGCGCCGATTTTTCTCGCCGCTTCCCGTGCTCGGACAGCTGGCAGGCCGATGCATTGGCTGGCTGCTCCACGGTGGCCATCGCCACTAGTCAGCCCCGGACGTGACCGTCCTTCCTCCCCCTCACCTGACGGTCACCGTGCTTTTCCTTTCCTTCATCGCCGCGCGCCGGGATTCGATTCGACGGCGCCGCGACTCGCAGCTACCAGCCTGCTGATGCCAGCCGCACGAGTGGTCGCGAACCGCGCGTTGGGCGCAAGCGGCGACATGCCGCTGCAGATCGCACCACAATTCGCGACCTCCGCGAAACAACTACCGGCCGCCGGAAACTGGCTGTACGAAATCAAGCTCGACGGCTACCGGATGATGCTGCGAATCAAAAGCGGGCGCGTCCAGCTGTTCAAGAAAAACGGGCACAACTGGACCGCGCGCTCGCCCGGCCTGACGCCGGCGCTGGCCGCGCTTCCCGTTCACGGAGCGAGGCTCGATGGCGAGATCGTCGTGCCCAACGTCGTGGGGCGACCGGATTTCAGCGCCCTCCAGAACGCATTCGACACGCCGCACCAGCAGATACCGTGTTGTTCGTCTTCGACGTTCTCTGGCTGGATGGCGTCGACCTGCGGCCGTAGCCGTTGCACGAACACAGGCGATTGCACTCGCGCGACACTCCACGATAAAGTTACTCATTGACTCGCAGTCAATCCCCAATCTGCTCGTACCTACAACCCGTTGTCAAGCGTTCACCATGGAACTACGTCAGCTTCGTTACTTCCTCGCCATCTGCGAACATGGCAGCATCGCCGCAGCCGCTCGCGCACTCCACGTGGCACAACCTGCATTGTCACGTCAGATAATCATGCTTGAGGAAGAGCTTCATGCTGAGCTCCTACATCGCCTCCCTCGCGGCGTTGCGCTCACGCGTGCAGGCGACGCAATGTTCAAGCGGGCAACGGAAATTCTACAGTGCATTGACCAATTGAAAAGCGATGTGCGAGGAGCGCAAGACGGAGCCTCGGGCTCACTGAAGATCGGCGTAATTCCAAACTATGGATGGTTGCCGGTCATAAGCGAACTGCTTCAGAAAATGCGCGCTGATGCTCCCAACGTTCGCATCGCAATCGAGCCGAAACTCTCACGACATCAAGAAGAGGGCATTCGCTCCGGTGAACTGGATGCCGGCTTGATGGCGTGGCGCTCTCCCAGAGATCCAGAACTTTCGGGCCTCAGCGTGTATGTCGACCCACTCGCGATCGCGATCCCAAAAGCTTCTCGCGGTCGATTTTCACCAACATCGACACTGCAAGACTTAAGAGATGAAGATTTCGTGATGTTCCCGCGGGAAAGCTCGCCTGCGACCTATGATCTCATTTGCCGCCTTTTCCAATCCGCAAACATTACTCCGCGCATCACTCACACTGCTTACGACATACCCACGCTTGTCGGCCTCGTTGAATCCGGCGTTGGATTCAGCATCGTCCCTCTTTCTTATCAACTGTATCATCCAGAGGGGGTAACCTTCGTTCCCGTCACCCAGCATGATTTCAGGCTCGACATCGAGTTTGTTTGGAAGACCACAAACAACGATCCCATCCTTCGCCGAGTTGTTGGTCTAATCAAAGCGCTGCTGGCCGCCGAGCCCTGATCTTGCCACAACGCCCGAAACGCATCGACTCCTTGCCGTCAACGGCCACCATTATTGGCACGATGACGCATTCAATTGACGGTCGGAGAGTCAAAAGGTGTGGAGTAAGGCGAGTCGAACGACAGCCTGATTTTCGCCGGAAGACATCGCAGCCCCCGCGTAGGCGACTTGGGCAAAATCGAAGTCAGTCCCCGTGTGTGCACTCACTACATGTTGATAGGCACCCTGGAGATAGACGGCGGTGCTTTTCGAGAGGGAGTAGCTCCCCATCAATGCCACCTGATGCCATTTAGGAGAGTATTCCCCATTGGTGGCGGCCAGGTGCCCATTCGTGAAAACATACGAAGCGCCAAGCGTGATGTCTGGACCTAAGGTGTATTGAGCGTTCACGTCAAAGTTGTCGAACTTCCACGAATTCCATGTTCCCCCCGGCGGCTGAGTGCCAGCGCTCGAAAAATACGCGTTATAGGTTGGCTGGTACACGTTGACGCGAGAGTATGCGAATCCCACTGTGGCCCGAGAGAAGGTATAGGAGACGCCAGCATCGATGTGCTGCTCCGATTCCCCTGCAAAAACGCTATCTGTCGTTACTGCACCGGCCGCAGATCCTTGATTGTTCGCTTTAAGATAGACGACGGCTATCTTCAGGCCTTGTTGAAGATAATCGAAGCCGGCGCTGTACAGTCGATTGCTTGCCTGCCCGATGGTCGTGTTGCTGAGAGCGTACATCCCTTCGACCGTGAATCCACGCACAGTCGGGCTGACATACTTAACCGCGTTATTTACCCGGAAATCCCAATTCGTGTTGTCGTTGTCGAATGGGTGCGATGCAACACTTCCGGCAAATCGCCCAACGCCAGTAGTGTCGCTGAACAGATCGATGGACGGATCAAGCTGGCGTCCTAGCGTGAGAGTTCCGTAGTCATTCGATCGGAGGCCCACCCATGATTGTCGTCCGAAAATCCGACCATCCTCTCCACCCTGAAAATTGCCGGTGTTGATATTAAAGCCGTTCTCCAAAGTGAAAATTGTTGCGTAACCGCCGCCGAGATCCTCCTGCCCTTTTAATCCCCACCGCGTTGCGCCTGCATCACCGCTGTGCATCTGGAACGTACTGTGCCCTAGGGCGTTGCTGGTGTAATTAATGCCCTCGTCCAGCACCCCAAACATCGTGACGCTACTCTGAGCGTTCGCCTCGCTTAAAGCCAAGAATAACGCAACACAAAGCAGGCTCCCTTTTGACTTCATCGCACTCCTCCATTTGTATGTACTACTATTTAATTTATAAACATTCTTCCGTGCAGTGCGATATTTTGACTTGCAACCCTTCTGTGGGAGTTCGGTCATTTCGCACAGCTAGCGTGCGCTTTAAGGGTTAACGGCCACCGAGGCGCAGTTGCGCTCAACCCAGCCTTTCATCCATTGAAGCGATAGATTTTCTTGGCTGTTTCGTAGAAAAATGAACGTTGGTCGTCCGGGGACAGACCGCCTACGGTCGCGCCGGCGGTCTCGAAGAGAAGCTCTGTTTCCATATTCAGCTTTGATACAGGTAAATCGGAGCCGAACATGACTCTCTGCGCTCCAAAACACCGAATGCATTCTTTCGTCAAGTCAGAAAGCGACACCACATCCCAGTCTCTGTCGTAAATCGACGCGTTTGAGATTTTCAAAAATACGTTGCCAGTCGAAGCCAAGACTTTCATAGCCGCTTTCCATCGAAGCATCCCATCTTTGTCGCGATCGATCGGGCTTCCACAGTGATTTATCACAATGAGAAGATCAGGAAATGTCTTCGCGAGATCATGAACGTCGGCCGCTTGGTACGGATACATCATCACCTCAAGATGCAAATCGCTTTCCAACAAGAGTCTCACGTCTCGCCGCCAATCATGCTCCCGCGACAGATGGCGATTCGAGATAAACGCCTTTTCAGGGTCCGGGTGCCAACTTAATATGCTTCTGACCCCTCTGATAGCAGGATGATCAGCGTATTCGCGAATCAGCCCACTCGCCGCCTCGGTGCCAAGCGGAGCCGCAGCAACAATCCTTGCGGCTTCGTGACCAGTTCGGTCTAGCTGATTAACCCATTTGATCTCTTCGAGGGGGTCGCCACTCCATAGACTCTCCACGTAGACACTTCCGACGAGTTGCGGACAACGAAGGTCTCGCACGTACTCGTCAGTACCGTAGTTTTGAGCGATACTAGTCATCCTAGGTACAGCGCTAATCCCACTCGTAAGCCATGGGTGCCTACCCAGCGATAGATCCCACAGGTGGTGATGCGCATCAATCACTGGGCCGTCGTAAATCGCTGATTGTGTTTTGTCCATTCGGTTTCGGCCTTAACAGTTACACCGGACGCGCAAGATGACCGAGACAATCACCGGCCTTAACTTGCGCGAAGGTCCTGATGCAGATCGCCAGCCCCCCAGTTCGGAAGCGGATAGTTTCAGGCTCGTCCCACGGTCGCACATTACTGTAGATGTGCCCTGCAACTGCACCGTCTTCAAGTGTCTCTCCCAGTTGGAATGCCGGCTCAAAAAAGCCCGGGCCGTTGGCAAAGGCGAACAGGCCGGGATCATCCATCGTGTACGATTGTGGTCTATCAGATCTCGCCGTTCGACATGACTCCCGGTGAAGCTGCTCATTGAGCTGCAACACACCACTGGCGTCGAGATATCGAAGGACACCACCTTCCACCGCGCGCAGCCCCTCAATGTTCACGGACGATCCTCCACCAAATTCGCCAGTCAAAAACTTGACACCCAACTGGCGCGCATAGTTACTAATTACACGATCTTCTCCGCTCAATGCCTTCTCTGCGTCATAGCGGATAACGCGGGGGGGAGCGAATGCTTCGACTAGCCGGTCAATCTCCGCCGAATCATCACCCTGACCGTAGAACGGAACAAGCAGACTCGGCAAATAGTGCAGCGAACTGCCTCCAGCGTGGAAATCAAACAGGTACGCGGCCCGCGGCAGCAATTCCGTCGTAACATAATGAGCAATCATTTCTGTCACTGTACCGTCTCTATTCCCCGGGAAAGCGCGATTCAGGTTGATCGAATCGATCGGCGAAACCCTCGATGCGGCCATGAAGGCCGGATAGTTCAGTGCTGGAATCACGATAATCGTGCCAGCTACGTCTGTTGTGTTCAACTTTCTGACCAGCTTTGACAGTGCGATCGGACCCTCGTATTCGTCTCCGTGAACCCCTCCGGTGAGCAAGACAGTGGGACCTTTCCCATTCTTGATGACAGCAATCGGAATAGCAATGTGGCCGTAAGCAGAACGATGCACGGAGTGAGGAACCCGCAAAACTCCCAATTGTTTTCCTGGGGCATCAAAATCTACCGTTGCAGATATGATGGATCGACGATTACCTTGAGTTCCAGACATTTTTTCAACTCTCCAAAGTCTCAGTCAGGTAGCTGCCCGGCATAGAGGCAGCGAACCAGCTTTCTATGAGGCAAGTCAGCGCGTGTTCGTTACAGAAGCGCCCGGTCCCAGTTCTGTGAGCGAGTCGCTCTTTGAGAGCAAAGATATCGACGCCCATGCAGCAAAGCAACACGTCGCTGAAGCCGCCAGCATGATATTGAAATTCCCCGAGACAGTGACCAGGTAGCCGGCGACCCCCGGCCCTATGGCAAGACCCACTCCGATACTTACACAGACGAGTGCGAATAAACGTCCAGCACGATCAGAATCGGATATGGCAGAAAATACGAAAGGAAGTACGAAAGTCCAAGCGAACTTAAAGCCCAAGGTAGCCACGAAAAATACAGCTTGACTTCCATGTAGCATGAAGGCAAGAACAGATAGCAGCATGCAGGCAAATCCCGAGTTAATAAGAAGCCGCTTTGATCGCTGACCACCAATCACAGCAGCGCTTCCTGAGCCCACGATTCCCGCTACTGTCGCAATGGAGAGGAACCGGGCAGCCTGCGCTGCATCGAGTCCCAACGTTTGACCAATCGCACCAACAAACGTCCATACACCGCTTAGGCTCGCATAGAAAAGCAAACCCCATAAGAACGCTAAGCAGGATGCAAGCAGCTGCGAATGTGTCCCCTTCGTCTTGTGTTCTTCAGATCCCCGCTGCCCCGCGCTGTCCGGAAGAAATGGCACGGCGAACATCAACGCAAATATCGATAGTCCGGCAACGATACGGTAATAGTTCGCGATCCCCCCATGTTGAAAGACAATGGGTAAGACTGCGAGACCGAACACACCGAAAAGGAGCTGCCCGATGACGAAGACCGCGTACGTTCGGCTTGGATCTCGCGTTCTTCCTGCTGCGGCAAGGCAAATTACGTTTATCAGGCAACCTGCCGTTGCAGTGACTGCGCGGATGATGAAGAGCTGATCGACTTTCGAACCAAAATAGGGACTCGCAAAATTGCCCGCGATAAATATTGCCAACCCTATAACTGCTATTTTTCGCCACTTGAATTTCGCGACTGCATAAGTCGACAAGATTCCTGCAAGGGCATATCCGAGGAATTCGATTGAGAAGAAATACCCAACATATTGAGGGGAGAAGTGGAGCTCTGCTGAAAGCTGACTCGCGATTGCGGGCGCGCATAGCAAACTTGCGTTTAGCAACGCTCCCAATCCGAAGATCGATGCCGTGATCGCAGCATCTTTTCGTTGTTGGGTCGGCAGATCCGCCTCTCCCGTGGATGTCACTTCAATCATATTTGTCTCCATCAAATGCCTGTCGCGGATGAACAGATCGTATGGAGGCAAAAAAGGCTGCACAAATACAGAATTTAGCTACGCTCTATAGCGTTGCGGCATAGGTCGCTGGACAGCGTCAAGCAGCACGGCCGGTTTACCGACAACCATCTTGGCCGGTCGACCGGGATGATTGTCGGTGGTTATCCGGTCATGGTTGTCGCTCCTTGTTGGTGATTGTCGCCGGATGATTGTCGGCGCCTGCTGTTCTGTTTGTCGCTGGCGGTGCGACGACGGTAGCTTTCGACATTCATCTCGAAGATCGTCGAATGATGGACGAGCCGGTCGATTGCGGCGACGGTCATGCCGGGATCTGGAAACACGTTGTTCCAGCCCGAGAACGGCTGGTTGGCGGTGATCAGTAGGCTACGGCGCTCGTATCTTTCGGCAATGAGCTCGAACAGCACGCTGGTTTCGGCCTGATCCTTCCGGGCATATGACAGATCGTCCAGGATGATCAGGTCGAAGCGGTCGAGCTTGGCAAGAACTGAGGGCAACTGCAGGCTCTGACGCGCAGCCTGCAGCTTCTGCACGAGTTCGCTGGTACGCGTGAACAGCACCCGGTAGCCGGCGTCAATCAACGCGTGTCCGATGGCCGAACCTAGATGACTTTTGCCGGCTCCGGGCGGGCCGAACAGGAGCGCCGTGGCGCCTTTCTCAAGCCACGAATCGCCGGTCGCGAGCGCCATGACGTGTGCCTTTGAAACCATCGGCACCATGCTGAAGTCGAAGGTCGCAAGCGTCTTGGTCGGGTCCAGATGCGACTCGGCACGGTGTCGTTCAATGCGCCGTTTGGCCCGCTCGGCCAGTTCGTGTTCGAGCAATGCGCCGATCAGCCGCGTGGCCTGCCAGCCTTCCTTGTCGGAGCGCTCCGCAAACTCGGGCCACAGGCGGGCGATGGTCGGCAAGCGCAGTTCATTGAGCATCAAGGCAAGACGGCCGGCATCGTAAGCGGGCGTGCTCATGCGACCTCCTTGCCGAGCAGGTCGTCATAGCTGCTTGCGGGTGGCATCTCAACATTGACGACTGGGCAATCGGCGTGACGCGGCGAGAACTCCTCGCGCAGAGCCTTCAGATCAGGCAGCTTGCCATCAACCAGCAACGCGTTGAGGCGCGCGGCCAGCACGGCCTCGACGCCATCGAGCGCAGCGAGTTCAAGCAATCCAACGATGACTTTGCACGCCTCGCGTTGCGTCAGTCTCGCCTCCAGCTGTTCCCACGTCCGGCGATACGCCTCACGTGGAAACAGCTCGTCTCGAAACGCAAGCCCCTTGAAGGCCTGCGGCTTGCGTTTGAGGCTCTCAATAAAGTGTCGGTAATCCAGCGCGCGGCGGTTGTCGCCGGCACGCGAGCCGCGCGAGGTGCTATGCACCAGCGCGCCCGACAGATAGCAGTCGAGCCTGTCACCATACACGCGCACCTTCAGGCGATGACCGATCAGTCGCGACGGCGCGCTGTAAAGAATGCCGCGTACAGTGAAGGTGCTGCAGCGTGTGACGCGTGCCTCTTCTTCGACGAAGTCTGTCGTGCGCCTTGGCGGCAGATCCATGAGCTGTTCGCGCTCAAGGCGGAACGCAGCTGCGTTCCGCCGGTTGCGACGCATGACGACCTCGCGCAGAAACTCATCATAGGCCGCACGATCAACGAAGTCCCGATGGCCGCGCAACATCAACGCCTGGTCGACGGCTTCCTTCAGATAGCGATGCGACGACTCAACGCTGCCGTTCTCGTGGCCCAGGCCGCGATTGTTGCGTGTCCCGTTCATGCCATAGTGCTCAAGCAGCGCCGCATAGCGCACTGTGAAGTCGTCTTCGTCAGCGAGATTCCTGAACGCCGCTGAGAGACTGTCGGTGCGATGTTCGCGCGGACATCCGCCAGCCTGCCACAGTGCATTCTGCAATCCCATGGACAGGGCTTCGAAGCTCTCGCCACCTTCAACGACATTGGCGTATTCCCAGCGTGAGAACGAGAGCACGAAGTGGTACAGCCGGTGTTCGAATGGCACGCCAGCGATCGTCACTCGCAGTTCGGCCATGTCGGTAAAGTCGGACAGGCCGCGTGCGCCGGGCTCATGCAGCTGCGGGAAGAAGACTTCCTTGGGTGGGCCGGACATCGCCCTCCAGTGCCGCACGCGTCGCTCGAGTGTGCGGCGTGTGCTGTCGGGATACTCCCCGGGATGATCGTCCTGCAGCTTACGCAGGATCGTGACCGCCTGAAGTTGCGGCGCGTTTGCGAGCATCGTAACGACTTCAGTATCCCAGACGTCGGCGAAAGGATCAGGGCGCGAGCGCCAATAGCGGCGTGGCTTTTGGGACGGCAGTGAGGCGTCTCGTTCTATGCGCCGGGCGCTGCGGACACTGATGCCAGCCTTGGCGGCGGCGATCTCCTGAGAGTGGTGTTTGCGTTTAGACATGTAGAGGCGAACCTGTTGGTCGGTGATACGGGTTCCGGACATGCGGCTGATCGCTTTCTTATTCGATCAGCCATCGTAGAACCCGGCCGACTCGGCGCCGCCGGTGATTCGTCGTCTTCGGCGGCTACGCCGCCTTCGACTCCTCACCACCGGCCAAAACCTTCGCCGCTACACCGGCCAAAATGATTGTCGCCCTCCAGGTCGCGGCGCGTGGAATGGATTCATGAATCTGCCGTCCGTGGTTGGACAGCGCGGGGGGCTGCTATGTAGTCGCTTGCGCCGATTACATCAGGTACGAGGTAAGGCGGCTTGTTATGTCCTTGCCATGGGTAATGACAGCATGACTCATTTCTCGACCACGCGCTCCCCCTCCTGCCAACGGACACGATTACCTGCAGAGCAACGTCGACTCGTTGAATTGACTATCGCTCGGCGTGCATGAACTGGACGGTTCGCTGCGCTACGCCGGTAGTGTGCGACCGTATCTGTCCGAGGCACGTGCCGCGATGTTCTACGAGCGCGCGCTGTCGCTCGCCCAGGCCGCGGCTCCATTACAGCCTTCGCCACGTCTCGAACCGGGCCGGGACTATTACTGGATACGCCCCGAAATAGTCTGCGAGGTGTCGCTTCTCGAATGGACGCGCGGTGGTGAAATCCGACATGGCAGCTTTCATGCAATGCGCGACGACAAGCCGTCCCGGAGATCGTTCGCGAGCACGTGGTCGACATCCATACCGCGCAGATAGCTGACATTCCTGCGAGCCACCCGTGCGGCGATGCGATGGTATGGTTGCGGGCGTCAGCATCAGCGACGCGGGACGCGTGTCAGCGTCGGATAGATACTCCTCATTTTCGTCGAAGTAATTTTCCCCAGTTTTTGTCTGGCGCCGCCGCGTAAGCGGCGGCGCTCTCCCGATCACCGACCATATCCCACTACGGATCCGTCGAGGGGGTGTCGGTGATCGAACTGGGAGAGGTTATGACGATTCTGGAATTGCACCGGCAGGGGCTGAGTATCTCGGCCATCGCCGCTCGACTGGGTATGGACCGCAAGACCATTCGCAAATACATCAAGGGTGGTATGCAGGCGCCGCGTTACGGTCCACGTGCACCGCGACCCTGCGTCATCGACCCGTTCGTTCATTATGTGACCGAGCGTGTGCGTGAGTATCCGGACCTCAGTATCGAGCGGCTGCTGCGGGAGATTCACGCCATGGGTTACGCGGGCGGTCGAACAGCGCTGGGCGACCTGGTTCGGGAAGTCCGGCCACCGCGACAGCGTGGCTTCGAGGTGCGCTTTGAGACTCCCGCTGGCCACCAGGCGCAGGTAGACTTCGCACACTTCAATGTTGAGTTCGACGATGTACCGGGGCAGCGACGCTCAATCTGGTTGTTCTCGATTGTGCTCGGGCACAGCCGCTATCTGTGGGGGCGTTTCGTCGAACATCAGGACCTGCAGACCGTCCTGCGCTGCCACATGGAAGCGTTCGAGCACATTGGTGGTGTGCCACGCGAAGTGCTGTACGACCGCATGAAGGCAGCGGTGCTGGGCGAAGTCGAGAAGCACATCGTCTACAACGCGAAGCTGGTCGCGTTTGCACAGCACTATGGTTTCGCTCCGCGTGCGTGCAAGGCGTATCGCGCCAAGACCAAGGGCAAGGTCGAACGCCCCTATCGCTATATCCGGCAGGACTTCTTTCTCGCACGACGATTCCAGAATCTCGCCGATCTGAACCGCCAGTTGCGCAACTGGCTCGACACGGTGGCCAACTCACGAGTACACGGCACGACGCATCGCGTTGTCATGCAACACTTCCGGGAGGAACGCCCCGCGCTCCAGGAGTTGCCTGCCGGCGTCTTCAATGGCGTCATCAGACTCGAGCGGCGCGTGAGCCACGAAGGTCTGGTCTCGGTCGGCGGCAACTACTATAGCGTGCCCGATCGCACCCGCAGGCGCACGCTCGACGTCCATAGTCTGGCTCACGAGATCCGCATCTACGAGGACGGCGAACTGCTCGCAGTGCACCCCGTGCTGGAAGGCCGGCGACGAACATCGTTGCTGCCTGGCCATCGGAGCGCGGGCCAGCGCAGGCAGCAGGCGGCGCGCGACGTATCGTCGGGCACGACCGGTGTCGGACGTCGGCCGCTGTCGTTTTACGATCAGGTGGCCAGGCGTCTGGCTGATGCCGGGAGGCGCGCATGAACAGCGTTCCAACCTCAACCGTCGAACGGATACAGCGTTACCTCGTTGGCTTGCGTATGCCGCGTGCGCTTGAAGCGCTGGATGCCACCTTGAAGCGTTTCGAACAGGGCGACAGCTCGATGCTCGAAGTGCTGGAGACGTTGCTGGGCGAGGAGTTCACGACGCGCGAGACGCGGCGCATCCGCATGGCGCTGCAGACAGCGAGGCTGGGCACCGTCAAGACGCTCGCCGGATATGACTTCAGCTTCCAGCCGAGTCTCGATCGCGATCGCATCATGACGCTTGCGCAACTTGAGTTCATCGAACGACGCCAGACGGTCCACTTCCTCGGGCCGCCAGGAACTGGCAAATCACACCTCTCCATTGCGCTAGGTGTCGAAGCGGTGCGTGCGGGCAAGAGCGTGTACTTCGGCTCACTGGCAGAAATCGTCAATTCGATGGCGAAGGCCGAACGCGAAGGCAACCTCGCCCAGCGTGTGCGCTTTCTTGCGCGCAACAGTCTGCTCATCGTTGACGAGATCGGCTATCTGCCGATCGGCTCCAACGGGGGCAACTTGTTCTTCCAGCTCGTCAACGCGTGTTACGAGCGCTGCGCCATCGTCCTCACGTCCAATCGCAGCTTCGGCGAATGGGGCGAGGTCTTCGGCGACACCGTCGTCGCAGCGGCGCTGCTCGACAGGTTGCTGCATCACGCGATTGTTGTCCAGATTGAAGGTTCGTCGTACCGGCTGCGGGAGCATGCCGATCTCCTGCCTGACCACCTGCGCAACCGACCATCCGCCCTAAACCCGGCACCGGTCGAACCTGCTAACCGACGCCCGGGTCGCCCCCGAAAGAGCTCACCTGATCCATTCAGCGGCTGATCACCGCAAATACACAGGGTGGGGAAATTTACTTCGACGATTCTGAGGAAATTAAGTCCGACGTTGACAACGCGTCATTGATGCCAGCGCGGCGCATACCAAGCTCGAAGTCGCGCGTTACTACTAGGCAATCGCAGAATGGGCACTGCCACACCTTCGCGATCGGCCGCTCTCGCTTGTCCGGGCGCCGGACGGCATCGATGGCCAGCTCTTTTTCCAGAAACACGAGGAGCGGGCGAAGGTTCCGGCTGCCGAGGAACTGCCCGTCGAACTGCATCCGGGACACGCGGCGCTGCTCGTGGCCAACAATGCCCGGGCCGTGGTCGGACTTGTGCAGATAGGCGTGATCGAACTGCATACCTGGAATGCGGTCTCGGCCGACCTTGGGCACCCCGACCGGATGATCTTCGATCTTGACCCGGACCCGGCGCTTGAATGGAGCCGCATGATCGAGGCGCCCCAGCTACTCAAGGTGGTGCTCGACGAATTCGGTCTCGCGTCATTTCCCAAGACCAGTGGCGACAAGGGGCTACATATCGTTGTGCCGCTGACCGGCGGCCAAGATTGGGAAAACGTGAAGGCGTTCTCGAAGTGCGTGGCAAAGCACATGCAGCGGGTGGTGCTTTCACGGTTTACCGCAGTGTCGGGGCCGCGGAACCGCGTCGGGAAAATCTTTATCGACTATCTGCGCAATGCGAAGGGCGCCACGTCGGTTGCGGCCTATTCGGTTCGGGCCCGTCCCGGCATGGGTGTTTCAATGCCCGTGGCCTGGGGAGAGCTGCCATCGCTCAGGTCTGCGCATGAATGGACAATGCAGTCAGCGCTCGCGCGTCAACGTCGCCTGGGTGGTGATGCCTAGCAGGGTTACTGGACTGTCCGGCAGGCGATCAGCAACGCGATGCGGCGTGCCGTCGGCGCGTGATGCGCAGAAGGCTTCGCTTCTCCGCGTGAGCAGTAAGCGCTGCACGAGCGCCGTCTTGACAGGCGCGCGGGATCTTCAGGCGTTTGCGCGAAGCTGGTCCGCAACGACCCACGGCATGAGTTCGTCAACGCGGTTGATCGCGTGGTCGGCGATGCGTGCGAGCACGAAGCGCAGATACGCCTCGGGATCGACATCGTTGAGTTTCGCCGTGCCGATGAGGCTGTAGATCACGGCAGCGCGTTCGCCACCCGAGTCAGCGCCGGCGAACAGATAGTTACGTCGGCCGATGGCCACCCCGCGCAACGCGCGCTCGACTGGCAGGTTGTCGATTTCGAGCCGGCCGTCATCGCAATAACGCGTGAATGCCTCCCACCGGTTCAGGGCGTAGAGGATCGCCCGACTCGTGTCGGATTTGCGCGAGAGCGTTTCCAGCGTTGTTGTGAGCCACGCATGGAAGTGCTCGAGTAGCGGCCGCGCATGCACCTGTCGATATGCCCGGCGCTCATCGGGTGGTTTGCCCCGGATCGTTTCCTCGATCTTGTACAACACACCGATACGCTCGAGCGCTTCGGTGTTCAGCGCATTCGGACGTGCCGCGTGCAACTCGTAGAACTGGCGTCGCGCGTGGGCCCAACAGGCTGCTTCAATCACACGCCCGGTTTCGTAGATGGCCCGGTAGCCGCCGTACGCGTCAGCCTGCAATGTGCCGCTGAACGACTCGAGGTGCTGTTGCGGATGGATGCCCTTGCGATCTGGCGTGTAAGTGAACCATACCGCCGGCGGCGTCATATCGGCCGAGGTGCGATCATCGCGCACATACACCCACAAGCGACCGGTCTTCGTCTTGCCGTTGCCCGGCGCGAGCACCGGTACCGGCGTGTCATCGGCGTGGAGTTTCGTTGCCGCCATCACGTGACGACGCAACGCCTCGACGAGAGGTTGCAGGAGCGTCGCGGCGTGACCGACCCACTTCGCGAGTAGCGAGCGATCAAGCTCCACGCCTTCGCGTGCGTACATGACCGACTGCCGGTAGAGCGGTAAGTGATCGGCGAACTTCGAGACCAACACGTGAGCCAGTAGTCCGGGGCCGGCCAGGCCACGCTCGATCGGTCGGCTCGGTGCTGCTGCCTGTGCGATGTGGTCACAACACGAGCAGGCGAACTTCGGTCGCACATGCCGGATCACGCGGAAGCTTGCCGGCACGTACTCGAGTTGTTCAGCAACGTCTTCGCCCAGGAGCTTCATCTTGCTGCCGCACTCCGGGCACTTCTCGCCCGACTCGGGCAAATACGTTTGAACGTCGCGCGGCAGATGTTCGGGCAATCGCCTGCGCGGTGCCTGTTCCGGTACCGTGAGCGTTGCCTTCGGAATTTCAACTGGCATCGCGCCTTCGTCGGCTTCGAGCTCTTCGAGTCGCAGTTCGAGTTGCTCGATCTGCCGGTCCGGTCTCTCGGACTTGCGCCCGAACTGCATGCGGCGCAGCTTCGCGATCAGCAGCTTCAGGTGCTCGATCTCAGCCTTGCCCGTGGCGATGACCGCCTCCTGCGAGTCGACGACATCCTGCAGGCGTTCAATCCTGGCGTCGCGCTCGCGCAGCAGCGCTTTCAAGGCATCGATGTCGTCGGGAAGGGTGTCGGCCGAAGTCATGACCGACAGTTTACGTGTCGGCGCCGACGTTTACAACGCAGAAGTGGGTTGCGCCGTGCGCGTGGGCTGGCGCCAGTCGATGCCTTCGAGCAGCATCGAAAGCTGCGCGGGACTCAGGCAGACCGTTCCGCTCGTGGCTTGAGGCCACACGAAACGTCCCTTCTCGAGGCGCTTCATGAGCAGGCACAATCCATCGCCGCTCCACCACAACACCTTGAGTAGATCGCCGCGTTTGCCCCGGAACACAAACACGTGGCCACTGAACGGATCACGCTCGAGAACGCTCTGTACCTTCGCGGCGAGACTGTTGAAGCCGGCGCGCATGTCGGTGACACCGGCGGCGAGCCACACGCGTGTGCCAGATGGTAGTCCCAGCATCATTGAGCATCACGCAGGCTAGCCAACACGACGCGCAGTACGTCGAGATCCGGGGTGCCTTCAAAGCGAACCCGAACCGCTCCGCGCTCCACCGTGATGGCCGGCTGCTGCTTCGACGACGGCGCGATCTGCACGGGGAGAAAGGACTCTGGCGCCGGCAATAGAGCCGTCGATTGCGCAGGCGAACGTTCGCGTCGCCACTTTGCGACCATGTTCGCGTTCAGACCGTGTTCCTGCGCAACGTCGGCGATCGAACGCGCCGGGTCGTTAGCTTGCGCAACCACCATCTCCCGGAATTCTTGTGTGTAGTTCCTCGAGCCGCGTCGCCGGCCCGGTGCGCTCACTTCCATCATTCTGATTCCCACCAGATCTAGTGGGAATCAGAATGCCGAAGCCGCATCGTTATGAACAGACGGTACGGTGGACTCGCTTACCGTGAGCAGCGGGAGAAGCGCTGTCTATCCGGCGTCTTGTGGCTCCAGAAGTCCAAGTCGGGGTAGTGCCCGAGACCAGATGTAATCGAGCAACAAAACGAGATCGGGGCCCGATATGCTGTTGCGAGGTGTTCGAACCATAATTTCATGCTGCCCGCGTAGTTCGTGAACGGTGGTCTCAGGATCTACCTGGAATTCAATTGTGGTCTGCACTTCGAGTCCGGTGTCCTGTCCGACGCCGAAATGTTTGGCTGCAGTCGCCAGTTGAAAACACACGTTCATCCACGGGCTGTTGTCGCAAAGGAACTTGCCGAAATCTTTATTCCCCTGGATGTTCCGGCCTGCGAATTCGTTCAGGCGACCAAGCGCGTTGGCATCGCGAAGTGCTTCATATACCCAGTCTTTCATCTGCCACGCCGTCGTCACAGCATTCATCACCGCATACGCGCGCTGCTGCAGATCGGCGGGGGCATTGTTGTGCAGCTCCAGCGCTTCAAAGTTCAGTTTGCGGTAGAGATCAGCTGGAGTCTGAAGAGAGAATGTACGGGGGTTGGACGCGGCCATTAATTTTCCTGACGACGCACTAGAGACATAACGTCTGGGACCGCTTGAGCAAGCTAGCCACAATCTCAGGCTCCCCCTCAAGAAGGTAGTTCCCCGTTTAGCGTGTGAAAAGAACTTCTGCCCTGCATAAGATGACACGGAATACAGTCGTTGCGGCCCCAATAAGAAACGGGCCTCGCGGCCCGTTTTTCAGTCATTCAGTATTCCAGACGCCATTCAGGAAGTTCAGGGAAAGAGCTTCGCGTCGACGTCTTCGCCTTCGCGCGCAGCCGCTCTTTCATGGCAGGCGTCACGACCGGCATCGTCTTCGAACGGGCACGGCGCACCACCACCTTCGGCTGCTTGGCAGCGTCAGCCGGCTTTTTTGCTTTCAGTGCTTCGCTCATATCAACTCCTTCTGTTGCAGATAGTCTAGCAGTTTTTCCCAGCACCGGCTGTCGGCACCCAGATCGAACTCCATCAGGCGCTGGGAGCCATTTTCCCGCCACCAGGCCTCGTCGATCGCGATCACGTCCTGAACCGTAAGGCAGCCCGCGAGATCCACGCGGCCATCGGTTTCCCCGTGATCGAGCGGGGCATCAAACCCGAGTTTTGGCCAGACGAAATAGCCGATCATGTGCCTGGCATGTCCGCGACCGCCGCCGGCGATCAGCGAGATACGGGTGTAGCCCATGCGGTGCGCAGTCATCGCACAGAGCGCAAACGCTACTGTGCCGAGACCTTCGGGCGCCTGGTGGCGCAGATAGAAGTGGTCGACATGCACAGCACGCGGCGGGCCAATTTCTTCCGCAGGGAATTCGTCGTCATCGCCGTCATCGGCCAGCACATCGTCAAGAAACAGTGCCTCGCCGGTCCCCTGTTCGTCATAGATGCCGACGCGGTTCTTGTGGCCTTCATGCACCAGATTCGGATGGATCGTCGTGAAGTAGGTGCCCGGGGGCGCATCGTCATCACCGTAGCCGTACTGGTCCTGCGCATGCACGCGTGCGCCGTCAAACACCATCAGCAACTGCGCCGCCTCGCGGCTCGACATCACCACGCCGAACAGTTCGAACGCGTCGCCGTCTTCCAGTTGCACCCCGTCGTAACGGAATGTGCCGCTCAGATGCGCTGCCGCCTGTGGCGTGCGGCACAGCGCGTCGTACGGTCCACTCAGGACGCGGTTGAAGAAGTCGGTCGTTGGAAGCGGCATAGTACGGTATTCAGGAAAAAGCTGTCTGCCCTGCGGTGGTAACTGCATTCGGGGATGCCCCGTATGCGCCGTCGTGACGGGCGGCAAAATCGACAGTGGCCACGCGCAACGCATTTTGCCTGAAATCTGGCTTCCAAATCCGCATGATTCTGGAAGACGATCAGGTAGCTTCGGTCACGCTCGCCGTCGCAAATTCGGGGGCGCGCTTCAAGCAAACAGGCAGACCCCACCGCGGTCGATACCATCGTCGACTTTCGGCTGAAGGTGAAACGTAACACTCAGTCCGAGTTAAATGCACTGCCAAGAGTAGACTGCGACGCAGCACATCGATCTGGGAGACAGCAATGGAAGTTATCACGCCCGACGCTTTCCGCAGGGACCTCGCCATGCTGCTTCGTGATCTTCCCCGCGGCGTTGCCGCTCGCCTGACCAACTATGCAGTTGCCTGGTGGGATGGCCGGGAGGTTGTCTTTGCATATCTTCGCGAGGACGATCTTCGACTGATCGAAGAAGAGTTTGAGTTGCGCGATCTGCTCTGGAATGAGTGGGCAAACGAACTGACTGCGTGGTTCCGCGAACCTCGCTTCGAACGTATGGAAGAAATCGAGAGCTGGATAGCCGACTCGCCACCGCGCGATGTCGACTCAGAGGCGTGAGCAGCCTTGGGCATCCCCACTACACTGGAAATTGAGCACACCATGCCGTCAACAATTACAAATGAACAGATCATCGCGGCGTTCAACGTCGCGAGGCGCGTCTACCTCGGGGAAGTGAAGGCGTCGGTGGGCGCCACCCAGCTGTCCACTGATCATGGCATCAACATCAACAGTGCGAAGGCACTTATCCGCGACTACCGGCATCTCCGAAAAGGTGAATGCTACCGGCGCACGCTGAGCACGCCTGCAGCGGAGGTCTTCCTGCAACGGATTTTTACGGAAGATGGCGCTGATGCGCTTGCGCCAGCTATCGCAGCAGTCTGGGCGCACATTGCCTACTACGAGCAGACACGTAAGACTACCGTTCACGCCTTGCGTGATGTGGTTGCGCGGTATGAGGCGCAATTACAAGAGCACCGGCAAAGCGCGACGCTGACGCAGGCACGCGCTCAATTCGAGCGCGAGATTGAGGCGTCTCTGGCGGACACTGGCGATGCCCGGCGCCAGCGACTGGCCACTGCAGCGAGGAAGCCAGCAACCACCACCGTCACAACCGAAATTTTCTTGCGCAATGCCGACGTTGTCGCGGAAGTTCTGGCGCGCGCAGGTGGCATATGCGAAATTTGTCGTCGCGATGCTCCGTTTATGCGGAGGGACGGCCGACCCTACCTTGAAGTCCACCATCTTGTTCAACTCGCCGATGGGGGGGAAGACACGACGGCAAATGCTGTCGCCGCCTGTCCGAACTGTCATCGCCAGGCGCACTACGGTGCATCCGCCTGACGTGAACTACAGACCGGGTAGTGAACCGAGCCGGGTTTGGTGGAGGCTCCAACTCTTGAGAGAAATGGTATGGACGCCTCCCTTCCACATCGTGAGGCGCAATCCTTCGACATGAGCGAGCGCATAGCGCAAGATCACATGGATCTTCACGGCGTAGCGGAGGCTAGCGATGAATCTGACACCAGTTGGAATTGACATTGCAAAGACTGTTTTCCAGGTGCATTACGTAGACCACGACACTGGCGAGGTTGTGAACAAGCCCATCAGACGCGCTGCGTTTCTCGAACATTTCGCGAACTGGTCCCCTTGCCTTATCGGAATGGAAGCGTGCGGCGGAGCGCATCACTGGGCACGCAAGCTGGTGCAGATGGGGCATCAGGTCAAGCTGATGCCAGGGGAATTCGTGAAGGCATTCAACATCCGCAACAAGAACGACGCGGCGGATGCCCGAGCGATCTGGCTTGCTGTGCAGCAGCCCGGCAAGGCAGTCGCGGTAAAGACCGAAATGCAGCAAGCAATGCTGGCGCTGCATCGGGCACGGGAGCAATTGGTGAAGTTCCGGACAATGCAGATCAACGGTTTGCGCGGATTGTTAGCCGAGTATGGCGAAGTGTCGGCCAAGGGACGGGCTTCGCTCGACAAGGCGATACCCGAAATCCTTGCGCGGGTTGCGGAGCGTTTGCCTGCAGTGCTCATCGACACATTGCGTGAGCAGTGGGCCGGGCTGACGAAGCTCGATGAGCAGATCGCGGCGATCGAACGCCGAATGCGTGAATGGAAGAAAGATGACCATGCTGTGAAAGCGATCAGTGAGATTCCCGGCGTGGGATTGCTAACCGCAACTGCGGCAGTCGCAATGATGGGCGACGCAAAGGTGTTTCGATCTGGGCGCGAATTTGCAGCGTGGGCGGGACTCGTGCCAAGGCAGACTGGTTCGGGTGGCAAGGTGAATCTTCATGGCATCAGCAAGCGTGGTGACACCTATCTGCGCACCCTACTGATTCACGGTGCCCGTAGTGTTTTGACTCATGCGAACGACCCTGGTCCGTGGGTCGAACAGTTGCAGAAACGACGGCATCCGAACGTGGTCATCGTCGCGCTGGCAAACAAGATAGCACGGACAATTTGGGCGGTGCTTGCTCATGATCGACCGTACCAGAAGGGATACGTAAGCGTGAATCGAGTCGGAACCGCTAACATCTGCTGAGAGACTGGTTCTGTAAAGGTGGCACGTCGAAGGTTGCGTTGGGATCGAGAGTGATGGCAACACAGGTCGGACCGTGGTCTGCAAAACCTGAATGGCTCCAAGAGCTACGAGCTCGTGAGAGAAATGAGGCGCGGATCAGCGGATTCCATAGTGGCCCGCAGCGGAACAACCGACTGCAACAAGGCCGGATATAAAGCTGCGACCGTTCCTGTCACGTCAGAGTTCGAAATCCCTTGCAAACGGGAGACGTCCATATAATGGAGCCATGAACAAGAAGGCAACCAAGTTTTCCCCGGAAGTCCGCGAGCGCGCAGTGCGTCTGGTGCGCGAGCAACGTAGCGAACATCCGTCGATGTGGGCGGCGGTCGAATCGATTGCACCGATGATCGGCTGTACGCCGCAGACGCTGCACGAATGGGTCAAGCGTGACCAGGTTGACCAGGGTGAGCGTGATGGCTTGAGCCCCGACGAACGCGAACGGCTGAAGGCCCTGGAGCGCGAGGTCAAGGAATTGCGTCGTGCCAACGAGATTCTCAAGGTCGCGAGCGCGTTTTTCGCCCAGGCGGAGCTCGACCGCCGTTTCAAGTCCTGAAGGCCTTCGTCGATCAGTATCGCGACACCTTTGGGGTCGAGCCGATCTGCAAGGTCTTGCGGATTGCCCCGTCGGGCTACCGACGCCATGCGGCACAGCTTCGCGATCCGTCCAGACGCTGCGCCCGCGCGAAACGAGATGAGATTCTGCAACCCGAGATCAGGCGTGTCTGGCAGGCCAACATGCAGGTCTATGGTGTGCCGAAGGTCTGGAAGCAGATGAACCGCGAGGGCATTGTGGTCGCGCGCTGCACGGTCGGTCGGCTGATGAAGCTGCAAGGTCTGCGTGGTGCGGTTCGCGGCAAGCGCATTCGCACCACGATTGCCGACAAAAGCGCACCGCGTCCGCTGGACCGAGTCAACCGGCAATTCAAGGCGCAGCGGCCGAATCAGCTCTGGGTTTCGGACTTCACGTACGTTTCGACATGGCAAGGCTGGCTTTACGTGGCGTTCGTGATCGACGTGTTTGCTCGCCGTATCGTTGGCTGGCGAGTCAGTTCGTCGATGACCACGGACTTCGTTCTGGACGCACTTGAACAGGCGCTGTATGCGCGGCAACCAGGCGAGAACGGGACATTGATACACCATTCCGACAGGGGGTCCCAATACGTCAGCATTCGCTACAGCGAACGTCTGGCCGAAGCGGGCATCGAGCCTTCGGTCGGCAGCCGTGGCGATAGCTATGACAACGCGCTGGCTGAAACGATTAACGGCCTGTACAAGACGGAACTGATTCATCGGCGCGCCCCGTGGAAAACGAAGGAATCCGTCGAACTGGCAACGCTGCAATGGGTGGCCTGGTTCAATCATCATCGACTGATGGAACCGCTCGGCTATATCCCGCCCGCTGAAGCTGAGGCAAACTACTACAGGCAACTCAGAAATACTGCCGATGCGCCTGCTTTAACTTAAACCCAATAGCCTCCACGATTCCCGGCTCGGTTCATGGCTAGAAATCGTCCAGCAGCTTGGAGACGTACCCGTGCATGCCATTGTGCACAACGTTGTACTCCAGGTTGGAAGCATCGAGCTTCAGATAGTCGGCCCAAAATTTCAGCGTCCGGTCAGCCTGATCGACCGAGGTAATGAAGGGCGTACCCAGCGCTTCCTGCTCCTGCGGCATCAGTCGGATCAGCAGCGTCTGCTCCAAAAGTCTTCCGCCACGTAGTCCGGGACGGCATCGCCGTCTTCCCGCACGTCCTCGACGGACCGATGTTGGACTGCAGACGCAGCCGGTCGTGAACGAACTTGCGGTACAGCTCCTCGGGTTGCCTGAGTGTTGCGAAGCCCTTGAACGGACTGGTCATCGTAGTTTCCTCTGGGGCAGGCTGACGCATCGGCGCCTTCACTTTCGCATGCGAAAAAATCTGCCACATACGCGGGCTGATGTCCCGATCCTCAGGCCCGGGATGATTGCGGGCGCAACCGGCGATGGCGCGCCCGTTGCCCCCCCCGATCGCCAGCAGGGTAAGGGCGGCGAGGACGGTCACACCGTCACGCACCACAGACACATCCACGTGATGGGTTGCGCCGACGTGCGCAAGTAGTGCGGGCGCGAGCAGCGAGACAAAAAAAGAGCGGCTGTGACGATGGATTTTTTCAAGCCGGATTTCCGGAAATTGGCGCGACCTCGCTTGCCCCGCCGTCTAGACTTGCGCCGGTCCCGAAAACGGGCCCACGATCGTGGTCCCAAGCCCCTTGGGCCCCTGATCGTCAGGGTCACCCGGCCACGCTTCCACAACGGTTCCACCCCGCGAAACCACGTACACCGCCTCGAAGACAATCGCCTCGTCCTTGAGCAGTTCGGGAATCGACCTGACGACCGGCGGCGGAGCCCAGAAGCGGTCGTGGGTCATGTACACCATGAGGATCACGCCGCTGCCGTAGCCCTTGCCATTCTTTTTCTTGATGAGATCGACAACCATCCCGGCCAACTGGCGTGCGTCCCAGACCCCCGTGGCTTCTTCGTAGCGGCCGACCTCTTGTATGGGGGCAAATTCAGCGAGTTCGAGCCACTTCGTTCCGAGTGCGGTATCAACCTTGAAGTCGATATCGTTTTCCTTCTGCGCGCACAGGTTTTCGAATTTCGTGAACCGCCTGAAGTGCGGCCGCATCCCGTGGTTATCCGTGCAGAACATCTCGGCGAAGTGTTGCTCGATATCGGCCTTTTTGGCCGGCAGCTGCTTTTGCTCGACTGAAATGCACTGCGGGCCGCTTTGCAAGGTAACCGAAATACCGCGCGGCTTCTTGCGTTCTCGTTCAGGTTGATTCACCCCGTTCCCCATAAGTTGTGTGGTCAGTGTTTCAGCGTGGAAAGAATATACCGTTCCCCGTTTTAAATGGGACTTAAAGCCCTGACAACGGTTGAACGCAACGGACCGGGATCGACGGTCGGCTCTTGCCGCAGTGGTCGTCAACCGGCATCTGCAGATCACCTCAAGCATCATGATGCGCCGCGGGTGCCGGCATAACGTCACAGCATTCCAGCGCGGCTAGAACGTGGTGGCTGCGTGCAGCGCCCCACCAAGGTGCTGCACGTCGGTGCCCGCCGGACAGGCGCCGCTCGGGGGCATGACCGGCTCACGGGAATCGCTGATGCACAGGCCCAGCGTGACGCCATCGGGCAGCGTCACCTTGCGCAGCTGACCATACGGCAATTCTGCCGTGCGCTCCACCCGTTCGACATGGGTAGACATCACCGGGACCCCAGCCGGCACTGACAGGGTCGTGGTCATCGGGGACACCGGCAGGCCGTTTGTCAGGGTCTGGCTCGCGCCCACGTTGTACTCGGCCTGAAGCGTCACTTTGGCGCTGGTCGCGCCCGCCTGCAGCAGCGTCACGCGGGCCACCGGTTTCGCGATCCCGTGACGGCAGCCGCCCGTGCCTGCATCGCACGCGTGCACCGCGAAGAGATCCGGGACCACCTGCCAGTAAAGACCGGTCGCAATTTTCTGGGTGACCAGTCCACCCAGCACTGGTTCGCCCGGCGTCGCGTCAGCCGATCCCGCGGAAGCGTCGACCAGTGTGGCCCATACCTGCGGCTGGGCGGCATGTGGCTGCAGGGACGAGCAGGCCGCGAGCGCACTTACCGCCAATGCGACCAGCGAAGCACGGGCGATCGGGCGACGGCGCTTGGGCCCGGGTGACGCCACGTCCGCGCCGACGGGTTCAACGACGAGGTTATCGACGGGATGCGCGGACGCGCGGTGATGGAGGTGACGTACCGTGTGTTGCGATGCCATAGACAGGCAGCTCCTGTTTGCGTGAAGGACCACCATGCGTGAGCACGGCGGGCTACTGTCGTCCGAAGAAGTGAAAGCTGATCCAATCCGGAAGTGAAATTTGTACCGGCCCTAAAAACGACCCGGATCCGCAGCTCAGAAACCTGCCGCAGTTACTCGCATCCTTGATCCAGTTCGCCCCGGGCGGGCGCAGCACGTCCGGCCGGCTTCCTTGGCCTACCCCGTCCGCACCCCAGGATGAACGGCTAGAAGAAAAGTCCCTGCTGTCGCTCATCCCGTTGGGGCGGCAGCGAGACCTTCGCGCGGCGTGCGGTACGACGGCGCGCGAGACGGCGCACGTGCGCCACGAGCTCGGCGCGGACGCCCTCCGCGACCAGCACCAGTGAATACAGCTGCAGACCGCCGGACCCGGCTTCAGGTCGCGCCCGCAACGACATGCGCAGGGCCAGGCGCCGCGCGCGATCAAGCAGCTGCGCGCGGCTCATCCCCGGCCAGCACGCGGCGACCAATGCCACGACCGGTGGCGGAAGCGATTCGGGGGCGCAGCCGGGGGGCAGCGCAAGGGCAACGAGTTCGAAGCGGACGGCCATGTCGTAGGGAAATGCTGTCTGACCGGCAGGGAATACCGGGCGACCTGCCCCATCTTGGCGCAAATCGCGCTGCGCTGCAAACCCCTTCCGCAGGCTTCATCGCTCTATGCACCCACTGTTTCAGAAGCTACCAGAGAACCGAAGGGCACCAGACTTCATGATCGAGGCCTCATCTCTCATCCTGTCAACAAAGCGAAATCCGTGGTCTTCACGGACGCGGGATTGCGGGAATCCGAACGTCTTTTTAAGCAGTATTTCGTTGACAGCTGCAGAAGACCGGATCGATAGACACAAGTTTGCTTGCCGTTTAGACACAACATTCCTTGCGTGAATGTTCACGTTTTTTCCAAAAACGTGTGGCACGATCGTGCCATTAAGATAATCCTTCTTATCAATATGGCATGATTTCTGAGATAAACTACGATGCATGAAAACGCGTCACACTGCCCTGCCCGCCCCAGACGATCCTGTTTCTTCTGAAACGGCTGGCTTCCCTGATGCCGCCGAACTCGCCGCGCTGCGCGCGTGGTACGCCGGTGTCGCCGTGCGGCCCGCGGTCGAGCGCTACCTGCCTTCGGCGCTGGGTGATGGCAGATCCGCGCGTGGCGTGCTCGGGCGCATCCGCAGGCGGCTGGTGGCACTCGCGCGTACCGTCAACCGCGAGGATCTGGCCACCCTGCTCGACCACCCCGCGGGTACGCGCGCACAGCACGCGAAAGCTGCCGCCCTGGCCATCGACTTTCTGCGCACCGCCCGCCCGCGCGAGCCGCAGATCGCCGACGACATCGCGCAGTGGTTCGCGCCGCGTGCCGTGCGCGTGCTGCAGGCCTACGGCATCACCACACTTGCGGATCTGACCGTGCGCATTCCGCGGCGCCGCCAGTGGTGGAAGGCCGTGCCTGGGCTGGGCGCGGCGAGCGCCCGCGCCATCCAGACGTTCTTCGCCGCGTGGCCGGCGCTCACCGAGAAAGCGCGTGCGCTGATCGTTGCGAGCCGGCACAGTCCCGTCGTGCCGTGGGAATCGATCAGCCTGCCGCACGAAGTGGATGGCTCCGCGGGCACCTTCCGCGCGCCCGCCGCTACCTGCACGCTTGATGCGACCAACGACTATCAGGCCGTCCAGACCTGGCTCGCCCTGCACGAGTCACCTGCGACGCAACGCACCTACCGCAAGGAAGCCGAGCGGCTGATCCTGTGGGCCATCGTCGAGCGCGGCCGGGCGCTGTCGTCACTCACGACTGAGGACGCCATCGCCTACCGGGCTTTCCTGCGTCATCCCTCACCCCGCACCCGCTGGGTCGGCCCGGTACGCCCCCGAACCTCGCCCGACTGGCGCCCGTTCAACGGAAGCCTTTCAGCGCGCTCGGTCGCGCACGCCCTGTCGATCCTCGGCGCCCTGTTCCGCTGGCTGATCGAGCAGCGCTATGTGCTGGCCAATCCGTTTGCAGGCGTCAAGGTGCGCGAGGCGACGGGATCAAATGTCCTCGATGTCTCCCATGCCTTCAGCGAAGGCGAATGGGCGCTTGTCCGCACGATTGCGGATGGCCTGGAATGGTCTTCCCAGGGGGCGCAACGCTGGTCGCCAGCGGCCGCGCAGCGGTTGCGCTTTCTGCTGGACTTCGGCTACGCGACGGGACTGCGCGCGAGCGAACTCGTCGGCGCCACGCTCGGCCATATTGAGACCGATCCACGCGGCGACTACTGGCTGAGGGTCATGGGCAAGGGAAAGAAACTGGCGCGCGTAGCGCTGCCGCCGCTCGCCTGGGACGCACTCGCGCGCTATCTGGCCGAGCGCGGGCTGCCGGTCACGCAGCAGCACTGGCGGCCGGAAACGCCGGTCATCGGCAGCCTCGAGGCGGACAGCGACACCGCGATCAGCAGCGTGCGTCTGTGGGTGGTGATGCGCCGCTTCTTCCTGCAGGCCGCAAAGGCAATTGAGGCCGATCACGCACCCCTTGCCGAAAAACTGCGCCGTGCCAGTCCCCACTGGATGCGGCACACCCACGCGACGCATGCGCTCGGGCGGGGCGCGGAACTGACGACCGTCCGCGACAACCTGCGGCACGCCTCGGTCTCAACCACATCGATTTACCTGCACAGCGATGAGGTGAAGCGGGCCCGGCAGATCGGCGACGCCTTCTCTGGCCGAAAGTAACAGTTCGTCATCCCGTTTTAGCTCACCTTTTCTTGAAAAGTGTGCGGACGCCCTCATGTCGTTTCGCACCTGATCTGACCGGACGCCGCAATGCCAAACAGAAAACCCTCGCGCCGCACTCCCGGCCCCTCAAAGGCGCTGCTGCTCCCCATGGCCCGCGACAAGGCAACCGACCTGATCCTTCGTACCCGGCTTGTCCTTGAGCGCATCCGGCGACGCGACATCGACCGCGGCGCCATCAATCATATGGCGCAGATCTGCATCCTCAGCGGATACATCGCGCGTGCAGGCCATGGCCGCATTTCCCCGGACCGGATTGAGGAGGTCGAGCAGCACCTTGCGCAGGCACTGCTCGCCTTTAACCGGACCGGCGAAATCGACGGGTTCTCCGCAGCTCTTGTTGAGTCGCTGACGGTGGTCGTCAATGAATACGACCGCATGCTCCGCAATGTTCGTCTTGAACTCTTCGCGAAAGCCAGCGACTATCTGGACCGCCTGATCGCGCTGGCTGCGAATGAACCCGTAACGGCGCCCGAAACTGGCATTCAACGCTGACGGGACAGCCGGGTTTCACAGTCTCCAAATGATCTGCTTGAGTCCAGTGGCATGCCTTTCCGGCATACTCTGTCGATTACCTTAACTGGAAGCCTCCCCACCGATGAAACGTGTTTCCGTCCGGCGCTCTTCCATCCATGGCAAAGGTGTCTTTGCGCTTCAGACGCTGGCCGCTGGCGAGCGTGTTCTGGAGTACCTGGGCCTGGTGACTTCGTGGCGCGAAGCTGCGCGTCACTACGCGCACCGCGAGGCAGAGGGCCACACGTTTCTTTTCGGGCTGTCCGATGGACGCGTGATCGATGGCGGGCGCGGCGGAAATAGCGCGCGGTGGCTCAATCATGCTTGCAGTGCAAACTGCGAAGCCGTCGAAGAAAACGGGCGGATTTTCATTGAAGTGACACAACGTATCCGCGCGGGCGAAGAGTTGTTCATCGACTACGCTCTTGAAGTACCAAACGTACGACGTCGGAAATCGCTCGATGACTACCACTGCCGCTGCAGTGCTCCCGCATGCCGCGGCACTATGCTCGCTCACGTATGAGTCTCCGCGAACGTGTCGGTCCGAATGCGGCCGAGGGTGTGTCAAAACCCGCGCGATCGCCTAGACTGAATCAACCTGTTAGCGCGAGAGGCGGAGATGGGGCGATTCGTCGAAGGTACAAGCCGCAATCAGGCCACGTTGCTGCCGGAGTGTCTCGAAGACTTTATCGCTGAAGACAATCCCGTGCGGATCGTCGACGCATTCGTAGACGAACTCGATCTGGCTTCCATGGGCTTCGAAGGCACCACGCCGGCGATCACGGGCCGACCGTCTTACCATCCCTCCGTTCTGCTCAAACTTTACATCTACGGCTATCTCAATCGCGTGCAGTCGAGCCGACGTCTGGAGCGCGAGTGCCAGCGTAATGTCGAACTGATGTGGCTGACCGGTCGCCTCGTGCCGGACTTCAAGACGATTGCCGAGTTCAGACGCAGCAATGGCGCCGGCATTCGCAATGTATGCCGCCGCTTCGTGGTGATATGCCGCGACCTGAAGCTGTTCACGCAAGCAGTCGTTGCCATCGACGGCAGCAAGTTCAAGGCAGTCAACAGTCGCGATAACAACTTCACGCCCAACAAGATCGCAAAGCGTCAGGAGCAGATCGAGCAAAGCATCCAGCGCTATCTCGATGCGCTGGAAACTGCTGATCGCACGCAACCCGCAGAGGTCGAAGCGAAAACCGAACGGCTGCGGGAAAAGATCGAGACGCTGCGCGAGCAGATGCGCGATCTGGATCGGGCCGCGGAACTGTTGAATCATTTACCGGAAAAACAGGTTTCGCTGACTGATCCCGACTCACGTTCGATGATGTCGCAAGCCAAGGGCACAGGCGTGGTGGGCTACAACGTTCAGGTGGCTGTTGATACGAAGCACCACCTCATCGTGACCCACGAAGTGACGAACGTCGGTAGTGACCGCGCTCAGCTAAGCCCGATGGCCAAAGCCGCGCGCGAAGCGATGGGCAAGAAGAAGCTCAAGGCGCTGGCCGATCGCGGGTACTACAGCGCGACGGAGATCAAAGCATGCGATGACGCTGGTATTGCAGCGCTGGTGCCAAAAACACAAACCTCCAGTGCAAAGGCAGATGGACGGTTCGATCGGGCCGACTTCATCTACATCGCGAAAGACGACCAATACCTATGTCCAGCGGGGCAACGGGCGATTTACCGATTTACTTCCGTCGAGCGCGAAACTCCGATGGCCCTGCGTACCTACTGGAGCAGCGCTTGCCCGAAATGCCCGATAAAGAACCGGTGCACGCCCACCGACTACCGGCGTATTCGACGATGGGAACACGAAGCGGTGCTTGAGGCGATGCAGTCCAGGCTGGATCGCCAGCTCGATGCCATGACGATGCGACGGCGCACGGTCGAGCACGTGTTCGGCACTCTCAAGCACTGGATGGGGACGACGCACTTCCAGACGCGTGGACTTGGCCATGTCGCCGCTGAAATGAGTTTGCACGTGCTGGCATACAACCTCAAGCGAGTCATCAGGATCCTCGGATTCGCAAAGACGATGCGAGCGATGAAGCTGGCAGGCGCGTGAATGCGCGCGCCGACGCTGTTTGCCAGTAAAACACGATCACTTCATTTGCCTGCGTCACGTCCTAACGCAACTGTGCTCCCGCCGGGGAGGGATCGGTCGGCCGTTCTGCGCGTTTTTACACGGCCTCGGCCAAGAACGGACGCCCGGCTTCCGATCACGTGTCGTCAACCACCGCTTAGCGGCGACACATCGGGTCGATTGACCACTGCCTTTGTCGTCTGTGGATGGAGCCTATCGGGCCACCGGCTCGACTCGCCGCGCCATGCTGATGCGCCGCACGCGGGGATTTGATTTACGCGGGCGTGTAGATCGCGAGTTTTAACGCGGGGTCGTCGTCTGCCTGAAATGTCGCGTAGTCGTAGCGTTGCGCGCCGCGCTCCGGATGGATCAGCACCTTCTGCCCGGACGCGCCCCGACGAATATCGTGTGCGTTCCACCATTTTGCGAATTCCGCGCTGTGTGCGCGCAACCGCTCGACCAGTTTGACAAACGCCGGATCGTCCGCGTACAGATCGTGCGTTGCGCGAAACAACGCAATCATGCGACGCGCCTCGCTAGTCCAGTTCTCGCCGAACAGCCGTCGCGAATCTGGTTCGATGAACATGAACACCAAAATGTTGCGATCCGCTTCCGCAAGACGCTCGAAGCCAAGAAGATTAGACGCAGCCGCATTCCACGCCAGCAGATCCCAACGCCTGCCCGTGACATACGCGGGAAGACCGAGTGTTGCGATCAGATTCGCGATGGGTGCCGGCACGCGCTCGCGAGTGAAGGGCTGCCGATCTCCGCTGCGTGCCAGTGCGCGGAGATGCGCCGCCTCAACTTTGCCGAGCCGTAGCGCGCGAGCGAGCGCTTCGAGCGTGGTATCTGACGGACTCACCGTGCGGCCCTGCTCGAGCCGCACATACCAGTCCACGCCGATGCCCGCGAGTTCCGCAACTTCCTCGCGACGCAAACCCGGCGTTCGGCGCCGCCGCCCGTTATTGATTCCCACCGACTCAGGGCTCAGCTTCTCGCGCCGTGAGCGCAGAAAATCGCCGAACTCGCTTCGGCTCGCTTTTGTCATGAACGTCCGCCCTCCACAAGCAGGTACACGCGAATCCTGGGATAGTACCAGGCCTTGCTGCCGATTTTACGCCCGCCAGAATGCTCTTGTCCGATCACCATCAAAGGGAAAGTCAGATGAAAGCAGCGATTTTGAAGAAACTTGGCAAGCCGCTTGCGATTGAAGACGTAGCAGATCCTTCTTTAGGCACGGGCGAAGCGATCGTGGATGTCGTAGCCGCGCCAGTACTGCCGTACGCGCGAGAAGTGTTCAGCGGGGAGCGCCGCTACCCGATCGAATTGCCGATCGTGCCGGGCTGCGGGGCAATCGGTCGCGTGCGTGCGTTTGGCCCCGACGCCACACATCTGAACACGGGCGACTGGGTTTTCTGCGATCCGACCGTTCGATCACGCGACGACGCGCTCACGCCCGACATTACATTGCAGGGCTGGAGTGCACGTGGCGACGGCGGCCTGCGGCTCGCGCGCCATTTCCACGACGGCCCATTCGCCGCACAAATACGCGTGCCGACAGAGAACGCCATTCGCATCGGCGAAATCGAGGCCACCGATGCCGCGAAATGGTGCGCGCTCAACACCATGCTGGTCCCGTACGGCGGGCTGCTTGCGTCGAGTCTACAGGCTGGCGAGACATTGCTCGTGAGCGGCGCGACCGGCAACTTTGGCAGCGCGTGCGTCGCCGTCGCCCTCGCGATGGGTGTGCGCTGCGTGGTCGCGCCCGGACGCAATGAACACGTGCTCGCGGATCTGCAAAGACGATTTGGCGAACGCATCCGTACCGTGAAGCTCACCGGCAACGAGGACCACGATCGGGAAGGGATGCGTGCAGCTGCCGGAGCACCCATCGACTGCGTAATGGATTTGCTCCCGCCGTCTGCGACCACGAGGACGGTGCGCGCTGCGGTGATGGCCGTGCGGCCGTATGGACGTGTTGTGTTGATGGGCGGTGTTGGCATGCTCGGCGGCGACGGTCTTGATTTGCCGTACCCGTGGATCATGCGCAACGACGTCACTGTGCGGGGCAAATGGATGTATCCGCCAGAAGCCGTCACGCTCATGACGGGCCTGATTCGTGGCGGGCTGCTCGATTTAGCACACTTCGACGTGACGTCCTTCAAAATCGACGAGGTGAACGAGGCGGTCAGCCATGCTGCGGCGAATGGCGGTCCATTCCGGATGACGGTAGTCCATCCATAGCCGTCTTTTTCCCAGCGCTTCGGTCAGGTGATTCCTGAGAGTCGATTTCTTTCGAACAACGCCACGCACGATCGCGCATGACCGATCTGACTGGGACTTTCGAGATCTCGTTGCGCAGTTTTTGATGCGCAGTCTACGGCAGAGCAGAATTCGAAGGGCGGCTGTCGACAATGGCCCCGTGGAAAGCTGGACGGAACGGCCGCTTTTAGGAAAGTCGACTGACGCTCGGGGTCGCTCAACGCCCGCGGCGTTGGGCGCAAACTGGTTCTCCTTCCGTCGAAAGGAGAACCGTCATGGAAGCCATTGTCATCGGCAACGCGCGGCGTGCGCCCTGGAACAAGGGAAAGCTGACCGGGCAGAAGCCGCCCTTGAAGCTCAGGGAGATCTGGGCGATCCGTATCCGCCTGCAGTTGGCGTCAAACACGAGAGATCTCGCTATGTTCAACCTCGCGATCGACAGCAAGTTGCGCGCGTGCGACCTGACGAAGTTGCGAGTTTCCGACATCTGCTTGGGTTCGCGGGTGGCGAGTCGGGCGACTGTCATGCAACAGAAGACGCAGCGGCCGGTTCAGTTCGAGATTACTGAGCAGACGCGCGCGAGCGCGGAGGAGTGGATCCGCGCAGCGGGACTCTCGTTAGGCGACTATCTTTTCCCCAGCCGGATCCACAGTTCGCCGCACGTCTCGACGCGGCAGTACGCTCGGCTGGTCCATCGCTGGATTGGCTCGATCGGATTGGATGATGCGGCTTACGGGACGCATACGATGCGCAGGACAAAGGCGTCGCTGATCTACCGTCGCACCAAGAATCTGAGGGCGGTGCAGTTGCTCCTCGGCCACAGCAAGCTCGAGAGCACGGTGCGATACCTCGGCATCGAGGTTGACGACGCACTCGAGATGGCGGAGCAGACTGATGTCTGACCAGTTTGGCCGGGCAGCGATCGGACGCCGTCCGGCCATGAACGGCCGGTCGGGGCCGTCGCCTAGTTTGGCTGTGCGAGGTCTCGTCCGGCCTCGCTCAATGGCCGGTTTGCGGCGAGCAAATCACAGAGGGCACTGCCTCGACGCGGCCATGAGGAGACACTCGCCGAGCGTTCCGATATGACGGAACTTCGATGCACAGCGGTCACTCACGTAGTTTGTCTGTGTCCTGTTATTGCGGCACGCTCCAGCTGAAAACCTGCGGATTCGCCTTGCGCGAGGCTTCGTCCGGCGGCGTCAACATCGTAATCGTCGTATGCCCAGGGTCGCGCAGATTCACAAGTGCGTTCGTCTTCCCATCTCCATAGCCGATCATGGTAGCAAGGGCAATCTGCACGAACGTCGAGCTGACGCCCGTATCGGCACCGATGCGATGCTGCATATCGAACGCGTCGGCCGGATCATCGAGATCAATTTTCTGCTTGTTGTCATGCAATGACTGCACAAGCAAAGCGAGGTTTGCCGTGGACACGCCTGTGTCGTAGAACATCCGCTCCGGTTGCGTGCCTTGTGGCAACGTTGCCAGTGCCTGCTCCCAGCCAGTGCGCAGCTTTTCGATCTTGTCGGCCTTTTTCGCCGGAGCGCCGTGCCCGTCCGAGAGATCTACCGTCACAGGGCGATGCAAATAGCCGAGTACCGGCCACTGATCGAATTCCTTGAGTTGCCAGGTCGTCCAGGGTACGGGCACCCACGGATTGGGTTTGAATCCCTTTGGCAAATTGAGGGATTCAGTCTTATAAAACTCAGGCAACTTCGACTGCCAATATTCTTTGGTAGGATCGCTCACCCCACGTGAGGGCTTCGGATAGGCACGCTGCTCCTGCCAGTAGAAGTTCGACAATTTGACAACGTCATACTGCGTCTTGCTTTTGTCAATGGTGCCTGACGTCTCGGTTGCATACGGCCGAATCATCTGATCGACACGGTCCTTGCGCGTGACGATCAGGCCAACCAGAGCGTCAGGTTGCGTGGGCACAAAGTTTCCGTCCTTATTGAACTCGGGCAATGGGCTACCTGGCGTTTTGGCGAAACCGCGCGTGCTGGAACCATCCAGTGCCATGACAAACACAGCCGGGAGGTCAGGATGCTCATCAAAAAGATTGAAGAGTTTCCCGACGACTTCGGAGCCGTCTGCGGTGTTGAGATCACTCACCCGAATGTAGAAACTGTTGCCCACGCCGGAGCCGTTGTCGGCGTCACCAAGGAACGCACCCAACTGTACCGCGTTGGATCTGGATACATCGCTTGGCGGTCCAACAAGTACCGTCGGGATCGGCCAATATTGAACCCAGTCAAGGATCGTATAACTGACGATGTTATTGGTGCGGGTAGTGAACTGATCCCACCGCGTGCTGTGCGACCACTCGTATTCCTTGGGGTCCGTCAAAAGCACGGCGCCCTTGGGACCGACCTCGTCGAGCCGCATGAGCAAAGCCCGTTGCCGGAAGCGGTCAACCGTAACTCCTACCCTGCGAATTTCAAGAGTGAACTGAGGGTTTCCGGCTGACTGAGTCGCGGCGGCTGATAGCGTAGCGCCAGCGGCGGCTAGGCCGTTACCAGCATTTTTCTCCGCAGCGTTACTGGACCGCGCGAAGCCGGTGAAGGCAAGTGCACCTGCTGCGACCAACACGACCTGAGCAAAGAACGGGAGCAAAAGTTGGCGCATGGGAAAGCCGTCCAATGTAAAAAGGTTCTTGGTAGCCATCACCTATATGATCAACAGCCAGAGCCAGTCCATACCGCTCTCTAAGCAAAGCATCTCGTACGCGCGCTCCGAGGCGTTGGTGGAACTGCTCAGTGCAGGTGACCATCAGCGAATGGAGCCCCTACGGCGTTTTTCGCACTCTCTTGCATGGGGCGCTCGCGTTAAAAGTTGTCGCAGTGGTGCCGTTTTTGCACGAGACTCTGGACCTAGCCGTGTACCGTGAGTTCTGCAAGATTCTATACGGGCGGACGATGCACGTCCTCGACGAGATGAGCTACCTGCCGTGCACGACAAGCTGCCCACGTCGTCAGCGCACGAATAGGCACCTCCACACATGCACATCTAATGCAAATAGCATCTATCTGCATTTGCCCTAGAGGCGGTATTCGCAAAACATACGCTACGTAAATCAACGACGGCTTTGCCGCGGTGAGCCGACAGTCGCATGAACGATTGGAAGGACCGTTCCGGGTCGATACCGGAAGTTCGCAGGCAGCGCTAGAGGTTGGCCGCTTCTTCTGAATGCTGCCCCCGTTTGTGCCGGACCTAGGTATTGGAGGGTCCGTCTGCGCAGTTGTTGACGCGCGCGACGCCTGTCGTCCCGCCATTCGAGGGCGGCGTGTGCAACGTCGCCCCGCTCGTCGCTCTAGAGTTCCAAGGCCGACCGGAAAACGCGTCCCTCCGAACGAAAATCGGGGCAACAACTCCCGTGCCGCACGGGCCAGCTCCACCCTTGCTTCTTCCAATAATACTGTATATATTTACATGTATGGATATACAGGCAGGAGCAATCATGGAGCACCTGGTTCGAATCCTCAACGACAACGACCGGCAAACCCTCGCCTGGCTACGCAGGCATGTCGGTGACGCCCGCCTGTCGGACGCTGCCCGCCGGCTGATCGCGCAGCGCGAACAGCATGGCGGTATCGGGTCCAAGCCTTACCTTTCGGCCGTATGCCGCTATCTTGGCGTGCGTCCTCCTGCTCCCCTCAGTGCAACCAAGATCGTCGCCGGTAACCCGATTGCCGACCAGTACCTCTCCCGGATACGCGAGGTGCTTGCGCAGCATGCGGCCTCAATGCACAAGGCGGTCCGATAACTTCCGTCCTGATCAGCCATGTTCAATTTCCCTGACGCCAACGCGCGAACCCATGACGACGAACTTGGGGCCGATACTGATCGTTCCAACGGGGCCATCCTGCGTGCCGCGCTGGACCTGCAGCGCCTCGTCAACATGCTCGCGCAACGCACGATATTCCGCCCACGAGCCATGCCGGGCTACCCTGCTCCAGCTCCGACATGGCGTGTGCTGCTCGTGATCGAGGAACAGGCCTTCGCCGATCCCGGTTTTCAGGCGCGGCATCCGGATGCGGTGCGTCATGGATTCGCCCGGCTTGCCGACAGCCGGTTTGCGGGCGCCGATATTGATGCGGAAGTCGACTGGCAGCGTGACGACGATCCGCTGCCAGCGGTCTACGCGATCATGCGCGGACTTCTACAGCAACGCTCTGCGGCTGTCATTAATCTGTAGTCCTGATCAATTTCGAAACCGAAACTGCGGTTCAGAACGAAAGTCTGCCGGTTACCTCGTAACGTCAGCGCTTCCAAGCGGTTTCCAGATGGGTACGATCAAGAATGGCACATGCCCCGCACCGGTGTCCCCGTGCTTGATGCTCCGCCGGCGCCTGCCAGACATGTCCTCGTGGCATCTCAACGTCAGCGGTGTACCCTTGTTCACGTACGTCTGCAACAGATCCGCACCATCCAGGACGCGTGACGTTGTGTGTCATTTTTTCAGTTGTCGCTCACTGGTATTAACCTGCGCGACAGCTGGGCAACGGCGGGCGGGCGAAGCCAGTTCGCGGAGTATGCGCCGTTCGCCATGCGAGGCATCCAGTGGAATTACGCATAGTTGCGGCTCTTTGGAGGAAGCGTGCCCATCGCACACAATGACCGCGCGTGACGAAAAGTCCCTCACGGGGAACGGCAGCCACTGCATGTGTTGGCTCGCCCCAGCCGATCGTGCTTCAACGAGGTAAGTGTAGAAACTGTCCAGGCACGCCGTCGTAAGACCATGCAGCGTCAGCCACTGTCCCGCTTCGCGGCTCCAGGAAGCCGGCGCAATGGGCGCGTCAAGGGACAGCCAGATCGCCAGGCCCAACGGTCCGTGCAGTGGTTGCCGGAACAACCATCCGGGCTGGCTGATCCCCTCCCATTTGCAGCGCCACCGCAGGATCGCCTGCGCCACAGGACACCATGGCGTCGTCGCCGATCCGCCCATTGCCCCGCACATCTGTTGCGCAGCCAGACGCACACACCGACGATGGGCGCGCCCGACAGTGCTCGCGATGCGGCGGCGCACCGACTTGTAGCAGCTACGCGCCTGGGCGTCGTCAGGATACCCACCGTCCCTCTCGGGGATGTCAGCCGGCGCATTCTCACCCGGCCAGGCATTTCCGGTGGTTGCTGCCCTGGTCATGCCCACTGCCAGGCCGAATGTGATCCACCGCGCCGCGACAGCCTGGAGAGAATTCACCCGTCCGCTCGCCACCTGGCCGCCCAAAGGACCCACGGTGCCCAGAACAACATCCGTGGACTGTGCGAACGAAGGCGTGGGTAGCAGGGTAATTGGCGCGTATCGCATGGACTGCCGCTGCTGCCGACGACGCGGGCGAAGGTCATCGATGCCGCTCGCTGGTTCACACCATGGATGCGAACAGGTCGGGCAGCTAAATGGCGTCCTGAAGAGGTCGGCACGCAGAGAATAAGGAATCGCCCCGCCGCATTGCTCGCAGTACTCGCGTAACGGCACGTGGTGAAAAGGGCACTCGCCCAGCCTGTGGTACTGGAAGGCAGTCAGATGCACGCCGTCCCGCGCGCATCTGGCACACCAGCGCAGGCTCGGAGACGCAACAAGGTGCGCCATCCCCGAGGGCATGACGAATGCAGTCGCGACATCGACAAGGCGAAGGCGCAGCAGGTCCGTCATGCGATGCAGGTCGAATCGCCGCGCATCACGCAGATCGATCTTCCGTGGGGCCGCCTTCATGCCGCCACTGCCCCAGGCAAACGACTCAGAGAGCGCCTTGCAGGACAGTGCGTTCAGACGCTGGAACTTCGCAAGCAGCGCGAAGGCTGACTCTCCCTGCACATGCCAGTCGTCACGCCAGCACCAGGGATCGTGCTGCAAGGGATTGTCGTCCGGCAGCAGGATGTCGAAGCGTCGCGTCACGGCGGGCCTGCGTCATCGACGAAGATTATCCGCAGCGCCTCGAGCGCGGCGACGAAGTTCGACTCGCCAACCGCCTCGTCCCAGCAGGCGCGGCTCAGCTCGAAGCGTGGGCCGTCGTGCTCGAGGTTGCCCATCAATGCGATCTCAACTGAGCGTGCCACAAATTCCATCGGCAGCTCGAGCGCGAAATCGAATCTGGCGAGGCGGTGCGCCGCTTCAAACGCTTCCCAGAGAATCCCGTGCTGCGCCCCCAGCCGGAAACCGTTATCGAACGCCCGCTGCAGGAAAAAACGCGTATAGGTCCAGCCACTTTCCTCCGGAAATACCGAGCTGTCGTAGGCCGTGAGCGACATCTTCAGGTCGGCGGGCGCGCACAGACCGGTAAAGCGCATCTCCTCGATCATGAAGCGCGAAACGATCTGTGAGGTATCGACGTTCTGCGTGAAGGCGCTCCTGCGGTTCAGAAGTCCGGGCTGCCCCACCAGAAACACGAACATGCGGATGCCACGACGCCCGAGCTCGTCCTGCACGTCGCGCAGCCATTCGTAATGCTCCAGTTCCAGTCGCTGCGCTTCGTCGACGAACACCACCAGCATGTTGCCAGAAGCCCGCGCAACGAGTTCGCCAAGCTTGTGGTAGAGCCGCAGGCGGCGCTGCAATGCCGTGCCGCTGTCTGGACGGGCGTGCCGGGCAGCCTCGAGCAGCATGCCAAAAAACAGGGCTTCCGAGCGTGACGGATTCTGCGGCATGCCAAACGTGAGCACGACCACGCGCGGCAGTTCGTGACGCAGCAGACGCACACAGTATCGGACAGCGTATGTCTTTCCCCAGCGGGTGTGCCCGTATATTAATGCCCCCGTCACGCCACGCCGCAGACAGTGCCGCACGCGCGCATACATCGCAGCGATTGCCGGTGTCGGCACGATGTACGACTGGCTCGAAAGCGGATGATCCGCAGCGTCGACAGGCCGTTTGAGAGCGTCGAGCATCGCTTCAGTACGTGAAGATTTTCGTGAGCCACGGCGCTGGCTGCGCCGCGCTCACGGGCCCGGCCTTGCTCGGGCGGACCACGTTCGGGGCGCCCCCCGGTTCACCTGCCGGCTCAACAGGAACGCCCTTTGGCACGGTATGGGCCTTCGCGCGGTCGGCCAGCATCCGCGCGAGATCGTTCGCGTCGCGCGTATGCCGCCGGGCCTGGTCCCGCTTCCACGCAAACCAGACGCCGACGGGATCCTCACCTTCACGCCAGGCTAGTTTGCGCTGGCGCATCAGGGAGAAGATCTCCTGCCTGACCCGAAGCGAATGCGGTGTGAAACACCACGGGCGAGACGCGGTCAGCACACCAAGCTCCTCCCCGTTCATGAAAAAGGCGTGCAGGTGCCGGATGTCCTTCACGTTGAAATAGATGCGCAACTGCTGGCCAATCATCCCGGTCATGCCCGACAGCAGGCGGCTGTCGTAGCGCACGTATTCGAAGTTGATGTGGGGCCGCACGCCGCGGGCGACGTTACCACGGACAGTGACCATACGCGCCTCCTGAAGCAGGCACAACGTGCTGCGCCGCGCTTCAGGCAGCGTACGCAACAGACCTTCGCCTCGTTCGAGCTGGAACTGCATCGCCTCGAGGGGCGTACGGCCACCGAGCCCCGCGTGCGGCTCACCGTTGTAATTGGCGAGCACGACGTCGATTACGTCCTCTAGCTCGTCGAGTGTCATCATCAATGATGTGTCGCCCCCTACGTCACTTAGCGCGCGTTCGACCGATCGGGGGTCACGTCCGCTGGACGCTGGCAGGCGATGAGCAAAATGCGAGGCGAGTCGATCGAAGAAACGTTCGATGAGCGCGCGCTCATTCTTTTCGCCGGGCGGCCCGTTGTCAGTCGCGCAGCCGACTACCGCCGTCAGACGCTCGAGCGTCGCCTTCGCCAGGTGCGCCCTGGCCGCGTCGAAGCGCAGCGTGCGCCAGCACGCCCACGCGGTCTGCGGAATCACTGCGGACGGGAAGCCGCCGCCTGCCCGAATACGCAGAGCGGGGATCGCCGGTTCGCGAGGTACATGCGGCATCAGCGCGGCCTGCAGTGCCTGCGCGACGTCGTCACTGTTGTATTCGCGCCCATGTGAGATGGCATAGCCGATCACTGCGCGGCTTGCGACATCAAGCAGCACCAGTACCCAGATCCGGTGCAGGACCAGCAGCGTTTCGAAACCGAACGGGTCATCAATGCGCAGCGTCAGCCGGACATCGAGTTTGTGACCATCGAATTCCACGACGTCCCAGGGAAACGTCGCCGCCTTTCGCACATCGCCCGAATCGGCTTGCCACTGATGCCCGATCTGCCGGGCACCGGCAGCGCGAGCCGCAGCGGCGAACTCGCGGTTCGCAAGCTTGCGCACGTGCGTCGCCAGCGAGCGTTCGCCGAGATGCTTCTGGTTAAAAGGATACTCATGTGGCTGGATGCCATTCTCCCGGCACTGCGCCAGAAAGCCTCCGTGCAGCCGCCAGAGCTGCCGTGGGACTTCCTCCAGCCTGGTCATTTTTCGGCTGCGCGCCGCGACCTTTCGCGCGATCCAGCGCTCAATCTCTGGATAGCGGCGAAGTAACTGGTTGAACGCACCGCTTGCGCCGCCCTTCGATGGCCCCGCGACCTTTGCACAACGCTCATAGGGACGCGTATGCAGCCAGGGCAAAAGCGCACGGCAGCCATAAATCCGGCCGTCCTCGTGGGGGGCGATGCACCGTTCGAACAGCCGGTACAGATCGTTGATGCGCACGCCGGTCTTCCGGCCGATCTCCCGCAGCGGGACAGCCCCGTCGAGGAACAGCGTCATCGCGTGCACCCGTCTCGCGAAAAGCGAGCGCGCCCGCTCGCCAAGTGCGCTGTCATCGGCGCCGGGCCACTGGCTGATATCGGCGATCTCGGGCGGTATCGAACGACGGTCAAAGCGTAGCGAGCCGAAGGTCATCGATTTCATCGCTTCACCAGTTGGCTGCGAGGCCCGAGCGGCTGCGATGCGATCGTGGGACAGGCGAGCCGGTCCTGCAGGATCAGGGAGAAGGCCGTCGTTCGCACAACGGCCGGATCGATCTGTTCGAACTGTCGCTCAAGTACGGCAAGCGAAAGTTCGCCTTCGCACGCGCTCAGGATCGTGGTCCGAAATTCGGCGACTGTGGCGAGTGGGCGGGCTGCGACGTACTGCAGCATCGTCAGCCGGTTCTGGCAAAGCGTCTCGCTGTCGTTGAGATCGTCCGGCGAAATGACGCGTAGCGCGATCGAGCGAGCTCGCCCCCACGCCTCAAGCGCAGGGCAGGGGCAGGCACCCTGCCCTGCCGACGGACCCGGCGGCAACCGGGCGACGAGATACAGGTGCTCACCAACGTTCGTTTCGACCCAGAAGTCGGCTGCCCTGCTCCGCCCCGAGATGCGCATCGGCCGTTCGCAATAGGTGACCACTTGTGGGTCGGCCTCCATACGCAACCATAGTTGCAGCGCCTCGCGTCCGAAAAGCGTAAGCCGCCGTCCGATCTTTGGACCGAACACGTCGAAGCGGTGCGAACCATGCGGCCGCATCGGGGTCACTGCCTTTTGAAAACGTGCCGTGCGCATCGCATTACTCCTGCGGACGATGTTCACGTTGTAGTACACGAATCCCGCCAAGCGAATGATTGAGAAGATCCGGCTGCTGGTCGGGCTACTCCGCTACCAAATTACAGATCACGTAACGATCAATACACCTCAGGCCCAACCCGACTCGCGAGGAAGCGCCTCGCGTATTCAGGACAGCATTTTCGGGTCGGAAACGCGTGGCTTCGTGGAACATTACCGTGGAAAATCGCTAGATCCCTTCACAGGACGGGCTTTCGAAGGATTTTTTCTTGTCTGGTCGATGTTTCACGGAATCGCCCGTTGCAGCCCAACCATTCCTCAAGAATTCAGTTGGTTACTTCTCTCATCCGGGGTTTCAAATAATCACTTCTGGTGCAGCTGAAGCGATTCTTGTTCTGGCGGGAATTTGAAGCCGCGAGTGCGGGCTGATCGAGCCGCATCGACTGGTACGAGTTTTTTTTCATCGGACGGCTGGAGCCCTTGTCATCCACACTGCTGCCGCAAAAGCTGCTGCACGCACGGTCATCGATCGGCGCGTACCGGACGCGCGTGCCGACGTGAGCGCCGATGAGATTACGGCTGTCCCGGAGATTTTTTCCGAGCTGGAACTGCTTCCGATATTGGCGGCCTTTCTGATGAGTGCGCTCAACGCACTTATCGCCTCGGAAAACATGATGGTGGCCGCTCACTCTGCAGCGCAGATGACACCCAACAACCCCGCGATCTGTGCGCTGCGGGATGCCGCAGCGGACAAGGTCACGAGCGACCTGCTCGTTCTCGAAAACGCAACCCAAGTAGTCAAGGCATCGGTCGAACGTCTGGTTGCTCATCGCAACACAGCGCGGACTGCGCTGGGCCAAACCAGGCTGAAGTTCTGAGATGCGAACACCCGCCACTCCACGCCTGACCCGGCAGCACTTTGCCCTATACCGCGGCTGGCTGGAGGGCGCGGCGCTCGAGGGACTGCACGCGGCGTACGGCGAAACGGACACTGATATCCGGCTCACCCGCCGGATGATCGCGACGATGCGCGATACGCTGGCCGTCGTCGCTCGCCGCGCGCGTGACATCGAGGCCGCCCACCTGCTACGCCTGCGCCCCGGCAGCCTGCACGACAAACTGGCCCCCGCGGAAATGCACGGGCGCGACGATCCCCCGTCACTGGAGGATTACCGCGCCCAGGTGGACCCGGACGGGTTCTATGGCGAGGCGGAACTGCTGGACCTGTATCAGGCAGATTTTCCGCCACAGGCGTCCCCCAGCATCGACCGGAAAATCGCCCGCAACGCCCGGCTGCGCCAGCGCCAGGCCGCCGCGCTCGCGCGCATGGAGCAGGCGCTGGCCGAAGATCCGGCTCCTGAACACCCTGTCGACGGCTGGTTCGAACCGTCCGTTGCCGCCCGCCTCTGCGCCGCGGGCGTCCCCACGCTGGCCGACCTGCTGGCCCTGATCGACCGCCGCCGGCAGCGCTGGTACACGGCCGTCCCGCGCCTCGGGCCGAAGGGTGCCGCCCGCATCGTGGACTGGCTGGATCTGCACGCCGCTCCGCTGCGGCATGAATTCTCGCCCCTGGCGCTCCACCCCCGACGCTCGCTGACGGCAGACCATCCGGCGCTCACGCGCCCGACCGTGGTGGCCGACATCGCGCCGATCGAGGCCTTTGCCGTACCGGTGGAGCTGGACGGCAGCACGGGCAGCAACCGGGCGCCGGTCCCGGCAGGGACAGCGGCGGCGGGGCAGGAATTCCGGTCCGACATCGAGGCGATCCGCGCGTGGATACGTGTGCGCGGCGTGAACAGCGAACACACCGTGCGCGCCTACCGGCGCGAGGCCGAACGGCTGCTGCTGTGGGCCGTCGTGGCACGGGGCAAGGCGTTTTCGTCACTCAATGCCGGCGACGCCGACGCCTACCTGAACGGCTTTCTGGCCGATCCGCAGCCGGCTGCACGCTGGGTCGGGCGCGCCAAGGCCGAACGGTTCGATCCGGCGTGGCGCCCATTCACCGGGCCGCTGCCCGTGTCCAGCCGCGAGACCGCCCGGAAAATTCTCTCCGCCCTGTGCGCGTGGCTGGTCAAGGTCCGTTACCTGCTGGCCAATCCGTTCGACGCGCTGCCCCGCCTGCAGGTGGCGCGCCCCGAGGTGGACACCCACGGTCGCACGCTCACCCACGCGCAGTGGCGGTATGTCCTGCAGACCGTCAGCCACCTGAACCCCACCCACGCCCAGCAGCGCGACGCCTTTGCCCTGCTCTTCGCCTATGCCACCGGCCTGCGCCGCGCCGAGCTGGCCACCGCCACGCTGGGCGCGCTCGACCGGAAGGGACTGGACGGCACGCTTGATGACGCCTGGACGCTAAAGGTCAGGGGAAAGGGCGGGAAACCGAGGGTCGTGCCGATGCCAGGACGGCTGATGGAAGCGCTGCGCGCCTTGCTGCGGCTCACGCCCGGCGGGCCGCTCACGCTCGACTCCTCCCCGCGCGACATGCCGCTGCTGGTGAGCACGACCACTGGCCGGGCCATGACCGCCGACGGCATTGGCCTTATGTACAAGCGAATCTTTGCCCAGGCGGCCGCACGGCTGGAAACCCGGTATCCGGGCGCCGCGGCCGACCTGCAACGGGCCAGCACTCACTGGTTGCGCCACACCCACGCGAACCACGCCCTCGATGCCGGCAGCGACCTGCGCGACGTGAAGGACCAGCTGGGCCACGCGAGTCTGGGCACGACCACGCTCTACACCAAGGGGGACGCCGCGCGCCGGTACGAGTCAGTGGAGCGTTTTTTTGACGCGGCGCTGGACGCATCAGCAACTGGCCTGACGCCCTGATCCAGCCGTGGCCGCTGCTGCGGTCCAATTGGCTTCATCAGGGTTCTCGGTGGAAATGTCCGGCGCATTCACAAGGGCGATTCTGCCCTGCCCTAGGCAGCACCTGCCGTGATCCAGTTCAAAGGTGACGGCCGACGTCCATGCGCTGGTGGAGGACCCGGATCACGTCCAGTGTGATATCCGTCTCGCGCCAGAATACGATGTGCGATCCCGCCGGGTACTGGAAGACCCCGTCGCGCACCAGGCAGGCGCGGCCGGCCTTCTCGCCCCGCGCCAGCGCCTCCATGGTGGAGACCAGGTCGCGGTGATAGCGGTCGGCCTGCCCGGGCGACCAGTGCGCGGCCGTGTAGCGCCAGATGTCCTCGAGGTCGGACTGGGCCAGCGGCGTCAGCCGCAGCTGCCGCGCCCTAACGGCCATCCAGGTCGCCGTGCGTCGCACGCATGCGTGCGAGGAACGCCTCGCTGTCGAACGGTACTGGTGCGCCCGACGCCTCGCCGGCCTTCAGTGCTTCCTGCAGCGCCCGCACCTGCGTTTCATGCGACTCGAGCAGACGCAGCCCGGCGCGCACGACGTCGCTCGCGGAGCCGTACCGGCCTGACTGGACCTGTGTGTCGACGAAGTCGGCGAAATGCTCGCCGAGCGAAACCGACGTGTTGCGGGACATGGGCACTCTCCTTTCTATCGCGCCCATCATATACCAAACTTTGGTATAAGGCAGCCGGAACGCGCCTTGTGGCCGTCTGCTTGGCTGCCGCAATGCAGACCCATCTACATTCTCACGGCGCTGCGATACCCACGCCACACGCGCTGCCTGTCTTCGATGCGTCGTGCAGGCGATCGTAGCCCAAGACAGCCACAGTCCGGACAATGGCAGCGAGCGACGGCCGTTTGGCTTCATCACTCATACGGGCCTTCGGGGCGCCCGGCGTCAGGAGTTCGGCGGCCGTCGCCAGCCGCACCCTGCCCTTGCGGATTTCGCGGGCGAACCAGTGCATCCCGGAGGCCGGCATCGTGCGTTCGATGCCTTCGTCGGCGCGGACGGCAACCAGCGATCGTGCGTCATGGCTGACGACGAATCGGGCTGTCAAGGACACATCGACGTAGGTTTTTCCGGCAGCCTCGACAAGGATGCGATCCAACTCAAGCACTTCCGCCTCCTGCACCTGGCGTGCTTCGGATTCCGTCGTCCGGAGTTGGGTTTGCCGTCGGAAGTCGACCGGTCGAGCGAGCAGGCGCGTGAGGTAGGCACGTGGCCAGGTGGCCTGCTTCAGGTGCTGCCACGTGGCTTCAACGACGTCAGACAGCCGCTTGCCGTGCTCTCGCGCCCGGCGCATCAGGAAAAAGATCAGCTTGTCAGAAAAGCCCAGCGACCGCAGGCGCTGAAGGTCCGCGGGCGGTTGACCGGCTGGATGTCTTTCTTGAAAAGCAGTTGGGGAAAGATCTTCATGTATACGGTCTGCCAGAGTGGCACACGGGGATGCTGATTCGGTTTTCGGGGAGTCGGCTGAGGCCGGGTCAACGTCCTCACCGTTTGCAGAAGCCGCGGATGCGCGGGGTTGGCGGGACTGGACGGGAAGGTCGTCGCAGTACCCCAGCAGCCGGATGGCGGTGTCGGTGAGATACAGATATGCGCGGTCGAACTGGTTTTCCATGTCGCGCCCCTGCTCGCCGCGCATGATCAGCCCGGCCTGCTCCAGGTCGTGCAGGCTGCGGTAGAGCGTGCGAGTGGATTGCCGGGCGCGTTCAACGAGTCGGGCTCGGCCAATGAAGATCCGGCCGTTGGGCTTTTTGCGATCGACGGTGCGGGCGAGGGCGGCCAGCAGGTCGCACGCGCGACGGGGCAATCCGGGAATGCGGGCGGCACGGTACGCGGCGCGAAAGATTACCCAATGGAGATTGACGCGATCACACGTGTATTCGTGTGCCGCGGATTCATCAATTTCTGCGAGATGAGTTTCATCCTCGCAGGCAACGGAATGTTGCGCGATAGACATAGCGAGCGTCCATTTCTCTGAAAATGGATGGCCAATGCTTGACTGCCTATCGCTTTCCGCTACACTCAGAGGTGTCTAAGCTCTCCCGGTTCCAGCCGGCTGAGTGAGTAGCGGGGCACGATTTCAGTCGAGCCCAATTTTGCAAAGGCCCTCGGTTCCAGCCGAGGGCCTTTGTCTTTCAGGTACCCAGATTGTTAGCGCATCCCGTCATCCTGAGTTTGTAAGTCATTGATTTATAAGGAGTCGCTAGAAGCGACTCTTGCTACCACGTCTCGCTTAATCGCTAAGTGTTTGATTTTATTGGAGTCGCTATTAGCGACCTTCTTCGGCGTTTTTCTCTTCAACCTCACGCCGGATAAGCGTTTCAATCCTGTCCGCCCACATCTGTGCGGTTGCCTCTGCGTCGTCGGCACTGCCGGCAAATCGCAGACCGATCACTCCGCTCCGGACTGAGATGTCACAGAGCTTCTTGCGCCCGATTGTGATCGTGCGGGTCAGAGGCGCCGCCGCTACTTTTTCTCTCTTCGGCTTGGCGAGCTCAAGAGCGCGCTTCTGGGTCAATGATTCGTCGGTGACGAGCGCTCGAATCGCCTTCACCACTGCCTCGGCGTTCCCATCAGTCGCGAGCGCAGCAAAATCTTCGGCAGCATTGCCCCCAACCCGGTCTGGCCGCCGCGCAATTGCGTCGCGAGCTTCTTGTGGCAATTTTTCGAACGAGAGGATGCGGGAGACGTGCTGCTTAGTCAGTCCAGAGGCTTCGATAATTTCAGAGCGGGTAAACCCGGATTCTTCCTGTAGCCGCACGAACTGCCGAAACTTCTCGAAGTCTGGCAAAGATGGAGCAAGCAGATTTGAGAAGGTTGCCCCCATCTCCGCGGATTTGGCGTCACCAGTGAACGGCACGCCGAGGATCGTCGTCCGCCCTAGTTCATCTCTGTATATCGCTACCCGGTTGTTACCAGAAACGATCTCGTTTTTGCCATCCCCGAGGGGACGGAAAACGATCGGGTGGACCAACGGATTGCGCTGAAGGTTTTCGCGCAATTCGCTATATTCCACCGGCGAGAGAACTCTCCTGCGTCCTGGTACCTCAACGAGGGTAGAAATTTCGATCTCAGTTGTGCCTGCGCTTAGGTTCGATTGCTGAAGGCTCTCGATTTGTCTACGAGCGTCTTCGAGTTCGACCTTGACTGCCTCCGCAGTGCGTTCGGCAGCTAGAGCACGGTCCTCAGCCTCCACAATGCGGCTAGTCGCGCTCATTAGGCGGCCAGGTGAGGTCAGGGCAGGCCCGCCCTGACTTGGTGCCGGTGCGGTAGTCTCTTTAAGTTCGATCCCGGCCGTTCGCTGCGCAAGACGTTTCCCGATACTCATTGCGCCGACTCCTTCGCCCAAGCTGCGATCAGCTGGTCATCAAGGTATTCGGCCAACTGGTCGAGTGGCTCGCGTAGCCTTGCATAGGTCGAGTTTCGAACTTCGGACTTGGGAAGATCGTAAATTGTGGACAACATCGCCGAGGCGTCCTGTTGAATCTTCGACTCCGGGATGATGTACGGAAGCACATGGTCGCTGTACGCCATACGCAGCCAACCCTGTACTGCCCTTGAGGTATCAGTGGTGCGTGCCTTCGTCATAATCACCTTCACGAAGTCATAGCGTTTCTTTTCCTTGAGGCCAGGCAGGTTGCTGCCGACGTCGGAGAAGAGACTCCAAAACTGGGTGGAACTGGCGAAATCAAGCCCCTCAGGCGGGCATGGCATCAGGATGGCATCCGCCGCAATAAGCGCGTTGATCGTCAGGTAGCTGAGGGCAGGAGGGGTGTCGACGATGACAACGTCATAGTCTTCGATTAGCGGACGTACACCGTCACCACTAGAATTCGTCGCGTCCGATTTGAACCCCTTGTTGATGATGTCCCAGAATTCAAAACGCGGGTCATGCAGCACCTTCGAAGGGATCTCAAATTCAGCGTCAAAGAGCGCGGCGGACGCCGGAATGAGGTCCAGGTTACGCCAATACGTGTTCCGCACAGCGTAGTGCAGTGTTTTCTGGTCGCCATAAATAAGCGGCAGTAGCGTCTTATCTTCTGGAATCTCGGCTTCAGGCGCGTAGCCACATAACTGCGTAGCGGACCCTTGTGGGTCGCAGTCTAAGATGAGGACGCGACGACCGAGCAAGCTGAGAGCTTGTGCAACGGACACGGCTGTGGCTGTCTTTGCGACGCCGCCTTTGAAGTTTGCGATCGCATACACGCGCCCGCGCGCCGCGGTTGGGCGTTTCGGACGCTTCGATGTTGCTTGAATCCACGTTATCGTCTCGTCTAGCGTGTAGACCTTTGCTTTTCCATTCCCGGGTAAGGTGCCGGGCGGGAGTTCACCTTTGCTTGCCAGATACCGCTGCTTTTGGCGGTCGATATTGCAGAGCGCCGCCAGAGCTGCTGTACTGAAAACCGGCGCCTTCTTGCGAGGATAGGGCTCGAGCAATCGGTTTCGGATTTGCCCAAATGCGTCCTTGGCCCGACCTGATACGCCAATCAACGCGTCGAACGACACGGATTGGTCGACCTCTGGCAGGTGGGTAATCAGTATGTCGTTGGCGGTCACGGTCGCATCCTCAGGTTACCCGAACTTCCGCAGGGTTTTGGGGTGGAAGTCGATTAACCGTGAGGATAATGGCTGACCGAGTAAACTTCAAGTAAACTCTGAAGTGTTGATTTCTCGGCCGCGTCCAGCACGGATAGTGGATTGGCACATTTCCACACAGTTCGGTTGACCGGTACGGCCTCTTGATGCTTGCTGATGGTGCATCTACGGACAGCACTTCTAAGCAGGACAACTCACCGCACTGAACCGACACCACGCTGACACCTTCGCCCAAACGCCGTGATAACTTCAAGATGCCAGATTGCTCTTGCTTTTTACGCAAAAGTGTGGGCTGGGAGGCTGGCTTTGTGGACGCCCGCTTGTCGCACGAACGCGGCTCTGCTGCGTGACGGATAGTGCGTCCGAGCGGTTCGAGTGCCGTATGGTCTATCTAACCGTGGCAGCCACGAACCTGCGCATAATTGCTCCGAGGCAGGGTTCGAATAGGAGAGGCACCGAATTCATGTATCGCTTTGAAGACTACGACCTCATCATTGATGCACGGTGCGAGCGCGAATACGCGGAGGATCATATTCCGGGGGCAATCAGCCTTCCGGTGGTGAACAACGAGGAGTACGCGGAAGTCGGTACCTTGCATCGAACAGACAAGATGCATGCATACCTGATTGGCGTGTCCTACTCGTTGAAGAACATTTCACGTCATCTGGACACTGTAATTGCCAACCACTCTCGCCGCTGCCGGATCCTGGTCTATTGTTTTCGTGGCGGCAAACGTAGCCGTCTATGGTTCGATGCGCTAGACACCATCGGCTACAAGGTTGACCGATTACCTGGGGGATGGAAAGGCTACCGACGTTGGGTCAACGAGCAATTGGAGAGTCGTCCGCGCGAATTCTCTTACATTGTCCTTTCTGGGCCGACGGGTTGCGGTAAAACGCGTCTGCTTGACCAACTGACCCTTGAAGGGGCGCAGGTTCTGGACCTTGAGGCGCTTGCCGCGCATCGCGGTTCTGTTATCGGTGCAATCCCCGGGATCGAGCAACCGACACAAAAATATTTCGACAGCTTGCTCCTTCAGAAACTTTCCACATTCAATTCAACTCGTCCAGTATGGGTCGAGGCTGAAAGCAAGAAAATCGGCAACGTTCAAGTGCCGCTGACCCTGCTCGAAACGATGCACTCGACAGGCACGCTGGTGCAGGTCCGTGCCCCGATGGAAGAGCGCGTACGGTTATGGCGCGAAGACTACGCACATTTTGAAAGCGATCCTGAATCATTGCTCGATCGGCTCGCCCATCTGCGGAGCCTCGTGGGCGGGAAAGAGGTTGAGCTATGGCACGAGCTGGCGTCGGCACGAAGGATTCCCGAATTATTCGAACGCCTAATGATTGCTCATTACGATCCGAGCTATGCACGCTCAACGAAACGGGTCTATCAGTCGATCCCCAACGCGCCCTCCATTGAGCTCCAGAATCTACAGCCCGACACTCTGAACCGAGTTGCTCGAGACATGATCGAACGCTTCGGCTGATATTGGATGACGTCGGGTTATCTGACGCTCTGAATTTATTGCGGATTTATCGAGCCTCATCCGGCTCCGAAATGAGGTAGTTACCTCTTTTATGCAGTCTGGTTTAGCCGATGTATCTGGATGTAACAGCATTGGCGTCCCTTGCGACCGGCGCAGTAACGTCGTACGAAATGAATTTTGGTCTTGACTGGACAGATAGTCGAATCAGGATTATCCGGGCATGTGTACGACGATCGAGGACCGCATCATTCTGCTTCTGGATGAGCGGACTAGGCTTGGACAAACGGATGGCGCACGGGGGCGAGGAAGGCTCCGGCGAGTCGTCGACTCGTTGACGGAATTCATTCAAGTTCCCGAGCCGGGCCGAGGTTATTTTGAGCGGCTCACCGAATACACCGGGATTTCGACGCAGCGGTGGCGCAAGGTATTCCATAGGCGTCAGCGACCGACGCCGGACATGATCGAAGCGTTGGCGCGTCTCTTTCCGCAGTATGCATTCTGGATAGCGACGAGGATAACGGATTCGAGTAACGGCCACGTTGCTCCCGCAAACGCCCAGACGTTTCCCGAGCGGCCGTACGTTGAGGCAGACGCCGCTAACCAATACTTTCGCCGCTCGATCGTCCTTTTCCGCCGCCTCTTTGAGGAAGCAGAAGTTGAGTTGAAGGATGACCAGGCCCGTATGCGAGCGGCCACGCGAATGCCGCCCGTGGCGCGCTGGCACGACGGCCCTTTAGTGGACGCTGCATATCGCGTTGCGCAGTCGGACGAGTATGCCCAATTGCGGGAGATCTGGTTTTCAAGGGAGGACGCCCGGTCAGCTAACCTGCGCCGCATTTGGTCTGCGGCTCGCGAAGGTCGACCTTGGAATCGCGGACGGCGCAGGGCGCAAGACTCCGATTCTGGAAAGGATCCGCGAGCAGCGCATCAGCATCTCCGGGACCTTTACTTTGCTCCCCGAACACGGCAACCGACGCGGTTTGCATTGAGTGTGCTGAATACATCGCCAGCGGCTCTCACGGACGAGCAGGTGATCCGATTGCGGTCATGGATCGAGCGAATGCAGGGCGAAGATCTGTTCGTCTTTCTTGCGTATCTCGAACATCACGGAATCGCGCGTGAGCGCATATTTCCTTTGAAACCGGCACGTGTGCGTTACGCGTGGTTGGGCATGGAGGACGCTGAGATTGGTCGGTTCATGGCGTACTTGAAGGGGGTTCGCTTAACCACTTCTAGGACCTGTACTGGCAGAAGGATCGCGCAGCAATCGGGTGCTTAGTGGTAGTGCGCCGGTACCGAAATTACAGTTGGACTGCAAACTATGAGTGAGTGTCTTAGCATCGTGTGTCCGGCTTGCGGCATGGTATTCGGTGAGGATGGGTGGGAGGTCCTGACCGAGAAAGAAGTTCATCAGATTACCTGCAAGGCATGTCGCAAGGTCTTTTTCACGAGTTGGTTCGAGTGCGAAGCTTGCGCTGCCGACAATTTAATTTCCTCGCCATTTGCGCAAGACTGCCTTGATCGTAGATGCAGGGAGTGTGGGTACCACCCCGGTGATATTGGTGAGGATTATGAAGAATCTCATCTTTGAGCGGGACGTTGGCGCTCCGACAGAGCGCGTCGGAGTCCGCCTGTATCGTGTAGCAACGGGATTCATTGCCGAACGTTTTCTCGTTCAGGGTGACCGGACCGTCGCGGTGCAGGTTCTTCCCATGTTGGTGCGCGATGATTTTGAGGGATTCGCGGCGGCCGATCCGCACTATTCCGTGATGGAGTACATCTACGGTGAAGTTCGGCAACTGGTTTGGGGTAGTGAGGTTGGCAAAGCACGTTAAGTAGGACGGCAGTTATGGATCTGAGCGTTGATGACCTGTTGAACGCCACAGACGAGCTTGAGTTAGCCGAGCTTGTGAAGCGCGCGATTCAAACACGTGGTGCGGAGTCGTTCGTGTTCGTCTCCCTGCATCCATCGGATTTTTCCGATAGCCGATCGACCTATCGATTCCTGATTGGCTGCCGGCCGGAGTGGTGCCAACTTTACAATGCAAATCGCTGGTACCTCACCGATCCATGCCTTGAGTATGCGCGGTCGAACACGGCGCCGTTACTAGGCTCCGAACTGCCTGTTCGCACGGCAGGTCAACGACGCATGCTGGAGGTGGCGGCGGAATATGGTTTTCGCAGCGGCTACGTCGTTCCAGTCCACACAAGCGAGAAGGGGCGCATCGGCATCCTTTATCTCGGATCTGACCTGCCGCCAGAAACGATGGAGGCAAAATTCCACGAAGCGCGCCCGCTTTTTCGCGCCCTGGCACTGGAACTTCTCGAATGGTCGTCCCGTGCGGTGAGAGAAGAAGTGATGCAGGTCACGGGCCTGACACACGACGAGCTCCGGCTCCTCGGCCTGGTAAGGACGGGTTTCACCGCCGCAGACATTGCCGCCGAATTGCAGGTATCGTCGGTGACTGTCTATCGCCAATTCCAGCGCATCAATGAAAAGCTCAATGTTGCGCGCATCACCGCAGCGGTGAAATTCGCGGAAGAGCATGACCTCCTTGCGTGACAAGCCGGGGTGGTACTTGTTGTCGTGGGCAATCCCGGTTTCAGCTATTGTCGCGTTTCAGTGTGATCACCCATGGGTGTACGTCGCCGGCCTGATAGTTGCAATCCTTGTCTTCGATGCGTTGCTTGGTGAGCATATCGGGACGGGTGACGGACAAATCGACGGCCCTACGGTCAGTCATGTGGTTCCTGTCGGGTTTATCTGCTTGTGGGTGGTTGCGGTTCTCGATTCGGCATCTCGAATCAAGTATGTCCCCGCGCCGGAATTTGTGGGTCTTACGGTGGTATGCGGCGTTCTGAGTGCGTTTGCGATGGCCCACATTCACGAGGTCATGCATGGAGACGGTCGCCTGGGAAGATGGGCTACCGATATTGGGATGACACTCGCCGGATATCCGCACTACCGGTTGGTACACGAACTGCATCACGCCAACGTCGGGGATCCCCAGTTTGGGTCAACGGCGCATGTTGGCCTGCCGCTTTGGAGGCATGTGGGGCGTTCCTTTGCCAGATCATCGCTTGCGGCTCTCGCTGCCGATCGCCGGCGGTTGGCCCAAGGGCGAAAGCGCAGGCTCGTGTTTCCAGCCTCAGCGTGGATCGGAACTGTGTTCGTATTTCTGACGCTTGGCGGCGCGCGCGGCTTGATGTTCTTTCTTGGCCAAAGTGCAATTTCCATCTTCGTCGTGGAAACGATCGGCTACATCCAGCACTACGGCCTTGTCGGTGGCGGCGATCCTGTCGCATGGAACGTCCGCTCCTGGCTCTCCAACCGGCTGTTCGTGAACAATGGTTTTCACGCCCATCACCATCTCGACCAAACACTCTCCTGCAGGCGTCTCAAGTGCGTTGGCGTGACGCTGCCAGCGGGATACATGCACATGTTCTTCCTCGCGCTTTTGCCACCGCTCTGGTTTTCGGTCATGAACCATCATCCAGATATGCCGTCGCATCGGCGTAGCACCGATACGCACGAAAATCAAGAATAAACGAGCATCTTGAAGTTATCAGGCTGTTTCGGCGAGAGTGTCAGTGCGGTGTCGATTCAGTGTTGCCTTCGATTAACAACGTGTTGAACAGCACGGAAGTGCGTGAGAGGAGGGGGAATGAGTGACATTGTTCGCTCACAGTGTCGACTCCCCAGGGAGCTCAATGATTGGCTGGCCAACCGCGCGAAGCTTGAGTCTCGCTCGAAAAACGCTCAGTTGATCGTCGAGCTTCGCGAACGCCGCGCCGCGGTCGAGGGAAGATGCCTGGACTTCGCCCTGGATGATTCCGTGGATGCGCGTAACTGAAAGGAATGGTGTCTTCGGGAGTGCGGCTGAGGCCTTCCGCTCTAGTGCCGCGCGGCCGCCTAGTTGTCACTGGCAAGCAGTGTCTGGAGCCGCGTTGCGATGGTATCGACTTCTTCGGCCGTCAGGATGCTCCGCAAGGGGATGCGCCCTAAAACCTCGGCGAGCTGGTTCGCCGTCGGCGCCGGCACCTTCGCCTGCGCTATCACATCCTCGGGCATTGACAGGGCGCGACTGAGCTGTGCAACCGCCTCGGCATTCAGAGAGCGCCCGTTCGCCCTGGCCGTAGCTTTGAGCTGAAGGTGCAGCGGACGCGGCAACCGGAACTGGGAACGAATGATGTCATCCATAGGTGCAGTATTTGACACTACGAAGACACTACCGTATAGTGCCACGAAATGGCACTATAGTGCCAAGGCAGCCGGGGCGATCCCGAGGCGATTGCTTTGTGCGACGCCAAGGTATTCGCAAGGTTTGCTGACTGCAGGATGGAACTGTTTTGGAGCACATCCGAATGCCATGACCGCACCCGCGGTGGTGGCCCGGATCAACCGCAGAAGATATCGAGGTTGCCATGATGCCGATCGATTTCAGTTTGCTAGCGCAACAGTGTGCTCCGACTGTCCATCCGACCACGCTGAAGGCACTCGTTCGCACGGAATCCGGCTTCAATCCCTATGCAATTGGCGTGGTCGGCGGCCATCTTGCGAGGCAGCCCCGCAATGAGGCGGAGGCCGTAGCGACCGCAAAGGCGCTTGACGCACAAGGCCTCAATTTCAGCATGGGGCTCGGACAGATCAATAAGGCGAACCTGGCCCGCTATGGACTCACCTACAGGACTGTGTTCGATATGTGCGCCAACCTGCGCGCCGGCGCCGACATCCTGAGCCGCTGCTACGCCAGGGCGGCTGGGAGCATGGGAGTAGGAGACAGGACGTTGGGTGCGGCTATCAGCTGCTACTACAGCGGGACTTTCACGCGAGGTTTCGTTGCCGAAGCCGACGGCACGAGCTATGTCCAGCGCGTCGCGGCCAACGCGCAGCCGGCCGCCCAAACCACCGTCGTGCCGGCGATCCCCGTTGTGATGAACAGGGCGGCGACACCCAAGTCCGATCGCGCGCGGCCGGTACGCGTGCGGCGTGTGACTGCATCCGATGGCGACGCGGACAACGACACCGCAGCACGATCGCATCCGTCGTGGGACGCGTTTGGTGACTATCCATGCGACGGTGACTCGTGCAATTGATGTAGCTGACCCGCTGGCCGGCGGATATCAATGGCAACCTGACGGAGGAATTATGTTTTTCGGCACCAAGTTGAATTACGCGAAATCAGTACAACTGATTAATTACGCGTCGCGCATGAACATGCGGCGTATCGCCTGCCATGCTCTCGTTGCATCCATCCTCTGCAGCATCGTTGGACCGCACCGGGCGTTCGCCGGCGGTCTGGATTCGGCGACGCAGGGTGCGACCACATTCAAGATCTGGCTCTACAGTTTTCTTGGCATCGTGGGTGCCTGTGTCCTGATGTGGAAAGGGGCCGAATGCTGGGCAGATCGTGCTCACTGGAGCGAATTCGGTGTGCTCTGCGGAAAGGTCGCGGTGGTGGGCTCGGTCGTCGGTGTGCTCGCCCCCTATCTGTGGAACATGTTTTCCTGAGCGCGCCATGTCCGACGAGAAAACCCGCTATCCCGGTTTCAACGGCCTGGGCCGCACGGCCGGCATCTGGGGCGTGCCGTATATGGCCATGCTGGTGGTGGTCGTATGTTCCATGTTCGTTGGCGTTATCGCAGGGGCGATTCTCGGACCGGGCGGTTTGGCGTTTGCATTCCTGGGTGCACCAGTGCTCCTGTACTTCAAGCAGGTGTGTGAAACGGACGATCAGGGCCTGCGCATCATGTGGCTGGAGATCCGCTGCCGTTTCTACTTCCGGATGCAGAAGCTTCGGGCGTTCGTCAACGCGAAGGGCGCCGCTCTGCGTTTTGGCAACACACTGACGCTGGCCCCGCTGCGCTTTGGGAGGCAGCGCCGCGTTTACCGGGCGTTCCTGACGCCCCTGCCGCGCGGCACGCACCGCCTGCGCGAACTTGATCAGGAGGAGCCGTGAATCAGAAGCCCGAGGTTTCAAGTGACATTCTCGGCGGCCTGGGCGCGGTCGAGGACTGGCTGCCGACGTTCGGCCATCCGGTGACGAGATACGTCCAGCACCTCGGGGGCGACCGTTTCATGGTGACCCTCTCGCTGAGTGGTATGCCTTTCGAGGTTCACGAAAACCTGGCGCTTGAGCGCACCTTCGATCGCGATACGGAAACGTACAGCAAACTCGGGCGCGATTTGGGCGGTCGCCTCGGTTACTGCACGACGTTTGCCCGCCGACGTGTGAGTTTTGAACGTGTCTACCGGTTTCGGGAGCGCTTCCAGCAGTGGTTCGCGCGGGAATACATCGCGCGGTTCAGCAATGCGCGCTTCTATGAGAACCGCTATTACCTGTCGCTGATTCTCAAATACGAGGACTTCGACGATGGTCTGAAGGAAATCGAGTCGCTTGCGAGTCAGGCAATGCTGCAGTTCGCCGGTTACGACGCCGAGCTCCTTGATGTGTATCCCCGCACGCACATGAACGGCACGCAGATGCTGTACTCGAAGCAGTACGGCTTCGTCAGCGACATCGTCAATGCGGTATGGATTGATACCGCGGTTTCAGCGGAACCGGGAATGGATGTCATCCCGTCGAGCTGGCTTCATTTTGGCTACAACACCATGGCGATCCGCGGGCCGGGCGTCACACCGGGACGACAGTTTGCAACCTGTCTGGATCTGCGTGGCTTTCCGGACAGGCCTGGCTGGGGGCAACTGAACGCACTGCTCACACTGCCGATGGAATTCACCATCACGCAATCGTTCAATTGTCTGACCGGGTATGACGCAAACCGCACGATCGATTCCGCCATCAACAGGCTGGAGTCGGCAGGGGACAAGGCCGCACACCAGATCAAGGAGCTGCGCAACGCGCAAGGCTATGTCAACACCGGCGAGTTGAGCTTCGGCGAGTACCACGGCGCGGCCGTGGTGTATGGGGCAACGGCAAAGGAAGCGATCGCGAACGGAGACCTGTTTATTTCCCGTTCGCGCAACGAGTGCGGTGTGGAATGGATGACCGCCACCGGATCGGCGCCGTTCACCTATTTTTCCCAGGTTCCGGGCGCGAAGGTCAAGCCGCGGCCCAAGGTGCAGTCCTCGCGCAATCTGGCCGCGATGAACGCGTTTCACACCTACTCGACTGGCAAGGCGGAGGGTAATCCGGTCGGCGACGGCTCCGCGATCATTCCGTTTCCCACGCTCGCCAGCAATGCCTACGATTTCAGCTTTCACGCGACGCGCATGGGTGACATCAATGTAGGCGAGAAGGTGGCCGGCCATACCGAGGTGAAAGGCACGACCGGTGCAGGCAAAAGTACAGTTATTGCTGCCACGGTAAATATGCTGATGCGGTTCGATCCGATGCTGTTCGTGCTGGACAAGGGGCGCGCATGGGAGCCCGTGATCCGCATGATGCGCGGGGCGTATGTTCATGTGGTGAAAGGTGAGCCCACCAACTGGGCGCCGTTTGAACTGGCCGATACGCCGGAAAACCGCGCATTTCTCTATACCCTCGTCGGGTTGTGTGGTCGCAAGAACGGAGTCGATCAACAGGGCCGACCGGTCCAGCTCCCCCTGACGGCCGAAGAAGCGAAGCAGTGCCAGAACGCCGTCGATGCCGTGATGGGCATCGAAGATGTGCGCCTGCGCCGCTTCAGCCTCCTGCTGGAGAGTATCCCGGACGAAGGCGGCGATTGCCTGCGTGAGCGTCTGTCGCTCTGGTGCAAATCCGCGAACGGCAAGTTCGCATGGGTGTTCGACAACCCACCGAACCCGGTACGGAATCTGACCGAACAGCGCGTTATCGGGTTCGACGTTGAGGCATTCCTTGTTCCGGACTACGAGCCGTCGGAGCCCGTATTTGCATGGCTCTTCCATCTGAAGAAGCTCATGCGTCGTGAAGGCGGGCTGATGGCAACGGTCGTAGAGGAATACTGGCTGCCGACCCGCTTTCCGACGATCCGTGAGCAGATTGAGGAAACGCTGGCCAGCGGCCGGAAGGAGGGTGAATTCATGATCCTCCTCACGCAGCAACCAGAACAGGCACAGAAGGTTGCGGATCTGTACCCGGCGCTGCGCAGCCTTATTGCCACCAAGTGCTATCTCGCTGATGAGCAGGCAGAAGAAGCTCCCTATCTACGCGACGGGATGACAAAGAAGGAATTCAGCAAGTTCAAGACATTCACGAAGGACTCGCGTCTCATGCTGATCAAGCAGGGCAACCAGTCGGCGATCGCTCATTTCGATCTGCGCGGTATGGACGATGCGATTGCGATGTTCTCCGGCGATCGAGAGAACGCGCGGATTCTCGACGATGTGCGCTCCGAAGTGGGCGATGACCCGGACGCATGGGTGCCGGCCTATCTATATCGCGTTTACGAGCGCAAGCAGCGCTCGCGGCTGATTGCAAAACACGGTAAGGACGAACTGATATGGATTACTGAGCTATATACGCTGCTTGCGGAAAAGCGCGTGGCGCTCGAGGCGATCTATGGGCCTGTTGCGCACGAAACGGCTGCGCTGGCCACAGTTTGAATTTCAACCCGAATGGAGGTAGCCGTGAAACCTGAACTCGCCTTCTCGACCGCTTTGCAGAGTGGGCTGCGTCGCGCGCTCCCTGCTATTGCCATCCTGTTCGGCGCGTCGGCGGGGCACGCCCAAGGTGTGCCGACCATCTCGCCGGCCGAGCTCGCCCAGCAGATGGAGATGGTTCAGCAGTTGGTTCGGCAGGTGCAGAACCAGGAGGCGCAGTTCCAGGCCATCACCGGCAACAGCAGCATCGGCATGATGCTGAACAATCCGTCGTTGCGCAACTACCTGCCTGAAGAGTGGCAGGACATTTACTCGCAGGCGAAGTCAGGCGGCCTGCCCGGCATCAGCTCGACGATGCAGAGCATCGAGCAGCAGGAGGGCATGACGGGCGCCGCCACGGCGGGCCAGCAGCGCTATTACGACACGCTTGCCGCGAACAAGGCCATGAACGAGCAGGCGTACTCGGCGATCATGGCGCGCTTCAGCAACATCCAGTCGCTCATGCAGCAGGCGAACCTGACGCAGGACCCAACCGAAAAAGCCGATCTGCAAAACCGCATGGCGGCCGAAGAGGCCCTAGTGACTAACGACCAGACGCGTCTGCAGCTGACCGCGAAGCTGCAGGAGGACGAGCTCAAGCTTGCTCAGGAGCAGCGCGATCGCGAATTCGACAACGCTTTTGTGGGGAACACCAATGGTCAATAAGGCACTCCTCGGAACCGTCATCACCCTGCTGGCCGTTATCGCAGGCTATCTGGGCTACCTCGCGTGGGACCGTCATCAGCACAACCTCCAGGAGGAACAGCAGCAGCAACGGGACCTGAAATTCGATGCCGCGATGCTGGGTACAACGCCCGAGAAACTGGCGGCACAACGTAAGGCGCAAGGTATCAATCCGGCCAGCGACGACGCCGCGGCGAGCGCCGCCGGACTGAAATAGCATCAGCGGTTCGCCGTCGTTTGACTGAGGTAGGAGGTGTCCGTGGTCTCTGTCAACCTTTTCACGTCCATGACGAACACGTTCGAGCAGAACGTGCTGAGTACGATTTCCTCCGGCTCGACGAGGATGATTTCTCTTATCTCGCCGTTGATGGCTGTGTGTTTCAGTATTTACGTACTATTGATCTGCTGGGGGTACTGGCAGGGCCGCCATGACGATCCGATTGACGATTTTTTCAAGCGCGTGGCGCTCTGGGCTGTCATTCTCACGTGCGGCATGAACATCCAGTTCTACAGTGACTATGTCGTACCGTTTGTGAATGGTCTGGGCGAGCAGATCGCCGGCGCCTTGACCAACAGCGGCAATCCAATATCAGGCCTCGACGATCTGCTCAATGCGTATATCAACGCAGCGATCAATATCTACCAGCAGGCTTCCGGCCTCAGAGTCATTGCTGCAATCTGGACAATCGCCCTGATGATCATTTTCGGGGGCCCGTTCATGTCCATCGCGGTTGCCTACATCATCCTCGCGAAGTTTGCGCTGGGTCTTCTGCTGGCGCTTGGTCCGTTGTTTATATCGGCCGGGCTTTTCCCGCCATCGCGGCAATTCTTCTGGAACTGGGTGGGCCAGTGCATGAACTACATCCTGCTTGTAGCGCTGTTTGCCGCAGCGTGCGCGCTCGAGGTCAATTTCGCGATGGGCATCGTGCCGAATAACGGTCCCGTCTCGATTCCGCAGCTCATTGAACTCGACGTCATGGGTATCGCATTCTGGGTCATTTCGCTGAATTTGCCCGGTCTTGCATCGTCTCTCGCGGGCGGGGTTGGTATTTCGACGATGGTGGGCAAGTTCAGTACCGTCGGCAGGATAGCGGGTGCACTTGGAAAGGTGGGTGGGAGCGGAGGAAAGAGCGGAGCGGGTGGCTCATTGAGCGAAGCGAGGTAAGAAGTGAACAATTTTTTTCTGAAGCTTGCACGCTGGTGGTTGATTGCCGCAGCGGTCGCAACGGTCGGCGCGGTGGTCTCAGCGCTGCTTGTCAACACTGCGGCGCATTGGCTTCACTGAGCGATACGCGGAGGGGGAAGCAAAGATGACTGAACCAGTTGGCCATAGTCGCATGCCGGCGAGCGCCATCGCCATCGCCGTCGCTGTGGCGGCAGCGATCTCGATCCTCGCGGCGTGCAGTTCGCCACCGAAGCCCCCAGAGCCTACCGGCCAGTGGGTGCCCGTCAATCCGGTCACGGCGCAAGCCAGCCGTCCACAACAGAAGTGAGGATTGGATGTCCGCAATGATCAGACGGTGGTTTGCGGCGGCGATGCCGGGCCGCCGTCGCAAACCGGATGCCGCGGCGACGGCTATCCAGAAACAGCAGACAGCAACATCGGCGGATGCATCTGGCAACGATGCGGTGACCTGGTATCTGAACCAGGCGATGGCATTCGAACGGTCGAAGATGCGGGCGCTGGAAGAAAAGGCACGTATCGCCGATCGTCGCTCGGTGCTCTCGGGCGGTGTCGCTCTCGCGGCTGTTTTTTGCATGGGAGCTTTAGGATTACTGAAAAGGCCGAATCCACCCGCTGTGCTACGGGTGGACAACACGACCGGCAAGGTGGACGTGTTACCCACAACCGCGCATGGCCGCGTGACGTTCAATGAGAAGACCGACCGTCACGACCTCCACACCTATGTCCTGCTGCGGGAGGGTTACGACTGGGAAACCATCGAGGACGCCCACAAGGCCGTGATGATCATGAGCGATGACCGGGAAGGGCAGATCTACGACACGTTTATCCGCGGGCCAGCGGGTCCGCTCAAGATGCTGAAAGACCAGGCGCGCATCATTGCGAAGGTCGGCTCAATCACGTTTGTGGGTGCCACGGCACAAGTTTTCTTCTCGCGGCAGCTGGTGCCATTGAGTCCGGCCGCCCAGCGTCCCGATCCGACGTACTGGATTGCGACGGTGGCTTTCACGCGTGTGGATATTCCGGAGAAGCAGGACGAGCAGGATATCGACCCCGACGGCTTTCGCTGCACGAGCTACCAGGTCTCGCGCGACTGGACGCGTGCGCCCTCGGATGTCGCGCCCGGTTCCACCGCAACGCCATCGACCGGAGGCGCGGCATGAGCCTGGGCCGGTTTCCCATGCGGAAAGCGCTTGCGTGCGCTGTCGTTACGGTGAGCGCGCCGGCAGTCGCGGTTCAAACGCCGCACAGCTGCGGCGGCGATCCGCACGTGCAGTGCGCAACCTACGATGCAAACCAGTCCTATCGCGTGGCGACAGAAGCGGGAAGGGCGGTATTCATCCAGTTCGAGCCGGGAGAGAAGGTCATCGACCACGGTGCAGGCATCGGCGATACCAAGGCGTGGTCGCTGGGCATGACCGACAGCGGAGCGTTACTGAAGCCGAGAGCCCAGCAGCCCGAGACGAATTTCCTGATCGTGACGAACCGTCGCGTCTACGCCATATCCCTGGCTGATGCGACGGCCGCGCAGCCGGCGACGTGGGTGCTGCGCTTCGATTATCCAGACACGCGCGAGAAGGCGGCGTCGGCACAACTGCGCCGGCAGCAGGCAGTCACGGCGGCACTCGCGGGCGCGACGGGCAGTCCGATGCCGCGCGCATCAATGCCGGGCGGCAGGGCGGCGTTCCTGGCGACGCTGCAGGCCGTCGGCAACCCCGGCACTCAGGTGGCCCCAGTCGCTGTGGCCAACGCGTCGAACATGCAGTACATGATGCGCGGCGATCACGCTCTTGCGCCGACCGTCCTATGGGACGACGGGCGCTTTACCTACTTCAAGTATTCGACGACACGCGATCTGCCCACGATCTTCACCAAGCTGCCGGACGGTGACGAGGCGACCGTGAATTACCACATGGAGGGCGACACGATCGTCGTGCACGAGGTCTCCAGGGAATTCGTGATCCGCTACGGGCAATCGGTTCTGGGTATTCGCAACGACGGCTACTCGCCCGATGGCCATTCAGACGCATCAGGTTCGTCGCTGCCTGGCACAGCCCGGCTCACGCGGGAGCGTGACGCGTCCTTCAACCCTTCGAGTCCTGGCAACTGAACGGTGCACACAGACCGATGAAAGAGCAAAACGAAATCTCGAGCAGGCCGACCTCCGACACCGGGCCGGAACCGTCGCTGGAGCTCCCGGGGCGCCGCAAAACCCGCGCCGGCCGATGGAAGCTCGTGCTCGCGTTCATCGTCATCATCGGATTCGGTGCGGCCGCCCTCACGGTAGGACTCCAGCGCCTGGCCGACAGTCATCAGGAAGCCAAAAAAGCGGACGAAAAGAAGGCGCAGAACTCGGGAAATCACGACCCCGGTACGGATATTGATGCCCAGAAAGACCGGATCAAGCGTGATGAAGCGGCGCAGGCGAAAGCTGCGTCAGAAGCGGCGGCCGCGGCTAACGCGGCCTCGGAGGCGAGGGCGCACCTGGCGCAGCCTTCGGATACGGCGCAGCACGGCGGCACGGGTGGTCAGATGGCCGCGAACCGGCAGCGTCCGCTCACGCCGGCCGAGCGGCGCCTGCAGGGCAGCGTGCTCGCGCTGGGTGGCGGCGACACGGGTGCCGAGGCGGGAGATACGACAGAGAGCGGCGCAACGATGGATGCGTTCGGGCGCGGCAACAGTGCTTCCGGTGGTAACGACAGCAGCGCGGACGGCGGCCTGTCCGGCGCGGCGAGGTCGATGGGCCTGTCGGCTCTGCGCGGGCAGTCAGGAGGAGGTGGTGCCGCCCGCGCGACGCCGGCCACGGGCGATGGCAAGGGGAGTGCCCTTGAGCAGTCGCTGCAGCCTTCGAACCTGCAGTCGATGCAGGCGTCGTTCCGGCCAAACCGCCACTACCTGCTTAGCCGAAACACGATGATCCGCTGCGGACAGGCCACGGCGATCCGTACTGACCGCCCCGGCCTCATAGGCTGTCCGATTGCGCAGGACGTCTGGTCAGACGACGGCACGACGCTGCTGGTGCGCAAGGGCGCGATTGCCAAGGGCGAGACGCGTGATGCCGTGATGCAGGGGCAGGGCGTGATCGGCGCGATCTGGGACGAGATCGACGATGGCGACGTGCGGATTCCACTGAATTCGCCGGCGACCGATCCGCTGGGCGCGGCTGGCATTCCCGCCTACGTCGACGAGCACTTCTGGCTGCGCTTCAAGGGCGCGCTGATGGTGAGCCTGATCGGTGACTTCGGTCAGGCGCTGGCCAACAGGGCAACCGGAGCGGGGCAGACGATCACCTTCTCGAACAGTTCGAATGCGACCCAGGAGGTCGCTGCGGAGACGCTACGCTCCACGATCAACATTCCGCCGACGGCGTATTCGAACCAGGGCTCCGTGATCAACATATTTGTGGCGCGCGACGTGGACCTGAGCAGCGTGTACGAGAACGTCGGCGTGGACGGCAACGAGGTCGGTTCGACGGACCCGCAATGAAAGGAGGCGAGACGGTGACAACGAAGTTGCAGGTTCACTTTCCCGAGGATTTTCCGCTTCACGGCATCGATCGTGATGCCTTTGAGGCAAACTGCGAGATGCGCTGCATTACATGTTCAATGGCAGCCGCGTGCGGCAACTGGCCGATCAGGTTGATGCCCGCCGCGCGTTCACGCCCTCGGATGCGCTGCCGCTGCGCCGCATTGGCGACGAACACGCCTTCGAGGAATGTCTGTCCCTGGATCGCTGCCGGTTTGAGGACATGTCCTCGCCGCTGCACCGCCAGGTCCTCAATGCAGTGGGCGAGCGTCTGGGTCTGCCGATGGTGACCACAGTCGTCTCCACCTCATCGCTCGCACAGACGCTGCGCGAACTCGCGAGCAGCGTACCGGATGACCGGCAGTCGTACCGCGTGTCGGTACAGGTCGAGCCGCTGGTGCCTCCGGGCGAGGCGCACTGAAGCGGGTTGTAACGGGAGATACAAGGAGGCTTGCTGATGAATGCCGCAGTGATGATTGACGTCATCGAGAAAGGGACCATTGCGCGGAATTTCCTCAAGCAGATGGGCATCTCGAATTTCTTCGATACCGGACTGACCGAAGTCGCGATCAACCGTCCCGGCGAGATCTGGACGGAAGGTCCGCAAGGCTGGAAGCGGCACGACGCGCCCGCATGCACGCTGGATGCCTGCTTCAAGCTCGGAAATGCCCTGACGGTGGCCAAGGGGGGCAAGCTGTCCACGCGAGACCCGATCCACCCTGTTGTGCTTCCCGACGGCGAGCGCGGTCACGTGCTAATGGCCCCTGCCTGCGAGCGCGACACCCTCTCTATCACGATCCGCATTCCCTCAAAGGTCCGGTTTTCTGTTGGCGAGTACGAGGATAGGGGCTGGTTCAGCGACTATCGCGATGTCTCTCCGCGGCGTGACACTTCCCACCATGACCTTCTCCAGCCGTTCGAGCTGGCAATGCTAGAGGCACAAGGTGAGCGCAGCATCCGGCGCATGCTAGAGCTCGCTGTTGCAAACCGGCTGAACATCCTGATCGCTGGTGGTACCGGGTCGGGCAAGACCACGTTACACAAGGGACTGGTCGATCTTGTGCCAACCGATGAGCGAATCGGCACGATCCAGGACATCCCGGAACTGTCGTTACCGGAGCACCCTAACCACGTCCACATGTTCTTCAGCGACGAGCTTCCGGCGAAGGAGCTGGTGCGCTCGACCTTGCGCATGAAGTTCGATCGCGTGTTCATGGCCGAACTGCGCGGCGATGAGGCATGGGACTACATCACGCTGATGAACACCGACACGCCCGGCGGCATCACGACATTGCATTGCAATGGCGCGCGCACTGCGCACTCGCGCATCGCCACACTCGTCAAGCAGGGTGTGGTGGGCCAGACGCTCGACTGGCAGTTCATCGTCGGGCAGGTGCGCTCGACGGTTGATCTGGTGCTGTACATGCGAAAAAAGCGGCTTGCCGAGATCTGGTACGACCCGATCGGCAAGTGGCAATGGCTCGACGGTGCGGTATGAACGCCGTCGATCTCGACATTCAGGCCGCCGCTGAGGATTCTGCGGCATGCAAATGGAGGCCGCAGGGTGAATTCGCGCTCGTGCATCCAACCGGGTGGTCGATCGCGCGATATAGCCCGTCTGCCGGCCGGCGGTATCGCAAAGCACTGAGGAGCGCCATGCCGAAATATCTAAGGATCCTGATTCCGTGCGTCGTGCTGCTGGTGATCGAGACCGGCGCCGTGGCACTCGGCCAGTACGCCGGCGGAAGGCTCTTCGCCCTTATGGAGAAGCTGCCGCCGAACACGGTGAGTCTGTTCACGCTCTATGACTACTGGCATGCCTGGGGCGACGTACCGTCGGTCGTGCGCGCCCTGAGAGTTTGCACACTGCTCTCGGCGGTGATTGGTTGCCTGCCGGTCGCAATCGTGGGAGTGGCGCTCGCAAAATCGCGTGGTCGCATTGCGCAATTCGGCGATGCGCGCTTTGCCACACGCCGCGACATCGAGAAAGCCGGCCTGCTGGAGAAGTGACATGTCGCATATGTACCCTCCGTTTATCGTCGGCAAGTACAAGGGCGAATACCTCAAGTATCGCGGCCAGGACTTCCTGATGCTCGCGGCCGGCACCCGCGCTGAGAAAGGCGTCTCGATGGTGATCCCGAATCTTCTCACCTATCCGCATTCGGTTGTGGTGGAGGACATCAAGGGCGAGAACTGGCTGTATACCTCGGGTTACAGGCGTAGATGCGGTCAGGAGACCTGGCTGTGGGCTCCGTTCGCCGAGGATGGCCGTACTCACGGCTACAACCCGTTTGCGTACATTGAGAGGCGCCCTGCCTGGATGCGTGTGGGCGACGTGATGGGCATCGGTGAACATCTTTACCCGTCGAACGTCGATGCGCGGCTGAAATACTGGAACGACAACGCGCGCAATCTCTTCATCGGCATCGTGCTGTACCTGCTCGAAACGCCGTCGCTGCCTTGCACGTTCGGCGAGGTGCTGCGGCAGGCCTCCGGCAAGGGCAGGACGATACGCGAGCACGTATCGTCGATCGTCAGTACGCGTACCAACCCGACTGATACGCTACCTGCCCTCAGCTTCGAGTGCCTGGACTGCCTGAACCGCTTCCTGTCGCAATCGAAGGAAGCGTTCGCCAACATCGTTTCAACGATGACCGCACCGCTGAACGTGTTCAGCAATCCCATTGTCGACGCAGCGACATCACGATGCGATTTCGATCCGTCTGAGGTGCGCAAAAAGCCGATGTCGATCTATGTCGCGATCAAGCCGAACGAGCTCAAGGCCGGCGCTCTACTCATCAACCTGTTCTTCTCCCAGCTGATCGACCTTAACACGCGCGAGCAGCCCGCCGAGAATCCGGACCTGACGTACCAGTGCGCGTTGATCATGGACGAGTTTGCGGCGCCCGGCAAGATCGACATCATCGACACGGGCAATGCGTTCATTGCCGGTTTCAATTTGCGCCTGATGCTGATTTTCCACAGCATGTCGCAGCTTGAGGATCCGAAGCTGTACGGCAAGCACGGCGCACAGACGCTCGCGGTGAACTGCAAGATGCGTAACATCTTTGCACCGCGGACCAGAGAGGATTCCGAAGAGTATTCGAAGATGCTCGGCACTTTCACGTTTCTGGCGCGCTCGAGGGGGCGCAGTCGTGGCCGCAGCGCGTCGACCAGCACGAACGAGAGCGAGCACGCCCGTCCGCTGATGCTACCGCAGGAACTGCGGGCACTTCCGAAGAACAAGCAGATCATCACGATAGAAGGGTGCAACCCGATCCTGTGCGACAAGGCGTACTTCTACGAAGACGCCGAACTCGTGGACCGCCTTGTGCAGCAAAGCCCCTATCTGCAGGGCGTCATGGCAGACCTTGAAAAAACCAATCGCCGCGGCGCGATGTTTGGGTTCTCGCCGAAATTTCCGGATGAACAGCAGATGAAGCATGCGGCATTCGTCGCCCGCGAACTGTGCGCGCCGGTGTCGCAGATCGATGTTGGGCAGTGGTGGCAGGCGCAGAACGTTGCACGCCGAGCCCAGGCTGCCACGATCGGCGCCGCGGCCAGCCCCGTGCGCGATGTGCGCGGGCATGAGGTCGGTGTGCTGAAGGCTGTCCACTTTGCTAACCGTGAAAGCATCCGCTCCTCGCTCTTCAGGCTGATGCCATACCTGCGTGAGGTGGTTCCCGATGCGGTCGCGGCAGACCAGCCGGACGCGCCCTCTACCCCTGTAACTGAAGGAGCCCCGCTATGAACGAGATCGAAATCCCGCAGGATCGGCTTGACGTCCACGAGCGCGACGCGGCCAACGAGAATGACGCGTCGGACATCCGCGCGCGCCAGACACTGCCGGCGAACGAGGAGGACGCACGCCTCGCGCCGGGAACGCCTGAACAGCCTCTTGATGACGCGACGCGTGAGCGGTTGAAGAAGATCCGCGAAGCCGACCGCGTGCGGGCCAAGGCACACCTTGAAGAGGGCAGCACGCCGACTGATGACACCGTTAAACCAGCCGCCGGTATCGGCAAGCCGCTCGATCCGAAGAGTGGCGAGAACAGTATCCGTCCGAAGCCGATTACGGAGAAGACCGGCTACGAGGTGCCGAAGTCGGTACGTGATCGCTATGTGACGTACGAAGGCAAGTATCTCGACCGCAAGAGCGAGACCGTGCATTTCGAGGACAAGGGCCGCTCGCTTGCCACGGCGAGCGAAGACCGTGAGGTGATCCAGCATATGGTGGCCGTCGCGCAGGCGAAGCACTGGGGCGAGCTGCAGATCAAGGGCAGCGAAGAGTTCCGGCGCCAGGCGTGGATTGTGGCCGAACTTGCCGGCGTGCCCTCACGCGGGTTCAAGCCGGACGCCCAGGATCGTGCGCGACTCACCGCCGCGCGCGAAGCGATGCGTATAGCAGCCGGCGAGCGGTCAAACACCAACGAGCCGGAGCGTACGAACACGGTGGAGTCCTTGGGGGACGGAAAGATGCCGGAGCAGCCGGTACCGGGGGGCAGGTCAGATCCCGAACGGACGGCTCGCGGCCCATCTACGGCGTTGCCGCCCACGGACAAGGGGCCTTCCGCTCCGCAGCGGGGGCCGTCTGCCGCCGGCCTGCCGTCGGCAGCCCCGCTGCCGGCCGCGTCGTCCGCATCGCCAGCGGCGGCGACGCCGGGCGTCACGGCAGGCGTGCTTGTCGCGCACGGCGCCGCGCCGTTCAATCACGACGAAAAGCAGAACGACAGCTATTACGCGACTGTACGCACGCCGTCTGGCGAGCAAACCGTGTGGGGCTTCGACATCGAGCGGGCGATTGCAGAAAGCGGTGTCCAGGTTGGCCAGCGCATCGAGCTCGAAAATGGCGGCAACCGCGAGGTCGCTGTCCTGAAGAGGCAGTTTGACGAAAACGGGAAGGAACTGGCGCCGAAGTCCGTGACGAGCCGCCGTAACGAGTGGCACGTGTCGTCGCCGGATGTAGCTGGACTGCCCACGCGCGAGCAGCGACAGCAGATGGCCAGTGTGCGCCGCGAGATCGATGAACGGCGTCGCATCAATGAGGCACGCGACGCTTTCCTGAGCGGCAACTGGAAGTACACCAGGGAGCAGCAGGTTACGCTGGATATGGCCCGCGAGCGCATCAAGGAACAGGCCGCCCGCGAGGTCCTGGAAGACGAGATCAAGGGGCTGCCCGAGCAGCAGAAGGAGCGCCTGCGGGGGAAGTTCGAAAGCGCCGTGGCCGAGGCGCGCGCAACTAACCGTCCGCTCGACGTCCCGATGCCGCAGGTGAGCGAGGCGACCATTGAGGCCGTGCGCGAACAGATCGCGCGCGAGCGTGCCGACCAGGGCGTGGAGCCGTCGCAGCCGCGTACTGAAGCGGGTAGCGATCGCGCACCGGAACAGTCCACTCAGGAGGCCAGTCATGGCGCGCCGTCATTCGAACTCGAACCGTAACTCTGTCGATAGCTGCACGCAAACTGCAGCCCCGCACAGCATTGTCCATTCGGAGAGCCGATCCATGAAAATCGCCGTCATTAACTTCTCGGGCAACGTTGGCAAAACCACCATTGCCCGTCACCTGCTTGCGCCGCGCCTCGAGGGTGCGGACGTCATTCCCATCGAGTCAATCAACGCGGACGGCGCAGAAACCGAGGCGCTGCGCGGAAGAGACTTCGATGTGCTGCAGCAGCAGATGATGTCGCTGAGAAGTGTCGTTGTCGATATCGGGGCGTCGAATGTCGAAGATTTCGTGTTGTTGATGCAGCGATACGAGGGATCTCACGAAGATTTCGACAGATTCATTGTGCCTACTGTGCCCGCCCTGAAGCAGCAGGTCGACACGATCGCGACGCTCAATCAGCTCGCCGAACTTGGTATCGACCCGGCCAAGATCCGGTTGGTGTTCAACTTCGTAGACAACAAGTCGGATGTGACAAAGGTATTCGCTCGTCTGTTCGATCAGTACCGCGCGGCCGGAAAGTTCGTGCTCGACCCGGCTGGGGTGGTGTACGAAAATCCGATCTACGAAAAGATCAAATCGATTGGCAAGACGATCAGCGAAGTCAACGCCGATCCAACCGATTACGTGGCGTGGAACGCCCGGGCCATGGAGGACGACACGCCGGAACACGAGCGCGCACACATTCGCCAGATGGTTGCCATCAAGCGGCTCGCCTCTCGGGTCACGCGCGAGCACGACGCTGCTTTCAAACTCCTGGTGCAGTGATGGGCGCGGCCGACGATGCCATTCGCGAAGAACTGATCGGCGCAGTGCTGGGCGAACTGTCGCTCATGCGACGCGATGTGGGCGAACTGTCAAAGCTTCTCAAGGACAGCGGCAAGCAGTTCAAGGACGACGGTGAGTTGACGCTCCTGAGAATGACCGCGCGTTATGAGCAATTTCTGGCGCGGTTTTCGGAATCGTCGACCGAGGTGCTTGAGAAAGCGGCCGTCTTCGAGGAGGCACGCGACCAACTCCTGGGCGAGCTGTCGCTGCGCCAGTACGACGAGGCGAACGGCCGCAGTCGCGAACTGCTGCGGGAAGTCCTGCAGCAGGAGCGACGCCGCAGCGGCTTTATCAGCCGAAAGGAACTTGCGATCTGGGTGGTGGGTGGGGCGCTGGTCACTGCGGCTCTGTCGGTCGCACTCCCGGTCTTTGTAGCCAGTACGCACCTGCTAGCAAAGTAAGGAGTGCAAGACCTATGAAACGACGAATGATGGTGGCCTTGGTGTGCAGCGCGGCCCTCATTGGATCACTCGCTACGCCGGCGGCGCGCGCGGATGACAACGTTGATGCGTGCGGGGTCGTTCTCTGTCTTGCGGGGGTAATCGCCGGCGGCAGCGGTGGCAAGACGTGCAGCGAGTACGAAGCGACTTACTTTTCCATCGTGAAATTCCACAACGGGCACTTTGACCTGAGTGGCACGTCCAGTGCGCGCGGAGATTTCTTGAATCAGTGTCAGTCGGTGGGGGACGACCTGAAGGGCTCCGTTAATTCGAAATATGGAGCAGTCCAAAGCGGCCCCTGAATTCTGTAGCGCCGCTCGTCGACTCACGCAGCGTCGACATGTTCCAGCATCATTGGTACGGAGGAGAACCAGCCATGCGCCTGATTGACCGGGACCATCCTGACAAGCTCCAGCGATCGCTTACCCACGAAGAATGTGCTGCAGTCCGCCGTTTTTGTGGTGACGGTCAGGAAGTCCGCCCCGACGATTTGGGCCTCGTGACGGCCTTGCTCGAGGAGATGCACGATGGGCGAAGGGTACGACGTTGGCTCGAATGCGATTGCTGGCAGGGATCGAAGAAGCAGCCGCGTCTCACAGCGCGCGTGCGCGACGACGGTCCGCGCCATTTCGTGCGCATGCATCAATATGGAGAGCATCGCTGCTCGCTTGCCGCGTTTCGACAGGGCCCGGAACTGGATACTCAACCGGACGAAGACTCTGCTCGCCCAGGGCAGCACAATCCGCTCAAGCCGGTCGACGACGCGTTGGACTATCTCGACGATGTTCATGAGGGTATCGTACGCCCTGGCGATCCGGCTGTATTTGTCAGTGGGCGTGGGGAAGAGGGCCGGCAACTGCCACGTCTGGGACGCATTCTTCACACGCTCCTCAACGACGCGGCGTTCGCTTCGGTCGACTTCGACGTCTTAAGGGAGAAGACCCACTCCTGGCAGCGCTTCGAGGACTATGCGGCGATGGAGGCATTGAGCCCGGAGCTTGACTTGGGGCAGGTTCTTTACTTCAAGCCGTGGATCAAGCCGAATGAGAAAATGGCTGAGATCGACGCGTTGCCTTGGCCGAAGAAGAAGGTGCGCAGCGCGCTGTTGCTATTCGTCGCCGACGAAATCCGCGATGGTGCCGCGATCAAGTTCACGGCCCTCGGAGAACGGCTCGTCAGACCGGAAAAGGGCATTCGCGCCGGCGGCCGCGACCACGACCTGCGGCAGCCTCCCTACTGGGTGCTCGCGGTCGTCGACAGGGACCGTCACGGGAACGCACGCTTCCGCGAGGCATTCGCGCAGCACGCATTTTCGTTAGCGCAGCCCGTCCCGCTCGATAGTCACTACGAACGCATTACGCTGGAATTACTGCTCGGCGTCATTGAGTGGGTAAGAAAGCGCGGTGTTGATGTAACGGTTGCCAAGCCTCTCTTCGATCGAGAAGTGCGGCAGCTTGACGGCCCCAGCCTGTGGTGCCGTCCAGATTTCGAACTAACCTTTCGTACGGTCGAGGCCAGCGCTTCTTCACGGCGGCTGCATCGTATCGTCGTTGAGACAATGGGCGCGCGAGAGTCCGAATATCTCGAGCGTAAGTCGCGCACTCACGGCATCATGAGGCACCGGGGCATCCTGATGGAACACCATGTGGAACACGACAATAGGCAGCCAGAGCGCGACAACGCATTTTTTCGCCGTGTTGCCGCAAAGATTCTGACGCTCGCCGGCGTTCAACAGACGCAAGGCGGGTGAAGACTTCTAGCTGTCCGACCAATCGATATTTAGGAATCGAACGAAAGCGAAGAGGTGATTCCATTTAACGCCGACATTGGACGAACCGTAATGCTCTTAATGCAAGAAGGCTTATCTCAACGATCGATTTGTCGCGATGGGAGCGCGTGGGCTAGTCCAGAAGGCCGAATATTGGTAGCTTGTAAAGGGACTCCGATCGCAGTGAGCCTAGATAGGCAAAGTCGCCGTCGTCGGAAAAGGTGATGCTCGTTATGTGACGAAGGTGACGCGATCGCGCGTTGTAGAAGTGAGACCTTCGGAATTCATCGGCATGAAAGGCGGATTCTGACTCAGCCAGCGACTCTTGTTCGGCGTCCTCGATGACGAGGCGCTGGCGACCATCTTTCGTTAGCTGCAGAACACGATTTGATATTGGCGAGGTCACCCAGATGTTGCCACGTGGATCGAACTCAAGGCCGTCCGGCCATGTTCCGCTGCCGAACTCCGCGAAAGTCTCGCGGTCAGCCAAACTTCCATCGGGTCCAATTGAAAATCGAAGCAGGCGCCGGCCGATTGTTTCGTTAACGTAAAAGTGCGCTCCGGACCTATCGATACGGCATTCGTTAGTCCACGAAATGGTGTCAGCAACGATTCGGCATTTTCCGAATTCATCCATCAGGGCGACGAACCCCGACGGCTGCGACCGTTTAAAGCGGTAGTCAGGTGCATGGCAGTCAGCATCGGTGCTGCTTACACAAATCCAGACACGATCTAAATCGTCCACGTAAACAAAATTGGTGCTGGGGATAGGCTGTCCTTGGATCTCCTGTACCAGTGGCGACACTGAACTTCCCTTGACCTGCCAAATGCCGCCGCCGGGCCCGATGTTCGCAAAAATGAACGTACCGTTAGCGCGCCGCGCAATGCCATTCGGCCGGACTCCGGCGGGTAAGGACCCGGGAGGACAGAGCAGTCGCGAGCGACCGTTGGTGTCGGTTATAGCAATCACACCCTCCAAGTCACAGGAATAAAGGGCGCCATTCCACCAATGAACGCTTTCCGGTCTCGTGAGTCCGGCACCGATGGTTGAAACAGAGTCAAGTGCAACGAGGGGCGTGGTCATCGCAATAGTGGCTGAGTAAGTGGTTAGGGTCGCGTCAGAACGGTAGTTGTCCGTGGCGCTACAACGCCAGTTGGGGGAATGCGGCGGGATACTGATCTCGTGAAGCCATTGACGAGTACTGCATTCAGAACACGTCTGATGCAAGTTGGCGGCTAGAGCGTTCGGGTTTCGCTCGCGGGCGTCACGGGACGGTCACCGTATAGCGCGTCGAAGGCGAAGCTCAGAGGCACATCACTGGGCGCAGAGCGCCCTTGCCGAACATGGTGCTAGTCGTATGCTGGCGTCGTCTCAACCCTACGTCGACGCGCATACGAGACAATCAGGCCGACGGCTGCAATGGCACCGAAACCAGCAATCACTTGCAGGCCAGCGTCATACCCGCCCGTACGGTCTTTTAGGCCGCCGATGAGGACTGGATACACGAAGCCAGACAGATTTCCCACACAGTTGACCAATGCGACACCGGCGGCGGCCTGCGATGGCGGAAGGTCACCCGATACGAGCGCCCAGAATACGACGATGGCGCTGAACACGGACGCACACGCGATGGTTATGAAAAGAAGCTTCAGGCTGGGTGTTGTGACAAGAGTCGATGCTGCGAGTCCGAGAATTGCCAGGATTTGGGGGATGATAGTGTGTGCGATACGTTCCTGCCGACTGTCGGAACGCTTGCCCCACCATATCATCAGAATCGAGGCGACCGCAAACGGGAGAGCGGCTAGTGCACCAGTGGTCCGTATGCTGAGATTGAACGCATGAATGATCTGCGGCAGAAAGAAGCTCATGCCGTAGTTCAGGCCGGCAATCCCAAAGAAGACAAGACCGAGTCCCCACGCGATTGGACTGGTGAGCACCGCCCCATATTTTTCTTCCGTAGAAATACGCTCATTGTGTTCGTTCTGTAGCGCGCCAATCAACCACTGCTTTTCTGACACTGAGAGCCAGTCGGCCTGTTCCGGTGTGTCCGTCAAAACATACCATACGAGTACACCGAGAATGATCGTTGGGGCCGCTTGTACCAGGAACATGAGTTGCCAGCCGCTTAAGCCCAACACGCCATCAAGGCTAACGAGAAGTCCGGAGATCGGAGAGCCGATCACGCTGGCAAAAGGCATGGCGACAAAAAAGTAGCCCAGCGCCTGTGCACGATATGCGGCGGGAAACCACAGCGTCAAAAAGAACATGATGCCGGGACCAAAGCCCGCCTCGGCGGCACCCAACAGCAAGCGGAGCGCATAGAAGCTAGACGGGCCCTGAATGAATGCCATCGCCCCTGCTACCAACCCCCAACTGACCATGATTCGCGCGATCCATCTGCGAGCGCCGGAGCGTTGCAGCGCGAGGTTGGACGGCACCTCGAAAATAAAATAGGTGAGAAAGAAGAGGCCTGCACCCATTCCGAAGTTGGTGGCCGTGAGCCCGAGTTCCCGATTCATGGTGATCGCCGCAAATCCGACATTTACCCGATCAAGGAAGGCTGCAACGAAGCACAGGAATAGTAGTGGCAAGAAACGCCTACTGACCTTCCTCATGACCTGCTTTTCTATCGTATCCATCATGTGTCTCCTCTGACCCGCAGGTTGCGGGGTAGCTTCGATACGTCCGTCGTAGGGCCCGTCTGTCGCAGGCTGCTTACAACCGAACGTGCAACGTTGAGGGCTTAACCGACAGCGACGCACTGTTCGTCAACGTTGTCAAACGCAATCTCAAGTTGATACAGCTTCGGACGCAAACGCAATCGTAATTTGATACACCCGCTCATGCGGTTAATGACTGGGGGCTGCCTCCTTCGAATTGCGTTTGCGTTTGATGTCGTCT
>NZ_JAAGPR010000025.1 GCF_017104965.1 Paraburkholderia sp. Ac-20340
TCGCGGGCAGCGCGCGTTCCGGCGGCGCAGGACGCGCGAGCAGATCCTGCACGCCCAGCCGCACATTGCCGACGGCGATCGAGCCTTCGGGCGTCCACGCGGCCACGTTCGGATCGTCGATCAACTGGCATAGTTGCGTGCCCGCCGGGACATGCGGGCCGTGCCCTTCGACGTGATACGTAAATGCCGGCGCGCCAAGCGCGAACACCACGTCATGACCGGCAAGCAGTTCGACGATGCGCTCGCGCATTGCCGGCAAAAAGCCCGCGAAAAGGCGATGCGTTTCGGGGAAACTGCAACGTCCGCTCATCGGCGCGACGAATACGCGGGCGCGATGCCGTTCGGCCAGCGCCACCACGTCGTCGGCCGCGCCCGCCCGATCGACCGCGCCGCCCACCACGAACGCGGGCCGCTGCGCGCCATCGAGCAGCCCGCCGATACGCGCGAGCAGCGCCGGTTCCGGCCGCGTCGTGTGCGCCAGCTCGCGCTGCGCAACCGGCTCGGCGGGCTGATCCCAGTCATCGACGGGAATCGATACGAACACCGGCCCGCGCGGCTCCTGCATGGCGATCGCATAAGCGCGCGCAATCGCCAGCGGCACGTCCTGGGCGCGCGCCGGTTCGATGCTCCATTTCACATACGGTTTGGGCAACTCGGTGGCCTGGGTCGCAGCGAGAAACGGATCGAACGGCAAAATCGCGCGCGCCTGCTGGCCCGCCGTGACGACGAGCGGCGTGCGATTGCGAAACGCCGTGAAAAGATTGCCCATCGCATTGCCCACGCCCGCTGCCGAGTGCAGATTCACCAGCGCCGCATTGCCGCTCGTCTGCGCGTAACCATCGGCCATCCCGACGACCACGGCTTCCTGCAAACCCAGCACATAACGGAAATCGGCGGGGAAATCGCGGAACATCGGCAACTCGGTCGAGCCGGGATTCGCGAAGATCGACGTCATGCCGACACGGCGCGCGAAGTCGATCACGGCGTCGCGGACGGTCCATGCGTGTGGGGAATCGGGCGTTTGCGGCTGCGCGCTAGCGGTCATTGCGCGGTCTCCTTCTGGATGGGCGTCGGAAATCGATGCACGATTATCGGCGGCACCCGGGTAACCGGAAATTGCCTATTGCGGGAAAAGGCATTACCTTTGGGCATGACTTACAACCTCCAGCAACTGCACGCCTTCGCGACCATCGTGGCCTGCGGCAGTCTCGGCCGCGCCGCCGACACGCTCCACATCACCCAGCCGGCCTTGAGCCGCGCGGTGCGCCGGCTCGAAGAACAGGTCGGCGCGCCGCTGTTCGAGCGCCATTCGCGCGGCATGCATCTGACCGCCGTGGGCGAAGCGCTGCTGCCGCACGCCATGCTGCTGCAGCGCGAAGCCGAGCAGGCGCGCGAGGAAATCGACGCGCTGCGCGGCCTTGCGCGCGGCACGATCCGCGTGGGCGCGGTGGGCAGCATCGCCAGCCTGGTGTTGCCGCTCGCAGTGAGCGGCGTGCTGGCGCGCTGGCCGAACCTGCGCGTGGAGATCATCGAAGGCGTGTGGGACCGGCTCGCCGATGCGCTGGTCAAGCGCGAAATCGATCTCGCGCTGAGCATGTCCGTGCCGGATACCGACGAAATCACCGCCATCGGCGATTGCCGTTGGGAAGACGCGAGCTATGTGGTGGCTGCGCTCGATCATCCGCTGCGCGCCAGGACCGGGCTGACGCTCGCCGATACGCTCGACGCGCAATGGGCGATTCCGCCGCGCGGCACCGGGCCGTTCGAGCATATGCAGCAGGCTTTTGCGGAACAGGGGCTGGGCTTGCCGAATGTGGTGGTGGAAACGCGTTCCGTGACGGTGCTCAAGAGCCTGGTAGGAAGTTCAGGATTCCTTAGCTGGATGGCGTCGACGATGTACGTGACCGAGAGCCGGGCGGGCGTGTTCGATACGCTGGAAATGCCTGGCGTGATTGGGCGACGCACGTTGACTGCGTTCAGACGGCGTCAGGGGATTTTGCCGAGTCCCGCGGTCAAGTTGCTCGAACAGTTAAGGTTATTGACGGCTCAGGGCGTTTGAGACGCGTTCGGCTTCAGTTCGGCCGCGCGCGCGAGCAGCACTTCGCGATCGCGTGCGTTCTGCGTCAGCGCGGCGGCCTGTTCGAACGCCGTGCGGGCTTCGTCGCTGCGCCCGAGTTTCGCGAGCAGATGCCCCCGCACCGCGGGCAGCCACGGGTACTGGCGCAGTGCGGCTTCGTCGTTCAAGGCATCGACTAGCGCCAGCGCGGCCTGCGGCCCTTGCGCCATGCCCACCGCCACCGCGCGGTTCAGGCGCACGACGGGCGATGGGTCGATGCGCAGCAACGCATCATAGATCGTGACAATGCGCGGCCAGTCGGTCTCGGCCGTACCGGGCGCGCTCGCATGGCAAGCAGCGAGCGCGGCTTGCAGCGCATACGGCCCGAGCGCGCCGTGCGCACACTGCTGCGCCCGCTCGATTGCCGCGAAGCCGCGCCGGATCAGCAGGCGGTCCCAGCGCGAGCGGTCCTGATCGGCCAGCAGCACGGCGCGGCCCGCGCGATCCACACGCGCGTGCAAGCGAGACGCCTGTAACTCCATCAGCGCGACCAGGCCATGCACTTCGGATTCGGCGGACGCGAGTTCGGCCAGCATGCGCCCCAGCCGCAACGCTTCGTCGCACAACGCCGGGCGCATCCAGTCCGTGCCCGAGGTGGCCGCATAGCCTTCGTTGAAAACGAGGTAGATCACTTCCAGCACGGAAGCAAGCCGCACGGCGCGCTCCGTCGCGTCAGGCACCTCGAAGGGCACCTTTGCGGCCGCAAGTGCGCGTTTCGCTCGCACGATGCGCTGCGCAACCGTCGCTTCGGAAACGAGAAACGCGCGCGCGATTTCCGGCGTGCTCAAACCGCCCAGCAGCCGCAAGGTCAGCGCCACGCGCTGCTCGCGCGGCAGCACGGGATGGCAGGCAACGAACATGAGCCGCAGCAGATCGTCGCCGATATCGTCGCGCGCGGCTTCGAGCGTATCGGCGATATCGGGCGCGAACTGCGCCTCCAGCGCCTCGAGATCCGCGCCGATGGCATCGTGCGCACGTGCATGCGCGGCCGCGCGCCGCAAGCGATCGAGCGCGCGATGTTTGGCCGCCGTCATGAGCCACGCTCCAGGGTTGGCAGGAATGCCGCTCGCCGGCCAGCTTTCGAGCGCCGCGACCAGCGCATCCTGAGCGGCGTCTTCGGCGAGTCCCACGTCGCGCAGCGCGCGCGCGGCGTGAGCGATCACGCGCGCGCGTTCGATGCGCCAGACCGCCTCGATCGAACGATGGATCGCCGCAACGGATGCGCTTTTCCGCGCCACTTAGCCGTGCGCTCCCTTCTCCACCGCTTCCGGCGACATATACATGAGTTCCCAGATATGGCCGTCCGGGTCTTCGAAACTGCGGCCATACATCGATTCGCCGCAATCCATCGGCGGACGCTTCGAAGTGCCGCCCGCCGCCAGCGCTTTATCGACGAGCGTGTTCACCTCGTCGCGCGACTCGCACGAAAGACAGGTGAGCACTTCGGTCTGCTCGCGTGCATCGACGAGCGTCTTGTCCGTGAACGTGCGCATGAAATCGGTGGTGAGCAGCATCGCAAAGATGTTCTCGCCGATCACCATGCAGGCCGCCTGATCGTTGGTGAATTTCGGCTCGAAACGAAAGCCGATCGCGCCGAAGAAGTCCATCGAGCGCTTCAGGTCGCTGACACCCAGATTGACGAAGATATGCTTGTGCATGATCGTTTCCTTGATTAACTATGATTCGGATGACTAACTGAATTTACTTGAATTTGCTCTGTGCTTCGAGCTTGCGAAATCGCTCAATGCTTTCGAGTTCTTCGAAATCGTCGAGTTCATAGAGTTGGCGCACTTCGATTTCGCCATCCATCTGTTTGCCGAATGGCGCGGGAAAGCGCCGCGCCCATTCCAGCGCCTCTTCGCGCGAGCGCACCTGGATCAGCGTGTAACCGGCAATCAGTTCTTTCGCTTCGGCATAAGGACCATCGACGATATGCGGTTTGCCGTCGGTATAGCGCACGCGAAAACCGCGCGAACTCGGCTGCAAACCTGCGGCGTCGAGCAACACGCCGGCGCGCGCCAGTTCCTCGTGATACGTGGCCATGTCGGCGAAAATGGTTTCGTCGGCGGGTTGCTCGCCGGCTTCGCTGAGCGCATTGGCGCGCACCATGATCATGAATCGCATTGAAATCTCCTGAATGTGCGGATCGAGCGAAACGATGCGCTCATTGATACGACGCGCGACGCTCAAGCCAATCGACACGATTCGACGATTTTTTTCACGTGCCAGGGAAAGCACCAGGATTTAACGCGGCTAGCGAAAGCACGGCCCCGTTTCGCGCACCTCCACGCTCGCCCATTGCGCCGCCGGGCAGGCGCGCGCGAACGCCAGCGCTTCGTCGCGCGTGGCGCAATCGATCAGGAAAAAGCCGCCTATCATTTCTTTAGCCTCCGAAAACGGCCCGTCGGTGACGTTCGTGCGCCCTTCCCGCACTTCTACGCGCGCGGCATCCGCGTCGGAAACCAGCGACTGCACGTCGAGCAACACGCCTTGCTTCGCGAGATCTTCGGCATAGCTCACCATGCGCGCGTAAAGCGCCTCGCCTTCGGATTGCGTGCGGGTCTCGCGCTGGCCGCGCGGTTCGCTGATCAGCAGCAGATATGCCATGAAGTGCCTACTCCAGAAAAATGCCTGTCGGTTTAGATGTCGAAAGCGTCAGTAAGGATAGCGCCGGACAACGCGCGCCGATGCGCGAACGGCGCTCTGCAAGATAAAAACCAGGCGATCGCCGGGATTTCCCCAGGCTGACACGAGGCGGTTTCCGTCATTAAATAAATCAACTTGATTTATTTAGTCGCCGACGCAGCCGCAAGGCGCCACCGGCGACGCCAACGGAGGAGACACGTGAGAAGTCCGCATGTGGGCCAGGGCAGCAACTCGGCCAATGTTCGCCGCTTCAACGAGCGCCTGCTGCTGCAGGCGCTGCGGCGCGCCGGCGAGGCGTCCAAGGCCGATCTCGCCCGTCTTGCGAATCTCACCAGCACGGCTGTGGGCAGCATCATCACGTCGCTGATCCAGAGCGGGTTGATCGAGTTGAGCGGGCGTCGTCTGGATGGCGGACGCGGCCAGCCCGCCTCGCTGCTGCGGCTGTCGCCGCGCGGCGCGTTTGCGATTGGCGTGCGGCTGGACCGGACCAATATCGAAACCGTGCTGGTGAATTTCGCGGGCCAGATGATCGAGCGCCGCTCGCACGACATGCTGCTGCCGCAACCGGCCGAAGCGCAGGAAATCGTCCAGCGCGACATTCGCGAATTGTCAGGATTGCTGAGCAAAGACGAACGCAAGCGCCTGGCGGGTATCGGCGTGGCGCAGCCGTATAACCTCGGTAGCTGGCTGCGCGAACTAGGCCTGCCCGCCGACACCTTCCGCGTCTGGAGCGAAGTCGATTTCGCCGGCGAGCTGGGCCGCGCACTCTCGCTGCCCGTGTTCAGCGAAAACGACGGCAACGCCGCCGCCATCGCCGAAATTTTCTACGGCTGCGGGCGTCAGCGCGACGATTTCCTCTATCTGTTTCTAGGCCCGGCCATCGGCGGCGGCATTGCAGTCGGCGGCGACTGCGTGCGCGGTCTCACGGGCAACGCGGGCGATTTCGCCGTGATGCCGGTGCCGCCGAGCAGCCTGCCCTCGGCGTACAAGCCCGACGGCAAGTGGGACATCCTGCTCTCGCGCGCCTCGCTGATCGCGCTGCGCCGCCATCTGCAATATCGCGGCGCGAACGTCGAAAGCCGCGCCGATATCGAAGGCCATATCGCCAGCGGTCATCCGGCCGTCGAGGAATGGCTCGACGATTGCATCGATGCGCTTGCGCCCGCGCTGCGTTCGGCGCTGTGCGTGCTCGACGTGCCGGCCGTGGTGCTGGACGCCGACGTCGACGCGGGTCTCATCGACACGCTGATGGAGCGTCTGCGCTGGGCCGTCGCGGCCACGGCGCCCGAAGCGCGCGGCACGCCCGAACTGGTGCGCGGTACCTTCGGTCAGGATGCGGGCGCGCTGGGCGCGGCCACCTTGCCGATGTTCTTCAACTTCTCGCCGCGCGCGGGCATCCTGATGGGCGCCGGCGCGGCGCAGCAGTCCACCTTGCAGAACCCAACGCAAATGCAGGCGCAAGCCCAGGAGGTGAGCCATGTCGCGCTCTGAGTCGACGCCCCCGCTGCTGGAAATGCGGGGCATCAGCAAGACCTTTCCCGGCGTGCGCGCGCTCGACAACGTGCGCCTCTCGGTCTGGCCTGGCGAAGTGCATTCGCTGATGGGCGAGAACGGCGCGGGCAAATCGACGCTCATGAAGATTCTCTCGGGCGCCTATCAGGCCGACGCCGGCGGCGAAATCCTGCTCGACGGCAAAACCGTCGTGATCGACGGGCCGCTCGCCGCACGCGAACTGGGCGTGGCCGTGATCTATCAGGAACTGAGCCTCGCGCCGAACCTGAGCGTGGCCGAAAACATCTACGCGGGCCGCGAATTGCGCAAAGGCGGCCGCCGCTTTGGCGTCGTCGATCGCGCGGCGATGGAGCGCGGTTGCGAAGACGTTTTGACGCGTCTTGGCGCGAGTTTCGGGCCCACCACGCTGGTGGGTTCGCTGTCGATCGCCGAACGCCAACTCGTGGAAATCGCGCGCGCCGTCCATACCGAAGCGCGCATCATCGTGATGGACGAGCCGACCACACCGCTCTCCTCGCGCGAAACCGAGCGGCTTTTCAAACTGATTCTGCAATTGCGCGAAGAAGGTCTCGCGATCATCTACATCAGCCATCGCATGGCCGAAATTTACGAGCTTTCCGACCGCGTTTCCGTGCTGCGCGACGGCAGCTATGTGGGCACGCTGATGCGCGAAGAACTGAGCGCGGAAAGCCTGGTCGGCATGATGGTGGGCCGCGATATTTCGGGGTTCTACAAAAAAGCGCACGCGCCTTACGACCCGGGCAAGGTAGTGCTCACCGTGCGCGATGTCGCCGACAACAAACGCGTGCGCGGTTGCAGCCTCGATCTGCATGCGGGCGAAGTGCTCGGCATTGCGGGACTGGTGGGCGCAGGCCGCACGGAACTGGCGCGTTTGATCTTCGGCGCGGAGCCCCGCGCGCGCGGCGATATCGCCATCGACGGACGCACGCTCGCCGTGCATACGCCGCGCGATGCGATCGACGCGGGCCTCGTGTATCTCACCGAAGACCGCAAGCATCAAGGTCTCTTTCTCGACATGAGTGTGCGCGACAACATCAACGTGGCCGTGGCCGGACGCGATGCGCGCTTTGGCGTGCTCGATCTTGCGCGCGGTTCGGCGCGCGCGAAAGATTCGATCCGCGCGCTGTCGATTCGCGTGCCCAGCCCGCGCGTGAATGTGGGCGCGCTCTCGGGCGGCAATCAGCAGAAGGTGCTGCTGTCCCGGTTGCTGGAAACGAAGCCGCGCGTGCTGATTCTGGATGAGCCGACCCGTGGCGTCGATATCGGCGCGAAGTCGGAGATCTATCGCATCATCAACGACCTCGCCAAAACCGGCGTGGGCATCATCGTGATTTCGAGCGAACTGCCCGAAATCATCGGCGTGGCCGATCGTGTGCTGGTCATGCGCGAAGGCGAGTTCGCCGGAGAACTGGGCGGCTATACCGGCAAGCCCATCAGTCAGGAAGCCATCATCGAACTCGCCACCGGCTCGCAGGGCGCGCTGGACGAAGCCGCCTGAAGCGCGGCATCGGCAAAAACAGACGCATTCGTCGAAGAGATATTGAGGAGCACGACATCATGAAAAACATTCTTCCCCGCCACGGCGTTGCGGCCAATTCCGCACCGGGCGCGCAGGCGACGCAATCGACGCGCAGCCAGGCCATCGACGGCCATCGCGCGCGCATGAAGTCGATCATGCGCACGGCGGGCATGCTGCCGGTGCTGGTGCTGCTGTGCATCGGCTTTGGCCTGCTCAACGACGGCTTTTTCACCTTCGAGAATCTGTCGATCGTGACGCAGCAGGCGTCGATCAATATCGTGCTGGCCGCCGGCATGACCTTCGTGATTCTCACTGGCGGCATCGACCTTTCGGTGGGCTCGATTCTGGCCGCCGCAGCGGTTGCGGCGATGCTGGGTTCGACCCTCGTCGGCATGGGCTGGCTCGGCATTCCGGCTGCGCTGGGCGTGGGTCTGGGATTCGGCGTCATCAACGGCGCGCTGATCTCGCTGCTGCGTCTGCCGCCGTTTATCGTCACGCTCGGGTCGCTCACTGCGGTGCGCGGTATCGCACGCCTGATGGGCCACGACACGACGATCTTCAATCCGCAGCTTTCGTTCGCGTTCATCGGCAATGGTTCGGTGCTTGGCGTGCCCTGGCTCGTGATCATCGCGCTGGTGGTCGTGGCGGCTTCGTGGTTCGTGCTGCGCCGTACCGTGCTGGGTCTGCATATTTACTCGGTGGGTGGCAATCCCGAAGCGGCGCGTCTTTCCGGCATCAAGGTCTGGGCGATCGAGATGTTCGTCTACGCGGTGTCGGGCCTGCTCGCGGGTTTGGGCGCGGTGATGTCGGCGGCGCGTCTTTATGCTGCGAACGGTCTGCAACTGGGCCAGTCGTATGAACTCGATGCCATCGCGGCGGTGATTCTGGGCGGCACGAGCTTCGTGGGCGGCGTGGGTTCGATCGTCGGCACGCTGATCGGCGCGCTCATTATTGCGGTGCTCACCAACGGCCTCGTGCTGCTGGGCGTTTCGGATATCTGGCAATACATCATCAAGGGCCTCGTGATCGTCGGCGCCGTGGCGCTGGATCGTTATCGTCAACGGGGTTCGGCTCGCACCTGATCGACCCTGCAATATCTTCGCGACTAGACAAGCGGGCGCATGCGGTCCTCCTGCGCCCGCCCTGCACGACAACACCAACAGGACCTCTCTGGAGACACGTTCATGTTCAAGAAAAAGACTCTGCTCGCCGCTGCCGCTCTGACCATGGGATTCGCGCTGCAAGGCGCGCATGCCGCCGACAAGCAGTTGAAGTCGATCGGCATCACCGTGGGTTCGCTTGGCAATCCTTACTTCGTGACCATCGTGCAGGGTGCCGAAGCCAAGGCCAAACAGATCAACCCGAACGCGAAAGTCACCGCCGTTTCCGCCGATTACGATCTGAACAAGCAGTTCACGCAGATCGATAACTTTATTTCGGCGCACGTGGACATGATTCTTCTGAACGCCTCCGATCCCAAGGCGATCGAACCGGCGGTGCGCAAGGCGCGCGCGGCCGGCATCGTGGTGGTGGCCGTGGACGTGAGCGCCGCGGGCGCCGACGCCACCGTGCAAACCGACAACGTCAAGGCCGGCGCGATCTCGTGCGGGTTCCTCGCGAAGAAGATCAACGGCAAGGGTAACGTCATTATCGAAAACGGTCCGCAGGTGTCGGCCGTGATCGACCGCGTGAACGGTTGCAAGCAGGTGCTCGCGAAGTCGCCGGGCATCAAGGTGCTCTCCGACGATCAGGACGGCAAGGGTTCGCGCGAAGGCGGCATGAACGCGATGCAGGGTTATCTCACGCGCTTCCCGCAAGTGGCTGGCGTATTCACGATCAACGATCCGCAGGCCGTGGGCAGCGATCTGGCCGCCAAGCAACTGCATCGCAACAACATCGTGATTACTTCGGTGGACGGCGCGCCCGATATCGAATCCGCGCTCAAGACCGATACGCTGGTGCAGGCATCGGCGAGCCAGGACCCGTGGAAGATGGCGCAAACGGCCGTGACCGTGGGCTACGACATCATGAATGGCAAGAAGCCCGCGAATCCGCTGATCCAGATGACGCCGCAACTGGTGACGCGCGACAACGTGGGCAGCTATAAGGGCTGGTCGTCGCAGCATTGATTGCCGGGTTGAGTTCGCGTGTGGAAATGGCGGCTTTTCAGGCCGCCATTTTTATTTTCACCCCAACACCGCATCCTTCGTCGTCACCCGCCGCGGAATGATTTTTTGGTCGTAAAACGTATCGGCGATCTTTTGCTGTTCCGCAATCACGCCTGCGTCGATTGGCCGGTATTCGTGCGCGTAATGCGATAGACCAATCTGGATTGTCGCTGCATCCAGACCTTGAATCGGTGCGAGTTTCGCGGCGGCCGCCGCCGTATTCGCACGCACCCACTGCCCCGTTTTACCGAGTTCATCCAGCGCAATGGCAATTGCGTCCTTCCGTTTGACAGCAAACTCACGCTGGCTCAGGAAAAACTGATGATGACTGGCCACGCCGCTCGCATCCGCCAGCAGACGCGCGCCGTCCTGCGATTCCACAGCGGCGAGAAACGGGTCCCACACGGCCCACGCGTCGATCGAACCGCTTTGCAGCGCCGCGCGGGCATCGGCGGGCGCGAGATAAACCGGTTGAATATCGGCGAGCGCAATGCCGTGCTTTTGCAGCAGCGCCACCAGAAACCAGTGCACATCCGAACCGCGATTCAGGCCAATCTTCTTGCCCTTCAATTCGGACACCGATTTAATCGATGACGATCTGGAAACCACCACGCCTTCCGCATGCGGCGTCGGCAATTCATAAGCCGTGTAGACGAAATCCGCGCCTGCCGCCTGCGCAAAAACAGGCGGCGCTTCTCCCACATAACCAAAATCGATCGCGCCCACATTCAGCCCTTCGAGCAATTGCGGGCCCGCCGGAAATTCCGTCCACGACACCTTGATGCCTTGCGGCGCGAGGCGTTTTTCGAGCGTGCCGCTGGCCTTCAACAAAACGAGCGTACTCGCGGCCTTTTGATAGCCAATGCGGAATTGATCGGGTTGGTACTTTGCCCACGCGGGCAGCGCAGCACCGGCAAGCGTGGCGCCCACCGTTGCGCCGAGGGCAGCGAGAATCGTACGGCGGCGTTGGAAGCGAATATCGTTATCGTGGCTCATGATGCGTGGCGCGAAGCGGCAATGAAAGGTGCAAAAAATGCTACCTGTCACGCCGTGCGAGCAGAAGTAACGAATCGCGCTAAGCAAATCACGCTGCGGGGATAACGATTTCGACGTTAACGCATCGCCCGAAAAAACTCACGCGCATTCGATCCGATTGCGCCCGCCCTTTTTCGCACGATAAAGCGCAACGTCGCTGCGCGAAAGCGTGGCTTCGGCGCCGATATCGTCGGCTCGCATGAGCGTCACGCCGATACTGACCGTCAGCGCCACCGTTCCGGCCTGCGCACAGAGCGGCGATTGCGCGATGCTGTCCTGAATGCGCCGCGCCACGATACACGCGCCGTCGAGATCGGCGCCGCCCAGCAGGACCGCGAATTCCTCGCCGCCGATGCGCCCCGCCACGTCGCCCACGCGCAACTGGTTGCGCAGGATCGCCGCGAAATGGCGTAGCGCATCGTCGCCCACGGCATGACCGAAACGGTCGTTGATCGACTTGAAGTGATCGAGGTCGCACATCATCAGCGCGCAATCGGGCGCGCCTGCGCGGCGCAGCAGCGCGAGTTGCGTGTCGAGTCGCGCCATGAAGTGCCGCCGGTTCGCGAGGCGCGTGAGGCCGTCGGTCATGGCGAATTCCTGCAACTCGGCCTCGATGCGCTTGCGCTCGGTCACATCGGTGATAAAGCCGTGCCAGACGGTCGCGCCATCGGCAAGACGCTGTGGCTTGGCGTCGCCCTGCCGCCAGCGCAATCCCTGTTGCGGCAAACGCACGCGGTATTCCAGATGCCACGGTGCGAGCGTGGCCGCCGATTCCGCGAACGAAGCACGATAGGCTTCGAGATCGTCGGGATGGATCAGCGCGTCGATGCCCTCGGCGTCGGCGGCCACCTGCGCGGGCGTGAGCTCGTAGATTTCGCCGATGCCCGCGCTCGCGTACGGAAAGCAGGTGTGGCCGTCCGGCGCGCGGCGGCACTGGAACACGAGGCCCGGCACTTCATTGGTGAGATTGGTGATCAGATTGACCGATTCGCGCAGGCATTCGGCCATTTCGCGCATCGACGTCACGTCGGTCGAGGTGCCCACCATGCGCAGCGCGTGGCCATCGGCGCCGCGCGCGGTGACCTTGCCGCGGCTGCAGATCCACTTGTAGCTGCCGTCCTTGCAGCGAATGCGGTGCTCGACTTCGTATTGATCCGTGCGGCCTTCGAAATGCGCCTTCATGGTCGCCTGCACATAGGCGAGATCGTCGGGATGCAGGCGCTGGTAGCTGTCTTCGATGCGATTGCTGACTTCGTCGTCGGCGTAACCGAGCATCGCCTTCCAGCCCGTCGAATAGCGGATTTCGCCGGTCGTCACGTTGCGGTCCCAGATGCCGGTGCCGCTGCCCGCGATCGCCAGTGCCAGCAGGCGTTCGCGCTCGCGCAACGTGGCCATTTCTTCGCGCAGCGCCGTGTCGGGCATGGGCATGTCGTGCGCAAGCGCGGCGATCACGCGCGCGAAATCGTCGAGACTCGCGCGCTGCGCCGCCGACAACTCGCGCGGCGCGTGATCGAGCAGGCAGAGACTGCCCAGCGCATCGCCGTTCGCGCTCACCAGTGGCCACGCAGCAACGAAGCGGAACGGCAGCGCACTCGCGCGCGACAGGCACGCCTGCCATGCGGGGTCGGAGCCGAGATCGTTGACGACGATCGGCTCGACGAAACTTTCATCCGCATTACGGGTATTCGAGCGCTGGACTTCCAGCAGCGCGTCGCGCAACGGCGCGTCGACGCCCGCGCCCAGCCACTCAGCGCCCTGCGCCGCCTCGCCGGGCAGCACGCAGGCGGCCGCCACGCCGAAATGCCGGGCCGCCAGCCGCATCAACGCGTCGAGCAAGGGATCATGCCCCGTCTTTGCCGATGCAGCCGCGCCGTCGTTGTGCGCGCCACGACCGGCCGCCGTCGAAGTGGCAGACGGAACGAACGCGGCTTCAGCGGACGATGGCGTGGCTGGCAAGGGCATGGCGGGCGAAACGCCCGAACGGGCTAGGGAATCGAGCGGCTAGTATATAGCGCGCGAATTTAACCGCAATGCATGGTCCGGCGGGAAAAAAATCGGTCAAAAATCGCTTGCCGCGCGCGCGAAACGGCGCTATGCGGGGCTCGGCCGCGCTATCGATCCACCGGGCCGCGCAGGCGGAACACCCACCAGCCGAGCAGCACGGTGAAGCCCGCCACGAGCAGCACCATCAGCCAGAAACCGTGATGGTTTTCGGCGAGCGGAATGCCGCCCACGTTCATGCCGAAAAAGCCCGCGACGATGTTGATCGGCAAGGCCAGCACGGTCACCAGCGTGAGGGTGAACAGCGTGCGGTTGTTCTGTTCTTCGAGACGCGCGCCGATCTCTTCCTGCAGCAACTTGATGCGTTCGACCAGACCCGCCATGTCGCCGAGCACCAGCGTGAATTCTTCGGTCGTCTCGCGCAGATCCTGCATATCGGCGAGTTGCAGCCAGCGCGGCGGGCGCGCGAGCAGGCGGAACACCGCCCCGGGTTCAGGCGCGAGCATGCGTTGCAGACGCACCAGAATGCGGCGCATCGCCGCCAGATCGTGGCGGCTGCCGAAACGGCGCGAGGCGAGAAACTGGTCTTCGGCGCGATCGACATCGACGCTCGTGCGACGCACGATTTCCACCATCAGATCGGCCTGATCGCGCAGCAGATGAATCAGCAGATCCGCTGGCGAGCGGAAGGTCTCGCCGTTGCGAACATCGCCACGCAGACGGTCGATGGAGCGCAGCGGCTTCATGCGCGCCGTCACCAGCAGGCGTTCGTGCGTATAGGACCAGAGCGTGGCGATCTGCGAAGGCGTGAGTTCGAAATCGAACATCACGTCGTTGACGACGGCGTAGAGCGCGCCGTCCACCTGCTCGATGCGCGTGGAGTGCGAGCCTTCCACCAGCATTTCGAAGAAGCTTTCGGGCAGATCGAGATGCGCGCGCATCCACGAAGCGCTCGCGGCGTGCGCGAGATTGAAATGCAGCCAGTAGAAAGCGCCGTCGTTAGCGGACTTGTTCTGCTCGCCGGCCTGCAGCGCGGCGAGCACATCTTCGCCCTTGACGGGCTGGCCCGGCTCGCCTGGCATGAAGCGGAATCCGCAAATCAAGCCCGACATGTCGGCGCCGTAGGTTGCAATGGACGAGGCGAGATCCATGGTCGTGTGGCCGTTTAATCGGCGCAAGCATGCCATATCCCCGCTTTTGCAGGCAAGCGCAGGCTTTCACACGGTCGACATGTTTCTGACACAAACGCTTTTTTATACGCGCCCGGATTCAGATCCAGCGATCGTTTTCGGCCGTGCGCTCGCCCTGCGCGCCATCGCCGGTATTGACCACGCCGCGCGGTTCGATCAGCAGCAGTTTCACTTCGGCGCTTGCATGGGGTTTGTGTTCGATACCTTTGGGCACCACGGCCATCTGCCCCGCGCGCACGACGAGCGTTTCGTCGCCGTTCGGGCCGCCGCGAATGCCGATCTGCAATTCGCCATCGAGCACGATAAACGTTTCGTCGGTATCGGCGTGCGCGTGCCAGAGAAAATCGCCGAGCAGTTTGACGACCTTGAACTGGTAGTCGTTCATCTCGGCGACCACGCGCGGCTGCCAGTGACCGTCGATCAAGCCGATCTTGCCTGCGAGATCGATCGACTGGCATTGGCCGCGGGTGGCCGGCGCGGCATCGTGGGAAGTGGTTTCGGACATGCTGGGCTCCGTAGAAAGAATGTCGATCCACCCAGCTTAGTCGCGCCGCGCCTACGCGTATTGAACGATCGTGGCGATTTCCTCAGCCGCGCGCGACGCGCAGCCACTGTCCGGGCGTCATGCCGAAGGCCTTGGAGAAATGGCGCGTCATGTGAGGTTGATCCGCGAAACCCGCCGCTGCCGCCGCCTGGGACAGCGACGTGCCCGCCAGCAACAGGCGGCGCACGGTGTCGAGGCGGCGCATTGTCAGATAACGGTATGGGCTCGTGCCGTAGAACTGGCGGAAATCGCGCGACAGGCTCCAGCGGTCGCGGCCGGTCGCGCCTTCCAGGGCTTCGAGCGCGACCGCTTCCGTACTGTGCGCGTGCAGGAAGTCGCGGGCGAGCCGGGCGGCGCGATAGTCGCCCGTTGGCCGCAGCTTTGCCGTGCCGGTGACATCGGCCAGCGCATGGATCAGTTCGGTCAGCGCGTCGTTCTGTTCGAGCGGCTCGAGCGTGTAACTCATCTGCTGGAGCAAGGCGCCGGTTGCCGCGGAAAGGCGCGGATCGGTCGTCACGCCGCCTTCGAGGAACGGCAGCGTGCGCCCGCCGAGCACGTCCTGAAACAGCGACGGCTGCACGTAGATCATGCGGTACTGAAAGCCTTCGCCGGTTCCGGCCTGGCCGTCGTGCGGCTCGTCCGGGTGCAGCACCAGCGTATGGCCCGGCAGGCTGTTGCACTGGCCGCGCCGGTAGTTGAAACTCTGCACGCCCGCGAGCGTGCGGCCGATCGCGTAGGTGTCGTGGCGATGCATCGCGTAGGCTTTGCCGTGGAAAAACGCTTCGATGCGCTCCACGCCTTCGATGGACTCGGCGCGTTCGACCCAGTCGGGGCTGGCGCTTGGGCGGTGTCGGTTCATGATGTCTGGCTGTCGGGCGGATGGCCGCAGACAGCGATTGTGGCACGGCACGCCGTGATGCGCCGAGCCAGCCAGGCAAGCCGCCTGGTAGGCATTTGCGCGGCCAGCGGCAATAATGGCGGCATTCTGCGCACCGCGCTCCTTCTCGCCGCCCTCGATCGCCATGGCCACTTCCCGACGCAGCACCGCCGCGCCCGCCGCCCCCACCGCCGCGAAAAAAGCGCCTGCCAGCAAGCGTGCCCCGGCGAAGCGCGCTCAGGCCGGTAAAGCGGGGGACGCAGCAGAAGCCCCCAAGGCCGCGCCGCGCATCAACGAACGCGCCCGCGCCCGCACGCGCGGCAAGCTCCTGCAGGCCGCACGCAGGGTGATGGGCCAGAAAGGCATCTCCGGCACGGCGATCAACGACATCACCGAACAGGCCGGCGTCGCTTTCGGCTCGTTCTACAACTACTTCTCGACCAAGGACGAAATCGCGCGCGCCGTGTTTGTCGAAGACATGCTCGCGATCGCCGATCTGCTGGACCGCATCCGTCCCGCCGATGCCGATATCGCCGTGATCGTCGGCCTCAATGTGCGCCAGGTGATGCGCCACACGCTCGACGATCCGATCTGGGGCTGGTTCTTCGTCAACGCGGCATCGAGCGTGAGCGATCTGATCGAGACGATGGGCGGACGGCTCGCGCGCGATATCCGCATCGGCGTGGATGCCGGGCGTTTTCATTGCGCCGATGTGCTCGCGGCAATGGATTGCATCATCGGCGGCGCGCTGCATGTGATGCGTCAGATTCTGGAAAAGCGCCGCACGCCGGAGACGGTGGATCGCTTCACGGAGTTCGCGCTGCGCGGCCTCGGCATTCGCGATGCTGATGTGGCCGGCATCATGAAGGAAGTGCTGCGGCACGATGAATTGCAGGTGGCGGCGAGCGCTTCCACCCGCGCTGCCTGACCGGCTTCCCGTCTTTCTCCTGCGGCGCGCAACGCGCCGACTCCCCTTCCCTGTCACTGAGCACGCCAGAGCGCGTGCCGTTTGCGCTCGTCCCCACGCCAGGGAAAGCACCTGGCCATCTCGTTATTGATACATCAATCATTTTTGATAACAATATCAACAATTCAACGACGAGACACCACGAGGACGACACCATGAATGCTCCGCATGACCTTCACCACGCCGAAAACACCGAAGCTGCGCTGATCCGCGCCGCAAGCGACCTGGTTCCGGCGCTCAAGCAACGCGCCGCCGCCGTCGACCAGCAAGCGCGCCTGCCGCAGGAAACCCTCGACGACCTGAACGCCGCCGGCCTATTCGAACTCACCACGCCACGCCGATACGGCGGCAAGCAGGCTTCCGTACGCACCTTCCTCGAAGCGGTCTCCGAACTCGGCCGCGGCGATGCGTCGACGGCCTGGGTCGCCGCGCTCATCAACGTAACGACGTGGGCAGCCGCCACGCTCTTCAGCGAAAAGGTCACCGACGAAGTATTTGGCAGTCCAGAGCGTGCGCGCGTCGTCGGGGTGCTTTCGCCGCGCAAGGCCAGCGTCAGGAAAGTCGATGGCGGCTACGTGATCGAAGAAGGCGTCTGGGGTTTCAACTCGGGCATCTATCACGCCAACTGGGATCTGCTGGGCATTCCGCTCGTCGATGAAAGCGGCAAGGTGGTCGATCAGGGCGTCGCGCTGGTGCGTGCAAGCGACGTGCGCACGCTCGACGACTGGAACGTGATGGCGCTGCGCGGCACCGGCAGTTCCAGCGTGAGCGTGACGAATCTGTTCGTGCCCGACGAACGCGTCGCCTCCATGACGCAGGCGATCGAAGGCCAATATCGCTCGACGCATCTGGCGAACGAACCGCTTTATCGCGTCGCCTGCATTCCGATGCTGGCGATCATCCTTGCGTTTCCGGCGCTCGGCATCGCACGCAACGCGCTCGACACCTTCCTCGAACTGCTGCCGCGCCGTGGCATCCAGTACACGTGGTACACGAAGCAGGCCGAAGCCGCCGTCACGCATCTGCAGGTGGGCGAGGCATCGGCGAAACTGGACGCCGCGCGCGCCATCATCGAAAAGCACGCCGATGCGCTCGACGCCTGCGCCGCCGCCGGCCAGTACATGGCTTATATGGATCGCGCGAAAGTGCGCCGCGACGTCGGCTTCGCGGAAACGCTGATCTGGGACGCCGTCGACACGCTCGCAACGGCTTCGGGCGGCTCGCTCGCGGCGCTCGGCAATCCGTTCGCACGCGTCTGGCACGACGCGCGCGTGGCCTCGCTGCACGGCATCGTCACCCCGGCGACGAACTTCGAAACCTACGGGCGCCTCGCCTGCGGCCAGAGCGCCGGCACGCCGCTGATCTGAGCCATGAGCGCGACACTCGATCTCACCCCGGATGTCGACTTCGGCGCGGCGCAGTTCCGCCGCGCGATGGGCAAGTTCGCGACCGGCGTGACCGTCATCACGTTCGATCACGAAGGACGCACGGCGGGCATGACGGCCAACGCCTTCATGTCGCTGTCCGTCGATCCGCCGATGATTCTGGTTTCGGTGCGCGCGCAGGCGCGCTTCGCGCAGTCGATCGCGTGCGGCGATACGTTCGGCGTGAGCTTTCTGGCACAGCACCAGGAGCCGCTGAGCCGGCACTTCGGCGGACAGCCGCAAGCCGGACTCGACGATCTGTTCGAACACGCCGGCGGCGTGCCGGTCGTGCGCGCGGCGCTGGTGCAGATCGCGGCGCGCGTCGACGCGGTGCATCGTGGCGGCGATCATCTGATCTACACCGCCGACGTGCTGGCGCTACGCGAATCGGACGGCCCGCCGCTGCTGTTCTTCAGCGGCAGGTACAAGCAGATCGTCGCGCATGATCCGCTGCAATGCTGGCGAGATTGCGCGGATCACGCGGATTGAGAATACGTCTGCGATTCGATTCGCCATCCCTAACATCGGCCAGGAAACGACACACGGCATCTGCAATCGATTGCAGATGCCGTGTTCGCATTGGATCACACCAAAGCGCACACAGAGCGGCGCGCTGAGCATGCGCTGTACCCAACACGACACGTAAGGGAAAGTAAGGAAATCGCACGTACGTAGACCTCATAGCGGTCATCGCCCGATGCCATACAGACGACGAATCACGATGCAATGCGGGTTTTTGTGTGCTACGGGACAAACCCTCCCCCAACTCTGCGCGCGGTGTGACTACACTAATTGCGTCGGCACCCGCTCGCCGACACGATGACTACTGGAGGTGTGCTGTGCCCCGCCCGATCCCCGCCTGCACCTCGCGCCCCGCCGCTGCGCTTGCTGCTCTTCTTGTCGGCACCGTTTGCCTCACTGCCCAGCTCGATCGAGCCGCCTATGCCGCGACGCCGGCCCAGGCGTCCGACGAATCCGCCGCCGAAAAAACCGTCGCCGAAAAGCCCGCCACCGGCAAGCATCCGCCCGCCACGCCCAGCGCGATGGCGGCACCGGACTTCTTCTCGCTGGCCGACCGCTACGGCCCGGCCGTGGTGCACGTGATCGCGCGCGGCACCGACGACCAGTCCGCGCCGCCCGAGCAGGAAGCGATCGACAACGACGATCCGTTCTCCGCCTTCTTCAAACGCACGCCGCGACAGTCCACGGAACTCCAGACCCAGACGCCGGGCCAGAACCCCAACGGCCCGCGTGTGATGACCGGCAGCGGTTCCGGCTTTATCGTCAGCCCGGACGGCGTCGTGCTCACCACCGCGCACGTGGTCGACAACGCCCAGGAAGTGATCGTGCAACTGACCGACAAGCGCGAGTTCAAGGCCGAAGTCGTCGCCGTCGATCCGCAAAGCGATGTGGCCGTGCTGCAGGTCGACGCGCACGATCTGCCGACCGTGAAGCTCGGCGATTCGTCGAAGCTGCGCGCGGGCGAACCGGTGCTCTCGATCGGCTCGCCGGACAGCTTCGAGAACACGGTCACGACCGGCATCGTCAGCGCGCCCTCGCGCACGCTGCCCGACGGCAACGCGTTTCCTTTCTTCCAGACCAATGTGGCCGTGAACCCCGACAATTCCGGCGGCCCGCTCTTTAATCGCGCGGGCGAAGTGATCGGCATCGACGTGCAGGTCTACGCCGATCGCGACCGCTTCACGGGGCTGACCTTCGGCATTCCGATCGAGGCGGCGAACCAGTTCCGCGCGCAGTTGCAGGCGGCGCGCAAGACCGGCCCCGTCAAGCAAACCGACCAGACGGATCAGGCCGATGCCGCGAGCGCCGGCACGCGCACCTTCGGCATGCAGGTGGAAGACGTGAGCCCGGGCCTGGCCGCGGCGCTCGGTTTGTCGCATGCGGGCGGCGCGCTGGTCGATACCGTCGATGCCGATTCGATCGGCGCGGCGGCGGGCGTAAAAGCCGGCGATGTGATCGTGCAGGTTGGCGAAGCGCCGGTGGACAGCGCAGCGACGCTCGCCAGCCAGCTCGCCGCCGTGCCGCCCGCCACGCAGACGCCGCTCAAGCTGATCCGCAACCGCCGGCCGATGCTGGCGAGTTTCTCGAACGCGGCCATCGACACGCCGAAGAGCGGTAAGGCGGCCAAAGCCGCGAAGGCAACCGTGGCCGGCAAGACGGCTAAATCGGTGCAAGCGGCGAAGGCAGCGCCGGCCGCGCAAGCCGCCGACCAGACCGATGAAGCCGATGCCGCCGAGGCGCCCGCAGCCGCGCCGCGCGACGCGCGCGCCGTCGCCACCGTCGACGCGGAGACCGACGGCGTGGCCGTGCAGCGCATCAGCACCGCGGCCAGACTGCCGAAGCCGCACAGCGCAACGACCGACCGGCTCGGCCTGACCACGCACGCGCTCAGCGAGGACGAACGGCGCTCCAGCGGCCTGCCGCTCGGCCTGATGGTGGACGCGTCGAGCGGTGCCGCCGCACGCGCGGGCGTGCGTCCGGGCGACATCGTGCTCTCGCTCAACGACACGCTGATCGAAACGCACGAGCAGGCCATGGCGCTGGAATCGAAGGCCACGCGCAGCATGGCGCTGCTGATCCAGCGCAATAACGCGCGCAGTTTCGTCGATGTAAAACTGCAGTAAGTCACGGCGTTCATGTGGCCCGAATCTCCATCGGGCCACATCATCGACACTCCGCTTCCTATCCGCTCTATATCCGCTCCATATCCGCTACAAAGCAGATACAAATTCGCGCGGAATATCTCCCAGGCTGGTGCGTTCTTATCCATGCAGGCAGCGTCGAAACGAACCGATCAACACGATACGGTTCATCGGCGCCGGCCGCGAGACCACACCATCTTATGAGGAGTTCGAAATGTCTATCCGCCGCGTATTGATCGCCACGCTCGTCGCTGCTGCTTCCGTGGGCACTGTTACCCAGGCATCCGCACAAGGTCTCACCCGCGAGGAAGTGCGCCAGCAACTGATCGAAGCCGAAGCCAACGGCTCGCGCTTCGTCACCGACGCGTCCTATCCCGATGTGAGCCCGGTGTTCACGCAGCAGGTCGCGCACGCAGCGCCCGTGCAGGAAGCCAGCGGCATGGGCACGACGGCCGTCGGCACGCATGATTCGGGCGCACCGCAAGCAGCCTGCGTCGGGCCGAACAGCTTCTGCAATCTCTATTCGGGCGGCTGATGCTGCCGGGTTTCATCGCGCGTAAAGCGTGCAACGCCGAAAACCCGCTCGTTGAGAGCGGGGTTTCGGCGTTGGCATGTAGGAAATAAAACGCAAAACAAAAAACCGGGCGCGCCACCCAGCGCGCCCGGCTCAAACTCCCGCGCTCAACGCGCAGTCAGTTGCGCGCAGTCAATTGTGCATAGACATCGTGCGAAAGTTGCAGCAGCACCTTTCTATCGATACCGCCCGAGAGCGCGTACCCAAAATCGCCATCGATCCAGTAGAACACGCTCACGGGCCCATCCTCATAGAGCTTGAACGCCGTGGTATTGCTGCTGACCTTGCGACGCGAAATACACAGCGTCACGCGTTCGCCCTGCGCGTTGTGATACATGAACTGCGCGACATCGCCTTGCGCCCCGGGCAACAAACGCCCGCCCACCAGTTCAAAACCACTCTTCGCAAGCATCGGCGGATGCACATCGGTGCCCAGCCGGTTCGCGAGCCACTGCACGAAATCCTGCTCCTGGCGCGCGCCCATCGTATCCGGGCGCTCGACCTGCGGCATATAAACCACGTGCGCCAGCGCGGCTTCGTGCACGAAGTTCATCGTCTGATCGGCGCTGACCGTATGCAGGGCGCCGCGCGGCGACGGCGCATCGCTCATCAGATCCGCGCCGTAATGCGTGCCCCAGCCGATGCCGACACCCAGCAGCAGCGTCGCCGCGAGGCCCGCGAACTTCGGCCAGTTGGCCGCCGCGCGCGCCGGGTTCCCGACCGGCTTATCCGCTTTCGCAGCAGCATCGCCAGACACAGTTGCCGATGCAGATGCCGAAATAGCAGCACGCAATTGCGCCGGCACCGGCTCGCTCAACACACGATCGAAACGCTCATGCAGCAGGCTGTTCAGCGAGAAAAAATCGCTCGTGCGCGCCGCGAGTTCGGGATTGCGTTCGAGTTCGCGCTCGACGTCGGCGCGGCGCGCTTCGGAAAGCGTGCCGTCCACATAGGCGTGGATTTCGTCTTCGGTTACGGGATGTTGTTGCTCGCTCATCGCACCACCTTCAGGTTCGCACGCGGGACGGTTCCGGCCATGAGCGCGCGCAGGCGCTCACGTCCTCTCGACAGCCTCGACATCACCGTGCCGATCGGCACGTCGAGCGCCAGCGCCACGTCGGCGTAACTCATTTCTTCCAGCCCCACCAGCAGCACGACTTCGCGCTGTTCGACCGGCAGGCGCTGCAACGCGTAGTCCAGATCGCGCACTTCGAGCGTGCCGGTCTGGGTCGCGGGCACCGCGTAGTCGGTTTCGGGCACGCTCTCGTCGTCGACGGAAACGTGCGTGCCGCGCGACGCCGATTTGCGCACCTGGTTCACAAACAGGTTGTGCATGATCGTGAACAGCCAGGCGCGCAGATCGGTGCCTGCGCGAAACAGCTCGGTGCGCGCGAGCGCGCGTTCGAGCGTGTCCTGCACGAGATCGTCGGCCAGTTCGCGATTGTTGATCAGCGCGCGGGCGTATCGCCTCAGGCGCGGGACGTGTTCGATCAGCTCGTCACGGATGTCCATGTTCCATCCTTGTCTGCCCTTTTTTTATCGACGCATTTCGATGCTTATCGACGCTCATTGACGGGGCGGCGCATCGGCGCGCCCGGTCGTCGCTTCCATCTGCTGGGTCGCGGCATCGGCGGCGCGCATCAGTCCGTGCGTGCGCGCGTTGCCTGCGAGAACCCAGCGCTCGCCGTCCCCAATCCAGCCGATCAGACGCAGATCGCCCACGCGCCGCGCGCTCCACTGCGGCGCCGCGCGCACGAACCACGCCCGCGCCGCCAGCAGGACGACGGGCTGGCCATCGGCGTTCACATAGACCCAGCGTTGCGCACGCGCGAACGGACCCAGCTCGACCGTGCCCGACGCCACGAAGCGCAAGCCCACGCCGCTCAGATCGAACGGCGCGGGGCCCGCCGCGCGCGTGCCGGGCGCGAGCGCCTCGGCGAGCGTGTCGGCGGGGCTCGTCATGGGCTGGCTGCTGCTGCCCGCTTCCATCAGCGCCATGACCGCGGCGTTGTTCAGCGTCTGCGCATCAGGTTCGGAAACATAGAGCCAGGCGAGCGCAGCGGCCACCAGCGCGATCGCGATCGCCAGTACGACCAGCGCGCGCCGAAGCACCGCAAAGCGCGTCGGCGCGGCCGCCTCGGCAAGCGAGCCAGGTGCGGCAGGTGCCGCCAGCGCAGACCCCGCCATCGCCGCCGCGCCAAACGAGCGCTGCATCTGCGCATTGAGTCGCCGATAAAACAGGATTCGATGCCATTCGCCAGGCCGCCGCGCCAGATAACGGCGCACGCGCGCGACCTGCTCGCCGGGCAGCGAGCCGTCAGTGTAGGCCTGAATATCGGCTTCGGACACCGGCCGCTCGTCGGGCGGCCCCTGCGCAACCATGATCGTCGTGAAGAAAAGATGGGGACGATGGGCTAACGCGCAGGCGCTGCGCTTATTCCGGCGCGGGCAGGAAGATTTTTTAAGGGCGCGAGCGCGCGATCAGCCGCGCACCGTCACATCGGTCGAGAACGCCACGCGGTTGCGGCCTTCGCGTTTGGCGCGATAGAGCGCCGCGTCGGCTTCCTCGATCAGCGCGGTTTCGGCCAGACCGGCGCTGGGCGTGAGCGTCGCCACACCCACGCTGATCGTCAGATGTTCGCTGACCGCCGATCCCACGTGCGGCAACTGCAGCGCCGCCACGTCGCGACGCATTTTCTCGGCGAGCAGACGCGCGAGCGCACTACCCGCGCCCGGCAGCACGACCGCGAATTCCTCGCCGCCGAAGCGCGCCACGAGATCGCGCGGCTGGCTCACTTCGCGGCGGATCGTGGTCGCGACCGAACGCAGCACGTTATCGCCCGCCACGTGACCGTAGGTGTCGTTATAGGGCTTGAAGTAATCGACGTCGATCATCAGCAGCGAGACCTCGGTGTTCTCGCGCTGCGCGCGCCGCCATTCGGCGCCGAGGAATTCGTCCAGATAACGGCGATTCGAAAGACCCGTGAGGCCATCCGAATGCGTGAGACGCCGCAATTCCAGATTGGCCTTCAGCAGTTCCTGCTGCGAGCGGCGCAGCGCGCGATAGGCTTCGTCGCGCTGGAGCATATTTACATAGGATCGCGAATGATATTTGACTCGTGCGATCAGCTCGATGCTGTCCGGCAGCTTGACGAGGTAATCGTTTGCGCCCGCCGCAAAAGCCGCGCTCTTGATCGCCGGTTCTTCCTTGGTCGACAGCACGATGATCGGCACGTCGCGCGTGGCGTCGTTGGCGCGATAGGCGCGCACGAGCGTCAGGCCGTCGGTGCCCGGCATCACGAGATCCTGCAGGATCACGGTCGGGCGCACCTGCTCGGCCATGCGCACGGCCTGCTCGGGATGCGCGCAGTAATGGAAATCGATTTCGCGGGCGCCCGAGAGCGCGCGCCGCACGGCCTCGGCAACGATCGCCTGGTCGTCCACCAGCAGCACCATCATCGGCACGTCCGCGGCGCCCGGCAACGGCTGCTCGAGCGCGGTGCGCACGGCTTCCAGCGCGCCTTCGAGCGAGGCCTCGTCGGGCCCGCCTTCGGTCAACGCAGTGTCTGGCGCAGGTGAATGGTTCGGCTTCTCGGTCATGATGTCAGTCGCTTGGTGTATCCAGTATCGATGCTTGCGTCCAGCAGGGCTTACGCGCGGCGGCTTGGCGTTCGCTTCACGCCGCGCGCGGCGCGCCCACGCGGCTCACGAGTTCGGGGGCAATCGCGGGCAGCGGCAGAATCGCGCGCGCGGCACCCAGCGCCGCAGCCGCTTTCGGCATGCCGTACACGGCGCTCGTCGCCTGGTCCTGGGCGATCGTGTAGCAGCCCTTGGCGCGCATGGCTTTCAGGCCGATCGCGCCGTCGCGCCCCATGCCCGTGAGCAGCACGCCGATCGCTTCGCCCTGCCAGTTCTCCACCACGCTATGAAAAAACGTGTCGACGGACGGGCGATAAGGCGTCTCGGCAGGCTCGCGAGTGTAAGCCAGCTTGCCGTTCGATGTCATGCGCAGGTGATCGTTGGTCGCCGCCAGCAGTGCCTCGCCGGGCGCGGGCCGCTCGCCTTCGCAGGCGATGCGCACTTTCAGCGCGGTCTGTCCGTCGAGCCAGTCGGCCATGCCCACGGCAAACGACTGATCGACGTGCTGGACGATCACGATACTCGCATTCAGATTGGCGGGCAGCGCGCCCAGCACGGTGGCCAGCGCCGTAGGACCGCCCGCCGACGAGCCGATCGCCACCAGCGGCGTGAGCGTGCCCGGTCCCGATGCAAACGACGCCGGGGCGCGCGCCGCTTCGGTCATGTGGTTGACGCGGCCGATCTGGTCGATCTTGGCGAGCAGCAGGTCCATGGTGCTGCGCGCTTCGGGGCCCGCGAGCGTCGGGGTATCGACGGCGTCGAGCGCGCCCGCGCCCATCGCCTCGTACACGCGCCACGCGTTTGCGCCCACGCTGCTCGTGACGATCAGGATCGGGCACGGCGAGCGCGCCATGATGCGCCGCGTGGCTTCGACGCCGTCGATCTTCGGCATCACGAGATCCATGAGGATCACGTCCGGCTGCTGGGCCGCGCAGAAGTCGACGGCCTGCTCGCCGTCCGCCGCCACCCAGATCACGCGATGCCCGGGCCGCGCCGCAATGGCGTGGCGCAGCGCCTCGACAGCGAGCGGCATGTCGTTCGCGATACCGATGTTCATCAGGTCGCCTCTCCGATCAGGTCTTGTACTGCGTCGAGCAGCGCTTCGTCGTGGAAGCTGCCCTTGGTCAGATAGTAATCGGCGCCAGCGTCGAGGCCGCGCCGCCGGTCGTCTTCGCGATCCTTGTACGAGACGATCATCACAGGCACATTGCGTTGATGCGGGTCGCTGCGAATCATCGTGACGAGTTCGATGCCGTCCATACGCGGCATGTCCACATCGGTGATGACGAGATCGAACTGGCCGTTGCGCAGCGTATTCCAGCCGTCCATGCCGTCCACCGCAACCGTCACGGCGTAGCCGCGTTTTTCGAGCAGCTTGCGCTCCAGCTCACGCACGGTCAAGGAATCCTCGACGACGAGAATGCGCTTGCGTTCGCGCGCCACCGTGCTCGCGCCGCGCGCCACGCCCGCGAGTTGCCCTTCGCGCACGAGCCGCGCCACCGAGGCGACGATATCCTCGACATCGACGATCAGCGTGACCGTGCCGTCTTCGAGCAGCGCGGCCGCCGCCACGTTGCGCACCTTGCCCAGACGCGCATCGAGCGGCTGCACCGCGAGCGTGCGTTCGCCCGCGAAGCCATCGACGGCGATGCCGTACAGCGCGGCTTCGTGGCCCGTGCCGTCGCTGACGAGCAGAACGCTCACGTCGTCGGCGGCGCTGGCCGCGCCGTTCGCGCCCAGCAGTTGACGCGCCGTGACGAGACCGATCGGCCGCCCTTCGTGCACGATATGCTGCTGGCCTTCGAGCATTTCGATGCTATCGCGCGGCACGCGCAGCGCGCGCCGCACATGCGCGAGCGGAAACGCGTAGGCCTCGCCCGCGACATCGACGATCAGGCTGCGCACGACCGACAGCGTCAGCGGCAATTGCAGCACGAAACGCGTGCCGCGCCCCGCCGCGCTTTCGATGCGCACCGTGCCGCGCACCGCCTTGGCGAAATTCTGCACCGCGTCCAGACCCACGCCGCGGCCGGACACATCGGTCACGCGCTCGCGCATCGAAAAACCCGGCAGCAGCAGGAAGTCGAGCAGTTCCGGCTCGGACATCGCTTCGACCGCATCGGCCAGCGCGAGACCGCGCGCCACGATCGCGCGCTTGAGCGCGCCCAGATCGACGCCCGCGCCATCGTCGCCCACGGCGATCAGCAGTTTGCCCGCGCTGTGACGCGCTTCGAGCGTGAGCGTCGCTTCCTCGGGCTTGCCGAGCAGGCGGCGCGTCTCCGGGTCTTCGATGCCGTGATCGAGCGCGTTGCGCAGCAAATGACCGAGCGGCGCGTCGAGCATTTCGAGGATGTCGCGATCGACCTGCGTGCTCTCGCCTTCGATCGCAAAACGCACGCGCTTGCCGAGCGAGCGCGCCAGATCGCGCACGATGCGCGGATAGGCGTGCGCCGTGTCGCTGAACGGCCGCATGCGGCATTCGAGCGCCGAATCGTAAAGACGTTGCGCCAGTTGCGTCCCGCGCCGGTCGATGCGGTCGAGATCGTCGAAGCGCTCCGCCAGCTGGCCGCCCAGCGCGGACAGTTGCTCGCGGATCGCCGCCAGCGCGGCGCGCGCATCGGCGTCGAGCGTATCGCCGTGATGTTCGTTGAACTGGCCGAGCGCGGCGAGCACGTCGCCCTGGGCGCGGCGCACGCGCAACAGGCCGTTGGCGAACGGCCGCATGCGGCGCGATTCCACCAGCGATTCGCCCGCCAGACCCAACAGACGATCGAGCGTGCCCGCGCGCACGCGCAGCATGCGGTCGCTGTCGCGCGATAGGCGGGACGCATTCGCATTCGCGCTCGCAGGCTGGGCAGCGGACGCCGATGCGCTCGCAACGTCGGCAGCTTCGCTCGCGCTTTCCGCCAGCGCGGGTTCTGCTTCGACCGGCTGCTGCACGCTTGCAAGACTCGCGGCCAGCAGCGCTTCGGGATCTTGCTGCGCGATGGGCGCCGCCGTTTCAGCCGTCGCCTGCCCGCCATTCTCCAGCCGCGCAACAAAGCCATCGACGATATCGCGCGCAAGCGGCGGCGCGCTCGCATCGCCGGCCGCCATCAACAGGTCGATGCCGACCAGCAGCGTATCGATGCGTGCTGCATCGACCGTCAGCAAACCGTGCTGCGCGGCGACGAAGCAATCCTCCATCGCGCTCGCCACATCCACCGCCTCGGGCAAGCCGACGATGCGCGCCGCGCCCTTGAGCGAATGCGTCGCGCGCATGCAGGCTTCGAGCGTGGCGTCGTCGCGCGGCGTCGCTTCGAGCGCGAGCAGGCCCGCCGCGAGCGTGCGCGTCTGCGTCTGCGCTTCCTCGCGGAACAGGTCGAGCAGCGAGCGGCGGCTCAGTTCGTCGTCGCTCATCTGAGGCTCCGGGTCAGCGCGCCAAACAGCGCATCGGGTTCGAGCACGCCCACCGAGCGGCCGCGCCACGCGAACACGCCGCGCACGTGGCGGCCGGCGGCGTGAGCGAGCGTGGCGGGCGCGGGCAGCAGTTCGTCGGCGTTGAAATAGGCCACGCCTTCGACATCGTCGACGGGGAACGCGGTCATTTCGCCGTCCCATTCGGTCACGAGCAGGCGCGGCGTGGCGATGCGCGCTCCCGCGTTGTTCGCGCCGCTTGCGCCACTCGCAGCGGCTTCGATATGCAGCAGTTCGGCCAGCGACGCAGCGAGCGTGAGCACGCCGCGCACATTCACGACGCCGAGCACGGCGGCGCTGCGCCGGTGCGGCAATGTGTGGATCGGGCGCGATTCGCCGACATAACGCAGCGCGGACGCCGGCAGCGCGAGCCATTCCGCGCCCACGCGAAACACCAGCGAACCGGCGCGGCGCGACAGCACCGCGTTCGTCTGCGTGACGGGCTGCTGGGCGATCGGCGTGCCGGTCTCGCGTTGCGCCGGGCGGTCGAGCATGCGCGCGGCGGCGCGCTCGAACACCGGGCAATTGAGGCAGCGCACGTATTGTTCGAGCCGCTCGCACGTGCCGTCGCCCAGCACGCCGATGCGCTTCCAGCATTCGTCGAGCGGCGCGGCGTCGCTTGCCGTGGCGTCGTGCAGCAAGTCGTGGTCACGCATTCGCGCCTCCCTGGCCGCCCGGCGAGGCGCGTTCAGCGCGGCGCATCAGACGGCGCGCGCCGTCGGCGTCGCCCTGCACTTCGAGCAGCGCGGCCAGATGCGTGAGCGCTTCGTAGTGTCCGGGCTGCAGATAGAGCGCCTTGCGGTAGTGGCCGAGCGCGAGCGTGGCTTCGCCCTGCGCATCGGCGATCAGGCCGAGCAGATACCAGGCTTCGGCGTCATCGGGCGTGGCCTGCGCGTGCTGCGCGACAGCGCGCGCGGCGGCGTCGAGCGAACCGGCATCGGCCAGACGGCGGGCTTCGGCGAGCGTCGGGATGTTTTGCGTTTGGGGCGCGGCGGGTGTTGCGATTCTGGCGGCGAAAACCGGCGTGATAACCGGCGTCACAACCGGCGTGATAACCGGCTTCGCTGCAAACGGATCGGCGGCTTTCACGGCGGGCACGCCGGCAGCGCGCGCGGGCGGCGCGCTGTGCAACGGCCGCAAAGCAGAGTGCGGCGTCTGGAACGACTGCGAAGCTTTCGACACGTGCGTCACGCGTGGCGCTTGCTCGCGGCTCGCCTGCCACGCGGGCGGCGTAGCGGAATACGCGCCCTCGCCGCCGGTCCAGCGAAAGCCGAACGCCAGCGGTATCTGCGCCGACGCAAATTCATGGCGCATCATCAAGCCGGTCTCGGCGGGCCCGACGAAAATCATCCCGCCTTCGGCCAGGCGCGCGCGCAGCAGGCCGATCGCACGGTCTTGAGCCTGGCGGTCGAAATAGATCAGCACGTTGCGGCAAAAAATAAAGTCGTAGCGCACGGGATGCGCGGCGAGCCAGTCGAACAGGTTCGCGCGCTCGAAATGCACGGCGCGGCGTACGGTATCGGCGAGTTGCCAGCCGTGCGCCGTGGCGTGGAAAAAGCGCTCGCGAAACGCCAGCGCATCGCCGCGAAACGCATTGCGGCCATAGACGCCGCGCTGCGCCGCCTCGATCGAAGCCGAACTGATGTCGATGGCGTCGATACCAAATTGCTCGTGCGCGAGTCCCGCGTCGATCAGCGCCATCGCCGCCGAGTACGGTTCCTCGCCGGTCGAGCACGGCACGCTCAACACCCGCAACACATCGCCCGGATGCGAGCCGAGCCGTTGCGCGCCGCCACGCGCGAGCGCCGCAAAGGCCTCGCGTTCGCGGAAAAACCAGGTTTCGGGCACGACCAGCGCGTCGATCAGCGCCTGGCGTTCGGCGGCGGTGGTCGTCAGCAAGGTCCAGTAGGCTTCGCGGGCCGCCTCGGGCAAGACCGCGCCCGTCGCCAGATCCGGCGCAACAGTCGCGGCCGCGCGCGCGGTCACGGCACGCGCGAGTGCGTGAGCGCCGAGCGATTCGGCTTCGATGCCGGTTTCGTCCAGCAGCCAGGCCGCAAAGCGCGCGTCGTTCATGGCGTACGCTCCGCCGGCAGGCCGTCACGTTGCCACGTGGGCGGATCGGGAAACAGCAAGGCGCGCACGCGCGCATCGAGCAACTGGTCGACTTTCACCCATTGCACGAAACCGTGCGCGTCGCGCGCGACCGGGCCGAGCCAGCGCGCCTCGGGCGTGGCGATGCCGCCTTCGGCGAAGTCGCCCGGCGCGAAGCTCTGCGTGCGCGTGGCGCATTCGAGCAGCAGCGCGAGACAGCGCGGCTTCAGCGTGCGCGCGTCGACACCGTCGTTCACCAGCACGAGCCGCGTGGACATCAGCGCATGCGCGGGACGGCCGAGCGCCAGTTGCGCCATATCGACGACCGGCGCCGGCGCGCCTTCGTGATCGATCACGCCCGCGATAAACGGCGGCGTGCCCGCGAACGCGCGCACCGGCTGCAAGGGCAGCACGCGCACGATCTCGCGCGCATCGAGCGCGTAACGTTCGCCGTCCAGCTCGAAGACGAGAAAAAGCATCGGCGCTCCGATCAGAAAAAGGCCGGAGCCAGCACGCGCATCACGCCTCGATCCTGAAGCGCGACACGCCGGTGCGCAGTTCGTTGGCCACGAGCGTCAGATTGTCGATGGCCTGCGACGACTGGCGCAGCGATTCGGCCGTCTGCTGCGCCGCTTCAGACAGTTGCGTGAGCGCCTGGGTGATCTGCTCGGCGCTGGTGGCCTGGGCCTGCATGCCGTCGTTGACCACCTGGAAGCGCGGCGCGAGCGTCTGCACCGCGCCGATGATCTGCGAAAGCTGCGCGCCCACCGCCTGGACGTCGTGCATGCCGCGACGCACTTCCTCGGCGAACTTGTCCATGCCCATCACGCCCGCCGATACCGCCGACTGGATTTCCTTGACGGTCTGCTCGATGTCGTAGGTCGCCACGGCGGTTTGATCGGCGAGACGGCGGATTTCGGTCGCCACCACCGCGAAGCCGCGGCCATATTCACCGGCCTTTTCCGCTTCGATGGCGGCGTTCAGCGACAGCAGATTGGTCTGATCGGCCACCTTGGTGATGGTCGCCACCACCTGATTGATGCTGACGGCTTTTTCGTTGAGGATCGCCAGCTTGGCGTTCACCGAACCCGCCGCTTCCATCACGCTGCGCATGGTGTCTTCCATGTGCGTGAGGCCGCTCTGGCTGGTCGTGGCCAGTCCCGCCGACTGTTCGGCCACGGTCGCGACTTCGCCCATGGTGCGCACGAGGTCGCGCGCGGTCGCGAAAATCTCGCGCGAAGTCGCGCCGATTTCGGTCGTGGTGGCCGCCGTTTCGCTGGCCGTGGCCTGCTGTTCCTTCGACGTGGCGGCCACTTCGGCCACCGAGGTCGTCACTTGCAGCGACGACTTCTGCGCCTGGGCGACGAGGCTCGCGAGTTCGTCGCTCATGCGGTTGAAACCGTCCTCGAGCACGCCGAATTCGTCGCGGCGGCCCAGGTCGAGGCGTTGCGCGAGATTGCCCATGCGCATGGCGTCGTGCACTTCGACGAGGCGCGCCATCGGCCGCGTGATCGCACGATGCAGCATGTAACCGGTCACCAGCGCGGACAGCAGCACGAAACCGAGCGCCGTCGCCAGCGTGATTTCGGTGCCCGTCACCGAATCGCGGATGGCCTGCGCGGAGAGATCGGCCTGCTTGCGGTTTTCTTCGACGAGCGTGTTCGCGGCCGTGATGACCTCGCGCCACGTGGCGTCGAGTTGTACGAACTGCGTCTGCGCCGCGCTGCGCTGGGCCGGCAGGTTGCGCACCACGCCCATCAGCAGCGGCAGGTAGCGCGCGTAAGCGTCGCGAAAGCGTTGATAGCGCGCACGGTCGACGTCGCGATACACCGAAGCTTCGTAATGGGTGGCGTTCTGCTCGACCTGGGCCACCGAATCCGGCAATTGCCCAAGCACGCGCGCGATGCCCGCTGCATCGGGTTCGACGAAGGCGGCGCGCTCGACCAGGGTGTAGGTCTGATTCGCGGCGGCGCGCATCGAGGTGGCGTAGAACAGGCCCGGCACGGAATCGTGCGTGAGGCTCAGGGCTTCGTCGTCGATGGCGCGCAGGCGCTCCCAGGAAATCGCGGCGGTCGCCAGCATCAGCACGAACAGCAGGCCGAAGCTAAGAACGATGCGCGTACCGAGTGTGTAGCGACCCTGGGTCTGACGTGGCAGTCCGGCGGTACCGGAACGGGGCATGGCAGTGCTCATTACGCGTGGGCTTATCCGGTTGGCGTGAGCCGGCGCCGGGCGCGCACAACGTCGTCAGACCGGAAACCACCGGTAGCAATGACGCGAGCGGGCGCACGGCACGGGCAAGGCCCGCGCATGCGGGCTTCCGGGCCGTAGTGTAATGCGTTTGCGCACTTTTATGGGATGAGGGAAGTCGGGGATGTGCTAGACGCGCCGCGTGCCGATAACCGGGCGGCGCCTTCCCTGCCGCAAATGGCTCAGGCCGACTTGCGCACGAAGCGCGTGACCGCGTCCACCACCATCTCACGATGCCGCGCGCGCAGACGCGGATGCGACGGATCACGCCCGAACGCCGCGCCGAAGGTATGGCGGTTGCCCACGCGATGAAAGCACATCGAGCTGATCAACAGATGCAGGTCGATCGGGTCGATATCGTCGCGGAACAAGCCGGCGCTCACGCCGCGCGCGAGCAGATCCTCGATCGTGCGGATCGCGCTGGCATTGCGGGTGCGGAAGGTCTTGAGGCGCTCGATGTACTTCGCGCCGTGGATGTTCTCGATCGTCACGAGGCGCACGAAATCGCGATGGCGGTCGTGGTAATCGAAGGTGAATTCGACCAGACGCTTGAGGCCTTCGTCGGGATTGAGTTCGTCGATATGCAGGTCCTGCTCCAGCGCCCGGATGTCTCCATAAACCTTGTCGAGCACCGCTTCGTACAGCCCTTCCTTGCTGCCGAAGTAGTAATAGAGCATGCGCTTGGTGGTGTTGGTGCGCTCGGCGATGGCGTCGACACGCGCACCAGCCAGGCCCATCGCCGAAAATTCGGCGGTTGCCACTTCGAGAATATTGCGTTTGGTCTGCTCGGGATCGTACTTGCGCCGGCTTTCGGATTGAGCGTCGTTACGTTCGGCCGCAGCCGCCGGTCTTGCCATAATTATTCTGTGGACCGCGAGTAAGGAAGGGATTCAGCCGATTCTAGCATGGCCCCCTGCCGGGCTTTGCCGGGCCGCTTTGACGGGCGGCCTGGCCGGTCTGCGGGCCCGGGAGACGAAAAACCGGCGGCGCGCGAACGCAGGCCGCCGGTCCAGACCGCTACCTCAAAGCTCGATACGTTTGATGTCGCCCACCACGAAGATGTACGACGCCGCGCCCAGCAGCGCGATGGTGCCGATGAACGCCAGCGCCCACACGAACGAGCCCGTCGCTGCCACGATCATGCCCACGACCAGCGGCGTGATGATGCCGGCCAGATTGGCGGCCAGGTTGAAAATGCCGCCCGTGAGGCCCAGCATGCCGGCCGGCGCGATGTCCGACACCAGCGTCCAGCCCAGTGCGGCCATGCCCTGGGCGAAGAACGCCACCGAGAGAATCGCGATCACGGCCACATTGCTTTCGACGAAGTTGGCCGTCACGATGCTCGACGCCAGCAGCAGACCGGCGATGATCGGCAGCTTGCGCGCCACGTTGGCCGAGATGCCACGGCGCAGCATCCAGTCCGAGAACGTGCCGCCGAACATCACGCCCACCGAAGCGGCGATGAACGGCATGATCGCGAAGAAGCCGATCTTGAGCCAGCCCATGTGGCGCTCGGTGGCCAGATAGGTCGGGAACCAGGTCAGGAAGAACACCAGCGTCGAGTTGCCGGCGAACTGGCCGAGGCAGATGCCCGCGAGCTGACGCTTGCGCAGCAGCTTGCCGGCCATGCGCCAGTCGAAGCCGCCCTTGGCCGGCTTGCCTTCCTGCTGGGCCGCGTCGGCCTTGCGTTCGTGCTTCGCCAGGCCGCCGCCCGCCTCGATATAGTCGAGTTCCGCGCGGTTCGCCGCCGGGTGCTCGTGCGGTTCGCGATAGAACGCCCACCAGACGAAGCCGAAAGCGATCCCCACGGCGCCCACCACGTAGAACAGCGAGCGCCAGCCGTAAGCGCCCATCAGCGCGAACAGGAACGGGCTGAAGAACGCGAGGCCGATGTACTCGCCCACCGTGTAGGTGCCGGTCGCGAAGGCGCGTTCCTGCTGCGGGAACCACGTTGCCACGACGCGGCTATTGGTCGGGAAGCACGGCGATTCGGCCGCGCCCAGACCCAGCCGGCAGGCGAACAGCGCGCCCACGCTGCCAACGAACCCCTGCACCAGCGTGCAGAGCGACCAGAGCGTCATCGACAGGAAATACGTGAGCTTGCTGCCGAAGCGGTCGAGAAACACGCCGCCCGGAATCTGCGCGACCACGTAGCTCCACGAGAACGCCGAGAACACGAGGCCCATCAGCGCGGCGTTGATGCCCAGTTCCTTGGTCAGCTGCGGCGCGGCGATACCGAGCACCGTGCGGTCCAGGTAGTTGATCATCGTGCCGATCGCCAGCAGCCCGAGGATGCGATAGCGCGCCTTCGAGCGGCGCAGTGCGCCCTGTGCCGGTGCGGCAGCGACGCCCGGCGCGTCGCGCCCGGTGGATACGGGTGGTGCCATGTCTGTCTCCTGAACCTGAATGTGCCCGTAGAGGCGCGTAGTGGTCTTTGTTATTGGCTGGCGTCCAGCGCCAGCATTGCCTGCAAATGCGCGTACATGCGCTCTGCGTCGGGTTCCATGCCCGTGAACAGCCGGAACGCGTCGACCGCCTGATACACCGCCATGCCGCCGCCGCTGAGCGTGCGGCAGCCGCGCGCTTCGGCGGCTTCGAGCAAGGCCGTGCGGATCGGGAAATAAACGATGTCCGCGACCCACAGGCCGGCGTGCAGATACTCGGCCGGCAGCGGCAGGCCGGGCAGCTTGGCCATGCCGGTGGGCGTGCAGTGAATCAGGCCTGTGGCGCCGGCAAGCGTCGATTCGAGCGTGGCGCTCGTGCCCGCGCTCACGCGCGCCGCAGGAAAGCGCGCCTGCAATTCGGCGGCCAGCGACGCTGCACGGTCGTTATCGACATCGAACAGCGTGAGCGCGCGTGCGCCCATCTGCAGCGCTGCGTGCGCGACGGCCGCGCCCGCGCCGCCCGCGCCCAGTTGCACGACCGCTTCGAGCGAGACATCGGGCAGGCCGCGCTTGAACGCGGTGGCGAAACCCGACCAGTCGGTGTTATGGCCGATGCGCTTGCCGTCACGGAACAGCACGGTGTTGACGGCGCCCAGCGCGCGCGCATCGTCGGAGAGTTCGTCGAGCAGCGGAATCACCGCCTGCTTGCACGGATACGTAATATTCAGGCCGTCGAAACCCATGCGCTGCGCCGACTGCAGCAGCTCCGGCAGATCGTCGATCGAAAGGCCAAGCGGATCGAGGTCGATGCGGCGATACACCGTGTTATAGCCAAGCTCGCGCCCTTCCTTCTCGTGCATCGCGGGCGTGAGCGAACCGGCAATCCCCTTGCCGATCAGCCCGCAGAGAAACGAGCGCGGTTTGAGTGTGGAATTCGTGCTCATTACGCCCCCTTCTTCGCCGATTGCTGCGCCAGCAGCGTGGCCATGCGTTCGAGCGCCAGCACATAACCCTGGGTGCCGCAGCCGACGATGATGCCCGACGCCACCGCCGAAACATACGAGTGGTGACGGAATGCCTCGCGTTGGTGCACGTTCGAAATATGGACCTCGATCACCGGCTTGTCGACGGCGGAAAGCGCGTCGGCGATCGCCACCGAGGTATGCGTGTAAGCAGCAGGATTGATGACGATGCCGTCCACCTGCGTGCGCGTTTCGTGCAGCCAGTCGATCAACTGATGCTCGGCGTTCGACTGACGAAAGTCGATCGCGAGATTCAGCCGCTCGCCGGCTTCGCGGCAGCGCTGCGCCACGTCGTCCAGCGTTTCAGCCCCATAAAACGCGGGTTCCCGCGTTCCCAACAGATTCAGATTGGGTCCATTGAGGACCAGCACCGACGGCAATTGCATTACACGCTCCACTACGACGTCTCGACAGGCATGGTCTATGCACATATTCGAACCGCATGAATCCATGTGGCCAATGCGCACATCCAACGCATGGCCGCCAGTGTGCCGCGCGACCCTGCCCCAGTCACCTGGGGTTTCCCAGAATTTGTACTAACTGGTTAGTTTTATTATCCTTGCGACACTCCTGCGGCTCGGACCGTCCTCGAGAGGACAGCCGATCCGCGCCGCAGGTCCTATGCTTAACGTTATTGCCGCAGCCGCACCACGCCATGTCCAAGACGCCCCAAGCCCCAGCCATCGCCCCTCTCTGCCGTTCGATCGCGACCGTATCGATCAGCGGCACGCTCGCGGAAAAGCTCGCCGCGATCAGCGCCGCCGGCTTCACGGGCGTCGAGATCTTCGAAAACGACCTGCTCTATTTCGAAGGCTCGCCCGCCGACGTGCGCCGTATGGCCGCCGATCACGGCCTCGCCATCGTGCTTTATCAGCCGTTCCGCGACTTCGAGGGCGTGAGCGCCGAGCGTCTCGCCCGCAACATCGAACGCGTCAAGCGCAAGTTCGACGTCATGCACGAACTGGGCGCCGACCGTCTGCTGGTGTGCAGCAATGTCTCGCCCGACTCGATCGGCGACGACGCGCTGTCCATCGACCAGCTTGGCGCACTCGCGCGCGCCGCCGAGCAGGCCGGCGTCGTGACCTGCTACGAAGCGCTGGCCTGGGGCCGCCACGTGAGCACGTATCGCCACGCGTGGAAACTGGTCGATGCGGTAAATCATCCGAACCTTACGCTCGCGCTCGACAGCTTCCATACGCTCTCGCTCGACGACACGCCGGACGCGATTGGGTCGATTCCGGGCAATCGCATCGGCTTCGTGCAGATCGCCGACGCGCCGAAAATGCAGATGGATGTGCTCGAATGGAGCCGCCATTACCGCTGCTTCCCGGGTCAGGGCGACTTCGCGCTCGCGGACTTCACGGCGCAGGTGGTCAAGAGCGGTTATCAGGGCCCGCTTTCGCTCGAAATCTTCAACGACGGCTTCCGTGGCGCGCCGCCCGCCGCGACCGCCGCCGATGGCCATCGTTCGCTGCTGCTGCTCGAAGAACTCACGCATCAGGAGCTCGCTAAAGCAGGCGATAAAGCGGGTTCGACGCTTTACACGCCGCCCGCCGCGCCCGCGCATACGCAGTGGCAATTCCTCGAATTCGCCGTCAACGATGCCGCGCGCGAACACCTCGCCGATTTGCTCGGCAAGCTGCATTTCCGCCGCGCCGGCCAGCATCGCTCGAAGGATGTGACGCTTTATCAGCACGGCACCGCAGCCATCGTCCTGAACGCCGAGCCCGATTCGTTCGCCGATGCCTTCTTCCAGCGCCACGGTCTGTCGCTGTGCGCGTCCGCACTGCACGTGGACAATGCGGGCCACGCGCTCGAACGCGCGGCCGGATTCGGCTATCAGCCGTTCTCGGGCAGCGTGGGGCCGAACGAGCGCATCGTGCCCGCCGTTCAGGCACCGGACGGCAGTCTTAACTACTTCGTTAACGAAGAGCCCGGCAAGCCGACGCTGTTCGAAGCCGATTTCGTGCTCACCGATGTGGACGGTCCGACCGAAGTCGGCCCGATCACCGGCATCGATCACGTGAGCCTTTCGCTGCCCGCCGGTTCGTTCGATTCGTGGGTGCTGTTCCTGAAATCGGTATTCGGTCTGCAGGCCACCGCCGCCGTGCTCGTGCCCGATCCTTATGGTCTGGTGCGCAGCCGCGCCCTTTTCAGCGCCGATCGCGGCCTGCGTGTGGTGCTCAACGCTTCGGTCGATCAGCACACCGCTGCGGCAGAAACGGTGCGCGCGTATCACGGCACGGGCCTCAATCACGTGGCGTTCAGCACCGGCGATATCTTCCGCGCGGTCACGGAATTCGAAGCCGCCGGCGTGCCGCTGCTGCGCGTGCCTGCGAATTATTACGACGATCTGGACGCGCGTTTCGCGCTGCCCGCCGATTTTCTCGATGCCCTGCGCGAGCACAACCTGCTCTACGACCGCGACGAAAACGGCGGCGAATTCCTGCACGCCTACACCGAAACGCTCGACCAGCGCTTCTTTGTCGAACTGGTCGAACGACGCGGCGGATACGACGGCTACGGCGCGCCGAACGCCGCCGTGCGTCTGGCCGCGCAGGCGCGCCAGCGTGCCCGTGCGGCGCGCGAACAGGCTGAATAAGTCAAATCAGAAAGCCTTAAAAAAGACACGTTCAATACGAGCCTTCATAAAGAAGGCCATACCGAACCCAAAGAGCCTGAGACCCTTGCGCCGTTCACGCGGCGCACCCCGCGCAAATTTTGCGCGGTTCGATTTAAAACAATAAGCAATCCTGCCTTTTATTGGAGACGCACAACGATGAAGAAAACTGCCTTCGGCCCCGGTATTTTCCTGACGGCGGGCGCCGCGCTGATCGCCAATCCCGCCTTCGCCCAGAGCAGCGTCACGCTGTATGGCGCTGTCGACGACGCCATCACCTACGTCAACAACCAGAACGGTCACTCGAACGTCTACCTGCGCCAGGGTAACGTTTATGCCTCGAAATTCGGCCTGCTCGGCAAGGAAGATCTCGGCGGCGGCACCTATGCGATCTTCGATCTGCAGAACGGTTTCGATCCGAACACCGGCGCGCTGCAGTCGAGCGGCCTGCTCTTCAACCGTCAGGCTTATGTCGGCCTGAAGAACAACAATGCGGGCACCTTCACGCTCGGCCGCCAGTACACGCCGTATTACCAGTTCGTCGGCCCGCTCACGGGCAGCAACTGGCTGACCGGCGCGACGGGCGCGCACCCTGGCGATATCGACGGGCTCGATACCACCGTGCGTATCAATAACTCGGCGATCTATACCTCGCCGGTGTGGTACGGCCTGCAGGCCAGCGCCATGTACGCGTTCGGCGGCATCGCGGGCAGCACCGGCAAGGGACAGACGTGGAGCGCGGCGCTGCGCTACAACAACGGCCCGATCGCACTCGCGGCCGCTTATCTGCGCATGGATAACGCCGCGCTGACGAGCGGCTTCGACACCTCGTCGACGGCGAGCTTCGGCAAATCGTCGCTGAATACGGGCTATGTTTCGGCGCGTGCGGTGCAGCACATCGCCGTGGCGGGTAACTACACGATCGGCAATCTGATGCTGGGCGCGTCGTATTCGAACGTCGAATATCTCGCGGGCGGCAAGTCGCTGTTTGCCGATACGGCCGTGTTCAACACGTGGGCGGCGCTCGCCACGTACCGCTTCACGCCGTCGTTCGACGTGGGCGGCGGCTTCGCTTACACGATGGCGTCGAAGGCTAACGGCATCACCAGCGCGGCGCGCTACGAGCAGGTATCGCTGAAAGAAACCTATCACCTCTCCAAGCGCACCTCGCTCTATGCGCTGCAGGGCTATCAGCACGCGAGCGGTCAGACGCTGGGCGCGAATGGCGGCGGCGACATCGTCAACGCCACGCCTTCGGTGGGTGATTCGCAGAACAGCACGCCGTCGAGCACGCATTCGCAGTTTGTCGGCATGGCGGGTATTGCGCTGCTGTTCTGATGCCGGCGTGAGGCAGGACTGATGCACTTCGAATAGCCCGAAGTGCATCGACACACCACGCGTCAATACGACGCAAAAGCCGCGGCGGCCGCTTCTGGCGGGCGCCGCGGCGCAGCGCGCCATGGCAGCGCGTGCGTCCTGGCGCAGCCGCGCCGCGCGTTGTGCGACACTGTCGCGTCTCGAAACGACACGCTCGAATAGCAGCGTGTCTGACGCGCCCCGCCTTCTTTCACGCACGCGGCCACGAGGTTTGCAAATGAGTTTGCAGACCGCATCGCCAGCGTCACGTTTTCCCGGCACAGCGCGCGAGGCTCACGAGCCCAACTCATAGCGCACTCACATGCCGGACCTTCCCCTTTCCCCCTTAAGCGCGGTGCACCCTCGCCGACGCGGCCTCGCCGTCACGCTGTTTTTTCTGATCATCGCGATCGGCGCGATCTATGTTATCGATCATCTGTTCCTCGATCTGCGCGAGGTGCAGGAAAGCTCGGCGTTGCCCTTTGTGTTGCTGGGCGTGGCGCTCATCATCGCGCTGGGCTTTGAATTCGTGAATGGCTTTCACGACACCGCCAATGCCGTCGCCACCGTCATCTATACGAACTCACTCGAACCCCATATCGCCGTGGTCTGGTCGGGTGCATGGAATTTCCTCGGCGTGCTGGTGTCGAGCGGTGCGGTTGCCTTCGGCATCCTGCAACTGCTGCCCGTCGAACTGATTCTGCAGGTGGGCAGCAGCGCGGGCTTCGCGATGGTGTTTGCGCTGCTGATTGCCGCGATCATCTGGAATCTGGGCACCTGGTATTTCGGCTTGCCTTCTTCGAGTTCGCATACGCTGGTGGGCTCGATTATTGGCGTGGGCATCATGAATCAGTGGATCAGCGGGCCATCCGGCACCTCGGGCGTCGATTGGGCGCAAGCGGCCGGCGTAGGCAAGGCGCTGCTGTTCTCGCCGATCATCGGTTTTCTGCTTTCCGCGCTCGCGCTGGTCGCGCTGAAATTCATGGTGCGCAAACCCAGTCTCTACCGTCAGCCAGAGCCGAACAAACCGCCGCCGTTCTGGATTCGCCTGCTGCTGATCGGCACCTGCACGGGCGTGTCGTTCGCGCACGGCTCCAACGACGGCCAGAAAGGCATGGGCCTGATCATGCTGATCCTGATCGGCGTGGTGCCGACAGCCTACGCGCTCAACAAGGCCGTCACGCCTGGCGAAACCGAAGTCTTCGTCGCCGCCGCGCGCGCCGCATCCATTACGCTCGTGCACTACGCGCCCGAAACGCCGCCCGACAATCCGCGTGCCGAAGTCGAAGCCTATGTGCGTACGCACAAGTTGCAGCCTGCGACGCTGCCCGCGCTGCGCGCCTTGACCGATACGATCGCCGATCAGGTGAGTCTGTCCGGTTCGATGGCACAAGTGCCGCAAGTGATCGTCGATAACGTGCGCAACAATATGTACGTCGCCTCCGAAGCGATCCGGCTGATGGAAAAAGCGAAAAGCCCCGCGTTTTCCAGCGCGGATGCCGCAACGCTCGACGGCCTGCGCAAACAGATGGACCACGCAACCAAATTCATTCCCACGTGGGTGAAAGTGGCCGTGGCGATTGCGCTGGGATTAGGAACGATGGTGGGATGGAAACGCATCGTCGTCACGGTGGGCGAGAAAATCGGCAAACAGCATTTGACCTATGGTCAGGGCGCATCCGCCGAAGCCGTCGCCATGCTCACCATCGGCATGGCCGATATCTACGGCTTGCCCGTTTCCACGACGCACGTGCTGGCTTCGGGCGTGGCGGGCACCATGGCTGCGAACGGCTCCGGGCTACAATGGTCGACCGTGCGCAATCTCGCGCTGGCCTGGGTGCTGACCTTGCCCGCTTCGATTGCGCTCTCTGCCGCGTTGTACTGGGTATTTCGTCAGGTGTTCTGAACAATCGATATCGCGCGTTTATATGCGCCCGGCGATATCGGCTTCAATACGCCAGCGCAGATCGCGCACGACCTGCGCGGCAGGCACGAGCCACCAGGTCGGCGCCTGAACGCCGAAATCCCACGCAATACGCGTTGCGCCCGCTCCAGCGGCCTGCGCACGGCAACGGAACCGCACGGCCTGATTCGCTTCGCCTTCGCCGTGCGGTCGGGTCGAATAGCGCAACACCGCATCGATTTCGAAACCCGAATCGCCGGTGGAAAGCGCGCCGGTCTCGATCTGCCACGCCGCGCCGTGACGGCTCGTACCGCGCAATGACGTCGTCACGCGCAGCCAGGTTTCCTGCACGGGCAACGGCACGCCATGCACGCGGCCCGCTCCATCCGCGCGATGCAAGGTGCGCTGCGCCCAGGCGAAACCGCCCGCCAGCACCGCGCCACTGCTAATCAACAACGTTTGCAGAAACACCGCCAGCCAGCGCCACGAACCCGTCATATCGAATACGCTAAAGACAATCCGGTGCGCCGCCACGAACAGCACGATCAATACGAATACCGCACCGCTGAGCGTCATCAGCCAGCCACGCGAAGGGTCGTCGAAACGCGAGAAAAAGAAATGGCGGATGGGATGCGATTTCGTGGGCGCGAAATCGCTTTCGGCTGGCGTGGCAATGCCTGCTTCATAGCCATGCGGAGCGTCGTAATCGGAAGCCGAATTCGAACTAGCGTTTGAAGCAGAAAACGCCTGCTTCTGTTCGTTCCAGTCCGCGTGCGCTTCCCGCTCGCGCGAAGCGTCGTCACGCAGACGCACGATGTCGCCGATCAAACGCTCGCGCTCGTTCTGCATGCGCGCAATTTCGGCGAGGGTGCGTAGACGCTCGCGCTGAAGATTGTCGAGGTCGATGGAAAGGCGCTCGCGGCGCATCTGCAATTCGCGCACCTGTTCGAGCGCGCGCCCGCGTTGCGCGTCGCTGAGCGCATATCCGCTCGACGGCGCTTCATGATGCGCGGCCCAATAAGCCTCCAGCACTTCGCGCGCTTCCTTGATCCTCTTGAACTGCTCGTCGGCCCAATGCAGCGACGCAGCGGTCGGATGCCGCCATTTGTCGGGATGGAATATTTGCGCGAGTTGCCGATAGTTGTGTTTGATATCGGCCGCGCTGGCACCAGGCTCGAGGTCGAGCCGGTAATAAAGGCGATCGTAGTCTTCGTGTGTCCTTGGGTCGGGAGCGGACATAACCTAACTATCTAAAAGAGTTATCACTGGCTTTGTTCAGTCGAATCGCCACGCGCCGCGCGTCGATTTAATCTAACAAGGTATATCACGCCTACGCTGTCTGCAAGGCGCATACCCGGCTATTCAGGCGCACTTGCAACGAATCGAAACGGATTGCTGCGAGAGTCAACGCCGCCGCGCGAGCATCCGGCTCAACGTGGCGAATGCAACGCTCGGCAATTCGTGCAGCTTGCGCACCACAACCGCATGCGGATAAAACGCTTCGACGGCATCGTCCTGTATGCCGATCCCCACCAGTTCGATGCCCTGCCCGCTGACCTCGGCCACGCGCGCGTGCAGGTCGCTGCGCAGGATCGCGGGATCGCCGTCGCTGGTGGAGGGCAAGCCGTCCGAGAGCACGAACAGCAGGCGACGCCGCGCCTTGCGCGCTATCAGACGCATGGCGGCCCACGTTAGCGCTTCGCCGTCGGGGTTTTCGTGGCCGCATTCGATGGCGGCGAGCCCGCTCGGATCGCGCGCGTCGAAACGCTTGAAGACGCGCAGATCGAGCCTTTCGACAAAGCGGTTATAGGCGCGCAGATCCACGCCTGAAACCCGCTCGCGCTCGTAGTGTTCGCGCATTGAAGGCGACTCGATCGAGCTGTAGCCCAATACTTCCGCCTCGAAATCGAGCTGTATGAGCGCATCCGTGAGTGCGGCGGCGCATAAACGCGCGAGTTCGATCTTGCGCCCCGCCATCGAACCGCTTAAATCCAGCAGCAGCGTCACGGCGGCGTCGCGCCCGCTTGCGTGTGTGCTCACGCGAAACGGCGTGCGATAACCACGCGATACCGCCAGACGCGCGAGCGCAGCGCGATCGATCTCGCCGCGTTCCTGCTCGCGCTTCCAGTGCGTGAGTTCGTCGGCCTTGAGCACGCGTTCGAGATGGATCTTGAGCGCGCCGGTTTCTGCGCGCGCCAGCGTGCGCAGCTTGCGCCAGGCGGTGGCGTCGCCGCTGCCGGTGAGATCCGTGATTACGTCGAAGGCCGTGGTGAGGGGAATCGAGCGCAGCGGTCTGATGAACGCTGCGTCGACGCTCGCAGCGCGCGGCGCAGTGGCATCGGCGTCTGAGAGCGTGGCGCCCGGTGCGCTCGATGTATCGGCTTGTGCCTGAGCGGCGGAATCCAGCAACTGCGCGCCCGGCTCGCGCGACGCTTTCGCGGCTTCGTCTGCGTCCAGCGTCAGCGCGAAATCGGTGTCGTCCTGTGCGCCGAAGGCGTCGAGCTCACGTGCGAAGGCGTCGTCGTCGAGTGCTTCGATGGGCCGCGCCGACTGCATCATATTGTTCGCGCCGCGCGAAGCCAGCGAACGCACGCCCGCTACGATCGCCTGCGCAGCCCGCACACTCGCGTGCGTGGAATCGCTCGCACGCGCGGACGCCAGCGGGCCTTGCGCATCGTCGAGCGTACGCAGTGCGGCTGCCAGCGAGACCGCGTCGCGCTCGTTCACGTCGGGCATCTCATGCCAGAGTGTGCGCTCGATCGCCCACACCAGGCGTTCGGACCATGTCAGCGTCTGCCAGCGCCGCGCGGCATCGCGAGCGAGTTGCGCGCGCCAACGTGTCACATACTGTTGCGCGCCCGGGAAATCCGCCAACAAACGCGCAACTACACGCCGATCCTCGATAGCCTGCGCAATACGCCCCGTCACGCCCGCCTGCGCGACATCCAGCCGTTCCACCGCGCTAAACCGCCAACGCGCCGCCAGCAGGTCGAGATAGCCTGTTAGCAATAACGATTCGGAATCCTTTTCGATTTCCAGCGCACGCGATGGCAACACGAAACGCTCGCCCTCAAGACGTGGGCCGCCCGCGCCGATCGATACCGTCGCACTCGCCGCGCCAGTCAGCACGCGTGCGAGTTTTCCAAGCCGCACTTCAAGATCGTCGATCAGCGTGCTGTCCATGGCCGGTTTGCGCTATACGCTGGAACACACGTCGAAAATCGCATGATGGCGAATGATGCTGCGAATCAAGGCCGCATCTTCAGCGCTGACTTTGGCGTAGATCGCCGGACCGGCGGCGCGGTCGGCGTCACCGGTGCGCAGCATCAATTCGGCCCAGTCGATCAGACGCCGCGTCGAAAACGTACTCGCCAGATCTTCGCGCGCGAAAGCGGCGCGACAATCGGCGGCAATGGCGGCGAGCGTCTGCGCCAGCATCGGCGAGAGTTGCGGCAAGGTCCGCAGCAATACTTCGGCCTCCTCTTCTTTCGACAGATAGTCGAAAAGATAGACGCGCCAGCGATCGAGAAACGCCTCGTTAAGCAGATTCGCCCCTTGATACAGGTGCCGGAATGCACTCATCGCCCCGGCGGCATTTGCGGTTGCGAACAACCGAAACGACGGATGCGGCGTAATGATTTCATTGCCGCGTTCTTTCAATAACAAGCGCCCGTGAGGTTCCAGAACCGCAGTCAGCACCGCCAGAATCGAAGGCTCCGCAAAATCGAGTTCGTCGATAATGAGCCAGTAGCCCTCGCGCATCGCCACCGGCAGCACGCCATCCACCCACACCGTTTCGCCGCCCTTCACGGTCCAGAAACCGACGAAATCGCCGATAGTCGTTTGCCCGTTCATATTCGCACGCAATACGCCGTGCCCTGTACGCGCGGCCACCTGCTCGATAAAACTGGTCTTGCCCGAACCCGTGTGGCCGATCAGCATCACGCGATGATTTTCGACGATATCGAGCGCAATATCGTCTGTACGAGCCGTGAAAAGATAGGCCTCGTTGATGCGCGGCACCAGCGCCGATGGCGTGCCTTCAGGCGCGAGCGGCATGACGACATTGCCGATGCGCACACCCGTTTCCACAGTAGGCAGCGCCGCCTCGTGCGCAAGCTGCGCCGCCCGCCGAAGCTCCGCTGCGAACTGGCTGCCCGCTTCCACCGCGCGTGCTTCGTCCTCGCGCTCAGCCGCGGAAACGAAACCTTCGCGGCGCCACTTGAGCAGCTTCGCTTCCAGATTGTCGAGATCGACAACGGTGTCGATGTCCACCGCGCCTTCGCCCGCTGCGCCACGGCCGTGCTCGATGCGGAACATCTGCTCGCGCTCCGAAAGCGACACGCGCCACCATTCGCGCGCGGCACCCGCGCCACGCGAATAGAGACCTTCGGGACCGTCGTTTTGAACTGCGAGAGCCTGGGTATTCATCGGCAAATCATCTTCATGAGATGGAAAGCGCGTGAAAGAAAAGAATTAGGGAAAACCCCGTTTTCGCTGCTCATATTACCTGCTTGCGTTTATCCGGCGATGCATGCTGCCAGTCGCCCGAAACCTTGCGAACGCCCTGATAGCGGGCAATTGCACGCTGCGCCAGCCCATGTTGTGCCCGTGCGACACCCATTTAAATTTATTGCGGGAAATTTAATGGTTCGAAATATTATCGCCACTTTCGTGAACGGGGCACCGTCCGCGATACCGGTTCGAAGACTAATGCCAGCGCCGCGCCCGAGCCCGCTGGATCAATTACAAACGGGGAAAACATGAAGAAGACCACCGCAGCAATCGGCGCAGCACTGCTGGCCCTTTCGGCACAGTCCGCTTTCGCGCAAAGCTCGGTCACGCTGTACGGCCTCGTCGATACGGCAATCCGCTATCAAACCAACGCCAACGCAGCAAACGACGGTCTGGTCGAAATGCGCGAAGGCGCCGTGACGCCGAGCCGTTGGGGCCTGAAGGGTGCCGAGGATCTGGGCGGCGGACTCTCCGCTGTCTTCAAGCTGGAAAACCAGTTCAACCTCTGGAACGGCAAGCTCGCCAACACGTCGAACACGCTCTTCCAGCGTAACGCTTACGTGGGTCTTTCGAGCCAGCAGTACGGCACGCTGACGTTCGGTCGCCAGCAAACGCCGTTCTTCGACGAAATGGGCAACACGTTCGATCCGCTGACCGTTGCCGATTACTGGCAAGACAGCTGGGCGTACAACCCGGTCGGCCCGTTCCTGTTCACGAACAGCTCGGCGAAGTACACGAACACGTTCGGCGGCGTGCACGTCGAGGCGATGTACGGTTTCGGCGGCGTGGCAGGCAGCACCGGCGAAAACAGCATGTACGGCCTGACGGCTTCGTACACGGTCGGCCCGCTCGCAGCCCTCGTTGGCTGGCAGCAGAACGACGTCGCCGGCAAGAAGTTCAACCTGGCTAACGTCGGCCTCGTCTACTCGGTTACGCCAGCGGTTCGCCTGCTCGCCGGCTGGCTGCACTCGCAGGACAACTCGGGCACGGTCGACCAGGCCGAACTGCAAACCGGTTCGCTGCCGACGAGCGCTGTGAGCCCGAACCGTATCGACGACAACTTCTACGTCGGCACCACGTGGCAAGCCACCGCCCCGCTGGCCATCACGGTCGCAGGCTACTACGGCCACGCACGCAATGCATCGCTCGGCAACGGCGATCTGGGCAACGGTATCAACTACTCGGCCACGCTGCTGGCCGAGTACTCGATCTCCAAGCGCACGGAAGTCTACGGCACGGTCGACTTCACGCGCGGCACCGGCGCTTACAAGATCGACTACCCGGGTCGCAACAACCAGACCGGCGTCGCAATCGGTCTGCGCAACCTGTTCTGATAACGCTTGCCGGCCTGGCAGGATCGGCCGGCACCGCACGATCCACGGATCGTCTGAAACCGCATGCGAAGTTCGCGTGCGGTTTTTTTTCGTCTGCGTCTGCGGCGATCGTTTTTGGCCCTGCTTTCAGCGAGCTTTATGTCTGCCGGGCGAAAAACCCTTGCTCGCGCACGCAAATACCTCAAATTCGGCCGACCAGGACGCCATTGCGGCACGTATGGGATAATTACAGAGTTTGCCCGAGGCGCCGCTCAAAAGGTTGGCCGCGCGGGCGCTCGAGGGGCCTTTATTCCCGTGGCCCGCTAATTTTTCAGCGATTTTTCACTAGCACCCACGATGCCCGCATACCGTTCCAAAACCTCCACCGCCGGCCGCAACATGGCAGGTGCGCGCTCGCTCTGGCGCGCCACCGGCATGAAAGACGAAGACTTCGCCAAGCCGATCATCGCCGTCGTCAACTCGTTCACCCAGTTCGTGCCCGGTCACGTGCACCTGAAAGATCTGGGCCAGCTCGTCGCGCGTGAAATCGAAGCCGCGGGCGGCGTTGCCAAGGAATTCAACACCATCGCCGTCGACGACGGTATCGCGATGGGCCACGACGGCATGCTCTACTCGCTGCCGAGCCGCGACATCATCGCCGACTCGGTCGAGTACATGGTCAACGCGCACTGCGCCGACGCCATGGTCTGCATCTCGAACTGCGACAAGATCACCCCGGGTATGCTGATGGCCGCGATGCGCCTGAACATCCCTGTGATCTTCGTGTCGGGCGGCCCGATGGAAGCCGGCAAGACGCGCCTCGCGAACCCGGTCACCAAGGCGATCGAAGTCAAGAAGCTCGACCTGATCGACGCGATGGTGATCGCCGCCGACAGCAAGTACTCGGACGCCGAAGTCGCCGAAGTCGAACGCTCGGCCTGCCCGACTTGCGGCTCGTGCTCGGGCATGTTCACGGCCAACTCGATGAACTGCCTGACCGAAGCGCTGGGCCTTTCGCTGCCGGGCAACGGCACGGTGGTCGCCACGCACGCGGACCGCGAGCAACTGTTCAAGCGCGCGGGCCGTCGCATCGTCGAAATCACGCGCGAATACTACGAAGGCGAGAACGACCGCGTGCTGCCGCGCTCGGTGGGCTTCAAGGCGTTCGAGAACGCCATGACGCTCGACATCGCCATGGGCGGCTCGACCAACACCATCCTGCACTTGCTGGCGATCGCCCAGGAAGCGGAAATCGAATTCACGATGCGTGACATCGACCGCCTCTCGCGCGTCGTGCCGCAACTGTGCAAGGTTGCGCCGAACACCAACAAGTACCACATCGAAGACGTGCACCGTGCAGGCGGCATCATGGCGATCCTGGGCGAACTGGCCCGCGCAGGCAAGCTGCACACCGACGCGCCGACCGTGCACGCGCCCACGCTCAAGGACGCACTGGACCAGTGGGACGTTACGCTCACCCAGGACGAAGCGGTCAAGACCTTCTACATGGCCGGCCCCGCAGGCATCCCGACGCAAACGGCATTCAGCCAGAACACGCGCTGGCCGAGCCTCGACACCGACCGCGCCGAAGGCTGTATCCGCTCGTATGAGCACGCGTTCTCGAAGGAAGGCGGCCTTGCCGTGCTGACCGGCAACATCGCGCTGGACGGTTGCGTGGTGAAGACGGCCGGCGTGGACGAAAGCATCCACGTGTTCGAAGGCACGGCGCACGTGACCGAGTCGCAGGACGAAGCGGTCGCGAACATCCTGGCCGACAAGGTCAAGGCCGGCGACGTGGTGATCGTGCGTTACGAAGGTCCCAAGGGCGGCCCCGGCATGCAGGAAATGCTCTACCCCACGAGCTATATCAAGTCGAAGGGTCTGGGCAAGGAATGCGCGCTGCTGACCGATGGCCGTTTCTCGGGCGGCACCTCGGGTCTGTCGATCGGTCACTGCTCGCCGGAAGCGGCAGCGGGTGGCGCGATTGGTCTGGTGCGCAATGGCGACCGCATCCGCATTGACATTCCGAACCGCTCGATCAACGTGCTGGTTTCGGATGAAGAACTGGCGCGCCGCCGCGAAGAGCAGAACGCCAAGGGCTGGAAGCCGGTCGAAGCGCGTCCGCGCAAGGTGTCGGCGGCACTGAAGGCGTATGCGAAGCTGGTGATGTCGGCCGACAAGGGCGCGGTGCGCGATCTGTCGCTGCTCGACGACTGATCCGATAAGTTGTCGTAGCTGGTAAAAAAGCCGCTCGAAAGAGCGGCTTTTTTGTTGGTCGTTTGCAAATGAAAAGCCCCCTTCGTCAATCGATCAATTCAATAGTGCGTTTTGAATAAAAACGCCTATCGCTCGAATAAATGGTTGATCTTTCGATCGGCAATTTGTTATTGTCGGATTGCCATTTGACACCAAAGAAACCATAGATCATCCAGAACACACACTCGCCTGATTCGTTAATTAACATTTAAAGTAGCGTAATCGAATCTCATAGCGTTGCGATCGCACCGTTCTCCTGAAAGCTACGTACACACGGCCGCAACGCTTGTTTCAGCCACCAAGACTGATTGCAGCGATGTTGTGCGACGCTGTGTTTTCGCTGCATCAATCGAAAAACTGACTCACTACGCTGCCGCCAGCATCTAATGTATTGCCTGTACCCGGTAATAAAGAAATACCTGCAGTGAAGATCGCATGACCTGCTGCGCATTGCAGTGAGATTGCATTTCCATTCAACAGGAGATTTTATGAACCGCAGGTTGATTGCCGCATTGCTTATGGCTTTTGCCGGTACAACGGGATATGCAAAAGACAGCACGAACGGCTACACGTTCGTGCACGGCTATCCCACAGCGCAAACCTCAGAGCGTGCGCGTGCCGACGAAGCGCAGCAACGCGCGGTGATCGCCTATCGGTTCTGGTATCCGACGGTTTCGCTGGAAGGTATCTTCAACGGCAATCGCACGGCCGGCATCCAGGACGGCAAGCAATGGGGCATCGCGGCAGCGGGCCCGAGGCAAGTGGGCTTCACGCTGAATTCGGATACGCCTTACGGTTCGGCGGTGCTGGATCTCTCGCAAGGCCCGATCGAGATCGACTTGCCGCCAGGGCCGTATATCGGCCTTGTCGACGATCATAACCAGGGCTGGGTGGCGGATCTCGGCCTGCCCGGTCCCGATGCGGGCAAAGGCGGCAAGCACCTGATCGTGCCGCCGGGATGGAAAGGCACGGCGCCGGATGGCTATTACGTGGGCCGCTCCACGACGCTGCAGAATCTGCTGGCCGTGCGCGCGCTGCCGGCCGGCGGCGATATTCCGAAGGCGATGGACGCGCTACGCGCCGTCAAGATCCAGCGTTGGTCCGAGAGCGGCGCCGTTGGCCCGGCACTCGAAGCGGTGGACACGACGAAAGTGGCAATGGACAGTTCCTCGCTACGCTGGGAGGACAACCTCCAGTTCTGGCAGGAACTGGACAAGATCATCCAGCAAGAGCCGCTCAATCCCTCCTTTCTGCCGATGTACGGGCTACTCGCCGAACTTGGCATCGAGAAAGGCAAGCCCTTCCATCCCGACGAAAAACAAAAGGCTCTGCTCGATCGCGCCGCGCGTATGGGCCGCGACCAGATGCTGGTTTCCGCATTCGACAGCAATCGGCAAGACCTGAAACCGTGGCCCGACCGTCATTGGGAGTGGATTGGCCTCGTGCCGGGCAGCGTGCAGTTCGAGACGCCTGGCGGGATCGATCTGGACGCGCGCGACCGCTGGTTTGCGCAGGCCATCGTCACTTCGCCTGCCATGTTCCGGCGTGATCCGGGCGCGGGTTCGCTCTACTGGCTGGGCGCGCGCGACGCCGCAGGGGCGTGGCTCGATGGCGGCAAGCACTACACGCTGGTGATTCCGCAACCGGTGCCGGGCAAGCTTTTCTGGTCCGTGACCGCCTACGACGCCGCGACCCGCTCGCAGGTGCAAACCGATCAGGACAAAGCCGCGCTGCGCTCGCTGTTCGAGTTGAAGGATATCGACCAGAGCAAACCGGTGACGCTGTATTTCGGCCCGACGGCGCCCAAGGGGCAGGAAGGCCACTGGATCAAGACCGTGCCTGGCCGTGGCTGGTTCGCCTATATCCGCATCTATGGCCCGGAGGCCGCGGCGTTCGACAAGAGCTGGAAGCCCGGCGACTTTACGCCGACGAAATAAGCGAAGCCGGTAACACGCCGATCGCGCTGCCTGACGCGACACCACGCCGTCGACCGTAGCTGGCGTGTGCCGGACATCACACAGGCGAACCGAACGGCGCAGGTTCATCGACACGATCACGCTGGATACCAACAGGATGACCACCATGCAAGCGCGCAGAATGTCGACAACGCTGCTGGCCGCAATCGCGTGTTCAGGCACGTTTGGCGTTTCCTTGAACGCTGCGGCCACCGAAAGCGGCATTGGCCGCCCGATCACCGGCATGCAGATCTCGCCTTATGCGGGCGTGGTGCCGCCCACATCGGACTGGATCATTTCGCTCAATACGATCTACTACGAAGGTTCGGTCGGCGCGAGTAAAACCCTGCCGATTGCGGGACGCGTTACTGCGGGGCTCGACTACACGATCTCGTACACACTGATCAATGCGGTTAAAACGTGGGGAATCACGGCGGGTGGCTGGAACTTCGCCACCTCGTTCGGCGTGCCGCTGCAATACACCGACATCTCATCGTTTCATGGTGTTTTGCCGAACGACCACGGCACGCAATTCGCCGATGTGTTCTTCTCGCCTGTCGTGGCGGGCTACCATCTGACGAAGATCGATCACATCGCGCTGAGCGTGCAGATTTACGCGCCCACCGGCGCCTACAATGCCAATCGCCTCGCCAACGCCGGTCAGAATACCTGGACTTTCACGCCCACGATTGCGTACACCCATATTTTCCCGGCCGAGAATATCGAGTTTTCGCTGAATTACGGCCTCGAATTCTATACGCCGAATAACGACACGCATTATCACAATGCGCCGGTCAGCGTGCTGGACGTGCTGGCGCTCAAGCGCTTCGCGGGCGGTTGGGGCGCCGGCATCATCGGCGGCTATATCCAGCAGGTGGGCAACGATACAGGCGGGATCGCACAATTGACGGGCGGCTCGCAGGGCCACGCCGTCGGGATTGGCCCGATGCTCACATGGAATGGAAAAATCGACAAGACACCGGTAGGCGCAACGCTGCGCTGGGTGAATGAGTTTAGCGCGAGCAATCGTCCGAAAGGCAATGCCGTCGAATTGACCATCAATGCAACGTTTCAATAAGCACGCGCGAACACTCGGCCTGCTCAAGGGGCATTCATGCGAGCTGTCGCACACGCTGCTGCACAGGCGCTATTCGACCGGGGCGGGCTGAAAGCCGCGTTCGAGCATGTGCGCAATCTGGTGATTGCAACCGTGCTGGTTGCAGCGGGTTTTGAATCCGTCAAACGCTTCGACTTCATGAACTCGCCGAGCTGGTCGAATCCGCGTTTTGCGGGCTATATCGTCGCGGGCGTTGGTTGCGTGCTCATCGTTCTCAATCTGATCGATGGCTTGCGACAATTGTCCAGGCTGCGATGGCACTTCGCATTGCAGGCGGCACTGACTGTTGCGTATGTGCTTTTTTCTTTGCGCATGGTGCAATTGATCATCGACTTTCGCACGCACACCTGCCCGTAGCGCAACGCGCGTGCCCTTCCGTCTCGTGATAGCGTAGCGATCTTCGCCTTTCGCCCCGAAGCATCGCGCTCTATGACCCAAGCCGCGCCCCCGATTCTCGACGACGCGCCCGGACGTGGCCGCTCGCTCGCGCGCCGCTATCCGCGTGGCCTGCATATCGAGCCGCATTCGCACACCTGGGCGCAGGTCTTGTATGCGGTCTCTGGCGTGATGTGGGTCGAGGCCGGCAGCGAAGCACTGGTCGTGCCGCCGCAGCGCGCGGTCTGGTTGCCGCCAGGCACCCCGCACGCCATCCACATGATGAGCGAAGTGGAAATGCGCAATCTCTATCTGCACGAACGCGATATTGCGCATCTGAGTACGCGCAGCGAAGTGTTCCAGATCGATGGTCTGTTGCGCGAATTGATCCGTACCATCGCCGAACACGAAGCCGAACGCGACGATGCCTGGCTCGCCACCGCATCGCATCTCGCGGCGATGGAACTCGCGCATGCGCGGCGCTCGTCGCTGCGCATTCCGTTGCCCGATGCCGTGGGGACCGCGGGTTCGGGAGACCGGCGACTCGCCATGCTGTGCCGGGCCGTGATCGACCATCCGTCGAATGAGATTGCCTTCGAGCAACACGCGGCGTCGGTGGGCGCAAGCGTGCGCACGCTTGCGCGACTCTTCACGCGGGAACTGGGTCTGGGCTTCGCGCAATGGCGACGCCAGGTGCAACTGGCGATTGCGGTTTCGCGGCTTGCAGAAGGGCAATCCGTGAGCGCGGTTGCCCGATCGCTTGGTTATGTGCCCAGTAGTTTCAGCGATATGTTTCGCCGCGAATTAGGCGTGCCGCCCAGCGAATATCGGCCTGCGGATACGCTTGGACAAACGCCGCCCGATAACAATGCAATGCGTTAATCGGCAAATGACTCAATGCGACGAAACAAACACCGCGTCGTCAAACGGCTCGGGAATCGCGAAGCTTTCTCGCATGCGGCGCGTTTCCGCCGCCGGCGTCAAACCGAACAAGCGCTTGAATTCGCGGCTGAATTGCGATGCACTCGTGTAACCCACGGCGTGACAGGCCGCCTCCGCAGTCAGATCCTGCCGCACCATCAACAGCCGCGCCTGATGCAAACGCGTGGATTTCACATACTGCATCGGCGAGATCTGCGTGACTGCCTTGAAGTGGCTATGGAAACTCGGCATGCTCATACCCGCTTCGTCCGCTAGCTGCATCACATCCAGCGCCTGCGCATAGTTCGCATGAATCAGGCGCAGCGAGCGGCCGATGCGGCCAAACTGCCCTTTCATCGCCAGCGCCTCGCGCATCGCGCTGCCCTGCGCGCCGGTGAGCACGCGAAAATACAGTTCGCGCAACAATCCCGGCCCCAACACCGCCGCTTCGAGCGGCCGATGCATGGCCTCCAGAAAGCGCAACACGGACGCCTGCATGGCATCGTCCATGGGCGTCGACATCATGCTTTGCGGCGCCTGCACGTGCTCCGCAACGCCTTCGCGATCGATCTGCGCCGCGAGTTCGGCAGCAAGCGCAAAATCCAGATGCAGATAAAGCGCGAGCAACGGGCGCTGCGCGCTGGCCTCGGTTTCCATGCTGAACGGCACCGGCACCGAGACGGCGAGGTAATGATCCTCGTCGTAGAGATAGAGCTGATCGCCGAAATAGCCGCGCTTGCTGCCCTGACACACGATCACGATGCCCGGGTCGTAAAGCACCGGCGTCATCGACAAGGGCCGGTTCGAGCGCAGGATACGCACGCCCGGCAGCGGCGTGAGGTTGTAGCCCTCGTCCGGCGCCAGCGCGCGCAGTAGCGCAATCGTGCGCTTGCGATTGCGATTGGGCTGCGCCCGCTCGGCTTCGAGGGGAACGGCTTGTTTCTTGATCATAGTTTTAGGCAATATAAATCCGGTAATTTGGCTTATTTTGCCCTGTTCCTGAGACTAGTATGGTGTTTCTGACATCATTCGAGCGAGGCTCTCATGGCATCCAGCAAGATTCTACTGATCACGGGCGTTAGCAGCGGCTTTGGGCGAGCGCTCGCGCAAGAGGCGTTAGCGGCCGGTCACACCGTAATCGGCACGGTACGCAGCGAAGAAGCGAAGCGCGATTTCGAGGCCCTATCCACGCAAGCCGCTTTCGCTCGCGTGCTGGATGTGACCGATTTCGATGCGATCGATGGCGTTGTCGCCGGGATCGAAGCGACTGTCGGCCCGGTCGATGTGCTCGTCAATAATGCCGGCTACGGCCATGAAGGCGTGATGGAAGAATCGCCCTTGTCCGAGATGCGCAGGCAGTTCGATGTGAATGTATTTGGCGCCGTCGCCATGATGAAAGCCGTGTTGCCTTTCATGCGCGAGCGCAGGCGCGGCCACATTCTGAATATCACGTCGATGGGTGGCTATATCACCATGCCTGGGATTACTTACTACTGTGGCAGCAAATTTGCGCTGGAGGGAATCTCTGAAGCATTGGGCAAAGAGGTCAAGCCGTTTGGCATCGCCGTAACGGCTGTGGCGCCGGGCTCGTTTCGCACCGATTGGGCCGGACGCTCGATGGCGCGCACGCCGCGCTCGATAGCGGATTACGACGCCCTCTTCGATCCCATTCGCCAGGCCCGCGAAGAGAAAAGCGGCAAGCAACTGGGCGATCCGCAAAAGGCCGCGCAGGCGATGCTCGCGGCAATTGATGCAGAAAACCCGCCCGCGCATCTGCTGCTGGGCAGCGATGCGCTTGGGCTGGTGCGAAGCAAATTGTCGGCGCTAGATGAGGAAATTCGCACGTGGGAAGCGCTAACGGTTTCAACCGACAACCCGGTCAAAGCCTGACGACGCAATGTGGATCGAAGGCCCGGTTTTCCCACTGCAATTCAGCCGGGCTTTGCGCCGATGCCAGATTCAACGGATAGCCGCGCGGATTCGCCATCACGCGCGCGCCGCCCGACCGGTAATCGAACGAGTCATGCACGTGGCCGTGAATCCACAGATCCGCAAAAGGCAGCAGATGACGTAGATCGCTTAGAAAGCCGGCATTGACCGGATGATCGCGAAAGCGCTCGTGCACGGACTCGGGCGAAACGCCATGGTGCGTGATCACCACCGTCTTGCCGCGATACGGCGTCGCCAGTTCCTTCACAAGCCACTGGACTGCACCGCGGTGTTCGGCCAAGGCCTCTTCCGGGCCAAACGAGCCGCCGTCTTCACGCCGTATCGCCTGATGATCCGACATCGCTTCGCGTGCGTATTCCATACTCGTGACGCTATCGCCATAAAGCGCGTAATCGGTCCACAAACAGCAGCCCAGAAAACGCACACCATCGAGTTCAATGGAACGGCGCTCGAGGTAATGAACATTCGTCCCTTGCGCGCGCCTGGCGATACCGTCCACGGTTTGGCGATAGCCCGAACCATAGGCCTCGTGATTGCCGCTCACGTAAATCACGGGCACGGGCCAGTCGGCGAATCGATCGACGCCCGCCGCGCCCAGATCAATATCGCCAGCGAGAATCAGCAGGTCGGCGCCCGGCGCAATGTCGAGCGGGGCACAATCGGGAAACTTCTTCTGCAACGCATCGAGATGAAGATCCGACGCAATCTGTACATGCATATCGTGTTGCCAAATTCTTGATGACGGGCCACTCGTCAGTTTCAGGCCCCATGACCCAGTTTCGCCTGCGTCTGGCGTTCGCGCGGCCCGCCATATTCAGCCAATTGCCATGCGATAAGGCCCGGTACATAAAACAGCAGATCGCGTATGCGACGCGCGCCGGCCAGCGCGAGGCACGTCAGCGCGTCGAAGCCAAAGATCGCTCCGATCAGCACAAAACCGCCTTCCTGCACGCCCAGACTCGCGGGCACCAGAAACGCAATGCTGCTGACAATCTGGATCAACGCTTCAATGACGCACGCCTGGGCGAATGTCGGCTCGGCGCCCAGCACGCGCAGCGCGAGCCAGATTTCGAGTGAAAAGCCAATGAATTGAATCGTTTGCCAGATGAATAAATAGCGCAGAACCGTCGCTTTGCGCCGCCATATTAACTTGACGGCCTGATCGATACGAACCGACTTTCCGACCAGTTCGACCAGTTTGCCGCTCGTCACCTGATTCATCACGCGCGCCATACGCTCGAACGGCCGTGCATGCTGCACCAGCGCAAACAGCACCAGAACCGGCACGGCCGCGCTAATACTCCAGAGCAGCGTGCTGATCGTATGCGCCGCGCCAGAATTCGACTGGTCGAGCACATACGCGCACGCGAGGAATGCAAACAGAAGCTGGCTGATCAACGTCAGTTGAATATCGACGACGAGACTTCCCAACGCACTCGCAGGACGCACGCCAAGACGATTGAGCAAGCGAAACGAGACGATTTCGCCGCCCACGCGCGCGACCGGCAGCAATCCATTCACCGACTCGCGAATCCACACGATCTTGAGCATCGTCAGCAAGGACGGACGCTCAGCGGGACGGATCAGCGTGCGCCAATCCCACGCGTTCGCCCACATCGGCATGACGTGAACACAGGCGGCGAGCACGAGCCCGAAACCCGCATCGCGCATCAGGCGCCATGTCGTTTCCGGATGTTCGCGCCAGACAAGAAACGCGGCGATGGCAAAACCGGCCAGCGCCGCAATACGACCAAGCTGCTTCATCAGTTACTTTCTCTTGCGTGAAATAGCCACTTCCGCTTATTCGTCATGGACGGGCGACAGCATGCCGTTGCCATCCACGCTGAAACGAATGCCGCGCCAGACCACAGCGGACGAACAGAAACTCGCGATATACACCACAAACTGCAGCATGTCGCAGAGCGGCAGATTCCACAACCCGCGCGTGCGGTTCTGCGTGGCGCGATCGACTCTGAGGACCAGCAGCACACGCGCCAGCAGCGCGGATGCCGCTATGCAGCATGCCGCCACTGCCCCGCCTGAAAACACGATCGCCAGCAGAGCCAGAGGAAGCGGATGCATCAACACAGCGCCCAGATGACCGGCGCGATCAGCCGCGCGTATCGTGCGACTCCAGCGCAATTCATGCTTGAAGAACGCGGCGAACGTGTCTTCCACGCAGGCGTGCTGGACCACCATCGGCGGAATCGCCACCGTCGCGCCGTTGCGGCGCACCGCTTCACCGAGCGCGTGATCTTCGGCAAGATGATGGGCGAATTGCTGCAGGCCGCCAATTTCATTGAGCGTCTGCCGCGTCATCGCAATCGTCTGTCCAAAGCAGGGACGCGCACGGCCAATCGCCACGCCCGTAATCACGCCAGGCAGAAAATGATAGTTCGTGAGTGCCGCCCCAACGCGTGGCCAGAAACCCGGCGCACATAGACCGCGATAAATCGTGGTCACAAGACCCACGCCGGGTTCGTCGAGCGTGCCCACGATCTGCCGCAGATACGACCGGTCGACGCGCACGTCGCTATCCGCGAAGCACAAAATATCGTGGCTGGCGTGTTCGAGCATGTTGACGAGATTGGCGATCTTACGGTTCGGCCCATAAAGCCGGCCGTCCGCGACCACGGTGATTTTCGCTTCAGGATAACGCGCACGCAGCGCTTCGACGCTCTTGAGCGCCGCGTCGTTCGCATCGTGCACGCCAAAGAGATACTCGATTTCTCCTTCGTAATCCTGATTGAAAAACGATGCAATGTGTTCGCGCAATTCCCACTCGTCGCCATGCAGCGGCTTTACCAGCGTCACGCCGGGAAAGTGCTTCGGCACCTTGACGCTACGCGAAAAGAAGCGGCCAACCAGGAAACTCGCCACCACCGTATAGACAATGCCGATCGAAGCCGCAGCGCCCAGCAGCGCAGCAATCGTGTCGAGGAATACATGCTCGACCTGAGGTGAGGCCAGGTCCCCCAGCGCCGTGACCACCACAGCGCCGAGGAGGAAAACGAGTGCAAGCGCTCGTAGGTTCGCGGGAAAAATACCCTTGCGCGAGCCTTTCATCATGCCTCGTGCGCGCGCAGGAAGCGGAAGAACTCCACGCCTTCGCGCAGACGGCGTTTCATCATGTCCCAGCTCGTGAGCATTTCGCGCACGATTTCCCAGATCTTCGACGGACGGAAATAGAACTGGCGATAAAACTGTTCGAGGTGGTGATAAATCTCCTCGCGCGACAGATGCGGATAACCGATCGCCGCCAGTTGCACGCCTTCCTTGCTCACCAGATTGATGACCTTGTTCTCTTCCATCCAGCCGTTTTCCACGGCCTGCTTATAGAGCGTCGTGCCCGGATACGGCGCAGCCAGGGAAACCTGAATCGTGTGCGGATTGATTTCCTTCGCGTACTCGATGGTCTTTTTAATCGTGTCCTGCGTCTCGCCCGGCAGACCCAGAATAAACGTGCCGTGAATCTTGATGCCAAGCTTCTTGCAATCGGCGCTAAAACGGCGGGCGAAATCCGTGCGTACGCCCTTCTTGATGTTCACGAGAATCTGGTCGTCGCCGGATTCGAAACCTACCAGCAGCAGACGCAGGCCGTTTTCCTTCATGACCTTGAGCGTCTTGTACGGCACGTTGGCTTTCGCATTGCACGACCACGTCATGCCGAGTTTGCCCAAGCCGATTGCAATCGCTTCGGCGCGCGGCAGATCGTCGGTGAAGGTGTCGTCGTCGAACATCAGCTCCTTGACTTCGGGCATGTTCTCGCGAATCCACTTCGCTTCCGCGATCACGTTCTCCACCGAACGCGTGCGATAACGATGCCCGCTGACCGTCTGCGGCCACAGGCAGAACGTGCAGCGCGACTTGCAGCCACGGCCCGTATAGACCGATACATACGGGTAGTTCAGATAGCCGATAAAGTAATTGTCGATCTTCAGATCGCGCTTGTAGATCGGCGCGACGAACGGCAATTCGTCCATGTTTTCGAGGATCGGACGCGCCTCGTTGTGCTCGATCGAGCCGTCTTTCGCGCGCCAGCTCAAGCCCTTGATTTCAGCAAACGGCTTGCCCTCGGCGATTTCCTTGCAGGTGAAATCGAATTCCTCGCGGCACACGAAATCGATTGCTTCGGTGGCCGTGAGCGAGTTGTGCGGATCGACCATCACCTTCGCGCCCACCATGCCGACCAGCAGCGAAGGCTTGCGCTTTTTCAGGTCTTCGGCAAAGAGCGCATCGGTGGGAAACGACGGCGTGCTCGTGTGAATGAAGACGAGGTCATAGTCCTGCGCGATCTTCAGCGTCTCTTCGACGCCGATGCCATCCGCGGGCGCATCGAGCACGCGGCTATCCGGCACGAGCGCCGCGGGCTGCGCGAGCCACGTGGGATACCAGAACGAGCGGATCTCGCGCTTCGCCTGATAGCGCGAACCCGCGCCACCGTCGAAGCCGTCATAGGACGGGGCCTGCAAAAACAGCGTTTTCATGTCGTCGATACTGCCGCGACAATGCGCGGACTTACGCCTAAAGGTGGGTTCCAGTTCGGACAGCCGCAGCGAAATCTTCCAGACGCGTTTCAATCCGCATGCAATCCACTTTCCATTAAGACCATGCGTTACAACAGACAACGGCCTTCTGGCGCTACAGCGTACGGATGCAGCCTGAAGAGAACCTTAGCTCCGCGGGCACAGCACGATTACCGTGCGTTACGACGTGCCCTTAACCCTCTAGTTTCATCGATGAATATGACAAACGCAGCAGCACAGGCTGCATGAAATCGCAGCCTTGTTTACCAGCCCGGACCGGGATCATGGCAGGCCAGCAGACAGCCCAGCGCCGACACCGTGCCCACTACGCCAAAGCCCGCGCCCAGCGCGAGGTTTCCAAGCGTCGTCGAGCAACCCTGCAGCGACATGGCGAGCACGAGCGCGAGTCCCAGCATCGGGCGTCTAAGCCGATGCGGAATAAATGAAGATTCTTTTGACATGATCCTGTCTCCGTCCCAGACGACGCATTACTGACAAATAGGACAAGAGCATAGCGATCACGCGCGCGCGCGATGCCGCGAGCTACGCGCAGCAATTGGAAATCCTTACAAGCTATTTCACGCGACGATTTAGATGAGAAAAGTTGTCATTCAGCACCGGCAGGGATCGCGCCATCTACGATGCATCGAATCGACAAATTAGCGCCTATAACGACGCTTGTAATACGCCAAAACCTTTCAATTAACCAACGTTTCGAAATTAGCGCTCGAGTTGGTTAGACTGCAGGTCTCAGGCCTTTGCAATCCGGCGTGCGCGCCGGAATCGGGTGGCTGAACACAACAACCAAGAGATATCCGTATGCGAACCGACGACAACCGGCACGGCGCCTGCGCGGCCCGTCTGCTGCGCGCCCCTCACGGCACTGGCTGGCATCTGCATGCGCCGCATGCCGCCCAACGCGCTGCCATGCTCCGCTTCGTCGGCGACCTCGGGAGACTGGCATGAGCGATACGCCCAACCGCCCGCCCGCAACGCCTGGCACCGCCATTCCGCCACCGACGCCTACACCGCCTGCCGCCCCCACGCCGCCGCGCAAACGCCGCACAGGCTTGATCGTGTTCGTGCTGATCCTGGTGGCGCTGATCGCCGCTGTGATTTTCCACGTGCTGCACGGCAAGAAACCCGCGCGTGGTGCAGCGCCGCAAGTGGTGACGGTTGCGCCCGCGACACTCGGCTCGATGCCCGTCACGCTCGATGCGCTGGGCACAGTCACGCCGGTCGCCACGGTGACCGTGCTGCCGCAACTGAGCGGCTATCTCACTGAAGTCGCTTATCGCGAAGGCCAGGACGTCGTCAAAGGCCAGTTCCTCGCGCAGATCGATCCGCGCCAGTACGAGATCAGCAAGGAGCAGGCCGAAGCGCAACTCGCGAAAGACCGCGCCTCGCTCGCGCAGGCACGCGCCGATCTCGAACGCTATACGCAACTCAACGAAAAGAAGTCGATCGCCGAACAAACCTATAGCGACCAGAAGTTCCTCGTCGCCCAGGACGAAGCGGCGGTGAAATCCGATCTCGCCAGCATCAAGCAATACGAACTCGACCTGATCTATTGCCACATCACCGCGCCGGTTTCGGGCCGCGTGGGTCTGCGCCTCGTCGATCCGGGCAATTACGTGACGGCCTCCAGTTCCACGGGCATCGCCGTGATCACGACGATGAAACCCACCACCGTGCAATTCACCGTGCCCCAGAATTCGCTGTCCGACGTGCTGCAACGCGTCAATGCCGGCGCAAAACTGCCGATCACGATCTTCAACAGCGAGAACACGAAACAGCTCGCCACCGGCACGCTCTACGCGATCAGCAACCAGATGGCGACCGCCACCGGCACGGTCACGCTGCGCGCGAGCGTCCCTAACGACGATGAAGCCCTCTTCCCCAACGAATTCGTCAACGTGCGGCTGCTGGTGGACACCTTGCAGAACGCCGTGCTCGTACCCACGCCCGCCGTCCAGTCGGGCGCGCCTGGCGACTATGTGTACCTCGTCAACGCCGATAACACCGTGTCGGTCCACAAGGTCACGCTCGGCCCGGGCGACGGGCAGCACACCGTCATCACAGCGGGCCTGAGCGCCGGCCAGCGCGTGGTGACCGACGGCCTCGACCGCCTCAACGACGGCACCAAAATCCAGCCCTCGAACGGCAAGCCCGCGGCCGCCGCCGGCGCGAGCGCGGCGCGCAAGGGCAACGCCTCGCACGCACGCGCGGTCTCCGCGCCGCCCGCTGCGTCGGGCGCGTCCGCCGCCTCCCAGGCCTCCTGACCCACGCCTGAGCGCCGATGAATATCTCGCGTATTTTCATTCTGCGGCCTGTCGCGACATCGTTGTTGATGATCGCGATGGTGCTGGTCGGTCTCGTGGCAATGAAGTTCCTGCCCGTGTCGTCGCTGCCCGCCGTCGATTACCCGACGATCCAGGTGCAGACCTTCTACCCCGGCGCAAGCCCGAGCGTCATGGCCACCACGGTGACCGCGCCGCTCGAAGTGCAGCTCGGCGAGATTCCGGGCCTGCAGCAGATGGTTTCGTATAGCTCCGAGGGCGCTTCGGTCATCACGCTGCAATTCGACCTCTCGCTCAACCTGGACGTGGCCGAGCAGAATGTGCAGCAGGCCATCAACGCCGCCAACAGCTTCCTGCCGAGCGGCCTGCCCGCGCCGCCCACCTACGCCAAGGTGAATCCCGCCGACCAGCCGATCCTCACACTCGCGGTCACATCGAAATCGATGTCGCTCACGCAGTTGCAGGACGCGGCCAACAACCGCCTCGCCACCAAGATTTCCGAAGTGCCGGGCGTGGGTCTCGTGAGCACGGCGGGCGGCAACGTGCCTGCGGTGCGCGTGGAAGCCGATCCGCAAAAGCTCGCGGCCTATGGCCTGAATCTCGACGATCTGCGCACGCTGCTCGCCAATGTGAACGTGAGCGCGCCAAAGGGCAATTTCGACGGCCCCGAGCTCGACTACACGATCAATTCCAACGACCAGATTTCCGATCCCAAGGACTACGAAGATACGGTTATCGCGTATCAGAACGGCTCGCCGGTTTTCATGCGCGACGTCGCGCGCGTCTCCACGGCGGCGCAGGACGTCGAGCGCGGCGCCTGGTACAACAAGCAACCCGCGATCGTGCTCAACGTGCAGCGCCAGCCGGGCGCAAACGTGATCGCCACGGTCAACCAGATCATGCGCGAGTTGCCGCAACTCGAAGCGACGCTGCCGGCCGGCATGAAGGTCACCGTGGTGTCGAACAGCGTCGGCGTGATTCAGGCTTCGGTGCACGACGCCGCGTTCGAACTCGTGCTCGCCGTCGCGCTGGTAGTGGCGGTGATTTTCGTGTTCCTGCGCAACCTGCCCGCCACGATCATCCCGAGCATTTCCGTGCCGGTCTCGCTGGTCGGCACGCTGGCGATGATGTACGAACTCGGCTATTCCATCGACAACCTTTCGCTCATGGCGCTCATCATCGCCACGGGCTTCGTGGTGGACGACTCGATCGTGATGATCGAAAACGTCGTGCGTTATCTGGAAGAAGGCGAAAAGCCCTTGCAGGCAGCGCTAAAAGGCGCGGGACAAATCGGCTTCACGATTCTCTCGCTGACGATTTCACTGATTGCCGTGCTGATTCCGCTGCTCTTCATGGGCGGCGTGATCGGCCGGCTCTTCAGCGAATTCGCCGTCACGCTCGCAGTGACCATCGTGCTTTCCGCCGTGGTTTCGCTCACCGTCGTGCCGATGATGTGCGCGCGCATTCTGCGCGCCCAGGCCGAGCGCCACCCGAGCCGCTTCGAGCGTATCAGCGAAGGCCTGTTCGACAAGACGCTCAACGCCTACGAACGCGGTCTGCGCTGGGTGCTCGATCATCAGACACTCACGCTGATCGTGTTCGTCGTGACCGTCGCGCTCACGGGACTGCTGTACGTGATCATTCCCAAGGGTCTCTTCCCCGTGCAGGACGTGGGCGTGATCCAGGCGATCAGCGTGGCGGACAACTCCGTTTCGTATCAGGCGATGGTGCGCCGGCAATCCGCACTCGCGGAGGAAATCCTTAAGGACCCCGATGTGGTTTCGCTCACCTCTTACGTGGGCATCGACGGCATCAATAACACGCTCAATAACGGGCGCTTCCTGATCAACCTGAAACCGCACGACGACCGCTCCGAAAGCGCCGAGGAAATCGCGCGACGCATTCAGCAGTCGGTTTCGAAGGTGGCGGGCATCCGGCTTTATCTGCAACCGGAGCAGGATCTGACGCTGGACACCACGGTTTCGCCGAATCAATACAACTTCGTGCTGCGCGGCCCGAATCAGGAAGCGTTCAATCAATACGTGCCTGCGCTGATTGCGAAGATGAAGCAGATTCCGTCGATTGCCGATGTCACGAGCGACCTGAACACCGACGGTCTTTCCGTCAATGTGCAGGTGAATCGCCAGCTCGCGGCGCGTTACGGCATCACCGCCGCGACCATCGACAACGCGCTTTACGACGCATTGGGCCAGCGCATTGTCTCGACCATCTTCCAGCAGTCGGATCAATACCGCGTGATTCTGGTGGCCAAACCCGAGTCTTTGCCCACGGTCGATTCGATCGGCGATATCTATCTGCCGAGCCAGACCGCGAGTTCAGGCCAGGTGCCGCTCAAGGGCATCGCGACGATCAACATCACGCGCTCGCCGCTGAGCATCAGCCACCTCGCGCAATTCCCCTCGGTGACGATCTCGTTCAATCTCGCCGATGGCGCGTCGCTTTCCTCCGCCGTGCGCGACGTCCGCAAGGCCGAGGCCGACGTGAAACTGCCGCCGTCGATTACCTCGTCGTTCCAGGGCGCGGCGCAGGCATTCGAAGATTCACTCTCTTCCGAAGTCTATCTGCTGATCGCCGCGCTGGTGGCCGTTTATATCGTGCTGGGCGTGCTCTACGAGAGCTACGTGCATCCGGTAACGATTCTTTCGACGCTGCCTTCGGCGGGCATTGGCGCGCTGCTGGCGCTGATGATCGCGGGTAAGGATCTGGACGTGATCGGCATTATCGGTATCGTGCTGCTGATCGGCATCGTCAAGAAGAACGCCATCATGATGGTGGACTTCGCGCTCGAAGCCGAACGCGTGCATGGCAAGCCGCCGCGCGAAGCGATTTTCGAGGCCTCGCTGCTGCGCTTCCGTCCGATCCTGATGACCACGCTCGCGGCCATGCTCGGCGCACTGCCAATGCTGCTGGGCAGCGGCACGGGTTCGGAATTGCGCCGCCCGCTGGGTCTGGCGATTATCGGCGGGCTCACGCTTTCGCAGATGCTCACGCTGTTCACCACGCCCGTGATCTATCTGTTCTTCGACCGCCTGGCGATTCGCTTTGGCCGCAAGCGCCAGCCTGAAGACGATGGCGATGTGGACGGTAGCAACGGCCCGGGCGAACCGGGCGGCCCGAACCCACCTCCGCGCACGCCCGCGCCCGAGGGTACGCCGTGAACCTCTCGGCGCTCTTCATCCGCCGGCCGGTCGCCACTTCGCTGCTGGCTATCGCGATCCTGCTTGCTGGCGCGCTGGCGTTTTTCCGCTTGCCGGTCGCGCCGTTGCCCAACATCGCCTATCCGGTGATCGTGGTGCAGGCCAATATGGCGGGCGCGAGCCCCGAGACCATGGCCTCGACCGTGGCCGAGCCGCTGGAGCGGCGCCTGGGCACCATCGCCGATGTCAGCCAGCTCACTTCGATCAACAACGTGGGGTCGTCGCTGATCGTGATCGTGTTCGGCCTGAACCGCGACATCAACGGCGCCGCGCGCGACGTGGAAGCCGCCATCCAGGCCGCGCGCGCCGACTTGCCCACGACGCTGCGCAGCAACCCGACGTACCGCCAGTACAACCCCGCAAGCGCGCCGATCATGGTGCTCGCGCTGACCTCGGACACGCTGACGAAAGCCCAGCTCTACGATTCCGCCGATTCGGTGATCATGCAGCAGCTTTCGCAGGTGGACGGCGTCGGCCAGATCACGCTGGGCGGCGGCGCGCTGCCTTCGGTGCGCGTGGAACTGCAGCCGGGCAAACTCAATAGCTACGGCATCGGTCTGGAAGACGTGCGCGCGGCGATCGGCGCAGCGAATGCGAACAGTGCGAAAGGCCATCTCGATCAGGGCGATCAGCGCTTCGTCGTCACATCGAACGACCAGATCAGCACGGCCGCGCCCTATCGCGATGTGGTGATTGCGTATCGCGACGGCTCGCCGGTGTATCTGCGCGACGTGGGCACGGTGCGCGACTCGAACGAAAACATCCGCAATGCGGGCCTTTATAACGGCAAATCCGCCGTGCTGGTGATTGTCTATCCGATGCCCGGCAGCAATGTCGTCAAGACCGTGCAGCAGATTCAGGCGCGCCTGCCCAATATCGAAGCCGCCCTGCCCGCGACCATCAAGGTGCACGTGGCCGTCGACCGATCGGAATCGGTGCGCGCATCGGTGGCCGATACCGAACGCACGCTCTTTATCGCCGTGCTGCTGGTGATCGGCGTGGTGTTCGTATTCCTGCTGTCGCCGCGCGCAACGCTGATTCCCGCCGTGGCGCTGCCGCTTTCCATCGTCGGCACCTTCGGGCCAATGTATCTGCTTGGCTACAGTATCGATTCGCTTTCGCTGATGGCGCTCACGATCGGCACCGGCTTCGTGGTGGACGATGCCGTGGTGGTGCTGGAAAACATCGTGCGCCACATGGAAGCCGGGCTCGATCCCAAAGAGGCGGCATTGCGCGGCGCGGGCGAAGTTGGCTTCACCGTGCTTTCGATGAGCCTTTCGCTGATCGCCGTATTTCTGCCGATCCTGCTGATGCCAGGCATCGTCGGCCTGCTGTTCCATGAGTTCGCGATGACGCTTTCCATCGCGATCATCATCTCGCTGATCGTCTCGCTGACTGTCACGCCCGCGATGTGCGCGTACGTACTCAAGCGCGAAAGCGAAAAGCGCGAACCGTCGCGCGTGGCCGTGTGGATCGACGCGCAGTTCGAGCGCTTCAAACAGTTTTATTCGAGCACACTCGACGCGGTGCTCGATCACGCGCTACTCGTGATCGTGCTGCTATTCGCGCTACTGATTGGCAATGTGTTTCTCGCGCGCCTGCTGTCCGGCACTTTCTTTCCCGAACAGGACACGGGCATTCTGATCGGCCAGATCATTGCGGACCAGAGTATTTCCTTTACGGCGATGGAGAAGAAACTCGCCCAGTTGCAGGACATCGTGCAGAAAGATCCTGCCGTGGCCTCGGTTGCGGGTTTCACGGGCGGACGCGCGCTCAATACGGCTAATGTCTTTATCGAATTGAAACCGCTTGCGCAGCGCAAGCTTTCGGCTACCGAAGTGGTCAACCGCTTGCGGCCCAAACTCAATGCGGTGTCGGGCGCACGGCTCTTTTTGCAGGCCCAGCAGGACTTGCAGATTGGCGGGCGGCAATCGGCGGCCGAGTATCAATACACGCTCACCAGCGACGACGCCGATGCACTATTCCTCTGGACACCAAAGCTTATAGCCGAACTGAATAAATATCGCGGCACGCTCACCGACGTCAATTCCGACCTGCAACAGAACGGCCTGCAGGCCTATGTGACCGTGAATCGCGCGACGGCCAAGCGCTATGGTTTCGATCCGAATCAGGTGGACAGCGTGCTTTACGATGCCTTCGGGCAGCGCACGGTATCGACGATCTATAACCCGATCAACCAGTACTTCGTGGTGATGGAAGTCGCACCGCAATACTGGCAGTATCCGCAGTCGTTCAACCACATCTGGTTAAGTACGGCGGCGGGTAATGCAAGCGGATCGGCGTCCACGCAGATGTCGAGCAGCACGGTCTCGGGCGTGACCGCCTACACGGCGCAAAGCACCACGACCAGCAGTACGAGCAGCACGAATTCGCGCAATGCGAACGCCGTGGCCAACCAGCAGAACAACGCGATTGCCAACAGCAAGGGCGGTAGTTCGAGCGGCAGCGCGGACAGTACCGCCGCCGAAACCATGGTGCCCGTCACCGCGCTGATGAACTGGACCACCGGCCACACCGCCACCCAGGTCAATCACCAGAGCGGCGAAGTCGCGGGCACGATCTCGTTCAATCTGCCGCAAGGCGGCTCGCTTTCGGAAGCCGGCGACATCATCGCCAAAGCGCAACGCGATATCGGCATGCCTGCGTCGATTCACGGTGCGTTCGCGGGCGCGGCCCAGGCTTACGCGCAATCGATGGGCACGGTGCCGCTGCTGATTCTCGCGGCGCTGGTCGTGGTGTATATCGTGCTGGGCGTACTCTATGAAAATACGATTCACCCGCTCACGATTCTTTCGACGCTGCCTTCGGCGGGCATTGGCGCGACGCTGGCGATGCTGATCTTCGGCACGCCGTTTTCGGTGATCGCGATGATCGGCATCATTCTGCTGATCGGTATCGTCAAGAAGAACGGCATCATGATGGTGGACGTCGCCATTCAATTGCAGCGTAAAGAAGGCCGCAACGCGCGCGATGCGATTCACGAAGCCGCCGTGGTGCGTCTGCGCCCGATCATGATGACGACGTTTGCCGCGGTGCTGGGCGCGGTGCCGCTGGCAATCGGCATTGGTCAGGGTGCGTCGTTACGCCAACCGCTTGGCGTGACCGTGATGGGCGGCCTGATCCTGAGCCAGGTCTTTACGTTGTACACCACGCCCGTGATTTATCTGTTCCTCGACCGCCTGCGCGCCCGCCTCGCCCGTTGGGCCGCACGCCTGCCCTGGAACCGCCAGGCCGATGAGAGCGCATCATGAAGATTCATCCTTTCGATTCCGATATACCCATGAAAGCACGGTCTGCCTTGCACCCGCTTCGCCTGCTGCCTTTGAGCCTCGCGCTGCTGATGAGCGGTTGCATGGTTGGCCCGGACTATCATCGTCCGCAAGTCAACGTGCCTGCGCAGTGGAAAGAACTGCCGGGCTGGACCCAGGCCGATCCGTCCGCCGCCGCAGGCCCTAAGGGCGAATGGTGGACCGCGTTCCAGGACCCGCTGCTCGACGAACTCGAACCCCTGGTGGCGGTCTCGAACCAGACCGTGGCGCAGAGCTACGCGAACTATCAGGAAGCGCTGGCCGAAGTGCGCGTGGCGCGCGCGAGTCTGTTCCCGACGCTGGGCGTGACCGGATCGGCCACGCGCGAGCGCTCCTCCACCAGCACGACCAGCGCACTCAGCAGCGGCGGCGCGCGTATTGTCAATTCGGGCTCGCTGGAAGCGAATGTGAGCTGGACGATTGACTTCTGGGGGCAGGTGCGCCGCCAGATCGAGGAACAATCGGCCACGGCACAGGCAAGCGAAGCCACGCTTGCGAATGCTCAGTTATCCGAACAGATTGCCTTGGCGAATGCCGTTATCGACCTGCGCGTGACCGACGCCGATATCGACCTGCTCACGCAAACCGTCGAAGCCTATAAGAACTCACTGCGCGTAGTGAGCGACCAGGATGCGGCGGGCACCGTCGCGCCCTCCGACCTCATCACCGCGCGCACACAGCTCGAGAACGCCCAGGCAAGCCTGATCGCACTGGGCGTTTCGCGCGCGCAATACGAGCACGCGATTGCGGTGCTGGTCGGCCGTAATCCCGAAGATTTGTCGATTCCCCATAACGGCAAGTTGCCGATCCTGCCGGCGATTCCCGCAGGCGTGCCCTCGACGCTGCTGCAGCGACGTCCCGACATCGCCACGGCGGAGCGGCAGATGGCATCGGCGAACGCGGCTATTGGCGTGGCGATTTCCGCCTATTACCCGACGATTTCGCTTTCGGCGCTCGATGGTTTTACGCAGGCGCCGCTCTCGGGATTACTGCACATCAGCAATTACGTTTGGTCGCTGGGCGCGAGCGCGACGGAAACCCTCTTCGATGGCGGCGAACGCAGCGCAGAAGTCGCGGCGGCGCGGGCGAGCTATAACGCGACGGTGGCGAATTATCGCGGCACTGTGTTGAGCGCGTTCCAGAGCGTGGAAAACGATCTTTCGGGCCTGCGCATTCTGGCGCAGCAAAGCGATGCGCTGGATGCCGCAGTGCGCGATGCGATCCGCGGTGCGCAGATCGCGCAGAACGAATATCAGGCGGGCACGGTCGACTACACGACGGTTGCGACGGCGCAGGCAACTCAGTTGAGCACGCAACAAAGTGCGTTGACGGTGCAGCAGTCGAGATTGCTGGACGCTGCAGCGTTGATCGGAGATCTGGGTGGCGGATGGACTGGGCAGTTGCATGATGCCAGTCATCCGCAGAAGGTCAGCGTCGATCCGGCGGCGAGTGCGGTGACCGATGCTGCAGCGCCGGTGCGGTGATCGTTCGCCAAGCCGTGCATTGCTGTCTGAGGTCAAAGTGTGCGCAATTGAAGGCCTGTTTTCGAGGCACTGTCGACGACCGCACACGTAATTAAGACTTTTCGGATATGAATCGGACTTAATCGAGATCACTTTATCGTATCTGGGCGACAACACCTGTTGCCGAGGTTCGTTGGAGTGAACGATGCGAGACGGTATAGCCTGGCGCGTGCGCTTGCGCCTTAACAATACGAAGTGTTCGGGCAGTCAGTTCCCGGTCTGGGCTCGCGCATGACCGCGCTGCAATGGCACATGCTGAGCATGCGCGGCCCCGCCCTGCCGGAACGCCCAACCGTCAATTCGCGCGGGCGGCCGCATGATGAAAGCGTATTGATTCCGCGAAGGATTGTCGGGCGCGAAGGCATCGGCAAGCTGTTTGAATATCGCGTGGAGGCAACGGCTCGCGCGAGTTTCCTGCCGATGGTTTTCGACGAGGACGAGCGCACGCGGATCGATCTCGATCGGATTGCCGGGACGCCGATCTGGCTGACGATTGATCTTGAGCGCGTTGAAGATTCGCGCGACGCCACGCGCATTGTTACGTCGAGCAGCGGCGCGGGTGTGCGCGAGATTAACGGCATTGTGGCGTCCGCACGCGTGCTGGGCCGGCAAGGCGACGATAACGTCTATGAGTTCGTCGTGCGGCCCGTGTTCTGGCTCGCTTCGCTGAAGGTGAATTCGCGCGCTTTCAGTGGCTCGATCATCGATATTCTTCACGACGTTATCAGCCCGTATGGGCCGATCGAATGGCGTATCGGCGAACTCCATCATCCGCAGCGCGACATGATCCGCCAGGCGTGGGAAAGCGATTGGGTTTTCTTTTTGCGGCTCTGCGAAGAATGGGGCTTTGTCGTCTGGTTCGAGCATCGCGACAAAACGCATGTGCTGGTTATCGCCGATCACGTTGGCGCGTATCGCAGGCACGAGCGTGCGTATGCTTCGCTGCGCTATCACGCGGGCGGTGGGCATATCGACGAAGAACATATCGATGCGTTCACGCTTTCCAGCACGGTTACTGCGGGCAAGGTCACGGTTCAGGACCATAGCTATAAGACGCCGCGTCTGAGCCCGAATGCCATTGCGTTTCGCGAAACCTATGCGCAGCCGCGTAATACGGCGAATGCCGCTCAGGAAATCTTCACGCGCGCCGAATTCGCGCAACCGAACAACCGGCGTTGTGCGCACTATGACGAAACCGGTTGGCGTGACGATGCGCGGTATCTCGCGCGTGTAAAGCTGGAAGCGTTGCGCGCGACGGGTTTGCGTGCAGAAGCGCGTGGTGCGTTGCGTGGGATCGAAGCTGGCAAGACTTTCACGCTGACGCACTATCCGTATGCCGCGGCGAATCGCGAGTATCTGGTTACGGGTTGCGAATTGGACATTTGCGCGACCGGAACGACTTCCAGTACTGCGCGCGAGTATGTCATTACGAATTCGTTCGATCTTCAGCCGCTGGATGAGCCGTATCGTATGCCGCAGATCACCCCCCGGCCGGTGATTGGCGGGTACGAATACGCGGTCATTGTCGGCCCTGACAATGCCGAGATTTTCGTCGATGAAATGAATCGCGCGCTGGTGCAGTTCGATTGGGATCGCGATGGAAAATTTGACGGCAGATCGTGTATCTGGGTGCGGCTCGCGACGTCATGGCATGGGAATGGGATGGGCACGGTGGCGCATGCCCGGTGCGGTCAGCAGGTATTGATCAGCTACGTCAATGGTGATCCCGATCGTCCTGTTGTCGCCGCTTTTATGGTCGACGAATGTAATCCGGTGCCCTGGAAAATGCCCGTGAATCACGCGCTCACGGGCATCGTGAGCAAGAGCCTGGGGCTGGGTGCGCAGACCAATCACCTCGCGCTCGACGACACGCAGGACCGCATGCAGGCGCAACTCGCAAGCGATCACGCCAAATCGAGTTTGAGTCTGGGCTATATCACGCGTATCGATGGAAACGCGGGTCGGCAGGATGCGCGCGGGGAAGGTTTTGAACTGCGCACGGATAAACACGGCGCGATGCGTGCTGCGCTTGGGCTTTTGCTGACGACGTGGGGACGCACTCGGGCATCGGGCAAGGTTGCGGAGATGGGTGAAACCATCGGCAAGCTGACTGCGGCGCGCGATATTCATGAAAGCGCTGCGCGGGAGGCGCAACGGCATGGTGCGCAAGACGCCCTCGCCGATCAGGCAGAAGTGACCGCGGCAATCAAGAGCGCCAACGCCAGGTTGAAAGGTCAGTCCACGAATCAGCGCGATGCGTTCCCGGAGTTCGAAAGTCCCGACATTGCAATATCGAGCGCCGATAACCTGCATTTCAGTGCGGCGGGTAGCACGCATATTGCCAGTGAGCACCATACGGCGTTGACGACGGGCGGCCACGTTTCCATAGCTGCCGGAAAATCTTTGCTCGCCTCGGTGCGGGAAAAGATCGCTTTTTACGCGCAGAAGGCGGTGACGGTTATCAGCCCTGGTCGCATCCGTATCGAATCGCAAAGCGACAACCTTGACCTGATTGCCGATCGGGTCATCAATATCCTGAGCGCGAAAGACGAAATCCGCTTGACGGCGAGGCGCATCGTATTCAATGGCGGCAGTTCCGAAATCGTCATTGACGCGTCGGGAATTATTGGCCGCACTAACGGGAAGTTTCTCGTGCACGCGGCCGATCACTCTACCGATAAGCCACAGTCGGTTCCCGAGCGCGCGGCGATGACCAGCATCCACGACGCGAAAGTAGTAGATCACTACAGACTGCCCGACAGCGGGTCTGGCTTGTTGATATCGAATCAACGCTACCGGATCAAACTTGGCGACGGCCAGGTCATCGAAGGCATTTCCGACGACCACGGTGAGACGTCTTTAGTGTTGAGCGACAGCATGCAGATTGCTGAAGTTGAATACTTGAGAAAGGATGGATCGGCTATGGCAATTCATTATCCAATGCTCGTGAGAACGACAGAATCGGCTTTTAACCCTAATGAGGATAAAACGTGATCGACGAAAATAACCCAGACGTTGATTCAACACACAAGATTGGTCCTTACATTCTTCGAAAGGCAAAACCAGGACCAACTTCTGCGGGAATTGAGCCCACTTACACACTATGTACGGCCGATCGATGGGGTATGCGCTATTCAGACCGCGACCCCGATCGACGCGGACAACTCATGTATCCAGTCGCGCGCGACTATGCAAGAGCTATACAGAATCTCTTCATCAATCAGGTTCAATGGGGAAATGCGTATTTTGGCCCGGCCGATGCAACACCCTTGGTCCGGCTGACATGGCCGGTCAGCCAGATACAGAGCACGCAGCTATTTGGGCTAATCGAGCCCATCATGACAGCTTCTTTGTCCAGCCCGAAGGGTGGATTTGGCATTCCGGTCCCGGCGGTTCCATTGATCAATCAATACACGCCCCACGATAGTGGCGAGCAAGGGTGTTTCTCGATCAATATTTGGGAGATGGATTTAAATTTTGGAAAACTTGAAAATACTTTCAACATTCAAACCGTATCGAAAGATTTATCCGGTAGAAAAGAACAGACTAGATGGATCAGGGAGTTAGCAGACACGATTTATCACGAATCAAGACATTGCCAGCAGTTTTTCTGGATGTATGCCTTGGTTCTGCAACACCCGGACTCCTTTTATCCAATAAGTCACATAAAGGAATGGCCATATATCTACGCCAGTGTGAATGGCGCTAAAAACAAAATTGTGGACTTGGTAGTAACCCTCGCATCACAGGCATCGCTACCCGATGACACTGCCGCCTTGATAAGCCTCAAGAGGATGGCGGTTGGCAGCTATTTTTCAATCCTCGCGGCCTATCAAAGGACTTCATACATTCCAACATTTTTTCAAAATCGGGAAGAATTCGATAGCGAGTTCAAGAAAACCCGAGCAATGGCAGTCGATCTTTTGCAAAACGTCGGTCTGGGAGGCACGGCCATCGATGTCGACGCGATGATCACAGAACCGTGGAACTGCCGTACCGACTACACCGAGCGTCCTTGGGAAAATGATGCGTTTTTTTGCGGCGATATGGCAACGGCGTACTGGCAGGAAGGTATGGGACTGCTGCTCAAGACTTATCCTGCTGATCAGTGCAGTCACGCTTATGAGCTCTCTTATACCTACGATAAGCGCAGCAGCGCAAACAAAGAACAGTGACATGCAAAAAACACAGATGACAGAAGAGCAGCAATCGAAGTTATTACATTTGACTGCGTTAGGACTTCAATGGGTCAGGGGCGATATCGAATTCTCCAAAATTGAAAAATACCTGGGTGAGCCGACACTTCGATCGGATCAACTCGGAAAGGTCGAATACTTTTATTTTATCGACAACATCATGAGCATCACTTTCACGTGGTACCGAAACGACTCAGATGAACTTCACGAACCTAGCCTCGGAGATTTCAATATAAAAATCGAGAAATATGTTGATACAAATATCCCATACGAAACCTTCGACACCATTGGTTTGAATCGCGTACAGCGTGGCGCGAGGATAGATGCAAGTCACGTTGAGAAGCGAGATTTTTTTGCCCCGATTGGTGTGCTGGAGATGACTAATGCCCTACCCATCAATTCAGTATCCTTCTTGTATAGCCAGTTGATGCCAGAGAATTCTCCCTATGACATCTACGCAGGCTTCAACTATCTGGCAGATCTCTTTCGGGAAACAGGTCCGTGGGATTTGAGCATCGTGCGCAAAGCCGTGAATCTTCGAAAAGTGAGTATCGTTCGAATCCACAGGTATCCGTAGTTCGTTGACGTTCTCGCTCCCCACCTCGCAATGGAAATAGAAAAACTAATGGCATGGCGACTGCGTACTGGCAGGAAGGTATGGGCCTGCTGCTCAAGACTTATCCTGCTGATCAGTGCAGTCACGCTTATGAGCTCTCTTATACCTACGGTAAGCGCAGCAGCGCAAACAAAGAACAGTGACATGCCAAGGACACAGATGACAGAAGAGCAGCAATCGAAATTATTGCATTTGACTGCGTTAGGCCTTCAGTGGGTCAGGGGCGATATCGAATTCTCTAAAATTGAAAAATACCTGGGTGAGCCGACACTTCGATCGGATCAACTCGGAAAGGTCGAGTATTATTATTTTATCGACAACATCATGAGCATCACTTTTACGTGGTATCGAAACGACTCAGATGAACTTAACGAACCGTGCATTGGGGATTTCAATATAAAAATCGAGGAAAATGTTGATACAAATATCCCATACGAAACCTTCGACACCATTGGTTTGAATCGCGTACAGCGTGGCGCGAGGATAGATGCAAGTCACGTTGAGAAGCGAGATTTTTTTGCCCCGATTGGTGTGCTGGAGATGACTAATGCTTTACCCATCAATTCAGTGTCCTTCGTGTATAGCCAGTTAATGCCAGAAGATTCTCCGTATGATATCTACGCAGGCTTCGACTATCTGGCAGATCTGTATCGCGAAACGGGTCCGTGGGATTTGAGCATAGTACGCAAAGCCGTGAATCTTCGTGAATTGGGTATTGCGCGGCTCGACAGGTATCGGTAGTTCGTTGACGTTCGCGCTCCCCACCTTGCAATGGAAATAGAAAAACTAATGGCATGGCAACTGCGTACTGGCAGGAAGGCACTGACCTGCTGCTCAAGACTTATCTTGTTGATCAGTGCAGTCACGCTGATGAACTCTCTTTTACCTACGATATTCGCAGCAGCGCAAACAAAGAACAATGACATACCAAGGACGCAAATGACGGAAGAACAACAATCGAGATTATTACAGTTGACTGCGTTAGGCCTTCAGTGGGTCAGAGGTGATATCGAATTTTCCGAAGTCGAAAGATACCTGGGAGAGCCGGAACTTCGATTGGATCAACTCGGAAAGATCAGATATTTTTATTTCCCCGATAACATCATGAGGATCACTTTCATGTGGTATCGAAACGACTCAGATGAACTTCACGAACCTAGCCTTGGGGATTTTAATATAAAGATCGATGACAAAATTGAGACAAATATCCCATACGAAACCTTCGACACCATTGGCTTGAATCGCGTACAGCGTGGCGCGAGGATAGATGCAAATCACGTTGAGAAGCGAGATTTTTTTGCCCCGATTGGTGTGCTGGAGATGACTAATGCCCTACCCATCAATTCAGTCTCCTTCTTGTATAGCCAGTTGATGCCAGAGAATTCTCCCTATGACATCTACGCAGGCTTCAACTATCTGGCAGATCTCTTTCGGGAAACAGGTCCGTGGGATTTGAGCATCGTGCGCAAAGCCGTGAATCTGAGAGAGGTGAGTATCGTTCGAATCAACAGGTATCCGTAGTTTTCGCATCAGCCCGGCCGATTTCGCGCTGGCACCGAAACGCGCAAAGACTCGCAAACAAATCGCACGCGCAGCCGCTTCAACCAAGCCCTAACGCTCCCGATTCTGTAAAGAATCGTCAATTCCCAGAGACCCCGTCAACGCCTCTTACCACCTGCTCGTTAGCACGACAGACGCACCTCGCGTCCATCAATCAAACACGCCAACTCCGCTCAAGAGGAACACCATGAAAAAATCGTCGATCGCCGTTTTGATTTCCCTCTCCGCGTTCGCGGGCATCGCATCGGCGCAAAACGCCGAAAACGGCATTCAGATGAGCACAGACCCGGCACGCGCCGCGCAGATCGAAGAACACGCCCGCAATGTGCAGGCACAACCCTCGACCATGCAATTCGACGAAGCATCGGATTCCACGCGCGCTCCGGCTCAACATGCGAAGGGCAAGCACGCCCACAATGCAAAGCACGAAAAGCACGAAAAGTCGAAGTCCAAGGCGAAGAAGGCCCACGGCCGCAAGGCTCAGAACGCACAGTAAGCATCGGCGCGTTTCGGCGGGAGTGCTTCCTCTCCCGCCACGCAACACAATGAATTAATCAGGATTGCCAATATACGCAATCAGCAAAAGCCGCAACGACCCAGTAGCACCCACAGTCAGTTACACGGCTCCACGCGCGCATTCTGCGCGTCCTGCGGCAACGGCATGGCAGAAGCAGGCAAACCAAAAATCGCGTCGAAGATCAGATTGAAGATATACGCGTAGACGAGAAAGAACACCGTCAGGCCGATGTCCATCAGAAAGGACTCGGCCAGCGAGACGCGCAGCGTCAGCGCAATCATCGGCACGAGAAAGATCACCAGGCCGCCCTCAAAGCCGATCGCATGCATGATGCGTCGCAAAGGGCTGCGCCCGCGTTTGGTTTGTCGCGCTTCCCAGCGCTCGAACAGCCAGTTGTAGACAGCGTTCCACGTCACCGCGACCAGCGATGTCAACACCGCCGCCGCGCCCGCATGGCTTGCGTCACTCCCCGCAACCGAGGCAAAACTCGTTCCCGTAATGAGGATGCCGAGTCCCTCGAACAACGTGAGATAGACGACCCGGCGCTTGATGCCCTGCATGGCCCGCTCCGTTCTGTAACGCGTGAGTGGATGGAAGCGTCGATACTACACGAGCGCGAATAACCGCAGCGCGGCTGCGGTTATCGGCGTTTTCAGGCGCTTTACCGCGCTATTCGATGCTTAAACCAGTTCGGTAAATACCGCTTCCGCACTCAAACGCGACTTCGGCAGTTTGGCGTTGAAGTCGTCGGCACTGCGGTAGCCCAGACCCACGACGACGATCGACGTCAGGCCGCGCTCAGCCAGGCCCAGTTCTTCGTCCAGCGCTTTCGCGTCGAAACCTTCCATCGGGCAGGCGTCGATTTCAAGCGTCGATGCGCCGATCAGCAGCGTGCCAAGCGCCAGAAACGCCTGCTTTTCCATCCATGCCGACAAATCATCGCGCTCGCGATGCAGATTGACGTAGAAGCCACGCGTGTTCTGCTGGACCGTCTTCGCCTCGTCGCTGGCAAAGCGGCCATCGGCGGCTTCCTGCTCCAGCACGGCGTTCAGGTGCGCTTCGTCCATATCCTTGCGCACGCACAGCACCAGCACGTGCGAGGCGCGCGTGACCTTCGCTTCGTTATAGGCATAACCCGGCTGCATCGACTTCGCGACGCGGGCGCGGGCGGCGTCGCTTTGCGCCACCACGAAATGCCACGGCTGCGAGTTCACCGACGACGGGCTGAAACGGATCAGTTCCTTGAGTTCATCGATAACAGCGGCGGGAATCTTGCGGGCGGGATCGAACGATTTGGTGGCGTGACGGGCCTTGGCGAAGCGGGTGAGATTCAACGACAAACTCCTGAAATGAGGCGGTAACTGGCAAGGCCGGTATCCTACCAGCCTGGGCCATTTCGCGTGCAGGCGCGCCACGCTCCCCGCACGCAGGCCGCACCAATACTTGAGGATTTCACCATGCGCCAGGCCATCCACCATCTGCACGTCAACGCGCGCTCGCGCGGATTGACCGAATTCACGCAGGAAGTCCGCGCTTTCGTGCGCGAAAGCGGCATCGGCATGGGGTTGCTGACGCTGTTCTGCCGGCATACTTCGGCGTCGCTGCTGATTCAGGAGAACGCCGATTCCTCCGTGCGCCGCGATCTCGAACGCTATTTCGACGAACTCGCGCCCGAAGACCCGCAGCGCTACGAGCACGACACCGAAGGCCCCGACGATATGCCCGCGCATCTGCGCACCGCGCTCACGCAGACGCAGCTTTCGATTCCGGTCGAGCGTGGCGCCCCGCTGCTCGGCACCTGGCAAGGGATTTACCTGTTCGAGCATCGCCGGCACGCGCACACGCGCGAAGTCGTGCTGCACCTGCTTGGCGAATGACGCGCGTCAGCCGCGCAGCCGTGACAAACCAAGCCGCTCCGAGCAAAGCGGCCTTGCAAGCGCTATGCTTGCGTCTGCTCTTTTCCCTGCAACCGATTACCCTTAACCGACCAACCATCGAGGAATATTCATGAAACAGTCCGCCGGCTCCATGATCAGCTTCAATCGCCCCGACGGCAAAGCGCTGCAGGGCTACCTCGCCACGCCCGAAAAGACCGAAGGCGCGCCTGCCATCGTCGTGATCCAGGAATGGTGGGGCTTGAACGACCAGATTCGCGGCGTGGCCGACCGCCTCGCGCAGGCCGGCTACTACGCGCTCGTGCCCGACCTCTATCGCGGCAAGCACACCGTCGAGGAAGAAGAAGCCCATCACCTGATGACCGGCCTCGATTTCGGCGACGCCGCTTCGCAGGACATCCGCGGCGCCGTCGATCACCTCAAGACGCTGACCGACCGCGTCGGTATCACCGGCTACTGCATGGGCGGCGCGCTCACGCTGCTGGCCGCCAACCAGATTCCGGGTCTGTCGGGTGCCGTCGTGTGGTACGGCTTCCCTCCGCTCGAATACCTCGACGCAAGCAAGATCACCGTGCCGGTGCTCGGTCATTGGGGCACGCAGGACGGCTTCTTCAAGATCGAAACCGTCGACGAACTCGAAAAGAAGCTGCATGACGGCGGCGTGAATGTCGAATTCCACCGCTACCTGGCGTACCACGCGTTCGCCAACGAAACGGCCGTCGGCCCGGGCCGCATCGCGCACACGCAGTTCGATCCGGTCTGGTCGCAGCTCGCCTGGGACCGCACGCTGACGTTCTGGGGCCGCACGCTCTGGAAGCAGGCTTAAGGTTTAAAACGCTGCTCGCATCGGTTAATGTCGATGTAAAAGCGTGCCGATGTAAAAAACGCGGCGCACGTCTTGAAGGCGTGCGCCGCGTTGGCTTGATCCGCAGACAGACTGCCTAGTGCGTGCGCCCTGCCGCGCCATCGAGCAGCGCAATTTCACGCTCGCTTTGCAGCACCGCCTTGCGCTCGCCTTCCGCATCGATCGAACGGGCGAGAATCAGATACGCAAGCGCCGAGACCAGCAGACCCACCGCCCAGGCCACATCCACGCCGCCGATGCGCGCCGCCAGCGGCCCGGTATAAATCCCCGGCAGCACGAAGAACGGCACCGTCGAGGCGAAACCCACCGCGTAGGCAATCAGGCCACGCGCGCCCCACGCACCGTAAAGACCGTTCGGCGTGAAGAGTTGCGTGATGGCATAGTGACCGCGGCGCACGAAGAAGAAGTCGACCAGGTTCACCGACGTCCAGGGCACCAGCAGATACAGCATGATCGTGAGCGCCGCAAACAGGATGTCGATGGCGTTACCCGAAAGCGACAGCGAGATCACCACCCAGACGAGACCGAGCGTCAGCACGGTGATGACGCGCACCGTCGACGTCGGCTTGACGGGTTTGAACGAATCCACCGCCGTGACCACCGTGAGCATCGCGCTATACGCGTTCAGGCCCATCGTCGCGACCATCGCGCCCACCGAGGCCAGCGAGATCAGCACGCCGAAGCCGCGGAACATCGCGTTGCCCGCATCGTAGAGCGCCACGAGACCGTCCGAGGCACCCAGACGCGTCGCCAGCCACGCACCCAGCGCGATCAGCCAGATCGCCGAAGCCGATGCGCCGATAAACACGGCCGCGATAATCGCACGCGGTTTCGTGTCGCGCGGCAGATAGCGCGAGTAATCCGACACATACGGCGCATACGTGATGTTGTAGCTCGCGCTCGCGGCAAACTGCGCGGCAAACGCCACCAGCGAGAAGCCTCCCGCGTGCACGACGCCCGCCTTGACGCCCTCGGCGCCGAACACGATCCACAGCGTAAGCAGCACGTAAAGCGGCAGGCTCGCCACCAGCAGCCACTTGAATACGCGATGCAGCCAGTCGTGCCCGTAGATCGCCAGCGCCAGCGCGATCAAGGCGGTCACAACGGTCACGATCGTCGGCGACCAGCCGAAGATGCCTTTCACGCCGCTCGCCATCAGCACGGTATCGACCACATTGAAGCCGATGAACGTGAACAAGGTGGCGATCAGGATCAGCACCACGCCGCGATAGCCGAACTGCGCACGCGACTGGATCATCTGCGGCAGGCCCAGATGCGCGCCCTGCGAGGCGTGAAACGCCATAAACAACGTGCCGAACAGAATGCCGAGCACGCCCGAGAGAATCGTATAGCCGAGCGACAGTCCCATGCTCGGCCCCACGAAACCAATGGCGATCGTGAAGAACTGGAAATTGCCGAGGAACCAGAACGGTCCCTGGCCTGCCACGCTGCCGTGACGTTCGTGCGCGGGAACATAATCGATCGAGCGCACTTCGATCTTGCGCCACTTGCCGCTCTTCGCGTTGGGCGCATCGGCGCTTTCGGACGGCGAAGGCGGCGCGGCGGCGGGCGATGCCCAGCCATTGAGGTTATCGGTGCTCATCTGTCTCTTCCCGTGGATTCCAATTGGCGCAGCGCGTTACGACTGCGGCGGATGAGCAGCGCCTGCGCGCGCCCGAATGACATGTTTGATTTCCTGGTAAGCGCGCACGCCCCAGGGACCGAGTTCGCGGCCCAGACCGCTCAGCTTGCGCCCGCCCCAACCCGTCTGCGGGAAAATCACTTGCGGCGCGTTCACCCAGACCGTGCCCGCTTCGCAGGCGTCCGATACACGTGCGGCACGCGCCGCGTCCGCCGTCACCACGGTCGCGACCAGACCGTAATCGCTATCGTTGGCCAGCGCGATGGCTTCGTACTCCGTATCGAATGCGCGCACCAGCGCCACCGGCCCGAAAATCTCCTCGCGCCAGAGCAGGTTGTCGGGCGCGACGTTCGTGCAGACCGTCGGCGCGACGAAAAATCCAGCGCTTTGCTGCGCGGCAGTCGTAGCGCCGCAGACGATGCGCGCGCCCTGCTCCTTGCCGCGCGAAAGCATGCCGATCACCCGTTCGCGCTGCGCGGCGCTGATCAACGGACCGACGCGCACATCGGCGTCATTGGGCGCGCCCACCACGGCGCTGCGCGCCAGCGCCACCAGCTTGTCCACGAACGCATCGTGCAAGGCGCGCGCCACCAGCACGCGCGAGGTGGCCGAACACATCTGGCCAGCGTTGAAGAACGCGCCATTGAAGGCGAGTTCGACGGCTTCGTCGAGATCGGCATCGTCGAATACGATCAGCGCCGATTTGCCGCCCAGTTCCAGCGAAACGCGCTGCATCCGTTCCGCGGCGGCGCGCATGACGGCCTGGCCCGCCGCCGTGCTGCCCGTGAACGAGACCTTCGCCACGCCGCGATGCGAAGCCAGTTGCGCGCCCACCTCGCGGCCGCCCGCGACCAGATTCACCACGCCCGCAGGCACCTCGGCCGCCGTGACGATATCCACCAGCGCGCGTTCGGCCAGCGGCGTCAGTTCCGACGGTTTGATGACGACCGTGCAGCCCGCCGCCAGCGCAGGCGCCAGCTTCCACGCCGCGGTCACGAGCGGGAAATTCCACGGCACGATCAGCGCGCAGACGCCCACGGCTTCGTGGCGCACATCGGCTTCGAAAGCGGCATCGGGCAATGCCACCGGCGCGCGCTCCACCACGCCGCCTTCCACACACAACTGCGCGTAGTAGCGGAATGTGGCGATGGCGTCGCTCACATCGAGTTCGGCTTCGAAACGCGGTTTGCCATTGCAACGCATCTGCAGATCGACCAGCGTGCGCGTATGCGATTCGATACCTTGTGCGATGCGCTCGAGCCATTCGCCGCGCTGTGCGACCGGCGTGGTGCGCCAGCCGCGCAACGCGCGCGCCGCCGCGGCCACCGCTTCATCGACGTCATTCGCCGATGCACCCGAGACACGCGCATAAGGCTGCGCGCTGCAAGGATCGACGAGTTCCAGCGGCGCGCCCGCACCCTGCCGCCATTCGCCGTCGATAAACACGCCCGGCTCGACGGCCAGCGTCAATTCGCCAACGGCGGAAATCGATTCGCGCTTCATGCACACACCTCGCCTTCGTTCACCGCATCATGCACGGCCGCGCAGGCGTGCGGAGACAGATGCTCGTGCACCGCCAGCCACTGGCCGTCGCGACGCGCGAATGCAATGGTCTCGCGTTCGTCGAGCGTTTCGCTGCCGGCGTGCGTTGCGACCTGCGTACGCACGTTATGCACGAACAGCGCCACATCGCCGAACGATTGCACGCTGCGCGAGCGCGATTCGCAGCCCAGCACGCGAAAACCGTCTTCGCGCTCCCACTGGCGCCACAGCGTTTCATAAGCGGCGCGCGTGGGCAGCGGCTCGCTCACGTGATGGAACACAAAGCTCGCGTCGGGCGCGAAGGCCGCGAAATACGCATCGCGATCGTGACGCGCGAAGGCATCGATCAAGGCGTCGGCAACGGCCAGCACCTGAGTTTCTGTGTCGCGTTCGGTCTCGCTCATGAACACTCTCCGGGGAATTCGTCTGATTATGTTTTTTAGTTCGGATGGCGAATCATTTGGGATTCGCCTCGCGTTCATAGGTTTTTACGCGCGATACGCGACGCCCGGCAGCACACACAGCATCTCGAAGGCGAGATTGGCGGCCAGCAGCGCCGTCGTGCCTTGCGGGTCGTACGGCGGCGACACTTCCACGAGATCCGCGCCCACCAGATTCAGCCCGCGCACGCCGCGAATGATTTCCAGCCCTTGCGGCACGGTCAGACCGCCAATTTCCGGCGTGCCCGTACCCGGCGCAAACGCCGGATCGAGACCGTCGATATCGAAGCTCAGATACACCGGGCCATCGCCCATCTGCTCGCGTACTTCCTTCATCAGCGTTTCGAGCGAGCGGTTCCAGCAGGCTTCGGCCTGCACCACGCGGAAGCCCTGGTCGCGGCACCAGTCGAAATCGTCGGCGTGATAGCCGGTGCCGCGCAGACCGATCTGCACCACACGGTCGCAATCGAGCAGACCTTCTTCCACCGCGCGGCGAAACGGCGTGCCGTGGGCGATCTTCTCGCCGTACATGGTGTCGTTGACGTCGGCGTGCGCATCGACGTGAACCACGCCGACCTTGCCGTACTTCTTGTGCATCGCGCGCAGGATCGGCAGCGCGATCGTGTGATCGCCGCCCAGCGTCACCGGCTTGCAGCCGCCGGCGATGATGCCGTCGTAAGCTGCTTCGATATCGGCAATCGCCTTATGAATGTCGAAGGGATTGATCGCCACATCGCCGATATCGGCCACCTGCAGCGAATCGAACGGCGCGGCGCGCGTGGCCATGTTGTAGGGACGCAGCAGCACCGATTCGGCGCGGATCTGGCGCGGGCCAAGGCGCGCGCCGTTGCGGTTGGAGGTGCCCAGATCGAACGGCACGCCGACGAAACAGGCGTCCAGCCCCGCGCTGGTTTCGGCGATCGGCAGGCGCATCATCGAGGCGATGCCGCCAAAACGGGGCATGGCGTTGCCGGAGAGCGGCTGGTTCAGCGTGGTGTTGCGGGAATCGTTCATATCCGTAAAAACCCTGTAAACATCGATCGGAGCAGTGGGTTCAAACCCAATGCTGGCAATGCTAGAGGGAAAAAATTTTGGATAAAATGATGGGCTGATGATGTTTACATCTATCCGGATCAATGTAAGAGGTTCCCATGCTCGCCAACCTGACCGATTTCGACCTGCGGCTGATCCGCGTTTTCCTCGCCGTGGTCGACGCGCGCGGGCTGACGGCCGCCCAGGCGGCGCTCAATGTGGGGCAGTCCACCATCAGCACGCAGTTGTCTTCGCTGGAAACGCGGCTGGGCTTCCGGCTATGCGAGCGCGGGCGCGGCGGCTTCAGGCTCACGGCCAAGGGCGAGCGCTTTGCCATGTCGGCGCGGCGGCTGCTGGTGGCCGCCAACAGCTTCTGCGCCGAAGCCGCGAACATGGACCGCCAGCTGGTGGGCGAGCTGAATCTGGGCCTGATCGGCCATACGCCGTTCAGCCAGAACGCGCGCATCAGCGACGCCATTGCGCGCTTTCGTCAGCGCGACCAGGCCGTGCGTTTCAATATCCAGATCCGCTCGCCGGGCGAACTGGAGGAACAGGTGCTCAACGGCAAGGTGGATATCGCGATCGGCTATTTCTGGCACCGCGTACCTAGCCTCGATTACACCGCGCTCTTTATCGAGCGCCAGTATGCGTATTGCGGCGCGCGCCATCCGCTGTTCGAGCGCGCGGGCGAAGCCGCGACGATCGGCGCCGAGGAAGCCGCCGCCTGCGAATGGGCGTGGCGCAGCTATCCGCTGCCGGAGGCGCAGCACTCGACCCACGAACGCAACGTCACCGCCATCGCCGACAATATGGAAGCGGTTGCGCTACTGATTCTCTCGGGACATCACCTGGGGTATCTGCCTGTGCATTTCGCCAAGCCTTATGTCGATGGCGGATTGTTGCGCGCCGTGAATCCGGCGGCGCTGCGTTACGACGTGACGTTTCATATGGTCACGCGCCGCGCGCCGCATGCGGGCGACATCCAGCGCGCCTTTATCGACGATCTGCGCGCCGTGCATCTGAACGAGATGGCGCCGGAAGCCGCGGTGTAGTGCGCGGCATCGTCGAGATCGTCTGGCATGCGTTTAACGTAGAATCGGCTTGGCAAGAAACAATCGATAGTTCGCACTCCCCGCTATTCTTTTCGCTGTTCATGCGTCTTTGCCAACGGAGCCATCATGACGCCACTGCTTCAGCATCCTGCGTTCCTTTTCATTACCCTGATTGTCTGCTTGCCGCTTGCGTCCGCACTGGGCGCCGTGATATTGCACCGGCGCGTGCCGCTCTCGGATGAGGCGCGCGAAAACTATAACGTCGTGCAAGGCGCGACGCTCACGCTGCTGGCGCTGTTGATCGGCTTTACCTTGTCGATGGCGGTGAGCCGCTACGATCAGCGCAAGAATTACGAGGAAGAAGAAGCGAACGCAATCGGCACCGAATATCTGCGCGCGGATCTGATTGGCGCGGATGCCGCGAAAACCAAGGCGCTGCTCGCGCGCTATCTGGAGGCGCGCATCGAGTATTACGAAGACCACGATGGCAGCGCGCTCGACAGCAACAGTCGCACGACGGCCGCGTTGCAAACGCAACTCTGGGACAGCGTGCGCCAGGCGGCGGCCACGCAACCAACGCCGATCACCGCGCTTGCCGTGGCCGGCATGAACGACGTGCTGAACACGCAAGGCTATACGCAGGCGGCCTGGCTCAATCGCATTCCCGTGGCGGCGTGGGTGCTGATGCTGATCATCGCGTTCTTCAGCAATCTGATGCAGGGCTATGGCGCGCGCGGCAATAGCGGAAGGCGCGTGCTGATGTTCGTATTGCCGATCACAGTCTCGCTTTCGCTTACGCTGATCGCCGATATCGACAGCCCGCGCGGCGGCCTGATTCGCGTCTCGCCGCTCAATCTGCTGAGCCTTCAACACTCAATGCAAACGCCTGGTTGAAACAGTCATACCGTTCATCGCCATGGTATTGACCGACATGGACGCGCTAACATGTTGCTCCCGTGCGCACGCTCGCAGCGCACGGTACGTTCGTTCAACCTGGACTCACGATGAAACTTTATTTCTACCCGGGCGCCTGCTCACTTGCTTCGCATATCGTCGCTCGCGAAGCCGGTCTCGCACTCGATCTCGACAAGGTGAATCTCGCCGATAAATCCACGGCCAGCGGCAAGGATTTTCGCGCGATCAATGCGAAGGGCTGCGTGCCCGCGCTCGAACTGGACAACGGCGAACTCCTCACGGAAGGCCCGGCGATCATGCAGTATCTCGCCGATCAAAATCCGGCCAGCGGCCTTGCGCCCGCTAACGGCACGCTCGCGCGCTATCGTCTGCAGGAAATGCTCGGCTTCATCAGCACGGAACTGCACAAGCGCTATTCGCCGCTTTTCAATCCGGCTTCGCCCGAGAGCGTGCGCGCCGATTCCATCGCCGCGCTGCAACGCCAATACGGCCTGCTCGATCAACGCCTGGCCGCGCATGAATGGCTCGTTGGCGACCAGTTCACCGCAGCGGATGCCTATCTCTTCACGGCGACCAACTGGGCCGCGCATGTCGGCTTCGATCTGTCTGCGTTCCCGGCGGTGCTCGCGCATCAGCAGCGCGTGGGCGCGCGTCCGGCCGTGCAGGCCGCGCTGGTGGCGGAAGGACTGATTCCGCAGGCTTGAGCTTAGGGTCGGGACGGCGCAAGCCCTTCACGAAATTCCGCAATAGAAGGCGCGCGCGCTGTGCATCTGCACAGTCCGTGCGCCTTCTGCGCATTTGCGCCATTTCCACTACACTGAGCCGCTGTTTCGTCATCCCGCTTCGTCACAGGACATCCCATGAGCGATCTGAACGCCTTGCCCATTTCCGGCAAGTGGCCCGCACAACATCCCGAACGCATCCAGCTTTACTCGCTGCCCACGCCGAATGGCGTGAAGGTCTCGATCATGCTGGAGGAAACCGGCCTCGCCTACGAGCCGCATCTGGTGCGCTTCGACACCAACGATCAGCTCTCGCCCGAATTCCTCTCGCTGAATCCCAACAACAAGATCCCCGCGATCATCGACCCGAACGGCCCCGATGGCGAGCCGCTCGCGCTGTTCGAATCGGGTGCGATCCTGATCTGGCTCGCCGATCGATCCGGCCAGTTCCTCGCGCCTGAAGGCCGCGCGCGCTACGAAACGATCCAGTGGCTGATGTTCCAGATGGGCGGCATCGGCCCGATGTTCGGCCAGCTGGGTTTCTTCCACAAGTTCGCGGGCAAGGAGTACGAGGACAAGCGTCCGCGCGACCGTTATGTCGCCGAGTCGCGCCGTCTGCTGGGCGTGCTGGAACAGCGCCTCGAAGGCCGCGCGTGGCTGATGGGCGACGACTACACGATCGCCGATATCGCCACGTTCCCCTGGGTGCGCAATCTGGTGGGCTTCTATGAAGCGGGCGATCTGGTCGGCTTCGACAATTTCCCCAACGTCAAGCGCGTGCTCGATGCGTTTGTCGCGCGTCCGGCGGTGAAGCGTGGGTTGGAGATTCCGGCGCGCACCTGACTGTGCGGCTACCGGGCGTATCTATCCGGTGCGTTGTCAGTCGCCGATCACGCCGAAGCTGCGCAAATCGCGCTCCAGCGTGTCCATATCGGTAAAGCCGCGCGCGTGCAGGCCCGCATCGCGCGCGCCCTGCACGTTGGTCTCGCTAGCGTCGATGAATAATGTTTGCGCGGGCGTTGCGCCAGGCTTGCCGATGCAACCGAGGTACGCCTGCGCCGCCGGCTTGACCGCGCCGAACAGCGCGCTCGGATAGATGTGGTCGCCAGGGAGCCACACGAATCCGGTTACACTGAATCCATGGACACATGCCGATACTGCGGAAAAATGCGCGACGAGTGGGATTGCCATGGCGAAACCTGCCGCACCGCCATTGCGCGTGCGCTGCGTCGTCAGCAACAGGGATTGCCGATGGTGGCCAAGGTGATCCGCAACGAGATTCCCGCCCACGCCAGCACGGGAGAAGTGATCACCGTGCTGTCACGCCAGCGGATGCGCGCGCGGCGCGGCAATGAGGAGCGCCGCGAACGCAAGGCGCTGGAAAGTGCCGATCAAACCGGCGGCCTGGACAACGTTTGAGCGGCCCGAAATCACTCAGGATGCCAAACAAAACGCAGCGCTTACGCCGGCTTGTGCCGATAGTGAATCTGCGCCGGCACCTGCAGCGATTCCGGTTGCGCGTTGCCTTCGAGTAGCGAAAACACACAGCGCAGACTATGCGCGGCCAGTTGCGCACTGTCCTGCACGATGGCGTCGATACGCAGCGGCAGGCAATCGAGCAGTTGATGATCGTCGAAGGTCATCACGCGGCCGGGCGCCTGCGCGAGCGCTTCGTTGACGAACTGCAGCACGCCTTCGAGCAAGGTAATCGAGCCCGCGAACAGCGCCTCGGGATAGCGGCCGTGCGCCTCGAACCATGCCTTCATGAGTGCATAGCCCGATTCGCGCTGGAAATCGCGCTCGAATACCCAGTCAGGCTGCTCGGCAACCCCATGCGTCTGCAACGCCAGCCGATACCCCGCCAGACGGTCGCGGCTGGCCGACAACTCAGGCTGACCGCCGAAATACACCACTTCGCGCGCGCCGCGAGCCAGCGTTTCGCCCACCAGCGTCGCGACGGTTTCGGTGGCATCGGTGACCACATAGGGAATCGCGCTCGTGTCCACGCGGCGATCGGCGAACACCAGCGGCAGGCGCTTGACCCACTTCTCGTAACGCGGCGCGTCGGCGGTGCACGGCACCACCACCACGCCATCCACCTGATGCGACACCAGATGCGCGATGCCTTCGGTCTCGCGCGCGGGGTCTTCGTCGCTCGTCACGATCACCAGTTGATAGCGATACTGCTCGCGGCATTGCGTTTCCATCGCCTGCGCGAGCGCTGCGTGCGCCGAGTTGGTGAGATCGGGAATCACGAGGCCGATCGTGTTGCTGCGCCGCGAGCGCAGCGACCGCGCCGATTGCGACGGCGTGAAGTGATTGTCCCGCGCCACCTGCAGCACGCGCTCGACCGTCGCCGCCGAAATGCGGTAGCGCTCGGCATTACCGTTGAGCACCATGCTCGCCGTCGTGCGCGAAACCTCCGCGAGGCGGGCAATGTCGTCGATGGTCAAACGCTCGAACTGGGACACGCGGTCTTCCTGCTGGCTGGAGGGTGGATCGGGGGATGAATCGTGTTCTTGAGTCGCAGGCCGCCGGCGAAGGGGAACCCAAACGGCGATCTTAGACGCGGCGGCTGCGTGAAAGCGTACAACAGAATGCCGCGCCCCGGAAGAATCGGGGCGCGGGCGGTGTTACTGCTGCTTGTAGAGGTTCAGCGGAACCGGGATGAACTTGTCGACGCTCTGGCCGTCCGCGAGCTTCTTCGCGGTCTGCACGCCGTACTGGCCGATCAGTTCCGGCTGCTGCTGCACGGTCGCGGCCATCTGGCCGGCCTTGACGGCGGCGATCGCGTCGTCGGTGGCGTCGAAGCCCACCACGGCCACGTTCTTCAGGCCCGCAGCCTGCAGCGCCTTGACTGCGCCCAGCGCCATTTCGTCGTTCTGCGCGAACACGCCCTGGATGTCCTTGTTGCCCTGGATGATGTTTTCCATCACCGAAAGGCCCTTGGCGCGGTCGAAGTCGGCCGGCTGCTTCGTGGCGATCTTCACGCCGCCCTTGGCCGCGATTTCGTCGTCGAAGCCTGCGCCGCGCTCGTTGGCCGCCGACGAACCCGGAATGCCCTGCAGTTCGACGATATTGCCCTTGCCGCCGAGCTTCTCTGCCAGGAAGTCGGCTGCCATCTTGCCGCCGGCCTTGTTATCCGAGGCGATATGCGAGCTGACTTCCGCGCCGTTCACGCTGCGGTCCAGCGAAATCACCTTGATGCCCTTGCTGGTGGCTTCCTTGACGACGTTCGCCACCGCCGACGAATCGGTCGGGTTGATCAGGATGACGTTGACCTTCTTTTCGATCAGGTCTTCGACGCTGGCTTGCTGCTTCGCCGGGTCGTTCTGCGCATCGACGGTGATGAGCGTCACGCCGTCTTTCTGCGCTTCGTCTTCCGCGCCTTTCTTGAGCGAAACGAAGAACGGGTTGTTCAGCGTCGAGATCGACAGACCGACGGTCAGCGCGCCCGATGCCGGAGCGGCGGCCGATGCGCCGCTTGCGCCCGCATCCGACGAGCTGCTGCCCGGACCTTCCTTCGAGCAGGCCGCAAGGCCCAGAACCAGCGAACCGGCGACGAGTGCCGAGAAAAGTTTCGAGAGCGACGGCTGGAACGGCTTGTGCATAGTCTTCCTCCTCGTTTTAATGTGTGGAGTGTGAATTGAAAAATGCTAAGGATTACTACTGGATTCGGTTCGACGCATCGCGCGAAAACGACGCGCGATGCGAGGGCAATACAGGGTCAAGCTGGAATGCGATGATGCGGTTACAGCAGAATTACGACTTCTTGTTGCCGCGGTCGATCAGCACGGCGAGCAGAATCACGCCGCCCTTGATGACCTGCTGATAGAACGACGAGACATCGAGCAGATTCAGGCCGTTATTGAGCACGCCAATCAGCAGCGCGCCCACCAGCGTGCCGAAGATCCAGCCGCGGCCGCCCGTGAGGCTCGTGCCGCCCAGCACCACGGCGGCGATCGCGTCGAGCTCGTAGCCCGTGCCCGCCGTCGGTTGCGCCGAGTTCAGACGCGAGGTCAGCACCACGCCCGCAAGCGCCGACATCACGCCCGAAATCGTATAGACCCACAGTTGAATGCGATCGACCTTCACGCCCGAGAGCTTCGCCGATTCCGCATTGCCGCCCGTCGCGTAGATATGGCGGCCAAACACGGTCTTGCGCAGCAGCACCCAGAACAGGCCGAACATCACCAGCATCAGCACGACGGGAATCGGCACGAGGCGCGCCACATAACCGCCGCCGAGCAGCGAGAAAAAGTCGCTGCTGAAGCTGCTGATCGGGCTGCCGTTCGAGACGACCAGCGCGAGGCCGCGCAGCACGGTCATCGACCCGAGCGTGGCGATAAACGGCGCGACCTTGCCCTTGCTGATGACGATGCCGTTGGCCAGGCCCATCAGGCCGCCGGCCGCGAGGCCCGCGATGGTCGCGACCATCGCGTTCGTGCCCGAGCTGAGCAGCGTGGCGATGATGACGGAAGACAGCGCCAGCACCGAACCCGCCGAAAGATCGATACCGCCGAGCAGGATCACGAGCGTCATGCCAAAGGCAATCAGCGCGTTGATGGACGCCTGGCGCATCACGTTGAGCAGGTTGTCGAGCGTGAGGAAATTGGGACTCACGATCGACAGCGCCACCGCAATGATGAGCAATGCGATGAAGGGGCCGAGCTTTTGCAGCGTCGCCCGGCTGCTGGGGGTCATGGTCAGTTGCGACATGGAATGTCTCGCTTGGTTGCCTGGAATGAGGTGTGAGCGCGCGGCGCGGCGTAGCCTGATGGGTTCAGGCTGCTGCCGTTTCGGCCGTCGTCGCTGCCTGAGCGCCGGCTGCGGCGGTCATGATCTGTTCCTGGGTGGCCGTGGCCGCTTCGAAGAGTCCGGCCTGGCGGCCCTGATGCATCACGAGAATGCGGTCGCTCATCGCCAGCACTTCGGGCAGTTCGGACGACACCATCACGATCGCCACGCCCTGCTCCGCGAGCTGGTTGATGATCGTGTAGATTTCGGCCTTGCCGCCCACGTCCACGCCGCGCGTCGGTTCGTCGAGCAGCAGCACCTTCGGCGGCTTCGCCAGCCACTTGGCGAACACGACCTTCTGCTGGTTGCCGCCCGAAAGCGACTTCACGTCGAGTTCCGCGTCGCGCGTACGCACGCGCAACTGCTTGATGAGGCCGTCGACCGCACTGCGCTCGGCCTTGTCGTTCACGAAGCCCAGCTTCGCGTAGCGGTCCAGATGCACGAGCGTGGCGTTCTCGCGCACGGACATGCCCAGCACCAGGCCCTGGCGCTTGCGGTCTTCCGTGACGAAGCCGATGCCCGCCGCAATCGCGCTCGACGCATCGCGCACTTCGAGCGGCTGGCCATCGAGCGTGACCGTGCCCGCGGTCTTGCGGTTCGCGCCGAACAGCGTGCGCAGAATCTCGCTGCGTCCTGCGCCCATCAAACCCGCAATGCCGAGCACTTCACCGGCGCGCACGTCGAACGTGATACCGGCGACGTGGCCTTCATCGGCGAGATCTTTGACGCGCATACGCACGTCGCCGGGCGTGTGGCTGCGCTTCGGGAAACGCTCGCCCAGTTCGCGCCCGACCATCAGCCGGACGATTTCATCGAAATTCGTGTCGGGAATCGCGCGCTCGCCGACGAACTGGCCATCGCGCAGCACGCTGATCTTGTCGCAGATGCGGAAGATTTCTTCCATGCGGTGCGAGACGTAGACGATCGCCACGCCGCTCGCCTTGAGCGACTGCATGATCTCGAACAGCGTGTCGATTTCGCGGTTCGTGAGCGCTGCCGTGGGCTCGTCCATCACCAGCACCTGCGCGTTCAGCGACAGCGCCTTGGCGATTTCCACGAGTTGCTGCTGGCCGATCGACAGATGACCGGCCTCGGTCTGCGGGTCGATGCGCTGCGCGCCGACCTTGTCGAGCCACTTGCGCGCTTCGCGGCGCATGGTCGCGGTATCGACCATGCCGAAGCGATGCGGCTCGCGGCCGAGAAACAGGTTCTCCATCACCGTCAGTTGCGGGATGAGATTGAGTTCCTGGTGGATGATGGCGATGCCCGCGCGTTCGGCATCGACGGTGCTGCGGATCGTCACCGCGCGCCCGTCGATCAGGATCTGGCCTGCGTCGGCCTGATAGACGCCGCTGAGAATTTTCATCAGCGTCGATTTGCCGGCGCCGTTCTCGCCCATCAGCGCGTGGATCTCGCCCGCCCCGATATGAAAATCGACGCCTTCGAGCACACGCACCGGGCCGAACGCCTTGCCGATGCCCTGCATCATCACTTGCATCCTGGACCTCTTAAAAGATCACGCCCGAATGCAGGATCACATTCGCGTAAGGGCTGCACTCGCCGGTGCGGATCACCGCTTTTGCCTCGCGGCAGCGGCGCTTGAATTCCTCGTGCGGGACTTCTTCGATGGCGATCTGCGCTGCGGCCAGCTCGCGGCTCCTGGCGACCACGGCGGCGTTATGCGTCTGCGCTTCGCTCGCGAACACGGCGCGCTCGGCCTTGAAATCGGCGAGGAGGCTGTCGAGCACGTCGAAGAAACCGGGCACGCCCAGCGTGAGCGACACGTCGATACATTCGACGCCCGCCGGGATCGGCAGACCGCAATCGGCGATCACGATGCTGTCGGTATGGCCCATGCCGGCCAGCACGCGCGCGATGTCGCGGTTCAGATGTCCTTGTTTTTTCATTGCACTTTCTATTGCTTCAAACGGCGGCGTCAAACCGCGGCTTCAAACTGCGGATAACCGCGATTTACGATTGCTGGGCCAGAAACTGTTCGAGTTCGGCGAGCGTGGGCATGCCGCCCTGCGCGCCCGGGCGCGTTACGGACAGCGCGCCGGCTGCATTCGCGCGCAGCACGGCGGCTTCGATGCCCAGATGCCAGAACGCCGCCATCGCGCCATTGAAGGTATCGCCCGCGCCGGTCGAATCGACGGCCTCGACCGTAAAACCCGGTTGATGCACGAGCGTGCCGTCGGCCTGGGTGAAATACGCGCCTTCCTTGCCATGCGTCATCGCGATGCGGCCGGGCATGCGCGCGAGCACTTCGGCCCACCAGCCGGCCGGCGTCTGCAGCGCCGTGGCGAGTTCGTGTTCGTTCGGCGTCAGAAGCGTGGTGAGCGAAACCAGTTCGTCGCTCAGCGCAACGGCGGGCGCGGGATTCAGGAAGGACGGCTTGCCGTGTTCGCGGGCGCGGCGCGCGGCGTGCAGCACGGTGTCGAGCGGCACTTCGAGTTGCGCGAGGATCACGTCGGCGTTGGCGAACGCGTCGCTCGCACGGTCGATGTCTTCCGGCGACAGTTCGTTGTTCGCGCCTGGCACGACGATGATGGCGTTGTCGCCGCCCGAGAGCGTGATCGACGCCACGCCGGTCGCTTCCTTGCCGGTGCGGATGTGGCTCACATCGATGCCTTCGCGCGCAAGCGTCGCTTTCATCGCGGCGCCGAATGCGTCGTCGCCCACGCAGCCGACCATCGTGACATCGGCGCCCAGACGCGCGGCGGCCACCGCCTGGTTCGCGCCCTTGCCGCCGGGAAAGGTCGCGAAACGCGAGCCGAACAGCGTTTCGCCAAGCCGCGGAAACGTGTCGGTCGTGACGACCATGTCCATATTGATGCTGCCCACCACTACGACGCGTGCCATGGCACTTCCTCCACCGCGTGCGATCCGCTTTGCCGACCGACTGTTGTCGATCACTTCGCAGACCGTGATTTTTTACTGTGCTAAAACGTACTCAGCTTGGGAGCGCATTTATACCAGAGTCCTCACCGACGGGAAATAGCTCCCAGGGTATTACCCGATACATCAGAACAAATAGGGCAGCGTGCAGAAATAGCCTTAAAAACTAATGGTCGCGGTAACACTATCCGTGTAAGTCCCCGGCTGGGGCGTGCTTTGCGCGGGAACCACGCCATACATCGTAAAAGAGGCCGTGTTGCCGGAACCGGTTCCAGTGACTGCGCTCGTTCCATTGCTGCCATCGCCCCAGGGTGTCGCGTGCTGCGCATCCGAATAGATCTGATAGCCGACTGTCGCGCTGCCGCCCGACAACACCATCGTGCGCGCGTTCACCGCATTGCTCGATCCGCCGTTCAGGCTGATCTTGAACGCGTCGCCGCTGGTGCATTGCGCGGTGATCGTGCCGGTCGCCGACAACGCGCTGCTCAACACGCCGGCCGCCGGAAACACGATATTGCTCGCGCTGATATTGCAGTTGTTGGTGACCGTGGCGCTCGCCGTGAAGGCCAGCGACCCGCCGCTCGTGGTCAGCGACGAACAGCCCGGCGGCCCGAGAATCCCCAGCAGGTAATAACCGTACATCAACGACGTTTCGGCGCCGCTGAAGCTGTGCGAATAGACCGTGTCGCCATTGTTCGCCGTGGGCACGGTGGGCTGATTCGCGGCGATCTGACCGTAGTACGTTATCGAGGCCGTGGTACTGGTGCCGAGCAACGGCTGCTGCAAGGTCACCGAGATCGGCGTGGTCGCCGCGCCCGTCGAGCCCCACGAAATCGAATGCGCCTGATCGCTGTAGAGATCGTATTGCATCGTCGCCGTGCCGCCGGTCTGCGTGAGCACGCGCGGCTGCGTGGCGTTGAGGTTCAGGCACACGAGCGCGGTCGGCGCGAGCGACACCACGGTCCAGTTGCAGGTCACGTTGATCGTGCCGGAACCGTTCACGGCCGCGCGCGTGATCGGGCTCACCGTGCCGAAGCTGATCGACGACACCGTCGCCGTGCAGGTCTGCGCGTGCGCGCGGCCCGGCATCAGCGTGGCGAGCACGCACAGCAGCACACTGGCACACAGCATGACGAGGCGATGGCGGGAACGGCTCATGGTGAATCTCCAGAAACGGTTTGGCAGGTGAGCGGGCCGTAGGTCGGCAGCGAGCCGTCGGTCGGCCGCACGTAGCGGAACGAAGCCGCGCAATGGATCGCGCCCTTGCCGCTCGTCGCGCTCACGCTCAGGTGGTTATCGGCCTGCAGGTTTTCGATGAAGGTCAGGCCGTCGTAGCCGACGATCGTGTCCGAGCCGCTTTCTTCGTGATGCACGCGCGCGCCCGGCGGCATCAACGCGCCGTCGGGTCCGCGCAGGATCACGGAAGCCGCGCGATACTGCGTGACCTTGAAGCTCGCGAGCACGCCCGATTGCGACTTCGGCACGACATTCGCGCGCGTCGTGGCGATACGCGCTTCGGCGGGCAAGCCCATGCTGTCCACGCTGATGAGGTTGTTCTGATAGGCGTTGAGGTCGGGCACCAGCAGGTGGCCACGCGAATCCGTGGTGCCGATCACGCGGTTTTCGTGCAGCACGGGCACGCCCGCGATGCCGTCGGTGGAAACCAGCGCGAAGCCATCGTCGATACGCCGCGCGGGCAGCGCCGACCCGTCCATCACAACCAGCGCGCCGGTGACGTCGAGCGATCCGGCCATATGTCCATCGAGCGCCTGACCGAGCGCCGTGACCTGCCCGTAGCGCCCGAGATACTGCACCTGGCCCTGCTGATAGTGCGAGGCGTTGTTGCCGCCGTCCTGCACCATCCAGCCCCAGCCGCCGTCGTAGTCGGGCGCGCGCGACGCGTTGACGTTCCAGGTGCCCTGCCCGTTCTGACGCCCGCCGCTGGCGTTGATCGACGCGTTATTGCCCAGCCCCATGCTGGCGCTGAGAAACACGCCCGACGAGCCACGCGACGCAAAATCGCGATACGCCGACACGCTCAGCGAAACCAGATTTCGCAAACTGACCGTATAGGATACCGAACCAATATGCGACGCCACCACATCGGGATACCGATAACCGATGTAGCTCAGCGCGATCGTCTGCGCGCCCGGCAGCGGCACGCTCACGGTGGCACGATCGGTCGCCAGCGGCACAGGCGAACCATCGCGCGCGGCCAGATCGCCGTAATGACGCGTCGCGCGCAACGTGCTCAATTCGACTGAAAACGCCTGCGTGATCAGTTGATACCCCAAGCCGACCTGTGCGCCCGAAAGATGCCCGGTCGACGCCGCCAGCGATCCGTTGATCACACCCAGTTGGCCGATGCGCACCAGCGCGCCCGCGCCGGCATCGTAGAGACCGCCGGTGACTTCGGCGTGCGCTTCGACCGTCAGGCGGTCGCTGATGCCGTGCCGCATCGATGCGCTCGCAACCGGATGCGGATCGTAGTTGAACGACTCCACGCCGTAATCGCGGCGCAGAAAACCCGCCTCGACGGAATAGCTCGACAGCCCCGCCGCCAGCAGACGCGTATCGATATAAAGCGGCACCGTGGTCGTCACCGCGCGCCCGAGCGGATCGCGCGTGATGACCGTCGCCTCGCCCGCGCCCGTGATGCCCGGCACGTTGCTGATGACGAACGGACCGCCCGGCACCGAGCCGGAAAACTGCCGGACGTTGTTCACATAGAGATCGACCGACGACGGCACCACAGCCGAACCGGAAAGCGACGGCACCGGAAACGTCACCAGATCCGGGCGCAGTGCGAAATTGCTGCGCCACTGGAAGCCGCCAATCCGCAGCGAACGGCTCCAGTCCAGCGACGAGGAAATCGTGTCGCCCACCTGCGCGGTCGTGAGCGTGGTCGCATTCGAGGTCTGCCACGAAGTATCGAAACGCACGTAGCGATGCATATCGCGGTAGAGATACGCGGTGCCGGTATTGCTGAACACGCCATACGGATCGAAGTAGCGCTCTTCGGACCATAGCGCCGCCTGCGTGTCGCCGGCATTTTCCACATAGGCGTCGTAGTTCAGCACGAGGCCGCGCGAGGCGCTGGCCTGCGGGGCTTTTTCGAGCGCGCGCGTGTCGAACACATAGGCTTTGCGCAAGGCATCGGGCGCTTCGATGGCGATCGACTGGGTGGTCTCGTCGTAGTGGTAATGCAGGCCCGGCAGACTGTCGAGCGCGATATCGCTGGCGCCGGCTTTGCCCAGCGCGCCGCTACGCGTTTCGAGCGGCATGTCGGGTACGCGCAGGCCGATGGTGTCGAGATCGGCGGGATCGGCATAGAGCCGTCCATCGCGTTGTCGGAAATGCGCGATCAGCGCGGTGCGGTCGCCATTGAGCGTGACTTCGAGATAGAGGTCGCTTTGCGCCGGCAACGCTCGCGCACGCGCGGCGCCCGCGAGCGTGGCGTTCGGTTCGGCGGGCGGATTGAGCACGGCTTCGGGCAACACGCCCGATGAAACTGCCGGGCCCTGCGCCCGCGCGCACGTTTGCGCGGCGAAGAACAGCACGGCAGCGAGCGAGATCGCCTTCAATGGATGAGCCTTCTCTCGCTTGAAGCGCCGCGTCAATTGATTCGCAATCCTTGTCGAAGGAAACAAGCCGATGGAAACCGCATCGCAGGCGGCGGAAGAGGCTCAAACCCTGTTTGCACAGCCAGCCGGGCAGACGCACGCGCGCGCAGACGCGCTTCCCGCGGCGCGCACAGGCGCAGGCGAAACCGCCATTCACGGCAGGAACAGAGCAGCCTAATGGCTCAGCACGGCCGCCTCGGTCTGCTGCGCGTTGACTGCGGCGCGGACCTTGAGCGGACCGTTGAGGTCGGCGGATGTGGGCAGCGCGAGCGGAAACTCGCGCATCGAACCGGCCAGCGCATAACCGAGCAGGCCACGGTTGATCGGGAACGCATGCCCCGCGCCATCGACGATCTCGACGCCCGCGATCTGCGCGCGTCGCCCGCCCGTGTTCGCGACTTCGAGCAACCAGCCCGCCTCGCCATGGCGCAGACGCCACGCTAGATTGGGCTGACGCGCCGGACCGCTGCCCGGATCGATAAAAACCGGCACCGAGTAGCGCAGCCGGATCGCCACGCCACTGGACGGCGTCGCGTCAGGCTCGGGCAGTTCGTCGATCAAGATGCGATAGCTCTGCTCGACGCTGCTCGCGCCCGGCACCGTGCGCACGAGCCGCACGAGTTGCTCGGCACCCGCGCCGATTTCGATCAGCGGCGGGCTCGCGACCACGTCCTGGGTGGGCGTGAGCGCATCTTCACCGCCCGCCTGGCTCCAGCGATAGACGCGGACCTGGCCGTAAATCGGCTTGCTGCCCGAATTGCGCAGCGTGAGGCCCGAGGCGTTGGCGTCGGCGGCCAGATCGACCATCACGGGCGAAATCTGCAGGGTGGCGGCCTGCGCGCTGCCCAGACACGCGGCCACGGCAGCGCCGGCAAGCGCAAGGTTCAGGAGACGATGGAGCACGCGCATGGTGTGCCCCGCGACTAGAAGTAGACCGTCGCGGTGACGGTCGTTTGATAGGTGTCCGGACGCGGCGTGGTCTGGACCGGAATCTGGCCGTAGACGTTGATCGACTGCACGCTGCCCGAGCCCGTGCCGCCAACGGTATTGGTGCCCTGCGTATTGCCCCAGACCGTCGTGTGGCCCGAATCCTGATAGAGCTGGAAGCCCACCGTGGTCGAGGTATTGCCGCTGGCCGTGCCGGCCATCAGGCGGCTCGTCACGGTCGAACCGCTCACCGTGCCGGCGTCGAGCCCGACGTTGTACGGCGTGGTGTTGGTGCAATCGACGGCCACCGTGGTCTGCTGGTTCAGCGCCGTCGTCAGCACGCCGTTGGTGCCGAAGGCCAGCGGATTCGCACTGATCGTGCAGTTGGCCTGCAGCGTCAGGGAAACGAGGAACGTCGCCGTGGCGGTGCCGTTCGAATAGGTCGCGGCATCCGCAGTTGCCGCGATGGGGCCGCCGATCAGCGCGACCGTGATGACGCTCGTCAGGAGTTTCTGTTTCATTGCTTCGGCCCTCTCTCAGGCATCCGCGTCGTTCTGGCGACGCGTTATGTATTCAAACTTCCCCGTCTCTTGTCGCGGTGGTCCGCGAATCCCGTCCGGTTTGCAACGCATCATTTCGCAATCACAACGATTTCTGACGCATCTACCCGGGTTTACGGCGTATGCAATTTTTTCCTGAAGGAAAACGCACGACTTCTTAACCAGGCAGTTACCCTGCGACATTTATGCGAATCTGGTTTCACCGTCTTTTAGTGAATTCTAGGCAGATATCTTCGACTCATTACCGCGATAAGACGTGCTTTATACGGGCACTTCGCGCAATCGCTTCGTAGTCCACGCAATCGATTTTTATCGACGTCATGCGGCACGCATGTTCGGAGCCGCGCGGCCATTCGCTGAGCGCGCAATGAGTCCCTGAAATGCTGACGAAATCAGCAAGATTTACTGTGCGGGAAAGCCCTGCAGCGCGCAAACGTGTGCGTTGAAATGCGCGGTAATTCGATCGCGCGCGGCGATGGCGATTCCATTAAAAAAATGCGCTCACGGGAAAATCGATGCGCCGGTAATCAACCATCGCAGACGGCATTTGAAACCCGCCGAAACATGTCGCGCCTGCCCCGGGACAACGCGCCCCTCGGCAAAAACGCGCAAAGTGGCCTAAACTGGCGCCCTCGCACTTCGCGGCGGTCCAAACGCTGCCGCTTAACCCGGTTTTCAGGTATCACAGACATGTTTTCGCTTTCCGACGCCCTGCCCGCAGAAAAATCCGCCCTCTACGCGACGCTCGCCGCCCAGGCGCGCTCGCTGATCGAAGGCGAAACCGATGCGATCGCCAACGCGGCCAACTTCTCGTCGCTGGTGTACAACTCGCTCGAAGGGCTCAACTGGGCCGGCTTCTACTTCTTCGACGGCAAGGAACTGGTGGTCGGTCCGTTCCAGGGCAAGCCCGCCTGCGTGCGCATTCCGCTGAGCAAGGGCGTGTGCGGCACGGCAGCGCAGACGCGCGAAATCCAGCTGGTGCCCGACGTCCACGCCTTCCCGGGCCACATCGCCTGCGATTCGGCGTCGCAATCGGAAATCGTCGTGCCGCTGGTCGCGGCTGACGGCTCGCTGATCGGCGTGTGGGACGTGGACAGCCCGCTGCTCGCGCGCTTCGACGACGAAGACGCCAAAGGCATGGCCGAGCTGTGCCGCGTGTTCGTCGAGTTCGGCTGGAAGAAGACTGCGTAAGAGCAGCCTGCGTCAGCGATAGAACGCCGAAGGCGCGACGCCAAAATGCCGCCGGAACATGGCGGCAAACGCGCTCTGGCTCGTGTAGCCGTGATCGAGCGCAACCGCCACGATCTTCTCCCCGTGTGCGAGGCGCTCCAGCGCGAGGAAAAGCCGCGCGTGCTGCCGCCAGCGCCCGAGCGTCATGCCGGTCTCGCGCTGGAATGCGCGATGCAAGGTGCGCTCGGCCATACCGAGCAGCGCGGCCCACTGCGCCACTTCATGCGCCGCCTCGGGCGCGGCCACGATGGCATCGCATAAGCGCCGCAGGCGCGCATCGGCGGGCCAAGGCAGATACAGCGGCAAGCGCGGAATCACCGCGAGTTCCGCCAGCAACAAACGCATCAGCAGGTCATGGCGGCTTCCCGCCGCATAGTCGAGCGGCACATCGACGGCCGCGAGAATCAGCTCGCGCAACAGCGGCGGCACATCCACGACACAACTGCCTCGCGGCAAGCCCTCGGCCGCGCCCGGCTCGATGAATACGGTACGCATGCGCACGTTGCCGCTCATGCGTACCGTGTGCTCCAGTCCCGCATCCAGCCAGACCGCGCGCGTGGGCGGCACGACCCAGCGACCTGCCTGCGCCTCGATCAGCATCACGCCTTCGATCGCATAGAGCAGTTGCGCACGCCGATGCCGATGCGTGGCGATAAACGCACCGTGCGGATAATCGGCGGCCATGGCCGCAACCGGCATCGGCGTGTCTTCGAACGGAACGTGGACGTCTGCGGGCGGAGTGGCGATTGTCACGATAGTCGTTGGCGGGCTTGCGGAAGTTTGGCAGTTTCGCGATAGATTTTGCCATTCTAGCGCGCGACAGGCATGAGGCATCGCACGCATCATCGGGGTTCTTCTGGCCCTCATGAGATTGCATCCGATGTCCACCGCCGCCCCGCGCCATGCGCTTTTTCCGCTCGTCGCCATCCTGCTCTGGTCGGGCAACGTGATGGTTTCGCGGCTCTCCGCGCACACCATCGACCCGTACGCCATCACGTTCTGGCGCCTCGTGCTGGCCGTCGCGCTGATGAGCCTGTTCGTGCCCGCCGCCGCCTGGCGCAACCGCGCCGCCATCGTGCCGCAATTGCCGAAGCTCGCGCTGCTCGGCCTGCTCGCCATGGCGCTGTTCCAGTGTTTGTCCTACGCGGCGGCGAAAACCACCACGGCCACCAATATGTCGATCATGACGGCGCTGGTGCCCTTGCTCACAATGCTGCTCTCCGTCGCCTTGCTCGGCGAAACGCCTACCGCCGGGATGACTTGCGGCGGCGTGATTTCGTTCGCGGGACTGCTCTGGCTGATCACCGCCGGGCGGCCCGCAGCGCTGCTCGCGGGCGGCGTCCATAGCGGCGATCTGCTGATGCTCGTCGCGGCGCTCGCGTATGCGCTTTATGGCGTGCTGTTGCGCCGCTGGCACGTGGGTTTGCCGTCGTGGCAATCGACGTATTGTCAGGCGATCGCCGCGCTGCTGTTCATGCTCGTGCCGCTTTCGCGTCTGCCGATCGCCGGGGCGTTGCCCAATCGCGCCAGCCTGCCGCTGATCGCCTATGCAGGATCGCTGGCTTCAGTCGTGCTGCCGTTTTTCTGGATGCAGGGCGTCAAGCATCTGGGCCCGAATCGCTGCAGCATGTATATGAACCTGCTGCCGGTGTTCACGGCGGCGCTGGCCGTGGGCGTATTCGGCGAGCAATTGCATGCGTATCACCTGTTGGGCGGCGTGACGGCGCTCGCGGGTGTGTTGCTCGCGCAAACGTGGCGAACGCCGCTTGCGCGATCGATACGCACGAAGCAAAAAGACAGGATTACGAATCATCCATCGATTTCAGAAAATCGATAAACGCCCTGAGCGGCGCGGGCACATGACGCCGCCCAGGATAGTAGAGAAATGGCCCGGAGAATTCCGGCCACCAGTCCGCCAGCACCGGCACCAGCGCACCGCTGGCGAAATGCGGCGCAAGCATGTCCTCGAACAGCGCCACCACGCCCGCGCCGCGCAGCGCCATTTCCGTCACGAGATCGAGCGACCCGGCGGGCTTCACCACCACTTGCCCCGGCGGATCGAGCCGCACGGTTTCGCCATCGCGCTGATATTCCCAGATCGCCATCGCGCCGCCCGCAAAACGGATGCGCAGGCACGCATGATCGAGCAGATCGCGCGGATGTTCAGGCACGCCGCGCGCCGCGAGATAAGCGGGCGAAGCGGCGGTGGCAAAGCGCTGCGTGCGCGGGCCGATCGGCAGCGCGATCATGTCCTGATCGAGCCGCTCGTCGTAGCGGATGCCCGCATCGCAACCGGCCTGCAACACATCGACGAAACCGTCCTCCACCATCACTTCCACGCGGATTTCCGGATAGGCCTGCGCGAACGGCGCGAGGATCGGCGGCAGCACGCTGCGCGCGACATTGGCCGGCACATTCAGGCGCAGCACGCCAGCGGGCCGGTCGCGATAACCGTTGAGCACGTCGAGCGCCGCTTTCATTTCGGCGAACAGCGGCGTGATGGTTTCGAGCAGACGTTGCCCCGCTTCGGTCGGCGCGACGCTGCGCGTGGTGCGATTGAGCAAGCGCAGCCCGAGCTTCGTTTCGAGCCGTCGCACGGCAGTGCTCAAACTGGACGCCGACACGCCGCCCGTGCGCGCCGCATCGCGAAAACCGCCCGCCCGCGCGACAGCGGCGAATGCGGCAAGGTCGTTCATCTCGAAGGCGAGATTCGGCTGCAGACGCGTTTCCTGATTCATGGCGATGGCGTGTGAGTACAGACATCGCCATTGTGCAAAATTTTGCACAACCCGTGCGGATCAGATGGGATTATCCAACAGCGCAACTGCGCCCATACCGGCGCCATCCCTTTTCGAGGAGAACGCCATGACGCAAGCAACGCAGACGCAGACTCAGTCCCCCGCACGCCGCTTCAATCTCGCTGGCCGCGCGGTCAACCGCATGGGCTATGGCGCCATGCAACTCGCTGGTCCTGGCGTGTTCGGGCCGCCGAAAGACCGCGCGCAGGCCGTCGCGGTGCTGCGCGAAGCCATCGCGCTGGGCGTGAATCACATCGATACCAGCGATTTTTACGGCCCGCACGTGACCAACCAGATCATCCGCGAGGCGCTGCATCCGTATCCCGCCGATCTCACGCTCGTAACCAAGGTGGGCGCGGTGCGCGACGACCAGGGCGCCTGGCTGCCCGCGCAAGACCCCGCCGATCTCGAACGTGCCGTTCACGACAATCTGCGCAATCTCGGCCTGGAAACGCTGGATATCGTGAATCTGCGCGTCATGGGCGACGTCCACCAGCCCTCCGAAGGCCCGATCGAGCGTCAGATGGACGCGCTCGCGACGCTGCGCCAGCGCGGCCTCGTGCGCGACATCGGCCTGTCGAACGCGACGGCAAAGCAGATCGCCGACGCCAGCCGCATCGCGCCGATCGTCTGCGTGCAGAACCACTACAACCTCGTGAATCGCACCGACGACGCGCTGATCGACACGCTCGCCGCCCAGGGCATCGCCTATGTGCCGTTCTTCCCGCTCGGCGGATTCACGCCGATTCAATCGTCGGCGCTGTCGGATATCGCGCAGTCGCTGGGCGCAACGCCGATGACCGTCGCGCTCGCCTGGCTGCTGCATCGCGCGCCCAATGTGCTGCTGATTCCGGGGACGTCGTCAGTTGCGCATCTGCGCGAGAACATGCAGGCGGAGTCGCTCGCGCTGAGCGCGGACGTGCTCGCGAAGCTCGACGCGATCGGCAGGCAGGCGGCCTGAGCGTAATCATGCCGGTTTGAGTCGCGGGCCCTGGGCGAAAGAACGCGAAAGGTGAGCCGCCGCACACGCGGGTATGGACCTTGCATCCAGAATGGTTTCAGCGTGGATTCGGCGGCGATCCGGCATCGGTTCGCCGCCAGCGGCACGCGTTTCCGGGAGGACCGACGATGCCTGCAAACCCAAACCGGCAGCGCACTCGCCTGGCGGCATGGCTAGCGGCGCTGGCCTTGTTCGCATTCGACGCGCAAAACGCCCTGGCAGCCGGAAAATTCGACGGCACCTGGAGCGTCACGCTCACCTGCGCGACCGGCCCGGACGGCGCTTACAGCTATACCTTCCATTTTCCGGCCACCGTCGTCGATGGCGTGATGCACGGCGAACGCGGCGATAAAGGCCGCGGCGGCTGGTTCACACTCGACGGCAAGATCGAACCCGATGGCGCCGCCACCTTGCTCGGTCAGGGGCTGACCAGCGCACCCGGCTATTCGGTCGGCCATCTCGATCCGCGCACGCCTTACGAGACAACATCAGCGCCCATTTCGACGCGGCTTCGGGCACCGGCTCGCGCACGACCACGCGACAATGCGACTTCGTGTTCGTGAAGCAATAAGCGCACGCCGGCATTGGCACACAAACCGCACACAACTCGCACACAACCCGCAGACGAAAAAAAGCCGCGGCTCGAACACCGCGGCTCATCAAGTCCTGCCACTCTCATCCGCCGCGCGCCGCTCCCTCAAACGGCGCGCGCGGGAACCCCGTGCTTGTCCTGTGTCAGTTCGTATGCAGAAACCGCATCAGGTTTGCGGATCTGCCGATGCGTCACCAGCGTCGGCTTGCTGCGTGCCGTCGTCGGCGGGCTTTTCATCCTCTTTCTTCTCGACCATCTTTTCGAGCGCCCCCGCGCCTTCGAAACCGGCGACCGCTGCGGCCGCCTTGGTCAGAAAACCGGCGTCAGGATCAACCTTCTCCGCCGCTTCGACGGCCGCCACTGCGCCGGCGATTTCGCCCACCTTGTCCAGAATGCCCATTTGACCCCTCCGGTTCATGCGAGTTGGCGCGTGGGCGGCGAAAAAATCCGCCCGCTGCGCCGCCGATGCCACCACTACGATCCCTGCGTTTTTGCCTGTCGAGGTGCCGCCGACATCGTGCTGACGACGGCGCACCGTTCTCCCACCGCATGCGCCTCATGCGACCTGAATCGAGGCGCTAACGTTGATGCATTGTGGGCGAGCGCGACAGGCTCAGCAATCATAAATCGCTGTTTCTGACAATGGTTAACGATTCAATCTTCGGATGTTTATTGCGATGCATCAATGACTTACCTATACTTTCTTCGTCTCCTCCATGTCTCCTTTGACGTGGTTCAAGCCCGCCTCCCCGCGGGCTTTTTTCTTTTACGCGGCACGCATCGCAGCGGAGTGCCTCGCCCCGCCCACGCATGCGCTGGCATAATCCTGGTTCCTTTTTTCTTCCCCCTTGCCAGGCCGTTGCAATGAACCTCCATACCTGGTGGCTGTTCCTCGCCACTGTCTTCGTCGTCTGCGCCATCCCCGGCCCCAATATGCTGCTCATCATGTCGCACGGCGCGCAGTACGGTCTGCGCCGCACCAGCGCGACCATGGGCGGCTGCCTGTCCGCGCTCGTGCTGATGCTGGCCGTCTCCGCCGCCGGGCTGGGCGTGTTCCTGCAGGCATGGCCGACGATGTTCAACGTGCTGCGTTTTGTCGGCGCGGGTTATCTGGTGTATCTGGGCATCAAGGCCTGGAGCGCGCCGGTCGAGCGCAACGAAGCCGCCGACGCCAGCGCGCAAGCGCTCGCCGCCCGCCCGGCACGTTCGCCCGGCACGCTGTTCCGCAACGGTTTTCTGGTGGCCAGCAGCAATCCGAAGGCGATTCTGTTCGCCGCCGCGCTGCTGCCGCAGTTCATCGACGCGAGCCGTCCCACGCTGCCGCAATTCGGCGTGCTGGTGGCGACGTTCGCGGTGTGCGAAGTGAGCTGGTATCTGGTTTATGCGAGCTTCGGCACGCGCATCGGTGTCACGCTCAAGAGCCAGCGCGTGGCGAAGGTATTCAATCGCGTGACCGGTGGCGTTTTTGTCGGCTTCGGCGCGATGATGGCTTTGATGCGGCAGTAAGCGGTAGCGCGCCGCGAAGAAAGTGACCTAAGAAACAAGTGACCCAGGAAACACGAAGGGCGGCCTCGAGCCGCCCTTTTTTATGCGCGCCGGAATAGGCCGATCAATGCGCCGGATTACGGCGATTGATGTGCTCGTCCAGGATCGCATCGGCGATGGCGCGGGCGCGTTTGCTGGAACGGGCGTCGAGCATGGCGATGACAATCGATGCCGCGAAAATCAACAGGCTGAACGTGACGACGATGCCGGCCAGCCAGGGCACCGGCATATTGCGCAAGTCGGATACCGAATAGCTGCCCGCCTCGAAATGCGCCGCGGCCATGCCGCAGTAGTGCATCCCGCATACCGCCACGCCCATCACGACCGCCGAGCTGATCTGGCGCGTGCGGCGCATCGCGCTGCGGCGGCGCAGATCGAAGGCCAGCAGCAACGCCGCCCCGCTCGCAATGATCGCGATGATGACGGAGAGGATCACTAACCAGGTCTGGTAGTGAATGGCGGGACAGATATCCATCGCCCACATGCCGAGATAATGCATGCCGGCGACGCCGAGACCCATCGCGACGGCGGCGCCCGCGAGCAGCGGCCAGCGCAATTCATAGCGGCACAGCGGCAGAAAACCGATGGCGGACGCAACGATTGCAATCGCGAGCGAAGCCAGCGTAGCGGGAATGTTGTAGCCGACCGCGATCGGCAGATGGAACGCCAGCATCGCGATGAAGTGCATCGACCAGATGCCGAGCCCCATGATGCAGCCGCCGAATGCAATCCACGGCAACAGCGGACGTTTGCCGATCACATCCAGACGATCGGAAATATCCAATGCCGTGAACGATGCGAAGATCGCCAGCAGACAGGAAAGCGCGACAAGCGAGGGATCGTAGTAGCCGGTCATGTTCGTTCAACTCGTGTGAACTGCGTTGTGCGAGGCTCGAGCCAGGACGCGAGTACCACTTCCCCGGGCGTCCGTTTCGTCTTAACAATCACATCGAGTATACATAGAAACCTTTGCGCGCAATAGCAAGGCAGAACCCGAATCACGCAAAAGCGAACATGAGCGAATACGTAGAAATGACCGCTTTTTTAGGGGCTTTCTGACGATCTGAACGATTGTAGAACGTGATTTATGCAAACAGCATTAAATCTTTAGAAGCGAAACTCAGTCGATATTTAGTTAATAGCGCAATAGTGAAACGGGCATGCGCACCTTGAGGGCGCATGCCCGGTAACGCAGTCACTTTCGCGGCGCGGGCCACGAACCGCGTTTGACGATCGACCAGTAAACCCAACCGGTCAAGGCCAGCGCAACGGCTCCGAGCAGCGTGGGCAACAGCAGAAACGACCAGCCCGGCTGCGCCATGAAAATGATGACGGGATTGCTGCCTGCGGGCGGATGCACGGTCCGCGTGAGCATCATCAGCATCAATGCGCAGGCGGCGGCGCATGCCATCGGCATGTAGCCGGGGCCGAACAGGTGCAGGCAGAGCAAGCCGGTCAAGGACGTCAGCACATGACCGCCGATGATGTTACGCGGCTGTGAAAACGGGCTGGCCGGAAAACCGAACAGCAGCACGCAGGTCGCGCCAAACGAACCGAGCATCCAGGGTTGCGCGCTCTTTTGTGCCAGCGTACCGACGAGAGCCAGCGCAACGAACGCGCCCAGACCGGCCAGCGCAATGCTGCCGGCCTGAACGCGCCACGTTGCGGCCCCGTTGGTTCCGGCGCTAACGGCGGACGGGGAGGTCATGGTTCTCAGGCCACCTTGAAGCGCGCCGCTTCTTCCGAGCCCTTCGTCGCGTTGCCGGCGCTATAGGAATGCGCGCCCACGCCCGCGAGTTCCCCGCCCTGCACGATCAGATATTCATCGCGGATCGGGCGGCCTTCGAAATAGCACTCGAGAATTTCGCGCGTGCCGGCCGCGTAGCGCGCCTGCGCCGAAAGACTCGTGCCGGAGATATGCGGCGTCATGCCCTGATGCGGCATGCTGCGCCACGGGTGATCGGCCGGCGCGGGCTGCGGGAACCACACGTCGCCGCCGTAGCCCGCAAGCTGGCCGCTCTTGAGCGCATCGACAACGGCGTCGCGGTCGCAGAGCTTGCCGCGCGCCGTGTTGATCAGGTAGGCGCCGCGCTTGAAATGCTTGAGCGTCGCCGCGTTGATCATATGCTCGGTTTCCGGGTGCAGCGGGCAATTCAGCGTCACGACATCGCACGCCTTCGCCAGACTTTCCAGGCTCGTGTGATACGTGAGGTTCAGTTCCTTTTCGACCGATTCGGGTAAACGGTGACGATCGAGATAATGCAGTTTCATATCGAACGGCTTGAGCAGACGCAGCACGCGCAGGCCGATACGTCCCGCCGCAACCGTGCCCACATGCATGCCTTCGACGTCATACGAACGCTCGACGCAATCGGCGATATTCCAGCCGCCCTTATTTGCTATGTTCTGCGAAGGAATGTAGTTACGCACCAGCGCGAGGGTCGTCATCACCACATGTTCGGCCACGCTGTTGCTGTTGCAATACGTGACTTCCGCCACGGTGATGCCGCGATCCATCGCGGCCTGCAGATCGGTGTGATCCGAACCGATACCGGCGGTCACGATCATCTTGAGCTTGCGCGCTTTCGCAATGCGCTCGGCGGTCATATAGGCCGGCCAGAACGGCTGCGAAATCACGATCTCGGCGTCATGCAATTCGCGGTCGAGCACGCTGTCCGAACCGTCCTTGCTCGAGGTGACGATCAGTTGGTGGCCGTTCGATTCCAGATACTGGCGCAAGCCCAGTTCGCCCGACACGCAGCCCAGCAAATGCCCCGGCGTGAAGTCGATGCCGCGCGGCGTGGGCGTGGTTTGACCGTCGGGATAACGGGTGATTTCGGGAAGCGTGTCACGGGCATACTGCTTCGGCATACCGTTGACCGGATCGTCGTACAGCACACAAATGATTTTTGCCACGATATCTGTCTCCACTCTGATTGAACAGGAACCGGTGCACTGTGGCAGCCGGCTTTCCGGTCGCGTTGCTTGTGTTCCAGCGACAGACAGAGTGTTGTCGATGAGGCGCACACGGGTCCAATCGATTCGACGGATTGGCTGATAAGCGCGGCTTATCAACCATGCGCCCGCAACGATTCATGGGCGATCGAGCAAGGCGTCGAACTCGTCCTGCAGATCGAGTTGCTTCGCGGCCTCCCACATCGCCGCAACGTGGCGCGGCCGCGAAGGCAGATTGCGGGTAATCAGGCCGATTTCGCGCGTGACTTCGGGTTCGAGCGGCGTCGCTTTCATCTGGCGCGCGCTATCCGCAATGCTCAGCACGCTATGCGGCAGCACGGTATGCAGGCGCGCATGCTGCACGTTGGCGATCAAGGCAAGCAGCGAATCCGCCTCCAGAATCACTTTGGGCTCCACGCCCGCGCGCCGGAACGCGGCATTGATCACCTGACGGTTCTGCATCGACGAATCCAGCAGCGCGAACTGCAATTCGCCCACATCGTCCCAGCGACCGGCGCCCTTGCACGCGCCCGCACCGGAATCTGCCGGCGACATCAGCACGTAGCGTTCGCAGTAAAGCGAAAGCACGTCGAAGCCCGCCTGGGTGTGATCGTCGAGATAGGTGAAGCCGATGTCGAGATCGTAATCGTCGAGCTGGCGCAGGATCGCCGCCGAACTCAAGGAGCGCACCGAATAGCACAGCAGCGGATGCGCCTCGCGGCAAGCCGCCAGCAGCAGATTGACGATGGGCATGGTGGTGGGAATCACGCCGATCCTGATCGTGCCGGTCAGCATGCGCGAAGCGAGCGCGTCCTGGCGCATATGTTCGAGCGCGGCAATCGTCTCGCGCGCCCAGCCGAGAATGCGCTCGCCGTCTTCGGTGAAGCCCAGGAAGCGGCGGCCGCGCCGCACGATCATGAGGCCGAGTTCGGCTTCGAGACTGCGTATCGCCGACGAAAGCGCCGGTTGCGAGACATTGCACAGCTCGGCGGCGCGCGCGAAGTGCTGCTCTTTGGCGAGCGTCACCAGGTAGTTGAGTTGCCGTATGAACATCGCTCGTACCTCGGGTTGCGGGGTCGCGGGCGCGAGTTTGCCCCGCGCCCTTCGATATATCGAGCGATATATTACGCTTCAACGCGTCATGCGGGTCGCCCTCGCCTTCAGTTGCCGCTGCCGCCAATAGCCCACCGCCGCCAGCGCCGCGCAACAGCCGAGCGTGGCCACCACTTCGCGCCGATGATCTTCGCTGAGCACCATCACCACAAACGCGCCGCCAATCAGCAACACAACCAGCGCGCCAAGAAAGGGATGCAGCCACATCTTCACCTTCAAAGGCCCCGCTGCCACAAGGCGCTTGTGCAGGCGCAACTGGCTGACCGCAATCACGAGATAAACGAGTAATGCAATCGCGCCGGTAGTGGAAAGCAAGGCATCGAAGACATATTTGGGCGCCAGATAATTCGCGCCGCACGCGACGAAGGCTACGAGACTCGATGCCATCACCGCGCGCGCCGGCACGCCATTGCCCGTCGTGCGCGTGAGAAAACCCGGCGCCTGTTTGCGCGTGCCGAGCGAATACATCATTCTCGATGCGGTATAGAGCGCGGAATTCAGGCAACTGCCGACTGCAACGAGGATGAGTCCATCGGTAATGAGTTTGGCATAGGGAATATGGAAACGCTGAAGCACCGCCTGATAGGCGCCCATTCGCGTCAATTCAGGATCGTTCCACGGCACGGTGCAGATGATGACCAGAATCGATCCGATATAGAAAAGCGAAATGCGCCAGACGACCGAGGTAATCGCACGGCCAATTTCCCGCGCGGGATTTTCCGATTCGGCCGCCGCAATCGTCACGACTTCGGTGCCGAGAAACGTAAACATCGTCGTCAATAACGCACCGATAATCGGCGCGATGCCGCGCGGAATAAATCCGCCGTGTCCGGTGACGGTCTGCCAGGGCGTGAGATGCACCGTCGGCACGAAGCCCGACAAAGCCGCAATACCGCAGCCGATAAAAATCAGAATCCCCGTGACCTTGATAATGGCGAACCAGAATTCCATCTCGCCGTAATTCTTCACGCTGGCGAGATTGGCGATGGTGAGCGCCGCGGTCACCAGCACGGAAAGCTGCCAGACCGGCACATCAGGCAACCAGCTGTTCAGGATGTTGGCGGCCGCCGTGGCTTCGAGCGGCACCACCAGCACCCAGAACCACCAGTACATCCAGCCGATGGTAAAGCCCGCCCAGGAGCCGATCGCCTTGTCAGCGTAAGTGGAGAACGAGCCGGAATCGGGCATCGCGCAGGCCATTTCGCCCAGCATGCGCATCACCGTCACCACCAGCAGGCTGCCGAACACATAGGCGAGCAGCGCAGCGGGCCCGGCTTCGGCGATCGCGTGGCCCGAGCCGACGAACAGCCCCGCGCCAATACTTCCGCCGATCGAGAGCATGACCACGTGGCGCTGCTTGAGTCCGTCGGCAAGACGCCGCGAGTTCGGGCCGGTATCCGCGCGTTGATCGATCGCATCGACAGTCAGTTCTGCGTAGCCGCCAGTCGCAGCATCAAACATGCGGGCGGGCCGTTCTATCTGTCGCATATGTCTTCCTCCGTGGTTTTTGTCGGGGACAACGTCAGGCAAGGCCTTCGTTCGCATTCATCATCCCGGCGCAAAAAACGGCGGGCATAGAACCATTCCGACCGCGCATAGAACGGTCGCGACAGCCCCGCGTGCGCGCCATTCCCCCTGTTTCCCCAGCCAGCGGGCTCCGCGCCCTTGTCCAGCGGACTTCACCAGGGTAAACCCTTAGCCAATTTCGACAAAAATTCGGCGCTGCTCATGCCCATTCGTAGAGCGTAAACCCTTATTTTTGCTCGGTCTAATTCAAACCTATACTCAGTCTACAATTTGTATACATTGATATTGGACGGCAGAAGACGCTGTTTCAATCGACGCTCTGGAAGACGCCGTCGTGCTGTACGGCCCCGAGGGGCGGCGCATGAAAGGTGTGCGCACGCATCCGGAGGTGCAGTGGGTTTCAAGGCGATATTGGAATTAGAAATGCAAACGGTTACCTCGCTCCCCGCGGACGACAAGATGTGCGGCTGGTATCACACGAGTCGTGCACGCACGCCCAAAGCCGCCCACACGGGCGAATCGAAAGCCCGCTGGGCCGTGATCGGCGCCGGCTTCACCGGCCTCGCCGCCGCCCGGCAACTCGCGCTGAACTTCCCCGACGATGAAGTCGTGCTGATCGACGCCCAGGAAGTGGGCTATGGCACGTCGGGCCGCAATGCCGGTTTCGCGATCGACCTGCCGCACGACATCGGCGCGGACGATTACATCGGCGATATCGACACGGCCAGGATCACGCTCAAGCTCAACCTGCTCGGCCAGACGATCCTGCGCGACCTGGTGAACGAGCACGGCATCGACTGCCACATGACGGCATCGGGCAAATATCAGGCGGCGGTGGAAGAGCGCGGCGTGGCGGTGCTCGACGCCTATCGGCGCGGGCTCGACAAGCTGGGGCAACCGTATGAAGTGATCGACGGCGCGGCGCTGCCCGACCACATCGGCACGTCGTTCTATCGCAAGGCGCTGTTCACGCCGGGCACCGTGCTCGTGCAGCCTTCGGGGCTCGTGAAGGGTCTGGCCGACTGCCTGCCGCCCAACGTCACGCTCTATGAACACACGCCGATTACCGATGTGGAATACGGCGACAAGATCGTGCTGGCGCATCGCAACGGCCGCATCGTCGCCGATAAGCTGGTGCTCGCCAACAACGCCTTCGGCATGCGCTTCGGCTTCCTCCAGCGCACCATGCTGCCGGTGTTCCTCTACGCAAGCCTCACGCGCCCGCTCACGGCCGCCGAGCAGTTTGCACTGGGTGGCAAGCCGTTCTGGGGCGTGATTCCCGCCGATCCGTTCGGCAGCACGCTGCGCCGCACGCACGACAACCGCATCCTCGTGCGCAACAGCTTTTCGTTCAATCCCGATGGCCGCCCGAAAGAACAGAATCTCTCGCGTTTCGCAGACCGCCATCGTCTGTCCTTCGACCGGCGCTTCCCGATGCTGCCCGATGTCGATTTCGAATACACGTGGAGCGGATCGCTCGCGCTTTCGCAGAACCACAAGGGCTTTTTCGGCCAGCTCGCGCCGAACGTTTTTGGCGCACTCTGCTGCAACGGTCTGGGCATCACGCGTGGCACGGTAACGGGCACGCTGCTCGCCGACTGGCTCGCGGGCAAGCCCAATGACCTGACGAATTTCCTGCTCGAAACCTCGGGGCCGAACAAGGCGCCGCCCGAGCCGTTCCTCTCGCTCGGCGTCAACGCCACCCTCTGGTGGGGGCAGCGCAAAGCCGGGCTCGAAAGCTGATTCGCAACTCGACTGCGATGGATCGCGACAAATCGGCAAATCTTTATTCAGACCGATCGCACCTTAGACGAAGCACAGAACGCCGCGAATGTGGTTCGCACCACGAAGCATAGCGTTCCATTTCATGGAAGGAGACAGGCAATGTCGAACAATCACGTGTCCATCGAGGACGTTCCGCTCAATGGATTTCATCAGCTGCTCACGATCCGATCGAGCGGCGGCTGGCTCATGGACGGCTATGTTCTGAGCATTATCGGCGTGGCGATGGTGCAGTTTTCCTCGGCGCTCGGTTTGACCAGTTTCTGGGAAGGCATGGTGGCGGCTTCCGCGCTGCTCGGCATCTTCGCAGGCGGCTTTCTGGGCGGCTGGCTGTCCGATCGCATCGGGCGTCAAAAACCCTATTTTTTCGGGCCCGTTATTTTCTTCGTGTGCTCGCTCGCGCAATTCTGGGTGCAGTCCGGCGAAGCCTTGTTCGTGCTGCGTTTTCTGATCGGCATTGGCGTGGGCATTGAATATCCCGTGGCCGGTTCGCTGCTGGTCGAATTCATGCCGCGCAAATATCGCGGTCCGCGTCTGGCGATGCTGACGATCATCTGGTTCCTTGGCGCGGCGCTCGCTTATATCGTCGGCAATCTGATTCTCAGCAGCCACGCACACGACGCCTGGCGCTGGGTGCTGGCGAGCCCGGCGGTGATCGGTCTGGTGCTGTTCATCGTGCGCATCGGCACGCCGGAATCGCCGCGCTGGCTGCTCAGCAAAGGCCGTCAAGCCGAAGCCGAAGCGATCATCAAGAAGGTCTACGGTCCGTCGTTCTCGCTGAAGAATCTGCCTGAAGAAACCGCTCAAAAGAAGACTTCGCTGCTGGATCTGCTGCACTCCGGTTATGGCAAGCGCATGTTGTTCGTCACGGTGTTCTGGAGCTGTTCGGTAATTCCGGTGTTCGCGGTCTATTCGTTCGCGCCGCGCGTGCTCGAAGCGCTCAATCTGACCGGTCAATGGGAATCGCTGGGCTCGGTGGCCATCACGCTGCTGTTCGTGGTCGGTTGCATCATCGCGACGCGCATCATCAATGTGATTGGCCGCCGTGCGATGGTGATTCACAGCTTCCTCTGGTCCGCGCTCGCGCTGCTTGCGCTCGGCGCCTGCTCGAACGGTTCGGCCATTCTGATTCTCGTGCTGTTCGGCGCCTATGCCGTGTTGATCGGCGGCGCGCAAGTGCTGCAACTGGTCTACCCCAACGAAATTTTCCCGACCGATATCCGCGCGTTCGCAGTGGGCATGGGCGCATCGCTCTCGCGCATCGGCGCGGCGGTTGGCACCTGGCTTGTGCCGATTGCGCTCAATAGCGTCGGCATCGGCAACACCATGTATGCAGCAGCGGCCGTGTCGTTCGTCGGTCTGGCCGCGTCGCTCGCACTCGCACCGGAAACGCGCTCGCTCAGCTTGCAGGAAGCCGCTTCCCTCAATCACTGATCACCCCGCTCACCTTATTTTTCACGGAAACACATCATGAAATTCGAAGGCATCTACACCCCGGCGATCACGCCCCTCGACGCTGCTGGCCAGATCGATAAAAAGGCCTTTGCCGAAGTGCTCGAATCGCTGATCGCGGCGGGCGTGCACGGCATCATCATCGGCGGTTCGACCGGCGAGTATTACGCGCACACGGCGCAGGAACGTTTCGACCTCGGCGCTCTGGCGAAGGAAGTGATTGGCTCGCGCACCGCGCTGATCATCGGCACGGGCGCCGTGCGCACGGAAGATTCGGTCGAGTACGCGAAAGCCGCGAAGGCCATCAAGGCCGATGCGATCCTCGTGGGCTCGCCGCCCTACGCACTGCCCACCGAACAGGAAAATGCCGAGCACGCACTCGCGATCGATCGCGCCGCGGATCTGCCGATCATGCTCTACAACTACCCCGGCCGCATGAGCGTTTCGATGGGCCGCGAGTTCTTCCGCACCGTGACGGCCGCGTCGAAGAACTTCGTCGCGATCAAGGAAAGCTCGGGCCAGACGGGCCAACTGCATATGCTGGCGCGCGAATTCCCGCAACTGGGCCTGTCGTGCGGCTGGGACGATCAGGCGCTGGAATTCTTCGCATGGGGCGCGCGCAGCTGGGTCTGCGCCGGTTCGAACTTCCTGCCGGCCGAACATATCGCGCTGTACCAGGCATGCGCCGTTGAAAACGACTTCGCCAAGGGCCGCCGCATCATGTCCGCGATGCTGCCGCTGATGGACTTCCTCGAAGAAGGCAAGTTCGTGCAGTCGATCAAGCATGGCTGCGAAATCATCGGCCTGCGTAGCGGCGGCGTGCGCGCCCCGCTCAAGGGTCTCGACGAAGACCAGAAGCAGCGCCTGCAAACCATCGTCACCGAACTGAAGCGCGAAGTGGCTGCTGTCACCGGAGGTCAAGCCTGATGGCCGATCTGCTCAATGCAGCGCAGTACGCAGCGCTGGCCGCGCAACTGCGCTTTCCCACCCAGGCCTTTGTCGACGGCGCATTTCGTCCTTCGAAATCCGGCGCAACGTTCGAAACGACCAATCCGGCTAACGGCGAAGTGCTCGCGCAAATTTCCGCATGCAACGCCGCCGATGTCGACGATGCCGTCGCCAGCGCGCGCGCCGCGTATCAGGACGGCCGCTGGCGCAATCTGCCGCCGTCGCGCCGCAAGTCGATTCTGCTGAAGTTCGCCGATCTTCTGGAAACGCACGCGCACGAACTCGCGACGATGGAAAGCCTCGACAGCGGCAAGCCCATTCGCGAATGCCAGAATACCGACGTTCCCGAAACGATCCATACGATTCGTTGGCATGCCGAACTGATCGACAAGATTTACGATTCCACCGCGCCGGTCGGTTCGAACGCGCTGTCGATGGTGGTACGCGAGCCTATCGGCGTGGTCGGCCTCGTGCTGCCGTGGAATTTCCCGCTGCTGATGCTGGCGTGGAAAATCGGCCCGTCGCTTGCGGCCGGTTGCTCCATCGTCGTCAAGCCCGCGAAGGAAACCACGCTCACTGCCCTGCGCGTGGCCGAACTCGCGCACGAAGCGGGCGTGCCTGCCGGCGTGTTCAACGTGCTGCCCGGCGGCGGCCAGGAAGTGGGCGAGCCGCTCGGCCTGCACATGGACGTCGATATGGTCAGCTTCACCGGCTCGACCGCAACGGGCCGGCGCTTCCTGCATTACGCGGCCGAGTCCAACCTCAAGCGCATCGTGCTCGAATGCGGCGGCAAGAACCCCGCCGTGGTGCTCAAGGACGCGGACGATCTGGACGCCGTCGCGCAGCACGTCGTCAACGGCGCGTTCTGGAATATGGGCGAAAACTGCTCGGCCTCGTCGCGTCTGATCGTGCATGCCGATATCAAGGACGCGCTGCTCGAACGCATCGGCGTGCAGATGCGCGAATGGAAAATGGGCGATCCGCTCGATCCCGAACACCGCATCGGCGCGATGGTCAGCAAGTCGCACTTCGAGAAAGTGCGCGCGTATCTGGAGCAGGCGCAGACCGAACAACTGCGCGTGGCCTTCGGCGGCGACACGCAGCGCGGCATTTTCGTCGAGCCGACCGTGGTCGACGGCGTGAGCGCCGCAAGCCGTCTGTTCCAGGAAGAGATCTTCGGCCCGGTGCTTGCCGTCACGACCTTCAAGGATATCGACGAAGCGATCGAACTCGCCAATGACTCTGTCTATGGTCTCGCCGCGTCGGTCTACACGAGCAATCTGAATCACGCGATCCGTCTGTCGCGCGAGATCCGTGCGGGCGTGGTGACCGTCAACTGCTTCGGCGAAGGCGATATCACGACGCCGTTCGGCGGCTACAAGGAGTCGGGTTTCGGCGGTCGCGACAAGTCGATCTGGGCGCACGACCAGTACACCGAGATCAAGACGATCTGGATCGACGTGCCCGTCTAAGCGCATAATCACGTCCGCAAAAAATTGAATCATCAAAGCAGGTTCGAGGTATGAAAAGCAAGGATACGGCCACGCTGATAGGGCTCGTCGCGATCATGTTGTGGGCGTCGATCGTGGCGCTCATTCGCGGCGTCAGCGAAAGTCTGGGCGCGACCGGCGGTGCCGCCATGATGTATTCGGTGGCCTCCGTCTTTCTCGTGTTGACGGTCGGCTTTCCGAAGCTCAGGGAATTTCCGCGTAAATACCTGATCTGGGGCAGCGTGCTTTTCGTGGCCTACGAACTGTGCCTGTCGCTGTCGATCGGCTATGCCGATAACGGGCGACAGGCCATCGAAGTCGGCATGGTCAATTATTTGTGGCCCACTTTTACGCTGGTTGCGGCGATCGTCTTCAATAAGCAGAAGGCCAATCTGCTGGTCGTGCCCGGCTTCGTGTTGTCGATGATGGGAATCGGTTGGGTGCTAGGCGGCGACCAGGGTATCGACCTGGCCGGCATGATGGCGAACGTGCGGGACAACCCGCTGAGCTACGGTTTGGCGTTCAGCGGCGCGTTGATCTGGGCGGCTTATTGCACGGTCACGGCCCGCATCGCGAACGGCAAGAACGGCGTCACGCCGTTTTTCATGCTGGTTTCGGCCGTGCTGTGGCTCAAGTTCGCGATCGAAGGCGGCGGCGCGATGACCTTCAATCTGCACGCGATCATCTACCTGCTGCTGGCCGCCGCGGCCATGGGCTTCGGCTACGCGGCCTGGAATATCGGCATTCTGCATGGCAACGCCACGGTGCTCGCGGGCGCCTCGTATTTCATCCCCGTGATTTCGGCGGCGCTGGCGGCCACGCTGCTGCACGCGCCGCTCTCCGACGCGTTCTGGCACGGCGCCATGATGGTGTGCGCCGGCTCGATTCTCTGCTGGATCGCCACCCGGCCGCGCCGCGCCAAAGTACCGGCAGCGACGCAGGAAGCCGAAATTGGGGAACGAGTACAGGAATAAAATCGGTCTGAGACCGGTTTGAGACCTGCCTCCGACCCGCGCAGCGTGCGTCGTGTGGTGAATTTTCGTTGGGCGACTTATAGTACGCAAAGCCGTACGCACAGAGTACACAAAAGATAGACAGAGATTCCCGATGAAACAGAGCCCCGACGAATCGCCCCTCGAAAACAACGCCCCCACCGACCGCAAGGCCGTTCTGGCCGACACCCTGCGCCGCCGCATCGTCAGCATGGAGCTGAAGCCAGGCGCCGTGGTGGACGAACTGGCGCTATGCGACGAATTCGGCCTGTCGCGCCCGCCCGTGCGCGAACTGATGCGCCAGATGGCCGCCGAAGGCTATATCGAACTGGAAGCGAATCGCGCGGCCCGCGTTTCGTCGATGAATTACCACTCGCTGCGCAGCTTCTTTCTGGCCGCGCCGCTGATTTACGTCGCCACGACGCAACTCGCGGCGGCCAATGCCACCGCGGCGGACGTTGCGAAGCTGCGCGAAATCCAGAAGCATTTTCGCGCCGCCATCGACGCGCATGACGTGGAAAACCGCGTGCTCTACAACGACCAGTTTCATCTGGAGATCGGCACGATGGCGCAGAACGATTATCTGATGCCCAGCCTGCGCCGCCTGTTGATCGATCACGCGCGGCTTGGCAAAACGTTTTATCGCTATCCGGCCAGCGAAAACATGCAGCACGAAATGCATGAGGCGGCGAATCAGCACGATGAAATCATCGATGCGATCGAGCGCCGCGACACGGAAGGCGCCGCCGAACTCGTGCGGGCGCACTGGGAGCTTTCGCGCCGCCACATGACGGACTACGCGATTCCCGAAGGACTGGATGTGCCGCTGACACTGGCCTGATCGACCCATCTCCAGGGGCGGTTCGCCGCCCCTTTTGTTTTCAAACTCAGCGCATCGAATATATTTCGGATTCCTTTTTATCATCACGCCGATTTCGCAGATCTCGCATCGCCCCACGCTTTCCATGCCTCCCCCGCTCGTCCCCACTCAACCGGAACCGCAGAAGCCGATTCGCTTCGGCATCGTCCTGCTGTCCAATTTCACGCTCACGGCTTTTTCGGGCTTCGTCGATCTGCTGCGCCTCGCCAGCGACGAAGGCGACCTGAGCCGCCCCGTGCGCTGTAGCTGGACGATCGTTGCCGAATCGCTTGCGCCCATTCGCGCGAGTTGCGGGATTCAGGTGACGCCATGGACGACCTTCGACGATGCCGGTCCGTTCGACTATCTGCTCGTCGTGGGCGGCCTGCTGCATTCGGGACCGTCCGCCAGCGATGCGACGCTGCGCTTCATCCGCGCGGCCGCTGCCCATGGCGCAACGCTCGTAGGCGTCTGCACGGGCGCATTCGCGCTGGCGCGCGCGGGCGTGATGGACGGCTATCGCATCTGCGTAAGCTGGTTTCACTACTGGGATTTCGTCGAGCGCTTCCCCGCCATTCCCGAAGCGAACCTGATCGCCGACCGCCTGTTCGTGATCGATCGGCGGCGCATCACCTGCTCGGGCGGGCGCGCCTCGATCGACGTGGCCGCGGCCATTCTGTTGCGGCACCTGGACGCCTCCATCGTGCAGAAAGCGCAGCGCATTCTGATCGTCGACGATGCGCAACGCGGCAACGCGCCCCAGCCTTATCCGCCAGGACTCGACCCCGCCTCGCATCCGAAGGTGCGCCGCGCCATTCTCGTGATGGAGCAGCACGTGGCCAACCCGCTGGCGCTCACGGAACTGGCGCGGCGCGTGGATACGTCCGTGCGCCAGCTCGAACGCCTGTTTATCGCCGAAACCGGCAGGTCGCCCAATGTGTATGGCCGCCAGATGCGCGTGCGCATGGCCGCGTGGATGCTGAGCGCCTCCGATCGCACCGTCGCCGATATCGCCATGTCCTGCGGATTTTCGGACGCCTCGCATCTCGGCCGCGAGTTCCGCAAGGAATTCGACGCCTCGCCCAGCGCGTATCGCCTCGCGCGCCCGCCGGTTGCGCAGGCTGAAGTGTGCGAGGAATGAGCCTGGCTTGTCGCAAATGTTCTATCACGCAGGCGGCGCCTGGCCTTAAATTGCACCAACAGCACTGCACACACCTTAGCGCCTGAAACGCTGGAACCTGAGAGCCCACACATGTTCAACCGAGCCGAAAGCACCATCGCCAACGTCGATCCCGAACTCTTTGCCGCGATCGAACTCGAGAACCGCCGTCAGGAAGAGCACATCGAACTGATCGCGTCGGAAAACTACACCTCGCCGGCCGTGATGGC
>NZ_JAAGPR010000026.1 GCF_017104965.1 Paraburkholderia sp. Ac-20340
CGCATCGGGTTGCCGCATTCTGGTGACGCTGCTGCATGAAATGCAGCGCCGCGACGCGAAGCGCGGCCTGGCGTCGCTGTGTATCGGCGGCGGTATGGGCGTGGCGCTCGCACTCGAGCGTCTGTAACGAGGTTCTGAACCGTTTGCTCTGCCGGGTGCGATCCGGCAACCGGCGGAGCACGGCGTCAATCCAGCAGCAGATTTGTCGCGCATCACTCGATGCAAACAAGAAACCGCGCGATTTATGCCAGGCAGGCTTCGTGTCCCATGCGAAGCCGCCGGCCCACGTAAGACGCGGCGCCTCAAGAGAGACGCTGCGAGGACCACTGATTTTCTTCTCTCGCGGATATACAGGATGACTAAGCGTATTGCATTGGTAACGGGTGGTATGGGCGGCCTTGGCGAGGCCATCAGTGTTCGTCTGCACGACGCAGGCTACAAGGTCGTGGTGACGCACTCGCCGGACAACGCAGGGGCAAAGGACTGGTTGAAGCGCCAGCAGGACGCAGGCCGCGAGTTTCACGCGTACTCGATCGACGTGGCCGATTACGATTCGTGCCAGCGCGGTGCAAAGAAGATTCAGAGCGAAATCGGCCCGATCGATATTCTGATCAACAACGCGGGCATCACCCGCGACATGACGTTCCGCAAGCTCGACAAGGTGAACTGGGACGCCGTGCTGCGCACGAATCTCGATTCGATTTTCAATATCTCGAAGCCGCTTTGCGACAGCATGGTGGAGCGCTCGTGGGGGCGCATCATCAATATTTCGTCGGTGAACGGTTCGAAGGGTGCGGTCGGTCAGACCAACTACGCAGCGGCGAAGGCCGGTATGCACGGCTTCACGAAGTCGCTGGCGCTGGAAGTGGCGCGCAAGGGCGTGACGGTCAACACGATTTCGCCGGGTTATCTCGCGACGAAAATGGTCACCTCGATTGCCCAGGACATTCTCGACACGAAGATCCTGCCGCAGATCCCGATGGGCCGTCTGGGCAACCCGGAAGAAGTGGCGGCGCTCGTGCTGTTCCTGTGCTCGGATGAAGCCAGCTTCGTGACGGGGGCGAACATCCCCATCAACGGCGGCCAGCACATGCAGTAACTGCGTTGGGCAGTAAAGCCGCGCGGTGCAGCCGCGCGGCAAACCATCGATTCATTCGGGCCGGCGCCTTCCAGTGCCGGCTTTTTTTATGCCGTCTTGCGATCGAGCGCGAACGACACCATCAGCACCAGAATGCCGAGCACGGCCAGGATCGCGCCGACCCAACCCGTGGCGAGCCAGCCGAAACCCGCTGCAATCACGATGCCGCCGAGCCACGCGCCCAAGGCATTGGCGATATTGAACGCACTGTGATTGAGCGCGGCCGCGAGCGATTGCGCGTCGCCGGCCACGTCCATCAGGCGCGACTGGAAAGCGGGCGTGCAGGCCGAACCCACGCCTACGCAAAACAGCACCGGCAACATCAGCCAGAGGTGGGGCGCTGCGACCACGAACACCAGCAGCACGACCGTCGTGAATGCATACATGCCGAGCATGGTGCGCTTGAGCCAGCGATCCGCAAACCAGCCGCACGCCATATTGCCGATGATCATGCCGATGCCGATCAACGCCAGTGCCCAGGGCACGTGAAAGCTCGGCAGATGCGTGACCTGGGTGAGCGTGGAAGCCACATAGCTATACACCGAGAAAATCCCGCCGAAGCCCACTGCCGAAGCCAGCAGCGTGAGCAGCACCTGCGGGCGGCCCAGCGCGCCCAGTTCGGTGAGCGGACTGGCCTTGCTCGACAACGGCAAGGTGGGTACCGAATACGCAATCATGCCCGCCGTGATGAGCGCGATGACGGCAACCGCCGCAAAGCACGCCTGCCAGCCCATTGCCTGGCCGAGCCAGGTGGCGGCGGGCACGCCGACGACATTCGCCACGCTCAGCCCCAGCATGACCTTGCCGATGGCGGCGCCGCGTTTATGCGGCGGCACCAGCGCTGCTGCGGCCAATGCGGCGAGACCGAAATACGCGCCGTGCGGCAGCCCGGCGATAAAACGGCTCGCGAGCGCGAAGCCGTAACTATGAAACACCGCGGTCGCGCCATTGCCGATCGCGTAGAGCAGCATCAGCACGATCAGCAGCGCGCGGCGCGGCATTCTGGCGAGCAGCACGGTGATGAGCGGCGCGCCGACCACGACACCGGCCGCATACGCGCTGATCATGTGGCCCGCCTCGGGAATCGTGACGTGCAGATCGCCGGCCATTTCCGGGAGGATGCCCATGGCGGCGAATTCGGCCGTACCGATTGCGAAACCGCCGAGCGCGAGCGAAAGTTCGGCGAGTCCCAGCCCGTGCGGCGGCTCGATGAGTGGCGCGGAAGTGCCGGTTTCGGCGGCTTCGGCGCGCAGGGAAGTTTCTACAGGAGCATTCATCGAATAGGTCTAAAGCGGTCTAAAAGCGTGGGTGCGTGGGTTGCTTGATTCGTGTGATGGAATGTGATCGATAACATTTTGCGGGCGCGCTATTGCCGTACCGTTAAATTCCTGGTCAGTTTCCTGGGAAGGTGTCTTCGCGCGCAGAATCGAATGACATCGTCATGGTGCGAACGAAGTCGACAAACAAGTCCTTTGCTGCATGCATGGCATGCAAGGTTCGGATGAGGCAGTCTGGATGACGACGACGGACAACAGCAAACAGCAGGTCAACAGCGGGTAAAAAAGCAGGCAAAAGCCGAGGCGATGCAAGCAATCGATCAATCGAAAAACGGCGAGTGTTGCGCGAGGCCAACCGCCACGCGTATTTTAGAACATCTGATGTATTCGCGCAGGGCGCACAAAAAGCGCTGGAGCGTCGGCTTGCCGCGCTTTTTTCGATCGTTGCACACACGCTTGCCTGACAACACGCTATTCGATGTTTCGCTGAATGTGGCTCGCGCGACACTTCACGAACGCCATCGCGGCCATGCAGCGCGTTTCATTTTTTCAAATTCTGTATCCTGAAAGCCGAAAGCATTTAGAGCAATCGAATTCCAGCGATTCATGTGCCTGGTAGTTAGCGCGTGAAAGCGATCGGAAAACAATCGGAAAATTTTCCTGGTCAATTAAGACAGATTGGGTCTATGAATAGTGCAATGTGACTCAATGAATTTGCACACGCGGACGCTTTGTTGCCATAATTGACTTGCCACGATGGCAATGCCTATATGGACCAGCCCAAACTTCGAGGTGCAAACGAAGTTTCAACAGGTGTCTGGAGACGAAATCCGATAAGGGAGGTGAGTATGGTGACTTTGGACGCGATCAACCTCAAGATCGCAAAACTGCAGAAACAGGCGGAAACGCTCGTTAAAACGCAATCGTCGGTCGGCCTCACAAAGATTCGCGATCTGATGCATAAGCATGGTCTGAGCGTGGCCGATATCGAAAGTTTTGTCGGCAAAAAGCGCGGCCGCAAGCCGGGCGTTGCCGCCGCGAATGGCGTGGCCAAAGCCCCGCGCGCCGTGCAACACGTGGCGCCGAAATACGCAGACCCGAAATCGGGCGCGACGTGGACCGGCCGTGGCCGTGCGCCGCTGTGGATTCGCGACGTAAAAGACCGCTCGAAATTCCTGATCGACGCGGGCGCTGCGCCCAAAGCGGCAGCAGCGAAAAAAGCTCCGAAAGCGGCAACGAAGCGCGTGACGGCTAAAACGAAACCGGTTGGCGCCAAACGTGGCCGCAAGCCCGGCGCAGCGGCAAAGAAGACGCGTGCTGTCGCGCAGGCTGCTGCCTGAATAGCGTAAATGGCACGAATGGCATGAATGACGTTGAGGCCGGCGGTGTAAAAGGTTTAACCGATCTTTTCCGCGGCCTTCGTCATGGCTTGCGCGAGCCGGCGCAATACCGGCTCGCGCAATCGGATCGCCTGGATTTACCGTACTCCAGAATTGGCTGATTTCGCCGGGCGTCTAGTGTGGACGTCCGCTTTCTTTGCGGCTTTGGGCTGGCTTTGAGCTGTTTCTCTGGCTGTTCTGCCGCGTCGCTTCGCTCTCTCCGCTCTCGCCATGCCCAGGAAAAAGTCCAGCGTCTGGCTTCGAGGTTTAGACCTGCTCGCAAGCGTTATGCGGGCACCGCCGAAGAAAAAAGCCACACGACGTAAAACCGCCGCCATCAAAACCGTCGCCAGCGCGACGGTCAAACGCGCAAAGCGCGCAGCGCCCATTTCCGCAACGCCGCGTAAAGGCACACGCGCCACACCCGCCACGCCTGCAAAATCGGCGCAAAAGACTTTACCGGGCCGCTGGCTGCGCACGTTTTATTCCGCGTCGCCCACTGCCGGGCGTCTCGTCAATCATCTTGCCTACGCGCTGTATTTGCCCGCGTCCCAGCCAGCTAGCGCGGATTTGCCGCTGGTGGTGATGCTGCACGGCTGCAAGCAGACCGCCGAATCGTTCGCACGTGGCACACGTATTTGTCAGCGCGCCGAACGCGCTGGATTTGCGGTGCTGCTGCCCGAACAGGCCAAAACCGCGCACGCGCAAGGCTGCTGGCATTGGCACGACGATCCGGCGCAAACGGAGGCGCCGGCGGTGGCCGCGCTGATCGAATCGCTTGTGCGGGAATATGGTTTTGACGCGCAGCGCGTTTATCTTGCGGGTATTTCGGCGGGGGCGGGTCTGGCGGCGACGCTGGCTATTGCCGATCCGCGATTATTTGCCGCGGTGGGTTTGCATTCGGGGCCGGTATTCGGCGCCGCCACTTCCACGATGACGGCGATGAGCGTGATGCGCCGCGGCACGCGTGAAGATCCGGTGCAGTTGATCGATGCGCGTGTCGATGTGAATGCATACCCCGGCATGCCGACCATCATCATGCACGGCGATATCGACGCGGTCGTGGCCAAACGCAATGCGGAACAATTGACGCGGGAATTTGCGCGGCTGAATCGGCTGATCGACGCGCAGGGTGAATTGCGGGTAGGCGAGCAACGCAGTTATCACCGCGACGGCGCCGATTACACCGATTACGTGAAAGGCGGCCGCAATATCGTGCGCCTTTGTGTCGTGCACGGCCTGGGTCACGCATGGAGCGGCGGCGATCCGCGCGAGCCTTTTCATTCCGCGCGCGGACCGGATGCTACCGGCTTACTCTGGAATTTCTTTCGGCGTCAGCGGCGGATTGTGTAATTTTGGCGGCGGCTAATTGACCGGCTTCTGATTCAATCGTCGCCAGCAATGTTATCCAGACCATTTACGCCGCGCCGCTATCCGAAGCCACCGGTAACCCTTCCGCCCGCCACCGCAACATTCCGCCCGCCAGATTCGCCACCTGCCCGAATCCCGCCTTACCCAGCAAAATACTCGCCTGCGCCGATCTCACTCCCGAGCGGCACACCGCCACCACCGGCCGATCGCGATCAAATTCGTCGATGCGCGCTGTCAATTGCGAAAGCGGCACCAGTTTCGCATCGGGAAGATGCCCGAGTCGATCGATAAACTCCGTCGCTTCACGCACATCGACGATCTGCCACTCGCGGCCGTGCTCCAGCAGCGCCATCGGCTCGATTTCCCAGACACCGCTAAAACGCAGCGTCAACGGCGCCCAGTCCGGCGATTCGTGCACAGGCGCATCGCCTTCCGGCTTGCCGCAGCGCATATTCGCCGGCACGGCAATCGCCATCAGCTTGGGATGCGGCAGATTCAGGTTGTTCATATAGCCCGCGAAATCGCCGAGATCGACATCGCCGCCCAGACGCGGATTGAAACGCCGCTCTTCGGCCACGCTCGTCACGGTGATGCCGCGATAATCGTGCGCCGGGTAAAGCAGACAGTCGCCCGGCAGTGTCAGGATCTGCTCGCGCACGGAGGCGAACAATTGCTCGGGGCTGCCTTCCTGAAAGTCGGTGCGCCCGCATCCGCGGATCAGCAGACTGTCGCCGGTAAAGGCCATGCTGCCGTCGTCCAGCACATAGGTGAGGCAGCCGCTGGTGTGACCGGGCGTTGCGCGCACCTCCAGATAGCGCTGACCGAATCGCACCCGGTCGCCATGATGCAGCGCACGATTCACGCCGTCCGCGCCCACTTTCGCGGCGAGTGCGATCTCGCTGCCGCAGCGCTGACGAAGCCGCCACGCGCCGGTCACGTGATCGGCGTGCACGTGCGTATCGAGTGTCGCGACGAGTTTGAGGCCCAGTTCCTGCAGCAGCGAAAGATCGCGCGGCACCTGCTCGTAGACGGGGTCGATCAGCAGTGCTTCGCCGCTCGCAGGATCGCCGAGCAAATAGGTATAAGTCGACGATACGGGATCGAATAGCTGGCGAAAGATCACGGCGGGCCTCCTTGTGAAAGGTCGCGACGAAAGCGCTTCAAAAACCGCTTCAAATTGGCACTACGGCCCGCATGGTGTTAGTAATCGTTTGATTGCGGGCCGTGGGAAAAAGCGCAGAAAAAGCGCTTTTAGAACGTGTAGCTTACCTTGCCAAACGCCGTTCGTCCCAATGAGTTATAGCCATAGGCCGTTACATACTGGCGATTGAACAGGTTCGCAATCGATGCCGAAAGCGTCAGATGCGTATTCATCCGATATGAGGCGCGCAGCCCCACCGTGAAGAACGACGGCAGATAAACCGCATTGGACTGATCGTCGAACGTCGAGCCGTTATAAAGCAGCGAAACGCCGGTACTCAACGCGTGCAGATGAAACTCGTCCCATGTGTGATCGACGCTCAGACTGGCGGTTTGTCGTGGGCGGCGATTGAGCCAGGTTTGATCGGTTTCGTCCTGTGGATTGAGAAAGCCCAGCGAGAGACTGACCGGCGTCGATTGACCGAGCGTGCCCTTGTAAGACAGATCGATACCCTGAATATGCGCGCGCCCCACGTTCACCGGCAGATACGTTTGCGAATCGTAGGTAATGAGATCGTGCACGCGCGTATCGTAGATCGCTGCCGTGAAGGTGCCGAGCGACGTATTGGCATCGAGCGCGGCTTCGACGGTATCGCTGCGCTCGGGCAGCAGATTCGGATTCGAATAGCCCGGGTAATAAAGATCGTTGAAAGTGGGCAGGCGGAAGGCATTGCCGTACGAAACGCGCGCGGTATAGACCGGCGTGATCGCCCACGCGAGCGCTGCATTGCCCGTATTGACCGTTTGCCCCTGCACGATTTCATGACGGCCCGCGAGAAACAGCGTCACGTTGCCCAGCGTCGCCGCCTGGTGCAGCGAGATGGCCGAGTCGTTGCGCGTGGGTACGCCGCTCGGGATATCGACGGGTAAAAAAGCCTGCTCGCGCGTGAAGTCATAGGCGAGTTTGGTTTCGCCCGAAAGCGCAAAGCCGAATAGCGTATGCCCCGTTTCCTGATGCGTGATCGACGTCGACGTGCTCAGGCGCGTCGAATCGATTTCGTCGGTTGCGAGCGTGGCGTCGTTCGCATAGAGAAACTGGCGGTCGCTCGCATAGCCGATCGATTGATCGAATTGCGTGGTGGGCGTGATGTCGAGGTGGAACGCGAGGCCCGTCGTCAGTTGGTGATCGCGCTGGCGGTCGTCGCCGCCCAGATTGTCATAGGACAGATCGGAGCGGTGATAAAGCACGAAGCTCGAAATCGACCAGTCGCCGTGCGCGTAACCCAGGCGCGCGTCCACGTCCTGGGCGTGATACGGATTGCGGCCGTCTTCGTGGCCATAGGCGCCCGGTTGCGTGGCGTCGATACCCGCCGTGTTGTAGTCGTGCAGGCCGAGCGAATACGTCACGCCGCCCAGCGCGGCCAGCGCTCCTGTCGACGGCAGCGTGCCGGACGTGCGCACTTGCGTGTCGAAGGTTTTGTTCGAGCCGCCGCCGAACGACACGGTGGTCTGATTCGGCTGGTTCGACGCGTGGCGCGTGAATAACTGGATCACGCCGCCCATTGCGTCCGCGCCGAACGATGCGGCGGCCGGACCCGAAATCACTTCGACGCGGTCGAACGACGCCGTCGGCAGATCGGCCCATTCGACCGTGCCCGTGGTTGCCGAGCCAATGCGGATACCGTCGATAAACACCGCCACCTGGCTGGCCGACGAACCGCGAATGCTCACCGCGGCCAGCGCGCCCGGCCCGCCGCTTTGGGAAACCGTCACGCCCGGCAGCGTGGCGAGCGCCTGGGTGATGCTGGGATCGGCGGGCGAAAGGCGATCGAGGTCGGCGCGCGTGAGCACCTGCGTGCTGGCGTAGCGGCCGTCGAACGATTGAGGCAGATGCTGCGTGTCGCCGGTGACGAGGATGTTGGGCAGCGTGGTGTCGTCGGCGTGCGCGGTTTGCCACGCGCAGGCCGTGATCGCGCCGGCCGCGAGCCATGAGAAACGCTTCATAGTCATGGAACCTCGCTTACTGACCGGCCGGATGCACCGGCAGATCGTCGTAACCCTTGAGCCGATAGATGACGAACGACGCCACCCACGCGAACACAAACACGCCGATGATGACGAAGCCCAGGTTATTGAAGTTATCGTTGAGCGTGCCGATGGCATCCCAGAAGAGGCCCTTGAAACCGAACCGGTCGTTCAGCAGCCCGAGCGTTTCAATCCCGCCGATCAGCACCGCCACGGCCACCGAAACCAGCGTGATCGTGAGGTTGTAATAGAGCTTGCGAATCGGCCGCACGAAGGCCCAGTCGTAGGCGCCGAGCATCAGCACGCCGTCGGTGGTATCGACGAGCGACATGCCGGCCGCGAACAAAACGGGAAACACCAGCACTACGCTCATCGACACGCCTTGCGACGCCTGGCTCGCGGAAATGCCCAGCAGACTCACTTCCGTCGCCGTATCGAAGCCGAGTCCGAACAGGAAACCCAGCGGCAGCATCCATGCCGGATTCGACACCAGCCGGAACAGCGGACGAAACAGGCGCGCCAGCAGGCCGCGATTGTTGAGCAGCAGATCGAGATCGTCGTGGTCGTAGGGTTCGCCGCGGCGCACGCGCGTGAAGGCGCGCCACACGCCGCGCAGGATCACGATGTTCATCGCGGCGATCAGGAACAGGAACAACGCGGAAACGCTGGTGGAAATCACGCCGCCGATATCCTTCCAGGCTTCGACGCGGGTTTCCAGCGCGGCGGCCGTAGCGGCGACGGCCGCGGCCACCAGCAGCACCACGGCCGAATGGCCGAGCGCGAAGAAAAAACCGACGGTGACGGGGCGCTGGCCGTCCTGCATCAGCTTGCGCGTGACGTTGTCGATGGCGGCGATGTGATCGGCGTCGACGGCGTGGCGCAGGCCGAAGCCATAGGCGAGCAGGCCGGTGCCGAGCAGCAGCGGATGCGCGTGAAAGGCGATAAACGCCCAGATCCATGCGCCGATGTTGAAGGCGGCAAGCACGAGGTAAATGCCGGTGACGCGGCGGCGCAGACCGCCAGGCGCGGCGGCCGTGGGCAAAACAGTGGACATAAGACAGTTCCTGAGGTCGGGCTGTCCTTGCAACAGGCGCGTGCCCGCGCGAGCGGGCGGCGCTGGCGCATCGGGACACCCCGCCCGGCGCGGCTGCTTGGACCTCGGTCGATGGCAGGTCTCCTGGCTCGCGGGTCGCCGCCCAGGCCGGCCTTCCCGGTTTCCCAGTGGCACGTGTGGCATGGACTCGCCGCTCACAGTTGCGGGGGCAGCCGCAGACTTCAGGCGCGTGCGCCTCTACTGCGTTCCCTTTTGATTCCCTCGCGGGAAACCATCAGCGCGCAAGGGTAGGGGCGCAGGATCGAGGCGTCAACCGCGCGGGCGCGCGGCGTTGCGAAAATGCGCCGGTTGGTCCTCGCAAAGAGGGCAACCGGCGCGACCTCAGTGAAGTCTCATGGGAGGACCGTCATGCCGCCCGCACACTGGGCATATCGCGCCACGCCTCGATGCGCTCGGTGTCGAGGCCGAACTGGTCGAGCGCGCGGCTCACCGAATGATCGACCATCTCTTCCAGGCTCTGCGGCTTCGCGTAGAACGCGGGCACGGGCGGAAACACCACGGCGCCCGCTTCGGTCACCGTCGTCATATTGCGCAGATGAATCAGGTTCAGCGGCGTTTCGCGCACCATCAGCACGAGCGGCAGACGTTCCTTGAGCACGACATCGGCGGCGCGCGTGAGCAGCGTGCTGGTGACGCCCGAGGCGATCTCGCCCACCGTGCGCATCGAGCACGGCACCACCAGCATGCCGAGCGTGCGAAACGATCCCGATGAAATCGACGCGCCTACATCGGCGATCGCATGGACGTGATCGGCCAGTGCGTGGACTTCGTCGCGGGCGAGCGAGGACTCGTATTCGCGCGTGAGTTCGGCCGCGCGCGACATCACCAGATGCGTTTCCACGCCCATGTCGCGCAACAGGCGCAGCGTGCGCTCCGCGTAGATGAAACCCGTTGCGCCCGTCACGCCGACGATCAGACGCTTGCGGCCATCGAGTGCGCGCTTACTCATGATCGTCGCCTGCCTTATCGTCGAACAGCGACGGCGCCCACGGACGCGGATCGACTTCCATGAACTTCGCGCGCTCGAATTCGCCGCGCAGATGGAAGGGCGCCGTGCAGTCGAACACCACCTTGCAGGTCACGCCGCGCGCGGGCAGCGCCGGGTTGAAGTCGGGCGTCTGCGACGGGTCGAGCACGTGGCCGTTCACCTTGGGCAGCACCATCGACGAGACATCGCCCTGATAGCGCGTGGTCATGGCCCAGAGCACGTCGTCGCTGTCGAAGGGATCGACGTCTTCATCGACGAGAATCACGTGCTTGAGCTCCGAATACACGCCCAGCGCGATCAGCGCGGCCTGGCGCGCGCGGCCGTCGTCGAACGCGTTGCGCTTGTTGACCTGCATCACCGCGAGCAGCTTGCCGCCGCCGGCCGTGTGCGCGTAGACCTGGCTCACGAAGCCCGGCATGGCCGCTTCCACGGCGTTGTAGATGCTGGCTTCGGTGGGAATGCCCGCGAGGTTGGTGTGCTCTTCGCCGGGGCCGACGAGCGTCTGCATGATCGCGCCGTGGCGCATCGTCACGGCCTTGACCTTGATGACCGGCAGCGACGGATTGGCCGGGCCGTTATAGCCGGGGAATTCCGGCATCGCGTGACCCGTGTGGGTGTTCTGGTCTTCGACCACGCGCACATTCGGCAGGATTTCCCCTTCGATGACGATCTCGGCGCGCGCGATCGACTTCTGCGCGACGCTCACGCAATCGACCAGTTCGACCGGCGTGCCGCGCAGGCCGCCTGCGATCGACAGTTCGTCGAAACCGAGCGGCGTGGTGGGCGCCTCGAAACACGCGCCGATGTGGATCGCCGGATCGAGGCCCATGTTGATCGAGACGGGCAGCGCTTCGCCGCGCGCTTCGGCCTTCTGGCGGAAGGCGTCGATATGGCGGCCCGGTGCGAAGAAGATCGAGAGTTCGTCGCGGCTTTGCACGCACAGGCGGTGGATCGTGACGTCGGCGTGGCCGGTGTCGGGATCGCTGGCGAGCGCGAGGCCCAGGCACAGGAACGGGCCGGCGTCGCTCGTGGTGTTGGTGGGCGCGGGAATCAGCTTGCGCAGATCGAAATCCGGGTCGCTCGCCAGATGCACGGTCTGCTGGCAGGGCGCGTTTTCGCGCGCCACGGTGACCGGCGCGATGGCGTTGCGCACGGCTTCGGCCATGCGCTGCGTAAGGCGGCGCGACGGCGCATCGAACAGCATGCCGACGCGCTTGCGGCTGGCCATCAGGCCGACCAGCACGCGGCTTTGCGGATAACCCTTGATGTTGTTGAAGATCATCGCCGGACCGAGGCGCGTGGGACGCTCGACCGTGCCGCCCGCGCCGATGCGCTTGTAGACGCCCGCGAGTTGGCCGTGCGGATCGACTTCGTGGCCGGTTTCGAGAAGCTGGCCGGGCTCGTTGGCGATGCGCGCGAGCGCCGAGCGCAGGTCGTTGACGGGCGCGTGCTGTTCTTCTGCGTTGTGGGGAAGGTTTGCTGCGAATTCGTTCTGCTGATGCATGGTGTTGCGGTCCATCCGGGTTGCTGACGGGCTCTATTTGACCCCTTGCGAACGATTGAATCAATAAATCGAAACCGGTGATTTTGATAAGATAATCTTATTTTTAAACCGGAGCCGACGATGGATTTCCGTCACTTCCGCACCTTCGTGATCGCCGCCGAGGAACTGCATTTCGGCCATACGGCCGAGCGTCTGGGGATTGCGCAACCCGCGGTGACGCAGCAGATCAAGGCGCTGGAAACGCAGTTAGGCTTCAAGGTGTTTCATCGCGTGCGGCGCGGCATCGAACTCACCCCGGCGGGCACCGTGTTTCTCAACCATGCGCGCGCGGCGCTCGCGCAGGCCGAAACGGCCGTGCTGGCGGGGCGGCGTGCGAGTCGCGGCGAACTCGGCAAGCTGTGTATCGCCTACGCGAATTCGATCGTGCTCGAACCCGAATTGCCCGCGTTGCTCAAGCGCTTCACCCAGGCGCGCCCCGAGGTCGAACTGGAATTGCGCGGGATTTCGGTGCAGGAGCAGATGAGCGCGCTGGCAGACGAGCGGATCGACGTGGCGTTTTTGCGTTCGCCGCCGGGCCCGCTGCCGGGCTCGATCCGCATCACGCCTTTTTCGCGCACGCCGCTCGATCTGGTGCTCGCGCGCGATCATCGGCTGGCGCGCAGAAAGCGCGTGAGCTTGCGCGAAGTCGCGGAGGATCGCCTGATCGTGGTGGATGATCCGGCCGGCGTGGGCCTTGGGCATCGCGCGCTGGAGCTTTGTCTGGAAGCCGGGTTCGAGCCGGCCAGCACGCTGCGCACGACCGATTCCGTGGGCGTGATGCGCTTTGCAGCGGCCGGTCTGGGCGTGGGGCTCGTGCCGCGCACGCTCGCGCGCTTCGACGTGGAGGACGCCGTCTTCAAGCCGCTGGCGATGGCGAACGGCTTTAGCGAAGTGGTGATCGCCACGCGCGCCTACGATCGGGCGGCGGCCACGCGCGCGCTGCTGGAGATGGCAGTTTAAAAGTACGCGTTCCCAGATGGCGCTCGCCATAGATGAATTTTTCTCACTAGCTCATGCAGCTTCAGGCCGATTGTTGAGCCAGATATTGCGTCCTACACTGCGTGGCATCGCAATTCATCAACGGGAGAGCACGCATGGACAAGCGCACATTGGGCAAGAGCGGCCTGGAAGTCTCGGCGATCGGGCTCGGCTGCATGGGCCTGAGCTTTGGATACGGCCCCGCCACCAGCACGTCGGAAGGCGTGGCGCTGATTCGCGCGGCGTTCGAGCGCGGCGTGACGTTCTTCGATACCGCCGAAGCCTACGGACCGTTCGTCAACGAAACGCTGCTGGGCGAAGCGCTCGCGCCGATGCGCGATCAAGTGGTGATCGCCACCAAGTTCGGCTTTCAGGACGGCGATGCGAAGAAGCCGCTCGACAGCCGCCCCGAGCGCATTCGCGCCGTAGCGGAAGCCGCGCTCAAGCGTCTGAAGACCGATCGCATCGACTTGTTCTATCAGCATCGCGTCGATCCGAATGTGCCGGTCGAGGACGTGGCGGGCACCGTCGCCGATCTGATCAAGGAAGGCAAGGTCAAGCACTTCGGCATGTCCGAGGCTGGCGAGCAGTCGATTCGCCGCGCGCATGCGGTGCAGCCGGTTGCGGCGCTGCAAAGCGAGTATTCGCTGTGGTGGCGCGAGCCGGAAACATCGGTGCTGCCGGTGCTGGAAGAACTGGGGATCGGTTTCGTGCCGTTCAGCCCGCTGGGCAAGGGCTTTCTCACCGGCGCCATCGACGAAAACACGCAATTCGATCAGAGCGATTTCCGTAACGTGGTGCCGCGTTTCTCGGAAGAAAACCGCAAGGCCAATGCGGCCCTCGTGGACGTGCTGGGCGCGATTGCCGCGGGCAAGGGCGCGACGCGCGCGCAGATCGCCATTGCGTGGTTGCTCGCGCAGAAGCCGTGGATCGTGCCGATTCCGGGCACGACCAAGAGGCATCGGCTTGAAGAGAATGTCGGCGCGGCGGCCGTGACGCTCGATGCAGCCGATCTGGCGGCGATCGAAGCGGCGCTCAGGCAGGTCGATATCGTGGGCGACCGTTATCCGGCGCATTTGCAGAGCCGCGTCGGGCGCTGAGTCGGACGTCGACGGCTGACAATCTGGTTGCGCATGCAACCAGATCGATGCGGGAATGCGCGTGACATGCCGCATCATTCACGAATCGTGTTTAATGTCTCCACGCCTCGGGGGCTAATGTTTGTGCGCTTTCTGGGGCATGCTTGCGGTTATCGAAGCGCGCCAATCGGGGCGCGCCACATCGAGTCATCGAGCAAACGAGCAACGGAGAACGAGACATGAGCAAGACCTACCGCATCGCAGCGATTCCCGGCGACGGCATTGGCCTGGAAGTGATGCCCGAGGGCGTGCGCGTCGTGGAGGCGGCGGCAGCAAAATTCGGTCTGTCGATCGAATTCACGCATTTCGACTGGGCCAGCTGCGATTATTACCTCGAGCACGGCAAGATGATGCCGGACGACTGGTTCGCCACGCTCAAGGGTTTCGACGCGATTTACTTCGGCGCGGTGGGCTGGCCCGACAAGGTGCCCGATCATATTTCGCTGTGGGGTTCGCTGCTCAAATTCCGCCGCGAATTCGACCAGTATGTGAATCTGCGCCCGGTGCGTTTGCTGCCCGGCGTGCCGTGCCCGCTCGCGAACCGCAAGCCCGGCGATATCGACTTTTTCGTGGTGCGCGAAAACACCGAAGGCGAATATAGCTCGGTGGGCGGCAAGATGTTCGAAGGCACGGATCGCGAATTCGTGCTGCAGGAATCGGTATTCACGCGTCAGGGCACGGATCGCATTCTCAAGTACGCATTCGAACTCGCGAATCAGCGCGGCCGCAAGAAACTCACGGCGGCGACGAAATCGAATGGCATTTCGATCAGCATGCCGTATTGGGACGAGCGCGTGGCCGCCATGGGCGAGGCTTATCCGGATGTGAAATGGGACAAGCAGCACATCGATATTCTGTGCGCGCGCTTTGTGCTGCAACCGGATCGCTTCGATGTGGTGGTGGCGTCCAATCTGTTCGGCGATATTCTTTCCGACCTCGGTCCTGCCTGCACGGGCACGATTGGTCTGGCGGCATCGGCGAACCTGAATCCCGAGCGCAATTTCCCGTCGCTGTTCGAGCCGGTGCATGGCTCGGCGCCCGATATCTTCGGCAAGGAAATCGCTAACCCCATCGCCATGATCTGGTCGGGCGCGATGATGCTCGACTTCCTCGGCAACGGCGACGCGCAGTTCAAGGCCGCGCACGATGCGATCATGCAGGCAATCGAAAAGGTGCTGGTGGAAGGCCCGCGCACGCCGGATATGGGCGGCGAGGCGAAGACCGGCGATGTGGGCCGGGCAGTGGCGCAAGCGCTTTGATGTAGGACGTGCAGGCCTGCGTGACGTCAGATGCGTCGCGCGGGCGGCCACTGTTGTTGAGGTTGACGCGTGAGCGCCCGTTCGCGTGTTTCCGGAACGCGGCCCATGCGGCCGGGTTCCGGATTGTCGATCAAGATATCCGCCTGATTTTCTATTTCTTCGTCTACGTGGATAGCTGCGCACGTGTCGTAGGCCTTTTCATCCATGCGGATAGGGAGCATGGAGGTTTGGGCGGCCATGTCGATTCTCCAATTCTCTTTGAAACGCATCGGCGATTGCATCTCGATTGAGATGCGCCTGATTGCGGTCGCATTGTCCAATCGATTTTCAGGATGAACCCGCGCGCACCCGGGTTAGCGTTGACGTTTTGCAGGCGTGACCTGGGAGCGAGGATGCGTGAGAAAGGAGAGTTGGCGCGGCGTCTGATCGCGGCGATGCAGGACGGCGCAAGCGGTACGACGTCGGAGCTGGCGGTGCGGGCGCAGGTCGATGTGCGCAGCGTGCGGGCGATTCTGCGCCTGTGGCTGGACGCGGGCATCGTGCAGGTCTCCGAGGTGCTGGCGCCGCGCCGCACGCTGGTTTACCGCTACGGCGACGCCACGCCCGAAGCAGCGGGCGCGGCGGCGGTGCGTCAACCGCGCGTGCGGTCCATCGCCGAGATGCCGCCCGATCGCTGGCCGCAACTCGACCCCGATGTGGCGGCGGCCGTCGACGCGATGGTGCGGGTGAGTTCGCGCGAAGCGTGAAGCAAACCGGCGCGGCTTCGAGCCCGCGCCGCCATGCCTTACGCGTATCCAAAGCGGACGCTTTGCGACCGGCATCCATCAATACCATTCGAATATGCCGAATGGATCAATATCCGCGATGATTATAATCGCGCTTTTTTATCAATTATCTGCGCGTGAAACAATCAAAACGATAAAATCTCGCAGCTTATCGATGTTCAATAAGACGTTCAATAAGTCGCTGCCATATTCAATCCGGTAAAAAATGCGATTTTATCGGCCGAAATAACTTCAAGAGTAAAAGAGACCGGTTGCAGTGCCACCATTAACGACAGGATTGCAGCGCGGCCTGGCCGTGCCTGCTCGCGCATTAATAGGCCTCGCGATGATGCTCGCCTGTGCATGCGCGCGCGCCGACGGTTCGGAGCCAATGCCGGCCGATGTCGCCTCGCAGGCGTTAGCGCCGGTCGTTGCCAGCGCAACGGACGCGTGCTCGCATGTCGTGAACGCCGATGCCGCATCGTCCCCTCAAACGTCCGCTGGCGTTCCCGATCTCGCTGGCCGCGTGACCGACACCACCGGCATCGTCACGGCCGCCTGCAAGGCCGAACTGACGCGCCGCCTGGCCAGTCTCGAAGACACGACGGGTGTGCAACTCGCCGTGCTGCTGGTCGAAACGACCGGCCAGCAGTCGATCGAGCAATACGCCACGGCGGTCTTCGACAAGTGGAAGCTCGGCCAGCAGAACATCGACAACGGCGTGCTATTGGTCGCGGCGCTCAAGGACCATCGCGTGCGTATCGAGGTGGGTTACGGGCTGGAAGGCACGATTCCCGATGTTCTGGCTGCGGACATCATTCGCACGCGCATCGTGCCCGCGTTTCGCAGCGGCCATTTCGAACGCGGTATCAGCGACGCGGTGAACGCGCTGTCGCAGCACTTCGAAGTCATGACGCAGGAAATCCTCGCGCAGCAGGCGCGGGCCGCGCAGATCAAGCCGCCTGCGCCGAAACCCGTATCGCCGATTTTCTGGACCTTGCTTGCGCTCGCGAACGTGGTGTTGGGCGTGGCGGCGGCGTGGCGCAAGCTGTCGTGGAAGATTTTTCTGCCGGGCAGCTACCTGGCTTCTTCGGTTGCGCTGGTCGTCGGGTTGCCGCGCGGCACGGTGGACGCCGGAAGTTGGGGCTGGACCTTGGTGTTTGCGCTGCTGTTGCCGGTGCTGAGCGGCGTGGCGCCGATGTTGCTCGGCATCGGGCTCGTGCGTTCGGCGCGCGTGCGCATCTGGACGGCGGCCATTGCCGCCGTGCTGGGCGTGTGCATCGCCATCGGCCATTCGATGGGTTATTCGGTTGGCCAGGTGCTGGGCGCGATCGGCAGCACGATCGCCGTGGTAGGGCTGATCGTCACGCGCATCGGCGAGCCATTCGGGGTGTGGGGTTCGCGATCGTCGTCGAAATCGTCGTCTTGGTTTGGCTGGTTTTCGAAATCGGGCTCGGGCTCGTCGGGCCGGTTTTCCGGCGGCGGGGGCAAGAGCGGCGGCGGCGGGGCGTCGGATAGCTGGTGATGCCGGCGATGTCGCGGGTTGGGCAAGTCAAAAAATGAACAAGAAAAACGGGAGGTTCTGATTGATTGTGTGGATTCTGGCGGCGCTCGGCTTGGTGGCGGGCATATTGGTCGCGTGGAGTAATGGTGCCGATTCGATGTCGCTCGGGTTTCTGGGCGCCATGGTCGGCGGTGTGATCGGTCTGATACTGAAAAAGCCGCGCAAGAGCAGCACGCCGGCGGTGCAGGGCACGCACGTGTCCTGGCAGCAGAGCGTGAGTGTGCTGCACGAGCGCGTGGCGCGGCTCGAGGCCGAGGTGGCGATGCTGCGCTCGTCGATGGGCGTGGCCGCGCGCGAGGCGACCACGTTCGTGCACGGTCCGGCGGTGGTCGAGCCGCCACCAGCCACGCCGCAACCGGTCGAACCGGTCGCGCCGCCGCGCGAGGCACCGGCGCCCGAGGTCGAGCAGACGCGCGCACCGCAGGCCGAAGCGCCGCGCGAGGAACCCGCGCAACCGGTGCCCGAGGCGGCGTACGCCGAATTCGCCGACGATCAGGCCGCGCCCGCCATGGCTGCGGCCAAGCCCGCCGAACCGCTCAAACCCGCGCAGCCTGCCGAACCCGCCAAACCGAACATCATCGATCGCCTCATCAGCGCGGGGATCGGCTGGCTGCTCGGCGGCAACACGGTCGTGCGCGTGGGGATCATCGTGCTGCTGTTCGGCGTGGCTTTCCTGCTCAAGTACGCCGCCGACAACAGCCTGCTGCCGATCGAATTCCGCATCGCCGGCGTGGCGGCCGGCGCAATCGCGATGCTCGTCGCGGGCCAGCGCATCGGCATGCGCCGCGGCGCTTACGGCATGGTGCTGCAAGGCGGCGGTCTCGGCATTCTCTATCTGGTCGTGTTCGCCGCGGCGAAGCTCTACGACCTGCTGCCTGGCGGCGCGGCGCTCGGTTTCATGATCGCGATCTGCGGGCTGGGCGCATTCCTGGCCGTGCGCCAGGATGCGCGGCCGCTCGCCTTCATGGGCAGCGCGGGCGGCTTTCTCGCGCCCATCCTGCTGTCCAATGGCAGCGGTAACCATGTCGCGCTGTTCTCGTACTACCTCGTGCTGAACATCGGCATTCTGGCGATGGCGTGGTTCAAGGCGTGGCGCCCGCTCAATCTGCTCGGCTTCGTCTTTACCTTCACCATCGGTACGGCGTGGGGCGTGACGGCGTACCGGCCCGAACTGCTCGCGTCCACCGAGCCGTTCCTGATTGCCTTCTTCCTGATCTACGCGGGCATCGCGCTGCTCTACGCGCGTCATCGCGAGATCGCGCTCAAGCACTACATCGACGGCACGCTTGTTTTCGGCACGCCGATCGTCGTCGCGGGGCTGCAGGCCGCGCTGATGCGCAACGTGCCGTTCGGCCTTGCCTACAGCGCCGTGGCGCTCGCGGCGTTCTATCTGGGCGTGGCGGCGTGGCTGCGCCCGCGCCGTGCGCGTCTGGGCCTGCTGTTCGAATCGATGCTGGCGATTGCCGTGCTGTTCGCGACGCTCGCGCTGCCGTTCGCATTCTCCGGCCCGACGACGAGCGCCGCCTGGGCCGTCGAAGGCGCCGCACTCGTCTGGCTGGGCGTGCGCGAGCGACGTCTGCAGCCGTTTTACTTCGGCGTCTTCATGCAGTGCGCGGCCGCCTGCGCGTTCGCGTACAGCATCGCCGAACAAGGCTATTCGACGGGTCTGCCCTTGCTCAACTCGACCTGGATCGCGACCTTGCTGATCGCGCTGGCGGGCGTGTTCACGGGCTGGTGGCTGCACGGCCGCAACGAGGCGCGCGAGTGGCAGCCGTGGCTGCCGCAATGGGGTTTCGTGGGCGCGATCTGGGGCCTGACGTGGTGGCTCGGCGGCGGTAGCTGGGAAATCGTGCGTTTTGCGGCGGTGCATGCCTATCCGGCTTCCTCCGGTTTCCTGCCCGACGCGCTGCTGCTGCTGTTCGTCCTCACGGCATGGCTCGCGCACATCGCGCGCCGCCGGCTGTCGTGGCCGCTCGCCGAGCTGGTCGCGCTGGCGCTCGCACCGGTTATCGCCGTCACGCTGACGCGCGCATTCTTCGCTCAGTGGGTCCCGCTGCATTCGCTGGGCTTTGTCGCGTGGCCGGTTGCGTTTGTCGGCGCTTATGTCTTGTTGCTGCGTCAGCAGCGCGATGTCGCGGAGCATTTTCTCGCGCCGCTGCACACGCTGATGTTCTGGAATCTGTGTGCGTTCCTCGCGCAGGAAGGCTACTGGACGATGCGCGACTGGGTGCCCGAAGGCGCCTGGAGTTGGAGCGCATGGGCGTATGGCATGGGCGCGATGCTGCTGGCCATCGCGGGCGCGGGCTCGCGGCTGCGCTGGCCGGTGCAGCGCTTCGAGCGCGCTTATGTGATCTGGGGCGCGGCGCCGCTCGTCGTCCTGCTGTGGGCGTGGAGCGTGGCGAGCGCGCAGAGCGCCGGCGATGCCTCGCCGCTCGTCTGGATTCCGCTGCTCAATCCGCTCGATGTCGCGCAGATGCTGGCGGTGCTCGCCGTGGTCGTGTGGATCAGACGTCTGCGTGCGCTGGGCGTCACGCTGGAGTTTGCGGCGCTGGGTTACGCGGCGCTCGCGACCGCGTTCCTGTGGTTCAACAGCCTGATTCTGCGCGGTCTGCATCACTATGCGCTCGCGCCCTATGACGTCGGTGCCGTGCTGTCGACGTTCGCGTGGCAGGAGATCTTCATCGCCGGATGGTGCATGATGATTGCGGCTGCGCTGCGCTTCGTGCGCCGCGAAACGGCCGCTCGCATGATCACTTACGCGGCGGCGCCGCTCGTTGCGATCATGTGGTTCTGGACGCTGTTTGCCACGCTCACCGAGGATGGCGGGCGGCTCGCGCGTGTGCCGTTCCTCAATCCGCTCGATCTGCTGGCGATTGCCGTTTTCGCCATCGCGGCCTGGTGGCTTGCGCGCATGAAGCGCAGCCTCAGCCCGACCGACGACTGGCGCGTCGGCATGGCGACGCTCGCCGGCGCGACGCTGTTCCTCTGGCTCAACACCGTGTTGCTGCGCACGCTGAGCCACTGGGCGGACATTCCCTACGACATCGACGATCTGGTGCATTCGACGCTCGCGCAGGTGGCGGTGTCGCTGTTCTGGACGGTCTGTGCGCTTTCGGTGATGGTCTGGAGCACGCGGCGCGGCAAGCGCGTGCTGTGGTTTGTCGGCGGTACGCTGCTGGCGGTCACCGTCGTCAAACTGTTTATCTTCGATCTCTCGCACGTGCAGGGCGTGCAGCGCATCGTGTCGTTTATCGGCGTGGGTGTGTTGTTGCTGGTGATCGGCTATTTTTCGCCGCTGCCGCCGAAGCAGGTGCTGGCCGAGGAGGCGAAATCATGAAGCTGGCCCGACTCGCGCTGGGCGGCGCGCTGCTCGTTGCGGCGGGCGCAGCGCCTGCCGCCGATCCTCAGTTCGCGCATCGATACGCGATCGAGCTGACCGGCAATGCGGCCTACTACACGATGACCGTGCCGCAGAGCGTCTACGCCGCGAGCGCGCGCGGCGACCTCGGCGATCTGCGCGTTCTGAACGGCGCGGGCGAGCCGGTTGCCTACACGCTCGACAGCGCGGCGCAGCCGCTCAACGTCAGCCGCGCGCGGCGCAATGTCGAATGGTTCGCGCTGCCGGGGGCGAATGTCGACGCGTCGGGCGGCCCGCTGGGCGTGACGATCGCCGCCGATGGCTCGTTGCACGCGCGCGCCCAGGCGCAGAATGCGGGCGCGGCGCAGCACGGCGAGCTGGTCGATCTGGGCCAGGATCACGCGAACGTCGACGGCCTCTGGATTCATCTGCGCAACGATGGGTATCAGGGCCGCGTGACGGTCGAACAATCCGACGACCTGCGCGCATGGGAACCGCTCGGCGATACCGAACTGCTGCGCCTGAGCCGCGACGGCAAACTGCTCGTGCAGGAGCGCGTGGATATCGAAGGGCTGCGGCGGCGCTATCTGCGGCTGCATTGGCTCGACGACGCACCGGAGATCGGCGCCATCGAAATCGAAACGTCGTCGCGCGCGGCGGCCAATCCCGATTCCGACGCCACCCGCGAGCAATGGCGCGACATGCGCGTGCGCGCGGGGCAAACGGGCGGCGAATATCTGTTCGACACCGACGGCGCCTATCCCGTCGACGCGCTGCGCTTCGGCCTGCCTCAACGCAACACGCTGGCGAACGCGACGATCTACTCGCGCAGCGGCTCGCAACAGCCGTGGCTGGCGGTGGAGAGCGCCTCACTGTTCCGCCTCGAAGACAAGCAGGGCGAGAAGCGCAACGAGCCGATCAAGTTCGCCGCCAACACCGACCGGCACTGGCGCGTGCTGGTCGATACGCGTAGCGGCGGTATCGGCGATGGCTTGCCGGTGATTGCAGTAGGCTGGCGCGCGGCGCAACTGACGTTTCTCGCACGCGGCAACCCGCCGTTCGAACTGGCGATCGGCAACCGCACGCTCACGCCCGTGGCAATTTCGCGCGATGAGTTGCTGCCCGGCGGCACGCAGGAAATCGCGCCGGCGCGGCTTGGCGAAGCGCAAGCGGTGAGCGCGCCGGAACCCGGGCTTGCCGATGCGGATCAAGACCACGACGCGCGACGGCGCTACGTGTTGTGGGGGGCGTTGATTGCCGCGGTGAGCGTGCTGGCGCTGCTGGCGTTGAAGCTGGCGCGCGGGAGCGCGAGCGGCAAATAGCGGCAAATAGCCGATGAATGCGCGCGGGCGTGATGAGCGGTCCGCGCGATTCGTGCTTCTGTGAAGAGTCTGCGCGCGCTCAGGCCGCGCTATCTTCGGCGGGCGGTTGCGCGGCGCTTTGCATATCGGCGGGTTGCGCCGCGCGGCACAGCGCCGTGAGCCAGACATCCTCGCCATGGGGCGCGACGCGCGCCTGACCCTGTTCTACCACGAGGCGCCAGGTATCGTCGGGCAGCGACGCGCGATAGAGCACGCGATAATCGGCGCGACGCGCGAGTGCATCGTTGACGGCGCTTTCGCGTGCGGCGCGATCGTCGGGATGAATGTGCTGCGACAACTCGATGTAGTGACGCGGCGCCTTGGCCGGATCGACGCCAAAGAGACGACACCATTCGTCCGAGACGATCAGTTCGTCCTGCGCGCGCAGCCAGCGCCACGCGCCCACGCCGGCGATACGCGCGGCGTCGTTGAGCAGTTGCAGACGGCGTTGCAGCGCGGATTCCGCATCCTTGCGCGCGCTGATATCGATGGTCGTGCCCACCACGCGTACGGGGCGGCCCGCATCGTCGAGCAGCGTGGCCACGCGCGATTCGATCCAGCGAATCTGTCCATCGGGCAGGATGATGCGGAAGTCCCACACGCGCGGCGCCTTGCTCGCGACCAGATCTTTCAGGGCATCGGCATTGAGCCAGATCGAATCTTCAGGGTGAAGGATTTCCCAGAACTCTTCATTGCTGTGGATTTCGCGGCCGTAGAGCTTTTCGCAGTTGCTCGAGTAGATGAGTTCATCGGCGACCAGATTCCATTCCCACGTGACGATGCCGGCCGCCTCTTGCGCGTGCTTCATGCGGGCTTCGTTGGACATGATCTCGGCGGTGTAGCGGCGGCGCAGATCGGTCATGGGCAGCTCGGTGGTGCCTGCGATACCGAGATCGCGCACGGCTTCATCGCCGTAGCGCAGCCAGACCCAGTTGACGTCGAGGAAGGCTGCGAGGCGGCGCAGATTCGAATAGTCGATTTCGCCGCCGCGGGTCCATTTGTGCACGGCAGGGCGGGAGATGCCGACGGCGTCGGCCACTTGCTGAAGGCTGAGCTTCTTGTGCTCGAGCAGCACCTTGAGACGGAACGCGAACGTATCCTCGGACATCCATTTCCCTCTATGACAATTCGCGCGAGTGGCGCGGCTGGGCGCCGCTTGTTGGTGGGTGGGGTGGAGGTGGTAGTTTAGCGGATTGGGGTGGGGGGTGGTTTTTTTGGGGTTTGGGTTTGGGTTTGTTGTTGGGGGTTTTTGTTGGCATTTCCTTGTGGTCGTGTCGGTCTATTAGCGTTGCCCCTGTGCGGGGCGGCACCTACTTTTCTTTGCAGCGGCAAAGAAAAGTAGGCAAAAGAAAGCCGCTACAAACGCCAGAATGACGCAGTCCACAAACAGCCTTTTAGGGGGAAAGGTATAGGAGCATCCGGTCCCCCGCGCCACCAAAGCTAGTGACAAGGCGCCCGCCCACCCGGGGGCGCTGCGCGCCCCGATGGGCATAACGCAAACCGAAGGTTTGCTGGTTTCCGTGGCAAACCCAACCGTTGCGCGCGCAGCGAGCAACGGGATGAATGACGGCTTTGTCACTGGCTTTGAAGGTGCGAGGTGCCGGACGCCCCTATACCATTCCCCGTGTAAGGCTGGTTGTGGACTGCGTCACATTGGCGGTGTGAGCGGCTTTCTTTTGCCTACTTTTCTTTGCCGCTGCAAAGAAAAGTAGGTGCCGCCCCGCACAGGGGCGACGCTAATAGACCGACACGAAAACAAGGAAATGCCAACAAAAAAAGCATCAAAGATCAATAACAAGCCGCGAACCAAGCGCCCTAGAAACACAAAGCAAAATAGTCCTCTGCGCCGCCTTCTCATCATCATCAAGATACTGATCCCGATGATCCGCCTCACCTTCGAGAATAGCGACCTCACAGGTCCCACAAACACCTTCACGACAAAGCGACTCCACCGTCACCCCAACGCGTTCGATAGCCTTAAGAATGGACTCATCCTCACCCACTACCACCTCAATCCCAGACTTCGCCAGCACAACAGTAAAAGCCTTCCCCCCAGTATCACCCGCAGCAAACTGCTCCGAATGCAACTGCGCCTTAGGCCACCCCAGCAAAGCGGCATTCGCATAAACCGCATCATTGAGCCCTTGCGGCCCGCAAACATAAACATGCGCATCCGCAGGCAGAGTCTTGAAGAGATTCAAAAGATCGAGCCGCTGCCCTTCGCTATCGACATAGCAATGCACATTCCCCGCATGCGGCCCGGCCATTAGCTCATCGACAAACGCCCCATGCTCCGGACTCCGAAAGGCATAATGAAGCTCAAGCGCACGATCATCCGGGCCATGCTCAGCAAGCTGCGCAAGAAAAGGCGTAACCCCAATACCGCCAGCAATAAACACATGCTTGCTCGCGCCTTTAGCGAGTTCAAAAAGATTCGCTGGCGTCCCAATAGCAAGCCGCGTCCCCACCGCCACGCGTTCATGCATAAACGCCGACCCGCCCCGCGAAGCTTCCTCGCGCCGCACGGCGATCTGATACTGCCGCGTATCGTGCGGCGAACTGAGCAGCGAATAGGCATTGTGATGCCACTGCTCGCCGTCCTGCATCGAGACCAGCACGTGTGCGCCTCCGCTAAAAGCGGGCAGCGGCGCGCCATCGGGCAGCGCGAGCGTGAAGCGCTTGATCAGCGGAGTAAGTTGCTCGACGGCGACAACGTCGACAGTGATCGATTCGCGGGCGTTCATGGTGCCTTCCTTTACCGCTGGCGGGTAATTCTGATTCGAAATTCGGATAAATAGCGGATGCGATGACTCACCGCATCCGCGTACAACGCAGCGTGCTTCAGCGCGGTTTCAGCGTGTTACGCCGCCCATGCAGAGATACTTGATCGACAGATAATCTTCGATGCCGTACTTCGAGCCTTCGCGGCCGATGCCCGATTGCTTCACGCCGCCAAACGGCGCGACTTCATTCGAGATCAGCCCCGTATTGATGCCGACGATGCCGTATTCGAGCTGCTCCGCCACACGCCAGATGCGGCCGATGTCGCGGCTATAGAAATACGCGGCCAGGCCATAAATCGAGTCGTTGGCAAGCTGCACGACTTCGGCGTCGCTCGAAAAGCGCACGATCGGCGCGACAGGTCCGAAGATTTCTTCGCTGAGCACGGCCATGCCGGGTTGTGCATCGGCCAGCACCGTGGGCGCGTAGAAGTTGCCGCCGCGTGCGTGCCGCGCGCCACCCGTGACCACGCGCGCGCCTTGCGCCACGGCATCGCGCACCAGCGCATCGACTTTGTCGCGCGCGGCTTCGGTGATGAGCGGGCCGATATTCACGCCATCGGCGAATCCGTCGTCCACCTTGAAGGCCGCCACGCGCGCCGCGAAGCGCTCGCAGAAGGCGTCGTACAGCGAATCGTGCACGTAGAAGCGGTTCGCGCAGACGCAGGTTTGCCCCGCGTTGCGATACTTCGAAAGCAGCGCGCCTTCCACGGCGGCGTCCAGATCCGCATCGTCGAATACGATGAAGGGCGCGTTGCCGCCCAGTTCCAGCGACACTTTCTTGACCGTGTCCGAGCACTGGCGCATCAGCAGGCGGCCCACTTCGGTCGAACCCGTGAAGCTGAGCTTTTTCACGAGCGGGCTCGACGTCATTTCCAGGCCGATTTCGCGCGACTTGCCGGTGACGATGTTGAGCACGCCCGCCGGAATGCCGGCTTGCTCGGCCAGCGCCGCGAGCGCGAACGCCGACAGAGGCGTTTCGTTGGCGGGCTTGACCACCATCGTGCAACCCGCGGCCAGCGCGGGCGCGGCCTTGCGCGTGATCATCGCGGCCGGGAAATTCCACGGCGTAATCGCCGCGCAGACGCCAATCGGCTCTTTCGTCACGACAAGGCGTTGATCCGGGTTCGGGCTCGGGATCACATCGCCGTCGATGCGCTTGGCCTGCTCCGCAAACCATTCGATGAACGAGGCCGCGTAGGCGATTTCGCCGCGCGCTTCGGCAAGCGGTTTGCCTTGCTCGCGCGTCATCAGTTCGGCGAGCGTTTCCTGGTTCGCCATCACCAGTTCGAACCAGTTGCGCAGCAGGCGCGCGCGTTCTTTCGCCGTGGTCGCGCGCCAGCCGGGCAGGGCGCGCTGCGCGGCCGCAATCGCCGCGCGCGTGTCGTGCGCGCCCATGTTCGGCACATCGGCGATGTGCTCGCCCGTGGACGGATTGGTCACGGCCAGCGTGGCGCCGTCGGCGGCGTTGCACCACTGGCCGTCGATAAAGGCCTGCTGACGCAGCAGGCCGGGATGTTGCAGCGAAGTCATATCGGTCCCCGCCTTAATCCTGATAGTGCTGCGCGAGCAGGTTGTGGAAGTGCGCGATGCCGTGCTCGCTGATCCCGCTGCGTTTTTCGTCGACCATGATGCGGCCCTGGCCGCGATAGCCACGCGATTTCAGGCCCTTCTGCACGCTTTCCACGAGGCGCAGGTCTTCCGGGCGGAACACGGTGCGATACCACTCGATCAGCTTTTGCTGTTCTTCGGTCGGCTCGTCGTTGAGGAAGTAGATGTCGTAGTGCTGGAGCGTGACTTCGGCGCTCATCGGGAATTCGTAGATCACCGTCATGAAGTCGCTGCCCGGCGGCACGTTGAACATCGTGCACGGCCACGCCCAGTAGCCGTGGAAGCTCGGGTCCGTGATCGACGGATCGAGCTTGAACGAACGCTCCGACGATTGCGCCTGGCCGAATTGCAGCGTCCACTTGCCGTGCAGCGTGTGCGCGTACTGATCGACCTTGACCGAGTCCGAGAAGCCGGGGTGCGCCGGACCGCAGTGATAGCACTCGAGGTAGTTATCGACGATCGATTTCCAGTTGGCGGGCGTTTCCGTGACGAAGCGCGCGGCCAGCTTGAGGTCGTCGATCACGGGGCAGGCGTTGCGCAGGCTGGCTTCGAGGCCGGGCAGTTGCGCTTCGACGTTGTCCGCTTCCGGGTTCAGGTTGATGAACACGAAGCCCGCGTATTCCTCCACGCGCACCGGCACGAGGGTCGAATTTTCCTTGTCGAACGACTGCACGTGGTCGCAGTTGTTGGCGTGCGCGAGTGCGCCGTCCAGCTTGAACGCCCAGGCGTGATACGGACAGGTGATGACGTTCTTCGCCTTGCCGCTGCCTTCAAGCAGTTGATGGCCGCGGTGCGGGCAGACGTTATAGAAGGCGCGCAGCACCTTGTCCTTGCCGCGCACCAGCAGAATGCTTTCGCCGACGATCTCGCGCGTGACGTAGGCGTTCGCCTCCGCCAGTTCGCTGCGGTGTGCCACGCAGATCCAGGTGTCCTCGAAGATGCGCTTCTCTTCCGCCTTGTAGACCGACTCGGCGGTATAGAAGCTCGCGGGAATGGTCCACGCGAGATCCGGGTTGGCGCAGAAGTCAGCCGGCAGTTTGGGCAGGTCGGCTGGCTTGTGGAATTCGATCGGGAGATAGGTCATGGGGTCCGCCGCAGTGTGAGAGGTGCGTTAGAAAATTAACTGACAGTTACAACATAACTATGGGTTAACGCAAGAATAAGAGAAATTCTGCCGGCACACGATCAGGGTTATCCCTCGACGTTGTTGCGAAAAGACTTCCGCTTTGATGCGTGCCGCGTATCCTTAGTGTTGGATAGCGGGATCGCTTGCGCGGTCGCAAAGCAAATCGATTTCGGAGATGTCGTCAATAGGAGGATGCGATAGTGCGTCTCAACCCTCCAGGATGCGTACTATTGTTAACCAGTGGTTTGTTGTTAACCGTAGGATAACTGTGCCGTGGCCGGAACCGGAAAAGCTTTCCGCAGTCGCGCACGGTGCGCAGGATGGCTACGCGCGAAGCGTGGCTGCCTGCGCCACCCCACAACTGGAGGAGACATGACACAAGACGCAATGGCCGAAGTGCTGGCCGGCGAGCCGACGCGCGCCAAATCGCGAATCGAATCGCGCTCGATCGACTACGTGCCGCTCGCCGAACGCAAAGGCCGCGCGTGGCATCTGTGGCCGGTGTGGTTTACGGGCGATGCGAACCTCGCCACCATCGCGGCGGGCGCGATCGGCATCAGCATGGGCGGCAATCTGTTGTGGAGCGCGATCGCCATCGTGCTGGGCAATGTGCTGGGCACGTTCTTCATGGCGTTCCATTCGAGCCAGGGGCCGCAACTGGGTCTGCCGCAGATGATCCAGTCGCGCCCGCAGTTCGGCTATATGGGTGCGCTGCTGGTGTGGGTGGTCGCGCTGGTGACCTACATCGGCTACAACTCGTTCAATCAATTGATGGCGGGGCAGACCGCGCATCATCTGCTGGGCACCGAACCGCATCTGAGCTACATCGTGTTTACCGTGCTCGCGGTGGCGCTGGCGATCTTCGGCTATGACGTGATTCACAAGGCGCAGCGCTGGCTGGCGTTTGCACTGCTCATCGCGCTGACGATCTTCAGCGTGGGCATGTGCGTGAAAATGCCGTTCCCGGCAGCGCAACTGAGTTTCTCGGGCTTCAAGGCGACGCCGTTCCTCGTGCAGCTCTTTTCGGCTGCCGCGTATCAGCTTTCGTGGTCGATCTATGTTTCGGACTACTCGCGGTATCTGCCGCCCAACACCGGCGTGCGCGCCACGTTCTGGTGGACCTTCCTGGGCGCGCTGATCGGCGGTGTGTGGATGATGCTGGTGGGCACGGCTGCGGCGGCGCTCAACGCGCAGATCGAAATCTCCGACGCCGTGCAGCGCGCAGGCGATCTGATTTTCCCGGGCTTCGGCACCGTCACGCTGCTGCTTGCGCTGCTGGGTTTGCTGGCGATCTCCGGGCTGAACTTCTACGGCGCGTCGCTCACGCTGCTGAGCATTACGGACTCGTTCAAGCCGCTCAAATCGAATGCGACCAAGCGTATTGCCAGCCTGATCGTGGTGGCGCTGGTGGCGACCTCGCTGGCGTTCTCCGCATCCGATAACTTCATGGGCAAGTTCGGCGACTTCCTCGGCATTCTTGGCTATCTGTTCACGCCCTGGACCGCGATTAACCTGATCGACTTCTTTGTGGTGCGCCACTCGCATTACTCGGTGCGCGAGATCTTCAATCCGCGCGGTATTTACGGGCGCTGGAACTGGCGCGGTCTGACCGCGTATGCAGTGGGTTTCGTCGCGATGATTCCGTTCTTCAAGACCGAACTCTATACCGGCCCGGTCGCCCGCATGCTGGGCGGCACCGATGTGGCGATGCTCGTGGGACTGCCCGTTGCCGCGCTGGTTTATCTGTGGACCTGCCGCTCGCTCGACATCGAACAGGAACGCCGGCTCGTGCGCGAAGCCGATCGCGGCCTGAACTGATCCATCACGATAACAACGACAAGATAGAGACATGAATTCGATGAAGGCACTGCGCGTGAGCGCAATCCAGCTGGCCGTGCTCGCGCTGGCCGCGCTGCCCCTCGCAGCCCGCGCGCAAACCAGCGTGACGTTCTATGGCGTGCTCGACGCGGGCGTGACTTATGTGAGCAACGCCGGCGGCGCGCGTCAGGTGAAATTCGACGACGGCATTTCGTACGCGAACCGCTGGGGCATCAAGGGCAGCGAAGATCTGGGCGGCGGCTTGAAAGCCGTGTTCAAGCTCGAAAGCGGCTTTCATATGGGCAATGGCCAGATTTCGAACGGCGGCTCGCTGTTCGGCCGCGCGGCCTATGTGGGCTTGCAGAACGACTGGGGCACGCTGACCTTCGGTAACCAGATCGATATGACTCAGGAGATGGTTTATCTCTACAACGCTTCGGCGTGGGCGAGCGGCTATGCCATCAATCAGGGCGACTTCGACCGCATGAATGGCGACCATCTGCCGAACGCGGTGAAGTTCATGTCGAATACGTTCGGCGGTTTCCAGTTCGGCGGCATGTATTCGTTCAGCAATACGCCGGGCAGTTTCCACAACGGCAGCGCGTGGAGCGTGGGCGCGCAATACCAGCGCGGCGCGTTTTCGATGGGCACCGCTTATACGCAGTTGAATAACCCATCGGGGATTTACGCATTCGATCCTTACGCGATGATCGGCGTGCATTCGTTCTTTGGCCAGCCAACGGCGAGCGTCGATCCGGGCAGCGGCGCCGTGACCGATCTCTACGCGAATTCGCCGTTCCCGGTGGACAAGCAAGGCGCGTTTGGCGTGGGCGCGAGCTACGCGATCGGCAATGTCACGCTGATGGGCGACTTCACCTATACGCAGATCAAGGCGTTCGGCGAGAGCCAGCATATGCAGGTGGGCGAAGGTGGCGCGAACTGGCAGATCACGCCGGCGTTGAGCCTCGTGGGCGGCTATCAGTACACGCACTTCGACGCGCATCACTGGAACCAGCTTTCGGCGGGGATGCACTATCTGCTGTCCAAGCGTACCGATGTCTATATGTCCGGCGACTGGTTGAAGGCTTCGCAGGGTGTCGATGCGGTGATCGGCTATAGTTTCATGCCGTCCCACACCACTACGCAGGCCGATGTACGCATCGGCATGCGGCACTCGTTCTAATCATGCTCAAACTGCCTGGCACTCCCGAACTCGACGACCTTCGTGTGTTCTGCACGGTCGCGCGCAAATCCAGTTTCAGCGGCGCGGCTGAGGCGCTGGGCGCGTCGGCGGCTTATGTCAGCAAGCGCATTGGCGTGCTGGAGGCGAATCTGGGCACGCGCCTGCTGCATCGATCGACGCGCCGGGTGGCGATCACGGCGGCGGGCGAGCGCGTGCTCGCGTGGGCCGAGCGCATTCTCGACGACGTCGATCAACTTGTCGAGGATGTCTCCAGCACGCAGCGTATTCCGCGCGGCACGCTGCGGGTGTCGAGCAGTTTTGGCTTTGGCCGCAAGTTCGTCGCGCCTGCGCTCGCGACGCTATCGGACCGATATCCGCAACTGAATGTGCGGCTCGATCTGTTCGATCGCGTGGTGGATGTGGCGGGCGAAGGCTTCGATCTGGACATACGGATTGGCGACGACATCGCGGGTCATCTGATCGCGAAACGTCTCGCTACGAATTACCGCGTGCTGTGCGCGTCGCCGTCTTATCTGGACGCCCACGGCGCGCCCGACACGCTCGCCGATCTCGAATCGCACGCGTGCCTGGCCATCAAGGAACGGGACCACCCGTTCGGCGTGTGGCGTCTGGATGCCGGCGGCGAAACGGCGAGCGTGAGAGTGACCGGGCCGCTTTCGACCAATCACGGCGAGGCCGCCGTGCAATGGGCGCTGGCCGGGCGCGGCATCGTGCTGCGCTCGATCTGGGACGTGCAGCCGCTACTCGACGAAGGCCGCTTGCTGCGCGTGCTGCCCGAGGTCACGCAGCCTGCCAACGTCTGGGCCGTGTTTCCCGAGCGACTTGCGCAATCGGCGAAGGTGAAAGCCTGCGTGGATTTTCTCGCCGAGACGTTTGCAGCGGCGGGAATTGGCGAGGCGGCCGGTACGGCTTTGCCTGCAGAAACCGCATTGCGCGCGCCCGAGTCGCAGACTAAACCGGGATCATCGAATCCCCGCAATACCCGTAATACCCGTAAAAAGGAGCCGAAAACGTGACCGACCGCGCCCATGTGCGTGCCTTGCTTGCCGGGCGCCGCGAAGGCTACAGCCTCGCCCGCGAGTTTTATACGGCACCCGAAATGCACGAACTCGATATCGAGGCCGTCTTCTCGAACGAATGGATTTTCGCGTGCAATGTCGCGGAGATTCCGCACGAAGGCGATTACATCACGCTGTCGATTGGCGAGACTTCGGTGGTCGTGGTGCGAGGCAAGAGCGGCGCAGTGGGCGCGTTTTTCAATACCTGTCGCCATCGCGGATCATTGATCTGCACGCAGGCAGCGGGGCACGCAAAGCGGCTCGTGTGCCCGTATCACCAGTGGGTTTATGAACTCGACGGCACGCTAAAAAGCGCGCGCCAGATGCCGGCGGATTTCGATCGCAGCGCACACGGCCTGCGGCCTGTGCATGTGGAAACGATCTGCGGCATGGTTTATATCTGTATCGCCGATACCCCGCCCGATATCGCGCGTTTCAAGGCGGCGGTCACGCCGTACATCGCGCCGCATCATCCAGAGCGTAGCAAGGTGGCGTTTTCGATGACGATCGTCGAAGACGCCAACTGGAAACTCGTGATCGAAAATAATCGCGAGTGCTATCACTGCATTGGCAGCCATCCAGAACTGCTGGCTACGCTGATCGAATTTGCCTTGCCCGACGATCCGCGCGCAAACCGCGACTTCCAGTTGCTGATGCAGGAAAAGACGGCGCTGTGGGATAGCCTGGATTTGCCGCATCTGCCTGCGGATGGCGGCACGGAATTCCGCTGTATCCGCTTGCCGTTTCATCGCGGCGCGGTGTCGTTCACGGCGGACGGGCGGCCCGCCTGCAACAAGCTGCTCGGCGATTTCACGGAGCGCGATCTGGGGTCGGTGAGAATGTTCAGGGTTCCGAACAATTGGAATCATTTTCTCTCCGACCACATCATTCACTTCCGCGTGCTGCCGATTTCGGCGACGCAAACCGCGCTCAAGACCACCTGGCTGGTGCATGAAGATGCGGTGGAAGGTGTGGATTACGACATCGACACGCTGATCGAAGTCTGGCGCGCGACCAATGCGCAGGACGCAACGCTGGTCGAACATAACCAGCGCGGGGTGAATTCGAAGGCGTATACGCCGGGGCCTTACGCGCCTTCGGAGTTCATGCTGACGAACTTCACGAACTGGTATGCGCAGAAGCTCGACGATTATCTGAAACCCGCGCCTGGCCGCGAGAAAACGATACGGCTCGCCGTGGCACAGGGTTGAACGGCGCGCTCGACGCGGGTGAAACGGTCCGGTGCTATATTCACCGGCCCTATTTCGCGCTCGAGCTTTTATGTCAGTCCGCCGTCTGTTTCGAAGCACTTTCGCCCGCGTTGCTTTCTGGATGGCGATTGTCGCCGTAACGGTGTGGGTGGCGGCCGCCGTGTGGGTCTGCGCGCGCGGATTGAGCATGCCGTATGAGCGTGCCGATGTCGCGGTGGTGTTTGGCAATGCGCTGGAAGACGACGGCACGCCCAAGCCAATTCTCGCGGCGCGGCTGGACGTGGCGCTGCGCTGTTATCAGGCGGGCGAATGTCCGTGGCTGTTTGTGAGCGGCAGTATCGACGGTCCGGGTCTCGACGAAGCCGGCGCGATGCGTACGTATCTGCTGGCGCGCGGCGTGCCGGACGCGCGCATCGTGGTCGATCGCGCGGGCGACAACACGCTCGCCACCGCGCGTCACGCGGTCGCCTGGATGCGCGCGCAGGGGCTGTCGCGCGTCGTGCTCGTCTCGCAGTACTACCACCTGCCGCGCGCGCGGTTTGCGTTTCAGGAAGCCGGGGCGCCCGAGGTCTACGGCGCGTATCCGCGGGCGTTTCGCTTCATGGATCTGTATTCGAGCTGGCGCGAGGTGCCTGCGCTGGCGGTTTATCGCGTGCGGCTGGGCATGAATGCCGATGCGAAACCGGTTTCGTTCCGCCCGGTGCTGTTCCTGATGGGGCTGCTGGGGTGGGGCAAATGAGTATCCCAAAGGGGCCGAATCCGGCTGCGTCGGGCAATGAAACAGGGTATGGACGCGCTGGCGCGGGCGTCGTTGGGATACTGAAGAGAACCTCCTAAAGTTTGCGCGCCGGAGGCCGAAAATCCAGGCATGGCGCACGAACAACCGAAACTTCCCGAGAATGACCCGATCTGGGCCGAGGCACGCGCACTCGAAGCGAGTATCCGCGCCATCCGCCGGGCTCAGGGCAAGCGAAATCCCGAAGACTTTGCTTCGGACGACCCTGAATGCATCGAGGTGATGGAGGAGTTCGTGCGCGACGTCGGCCGGGTGCTGGCGCTCTACGCGAAAGACCCGCTCCGCGACGATGACGACGACGGCGATTTCCACGGTGCGGGCTCGACCGGCTAAGGGACTACAGGTGGGTTATCGGCGCAGCGCCCGATGCTGCACGAAATCCGGCAGCCTGAGACACTAGCGACTCCCTGAACGTGTCTTTCCCCACAATGACAATTACGCGTCGAACATTTCTGATGCTGAGCGTATGCTCGGCCACCTCTGTCGTGCTGGCCAACGAGGCTTGGGCGGCGGAGCCCGCGCTGGCCGAATCCGACGAAGCCGCGCGCAAGCTGGGCTATCGGACGCTTGCCACGACCGTGGATCGCAAGCAATTCCCTTCGTACTTGCCGGGCCAAAAATGCGGGACGTGCTCGCTGTTCCAGTCCGCGGACGACAAATGGGGCGACTGCATGCTGTTCAGCGGCAAACGGGTGGCGGAAGCCGGCTGGTGCAGTTCATACAGCACGATGTAAATGAAACGGGCCACTTTCGTGGCCCGTTGCTTTTTTGTTGCCGAATTGTGGCTTACTCGCGGCTTATTCGCCCTTGGCAGGGCGGCCCGTCTTCACGGTTTCCAGCGCGGAAAGTGCCGCGACCAGCCGCTTCGACGAAGCCGAGTCCAGCAACTGCAGACCGGCACGCAGCAACTCGCTCTTCTTCACCGTGACGCCCGCATCCAGACACTTGCGCTTGAGCAAGGCGATGCGCTCGTAATCCGTCTTCGGCATCGTGAAGCTGTCGCGAATGACCTTGTCTTTCTTCACGGTTTTCACGGCCTTGACCGTCTTGACGGCCTTCTCGCTTTTCACGCGCTTCGCCTTGGGTTTAGCTTCGGCTTCCTGCGCGCGTGCGGCCTTCACTTCGGCCGCCGCTTTGCGCTGCGCTTTTTTCGCGTCCGCGGTGGTGGGGAAGAAGAAAGCCTTCTTGGTGGGCTTGCGTGCAATCACAGTGGTCATGCTGGAATCTCGATCGAAAACGGTAGAAACAGTATATACGGTTTTTACCGTTCTTCGAGGCGTGGCGGGGCTGAGCGGCGGTTTGGGGGCGAGATTTGTCGATGCGGCGAGGGCTGGCATGTCGTCGATTGTCGCTCGACGAGGGTGGGTTTCGCGGTGTTGGGGCGAGAGCGTTGGTGCTACGCGGGCTGTTGAGCGAAGAAGTTCACGGACAAATATTCGTACCGCAACTGGTCGCGAAGTGCAGGGATTTTTGCGCCAGCCTGATCGAGACGATCAGCAAGACGATGCACTCGCGTATTGGATTGGCTCGCCGAGCGGTATGGAAGAGACAAGAGGCCGCAACAATACCTAGAAGGCGGCATAGAGCAAATTTTTATTGACTTCCGCACCCTGAGCCAAGAAATCAATAATATCGGCGACAAGCTCAAGCAAGGTTTGCTAACTCCGCCGCAGGAGTTGAACTGGAATGGAATTCGCGTCGAGTTCAAGAAAACGGACTGGACAAATGTGAGCGAAGTTTACGGTTATACGAACACGGGAGAAAGTCTTCACGGCACGGTTAATACGCGAAGACTCGCAACGGATGAAATTCAGACGAAGCTGACCAACAGCAAGATGACCGCCGCGGCGAGAACGGAGAGTGATATAAAAGATAGGGCGAACTGAGCGATCTGATGAATATATATGACATGAATGACCCCGATATTCGGGGGAAGGTTTTCTGGCAGTTAAAGCGCTTGACAAGTTTCAGTCTCTGGAAGCGCAAGCGGGATGCCTGGGAGCGATTCACCCGTGCCTACGAAGATGCCGTCAAAACGTGGCCGAAGAGTCAAGTGGAGCGGGTCGAAGCAGACGGGCTTAATTACGCCTACGGGATCTTGGGACAGTACAACAAGGGATTGGACGAACTTGAGAAGGGGAGGCGCCACGTATGGCGCGTCGAGCAGCCGCTGTATGAGGTAGTTGGGGCTTCGGCCATGATGCGTACCGATCTATACAGACATCCTGCATATTGGGAGCGCGGCATACAAATGGCTGCTTGGCCACCAAAGATCGAAGAACTGCATCAGTTGTTGATCAAATCGTTTTATCAGTGTGATGAAACGCCGCTGGAAGTTTTATCCCAACAGCGTTATGCAGAGGCGACGTTGCTGTGGGCGAATCCACTGCTGGATGGCGCCTTCTACAAGAAGGATTTTTACACCTTGCCTTACCCGGTTTTCCCGGATTGCCTCCCGAATCCTCCCGAGGCTTCAAGTCTGGAAATTTTATCGGGTCAAAAAGTACCGGTTGACGGCATTTGGGAACCGATACGCGATGAACGCACCCGCATACTGGGTATCATTGCAGTTGGTGAAAAGAAAATAGAAAACAATGGATGTTTCAACTATTTTGTTGGCGGTACAACTGCACCAAAGTATTCAAGTGAATCTGGTCCTGTGTCTACCCGATGGCGCCTTCTTTGGGAAGATGACCGTTATAAGGATGGAAAAATTCCTGATGAATCGGAGTACTTTATTGAACCCAAGTTGGGTAAAACTGACGAAGTAGTCGAAGGCAATATTGAAGTGAGGACAGGCGAAGTCTGCCCAAAGAGTGGACTTTGGGCCGCCAGGGATCATGAAAGCGCCTATAGGCGTAAAGGCTGGTTCGGTGATGCCGGATCTGCTGCTAAAGGATCATCTCGGTGAGCCGATCGTGCGATGGGTAGTCTGGAAACTGGAGAAGCCTGACTAACGTCCATATAATGGAATCCCCGTGACTCTAATATTGATCATGGGGATGGTGAAATGTCTGTTCAGTACATCGGCGCGTAAAACATGTCCATCATTTGCGCTAAGGTATCCGTTGACGCCTCGCGAACAGGATTGATCGCGCAAGCCGACCAGCAAGGCAAAGCCCCACGCCGCTAGTGCTCTCGCGATTTGACGGCAACCCCTCCGATTCGCCGCGGTGAGGACTCAGAGTGGCGTGAGGGACCGCGTGAAGTGAGTGATTGTATGAATCTTTACGACATGAATGAACCCGCTGTTCGGGCAAAAGTTTTCTGGCTATTAAGGCGACTGACAAGCTACAGCCTTTGGATGCGAAAGCGGGATGCCTGGGAGCGGTTCACTCATGCCTATGAAAACGCGCTCAAGACTTGGCCGAAGAGTCAGGAAGAACAGATTGAGGCGGATGCGCTTGATCGCGCTTACGGAGCACTCGGGCAATTCGATAAGGGATTGGGCGAACTTGAGAAGGGGCGGCGCTATGTATGGCGAGTTGAGCAGCCCCTTAACGTGGCATGGAAGGTCTCAGCCTCGATGCGGACCAATCTCTACAGGCATCCCGCTTATTGGGAGCGCGGCATACAGATGGAGCCCTGGCCACCAAAGATTGAAGCGTTGCATCAATTGTTGATCAAGTCATTTTATCAAGGTGATCAAACCCCGCTGGAGGTTTTGCCGCAACAACGAGTTTCACAGGCGAAGTGGTCATGGGCTGAACCACTGCTCGATTCGGAATTTTACAAGAAGGACTTTTATACCTTACCTTATCCGGTTTTTCCGGACCAACTTCCGCAACTTCCCGAAGCGCGAGACCTGGAAATTGTATCGGGTCAAGAAGTGCCAGTTGACGGGATCTGGGAACCGATACGCGATGAACGCACGCGCATACTGGGCATCATTGCAGTTGGTGAAAGGAAAATAGAAAACAACGGATGTTTTAACTATTTTGTTGGCGGTACGACCGCACCAAAGTATTCAAGTGAATCTGGTCCTGTGTCTACCCGATGGCGCCTTCTTTGGGAAGATGACCGTTATAAGGATGGAAGAATTCTTGATGAATCGGAGTACTTTATTGAACCCAAGTTGGGTAAATCTGACGAAGTAGTCGAAGGCAATATTGAAGTGAAGACAGGCGAAGTCTGCCCAAAGAGCGGACTTTGGGCCGCCAGGGATCATGAAAGCGCGCCTATAAGCGTAAAGGCTGGTTCGGTGATGCCGGATCTGCTGCTAAAGGATCATCTCGGTGAGCCGATCGTGCGATGGGTAGTCTGGAAACTGGTGAAGCCTGACTAAGGTTCATTTATCGGAATCCCCGTGACTTCAATATCGATCATGGGGATTTTGAACTGCCTGTTGAGCACAGCGGCACGCGAAACATGCCCATCATTAGCGCTAAAGCATCCCTTGACGCGTCGCTAACAGGATTGATTGCGCAAGTCCACCAGCAAGGTGAAGCCATGCGACGCGAATGCTCTCTTGATCTGACGGCCACTCCTCTGATTCGCTGCGGTGAGGACGGAGAGTAGCGTGCGGAACAGCTTGAATTGGGATGCTTCAACTATTTGGTGCCGGGATGACCGTGCCAAAATGCGCCAGCGAAGCGGGAGCGATGGCTACGTGTCGTTGTGGGAACAACTTTCGACGTCGGCGTATCCCGACATCGCACCATATCTGATCGCGATAGAACCAGGCATGCTTGACGGTACGGATATCCATCACGCGTTGCTGGAACAGCTGTGGTGGGATACCGCCAGCAGCCCAATGTTGACGTGGATGGCGTCGCCGTTCGGGCTTGACGCACTCGCGCAACACTTTCAACGCTTCTGTACGTTCCGCAACCCGGCTTCGCGGTTCTTTTTCCGGAGCGCATTGAGTCTCAGCTTGCTCGCGCGGCAGCACACGGCGTCGTGGGCGAGCAGAATCTCGCGCGTTACGCGATTCTAGGCGCGCTGGTTTCACCGACCTTCGACGAGCATCCCGCATTGCAGCCGGTCCTTCGGCGCCTGGCCGATGGCGACGAGGCGTCTGAGGTGCTCGACGCCGTGGAGCAGGCAGTCGAGCAGCACGTCGAGGAGTTGACGCGTGTTGCCGGTGGATTGTGACGAGCTTTGGCGACGAACAAAATCAGGAAAAATTCGAGGAATGAGTAAGAACAACATGGCGCTCACATCAACTGTGCGAATGATCCGCCGGGCTTCGATTGCACTCGGCGTGACGACGGCTGTCCTGCTTGCGGGTTGCGACAAGCTGTCGTCCGAGCCAGTGTATAGCGGGGTGAGTGTCGAAGGCATGAACTACATGCCATACAACCTTACCAGGTTCGTGATTCACGATAAATTCGGCAATACGGCGAGCGGTGGTGGCGATTTGATGCCGGGTGCAGGAGCCGGTAGCCTGAGTTGTTGTTACAAACTCAAAGGCACGGATTTCACGGTGGATTGGGAAGTCTACGATATTGACGACAATCCCAATCTCTACGCGCCACTGAAGAAAATCCGGAAGACGGCACAAGTACATATGCCGCCGACCAAGGTCTCAAGCAGCGCAGGTGACGTCGTCCTTGCCCTGCATTTCTATCCAGACGACCACGTTGAATTTGAGTTTCGCAATGACATGCACGGCTCCCGGATCAAATACCGGGATGTCTACTGGTGGCTGGAAAACAACTACGGAAAGCGTGTGTTTCCTGCGAACATCGACGACGCTAAAGAATTTCGTCTCACTGCACGCATTGCCGCAGATGGCTGGAAGAAGTATCGGTTGACGAGCACTGCCGACCTGCAGCAATACGTCTACTATGCACTCGCTGTGAATCCGCACTTCGACGAATCACCTGAGGTGCAGAAGATTCTTGCGCAATCCAGAGGAAAGCCTGACGCCTTTGCTGTGACAATGCAGAAGCTACCCATAAAAGTCGTGGAAGAAATCAGGAGATTCGATCCCGAGCAGAGCGAGTCTAGTCATGGCTGATGAGGTCGTTAACGGCAGAAATCTGGACACAGTCGACCAGGCACCTGTGATGAGGAGTTGACGCGTGTTGCCAGTGGGTTGTGACGAGCGCTTTGGCGGCAAGCAAAATCAGGAAAAATTCGAGGAATGAGGAAGAACAACATGGCGCTCACATCAACTGCGCGAATGATCCGCCGGGCTTCGGTTGCACTCGGCGTGACGACGGTTGTCCTGCTTGCGGGTTGCGACAAGCTGTCGTCGGAGCCGGTGTATAGCGGAGTGAGTGTCGAAGGCATGAATTACATGCCATACAACCTCGACAGATTCGTGGTCACTGACAAATTCGGCAATACGGCGAGCGGTGGCGGCGATTTGATGCCCGGTGCAGGAGCCGGTAGCCTGAGTTGTTGTTACAAACTCAAAGGCACGGAGTTTACGGTTGATTGGACGGCTTATGATCCGGAAGCGGCGCGACAGCAGATTCGGAAGCATCAGAAGATCACGAAGGTAAAGAAGTCGGCCCAGGTGCATCTGCCTGCAACGACGATCTCAGGCGAAGCGGGAGATGTGGTATTGGCCTTGCACTTTTACCCAGACGATCATGTCGAGGTTGAATTCCGGAACGACATGCAGGGATCGCGAATCGATTATGCAGAGGTCTACGGATGGCTGGACGAGAACTATCGAAAAGTCGCCTTTCCAGCGGATTTCGATGATGCGCAGGAGTTTCATCTCACTGCTCGTATAGCTGCACAAGCATGGCAGAAATATCGTCTGACGAGCGTGAAGGATATGCAGCAGTACGTCTATTATGCGTTGGTCGTCAATCCGAACTTCGACGAATCTCCTCAGGTTCAGAAGGTTCTCGCCGCCACCAAAGGGCAGCCAGATGCTTTCGGCGATGCAATGCAAAATTTGCCGCCCGATGTCGTAAGTGAAATCAAGCATTTCCATCCCGATCAAAAGGCGGCGAGCCACGACTGACGCAGCGATTAAGGGCAGCAAACTGGACCGCGTTGACCAGATGCCTCTTCGCTGGCTCGCGGTGCGCTACCAGTCGCCAGCATTCCGTGCTTCGGTCACAAGCGCGGGCGATCAGCTTAAAGCCGAGCATCAGCGTTTGCTCAAGGAAAAGCAGGACGCCGAAGCCGCGTACATTGCCACTCGCAATCGTCTCTTCAGCACCACGAAGCAAATTGTCGATGCGCAGATTCGCTTCGATAATGCCAGCGCCGCTGAAGACGAATCGTTGCGCAAGACCACGCTTGAGCTTTCCCGCCCAACTGAGAGCGTCTGGGAGCGGCTTCAGAGGGAATCCACGGATATGGTGACGGCGGCAGCGCGGCAGGCCGGGCTCAAGAAGTCGAAGGCCATGCTCGAAAAAGTGGGTGCCGAGCCTTGGGGGCTGGATACGAGCGACAGCGCCAAACTGATCGATTCGGCCATGATGGACCCAAATCAACTGGCGCTCGCGAATGCCTGGAGCGATGCGACGGCGGGCAAACACCTCTTGCCTGCCGAAGTGATGGCGTTATTTGATCTTCTGGTGCATGACACGATGCTCACCAGCTGGCACGATCATCTGCTTTCCGGGCCGCTGTACTTTCAGACGCGTGCGACGGATACCTTCGGCTCGACGGATTTTGCGGAGGAAAAGAAGCAGCGCGAGCGTGACGATCGCCGCTCGAGTGAGATCGATCGAATCACCCAGGTGACGAATTCGTCGATTCCGGCTGCGCGCTAATTCAAATGGAAAGTGCCTGTCGATGGCGGGCCGAGGCAATTTGATCCATGCAACGTTTCCTGATTCTCAACGGCGACAAAACTACGGCGAATGGCACGATTGTCGCTGTGGCAACGACGATCCAGCTCGAAGGGCGCGACGTGGCGCACGAAGGCGACAACGTGCAATGTCCCGCATGCAGGTCAACAGGCAAAATCAAATGCGACGCGCGATCTCCCTGGCGAGGAGACTCGGCGTGATCATGCGCCGCGAGCTTCCGCTGCCCAGGCAACAGCATCCGCACCAGCCGGAATATGCAGCGGAGCCGACGCATCGGTGGCCGCACGCCACACGGCTTCGGCCACGTCCTGCGCATAGGTAACCGGCGATTCCGTATCCGCAAAGCGCGCGAGCGTGCTCTGAACGATATCGGCGTAGGCCTCGTGATCGAAACCGTGGATACGCTCGCGCGCGTTATCGCCGAAACGCGTCGAAGGCGCGCGTCCCGGCATGACGATATGCGCGCGCACGCCGAACGGCGCGAGTTCCAGCGCCATCGACTCAGTAAATGCGTTGACGGCCGCTTTGCTCGCGCGATAAGCGGCAATCAGCGGCAGCGGTTTAAGCGTGACGCTCGACGTCACGTTCACGACCACGCCCGACTTGCGCTGACGAAACTGCGGCACGACGGCCTGCGTTACCGCGATGGTGCCGATGGTGTTGGTCTCGAACAGCGCGCGCACCGTATCGAGCGGCACGACTTCGGCGGGCGACGCCGCGCCGAAACCCGCGTTGTTGACGAGCACGTCGATCGGACCGGCGGCCTCGACGGCGGCGCGAATGCTGTCCGGTTGCGTGACGTCGAGCGCCAGCACGCGCAGATGTTCGGAGCGCGGCAGAACGTCGTGATCCGGCGTACGCATCGTGGCGACGACGCGCCAGTCGCGGGCCAGGAAGAAGCGGGCGATTTCAAGGCCAAATCCCGAAGAACAGCCGGTGATCAATACGGTTTTCATGAGGGCTCCAGTGGAGTAGTGAGCGTGTGCCCCTAAGATAGATCGCTCAACCCGTACTTGCTACAATAAAAGATCCGAAAAACATTGGCAGGAGTCCGGCGATGATCGATCCGCTCGCGGAAGTCGTCATGCTGCTTCAGCCGGGCGCGCGCTTTTCCAAGCTTGTGCACGGCGCGAGTCCGTGGCACGTCAGCCGTTCGGACGCGGGGCAGCCGTTCTATTGCGTGGTGCTCGAAGGCGGTTGCCGCATCGCCATCGACGGGCATGAACCCATCGAGCTTTTATCGGGCGATTTCGTGCTGATTCCCGCGGCCTACGGCGTTTCGATGTCGAGCCTCGTGCTGCCGCCGCCGGGCGTCGCAACGTCCGCGCCTGTTGCGCTGGGCAACGGCGAATACCGGATCGGCGCGCCGGATCATCCCGTCGATGCGCGCATGATGGCCGGCCATTGCAGCTTTGCTTCGCCCGATGCGTCGCTGCTGGTGTCGTTGCTGCCGCAGATCGTGCATGTGCGCGGCGAGCAGCGGCTGGCAACGCTCGTGGGACTGGTGCGTGAGGAGTCGCGCGAGCAGCGGCCCGCGCGCGAGGTGGTGCTGTCGAGGCTGCTGGAAGTGTTGCTGATCGAGGCGCTGCGCTCGATGGCGGGCACCCATGCGTCGCCCGGTCTGGTGCGCGGGCTGGCCGATCGACGGCTCGCGGTGGCGATTCGCGCCATGCACGAACAGCCCACGCGCGCCTGGACGGTCGCCGATCTAGCGAAGGAAGCGGCGCTGTCGCGTTCGACGTTTTTCGAGCGCTTCAATCACGCGGTAGGCGTGGCGCCGATGGAATATCTGCTCACGTGGCGCATGGCGCTTGCGAAAGACCTGCTGCGCCGCAACGAAGGCAAGATCGCCGAAATTGCGCAGCGTGTGGGCTATAGCTCGGCCAGCACATTCAGTGTGGCTTTTACGCGGCACGTCGGCCGCCCGCCCACGCAATATGCGCGTGAGGAACAGGCGGCCCTGGAGCATTGACGCGCGATTGAAGCGTCAAGCCGCAAAGTCAGTCGATGCCGAAAGCGCTTTCCATGTCTGCGTTTCCTGCTCCACGTAGGCGTTTTTCGCGGCAATCGCGGCTAGCGTGTCGGTGCCCAGCGGCAGACGCAGCGGCGGATTCGATGCGTCGACCAGCGTGACCATCGCAGCGGCGAGCTTCTTCGGATCGCCCGGCTGGTTGTGGTTCATCTGCACGGCGCGGCGGCGCACCGCGCCCGAGGTTTCGTCGTAATCGGCGATCACGTTCTGGGCGACGAGCAGCGAGGACGCATCGAGAAAGTCGGTGCGGAAATAACCCGGCTCGACCACGGTTGCCTGAATGCCTAGCGGTGTCAACTCGGCATGGAGCGCTTCCGTGATGGCTTCGACGGCAAACTTCGTCGACGAATAAGCGCCGAATCCCGCCGCCGCCCGATACCCGCCCACCGACGAAATATTGATCACATGCCCCGAGCGTTGCGCGCGCATCACCGGCAACACGGCGCGCGTGATGTTGAGCAGGCCGAACACGTTGGTGTCGTACATGCGGCGCACGTCCTTGTCGCTCGATTCTTCGATCGCGCCCAGCAGGCCGAAACCGGCGTTATTGATCAGCACGTCGATGCGGCCGAATTTTTCCGTCGCCGCCTGCACGGCGGTTTGAGCCTGCGCTTCGTCGGTGACGTCGAGCGCGACCGGCAGCAGTGCATCGGATTCGCCAAAACGTTCGACGATCGCCGCCACATTGCGGCCGGCGGCCACCACCGCATTGCCGTTTGCGAGCGCCGCTTCGGCGATCAACGCACCGATGCCGCGCGATGCGCCCGTGATGAACCAGACCCGCTTGAAACCGCCTTGTTGAACGTCACTCATGATGCTGCTCCTTGGGAAGAACGTGATGAAGTGAAGCTATGGTAGGCGTATCGATTGACACAAACTAGCGGTCGCCAGTTGGAGTCATAATCAACTTTTATTTGCGAATCGGGACGTCTGCGATGAACGGAATCCGTGCGATCAACACCTTCGTGCGCGCCGCCACACTCGGCAGTCTGCGCGCCGCGGCCGTCGATCAGGGCATCTCGCCGCAGGCCGCGAGCCATGCGGTCATGCAACTGGAGAAGGAACTGGGCGTGCGCCTTTTTCACCGCACCACGCGCAAGCTCAGCCTGACCGAAGAAGGCCAGCGGCTGCTGGACAGCGCGAAGCCCGCACTGGCGATGCTGGCTTGCGCGCTGGACGAAGCGCGACGTTCGACCGAAGAGGTGAGCGGCGTGCTGCGTGTGAATGCGCCGCGTTCGCTCGGCTTGCCGGTGTTGTGGCGCTTCTTCGAACAGTTCCAGCAGCGCTACCCGAACGTGCAGCTCGATGTGCAATTCGACGACCAGTTCACCGATCTCGTCACCGATCGCGCCGATGTCGGTTTTCGAGGCGGCCCGTCGCCCGCTGGCGGATCGATTGCGCGCCGGCTGGTGCCGATCCAGGCGATCGTGTGCGCCTCGCCCGATTACATCGCGCGCCACGGTGCGCCGCGCCATATCGACGATCTGGCGGGGCATCGTTGCACGGGTTATCGGCGCGCGAATACCGGCAAGCTTGCGCAATGGCAGTTTCGTGTCGGCGATGAGATCGTTTATCGGGATTTTGCGGCGGCCGTGTGCGTGAACGATACGGAGATGGAGGCGCAGGCGGTGCTATCGGGGCTCGGTATCGGGCAACTGGGCAGTTTTAGCGCCGCGCCGCATATTCGCAGCGGCCGGCTGGTGCCTTTGCTCACGCAGCATATGAGCGAATACGGGGCGATTTATATCTATTACGGTCATCGCACGGAGCAGTCGCTGCGCGTGAGGACGTTTATCGATTTTATGGTCGAGGCGATGGCGGGGAACCGGAGTTTTTATTTCGATGAGGGGGAGTTGCGGGGGATGGCGGTAACGCCGGGCGGCAAGAAAGCACGTGCGCCGCGCTAAAGTGCGGTTGACGGCGTAACTTCGCCTCGCCTACGATCTACCCCAAGCGGTGCAGGCCGCTACCGGGTCCGCGGAAAGGGTTGAACCCACCTGTTGTCGTCAGGCACGATTTCTCCATCCTTTGTGCTGCCGGTATTGCGGACCTTCGGCCAGACTGCACGAGGATGCTCATGAAAACGCTGCCTCCCAGGGCCCATCCCGATCACCTCAAGAAGCAGGCCAAGGACTTATTGCGCCTGTATCGCGCGGGCGACGCGCAAGCGCTTGCGCGCTTCACACAATCGCTTCCGGCCGCCGCGCATCTCGCGCCGTCACAACTGATCGCGCTGAACCTGCGCCTGCACGACGCACAATCCTGTATCGCGCGCGAGTACGGCTTCCATTCGTGGGCCGATCTCAACGCATTCGTCGAAGCCCAAGCGATCGCGCAGCAGGCTCAAAACGCGCTCGCGCGTCGCTGGCTCGAACTGGCCTATGGCGGCGATGTCACCGGCACATACGATGCGGCGCGCCCGCGCGTCGCCGCGCAACTGCTGCTGGAACATCCCGGCCTGGTCGATGCCGATATCTGGATTGCCTGCGCGGCGGGGCATCTCGAAGCGCTGCAACACGCCGTCGCAGCCGACGCAGCATGGCTCAACCGCGCGGGCGGGCCGCTTGCGCTGCCGCCGCTGGTCGCCGTCACGCATTCGCATCTGGGCCAGTTGCCGGAGTACGCGAGCCGTTTGCGCGAATGCGCGCGTTATCTGCTCGATGCGGGCGCGAGTCCCAACCAGCGCATCGGCAACCGCTATCCACCGGCGTCGCTGGCCGCGCCCGACGAAACCGAGCCGCTTTCCGCGTTGTACGGCGCGGCAGGCGTCAATCGCGATCCCGCGCTCACGGCGATGCTGCTGGACGCGGGCGCCAATCCCAACGACGGCGAATCGCTCTATCACTCGCTCGAAAACCCGGCCTGCACGCGTCTGCTACTCGATCACGGCGCGCAGGTGAACGGCACGAACGCGCTGCGCCGCGCGCTCGACATGAAGGACGCGTCGGCGCTCGAATGGCTGCTCGCGCATGGCGCAGATGCGAACGAGCCCGCAGGCGAAGGCCCGACGAAAACATGGGGCGCGCCGTTGCTGCGCGCAATCGCGGTGCGTTGCTCCGTTCGCCACATCGACGCCTTGCTGGCAGCGGGCGCCGATCCGCATGCGCAGACCGCTGCGGGAGTGAGCGCCTATCGGCTGGCCATGCTGACCGGTTTGCCCGATATCGCCGAACGTCTGCGTACAACAGGTGTGCCCGCGACCCTGAGTGCGGAAGACCGCTTCGTGTCGGCCTGCGCGCGCGCCGATGCCGATGAGGCCCGCCAACTCCAGGCGCAGCATCCGCACTTGCCCGCGAACATCGACGCCGATGCACTGCGCCTGCTCCCCGACGCCGCCGCCTGGGGATCGGCCGACGCGGTACGGCTGATGGTCGAACTGGGCTGGCCGATCGAAGTACGCGGGGGAGACTGGGACGCCTCGGCGCTCAATCACGCCATTTTCCGGGGCGATGCGGCGCTGACGGCCTTTCTGCTCGCGCACGGTGCGAACTGGCGCGCGGCGCAGGGCTACGGCAGCGATGCGCTCGGCACCTTGTCATGGGCGAGCGTCAACGAACCCGCGGGCATCGCGCGCCCCGACTGGCCGGCTTGCGCGCGGGCACTGCGGGCACACGGCCTGCCCGCGATCGGACGCGATCCGGCGCATCCCGAACACGTGCTGATCGAAGGCCGCGTGATGCGCTTTTCGGAGGAAGTGATCGAAGTGCTGCTGTCGCCCGCTCCGGCATAAAAGCGGGGCAGGGCGCACGAAGCTTCAGTGATACGTCATCGTCGATGACTGCAGCTTCGTGAACTTGCCGTCCTTGAAGCGATACCAGCCTTGCGAGCCTTGCAGGACGACTTCATCGGCTTGCCAGAACACGCGCTTGATCGTCATGGCCGTATTCGCATGCTGTACGCCGACCGGGCGGCGGCGCAGGTCGTACAGCACCGGGCCGGCCGCGCTCTGCACCAGCACGCGCGAGATCGAACCGTTCGCGCCGCTCGCTTCGTCGAAATGGGTGAGCGTCTTGCCGTCGAAACGGTCGAAGATCTCGCGGTCGAGCATGGCGACAAAATCGCGGTCGTCGCGCACGAACTGCAGTTCGCCCGCGGGCGTGAGGAACGGGCCTTGCGCGCTGACCTGCGCCTGGGCCGTGTTGGCGCCCGTTGCGAATGCGATGGCCGAAAGAGCCGCGAATATCAGTCGTTTCATGATGCTTTCCAGATAGGGCGGGCGCGCCGGCGCGCGGCGCACCGTGAATGAACGTTGGCGCCGAGCATTGTCGCCGGTCCTGGCCGCGCGCGCAAAGTCACGCCGGTCAACGTCGGGTCGCTATCAACGTCGAGCCCGCCCGGGCACCCGATATAATTGACGCTCTATTCAACGAGGACATCGCATGAAATCCCTGATTGCCTTGATCGCTGCCGCCACCGTCGCGTCGAGCGCCTTCGCCGCCAATCCCGTCGAGAAGCTGCCTTCGGGCGTCGTCGTCGAGACGCTCAAGCAGGGCACCGGCCCGCAGCCCAGCGCCGAAGACGTCGTGCGCGTCAACTATCGCGGCACGCTCGCGAACGGCACCGAATTCGACGCATCGGCCAAGCATGGCGGCCCGGCAACGTTCCCGCTCAACCGCGTGATCCCGTGCTGGACGCAAGGCGTGCAGAAGATGAAGGTCGGCGGCAAAGCGAAGCTCACCTGCCCGGCCGCAACGGCTTATGGCGACCGCGCAGTCGGCCCGATCCCGCCGAATAGCGATCTCACGTTCGAAATCGAACTGCTGGGCATCGGCGGCAACTAAGCTTGCCCGGATGCGCCGCGCGATCGTCGCGGCGGCGCATCCATTACACTCGGCGTCATCCGCTCAACCCGCTTGAGGCCACCCGATGACGCGTCTCGCCAGCCCCATCGATATCGATCGTCTCGCCGACGAATGGCTCGAAGCGGACGGCGAAGGCGGTTTCGCATCGGGCACGGTGGGCACGGCGCGCACGCGCCGTTATCACGCGCTGCTGCTGGCGGCGACGCAGCCGCCCACGGGCCGCGTCGTGCTCGTCAACGGGCTCGACGCGTGGCTCGAGCAGGGCGAACGCAAAATCGCGCTGACGATGCAGCGTTACGCGCCCGATCTCCTTTCTCCCGATATTTCCCGCAGCATTGCGAGCTTCGATACCTCGCCGTGGCCGACATGGCGTTATGCGCTGGATAACGATGCCGCTTTGATCGCCGAGGTTTTCGTCGCCAAAGCGAGCCGGGAAACCGTTCTGCGCTGGCGGCTCGAAGGTCTGGCCAACGCTCGCGCCTTCACCCTGAAAGTTCGCCTGCTGATGTCGGGCCGCGATTACCACGCGCTGCATCACGAGAATGCTGCATTCGCCTTCGCTGCGCAAACAGACGGCGATCTCGTGCGCTGGCAACCTTATGCCGATGTCCCCGCGATTGTCGCGCGTTCGAACGGCCGTTATACGCACGCGCCGGATTGGTATCGCAACTTCAGTTATGCCTGCGAGCAGGCGCGCGGGCTCGACTACACGGAAGATCTCGCGACGCCCGGCGTGTTCTCTTTCGATCTTTCCAATGGCGATGCCGTGCTTCTGCTACGCGCCAATACGCGGTCAGTCGCAACAGGCGATACCTGCGAAAACGCACTGCAACGCGCCATGCGGCTGGCTGCTCTGGAGGCTTTGCGCAGGGCATCCTATGGTTGCCATCTGCACGCTGCCGCATCGGCCTACACGGTGACGCGCGGCGACGGCCGCACGATACTCGCGGGCTATCCCTGGTTCACGGATTGGGGCCGCGATACCTTCATCGCCATGCGCGGCCTGTTGCTGGCGAACGGCCGAAATAATGATCAGGACTACCAGGATGCGGGCGCGATCCTGCTCGAATGGGCGGCGACCGTCTCGCAAGGCATGCTGCCGAATCGTTTCCCCGATGCGGGCGGCACACCGGAATACAACTCGGTTGATGCATCGCTGTGGTTCGTGATTGCCGTTCATGACTTCTTCGCGGTGGCGAAGGTGCCGTCGCAAACGCGACTCGTGCTGCAACACGCCATCGACGCGATTCTCGACGGCTACGCGCGCGGCACGCGTTACCAGATTGCCGCCGATCCGCGCGATGGCTTGCTGCGCGCGGGCGTTCCTGGCGTGCAGCTCACGTGGATGGATGCAAAAGCGGGCGATTGGGTCGTCACGCCGCGCATCGGCAAACCGGTTGAAATTCAGGCCCTGTGGATCAATGCGCTGCGTATTGCCGGCGCATGGAACACGCGCTGGCGCGAACTCGAAACGCGTGCGAGTGCTGCATTTGCGCAGCGTTTCGTCGATCCATCGAGCGGCGCGCTTTTCGATGTGATCGACGCCGATCATGTCGATGGCAAGGTCGACGGTTCGATCCGGCCCAACCAGATTTTCGCGGTGGGCGGCTTGCCGTACGCGCTGCTCGATGGCGACGCCGCGCGTGCGGTGCTCGCGCAGGTCGAAACGCATCTGCTCACGCCGATGGGTTTGCGCACGCTCGCGCCCTCCGATCCCGCCTATCGCGGGCAGTATCGCGGCGGGGTACTGGAGCGCGACGGTGCGTATCATCAGGGCACCGTCTGGCCGTGGCTGCTGGGCGCGTTCGTGGACGCGTGGCTGCGCGTGCATGGCGATGACGCGGCGCAGCGTGCCCAGGCGCACGCGCGTTTCGTCGCGCCGCTGCTGGAGCATCTCGACCACGCGGGGCTCGATCACATCAGCGAAGTCGCGGACGGCGACGCGCCGCATACGCCGGGCGGCACGCCGTTTCAGGCCTGGTCGCTGGGCGAATTGCTGCGCATGCTCAAACGGCTCGGCCAGCCCGCTTGATACGCGCGCTGCGTGCCGAAAAGCAAACCGCGCTAGCATGAGGCTCCCGGCGCGCCTGCGTGCCGCCGCCGTCCCGCCCGGACGGCCAGCCAACAAGAGGATGCCCATGCTGCAGCGCGCCGCCGGTCTGAACCTCACCACCGAAGGTCAACGCCTGTATTCGAGCGATTACGCACGCTGGCAGCGCTGGGGACCGTATCTGAGCGAGCGGCAATGGGGCACGGTGCGTGAAGACTATAGCGAGCACGGCACTGCATGGGATGACTTCCCGCACGATCACGCGCGCATGCGCGCGTATCGCTGGGGCGAGGACGGTCTCGCCGGCTTCGGCGACGATCGCCTTGGCTGGTGCATCGCGCTCGCGCTATGGAATGGCCGCGATCCTATTCTGAAAGAGCGGCTGTTCGGCCTCACGAATGCACAAGGCAATCACGGCGAGGACGTCAAGGAACTGTATTTTTATCTCGACGGCACGCCCACGCATTCCTATATGCGCATGCTCTACAAGTATCCGCAGGGTGCGTTTCCATATCAGGATCTGATCGACGAAAATGCGCGGCGCAGCACCGCCGTGCCCGAATACGAGATTCTCGATACCGGTATATTCGACGACGATAATTACTTCGATGTGCAGATCGAATATGCGAAGCACACGCCGGAAGATGTCGTCATGCGTATCACGGTGGAGAATCGCGCGGGCCAGCACGCGGCCATCGATCTGCTGCCGCAGATCTGGGCGCGCAATACCTGGTCGTGGAAGGCGCAGGACGGCAAGCCTTCGCTCACGCTGGTTTCATCGGCGCAAGGCGAGCATGTGGTTGCGCGCGGCCCTAAACATGAACCGCTGATCGTGACAGCGGCGTCGAAAGAGGCGATGAATGTCGAATGGCTGTTCTGCGAAAACGACACCAATGTAAAGCGGCTTTTCGGCATGGATGGCACGGGGCCATTCAAGGATGGCTTCAACGATTACATCGTGCACGGCGAGGAAACTGCAATTCGCCGCGACGCCGGAACGAAGGCCGCGGCACGCGTGCATCTCGAACTAGCCGCGCATGGGCGCGCTGTCGTCACGCTTCGCTGGCGGCCGTTTTCTACGCCGAAAGAAGATGTGCCGCTCGATATCGACGCGCTTTTCGCGCACCGGATCGCCGAAGCGGACGCGTTTTACGCAGCGCTGCAGCACGACATCGAAAGCGCCGATGCGCGCCTCGTGCAGCGCCAGGCGCTCGCGGGCATGCTGTGGTCGAAGCAGTACTACGAATACGATGTGAACCGCTGGATCGAAGGCGATCCGCTGCAACCGACGCCGCCCGCGAGCCGTCAACGCGGGCGCAATTCGGACTGGCGGCATCTGTGTAACGGCGACATTCTTTCGATGCCGGACAAATGGGAATACCCGTGGTACGCGTCCTGGGATCTGGCGTTTCAGGCGGTGGCTTTCGCGCTGGTCGATCCCATGTTCGCGAAGAAGCAGATGTTGCTGCTGGTGAAGGACCGCTATCAGCATCCGAATGGTCAGCTTCCCGCTTACGAATGGGCGTTTGGCGATGCCAATCCCCCTGTGCATGCGTGGGCCGCGTGGCGCGTTTATGAAATCGACCGTTCAATGACGGGTCACGGAGACCGCGAATTTCTCGAACTCATTTTCCATAAACTACTGCTGAACTTTACCTGGTGGGTGAACCGCAAGGACGCGGACGGCCACAATATTTTTCAGGGCGGTTTTCTCGGGCTCGATAACGTCGGCATTTTCGATCGCTCTTCGCCGTTGCCAACAGGCGGGCGGCTCGATCAGGCCGATGGAACCGCGTGGATGGCCGCGTATGCGCTGGACCTCATGCGCATTGCGCTCGAACTGGCGTTTGCGAATCACGTGTTTGTCGATATCGGCGTGAAATTCTTCGAGCACTTTCTGTATATCGCGGGCGCAGTCAGTTGCGACGATGGTTGCGATACGGGTCTGTGGGATAGCGTCGATGAATTCTTCTACGACAAATTGCGGTTGCCCGATGGCACGATCGAGCCGCTACGGATGCGTTCGATTGTCGGTCTGATTCCGTTGTTCGCCGTGCGCGTGCTGGAAGAACAGGTGCATGGCGGCCTGCCGGGATTGCGCGACCGGTTGATCTGGTTTCTCGATCATCGCCCCGATCTTGCGCGGCTCGTGTCACGCTGGAACCAGCCGGGCAAAGGCAATGCCTTGCTGCTCTCGCTCTTGCGCGGACATCGTATGAAAGCGCTTTTGAAGCGCGTGCTCGACGAAAGCGAGTTTTTATCGGCGCATGGCGTGCGTGCGCTGTCCCGCACGCATCTGGAAGAACCTTTTGTCTACCGATACAACGGCTGTAACTTCGGCGTGCAATATTTGCCGGCGGAATCCGATTCGCGCGTATTCGGCGGCAATTCGAACTGGCGCGGCCCGATCTGGATGCCGGTCAATTATCTGCTGATCGAATCGTTGTACGAATTCCACCGCTATTACGGCGATGAATTTCTCGTGGAATATCCAACAGGATCGGGCACGAAACTGTCGCTCGCGCAGATCGCCGATGAACTGGCGCGGCGTGTCACCACGCTATTTTTGCTGGACGATCGCAACGAGCGCCCGGTCATGGGCGCGTATCCGCAATTGCAGGCTGATCCCCGTTGCCGCGATCTGGTGCTGTTCCACGAATACTTTCATGGCGATAACGGGCGCGGCATTGGCGCCTCGCATCAGACGGGCTGGACGGGGCTCGTCGCGTTGATGCTGCAACCGCGTGCCATGAGTCCTTCGGGCAATGTGCCGCTCGCGGGTGAATTGAAAGAAGCCTGATTGAAAGGCTTATTCCGGATTATTTCGACTTGCCGGGCGATGCGGCGTGACGCGCGAGAAACCGGTCGAGCTGGCTCGCGAAGGTGTTGCTGTCACGCGTGGAAAACGGCGCGGGGCCGCCCGTTTCGATACCCGTGCTGCGCAATTGTTCCATCACGTCGCGCATTGTCAGGCGTTCCTTGATCGTGTCGGGCGTGAACCAGTTGCCGCGCGGATCGAGTGCATGTGCGCCCTTGTCGAGCACCGCGGCCGCGAGCGGAATATCCGCGGTGATGACAAGGTCGCCTGCTTCGGCCAGTTCGACGATACGCGCGTCGGCGACGTCGAAACCGGCCGGTACCTGAATCGCCTTGATGAACGGCGAAGGCGGCGTGCGCAGGTATTGATTGGCGACTAGCGTCACGCAGACCTCGACGCGGCGCGCGGCCCGAAACAACATGTCTTTGATGACGGACGGGCAAGCGTCAGCGTCGACGAAAATCTGCACGAGAAAGTATCCGGAAAATTCAAACGAGGATCATATAGCAAAACGCTGCTGTGTCCGCCTCAAATTCCCGGACAGCGCAAGTGTGCGCCAGTCGTCGATCGCAATTCAATGATGGCAGCGCGTTTCCCAATGATGATGCACCTTTACCTTATGGCAATTGTGGTGATCGTAGGCAAAAGCCGGTTGAATGGCGGCAAGCGAGACGAGCGTCGTGGCGGCAATCAGAAGCAGCTTTTTCATTGCAGATTCTCCCTATGGTCAGGCGGCCGGAAAGAAAGGGTGATAAGGCCGCGCAATGCCTGAGCAAATTGTTTGCCTGACCGACTGCTTACAGGGCTTACATTACCCTGCGCGGCGCGCTTTCATCAGTTGAAACGCGCCGCGCGCCACCAGGGCGATCAGATCAGATGTGAATACCGCCCGCAACTTCGATGCGTTGAGCGTTGACCCAGCCGAATTCGTCGGACAGTAGACCGGCAATCACGGGGCCGACATCTTCGGGGAGTCCCACGCGACCCAGCGCGGTGTGATCCACTACCGCCTTATTGACTTGCGGGTTGTCGCGCACGATGCCGCCGCTGAAATCCGTGGCGATTGCGCCTTTAACGCCGCTGCAATATCAGAAGCAGTTGCGTCTGCTCGAAGCGCGGCGCCTGATGATTTCGTGTGCCGTGAACGTTGAGACCGCATCGTTCGAAGTGGGTTACGAAAGCGCATCGCAATTCAGCCGCGAATACGCACGCATGTTCGGCAATTCTCCCAAACGCGATGCCACGGCCATGCATCAGGCGCTGCAACAGAATCGCAACGCCTCGCACATAAAGATGGAAGAACAAGATGTAAACGTTTGAAATAAATAGAACCAAACGTTGCTCTCAAGAAAGCATAGGCAACAGCCGTTGTACGGGTGCTGTCGATGTAAATTCAAACAAAAAGAGAGTCAACTTGAAAACTATAAATCTGTATTGGGCCGCACTGACAACAACGATCGCGCTAACCGGGTGTGTTACCGATCCTCAAGGCAATCTGGTTCTTGCTCCGAATGTTGGCGCGACGATTTCCGCAGTATTGACGCCGCCGCCGCCGGAACCCGTCGAAGTCTACGAACCCATGCCGTATGACGCGAATGTCGCGGTCGTGGCCGATCGCGACGTGGTGTTTGTCGGCGGCACCACCTATATCTGGGTCACGGGACCGGACGGAATCCGTCATCGCCAGTTCTATGCACATGGCGATCATCGCGCCGATGTGTTCCATCGACGTGACGAACTGCACAACGTCATGGCGCGTCACGACGGCCGCTTGCCCGATCATGCTGTGCGCCCCGCCGGAAATATGGCCGACCACATGGGCGGGCCGTCGCGCGGTGGAGCAGGCGAGTCGCATTCCGTTGCGCGCGCAACCGGTCCGCAACCGGCCGCAATGGCGTCGCACGGTCCTGGCCCGTCGCAGCCGCATCCTGCTGCGCAACAGCACGCGTCGGAAAAGGAAAAAAAGAAAAGCTGATCGATGAATCGCGCGTCCCTGTGTTGCTACAGGGACGCGTTCGAGCGCGACGAGCCAAACGTTTGCCTCATGAAACACGCCATCGCCGATCGCGGTAACATGCCGATGCCGTGCGGCAAACTGAAACTCATCATCACGGACTATGGACAATCTCGGTGACATCCGGCTTTTCGTCGAAGCGGCCAGTCAGGGCAGTCTTTCGGCGGCGGGCAGAAAGCTTGGGCTGTCGCCTGCTGCGGCCAGCGCGCGGCTTGTGAAGCTCGAAGGCACGTTGAGCACGCAACTCTTCGAGCGATCCACGCGCCGGTTGCGCCTGACCGACGAAGGCCGCGTCTATCTCGCGCACTGCCAGCATGCGCTGCAAACGCTCGAAGATGCGCGGGCTGCGTTGCAGGCGGGGCGTGCAACGGTGAGCGGCACGCTGCGTGTTTCGGCGACATCGGATTTCGGGCGCTCGGTGCTGCGTCACTGGCTCGACGAATTCAACGCGCAGCATCCGCAGGTCACGCTTACGCTGGTGTTGTCCGATTCGCTTTCGCATCTGCTGCAGGACGATATCGACATGGCGATCCGCTTTGGCGTGCCGTCGGACAGCGGCATGGTTGCCAAACGTCTCGCCGACAATCGCCGCGCGCTGTGCGCATCGCCCGACTATCTGGCGGCTCACGCCATGCCGCGCCATCCCGACGAACTCGATCAACTCGATTTCATTCTGCTCGGCTCGGCAGCGGGCCTCGCGAATAACTGGCGTTTCATTCGCGACGGCGAAACCGCGTCGTTTACCGCGCAGCCCGAACGCGCACGCCAGACCAATGATGGCGCGCTCGCCCGCGAATGGGCGATCGAAGGGCGCGGTGTGGTGATGAAATCGATCTGGGATATCGGCGCGGATTTGCAGGCCGGGCGTCTGAAACTGCTGCTGCCGCAGTGGCGTTGTCCCGATGTACCGGTGAACGCGCTGTTCCAGCGCACGCCGTATATGGCGCCGCGCGTGCGCACGCTGCTCGATTTTCTCGAAGATAAATTCGCTCAGGCATCCGAAGTATTGAAACCCTATCTGGTCTGACGGCTACAGTAGCGCACCTTCATGATCCGACTCGAAGACCTGGTGATTTTCGTATCCGCTGCGGCCAACGGCAGTCTGTCTGCCGCTGCGCGCCAGCTCGATCTCACGCCCGCCGTAGCCAGCGCGGGGCTCAAGCGGCTGGAAGCCGAACTCGGCGTGCGGCTGCTGGCGCGCTCGACCCGCAGCCTGCGCCTGACCGCCGATGGCGAGCGCTACCTGGAATTCGCGCGTAACGCCATCGAGCAACTGGAAGCGGGGCAGAACGCCGTCGCGCACGGGCGCAAGATGATCGGCGGCACGGTGTCGCTTTCGATGCCTTCGGATCTCGGGCGCAACGTGCTGGTGGAATGGCTCGACGCGTTTCAGGCGCTGCATCCGGCGGTGTCGTTGCAGGTGCATATCGGCGACCAGATCGCGGATATGTTTCGCGCGCCCATTGGTCTGGCAATCCGCTATGGCGTGCCCGAGGATTCGAGTCTCGTGGCGCTGCCGCTCGTGCCCGGCAACCGCCGCGTGCTATGCGCGACGCCCGACTATTTCGCACGCCACGGCAAGCCGGAAACGCCTGCGGATCTGTCGCGCCACAACTGCCTGCGTTTCGCCTTGAGCGAGACGCTGCACGACCGCTGGACCTTCTTCAGCGAAGGCGAGCCGATTGTCGTGAGCGTGCACGGCAATCGTAGTTGCGACGATGGCGAACTCGTGCGCAAATGGGCGCTGGCGGGTTTGGGCCTCGCCTATAAATCGCACCTGGACGTGCTCGCCGATCTCAAGGCCGGCCGCCTTGAAGCCGCGATGCCGGCCTTCGAAACCGAACACGCACCGCTTCATCTCGTCTGCGCGCACCGCGCGATGCTTTCGCCCACGGTCAGCGCGCTACGCGACTTTCTCCAGCAGCGTTTCGCGGCCTATCTGGCTTGAGCGCGGGACCGCCGGTTTCCTCAGCCGGCATTTTCAATTCTGCTTTGAAACTGATTGCGCGCGTGCCCTCTGGGTTACCCGCGCGATTTCGCCCATCATTCCTCCCATGACGAATCGCGAACGCAACGGGAGGTGCAACGTGGTGATTGCCATCGCGCGTTTTCATTTGCGGCCCGAGCGGGCAGCGGCGTTCGATGCCGTGTGGCAGCGCGCCAGCCTGCTGCTTGCGAACGAGGATGGTTATCGCGGACACCGTCTCGGTCCGCAATGCGAAGACAGCGCATGCTACGTGCTGGAAATCGAGTGGGACAGTCTGGATGCGCAAAGCGCCTTCATGGCGCACGCCGATTTCCAGCCCTTTCTGCGCATGCTCTGGCCGCATTTCGCCGCCGACCCCGAACTGATTCATTTCGAACCGATGCCGCAGGTTCGCTGATTTGTCTTTGCCTCTAACCGTCCGCAACTGGAGAAACATGATGAAAGCGATTGGCTACCACCGCAGCTTGCCGATTACCGATCCTGAATCGCTGATCGATTTCGAACTGCCCGATCCGACGCCGGGCGCGCACGATCTGCTGGTCGAAGTGCGCGCTGTTTCGGTCAATCCGGTGGACACGAAAGTGCGTATGCGCATGGCGCCCGAAGACGCTCAGCCGAAGGTGCTGGGCTGGGACGCGAGTGGCGTGGTACGCGCCGTTGGTGCGAACGTGACGCTTTTCAAGCCGGGCGATCGGGTCTGGTACGCGGGTTCGCTGGTGCGTCCCGGCACCAACAGCGAACTGCATGTGGTGGATGAACGCATCGTCGGCCATATGCCTGAGAAGCTCGATTTCGCGCAGGCGGCGGCGCTGCCGCTGACCACCATCACGGCCTGGGAACTGCTGTTCGACCGGCTGGGCGTCGAAGCATCGCGCGAGCCGAACGGCCAGGCCTTGCTGGTGATTGGCGCCGCGGGCGGCGTGGGTTCGATCCTCGTGCAACTGGCGCGGCAATTGACCGGCCTCACGGTGATCGGCACGGCTTCGCGTCCTGAAACGGCGCAGTGGATCACGGACCTGGGCGCGCATCATGTGATCGACCATACGAAGCCGCTTTCGCAGGAACTCAAGCGTATCGGCATCGAGGGCGTGGAAGCCATTGCGAGCCTGAACCAGACCGATCGTCATTTCGACGAGATCGTTGCGTCGATCAAACCGCAAGGCCGTCTCGCGCTGATCGACGATCCCGAAGTATTCGACTTCCGCAAGCTCAAGTCGAAGAGCGTATCGCTGCACTGGGAGTTTATGTTCACGCGCTCGATGTTCGGCACGGCAGACCAGATTCGCCAGCACGAACTGCTCGATCGTGCCGCCCAACTGATCGACGAAGGCGTGTTGCGCACGACGCTCAACGAACGCTTCGGCACGATCAACGCGGCGAATCTGCGTCGCGCGCATGAACTGATCGAAACCAACCGCGCTCGCGGCAAGATCGTGCTCGAAGGTTTCTGAGCGGCTTTAAATTGCCTCGGGGCGTGTCGAAGCCGTCTGCACGCCGGGATATACTTCGCTTCGTGAACAGGCACGGCCAGCCGCGCGTGCCGGCATTCCTATCCCTCATACGAAGCAACGTTTATTCCGGCGGTGATTCATGGACCTCGTCCAAAGCATGCGGGTCTTCATACGTGTCGTGGACGCGGGCAATTTCACGGCCGCGGCCAATACGCTCAATACGACCACGGCCTATACTTCGCGCGCGGTATCCGAACTCGAAGCGCATCTGCAGACGCGCTTGTTCAACCGCACCACCCGCAAGATCACGCTGACCGAAGCGGGCGAGCGCTTTCTCGCGCGCAGCCGCCATATTCTCGACGATCTCGAACAGGCCGAATCCGAAGCGCGCAATGCAACGGTGGTGCCTTCCGGGCGCCTGCGCATTCATTCAATGAGTGGCTTCGGCACGCGCTATGTGGTGCCGCTCATCTCGCGCTATATGGAGCAGCAGCCGCTGGTCGAAGTAGATCTCACGCTGCATCAGCGCATGCCCGATCTGCTCGAAGAGAGCCTCGATGTCTCCATCGTGCTTGCACAGTCGCTCAAGGAATCGAACTATATTTCGCGCTCGCTCGGCAGTTTCTATAGCGTGATGTGCGCGTCGCCGGGTTATCTCGCGCGTCATGGCGCGCCGCAATCGCTCGCCGATCTCGACCAGCATGCGTGCCTGAAACTCGTGATGCCGTCGGGGGAATCGGAATCATGGGTGTTCGAAAACGACGCGGGGCAGGCGACGTTCTCGCCGCAGAAATTGCCGTTCGCGGTGAACCTGCCTGAAGCGCTGGCCGAAGCGCTCGCTTGCGGTATGGGTGTGGGCGTATTGCCGGCTTCGACCTTCGTGCGCGAATTCATGGCCGGGCGTCTTGCGCGCGTGTTGCCCGAGTATCGGCTGGATGTGCGCAACATCTACGCGATCTATCCTTCGCGCAAATACCTGGACGCGAAGGTGCGCACGTGGATCGAGTTCGCGGGCGAGCATTTGCCGCCGTTGCTGGCAAGCGATAACGCGGTCATCGCTTGAATATGGCTTGAATGTGGTTTGAATGCTGTGCGCGCATCAATTACGGGCTGATGCCGATTAATTGCGCACACAACCACTCTGCCGTTATGCCCCCGCCTTGTGCAGGCGTGGTGTACCCATCTTGAACCACGCCTTTGCGATCTTGCCGTCGAGAACTTCATAGATGGCAAGCACATCGATTTCGCCCACACCTTCGGGAAAATCGCGCGTCACGCGTTCCTGATCGACAACCATATTGCCCACCACACCGCGATGCACCAGATGCCCGTGCAGATGCGGTTCTTCGAAGCGGGTGAGATGGCGCGCGCGAATCTCCGGCGCGCCGCTGGCCAGCAGTCGCGAGGGGAATTCGTAGTATTGGGCGTCGTCGGCCCAGCAGGCCATGAAGGCGTCGATATCGCGCGCGTTATAGGCGTCGAGTTGCCGTTCGACGGGCAGGGCGATATCGGCGGAAAGGGTGTCGCTGGCGATCGTATCGGTCATCGCGGATTTCCTCATATGAAAACGCGTCGCCGATTCTAGCCTGCGTAAAGGCGGGATGTGAACGGAATCGATGCGCTCGCAACGATTCCGCTCAAGAGGCGCGCGACGTGTATGCCGCGCGCCTCCTTTGCAACATTACTTTGTTGCGAGTTCGCCTTCAGCGACGTTTTGTTCGGCTTGCTGCTGGTGCGCGCGCGAGAGGCGACCCATCAGCGGCAGCAGCAGGATCGCGAGCAGCGCGCCTGCCGCGGCGAGCCAGCCCAGACCGTCGAACAGCCGCGTGTACAGCGGCAGCGATTCGAGCGGCGAGAGATTGCCTTCCGGCATCTTCGCGAACGTGGCGACCACGCTGCCCAGGTATTGCGACACGCCCGTGGCCACGAAATACGCGCCCATCATGAAGCCGCTCATGCGAGCCGGCACGTAGCGCGCGATCATCGCGAGGCCCAGGCCGCTCACCAGCAGTTCGCCCAGCGAGTAGAGGCCATAGCCCGCCACCATGAACCACGACGACACGCGGCCATCGACGGCGTAACGGGCGCTCAGCGCATAGACGAAGAAGCCCGCCGATACCACCACGAAACCGAGCGCATACTTGGCTGCGACCGGCACATCGCCGCCACGGCTCGCGAGACGCGAATAGAGCGTCGCGAGAATCGGGCTCATGAGCATGATCCAGATCGGATTGAGCGCCTGGAACTGCGCCGCGCTCCAGCTGAACAGCGTCGTGCCGAACAGGCGGAACGCCGGATCGACGTTATGCACCGCGAACAGCGTGAGCGACGTCGACATCTGCTGATAGAACACGAAGAACAGGATCACCTGCAGCACGAGAATCAGCGCGGCCACGAGGCCCGCGCGCTCCTGGCGTTCGCAGGTCATCAGCATCCAGCCGAAGATCGCGAGAATCGCCACGCCCGCCGTGTACACGCAGGTGACGGCCAGCTTCTTGTCCTGCAGCACGAACATGGTCGCAGCGCCCAGCACGAGACCGCCCGCGAGTACCCACGCGAGACGGCGCCACTGGATCGGTTCCGCATCGGGAATCGAGCCGATCTGCGCCAGCGTGCGCTGCATCAGGAAGAAGTTGGCGATACCGAGCAGCATGCCGCCGCAGCAGACCGCGAAAGCCGCGTGCCAGCCCCAGTGATCCTTGATCCACGGCGTGAGCAGCATCGACACCGTCGAGCCGATATTGACCGCCATGTAATAGATCGTAAACGCCGCGTCGATACGCGATTCGTCCCCTTCATAGATGCGGCGCACGAGATTGGCCGCATTCGACTTGAACAGACCGTTGCCGACCACGATCACGCCGAGCGACGCATACATATGGCCGAGGTGATCGTTGGGCATCGCGAGCATGAAATAGCCCGCGAACAGAATGGCCGCGCCCAGCACCATCGAGCGGCGCGAACCCAGCACGCGATCGCCGATCCAGCCCCCAATCGAAGGCGACGCGTACACGAGGGCGGCAAACGCGCCCCACGTGAGCGTGGCGTGCTCTTCGCTGAAACCCAGTCGTTCGACCATGAAAAGGACGAGCAGCGCCGCCATGCCGTAGTAGCCAAAGCGCTCCCACATCTCGATCAGAAAGACCGTCGAGAACGATCGCGTCCGTGAAACTGTTGAATTCATTGTGACCTCAATTTGCTGCGAATTTACTGCGATAGTGGCAATTGCACGCGGATGGCGTGCGAAGCGGGCCCAGGCATACGCCGGGAGGTGGGCCGCTGGCAAGGACGGCGCTTATGGCGCCAGGTGATGTCATATCTCCTCCTCCTGGGTGGGACTGCGGATCGCGCAGGCACCAGGTTTACAATTTCGTGTTTTTCTTCAAATCCATCACAGTGACGGCGCGGATCTCGCTGACGCACTGTTTTGGTGCCGGTTCATATAAGTGAAATTCCGGAAGGACGCAAGGGTATCAAACGAGATTTACTTATATCAAACTTTTTTTGGCGAAAATTTACGTTCCTGATATGGTTTCTACAAGTGGGAAGCAGGACCCGATGGCGTTGGCGCTCGGCGAAAAGATCCGTGCGCTGCGTCAGCGGCTCAGTCAGACGCTGGATCAGACGGCTAGGGCAGCCGGTATTTCCAAGCCGTTTCTATCGCAGGTAGAACGCGGTCTGGCCTCGCCGTCGCTGACTTCGCTATCGGGTATTGCGCGGGCGTTGGGCGTGACGATGCAGTACTTCATCGAAACGCCATCGGAGGAACGTTCGGTCAAACGCGGCGATCAGCTCGAGTTTTTCGGCTTCGCGGATTCAGCGAATCTGTTCGCGCGACTCACGAATACCGCAGGCGGTCGTCAGCTCGAATCGATCCTCGTGCGTCTGCCCGTCGGCAAGAAACGTTCGGAAGTGACCACGCACGCAGGCGAAGAGTTTCTCTATGTGCTGGACGGCGAGGTGTCGCTGGAACTGGAAGGCAAGGCCTTTGTGCTGCAGGCGGGAGACTCGGCACATTATCAGTCGACGGTGCCGCATGGCTGGAGCAACAACGGCAGCAAGGAAGCGGTGCTCGTCTGGGTTGGGACGCCGCGTCTGTTCTAGGCAGGGAAGTGCCAGGCAAGTCGAAATATCTGGTGCTTCCTTGAAAATATTGATAAGGATGGCGAAGTGAATGTGCGGGCGTGGCAGCCGGCGCGAGCCATAGAAATCGGGGCAATGCGCATCGCCTGCGCATTGCCCCGTTTGCCTTGATAAAGGTGCTTTTGCTTTAACGCACCGGAATCACCAGTTGTTCGCCGACCAGAATCAGATTCGGATTCGGCAGGTTATTGCGGCGCTGGATATCGCGGTAACGCGAGCCCGTGCCCAGTTGCGCGGCGGCGATGGTGTTGAGCGTATCGCCGCGCTTGACGGCGTAGGTATGCTCACCGTGGCTGGCGGCGATCACATCGGCCTGATTGCTGCGGAAATACTTGCGCAGCAGATCCAGATACGCGGGCGATTGCTTGACGCGCCCAATCGCACTGTTCAGATACACCAGCAGATTCTGGTCGTTTGCACGCACGCCAATCTTGTAGCTGATCGACGAGCCATCGAGCTTGGTCTGCGCGAACTTGAGATCGCTGCCTTTGATCGATTCGACGGCGAACGGGTAGTCGTAGATAAACGCATCGACCTGATGGCCGTCGACGGCCTTGTTGATGAACTGATCGTCGGCGTCATTGACCTCCACGAACTGCGTGTTCGGATATTGGCGCGTCACGAAGGCCTTCACATCGGGATCGCCTTGCAGAATGCCCACGGTTTTGCCCGCAAGATCCGCCGTCGAGTGTATCGCCGAATTCTTCTGCACGATCAGCGCATAGCCGAAATCGTCGAGATAAGGATTCGTGTAGAGCACGCCGGCGGGCGTGTTGTCGGGGAAGGTCAGACCGTCCATGGCGATATCGACAGCGGGCACGCCGTTATCCGATGCCAGCAGTTGACGCGGCACGTCCTTGTAGGCGCTGACTTCGTGATGCGTATCGATGGTGACCGGGCCGTTCGCATTGAACTCGGGCTGACCGAACAGCAGCTTCGCGAACTCGTAGTTGAAGCCGTGCGGCGTGCCGTTGGTCTCGCCGTAGATCGGCTCGCTGGGGTTCTCCACGGAAATGCGTACGACGTGGTTTTGCAGGATCTGCTGCCGCGTGTCCGCGTTGGGCGTGAAGCTGGCCGGGATCGGTTGCGGGGCGGGCTGCTGCGCTGTTTGCGGCGTTGCGGGCAAGGAAGACGTGGACGTCGTGGAAGTCGTGTTATTGCCGACGTCGAGCGCCGCGGCCGGCTGCTGCGCATCGCCATGTTTGCCGATGAGGCCGTGCTGCCAGGCATAGTACGCGCCGTAGACGATCGCGACACTTGCGACGAGGCCGAGGAAGCGCTTCGCACCGGTGGTCAACTGCATGAGTAAACTCCTTGGTTTTTTGTAGCGGGCTTAGTTTTTGTAACGCGTATAGTCGATCGGGCCGGGCGCCGGCGGCTGCGATTGACCTGCCGATGTAGGCGACCCATGTGCGGGATCGGTCAGACGCGCGGCCGGCGTGAAGTCGATCTGCCGGCTGTTGAGGTCGGCGAGCAGTTGCAGGCCGCGTTCGGTATCGACATCGTCGCGAATCTGCACGGCGTCGATCACTTTCACGCTGTCCTGCACATAGGCGCGCATTTCGCCCATTTTCGCGGCGCTGTCGTCGTTGATGTAATCGACCAGCATGTCGCGCAATTCATTGACCGTCGTGGTACGGCTGAATGCGCGCCGGAAGCCGCGCCACGCTTCCGTCATCGAATTCACGGCCTCGTATTCCTTGACCTTGAGGCGAATCTTGAACTCCGCTTCGTCGTGCATGCGCCGGAATGCGGTTTCGGCGTCCACGAGATTGTTGTAGGTCGCATTCAGTTCGTCGTAGACCTTGCCGGTGCGCTGGATCGCGGCATCGAGTTGACCGATGCGCCGCGCGTGCGAATTGATCTCTTCCTGCGGACGATGTTTGCGCGCCATCGCCATGGCTTCGCGCTTGAGCTGCTCCTGTTCTTCCTTGAAATCGTCGATGGTCTTGCGCACGGCTTCCACGCGCCCGCCGCCTTTCACCCGGGCGTCCGAAGCTTCGTCGATCATCTTGTTGATCTCTTTGGAGAGAATGCGCTCCGTGGCGGCCGGATCGTATTTGATGATCGAATAGGTCAGCCCTTTCATCAGAAGCTGATAGGCGAGCCACAAACGGCTGCGCAACGTGGAATCGAACACGAGCACGTAGACCAGACCCACGGCAATCGCGCCGAAGAAAACCGCAGCGGCCGTGTTTTCCATCAGCCGCGCGATATACGGCATGACCTTGCCCGCGCCCCAGACCAGGCCGCCGAGCGCCGCGACGCCCACCACCATGCCCACGCCGCCTTCTTTCGTGTCCCAGAACGAGCGCACGCGCTTCTTGATCTCGGACTTCACCAGGTCGTTAGCCATGTGCCGATTCTCCAAGATAGCCCTGAAGCTTCTTCACGATGCCGTCATATTTCTGCACAAGCGTCGAGCGCACCGACTCGAAATCGATCTTCGCCTTCGCGAGCCCCGCCGTCTTGCTGGTGATGGACTTGCTGACTTCGTCCTTCTGCGCGTTCTTTTCCGCAAGCTCGCGCGCCAGCGCGCCGATTTCGTCGTTCAGACGCGTTTCCTGTTCGCGCAGCGAGGCAATCTCCGCTTCCGAACGCGTAACGTAAGCCGCCGCGAAATTCTGCTGCTCTTTGGCGAGCACATCGGCATGCGAATTGACTGCGCCGAGCAGCGAGTCGAGATTGGTCTTTACGCCGAGCAGGGCCGCGCGATAGCGCTGCTGTTCGTCCGGCACGGCGGCCGCGATCGACTGGCTCATTTCGGCGAAGGCGCGATAGGGCGCGTAGGCCGGATTGTCCTGAATGAGGGTATCGATGCGCTTTTCAAGGTCGGTGACATCGATTCCGCTCGACGCACCGGCTTGCCCTTGCTGCGCGGATTGAGCATCCTGAGCCGCGCCTGATGCAGCGGCTGACGAATCGCTTTCGGTCTCTGCCGTGGCGGATGCGGATGAAGCGGATTCATCCACGATCACCAGATTCACCACTTTCCTGAGACCTTCTGGAATTTTCATTCAGTCCTCTCTGGGTGTTTGCTGACGACACAACGACTATTGCGCGCTCATTGTGCGCTGCCCACAACGAAAATCAAGAGGCGCTTGAGGGGTTGAGCGTACGCTCTATGCACGCAGCATCATCTTGAAAATATGCGTGATAGATGGATAAAAACGTCATGTGACCGCCACGAAGAACGAGGCATTTTTTGAATCGATAAAAATAATCTGGAATCCGAAGTATTTGGATGCGAAGGCATCGACATGAGCCGTCATCGATTGAGTCTTGCGAAGGTTCGTCCACGTGCCGCTCGTCGACCGAAAAAGTCTGCCGATTCGTCCCGGCGTCGGTTACGGGTATCTACCAAGCTGCGAACCCGGCGAAGCCGCCGGGCAACGCGCTACGATAGCTCTCGCGACACGAACAAAACGCCCCGCGGCGGCTGGCATCATGCGCGGGCACTTATATTGCTACTCAGAAAGATTTGCGGTGCCCAGAACCGTCAGCGAAGGCCATGGCATTCCCGTACCATGGCAAGGATGCGCGGTGGCCCAAAAGGCCTGCGCGCTCATCGGCGGCTGGTGCCCGGTTCTGCAAGGAGACATCACGCATGCGTGCAATGCCTTATCTAGACGGCTCCACAAGCGAAGCCCCGGTGCGCGATCTTCGCCGCGTACCCATTCACCCCGATCATTGGTATCCGCTCGCCTGGTCGCGCGAACTCAAGGCGGGCAAGACGCTGGGCGTGCATTTCGCGGGCGATCCGATCGTGCTGTATCGCACCGCGTCCGGCAAGGTGTTCGCGCTGGAAGACCGCTGCGCGCACCGCCAGGTGCCGCTGCACAAGGGCGTGGTCGATGGCGAGTCGCTGCGCTGCGGCTACCACGGCTGGACCTACGACTGCTCGGGTCAGTGCGTGGATGTGCCGTATCTCGGCCGCGAGCGCCTGCCCAACGGCGTGCGCGCCTACCCGTGCGAGGAAGCGCACGGCATGATCTTCGTGTTTCCCGGCGACGCCACGCTGGCCGCCGAACGGCCGGTTCCGGCGTTGGCCTCGGCGGAAGACAAGGCCTACAAGACGCGCCGCTTCGGCCGCGAAGTCAAGTGTCACTACTCGTTCATGCACGAGAACCTGATGGACATGAACCATCAGTTCCTGCATCGCCGCCAGATGGGCCAGATGCGCGCGCGCTCGCTGGGCCGCCGGCGCGGCGAAGGCTGGATCGAGGTGGACTACACCTTCTCGCGCATGGAGGGCAAGCAGCCTGCGGGCGAGGCGCTGGTGTTCGGCGGCAGCAAGAAGCGCTCGGACCCGGCCGATCAGAGCGTGATGACCATCCGCACCGAATACCCGTTCCAGACGCTGCAGATCCATTCGAGCGACGGCACGCGCGTGATGGATCTGTGGATCAACTATGTGCCGCTGGACGCGGAGCAGCGCACCAACCGCACCTTCGGCATGCTGTCGATCCGCCGGCCTTCGGTGCCGTTCATGCTCGATATTGCGTGGCCGGTGCTGGTGTGGTTCACCGAGCGCATCTTCGCGGAAGATCGCACCATCGTCGAGCTCGAACAGGCCGCGCACGACAAGCAGGGCGCCGACTGGAACCACGAAGTCTTTCCCGTCATCAACGAGTTGCGCGAGCTGCTGCGCACCTGCGGCGCGCGCGAAGTCATTCCGATCCGCGAAGTACCTAACCTGGTCTGATGCGGTTCAGGCGTCCGCTTTCCGTGCAGTTTTAGCGGCGGGCGCCTTCTTTGCCTGCTTTTCCGCTTTCCTGAGCTGGTTGAATTCGATGGCCGCGCGGATCAGCGCCTTGAGCGCCCGCGCGTTCACCTTGTCGCCCTCGAAGAAGTCGATCGCCCGCCGCGCGTTGCCTTCCAGTCCCGCGTTGAAAAGACCGTCCGGGTCGGGCAGACTCGCGCCGTACTGGAAGGTCAGCTTGACCTTGCCCTTATGCGCATTCGCCACGGCGATGATGCCGTCGCATTCCCAGACCGGGCTGCCCATCCACTTCCATTCCTCGACGATAGCCTTGTCAGCCGCGAGGATGGTCTTGCGAACGTTGGCAAACGTTTCTGCGCGCCAGTCGGGAATGCCGGCGATCAGGGCGTCGATCTGTTCGGAAGGCGTCATGGTGTCTCCTCGCGTGTAAAAACTACAAGGCCAGCGGCTTAGCGAATCGCGCGCGCCGCGGCCCACATATCCCGTGTGCCGATGCTCGCGTGCCACGCCTCGAATTGCGTGCGCCATTGCTCGAACGGCTCGGTGAGCGGATGGCGCGGATCGCCGCTCAGCGAATACGCCATTCCTTCGATCAGCCATTTCGGCCGCGTGGCGACCGCGAGATTGCCGAGCACTTCGGCCTGGCGGTAATGAATCAGTTCGTGCGCGAGATAGAAAGACTTCCAGCCGCGCGGCGCGACGATCACGCCGAAGTCGCCCACGGTCTGCGCGGCCTGTGCGCCCAGACCGAAGGCGTGCGCGCAGGCCGGCGTCGAGCAGAACACGACGCGGGGCGCATCGCGAAACGGCCCGACGGCGTCGCGCGCTTTTGCATAGCCGTCGTGATAGAGCGCGCGGGCGGCGTCGAATTTCGCGGCATCGTCGGTGCAGAGCGTGTCCTTGATGCAGATGACGCCGGGCACCAGCGTCGGCACGACAACGCGCAGCGGTTTGACCAGCGCGAAGGCCGTGACCGGCGCGGCAACGAGCACGGCGGTCACAGCAACGAGGGTGATGCACAACAGACGCTTGACAGTCATGGCGAGCAGCGGCGAGTCCACGGTGCGGGCAAGCTTAGCATTGCCGCGCTGAAAGACTGCGTGCGCCGCTCAGTGCACCTTCGGCACCTTAATGCACGGTGAAGCTGTAGTGTCCGGTCGTGCGATGGCCGTCCGCCGCCACGGCAATCCACGTCACCGTGTACAGGCCCGCGCTCAGCGCGTTGAGCGGTACGGACATGCGCTTCTTGTTCGAGGCATCGACAGCGGCCTTATCGTGGATCACCGACTTGCCCTTCGAATCGGCGACTTCGATCGAGCTGAAGGCGGGTTCGAGCGCATCGTCGAAGTCGATCGTCACGGTGTTCAGCGCGGTCGTGACGGTGGCGCCGGCGCCCGGTTCCTGATGCGTCGGATAGGCATGCGCCCAGGCGAGTTGCGCGGCGCCCAGTGCGAGTGCGGCGGCGGCGAGTCGGAATGCAGCGAATTTCATTTTGAGTGCTCCAGAAAGCGGTGAAAGCGGATGAGCGGGGTTATTGGAACAATGGCTTGCCGATGGAATTCGGCGCCACGTCGTCGAAGAAAATATGCGTCTGCACGAGGATGCCCACGTGCGAGCCGCTGGCGCGATTGAGCGGAATCTGCGCCTCGATGCCGAGCTGGCCGTAACGGTTGATCCAGATAACGCCCGGATTGATCGTGCCGGTCGTCTGCCCCTGGCTGCGCGAAAGCGGCACTTCCACCAGCGGGATCAGGTTCGAGAGCGGTTGCGGCAGGCCCAGATCGTGTACGTGCTGCTGCAGATACGGCAGGCTGTACTGGAACGTGAAACCGTAGTTGAAGGCATTGGGCTGGCCCGCGCCGGTGGTGAACGACGGCCCGAGTTCGCCGGTGATGGCAACCGGGCGCAGCCACGCGAGCGAATCGGGCAGATCGCCCATGCCCTTGCCCGCGTAGAGCGTGGGCGAAATGGTCGAGAAGTTATCGCCGATCGCGCGGCTGCCGGTGCCGCCCAGATCGGCATCCACGCCCACCGAGGTCATGAACTCGTGCGCGTCGTTCACATACAGCAGGTACTTCAGGCCGACGCCGAAGTTGTCGAAGCCGCGCGCGGTGGGGTTGTTCTGCATCACGTAGCCGCCGCTCACGGAGAGCGCGAGGCGCGGCGTCAGCAGCTTGTCGTATTCGAAATCGAATGAGTTGATGCTCTGGTCGCCCGAGTCGCCGGGCACGCGCACATGGCCGAACTGCAGATCGGCTTCGTCGCCGACGCCGGGATCGTCCACGGCCATCGTCGCCGGAAAGACGCGGTCGCCCGCAATGGCGTGGGCGTGGGCTACGCGCGGCGCGAAGGCGAGCGAGCAGAACAGCGCGCAGGCAAGCGTTGCGGCCGTGCGCGGGAAATGGTCAGACATGATGGTCCTGGTAGCGTAAAGCTGTACGCGTGCCAGGCGGCGCGCGTACAAACGCACGGCGACGCGCCAAAGCGCATCGCCGCGAAGGCGGGCACGATCAGGTCAGACCAGGGGCGGGGCGCGTGCGAGCGCGAAGGTCAGCGGTTCGACGCGCGCGAGGCGCTCGAAGCGTGCCGCGACGCGCGCATGAACGAGGCGCGTGGCGAGCGCAAGCGTGACGGGCACGCCGGGCACCACGGGCAGATGGGCGAGCAGGTTGCAGTAGCCGCAGTCCTGCAGATCGCCATTGGGGGTGTAGTCGTGGTGACTTGAAGCGCCGGTGGTGTGTTTGGCGCTTTGCATGTGCCGCATCGACGGCATGTCGCAATGCGCGGACATCGACATCGTCATGGTCATCGGCGGGCCGGACGATGCAGCGGATGTCGCGAGCAGATGCGAGATCACCGGGGCGAGCGTCGTCATGAGGATCGCAAGCGTCCCCAATAGACTGACCAGCCTGAGATGAATCCGGCTCACGGCGATAAGGCAAAAACTGCGCTAAAGAAGCGGGGATTATGCCATGCCGGGCATCCGGCCTCAGACCGCCTCGCCCACCCACGCCGTCGCCCGCGTCTGCAACCACGGCGCGAGCGCCTCGTGCCGCAAGGGCCGCGCATAGAAAAACCCTTGCAGTTCATCGCAGCCAATGCGCCTTAGCGCATCGGCTTCATGCGCCTGTTCGACGCCTTCGGCCACCACGCGCAAGCCCAGTTCGTGCCCAAGCTCGACAATCGCGCGAATCACCGCGAGATCGGCGCTTGCTTCCAGCCGGCCGTTCACGAACGCGCGATCGATCTTCAGACGATCGAGCGGAAACCGGTGCAGATAACTCAAGCTCGAATAGCCCGTGCCGAAGTCATCGAGCGAAAGCTTCACGCCCAAAGCGCGAATCTCGTTGACCACGCCCAGATAGCGATCGACGCTTTCCATCAGCACGGTTTCGGTGATTTCGAGTTCGAGGCTGCCTGCTTCCACGCCATGCGCCGCGAGACTGTCGCGCAGACGGTTCACGAGTTGCGCATCGTCGCGCAGCTGCACGACGGAAAGATTGATCGAGATGCGAATCTCGGGCAGGCCCTCCGCGCGCCACCGCGCAATCTGCCGGCAGGCTTCGTCGATCACCCACGCGCCGATCGGCACGATCAGGCGCGTTTCCTCCGCTATCGGAATGAAGTCCGCCGGCGACACGAGCCCGAGATGCGGATGCTGCCAGCGCAACAGCGCTTCCACGCTCGTCAATTCGCCCGTGCCCGCATGCACGCAGGGCTGATAGGCGAGCCATAGCTCGTCGTGCTCGATCGCCGTGCGCAGATGCGTTTCCAGTTCCAGCCGATGGCGCGTGCTCTCCGCCATTTCGCGCGAAAAGAATTTGACCAGATTGCGTCCGCCCGATTTCGCGCGATACATGGCGGCATCGGCGTTCTGCATCAGCGTTTCGATATCCTCGCCATCGTCGGGATACATGGCGATGCCGATACTGCACGCCACCTGCAAGGTCATGCCGCCGATCGTGTGCGGCTCGCGCATCAGCGGCAGCAAGCGTTCTTCGATCAGATGCGCCACGTCGCTCGCTTCGCCCGCGCCGCCCAGCAGCACGGTGAATTCGTCGCCGCCGAGCCGGCTGACCGTGTCGCCCGCCCGCACCGATTGCAGCAGCCGCTGCGAGACCGAGCGCAGCAGGCCGTCGCCGGCATGATGGCCGAACGTATCGTTGATGTCCTTGAAGCGATCGAGATCGATAAAGAGCACGGCCACGCGACCGCATGTGAGCCGCGCCTGATCGATCGCGCTGCCCAGTCGCCGCGTGAAGAGTTCGCGATTGGGCAATTCCGTGAGCACATCGTGCTCGGCGAGAAACTGGATGCGCGCTTCGCTCTTCTTGCGATCGGTAATGTCGATCAGCGTGCAGATGTAGTGCGAAACGCTGCCGCGTTTATCGCGCACGGCGCTGATCATGAGCCACGCGGGATAGTCGCCGCCCGCGCGCCGCCGAACCACGGCTTCGCCATTCCAGACGCTGGCGATATCGACCAGCGCAGTCAGTTGCGCCATCAACGGTTCGCCGTTATTGCTGGCGACAATGAATTGCGGCAGCTTGCCGCCGATATTGCCGGCGCGATAGCCCGTCGCGCGATAGAACGATGCGTTCGCGGTCAGCAGGCGGCGTTCGTTGTCGAGAATCAGTATGGCTTCGGAGGATGCTTCGAACACTTTGGCCCATAGTTCGAGGCGCTGTTCCATCAGCTTGATCTGGTTGATCGGCGTGAATGCGGTGAGCACCGCATCGCGGCCCTGGAAGGTGAGGCGGCGCGCGGAGAGCATCGCCCAGGTGGGCTCGTCGCTGGCCATCCAGCGCACTTCGAATTCGTCGATGGCGCCGCGATCGGATAGCTGCTGGAAAAAGCGCGCCCGCACGGCGGAATCGAGCCCGAAGGCCCACGGGTCCGACGTACAGCCGTTGAGCCAGTAAAGCGCCGGATGATTGGCGTGCAGCACTTCGTGGCCGGGCACGGCGGTGACCATCATCGGCACAGGCGTGGCTTCCACCAGCGCGTGCTGCGCTTCGGATGCGCGCGCCGTGGCGGCGAGTTCCTTCTGCACGTCGCGCTCGTGATCGAGTTGCGCGAGCATGTCGTTGAAGCCGGTGACAAGCTGGCCGATCTCGTCCTGGCTATGCCACGATGCGCGCTGGCGATGGTCGCCGGTGCGCCGCACGGTGTCCATCACGCGCGCGAGATGGCGCAGCGGCCGCGAAATCTGCTGCGCCACCAGATACACCATCGAAAGAATGCCGCACAGCAGGAACAGGGCCGTGCCCAGATGCAGCCACATGCGCGAGAACAGGCCGCTTACGCGCGCGTGCAGCAAGGTGTCGAGTTCCGCGCCGGTCGCGCGCCACGCATCGCCCACGCGCGCAACGAGCGCCTGCTGGGCCGCATCCGCCGCGGCGCGCGAGGCGTCGTCGGCGCCGCCGTGCGCGACCGCCGTGCGTGCCGCGTCGCGGTAGGTTTCGATTGCGCCCAGCAATTGCGCAATCGGCGCGGCGAGCGCGAGCTTGACCTCTTCGTTGGCCGCGCCCGCTTCGGCGAAGTCGGAACGCAGCCCTTGCGCGACGGCGTCGAGCTGACCTTCGAGCACGAGATAGCGCGTGCTCAATTCGCGCTGCTTTTGCGCATCGCCCGCGCCTTCATGCAGGCGATGGCCGATACCGTCAACCGCGTCGAGCAATGCCGGATAACGCAGGATCGACAACGACATCGAGTAATAGCTGTCGAGGTCGGGGTCCAGAATGAGATTCGACTGATTGCCCACGCGCGTGATCAGATCGCGGCAGGCGGCCAGCGCATCGCGCACGGCATCGGATTCGGCGGCGCGTGGCGCATGGTCGAGCGCATCCAGCGCGTTACGCAGGCGCGCGTTCAGTTCGCTGCTCTGCATATTGGCGCCGTATTGCTGCTCGGCGTTCGTGAGTGCGGTGCGCGTCTGCGCGATGTGCTGCGTGTCGAATTGCCCGCCGGCGCCGCGCGCGGCGACGTCGACGAGCGTGTCACGCACCGTCGCCAGATAGGCATTGCCGACGATCTCCTTCTGCGAGAAGTCGATCGATATATATTTTTCGTGGATCAGGATGCTGCTGATATAAACGACCGCACTCAGGTCGAGCAGATAAATCAGCAGCAGCTTTCGGCCCACGCGCAAGCGCCCGAGCAGTCGGATAAACGGATTGTGCTTCATCACATGCGCCAGGAAGACACCGAGGTTTACGCCGCATTTTGAACTGGAATTCGACGCGATCAATATCAGCGCACGCATTTCATGCGCGCTTGATCATTGCGTAACGGCAACGCAGGGTGTGGGCTTTAGCGTGATGACATCAATTCACTGTAGTGGGTGACAGATTCTTCGGCGTGGTGCGTGATTGCACTATTGTGGCGCGATCGATTGGGTGCGGGCGAAACGATCTCCGTTTCGCCCGCGTCATCGACATTACGAAGAAAGTACCGTCGTCTGGATCGTATGCGTGCCCGATGCAACGGAAAGGCGCGTGCGCTTGAGCACCGGATCGGTGGGCGCGCTGCCATCGCTATTGAGCGGCTTGACCTTGGTGTAGACAACCGAGAACGCATCCTTCGTCACGGTCGCCGATGCGTAGCCTTGTGCATCGTGATCGGCATAGGCGAGATCGGGATTGAAGGCCTGCAAGACGGCGTCGAACGTGGTCGAATTGGTCACGCCCAGAAGCGGCAGCAGCGCTGCATACGAGGTGCCTTCGGTCTGCTGCACGATGTAATCGTAGAACGACGAACTGCTGATACCCGCCGATACGAAATCGACCAGCACCGGCGTGCCGGTCGACGGGTCCGGCACATCGCGTACGACGCCGCACTGGAAGGCGTGCAGATCGCCCGTGATCGCCACCACATTCGACACATTCGCCGATTTCAGATAGCCGAGCACATCGGCCTTGTGCGTGGGATAACCGTCCCACGAATCGCAGTTCATGATGTAGGTATAAGCGGCCGAAGAGGGCACGCCCGATACCGTCGTCAGGTCGATCCACAGGCGGTTGAGCATCACCTCGTTGCCCCACACTTTCCACGTGGCGGTCGAGCCGCTCATCTTCTGCTTGAACCACTGCGTTTGCGTCGTGCCAAGGATCGACGGCGCGCGGCCGAGCGTGGCGGTGTCCAGCGCTTCGGCGGCCGTCAGTGCATTTTGCGTCACGAAATAGCGCACGCCGACCGAACTCGTGCTGCTCGCATCGGGCAGATTGAGCGCGCTCGCCGCCGCGCCGCCAATCTGTTCGCTCATCACGTGCTGGTCGCGGAACAGGCGCTCGTCGGTCATGACGAGATCCATCAGGCCGCCATAACTGAAGCTACGGTAAATGCTGATGTTGGTATACGCAGGATTCGATTCGTCAAACTGCACGTCGCTCCAGTCGATCGGCATGTACTCGGCCCACGCCTGGCTCGCGTTGCGGCGGCGCGCGGTCTGTTGGGCGTTGGCGTCCGTATAGGTCTGGTGATCCTGCCAGCAGTCGTCGGAGAATTCGTGGTCGTCCCAGATCGGAATGATCGCAAAGAGTTGATGCAGCGTTTGCAGGCGCGAATCCGAACGATAGGTGCGATAGAGCGTGCGGTAGTCGTTCAGGCTGTTCGCATAGGTGCCGCTGCCAGAAGGCAAGGTCACGCCGTCGGGCAGAGTGATCTGCGTATGCGCCGGTTCGGCCGAGCCGGACTGGAACGATGCGCCCACGGTTTCGTAGATGTAATCGCCCAGATGCACGACGAAGTCGAGATCGGTTTCGGCGCTAATCAGCGACATGGCCTGCCAGTGATTGACGCTCCAGTCCTGGCAGGTGAACCACGCGAAGCGCACCTGTGAAACGCTTGCGCCCGCCGCAGGCGCGGTTTTCGCCTTGCCGCTCACGCTCATATCGGCGCCCGCAACGAAGCGGTAGTAATACGTCGATGCCGCGCTCAGACCGGTTACTTTCGCGCGTACCGTGTAGTCGAAATCGGCCAGCGCCTGCAGCGAAACATTGGCAACGAGCGCGGAAAAATCAGCGCTACTCGACACCTGCAATTGCACGGCGACCGGCGAGGTCGATGTGCCCGCAACGGTCGTGGCGCGCGTCCAGAACACGATGCTGTCGCTGCGCGGATCGCCGCTCGCCACGCCTTGCGCGAATTGATAGGTGCCTTTGACCGGCCCGGCGAGATCGTCGCTGCCGCAGGCAGTGAGTGTGCCAGTCGCGGCGGCAATGGTGAAAAATGCAGAGGAGCGTAGGAAGTGGCGGCGGTTCATTGTGTGGTTTCCCGTTTTTTTGGCCGGCCGACTTTACGGATTGAGTTTGACGCTAAAGTGACTCGCTTCTCTCCATGCAAAGAGAAATGACGGTTTTTAAAGTCATTCTGACTTATTGGTTTTTCACGAATCGTCCTTGTAAATGAAGGCTTTTCAAGCGCTTATTCTCACGCTCGTGCGCTCGCGAAAGAGAGAATCGAAGTAATGCTCTAGAGAACGATTCAGGCGGTTTCAGGCAGGAAGCAATAGACGCGCGTGTGGAGCCGAGCGCGAACAATCGTTGCGCGAGCATCGAATCTTTCACATCACTTTCATCTTTGCCCGGCACACTACAAAAAAATTACGATACTTTCATACACCGGGTTTTACATGACGACCATCTCCAGCAGGCTCGCGCTGGCGGCTTCGCTGCTTTCGCTCGTTGCCTTGAGCGCATGCGGCGGCGACCCCGCATCCACCGAAAAGACCGCGACATCGGACGCGGCCACGTCGTCCAGCGCCGCATCGGACACCACTGCTGCATCGGCCGGGGACGCCGCGAGCGCGCCCGGAACGTGGCAGGCCGCGACGGCGGGCCAGGTGCTCGACGTCACGCTTGGCGATCTGCATCCCACGCAAGCTGCGCTCGGCTACGACCAGATCTATTACAAGCTCGGCCGCTACGAAGCCGACATGACCAAGGAGTTCGACGACTTCTGCGCCGACGAAGGCCTGACGGGACTCGCAAGCAGCAGCACGACCTCGACGCTGACCGATGCCACCTCGTACACCTGCACGGTCACCGATACGACGCAGCGCGATACCTCGGTGCTCAATCCGGTCGTGATCGGCCCGAATGGCGACACGCTCTATCTGACCGATGGCCACCACGGTTCGTCCACGTATTACGAAGTCGCCAATGGCGGCCCGACCGTGCACGTACATGTTGTGGTCAAAGACAATCTCAGCGCGTATTCGGGCAGCACTTTCTGGGCGGAAATGCAAAACCGCGGCTATACGCGCCTGAAAGACGCCAATGGCGTGGCCATTACCGCCGATCAATTGCCCACGGCGCTGGGTTTGACGCACGGCATGCAGAACGATGTGTACCGCTCGCTCGTGTATTTCACGCGTGATGTGGGCTATAGCAAGCCGACGCCTTCGACCGATTTCCTCGAATTCTATTGGGCCGACTGGCTGCGCACGACGTTCCCGCTCACCGGCTACACGCTGACGAAAGCGGGCACGACCGACCCGGACCCGGCAACGGCCGATACCGGTTATCTGAATGCCGTGTGGAATGCCTCGACGATGATGGTGGCTTCGACCGATGGCGAGATTTCCGGCCTGACCGGCGCGCAACTCGGCCGGCTCGCGCAGATCAACTCGGGCAAGGCCTATACCAAGGGCACGTTTGGCGATCTGTCGAAGGCTATTACCGCTTCGAAGCCAGGCAAGATTGCGTACGCGCTCGACTACAAGACGCGCCACGGCATTCAGTAATTGTCAGCGCAGATCGAAACGCTTTGCGAACAGGCAGAGCATTTCGTACATCAGGGTTGCGGCGACCAGTGCCGTATTGCCGCTCGGATCATAGGGCGGCGATACTTCCACGACGTCGCCGCCGATCCAGTTCAAACCGTCGAGCCCGCGCAACAGCGCCTGCGTTTCGCGCGTGGTCAGTCCGCCAATTTCCGGCGTGCCGGTGCCAGGCGTGAATACGGGATCGAGCCCGTCCACGTCGAGTGACAGATAAACCGGGCCGTCGCCCACCACGCGGCGCGCTTCTTCGGCAATGGCAGCGGCGCCGCGCGCATCGAACTCTTCGATAAACACCACGCGCATACCGCTTTCGATCGAATAACGCCAGCCTTCATCGGAATTCTGCGCGCCGCGAATACCGATCTGGATGGTGCGCTTCGGATCGAGCAGGCCCGCTTCCACTGCGCGTCTGAACGGCGCGCCATGCGTGAATTTGGAGCCTTTGAAACTATCCCAGGTATCGGTGTGAGCGTCGATATGCACGAGCGCAATCGGTTCTTTCGGCGCCAGCGCCTGAAAGATCGGATAGGTAATCGAATGATCTCCGCCCGCGCTCAAGGCGATTTTTCCCGCCGCAAAAATCGGCTCGAAAAAGCGCCGGATATCGTCGTGCGCGCGTTCGAGATGATAGAGATCCGTGAAAGGCACATCGCCGATATCGCCAATCCGGCAGACGTCGAAGGGATTGAAACGCGTGACATGATGCGTCGAGCGCGTAAGCGTCGACATATTGCGAATCTCGCGCGGGCCAAAGCGTGCGCCGGGCCGCGCGGTCACGCCGCCGTCGAACGGCACGCCGGCCAGCACGATGTCGAGCGCGTTCAGATCGGTGCAAAACGGCACGCGCATGAAAGTCGGAATGCCGCTGAAACGCGGCAATTGCATCTGTGTGACGTCGGTGCCTGACACGTTGAATTCCTAGAATGTGGGCGGCGTATTGACCCAGAAAATACGCGTGACGACCTTGCCCGGATTGCGATAGCTATGCGGCACGTTACTGGGGAAATAGAACGAATCGCCGGCTTGCAGGAGATGGCGCTCCTGGTCGAGCGTGAGTTCCAGTTCGCCTTCGATCACATAGCCGAGTTCTTCGCCCAGGTGCGAAATCTGTTCGTCGCTGCTGGAATGCGGCTCGATCACATGAATATCGCCTTGCAGCAACTGGCCGGGCGCGGGCACGACCACGCGTTCGAGCCTGATCGAACCGCGCTTGCCCGCTGTGGGAAAGCTCACCGATGGCCGCTCGTTCGCGCGCTGGATCGCCGAGACATTGACGTCCGGCCCCGAGACCAGCGCGGCGATATTGGTCGATAGCGCGAGCGCGAGCCGGTGCAGCGTGGCCAGTGACGGCGTCGCGCGGCCGCTTTCGACCTTGGACAGCAGGCTTTCCGAGCAGCCCGCCTGTTCGGCGAGCGCCTTCAGCGTCAACTGATGCACCATGCGCGCGTGCTTCAGGCGCACGCCAAGCGAGTCGGCCGGTGTGGCCGGCGTGGCGGGCGTACCCGCTGCGCCGGGCGCGGCTGCGGCGGCATGGCCGGAAGGGGCGCGGACTTTGCCGCTACCCGTGGATGAGGACGTTTTTCTGGTTGCCACCGTAGCACTATCGATTGAGTTGATGGAGTGGGCTGCGCCCTTACGCAAACACCGTGAATTCGACTTCCAGCGGGTTCAGCGCGTTGATCGGAATGATATCTTGCGGGCACGCGGACATCACCACGACACAATCCATCACCGCCTTGATATCCACGTGATCGCCGGCCTTCGAAACCGGCGGCAGCCAGTCGATCGAATAGTCGGGCTTGACGGGGATATTCATCCACAGATTGAACGGCTGCGGCACTTCGCGCGCACGCAGACCGATTGCCTTGAGCGCGAGGCGCATATTGTCGGCGCAATTGTCGTGGTAACCCTCCACGCCCAGATTCTTGTAGCGATAGAGATCGCAGGCGGCAATCAGCGTGTCGTGAACGCCCGGCGAGGTATCGACGACCAGTTCCGCGATCGGGCGGCGCTGGTTCGTCACGAGCGGATCGCCCGGTTGCGGAATGACTTTGTCGATAAACGCGCGCGTATGTTCGAACGAGAGAAACTCATTCAGATGCGTGGCATTGAAAATCCACGTATCGCAGACCTGCGTGCCATGCGGATTCGCAATGCGGATCGTCTGACCGGCTTTCACGCGCACGGCGCGGCCGCAGCGGGCGGGCACCGTGTAGGTCGTGCCCAGTTCGGGCGTGCCGTCGGCGGAGATCGGTTCGGTCAGCGTGGCATTGATGCCGTTTTCGGTGCCGTTGTCCTGCACGGCGTCGAGCGCGTGCGTATGTTCGTGGCTATGAATCGTGCTCATGGTTGCTCCTTCATCAAGGTTCGTTGCAAAGCGTGGCCAGGCAATGCGCGAGTGCGCGGGTGCCCAGTACGAGGTGATCGTCGTCGGTATGTTCGAGCGGGTTGTGGCTGATGCCGTCGCGGCTCGGCACGAACAGCATCGCCGTGGGGCAGTGCCGCGCCAGATACATGGCGTCGTGAAAGGCGCCGGAGGTGAGCGTCATCGTGGGCGTGTCGAGCGCGGCGGCGGCCTCGGTCAGGCGCGCCAGCAAGGCGTTGTCGAATGCCACCGGCGCGTGCGAAAAGAGCCCTTGCAGCGCAACGCCATCGCGCTGCGCGCATTGCGCGATCTGTTGGTCGAAGGCGGCAAGAACGGCTGCGTCCGGGTGGCGGAAATCCACCGTAAAGGTCACGGTAGACGGAATCGTATTGATCGAGTTCGGCGCGACGCTCCAGCGCCCGAAGGTGACGCGTGTGTCGTCGCCGCCTAGCGTATGGGCGAAGGTATCGATCGTTGCGCGCACATCGATGGCCAGCGTCATCGCATCGCGGCGCACCGGCATCGGCGTGGTGCCGGCATGGGCGGCTACGCCGGTGCAGGTGATCGAATACCAGCGTACACCTTGAATGCCACTGACGATGCCGAGCGGTAAATTCGCGTTTTCGAGCTGCGGGCCTTGTTCGATGTGCAATTCGATAAAGGCGTGCGCGGGTTGATTGGCGGGTTGGTCGGCATTACGGCGCGCAAGCGCCGGGAACGTCTGCGCATGTTGCTGCAATGCCTGTGCGAGCGTCACACCGGTTGCGTCCGCAACGGTGTTGTAGCGATCCATCAACGTTGGATCGACGAATGCGCTCGAACCCATTGCGCCCGGTTGAAAGCGCGTGCCTTCTTCGTTCGTCCAGACCGCGACTTCGAGCGGACGCCGCGTGCGAATACCCGCGTCGTTGAGCGCTTCGATGCATTCGAGACCTGCAAGCACGCCATAACAACCGTCGAGCTTGCCTCCGCTCGGCTGGGTGTCGGCGTGGCTGCCGGTCATCACCGGCGCGAGATCTTCGCTGCCGGCACGGCGAATAAACAGGTTCGCGCAATGATCGGTGGTCACGGTGCAGCCGAGTGCGATGGCGCGCTCGATCAGATAGCGTCGCGCTTGCAGGTCGCGCCCGGAAAGTGCGGGGCGGTCCACGCCGCCATCGTCACGTGCACCGAAGCTTGCGAGCGCTTGAATGGCGTCGAGCAGACGTTGCGGATTCACCTGCGCTGCAGCGGCGCGAGCATCGCTGGACGATTCATCGAGCGTCATGCGTCACCCCGTTCGGCAGCGGCGATCAAGGCCGGTTCAGTGGCGCTCGCAGGCGAGACGGAAAGGCTGCGATCGAACCACGGCTTCAGGAACTGCTGCAGACGCGGCGTGCGCGTATTGCCGAACAATTGCGCGGGCGGTCCGGCTTCGACGATCTGTCCGGCTTCCATAAACACCACTTTGTCCGAGATCTTCGCGGCGAAACTCATTTCGTGCGTGACCATCACCATCGTCATGCCGTCTTGCGCCAGCGAGCGGATCACATTGAGCACTTCTTCGACGAGTTCCGGGTCGAGCGCGGAAGTCGGTTCGTCGAGCAGCATCACTTCGGGTTCGATGGCAAGGGCGCGCGCGATGCCCACGCGTTGCTGCTGCCCGCCGCTCAGCCGCGCGGGATACGCATCGGCCTTATGTTCGAGTCCCACGCGCTGCAATGCGGCCAGCGCCTTGCGATGCGCTTCGGCCTTGCTGATCTTTCTGGACAGCACGAGCGGCGCAGCGACATTCGCCACCACCGTCATATGCGGCCACAGGTTGAACTGCTGAAATACCATGGCGACCGGGCGGCGCACTTCGGCGACGCTCGCATCGCTGTCGCGGTCGCGTTCGCTGCGGCCCGCCGAGCGATAACCGAGCAACTGGCCTTTGATCCAGACTTCGCCTTCGTCATACGCTTCGAGAAAATTCATGCAGCGCAGCGCGGTAGTCTTGCCGGAACCCGACGGCCCGATCAGCGTGACGATCTCGCCGCGCATGATGTCGAGGTCGATGCCCTTGAGCACGCGCGTCTTGCCGTACGACTTGCCGACTGCCTTGAGTTGAAGAATGGGGAGTGCGCTCATGACGTCTTCTGCAAAAAGGGAATCAATGCGGTGGCGCGCGTGGCAATCAGCGCGATGGCCTGGGTCAGCAGCCAGTAGCAGACGATCAACATCGCGTAAGGGCCGATATACGTATAGGTCGACGCGACGATATCGCTGGCGGTCATGGTGAGTTCGGGCACGGTAATAATCGACGCTACCGCGCTTTCCTTGATGACCAGAATCACCTGATTGGCAAGCAGCGGAACCGCGAAGGCCAGCACCTGAGGCATTTCGATCGCACGAAACGCAGCCCAGCGGCCGATGCCGAACGCGCGCGCCGCTTCGATCTGGCCGCGCGGAATATTGCTCCAGCCCGCGCGAAAGATCTCGGCGAAATAGGCAGCCGCGTAAATGGAAAGCGAAACGATGGTGGCTTCCACGGCGGTCATCGTCAGTCCCAGCACCGGCAGACCGAAATAGACGATCACCAGTTGCGAGAGATACGGCATGCCGCGCACGAGCCACACGTAGGTTTTGTACGGCACGCCCAGCGCCTTCGGGAAACGCATGCGCAGCGTATTGAGTACAAAACCGCCGATCATGCCGAGCAGCGCGGCAAGCAGGCTGACTTCGAGCGTGACCAGCATCGCGTCGAAAAAGCGGGGGAGGAGTTCGAGGAATGCGTTCATGAATATCGGCTCTTTCGACGCATCAGCCGCGCTTCGCCAGACGCCGCTCGTAGCCGTGGGCGGCGAGCGACAGCAGCGAAGTGATCGCCAGATAGAAGGCCGCCGCGAGCGTATAGACTTCGAGCGGACGATAGCTCGACGACGCGAGTTGCTGACCCACGCGCATCAGGTCCGTCACGGCGATCACCGAAATCACCGCCGATGCCTTGACGATATCGATCATCTCGGACACCAGTGCGGGCAGCGTCATGGCCACCACCTGCGGCACTTCGATATGCCATAGCGTTTGTTGCCGCGTGAGATTGAAGGTGCGGGCCGCTTCGATCTGACCGCGGGGAATCGAACGAAACCCCGCGCCCAGGATCTGCGATTGATAGGCCGCGGTGTTCAGCGACAAACCAATTGCGGCCGCAACGACACCCGGTAATTCAAGGCCGAAAGCCGAGGGCACGTAATAGAACACCAGCAACTGCGCGAGCACTGGCGTGCCGCGAAACACGCTGACATAGACCCGCGCGGCGCGCGACATCAGGCGGCTGTCGTTCACCGACATCATGTAGATAAAGATGCCGGCAAAAAAGCCGCACAGCACCGCCACGGCGGATAACCACAAGGTAGTGATGGCACCGTCGAGTAACTGCGGCAAATAACCCAGGCAGCGGGTCAACAGGTCAGGCGTGTTCATGGCGTCTCGATTCGGATAGCGGGCCGTGCGGTGCTGCTACTGCAATTACATGGAAGGCGGCGGCAGGGCGTCGGCGGGCACATCCATCGTTGCGCCGAACCACTTCTGCTGGAGCTTCTTCATCGTGCCGTCGGCGTTCGCGCGCGCGATGCCGTCGCTGAACAGCTTGACGAGCGCAGCGCTGTCCGCATCCTTGCGCGCCACCCAAGCGAAATAGCTCTTCGGGCCAATGGTTTGCGGCATCACCATAAAGACGCCAGGACGCGCCTTCATGAGCGGCCCGAGATTCGCGACCGATTGCGCAACGGCATCGAGGCGGCCGACTGCGAGATCGGCATAAGCCTCGTCGAACGCGACGTATTGCTTGATCTGCTTGAGGCCAGGACCGCCAGCGTCCTTGAGTTTCTTGTCGAGCGCGACGAGCGCCTGAAGCTGCGCGGAGCCAGTCTGCGAGCCAACGATCTTGCCGTTCAGATCTTCGGGTGTCTTGATGGCGGTTTCGTTGGTGCGCAGCAGAACGCCGGTGGTTGCGTCCGCAACGGGCAGGGTGAAAGCGAAGTGGCTGGCGCGGTCTTTGTTGACCGTTACAGCCGTGACGACGATGTCGAAGCGCTTTGCGTCGAGACCCGGCAGCAGGCCCTGAAACGGCAGATCGAGTTGCTTGACCTTGACGTCGGGGATCGATTTCAGCACGTAGGCCATGAGATCGGCGTCGTAACCGACGATCTTGCCGTTATCGACGTACTCGAACGGCGCGTAGCGCGCCTCGGTGGCGATCGTGATTTCCTTGTTGCTCTTGATGCGGTTGAGCAGATCGCTGTCCTGTGCCCAGCCCGAAGCCGACGCGCAGAATGCGAGCGCGCCCGACAACGACAGTACCAGAGTGCGGAAAGGCTTATTCATGTGGCTCCCGTGCGGTTCGATACGTGTGAGAAATGACCGTGAACAAAATTCAAGTGACTTGAATGATGTTCACTATGCATGAAGTGTGCCAACCCGCAGAAGCCTGATTTATCGGATGCGCTGGCCGGTGATGTGCACCGCGAATGGGACGATGAGCGCATTGCGCACTCCGCTGGTGCCGCGCGCACAAGCTTGGTGGCGCGTTGGTCGAATGAAGGCCGCATGCGCGCGCATTCAGGATTTCCTGAACGAAAAATCGGCCGATCCGTCGCTGAAATTAGGCGCCGCGCGTATTTAGCTCTGGCACATTGCCGCCGTTAGTCCGTTCATCCGTTGCGTCGTGAGGTGGTCGTGGTGCGCACGCAAGCGAACTTCTTCCGGGGCAAAAAAATTGAAAATCACCATTGCGCAGCGACTCTCGCTGACCTTGTGCGTATCGCTGTGCGCGCTGGTTGTGACGTCCGCATTGTCGTTCTGGAATCTGCGCGGCGCGCAGCAGCGCTTCAGCGACGTGCAGACCCATATCGTGCCGGGCCTGATCGATCTCGATGAAACCCGGCAGGCGATGACCGACATGCGCATTGCGCTCTACCGGCATGCGCTGTCGAATGATCCTGCGCTCAAGGACGCGGCCGAAAGCCGTATGCGCGCGGCCGACGACGCGCTGGACACGCTGCTCGCCCAATATGAACGCGAGGACGTGCAAGGCGACGCCGACGATGAAAAACTGGCGCTCGCCGACCGCACCAATCTCGCGGCCTATCGCCGGGCGCGTACCGCTTTTCTCGCGGCGTCGCGCGCGAACGACAGCGCCACGGCAGCGGCCATGCTGGTGCGCGGCGATCTGGACGCGGCTTCGCAGGCCGTGCGCGCCGGGCTCGACCAGCACGTGGCCTATAACGTCGACGCCACGCGCAAATCGCGCGCGGCAGGCGATCTGGCCTATGCGCGTTCGCTCTGGTTCATGGGTGGTTTGACGGCGCTGGTGTTCGCCGCGAGTGTCGCGCTGGCCGTGTCGCTGTTTCGCGTCGTGGATGGCGGCTTGCGCGGCACGCGTTCGACGCTCGGCAAGGTCAGCGAATCGCTCGATCTCACGGCACGCGCGCCGGTGCCGCGCATGGACGAGATCGGGCAGAGCGCGGCGGCGTTCAATCGCTTGATGGAGCGCTTTACGCAGGCGCTGGAATCGGTGCGGGCCACAAGCGAAGTCATCGCCAGTACAACGAAGCAAATCTCGATCGGCAATGCCGATCTCTCGGCGCGTACCGAACAACAGGCCGCTTCGCTGGAACAGACCGCCGCGAGCATGACGCAACTCACGCATACCGTGCAGCAAAGCGCGGGCAATGCGCGCGAAGCGAATCTGCTCGCCGGTAAAGCGGCGGGCATGGCCGAGGTGGGCAATCAGGCGGTGGCCAGCATGGTCGAAACCATCGGCAGGATTCACGAGAGTTCAAAACGTATCGCCGATATCACCGGGATGATCGACGGCATCGCTTTCCAGACCAATATTCTCGCGCTCAATGCGGCGGTGGAAGCGGCGCGCGCGGGCGAGCAGGGGCGCGGCTTTGCGGTTGTCGCCAGCGAGGTGCGGAGTCTCGCGCAGCGTTCGTCGTCGGCGGCCAAAGAGATCAAGACGCTGATCGAATCGTCGGCGCAACTGGTCGATGCGGGATCGGAGCAGGCCGTGAGCGTGGGCATCACGATGGGGCAGGTGCGCGATGCGATACGTCAGGTGTCGGAGTTCGTCGACCAGATTGCCGCTGCATCGACGGAGCAAAGCGACGGCATCGAGCAGATCGATCAGGCGGTGCGCCAGATGGACGCCGTCACCCAGCAGAATGCCGCGCTGGTCGAGCAGGCGGCGGCCGCGGCACTGTCGCTCGATGAACAGGCGCTGCATCTTGAACGTGCAGTGTCGGTGTTCGGCTTTGATGCGCGGCTTCGATGCGCGGCGCCGCGCGGGGGCCTGAAATAAGGCGTCAACGCAGCGATGGGCGGGCTTCGTCGGCAGCAACGCCGTCGTGCACGCACTGCACCGTTTCGCCAAATACCAGACGCACGGTCGATCCCGCGCCTTCGCCGCTCGCGATATGGAACAGTGCGCCGATGATCCGCGCGCGTTCCTTCATGCCCTGCAGGCCATAGGAGCCGCGCTCAATCGCGTTGGATACGTCGAAGCCGCTGCCGTTGTCGCGCACTTCGAGTTCGTATCGATCCGCAGTGCGCAGAATCACTTCCACGCGCGTCGCTCGCGCGTGCCGGCTCACATTGGTCAGCGCTTCCTGCACGATGCGGAACACGGCGGTGGCGCGGTCGTCGCTCAGCGCAGGTTCGCAGCCTTCGAGCCGGAACGTGCAGCGAATCGCATTGTGTTTCGCGAAGTCCTGCACCAGCCACTCCAGCGCCGAAATCAGCCCGAAGTTCAGCGCCGCCGGCCGCAAATGGCTGGCGACGTTGCGCACGATATCGATCGTGCGCTCGGCCAGATCGCCGATATCGCGGCACTTGTGCGTCCAGTCGCCGCCCTGGGCCAGCACCATCTTCAGCAGCGACACATTGATCTTGATGGCGGTGAGCAATTGCCCGAGTTCATCGTGAATCGTCATGGCAATTTGCCGCCGCTCTTCTTCGCGGATCGATTCCTGGTGCGCGGAAAGCTGGCGCAACTGCTCGCGCGAATCGCGCAGCGCGCGCTCGGTGCGCATGCGCTCGCGCACTTCCTGTTCCAGCTGGTCGCGATGGCGCACGAGTTCTTCCATCGCCTGCTTGCGCGAGGTGATATCCGTGAGCTGCCCTTCGAGTGCAGGCTGGCTCGACGAATCGCAATAGGTGCCGCGCGCATTCAGCAGACACCAGACGGTGCTGCCGTCGGCGCGCGTGAGGGCGATTTCCATCCCGGCGATCTTGTCGCTCTGGTTCAGCATCGAAAACAATTGTTCGACGTGTGGCGGCGAAAACGGCGCGGCGCCGGATTTCATGCTCGCGTGCTTCTGCGAGGTGATCAGACTGGTCACATTGGGAAAGCCGAATAGCCGCGCCATCGCCGGATTGGCTTCCTGCAGCGCGCCATGCCGATCGAGCACGAAGATGCCTTCCAGCGCGTTCTCGACGATGCTGCGGTATTTGCGCTCGCTTTCCTTGAGCGACGCTGTGGAGTCGTGCAGCCGCCCGGCCATCAGGTTCACGCGCGCGGCGAGGCGGCCGAGTTCGGCGCTCGACTCGATCACGCAGCGGCTTTGCAGATCGCCGCCGGCAATGCGGTCCACCATTTCTTCCAGACGGCGAATGGGCTCGCGCACGAGATGGCGAATCAGCAGGAAAGTGACGATATACACCACGAGCAAGGCGAGCGCGAGCGTGCCCAGAATCGCGGCACGTGCCGTGGCGAAACCGCTTTTCGCCACGGCCTTGGTGAGCACGACCCGCACTTCGCCCAGCCGCTCGCGCGGCGCATTGCCGGGCGGCGTGAATTCGATCGGCTTCACGCGCACGACTTCTTCGCCGGGGCGCGGCTCGCGCGCGTTGCTCACATCGGCGAGCACGCCATAGCGGGTCGCGGTGACCGTGAAGCGCACGACTTCGGGATTCGGCATGAGCGTGTTCAACTGCCGCACGATGGCGTCGCGATCGATATTCCAGAGCGGTTGCGCCAGCGACTGGCCGAGCAGATCGGCGATGCGGTTGGCGCGCTCGTTGAGTTCGACGATGCGCCGCTCGCGCGCGTGCTCCAGCACCACGAACGCCGATGTGCCGGCCACCAGCGTGCCGAGTACCACCAGCGACAGCATCAACTGGGCGTGCAGGCTGCGTGGGAAGCAGCGGCGTAACCGCGTTCGCCAATTCATGCGAACCGCGCAGCGGAATTCAGCATGGGCTGGAGGTTGAAGTCATACGCGCTGGCGCCGCCGCGCGCGAGGCGCGAAAACGCGCTGAAATCGGGCGCTTCGGCGCGTTCGAACACGACGTTGTAATAACGCGCCGCATCTTTGCCGTGCAGCACTTTCAGATAGTCGAGCCGTTGGCGCGCGCCGCCGGCTTGCGCGAAGTCCGCGCCGTGATGGTAGTCGTGCAGCAGCACCATGGCGCAGGCGCCGATAAACTGATCGCCTGCAACGATGGCGGCAAGCTCGCCTTGCATCACAGATTCGACCGCTTGCGGCAAAGCGCCCAGTCCGCCGACGATCGCCTTCGCATGACGATCGCGGACGGCGCTCATGGCGCCCAGTGTCATCGAATCGTTAGCAGCCCAGACGATATTGGCGTCGGGATAACGGGCCAGCAGCACGAGCGCCTTGTCGCGCCCGTCGTCGTAACTCCAGTCGCCGTAGACCAGTTGGCAAGTGCGATCCTGCGGGCGCTGCGCCAGCGCGGATTGCACGCCGTCGGCGCGTTCGTGCGAAACCGGTGTGGCCGGGTCGCCGGTAATGCCGATCACGCGCGCCGGGGCCGCGCCGTTGCGCGCGCGCAGATAATCCATCAGACGAAAACTGCCGCGTTGCGCATCGGCCGTGACCGTGCCGATCCAGTTGGCGATCGCGCCGCGCTCGCTGCCAATGGCGGCGCGCTGTGCGGCCGTGAGATCGTTGTGGATCAGCAGGACTTTGGCGGACGAGCGCGAGAGCGTTTGCAGCATCGTCGGCGCGGTCATTTTCTCGTTGACGATGACGACGTAATCCGGCGCCACGGCCCGCGCGACGATCGATTCGGCCTGACGCAGCATCAGCAGATGGTCGCGCTCGGCGTAGATGACTTCGAGTTCCATGCCGAAACGCTGCGCCGTGGCGGCCATGAAGCGCGAGACGATCTGCCAGTGCGGGCCGCTGCTGCCTTGCACGCGTTCGCCGGGATTCAGGAATACGATCCGCGCTGGAGGGCGGCTTGCGGGCATGGCCCATGACGCTGGCGCCGCCGCCAAGGCTGCGCTCGCGGCCAGGCAGCGCGCCAACATCTGTCTTCTGTTCATGACCATTTTCGGGCGAACCGGTTCGTCCAATTACATTGCCCGACGCCCCTGACGCCGATCCAGCGCGCAGCATACCGCGCCGCAATGACACACACAATCCGCATAAATTGGCGGAACGGGCCGCGAATGAGTGACAGAACGTCGCGCATTGCGCTCAGGGAACAGTTCGCCGTTAAGGATTTCCTGACAAGGAATTCAGCAGACTTCCCGCCTCGTTTGCAGCGCGGGACGACTGGACTCGATCCGTTACAGCCGCCATATTGATCCGGACGAATCTGGGCAAACCGTGTCGCAGCAAGAGGCAGAGCGTGATGACTTCACCCATGCAGGACCGCAGGATGCACATTGAAGAGGCCGATACGCTATGCCTGCGCCTGTTCGACAACTGGTGCGAAACCCGCGCGCTTACGCCGCTGGCTTATCTGATGCACTGCTGGCCGCTGCTCGATCAAGGTATCGACAGGATCTTGCGTTTGCAGGAAACGCTGAAAGAGTTGCGCGCTTTTCATGGCGACCAACTGGATGCCGAGGCGCTGACGATGCTCGATGCGCTGTTCCGCTGTCTCGATGCGCTGATCGACCGGGAATCCACGCCCGTCGCCTTGCGGCTGGCGAGTTGAGCGCGACGCCCGCATGACCCTGAACGGCGAGCCTAATCGCACGATTCTGCTGGGCGGCGCGCTGGCAGGCGACGAAGCCGCTGTGGCCGCCGTGGCGCAGACGCTCGCCGCGCAGGATTGCCGTCTGCTGACGGCCCGCGACGGCGCACAGGCGAGGGCACTCGCCCAGGCCGCGCGCCCCGACTTGATCCTGCTGGACGAGGACTTGCTCGCGACCTGTCGCGAACTCAAGCACGACGAGGCCACGCGCGAAATCCCGGTGATCCTCGTGCTGTCGGCGGGTTCGCATGAAGCGCTGCATGAATCCATCGCGGCGAGCTACGACGCAGGCGCTGCCGATCATCTTCTCAAGCCTGTCTGCGCAAGAGAACTGGCCGCGCGCGTGAGCACACAACTGGCGCTCGCGCGACTCATGCGTCCAGTCCACGCGCCCGCACACGCACACGCACACGCACACGCACACGCTCACGCTCACGCGAACGTTATCGACGCCTCCAGTCCGGTCGCGCTGTGCGTAACGGCGATGCCAGGCGGCGAGCTCCTTTACGCGAACGCACCGTTGCGCCAGCTATTGCGCCTCGACGAAGGCACGAGCGCGCAGGTCAATATCGTCGACTTCTATGTCGATCGCAGCGTGCGCGAGCGGCTGATCCGCCACCTCGCATCGGAAGGCAATCTGCTCGATGCCGAAGTCGAATTGCGCCGGCGCGACGGCACGCAACTCTGGGCGCTGGCCAATGCGCGCGTTGCGACTTATGACGACGTGCCGGCCATCTATGTCGGCCTCTACGATATTTCCGGGCGCAAGCAGATCGAGCAGGAACTGGTGCGCTCGCGCGAGCAGCAGCGCGAACTGTTCGGCTATTTCGACAGCGCGGGCGAGGACGAGCGCAAACGCAGCGCTTTCCAGATTCAGGACGAAGTGGGGCAACTGCTGACCGCCCTGAAAATGGACGTCTCGCTGCTGCGTATGCGCGTGCGCGAAGATGCCGATGCCATCAGCAAGACCGACGACATGCGCGCGCTGGTCGAGCGCTCGATCTGGACCGTCCGCAATGTGGCGAGTCATCTGCGGCCTGCTGCGCTAAACTTCGGCATCGTTTCCGCGCTCGAATGGCTCGCCGAGGATTTCAGCCGCCGGCATGCCATCGCCTGCGAACTGCGTGTGGAAGGCACCGAGCCTGCCTTGTCCGATATGCGCGCGACGGTGCTGTTTCGTATCGTCGAGTCGGCGCTGGATAATGTCGCGCGCCATGCGGGCGCGCAGCGCGTGCAAATGAGCCTGGCAAACCGCAACTCGATCGATCTGACCATACGCGACGATGGCTGCGGCTTTAACGCATCGGCGGGTGGCGCCGGTTCTGCAAGTCACGCTTACGGGCTGCTCGGCATGGCCGAACGCGCGCGGCTGCTCGACGGCACGGTGCGGATCGACAGCGAGCCGGGCAAGGGCACGACCGTATCGATACATATTCCGCTCGAGGGCACGACGCATACATGATCAGGATTCTCATCGCGGATGACCACGCCATCGTGCGTGGCGGGCTCAAGCAGATCATCGCGACGACGCACGATATCGTCGTCACGGCCGAAGCCGCGCAGGGCTCGGAAGTCGTCGATAAACTGCGCAGCTGCGAGATCGATCTGCTGCTGCTGGACATGACGATGCCGGGCATCAGCGGCGTCGATCTGATCCGTCGCGTGCGCGCCGACCGGCCCAGCTTGCCGGTGCTGGTGCTGAGCATCCACAACGAAGCGCAGGTGGCTTCGCGGGCCTTGCGCGCGGGCGCGACCGGTTATGTGACCAAGGACAGCGATCCCGACGTGCTGCTCGCCGCCATCCGCAAGCTGGCCGAAGGCGGCCGCTTCATCGACCCCAAGCTGGTGGACGCGCTGGTGTTCGACAAGCATGCCGGCGACGAGCCGCCGCATGAAGTGCTGTCCGACCGCGAATTCCAGGTGCTGCAGATGCTGGCGGCGGGGCGCAGTATCAACGATATCGCCGATGCCTGCGCCCTGAGCGCCAAAACCATCAGCACGCACAAGATGCGCCTCATGCAGAAGCTCGGCCTGACCAATAACGCCGAGGTGATCCGCTACGCAATCCGTCATGGATTGATCGCCGAATAGGCGCGCTGCCTGGCGCGCGTGCTGAAGGAAATCCTGACGCCGGAACCAGATTCTCCCGAGGGAACTATCCGTTGCCGCCGATATTGCGCGGCCCGGCGCTTGCCTACGATGCTTTCAGGAACCCGGGTGGCTCATACGGCAGGAGATCGGCATGACGGTGCAGCAGTCGCTTCGCATGGCAGTGGTCAAATGGCTCGCCCCGGGAGACGGGCATACGGTGCGTGTGCTGACCGTGCAACGCTGCGCGGCGGGCAGGATTGTCAGCGTACGTGTCGAAATGGAGGGCGCGAACGGCCCGCGCGCGCTGTTTTTCTTCCGTCATGCCGACCGCGAATGGCGGGTGTTTCCGCCCGACCGCGCGCGTCCGGCGATGGGAATCGAGCGGATGTCGACATAATCCACGCAGCGATTGCGCTTCTGAAGTATTGTCATTAAAGGCAGCGCGCAGAAGAAGATAAGCAAACGTAAGGGACCACAGTAAGGGACCACAAGGAGCGGCCAATGCGAGTCACAGCATCGCTGGAGGTGCAGGGGGCGCAGGAGCTTGAGGAGGCGGTGGAGGCCCTGTCGGTGTACGAGACGGAGTTGCGTGCGTGGATGAGCCAGTGGTTCGACCACGCCGTTCTGCAGGGGCTCGTGCGACCGCCTTTTCTGCTCGACGAGGTCAAGGCCCGGCGTCTGGAGGGTTTGTTTATTGCGGGGCTCACACCGGGCGAGGGCGCGCAGGCGTTTTTTGGCGTCGCCCACTGACGCGTTTATCGAATGCAGCACGAATGCAAAAAGGCCGGCAAGCGCCAAACGCTTGCCGGCCTTTTTTTGCCGTATAAAAAAGCCGCGAAAGCTACCGCGACGTAAAGAGCTCCAGCATCGGGTAACGCTGGAACCTGAGAGAGGGTGTATGAGGCAACGTCAACTTGCGGACCATCGTACCGCCTCTCTCACGCCGCGACTTATAGGTAATCGCTGAATCTCCGTTAAGGATTTTCTGCTTTTATCCGGCCAGGACGTACTTATTCAGCGGTTGCCGTGATCGGCAGGTCGACCGATTGAGCCGGCGCTTCGACCGCTGCGACCGGAGCCGCCGCTTCCTGCACCTTGCTCACGGCTGCGGCTTTCTTTGCCGGAGCCTTTTTCTTTGCTGCGGGCTTCTTCGCGACGGCGGCCTTCTTTGCCGGTGCCGCCTTCTTTGCCGCGACCGGCTTTTCAGCAGGCGCTACCTTCTTTGCTACGGCTGCTTTCTTAGCCGGCGCTACCTTCTTTGCGACCGCCGCTTTCTTTGCGGTTGCCGGCTTTTTCGCGGCTTGTGCTTCCGTTGCGGAACGGGCCGTTTCTGCAATCAGAAAGCGCGTGCGGTCCTTGGCGTTGGCGATCCAGGCGGGTGCACGGCCACGGCCGCTCCACGTTGCGCCGGTCTTGGGATCGCGATAGAGCGCCGGTTGCGGACCGCGCACATAGTTGCCGGCCTTGCTGGCCTTCACCGGAGCGACTGCTGCTGCCGATGCCGATTCAGCGCCTGCCACGAGGAACTTGCTGCGATCTTTTGCGTTGGCGATCCAGTGCGGTGCGCGGCCATGACCCGACCAGGTTGCGCCGCTCTTCGGGTCGCGGTACTTCGCCACCGTTGCGCTCTTGACGGCATTGGCCGCCTTCGCGCCGCGACGCTTGCCTGCGTGCGCCTCGATGTCGGAAAGGCTGATGCCGTGCTTGCTCATCAAGTCGCGGATCTTGTTCAAGACGACGATCGATTTGCTGGCGGCGATGGCTTGTGCCTGCGCCTGAAGCTTTGCAATTTTCGTCTGAATGGATTCGAGCGTTGCCATTTTTTTCTTTCCCTGAAGTTAGTTGGACGCACTATGCCACATTGCGAATTGATTTTGTGAAAGTGCACGCAATATTGTGATTTCAATGCGTGCTCTTTCGATTTCCAACTATTTCCTGACGGTTCTTTCTGGAGAGAATGAGTTGGTGGTGGACGAACGGGCAAGCTTTCATTTGAGTGAGTTCGTTGTGACTTCTTGCGTGTCGGGGTGTTGGGTGGTCAGACAAAATCACTCGAAATCCTTATCGCTTTGTCATGCAGATCACCGTACGATGCAGATCGCCCGTTACCTGAAAACGCCTTTCCGATGAAAAGATTGCCTCCGCTCAACTGGCTTCGTGCATTTGAATCGTCCGCGCGACACCTGAGCTTTACGCATGCCGCGAATGAATTGAGTCTGACGCAGGCCGCCGTTAGTCAGCAGGTCAAGGGACTCGAATCGCATCTGGGCACGGCGTTGTTTCGCCGTCTTCCGCGTGGAATAGAAATGACCGATGCGGGGCTCGCGTATCTGCCGGTCGTGCACGAAGCGATCGAAAGACTGGCGGTGGCAACCGATGAGATCTTTGGCCGCATCAATCTGCGCGTGCTTACCGTGCGCGTCAGTCTGGTGTTCTATACGCAATGGCTTGCCGTGCGTCTGCCTGCATTTCGCGCCTTGCATCCGGGAATCAGTCTGCGCATCACCAGCAATATCTGGGGTGGAGACAGTTGCGTAACCGATGTCGATGCGGATCTCGAGATTCGCCACGGCCATGGAAAATGGTCAGGATTACGTGCGGAACGCCTGACGTGGGACACGCTGATTCCCGTCTGCGCGCCGGGTCTGCCTTGCGCAGAAAGGCCGCTTGCCAAGCCGAAGGACCTTGCCGCACATGAACTGCTGCACGTGCTCGGCTACGAAGAAGGCTGGGGTTACTGGTTGCGCAAGGCGGGCGCGGCGAAGGTCGATTCGTCGTCGGGCATGCATTTCGATACGCTGATTTCCGCGCTGAAAGCCGCCGAACTGGGGCAGGGCGTCGCGCTCGCGCGTTCGTCGCTGGTCGAGCAGATGCTGGCGGACGGTCAACTGGTCGCGCCGCTCAAACCTCATCTGCCGACCGACGAAGCCTTCTGGCTGGTGTACTCGCCGCACAGCATCGTTAACCCGAATGCAAAGGCTTTTGTCGACTGGCTCGTCGAAACGGCAAACCACGCCCATCCCTGATGCCAGCGCAGCCATAAGAAAAACCGCCCCTCAGTCGTTTTTTTTATCGTTTTACCGCCGCCCCGCTCTAGCCGAAAGTCTGCTCCGGGCGCGCCGCCTGATCGCTGCACCGATCGCTGCGCGGCGCTGCCAGCCCATAACACGACGAGCCGCAGACGGCCACGCGCCGCTGTGCTGGAGGCAGGACGGAGATGACGGAAGCACAAGACAAGCGCCCGCTGAGCGGCGTCAACGTGGTCGACTTCGGCCAATACATCGCCGGGCCGGCGGTCGCGATGATACTCGCGGATCTCGGCGCGAAGGTGATTCATATCGATCCGCCCGGCGGCACGCTCTGGGATAGTCCCGCCAATGCCGTACTCAATCGCAACAAGCTCACGGTCCAGCTCGATCTGAAGACCGCCTTGGGCCGCGCTGATGCGCTCGCGCTGATCGAACGCGCCGACATCGTGATCGAGAACTTCCGCCCAGGTGTGCTCGACCGGCTTGGCATCCGCTTCGCCGATCTGCGCGCGGCGCGTGCTGACCTGATCACGCTTTCCCTGCCGGGCTTCGCCAGCAACGACGCCTTGCGCCGCGAATGGCGCGCGTTCGAGCCGATCATCGCATCGGCGTCCGGCGTCTTCACCGACATGGGACAGAACCGTGTGCTGATGGGGATTAACCCGAGCTTTTCGCCGCTGCCGCTGGCTTCGTCGTACGGCACGATGCTGGGCGTCGCTTCCGTCGTGCTGGCGCTGCAGGCCCGCGAACGCACGGGGCGCGGCGACGGCATTGAAGTGCCGCTTTCGTCGGCGGTTCTGGAAGGGCTTTCGTACAACTCGATCAAGATCGACGACTATCCGCAGCGCTATAAAACGCTGCGCGAAAATGAGGTCGAGCGCCGCCGCGCCGCAGGATTGCCGATGGATCTTTCATACGAGGCATTGCAGGAATATCTCGATCCGTTTTACCGCACTTATGAATGTGCCGATGGGCGCAAGTTCTATGCGGTTTGTCCGTCGCACAACGCGCACGCCAAACGTTGCCTGATAGCGATGGGCCTTTACGAAGAAATGATCGAGGCCGGACTGCCGACGGTCGCAGATTGCTATCGCCCCGTAGCGGAGTGGGAAGGCGATGCGTCGCTGGGCGTGTATCCGCTACCGGCGCATTGGGCGGCTCGCATCGCCGCGCGTATGAAAGCGGTGTTCCTCACGAAAACAGCCGCCGAGTGGGAGCGCATTTTTGGCGAAGGCGGTTTTCCGGGCGCCGCGCACCGCAGCACGCATGAGTGGTTGCATGACGATCACGCGAATGCCGCCGGTCTCGTGCTGGAGGCGCATGATCCCGAATTCGGCACGATGAAGCAGCCGGGCCCGGTCGCCTGGCTCGAAGACAGCGCTGAAGCGATGCTCGCGCCGGTGCCGCGCTGCGCGGTGTCCGCTGCCGAAGCCCTCGCTGCGCTCGACGCCACGGCGCGCCCGGCGCGAGCGGTCAGTCCTCGCGATGATGTCGGCGGCTGGCTCGACGGCGTGCGCGTCCTCGATCTGACCAACGTGATCGCCGGTCCGCATTCGACGTCTTTCCTCGGCCGCTTCGGCGCGGAAGTCATCAAACTGGACCCCGTTACGCCGAATTACGATCCGTGGAATACGGTGGTCTTCGGCATGTCGTCCGCGCGCGGCAAGCAAAGCATGCTGGTCGATCTCGGTAAGGACGAAGGGCGGCAGGTGTTCCAGACGCTAGCCCGTTCGGTCGACGTGATCGTGATGAATGCGCCCGACCGGCAACTCGCGCCGCTGGGTCTGGACGAAGCCAGTCTGCGTGCATTGAATCCGGGTGTGGTGTTTTGTCAGCTAGATTGTTTCGGCGGCCCCAGGCGCGGCCCGCGAACGGACTATCTCGGCTACGACGATCTGATCCAGGCCTGCACGGGCATCATGGTGCGTTTTGGCGGCGGCATGGCGACGCCGGAAGAGCACGCGCATGTCGGCACCATCGACGTGATGTGCGGTTTTGCAGCGGCGCTGGGCGTGGCCGCCGCGTTGTATCGCAAGGCCCGTACCGGCGCGGGTGGCCGCGCACGGACGTCGCTGGCCGCGCTCGGCAACCTGGTGCAGATTCCGTTCTGCTACGACTACGCTGGCCGCGCGCCGTTCGACGAGCCGTCGGGACGCGAGGCTACGGGATTCGGGCCGCTGTCGCGATTCTTCCGCGCGGCCGACGGCTGGATCTACGTGCATACCGATGAAAGCGAAGTCGAACGGCTCGACGGTATCGAAGGTCTGCACGGCATTGCCGGTTCGCCAGCTCCGGCCGATTTTCTCGCCCACGCGCTCGCAGCGGATTCGGCCGCAAACTGGCAAACCCGGCTGCAAGCCGCCAATATCGCGGCCGCCGTGCCAGACAACCTGGACAATCTGCGCCGCAGCGCCAGCCGTCCCGCCGACGGCGAACCCGGCATCGATCGCGGCAGCTATGCGTTCAGCGTCTACGAGTCGCATCCCAGCGGACATCGTGTGACCCAGCTCGATCCCGTTGCCGTTCGACCCGCCAATGCGCCCGTTCGCGCGCTGGCGCCCGCAGAAAAATTCGGCGCTTCGACACGCACGATCATGCGCTCGCTCGGTTATTCCGAAGGCCTGATCGATTCGCTGATCGACCGTGGCGCGATTGGCGTGAGCTGGTCGAAAGAGTATCTGCCGAGCTGATCGGCTTCCGGTTCAATCGATTCAGATCTACTACATCGTCAGTTATGCAAAATGAAATGATATCGAAACGGCAATCACTCGGCGATTTCGACTTTATCGTGATCGGCGGCGGGACTGCGGGATGTGCGCTGGCCAACCGCCTTAGCGAAGACGCCAGGGTATCCGTGCTGCTGCTCGAGGCGGGCGGAAAAGACAACTATCACTGGATTCATGTGCCAGTAGGCTATCTGTACTGTATTGGCAATCCGCGCACCGACTGGAAATTCCGCACCGAAGACGAGCAGGGCCTGAATGGCCGCTCGCTCAGTTATCCGCGCGGCCGCGTGCTGGGTGGCTGTTCGTCGATCAACGGCATGATCTATATGCGCGGCCAGCGCGAAGATTACGACGAATGGGCGCAGATGACGGGCGACGCAGGCTGGCGCTGGGAATCGGTCCTGCCGGTTTTCCGCCGCAGCGAGGATTACCACGGCGGCGCGAGTGAGTTGCATGGCGCGGGCGGTCCCTGGCGCGTCGAGAAACAGCGCCTGCGCTGGCCGATACTCGAAGTCTTTTCGCAAGCGGCGCAGCAGAGCGGCATACCCGCGACGTCGGATTTCAACGGGGGCGATAACAACGGCGTGGGCTACTTCGATGTCAATCAACGTCGCGGCATTCGCTGGAATATGTCAAAGGCATTTCTCCGGCCAGCCGCGCATCGAAACAATCTCACGGTCGTCACGCTGGCTCAAACTGAGCGCCTGAAATTCGACGGTAAGCACTGCGTGGGTGTCGAAGTCACCGTCGATGGCGTGCCGATGCAAGCCACCGCGCGGCGCGAAGTGATTTCATGCGCGGGTGCCGTCAATTCGCCGAAGCTGCTCGAATTGTCGGGCATCGGCGACCCGGACCGGCTGGCGGCGTTGGGCATTCCGGTGCGTGCCGCGCGACGTGGCGTTGGCGAAAATCTCCAGGACCATTTGCAATTGCGCATGGTGTTTCGCATCGACGGCGCGACTACGCTCAATACCTTGAGCGCGTCCTGGTGGGGCAAATTGCGTATCGGGCTGCAATACGCGCTGGACCGCAGCGGTCCGATGGCCATGTCGCCGTCGCAATTGGGCATTTTCACGTCCACCCGCTTCGGCAGCGCGAATCGTCCCGATGTGCAGTATCACGTGCAACCGCTTTCTCTGGACCGATTCGGCGAGCCGCTGCACGGGTTCGATGCGATTACAGCATCGGTTTGCCAGTTGCGTCCCACGTCGCGCGGCAGCATTCATGCGGTATCGGCCGATTCTTTTGCGCCGCCGCGCATCGCGCCGAATTATCTCTCCACCGAACTCGACCGCAAGGTCGCGGCCGATGCGCTGCGCCTCACACGACGGATCGCGGCGGCGCCCGCATTGGCGCCGTTCCATCCGCGCGAAGTGCTGCCGGGCCTTGAATTCCAGAGCGAAGAAGAGTTGCAGCGCGCTGCCGGCAATGTGGGCACGACGATCTTCCATCCGGTCGGCACCTGCCGCATGGGGCGAATCGAAGACAGCGACGCGGTGGTCGATTCGCGCTTGCGCGTGATTGGCGTCACGGGTCTGCGCGTAGTCGACGCCTCGATCATGCCGACGATTACCTCGGGCAACACGAATTCCCCCACCTTGATGATCGCCGAACGCGCAAGCGACATGATTCGCGAAGACTGGGCGAATGCGCGAAACATCGCATTGGCTCGCGACGACGAGGAACGGGTCGCCTGAACACGTAGTTCGCGCGAGCGGGTGGCGCGCCGCTGACCCCCGCGACAATTAAAACTCTTGGAGACAGTGATGCAACACAGCAGCTCTACGGTGGTTGCGGAGCCCACGAAGCCGCGCCTGGGAGTCGAGCGTCGGTCGATCGACTATATTCCGCACGCCGAGCGTCACGGGAAAATCTGGCAACTCGGCACGATCTGGTTTTCCGGTTCGACGCAGATCGCCACGCTGGCCGTCGGCGCGCTGGGCGGGGCGATGGGATCGAATCTGCTCTGGACCGCGATTGCGGCGGTGCTCGGCGCGGCGTTCGGGACTTTCTTCATGGCGTTCCACTCGACGCAAGGGCCGCAACTCGGTCTGCCGCAGATGATTCAATCGAGGCCGCAATTCGGGTATATGGGCGCGTTGCTGGTGTGGGTCGTCGCGCTTGTTACCTACGTCGGCTATAACGCATTCAATCAGGTGCTGGCGGGAGATTCGCTGCATCATCTTCTGCATATCGACGCACATGTCGGGCTGATTGCGTTCACCGTGCTATCGCTGGCCGTGGCATTCCTCGGTCATGACTGGATTCATCAGGCGCAGCAATGGCTGGCGGTGATGATGGTCGTCGTGTTGTCGATCCTTTCCATCGGTATTGTGACGACGGTGCATTTCGATGCGGCCATGTTCAGCGTGAGCGGGTTTCGCAGCGTGCCGTTCTTTGTGCAGTTTTTCGCTGCTGCCGCTTATCAGTTGAGCTGGGCGATCTATGTATCCGACTATTCGCGCTACATGCCGGCCAATGTTGGCGTACGAGCTTCGTTCTGGTGGACCTATCTGGGCGCATTCATCGGCGGCGCGTGGATGATGCTGATTGGCGCGGCGGCTGCGGCCATTCATGTGAAGACCGATATTGGCGCAGCGGTGAAGCAGGTGGGCGATGCCATTTACCCGGGCCTCGGCGGGTTGACGCTGGTGCTGTCCGTTGCCACGCTCGTGACGATGGCGAGCCTCAACTTCTACGGCGCGTCGCTGACGCTCATGAGTATTGCGGATTCGCTGAAATTGTCGAAGCCAACGGTTCGCGCGCGTTGTGTCAGCCTGATTGTCGTTGCCGTCGTGGCTACCGCGATTGCTCTCGCCGCTTCCGGCGACTTCATGGCGAAATTCGGCGATTTCCTTGGCGTTCTGCTCTATCTGTTCACGCCCTGGACGGCGATCAATCTGGTCGACTTTTACTTTGTCCGCAAAACGGAATACTCCGTGCGCGAGATTTTCAATCCGCGAGGCATGTATGGGCGATGGAACTGGCGTGGTCTGAGCGCCTATTTCATTGGCTTTGCCGCGATGCTGCCGTTTTCGTCGACGGGCTTCTATATTGGCCCGCTGGCGCGTATGCTCGGCAATATCGACATGGGTATGGTGATTGGCCTGGTGGTGTCCGCGAGTGTCTATTGGGTGGCTTGCCTGTCACTGGATACGCGTGCGGAGCGCAGCCTGGCGCGCGACGCAGATCGTGGCCTCGATAGCAAGATCTGATAGCGGCATTTCCCAAAACATCTCGACCAGCCAGGCGATAGACCGCCTGGCTTTTCTCATTTCAGAGCGATTAACCCCCGTTCGAGGAAAGGTACTTTCGCGCGCATCGTATTAATCATCTCGCAAGCTGCGCCGACAATCGCGACCTTATGCGCGCACGGTCCCTGCGCGCGCCGCCTTTCCAACAACAACACGGGCGAGCGATGCCGCGAGTGAGTTTGCGCGCGCGGCCTTTACGCCCGCAAGACCAGAACATGATGAACAGGAAAGTCCTTTCCGCCTGCGCCGCCTGTATCGGCGGCCTCAGCGCCGGTGCTGCGCACGCACAGAGCAGCATCACGCTGTACGGTTTGATCGATGCTTCGATATCCTATGTAAACAATCAGCGTACGAATGGCGCTGGTTCGCCAGGCAGCGGCAATGTGTCGATGAACAGCGGCAATCTCAGCGCGTCGCGTTGGGGGTTGCGTGGTAGCGAGGATCTGGGCGGCGGTACATCGGCGATTTTCATGCTGGAAAGCGGCTTTTCTTCCGTCAACGGCAAAACCAGCAACGGCGGCAATCTGTTCGGGCGTCAGGCTTACGTGGGCTTGCGCAAGAACGGTTACGGCACGTTCACGATGGGCCGCCAGTACGATTTTATTCTGACCTTCGTCACGCCGTTGGGCGCGGCCGGTTCGGGCTGGGGCGGCAATCTGGCGATGCATCCCTACGATAACGACGACTCGATCCAGAATATCCGCATCAATAACGCCGTGCGCTATACGAGCGAAACGTATCGCGGCTTCACGACGGGCGCGATGTACGGCTTTTCGAATACGCCAGGCAGCTTCGGCAATAACGCCGCGTATAGCGCGGGGCTGTCTTACGCGAACGGTCCGTTCAAGGCCGGTGCAGCTTTTCTCAAGATCAATCGCGACGGCCACGTGGCCAATCCCGATGGCGCCGTGAGCACGACCGACGGTTCCGCGACCGTCACGGGCGGCGATCAGTTGCTCGTGGCCGTGGGCGCGCGCTATGCGTTCGGCCCGCATTCCGTGGGCGTGAGCTGGACCCATTCCGCCACCGACGACGTCACGGGCATTTATCAGGGCGGCAAGATTGCTTCGCTCAAAGGCAATACGCTGATCTTCGATAACTACTCGATCGATGGCCGTTACGCGGTGACGCCTTCGCTTTATGTATCGGCGGCTTATACGTATACCCAGGCACGCTTCGATGCAGGCGCCGCTTCCGCGCGCCCCAAATGGAATCAGGTGGTGGCGCAGATCGATAAATCGGTGACGCCGCGTACCGATCTCTATCTGGAAGGCGTGTACCAGAGCGTCAGCGGCGGGCGCAATATCGCGGCATTCGATGCGTCGGTTTATACGCTCACGCCTTCGTCGAATAGCAATCAGGTTGTGGTGGCGATGGGGATGCGTCACCGCTTCTGATTGATTCGCTCGCGCGCATGCTCATGCAAAATCAGCTGCTTTTAGCCGATTCCAGCAGCCATTGCGCGAGCCGCTGCGCGCCGTCCGGCATTTCCGCGTCGGCGCGCCAGCACAGATAATAGTGACGCCCATCGTCGAGTTCCTGATCGAACAACTTCTGCAACGCGCCTGAAGCCAGTTCGCGCGAAATCAATGGCGCACGCAGCAGCGCGGCGCCCAGGTCGGCCAACGCGGCGCTCAAGGTCAATTGACCGTCTTCGAAAAGCGGGCCCTCGGTGCGTGTGACGTGCTTTGCGCCCGCGCTTTGCAGCCAGTTCATCCACGCACTGCGATCTTCGTCGTGCACGAGCGGCACGCCCGCGAGATCGGCGGGCTTGCGCAGCGGCCCGTAGCGGCGCAGAAAACGCGGCGTGCACACGGGCACCACCGCGCCGGAGAGCAGCGGCGTACTCGTATAGCCGATCCAGTCGCCGGTGCCGAAGCGAATCGACAGATCGGCGGCATCGCTGCGGTAATTGCGGTGATTCGCGTAGAGCACGGTGACATCGACGTCTTCATTGGCGTCGAGAAAGTCATGCAGGCGCGGAATAAACCAGCCCATGCCGGAGAGCGGAATCAGGCTGATCGTAATCTGGCGGCGCGCGGAGCGCTCGCGCACGAAGCCTGTCGCGCTGCGCAGCACCGAAAAGGCCGCGCTGATCGAGCGGTAGTAATCGCGGCCTTCGTCGGTGAGTACGAGCGCGCGGCCGCTGCGAACCGTGAGCGGTGTCTGCACGAATGACTCCAGCAATTGCAGCTGATGGCTCACGGCCGAAGGCGTGATGTCGAGCTCGCGCGCCGCCGCCGCCACCGATCCATGCCGCGCGAAGGCCTCGAAGGCACGCACTGCGCGCAGGGGCGGATCATCGGGGATATGCTGAATTTTATTCATGTGTCGAATTATATCGAACAGCCTGGCTTCCGGTAGTGATTGAATTTATATCGATAAATCATGGCGTTATGGCGCATATTGTCGTGCGGGAATAATGATCGAACTAAAGATCATTTAGGCTGTTACGCATCAAACCGTAATCTTTTTCATCATTCGAGGGCGGCGCAGCAAGTGCCTCTCCGTTCCCACATTGCACGCATACTCACGAACATGAAAAAGAAAGCTCTGCTGTTGACCGCCGTTGCGCTGGCCGCAACACTCGTTGCGGGTGCGGCGCAAGCCCAGGACGAACAGGTCGTGCTGATCGGTCTCGCCGCGCCGCTGACCGGCGGCTCCGCCCGTATCGGCAAGGATCTGGAAAACGGCGCGCAACTCGCCATCGACGACGCCAACGCGAAGCATCCCACCATCGGCGGCAAGCCCGTGACCTACAAGCTCGCGAGCGCCGACGATCAATCTGACCCGCGTACGGCCGTGACCGTCGCGCAGCAACTCGTCGATCGCCATGTGATTGGCGTGGTGGGCCACTGGAATACGGGTTGCAGCGTGCCGGCCGCGCGCGTCTATCACGATGCGGGCATCGCGCAGATCGCACCGGCTTCGACGGGGCATCAATACACGCTGCAAGGCTTTGACACGTCGTTCCGCATCATGGGCCACGACGACGATAGCGGCGCCTACACCGGCGCTTATGCGGTGAAAACGCTCAACGCGAAGCGTATTGTCGTGATCGACGATCAGACCGCGTTTGGCGCGGGGCTTGCGAACCAGTTCATCAAGGGCGTGCAGGCCAATGGCGGCGCGGTGATCGACCATCAATATGTGACCGACAAGACCATCGATTTCAGCGGCGTGCTCACGGAAATCAAGGGCAAGCGCCCCGATCTGATCTTTCTGGGCGGTATCGACGTAGAAGCCGCGCCGCTCGTGCGCCGTATGCGTCAGCTGCATATTCAGGCGCCGTTGCTGGGCGCGGGCGGTTTCGTGAGCCAGACCTTCCTCAAGCTCGCCGGTCCCGCGGGCGAAGGCGTGACGGCGCTCGAACCGGGCCGTCCGCTCGATCGCATGCCTGGCGGTCCGGCATTCGACGCGCAGTATCGCGCGCGCTGGCATGCGCCGATCGAACTGCACGCGCCGTTCGCCTACGACGCGGCCGCTACGATTATTGCGGCCACGCAGCAGGCTAATTCGACCGATCCGAAGAAGATCGTCGCGACGCTGCACACGATTCGCCGTGACGGCGTGACGGGCACCATCGCATTCGATGCGCAGGGCAACCTCAAAGATCCGGCGTACACGATCTATCAGGTGCGCGACGGCAAGTGGGCCGTGGTGGACGTGCTCGGCGGCGGGGAAAAAGCCAAAACGCAATCCCAAACCTAGGCCCAGACCAAACCCAAAGCGTCCGCGCACTGAGCGAGGAGGAGACGATCATGACGCAACAACACGAAACGCACGCGGAACAAACCGAAGGCGTGAATGGTGTGACGCTCGGCATTCTGGAGCGCCGCCGTATCGAGGCGGAAATCATCAAGCCGATCTACGAGATTCTCAAGCGCGACTTCGGCGCAGAACGTGCCGCTGCCGTGATTGCCGAAGCCGTGCGCGGCGCGGCCGTCGATGCGGGCCGTGAATTCGCCGCGCGCGAGCCGAATGGCACGAGCATCGCTTCGTTCGTCGCGCTGCAGGTGCTCTGGGAAAAGGACGATGCGCTCGACGTCGAAACGCTGCGCGCCGACGCCGATGCCTACGATTACAACGTGCATCGTTGCAGCTATGCGGAGATGTATCACGCGATGGGGCTGGGCGAGATCGGCCATCTGCTGAGTTGCGCGCGCGATAGCGAATTCATTGCCGGTTACGATCCGCGCGTCGAACTCACGCGCACGAGCACGATCATGCAGGGCGGCAAGCGCTGCGATTTCCGCTATCGGATGCGCGAAACGAATGCGGGGAATGGCGATGTCTGAGCAGTTTGAAACGGCGCAGGCTGCGCTGCGCGTGAATGGCGCGCGCCTGTGGGAATCGCTGGAGCGCATGGCGCGGATTGGCGCGACGGAAAAAGGCGGCGTGTGCCGCCTCGCGCTCACCGAACTCGATCGCGAAGGCCGCGATCTGTTCGTGCAATGGGCGCGCGAAGCGGGTTGCACGATTCGTGTGGATCGCATGGGCAATGTTTTTGCGCGCCGTGCGGGCCGCAATCCTCACGCCGCGCCCGTGCTGACCGGCTCCCATGCCGATACGCAGCCCACGGGCGGTCGCTACGACGGCATTTACGGCGTGCTGGGCGGCCTCGAAGTCGTGCGCGCGCTCAACGACGCAGGCGTGGAAACGGAGCATCCGCTCGAAGTCGTGATCTGGACCAATGAGGAAGGCTCGCGCTTTGCTCCGGCGATGATCGCTTCAGGCGTTTATGCGGGCGTTTATCCGCTCGAATACGGGCTCTCGCGCACGGATGCTTCGGGTACGACGATCGGCGAGGCGCTTGCGCATATCGGCTATGCGGGCGAGGAGCCGGTGGGCGGCACGCCGGTTCACGCGGCCTATGAACTGCATATCGAACAGGGCGCGATTCTGGAACGCAGCGGCAAGACCATTGGCGTCGTGACTGCGGGACAGGGGCAGCGTTGGTACGAGGTCGAACTCGTCGGCGTGGACGCTCATGCGGGCACGACGCCGATGGATCTGCGCCGCGATGCACTGGTGGGTGCGGCGCGCATGATCGGGTTCGTCGAGGCGCTGGGCCGCAGCTATGCACCGCATGGCCGTGCGACCGTCGGCATGATCGAGGCGAAGCCGAATTCGCGCAATACCGTGCCGGGACGCTGCTTCTTTACGGTGGAGTTTCGTCATCCGGAGTCCGAAGTATTGGCGGAAATGGACGCGAAACTGCGTGCCGAACTGGCACGCGTCGCGCAAGAGGCGCAGCTCGGTCACACGATCGAGCAGATCTTCAACTACGCGCCCGTGCCGTTTGCACCCGAGTGCATCGAAGCGGTGCGCCGCGCCGCCAACGATCTTGGTTTGCCGAATGCCGAGATCGTCTCCGGCGCGGGCCACGACGCGTGTTATCTCGCCCGCGTCGCGCCCACGGGCATGATCTTTATTCCGTGCGTCGATGGTTTGAGCCACAACGAAGCGGAAGCGATCACGCCCGAGTGGGCCGAAGCCGGCGCCAACGTGCTGCTGCACGCGATGCTGGCGAGCGCTGCCTGAACGTTCGAACGCGCGAGCGTTTAAAGATCGAGTACGAGCAACGGCGTGTGCGAGCGCGAGCAGCAAGGCAGGAATTGATCGCCGACGGCTTTTTCTTCGTCGGTGAGATAAGCGTCGCGATGATCGGGGAGGCCCTCGATCACGCGCGTGATACAGGTGCCGCACACGCCTTGCTCGCATGACGTCAACACATCCACGCCATTGGCGGCGAGCGCTTCGATTACCGTGCATCCCGTGGGCACGTCGATCGTTGCGCCGCTGCTGGCGACACGCACCTGAAACGCGGCATCGGCGGACGATTGTTCGACGATGCCGCCAAAAAACTCATAGTGCAGGCGTGTTTCGTCCCACTGCTGCCGCCGCGCCTCGGCGAGCACGGCATCCATGAAGCCGCGCGGGCCGCAGACATAGAGGTGGCTTTCCGCGGGCGCATTCGCCAGCGTGGCCGCGATATCGAAGCGCGGCGCGTGCGCTTCATCGTCGAAATAGAGCGCTGTGCGATTGCCAAATGGCGACGCCGTTACCGGCTCGACAAAAGCCGCGCGCTCACGCGAACGCGCGCAATAGTGCAGATCGAACTTTTCGCCGGCACGAATCAGATGCTCCGCCATGCAGAGAATCGGCGTAATGCCGATACCGCCCGCAATCAGCAGATGATGGGGCGCGGCATGCGCGAGCGCGAAATGGTTGCGCGGCGCGCTGATCCTGATCGTGTCGCCCTGATTGACCTTGTCGTGAATCGCGCGCGAACCGCCGCGGCCATCCGCGTCGCGCAGCACGGCAATACGATAGTGATGCGTGCTGCCAGGATCGTTGCACAGCGAATACTGGCGAATCAGGCCATCGGGCAAATACACATCGATATGCGCGCCCGCGCTGAAGGGCGGCAGGGCGTTGCCATCGGCGTGAGTGAACTCGAATCCGTAGATGTCCTGAGCTTCCTGCCACTTGCGCGAAACCGTAACATCGAGCGTGGTGTCCGCCATCATGCCTCCGTAACAGCAGGCGTGCTGCGTTCTGCTGCGAGCATCTTGTCGATGACCTTGCGCGAGAGTACGCCGCCGGCATCGATATTCAGTTTAAGCAATGTGCGCTGCGGCCATGCTTCGAGATTACGTTGCTGGCGCTCCAGCATTTCCAGATCCTCGGAGAAAATCTTGCCCTGGCCTTCGCGAATCTGATCGGTCAGCGCGGCGTCGCCGGGCTGGAAATTGCGCGCCATGCCCCAGAAATACCAGATCGACGATTCGGTTTCGGGCGTAATGAAATCGACCACGATGGACGAAGCCTTGTATTGCGCCGGTGCGTGATAGCCGCCATGCCCCGCGTGCGCCACGCCCACTTCGATCATCACGTGGCTGGGCGGCGAGAAGCGGCAGATCTGCCAGCGGTCGACCGGTACGTCGTCGGCGAGACCGTTGCCGCGCAGCGCCATGCGCCAGAACGGCGGCGGCATGACGTTTTCCATAAAGCGGCTCGTGACGACTTCGTTGCCCTCGCTGGTGGTTTTGGGCGGCGCTTCGTCAATTTCCTTCTGGCCGATGCTGCTCGCGTGCACGTAGGTCTCGTGCGTGAGGTCCATCAGATTGTCGATCATCAGGCGGTAATCGCAGCGGATGTGATACAGGCCGCCGCCATACGCCCAGTTGGGATCTTCGGCCCAGGGCAGCGGATGCAGCGCTGCGGGATCGGCGGCGGCCGCGTCGCCCGGCCACACCCAGATGAAGCCATAACGCTCGATGACGGGGAAACTGCGCACGGCCGGAAAGCCGTTCACGCGTTGTCCCGGCATGCCGGTGGCCTTGCCCTGGCAGCCCATTTCCAGGCCGTGATAGCCGCACACGAGCGTGCCGTCGCGCACGAAGCCCAGCGAAAGCGGTGCGCCGCGATGCGGGCAAAAGTCCTCCAGCGCCGCCACCTTGCCGCCTGCCGCGCGGTAAAAGACGATGGACTCGCCGCAGATGGTGCGGCCGAGCGGCTTCTGCGCGATCTCGTCGGGCGTACATGCCACATACCAGGCATTCTTGAGAAACACCGTGCGTCTCCTTGGGGATAGGTTTGTCGTCGCGTACGGAAGCTCGATCGATCATTCCGTACACTGAATGACATTCAGTATACTTACGGATATCGCTGCGGACAAGCGCTGCGGTATGCTGGTTTTCCCGTAACGCATTCCCGGCACGCACGATTTCATGGCAACGATTGAAGCCCAGCACGACGTTATTGATGCGCGCTCGCGCACGCTCGATCTGTATGACGACGCGGGGCATTTGATTCGCCGCGCCCATCAGATTGCGGTGGCGCTGTTTCTGGAAAAGATGGGCCGGGACGTGACGCCCGTGCAGTACGCGGTGCTGCGCATGCTGCACGAAACGCCGGGTATCGATCAGGTGACGCTTGCGCAGCGCGTGGCGCTCGACACCTCCACGACAGCCGAACTGGCCGCGCGGCTCGAAGCGAAAGGCTGGATCTCGCGCGAAATGATGGCGCGGCGTCAGCGGCGGCTGACGCTCACGCCAGCGGGCGAGGCGCTGCTATTGCGGCTCGTGCCGGATGTGGAATCGCTGCACGACGGCCTGTTCGAAAGCATGGACGACGGCGAAGCGGGGGAATTGATCCGCCTGTTGCGCAAATTCGTCGATCTCAACAACGAGCAGAGCCGCGCGCCGCTGCGGGTCAGCCCGGCGACGTCAGACCGGCAATGATGCGCCGCGCGCGATTGGCGCCCACATCGACGTGAATATCGATCTGCGGGCCCGCGCCAAAGCGTTGCTGGTTGCGATATTGCGCTTCGATCACCACTTTGTCCTCTTCGAAAGTCAGCGCTGTCTGTTCGAACACCTTGTCCATATTGCTGCCGCCGTCGGGGCGGCGGTTGGTCGACATCGTCCAGAAATAGTGCGTGGTGTTGGCTGTTTCCGGCGTGACGCCATGCAGCCCGCGCATATGAAAACCGCCGCGCGACGGATCGTCCAGTGTTTCGCTGCCCGCATCCACGGCGCCGGTCCAGATGCGCAGATGGCTCACGTCGAATTCGATTTCCTGCCAGCGGTCGATCCTGTCCGCGAACGGCCATGCGGCCGCATAGGTGGCAGGCGGCTTCGAGTGGCGCATATGGCGCACGACGCGCACCGTATTGCCCGCGCTCTCGACTTTCATTTCGGCCTGCATATGCGTCGAGGGATCGCCGCCTATCGTGCGCAGATGCACGTAACCCAGGTGACTCAGGTCGAGCAGATTGTCGTGAATGAGTTGATACGGCGCGTCGTAATGATAGACATCGCCGCGAAACTCATAGCGGGAATCTGCGTGCCACGGATAGTCGGGCGGATCTTGCAGCGGCGCAGGATGATCGGCATCGCCGAACCAGAGCCAGAGAATCTGGTCTTTTTCGCTTAAGGTATAGGCCGGTACGCGGCATTTGCCGGGGATCTTGTCCTGGCCGGGAATGTCGAGGCACGCGCCGTCCGGGCCGAATAGCAGGCCGTGATAGCCGCAGCGCAAGCCGCGTTCTTCGATCGTGCCGAACGACAAGGGCAGCGCGCGATGACAGCAGCGGTCTTCCAGTGCGGCGGCACGTCCATCTGGAGTGCGAAATAATACGAGCGGCTTGTCGAGCAGCGTGCGGGCGAGTGGTTTTCCCTGATCGAGTTCCCAGCTAAAGCCTGCGATGTACCACTGGTTGAGTGCGAACATGGTGTCTCCTGTTCCGGCGGATTGCGATATCGCCGATATTCAGCATGCTTAACATCTAACGTTCAGTGTACATAAGAAATGGCTGGGGCGTTTTCAGTACCTTCCCTGGGGCGGCAACGCGAAATAGATACGTGCGCGGGACCTGAGCGGGCCAGGCGATGCGCTAAAATCGCCGCATCGAGAAACGGGCGCGATGCAGCACCGTTTGACCAGAGGACATCCCATGAGCAGTACGGCACCGCGGCCAGCCACTCGGGCGCGCAAGAAGAAAAAAGACGAGCTGTCCACCGATCTTTACGAACAACCGGGCCATTTGATTCGTCGCGCGCATCAGATCGCCGTGTCGATGTTTCATACCGTGCTGGGCCCGGATATCACGCCGGTGCAGTACGCCGCGCTGCGTATTCTTCAGGACCATGCGGATATCGATCAGGTGACGCTCGCGCGTTACTGTGCGCTCGACAATTCGACCACCGCCACGCTCGCCGTCCGGCTCGAAGAGAAGGGCTTGATCGAGCGCTTTACGCCGCCCGAGGACAAGCGCGTGCGCCTGCTGCGTCTGAGCGGAGCGGGCGAGGCGTTGCTGGACAGCCTCGTGCCTTCGGTGCATGAACTGCGCCGGCGCATGATGCAGACGCTTTCGGCGGAAGAGCAGGAAACCTTTCTCGCGCTGCTCTCGAAGTTCGTGCAGATCAACAACGAAAAAAGCCGCGCGCCGCTGCGCCGCGGCGATCCGGATTGAGGGGCACAGGGCTGCACTCTTCTGCCAACTTGTCAGCGGCGCCCGCGTGGCGCCGTTTTTACACCCAATATCTGCAACTAACAGCTAAATCCCGCCGATCCCGACGCACGCCGTTTCACGGCGCAGCCTGTGGATCGCTTGCCACGGCGGCGGCCGCCGCGGCGTTACATTGCTTAAAGATGTCTGACGTCGTACTTAAATCTGCGCCTGTCTGTATTTTCGTTTCTGTTCGTTTATAGGCCTTTTGCCTATTGACCATGTTCGAAATCGAACATAGGATCGGCCTGTCGTCGGGATATCAGGCAATGCCTCGTGCATCGATGACGAAAAACAGTCGTGTTTCGCCGCCCCAGTAAACGGCGTAGTCATACGACAACGTAACAGATCGAAAGCAGATCAAAACAAGACGGAGACAAGCGGTATGGAGGCAGTCTCGCAAGGCATCAAAGGATTGCGCTGGTGGATCATCGCGCTGGTTTGCATCGGCACGATCATGAATTACCTCACGCGCAATTCGCTGGGTGTGCTCGCGCCCGAGTTGAAGGGCGAACTCAATATGTCCACGCAGCAGTATTCGTACGTGGTGGGCGCGTTCCAGGTGGGCTACACGATCATGCAGCCGGTGTGCGGCATCATCGTCGACCTGATCGGGCTGCGGCTTGGCTTTGCGCTGTTCGCGGCGCTCTGGTCCGCGACCGGCGTGCTGCACGGTTTCGCTACCGGCTGGACTTCGCTCGGCATGATGCGCGGTTTGCTCGGCGTGTTCGAGGCGGCCGCGATTCCCTCCGGCATGAAAGCCGTCGCCGAGTGGTTTCCCGACAAGCAAAAGTCCGTTGCCGTGGGCTATTTCAACGCGGGCACGTCGCTGGGCGCCTTGCTCGCGCCGCCGCTCGTGGTGTTTCTTTCGCTGCGCTATGGCTGGCAGTCCGCGTTCGTGGCGACGGGCGCACTCGGCTTCGTCTGGGCCGCCGTCTGGTATGTGCTTTATCGCTCGCCAGCCGAACATCCGCGTATTTCCGCGCAGGAACGCGAATTGATCGAGAGCGGTCAGGCGCGTGTCGCGCCGGTGGGACGGCGCCCGGTGCTCGATATTCTCGGCTCGCGGCGTTTCTGGGCCATCGCGCTGCCGCGCTTTTTCGCGGAACCGGCGTGGCAGACCTTCAGTTTCTGGATTCCGCTTTATCTCGCCACCGAGCGGCACATGGATCTCAAGCAGATCGCCATGTTCGCGTGGCTGCCGTTCCTGGCGGCCGATATGGGCGGCATTCTCGGCGGCTATCTTTCGCCGTTCCTCATGCGCTATTTCCGCGTGCCTTTGCTGTGGTCGCGGGTTGCGGGCGTCGTGCTGGGCGCCTTCATGATGATCGGCCCGGCGTGTATTGGCCTTGTCGCGTCGCCGTATATGGCGATCGCCTTGTTTTGCCTCGGCGGCTTCGCGCATCAGATGCTGTCCACGCTCGTCAACACCTTGTCCGCCGATGTCTTCGATCCCGATGAAGTCGCCACGGCCAGCGGTTTCGGCGGCATGGCGGCGTGGATCGGCGGACTGGGATTTTCGCTGATGGTGGGCGCGCTCGCCGACAAGGTGGGATTCGGGCCGCTATTTGGCTGTCTTGGCGCGTTCGATCTGATTGGCGCGGCCTTGCTGATTCTGCTGATACGCGGACAGACGCGCGAAGCACGCGCCGCCATGCCTGCCTCGCGCCCCGCTGCGTGATTTGATCGGACTCCAAACGATAAAAGAAAAATGCACACATCACACTTCTCGTACCGCAGCAAAACGATCAGGACTTTGCTGGCCGCTGGCCTGTCCGTTGGCGTGCAGGCAGCTCACGCGCAATCGAGCGTCACGCTTTACGGTGTGCTCGACGATTCAATCGCCTACGTCAACAACCAGAAAGGCCACTCGAATGTGTATCTGCGGCAGGGCAATCTGTACGCATCGAAATTCGGCTTCAAGGGCACGGAAGATCTGGGCGGCGGCACGAGCGCAATCTTCGATCTGCAGGCGGGTTTCGATCCGAACAACGGCACGGCGTCATCCTCGGGGCTGATTTTCAATCGCCAGGCGTATGTGGGTCTGCAAAACAGGACCTGGGGCACGCTCACGATGGGCCGGCAGTACACGCCGTATTTCCTGCTGGTCGGGCCGCTTGCTTCGAGCACGTATCTGACCGGCGCCACGGGCGCGCATCCCGGCGATATCGACAGTCTGGATACGACGGTGCGCATCAACAATTCGGTCACGTGGACGTCGCCGAACTGGCAGGGCTTTAGCGCGAGCGCGCTTTATGGCTTGAGCGGCGTGCCCGGTAATGTCGGCGCGGGGCAAAGCTGGAGCGGCGCGGTGCGCTATTCGATTGGCGGCGTGAATCTCGCCGCGGGTTTCCTGCGCATGAACAATACCGGCCGTACGGCGGGATTCGACTCCAGCGCGACGGGCTCGTTTGCGACTTCGGCGCTGAACGCGGGTTATCTTTCGGCACGCGCGGTGCAGAATGCCGCGATTGCCGGGACATGGACGACCGGCGGCCTCACGCTGGGCCTGACTTATACGAACGTCGAATATCTCTCCGGCAGCTATTCGGCATTCCGCGACACGGCCGTTTTCAATACCTACGCTGCGCATGCGGTGTATCGCATTACGCCTGCATTCGATATAGCGGGCGGCTACGCGTGGACGTTGGCGTCGAAAGCCAATGGCGTCACCAGTGCGGCACGCTATCAGCAGGTTTCGCTCAAGCAGGCATATCACTTATCGAAACGCACGACGCTCTACGCGTTGCAGGCATGGCAGCACGCGAGCGGGCAGACGCTCGGCGCGAATGGCGCGATCGTCGACGCCGTGCCGGACGTGGGCGACTCGCAGAATTCGACGCCTTCTTCCACGCGTTCGCAATTTGTCGGCATGCTCGGCATCGCGACGGTGTTCTAAAGACAACGTATCAAGCAATCGTTTAAGGAATCGCCAGATGGCATCGCTTTTGAATCGCCCACTTTTCCGGCTGGTCGACGACGCCGACAATCGCCTCGCGCTGCAAAGCGAGCAGGGCGCAGCGTTCGAAATCTTCGTGCTCGAAGAGGATATCGTGCGGGTGCGCGTGCTGCCCGACGGCAAGGCACACGGCCCGCGTAGCTGGGCGATTGCTCCGGGCGCTGACGACGTGCCGTTCGAAGGACGCGACCGCCTCGATCTTTCGGGCTTTGCATTGCCGCGTTATGCGAGCGAAAGCACGCCCGGGTATGTGCGTGTGAGCACGGCGAAAATCCGCCTGACCGTACAGCTGGACGGCGGCTTCTGTTCGTGGGAAATCAATCAGGATGGCGAATGGATTGCGGCGATGGAAGACCGCAATACGCAGGCCTATAACTTTGGCTGGTGGGACGAGCGCGTTTATCACTACGTACGCCGCCTGCCTGGCGAGATGTATTTCGGGCTGGGCGAACGCGCGGGCGAACTCAATCGCGCGAATCAGTCGTACCGCATGACCAATGTGGATGCGATGGGTTACAGCGCGAAGACGACCGATCCGCTGTACAAGCACATTCCGTTTTATCTGACGTGGCGCCCGCAGACGCAAACAGGCTTTGGCCTGTTCTACGATACCCTTGCCGATTGCACTTTCGACATGGGCCGCGAGATGGATAATTATCACGGCCACTATCGTCATTTCGTGGCCGATCACGGCGATCTCGACTATTACTTCATTGCTTCGCCAGGCACGCCGCTCGACGCGGTGCGCCGCTTTACGTGGATGACGGGCCGCCCGGCGCTGATGCCGAAATGGGGCCTCGGCTATTCCGGCTCGACCATGAGTTATACCGATGCGCCGGACGCGCAGGCGCGCATGAATGAATTCACCGATCGCTGCGCCGAACACGACATCCTGTGCGATTCGTTCCATCTGTCGTCGGGCTATACGTCGATTGGCGCGAAGCGTTACGTGTTCAACTGGAATCGCGAGAAGTTTCCCGATGTCGATGGCTTCGTGCAGCGCTATCTCGACCATGGGGTGAAGCTGTGCGCCAATATCAAGCCTTGTCTGCTGCGCGATCATCCGGAATTCGAACAGGCAGAGCGTGACGGCTTGTTGATTCGCGCGTCGAACGGCGAACCGGCGTGGGTGCAGTTCTGGGACGAAGTCGGCGCTTATCTGGACTTTACGAACCCGGCTGCCGTCGAATGGTGGAAGCAGCACGTGACCGATGCGCTATTGCGTTATGGCATTGCGTCGACATGGAACGACAATAACGAATTCGAAATCTGGTCGCCGAATGCCATTGCACACGGCTTCGGCAAGCCGTTCCCGGCGCGCGAAGCCAAGGTGCTGCAGACCATGCTGATGATGCGCGCGTCGCGCGAGGCGCAGCAGGCTTATGCACCTGAAAAGCGGCCCTATCTGGTTTCCCGTTCGGGCGGCGTCGGCATGCATCGGTATGTGCAGACGTGGTCGGGCGATAACGCCACGTCATGGGAGACGCTGCGCTACAACCTCAAGATGGGACTGGGGCTGGCGCTGTCGGGCGTGTCGAATATCGGTCACGATATTGGCGGCTTTGCCGGCCCTGCGCCGGAGCCCGAATTGCTGCTGCGCTGGGTGCAATTCGGCGTGTTTATGCCGCGTTTCAGCATTCATTCCTGGAATGACGACGGCACGGTCAACGAGCCATGGATGTATCCCGAACTCACACCGAAAATCGCGCAATTGCTGAAACTGCGCTATCGGCTGATTCCCTATCTTTATCAGTTGTTGCACGATTCGACTGCGCAATACGAGCCGGTATTGCGCCCGACGTTCGCCGAGTTTCCCGCAGACGCACAGTGTTACGCCGAATGCGACGACATGCTGCTCGGCAAGTCGATGCTGGTCGCGCCAGTTGTCGAAGCGGACCAGCGCGAGCGGCAGGTCTATCTGCCGGCGGGCGCGCGTTGGGTCGATTACTGGAGCGGCCAGGCTTTCGATGGCGGCCAGACGGTGACCTTGCCCGCGCCGTGGGACCAGCCGGTGATGCTGATCCGCGAAGGCGGTGTGATTGCGCTGAACGTTGCCGAACAGCATTTCAACCAACGCGCCGATCGTCGCGCGTTTATCGTCGTGCCGATGGCGGGCGAGCGCAGGACAAGCGCGCGCTATATCGAAGACGATGGCGAGTCGCGCGAAGGCGCGAGCGGCACGTGGGCCATCTCGGCGCGGGGCGAGGCGGGAACGCTTTCGATCACCGTCGCGCGCGAAGGAGACCGCGCGTTCCTGGCCGACACGATCGAACTTCATCTGCCCGCGCAGGAATCGCGCGCGATCGTGCTGGGCGCGGGGCGTATCGTCGGCGACGAGCGCGACGGCGGCTGGCGCAGGTTGACGGTGAATCTGGGCGAATGACCGTCGGCGTCAGATCGACATCGCACGCACATCGATGCGTGCGAGCCGTTTGACGTGACGCGGCGCAGGCACGAGGTCCGCGCCGGAAAACAGCACAGGCGCGCCATCCTCTTCGCTGAGCGGCACGCCACCGCATTCGTAGACGACGAGCGCCTGCTTGCCAACCGGCGTATTGAACAGTTCGTGCCACGTGAACGGAACCGCGTAGCCGTCATGGCCGATCGCGAGAAAGATCATCCGTTTGAATTCGCCGTGAACTTCGCAGTGCAGCCCGGCGTGCTCGATCAGATCGGTCAGCAACACGCCGCGATAGGGCTCGACCGTGCGAATGAAACGTTGCGTGGTATAGCAGCGCAGATCGAAGGGCGCGCAGGTCACGGACGGGAAGGCGCGCAGCGCGTCGAGCGTGAGCGTCTGCGGGCGCAGCAGACGGCCCGTGAGTTGCAGCGTGGCCGCGTCAGGGCGCGTGGGGTTCGAAATGGCCGGAATGGCGTCGGTCGGCGCGATATCCATCGTCGGGTCTCCCGGCCTGGGCGGCCAGTCAGAGGGTCAATAACGGAGCGATATGATCGCACGTATATTACGCTTCGCGCGCGTGATTCTTCAATGCATCGTGCGGCATGGCCGTTATGTCGATGCGATTATTCAGGAGTGGGGTCGGAGCGTTTGAGGTTTGCGATCAATCGCCCTCCCAAGCCTCCTCATCCATTTCCCGCAGCCAGTCCAGCCGCCCGGCGAAGCGCGCTTCCAGCCCGCGCGGAACGGGTCGATACCAATAGGGTTCCGGCACGCCATCGGGCAAATAGCGTTGGCCCGCCGCGTATCCGTGTGCTTCATCGTGCGGATTCCGGTAGCCCTGACGACCCGAACTCAAGGCCTGCGCGGCCACGCTCAAATGCGCCGGCACCGGCCGCGCGCCGTCATGCGCGACAAACCCGCGTGCCAGCGAGAACGCCACACCGCCCGCATTGCTCTTCGCCGCGCAGGCGAGCATCAGCACTGCCTGCGCGAGCGCCAGATCGCCTTCTTCGCCGCCGAGCAATTCGCTCGCTTTCACCGCATCGCTTGCATAGCGCAACGCACGTGGATCGGCGAGACCGATATCGTCCCAGCCGATTGCGATAATGCGTCGCGCGAGATAGCTGCGCTTCACGCCGCCGTCCAGCATGCGGGTGAGCCAATAGAGCGCGGCATCGGGATTCGAGCCGCGCACGGATTTGTGCAGCGCGGAGATCTGATCGTAGAACTGTTCGCCGCCTTTATCGAAGCGCCGCGCGCCGCGTGTAAGCAGCCCTGAAACAAAGGCCTCGTCGATAGTGCGCGTGCCTGTTGCCGTCGACAGCGTGCCAATCTGCTCCAGCAGATTCAGCAGCCGCCGTGCGTCGCCATCGGCATAACGAATGAGCGATTCCACGGCGAGCGCATCGAATTCGAGTTCAGTCAGCGCGCGTTCGCGCGTGCGTTCGAACAATTGCCGCAATTCATGCGCGTCGAGCGGATGCAGCACATGCACGCGCACGCGAGCAAGCAGGGTGCGATTGAGTTCGAAGCTGGGATTTTCCGTCGTCGCGCCAATCAGGATCACTTGCCCCGCGCTTACGAACGGCAGCAACACATCCTGCTGACCCGCATTGAGCCGATGAATTTCGTCGATAAAGAGAATCGTGCGGCGACCGGTACGCTGATAGTTTTTCCCGGCGTCATCCAGAGTTGCGCGAATCGTCTTGAGTGTGTCGAGTACCGCCGAAAGCGCGACGAATTCACCGTCGAAAGCCTGAGCGGCGAGACGCCCGAGCGTGGTTTTGCCGACGCCAGGCGGCCCCCAGAGAATCATCGAATGCGCTTCGCCGGACGCGAACGCGCGTTGCAGCGGCTTGCCTGTACCGAGCAGATGCGATTGGCCGATCACCTCGGCGACGCTTGCGGGGCGTAGCGCCTGCGCAAGCGGCGTGCGCGGCTGGGCGTGCGATGCGAACAGATCGGCCATGAATCGCGGGCCCGGAGGGCACCCTTGAAGGCAGCGTGATGCTGCGAAGCCGCGATTATGCCGCGAGTTTCACCACAGGACGAATTGCGCGTTTCATTCGACCTCGCCGCCGCGCGCCTTATGCTGCGCCGCGAGCTTGTCCTGCTGTGCGGGCGGCACGGCATCGTAATGGCTCAATTGAATGCTGTAATTGCCATTGCCGCCTGCCATCGCATTCAGGCGCGATTGATAGTCGTTGAGTTCGGCAAGCGGCACTTTGCCTGCAATCACCATCGCATTGCCATTCACATTGCGCGTGCCGTGCACCTGTCCGCGCCGCGAAGAGAGATCGCCGATCACGTCGCCCATTGCCGCTTCGGGCATCATCACCTCGATGTCGACAATTGGTTCGAGCACAATGGGCTGCGCCTTGAGCACGGCATCGATAAAAGCCTTGCGCCCCGCCGTCACGAACGCCACTTCCTTTGAATCGACGGGATGGCTCTTGCCGTCGAACACGGTCACGCGCACATCCTGCATCGGAAAACCCGCAAGCGGGCCGCTGTCGATCACCTGCTGGATGCCTTTTTCGACGGCCGGAATGAATTGCGTGGGGATGGCGCCGCCCTTGACTGCATCGACGAATTCGAAGCCCGCGCCGCGCGGCAGCGGCTCGACGCGCAACATGACTTCGCCGAACTGACCCGCGCCGCCGGTCTGCTTCTTGTGGCGGCAATGGCCTTCCGCCTTGCCGCCGATGGTCTCGCGCCATGCGATGGTGGGCGGCCGCGTGATGACTTCGAGCTTGTGCTGGTCGGTCAGCCGTTCCAGCATGTAGCGCAGATGCAACTCGCCCAGACCACGCACGACGGTCTCGTTGGTGCCCGCGGGATGGCTGATGACGAGACAGGGATCTTCGGCAGTGAGTTTTTGCAGCACGTCCCAGAGGCGCTGCTCGTTGCCGCGCCGCGCGGGTTCGATGGCGAGACCGTAGATCGGATTCGGGAATTCGGGCGACGTGAGATGGATGTTGCCGTCTTCGGGCGCGTCGTGCAGCACGTCGCCGAAGGCGATATCGTCGGCTTTCGCGACCGCACAGATATGACCCGGCCCGGCGCGCGGAATCTCGACGTGATCCTTGCCTTGCATCAGCAGCAAATGCGCGATCTTGAACGGCTGGCGGCCATTGCCGATATAAAGCTGACTGTCGCGCGTGACCGTGCCCTGATGAATGCGAAACAGCGCAACCTTGCCGATATACGGGTCCACCACGACCTTGAAAACATGCGCGAGCACGTGTTTATCGGCGCGTGGCTCGGCTTTCACCGGCTCGGTTTTATCGCCGGTTTCGCGGTAAAACAGCGGTGGATTGCCTTCGGTCACGTTGGGCAAAAGGCTCACGAAAATGTCGAGCAGTTGTGCAATGCCTGCGCCCGTTGCCGCCGATGTAAAGCACACCGGTACGAGATGGCCCTCGCGCAGCGCGCGTTCGAAAGGCTCGTGCAATTGCTCGGGACGAATCGCTTCGCCTTGTTCGAGATAGAGCTCCATCAAATCCGCATCGAGCTCGATCACCTGATCGACTAGCGCATTGTGCGCCGCTTCCACAGAATCAAAATCCGCCTCGCCGGACGGATTGAAGAAGCAGTCGACTACGTCGGAGCCGCCTTTTGCAGGCAGATTGATCGGCAAACACTGCTTGCCGAAGCGCTCCTGGATCTGTGCAAGCAGTGCGGGCAAATCGACTTTCTCGCCGTCGATGCCGTTCACGATAATCAACCGGCAGAGCCCGCGCGCCTCGGCGGCGGCCATCATGCGCGCCGTGGTCATTTCGATACCGGTGCGCGCGTCGATCACGATCGCCGCGGTTTCCACCGCAGGCAAGGCGCCAATCGACATGCCCGCGAAGTCGGGATAACCGGGTGTATCGAGCAGATAAATGCGCGTGTCGCGATAGTCGAGATGCGCGAGCGCGGAGCTGAGCGAATGATGATACTTGCGCTCAAGCGGATCGAAATCGCACATTGCGGTGCCGCGTTGCACGCTGCCTTGCGCGTGTAGCGCGCCGCTCTGATGCAGCAGGGCCTCGGCAAGCGAGGTCTTGCCGCAGCCGGCGTGACCGACCAGCGCGACTGTGTGGATGGCTTCGGGGCTGTAATCCATTTGGCGATCCAATGATGTACAGAATCATCCAGTGGGATCAATAATTTAAGGCTATTTTCTACGTGTAATCAAGTTCCCACACTACGGGAAAACGCCCGCTTTGTCATGAGAGACACACTCGGGCGTTTATCACGCCATGACGCATGTTGCCGCATTCAACGGATTCGCGGTCGCTTCCTGATAGGTACGGAGCGTGTCGCTGGCGGACTCGCCGAGAACGGCCCGTGCGGTGACAAGTGCGCTGCCTTTCCAGCTGAAGCCTGAAAGATGCTGCTCCATGGCGATGCGTTTGCCGGCCCGCTCATTTGCGTTGATGGACACGAGCCGAAGCAAACCTGCAGCGATCTCTTCGATGTCGTGCGGACGTTCGACGAAGAGGGCGGCGCTCTCGCGGCTTCCTTGTTCCCTTAACGACGGCACTCTGGTGGCCAGCACGGGAACACCGCAAGCATACGCCTCCAGTGTCGGCATGCCGAAACCTTCGTACAACGGCACAAAGGCGAATCCGTGCGCGCCACTATAGAACGCGGGCATATCTTCGTCTGCTACGAAAGCGTTTGGCCGGACGATGGCGACGCCAAGGCTCGTCGCTTCATGGATACACCGTTCCAGCTCCTCCTTGTTCCAGCCATCCGCGCCAACCAGTACCAAAGAGAAGTCTTTTAGAACCGAGGCAGGCAGCGTAGAAAAGGCCTTGATAAGGCAAACGAGATTTTTTCTCGGTTCGAGGTTGCCGACAGACAGGATGTACTGGCCGCATTCAACTCCGTATTTTTTACGAATCAATTTGGCTCGTTTTGCTTCCATCGGTCGATAGAGTTCGCGATCCACCGCCGGTGGCGCAACGTAAATGCGATCAGGATCGATGTCGAAATAATGAAGAATTCTTTCTTTTGTGAATTCGGAGACCGCTATTACATTTCCAACGCTCGATACGGTATTGGCGAGAGTGCGGGTTAGACGATCGACGTGATACTGCGTCACGCATTCAGGAATGTCGCGATAGGCCATGTCGTGTACCACGACGGCCGATGTACGCGATCGCATGGGCAATGCGTGGAAAGCAGGGAAATAGTAAGCGCCCTTAGGAAGCAGGCTGTCCATCGTGACGCCAAGGTTACGCTTGACGATCTGATGCGCTATGTTGCGGCGAAGCGAGCCGAAGGTGTATTTTCTGGAAAGATTATCGAGCGGTAAATGCTTGAGATGATCGGCGGTCTTTTTTCTCAACAATATCGAGTAAGACAGTATTCCGTCTTCAGATAAAGCATCGAGTCCGCTCGTTATGCCAAGGGCGTAATGGCCAATGCCGCTGGGTTTCGCGCTGATGCATTCAGTACCATCGATTACGATATCAGGTTGCGATTTCCGCATTGCAGTCGATTTGTCAGGAGGCAAGTGTAGAGCGGATGTAGTCTACAGCCATGTGACGTTGCCGCAAAAAGCGGCGGCTAACTGTGTCTTACCGCTCCGATAGCCTTATCGTGCCACGCTCGCTCAAGGTGCTTTCGACACCCCCAACCGCTCCATCACCGCCGAAATCAATTCAATTGGCAACGGAAACACAATCGTCGAATTCTTATCCGCGGCGATTGTGGTGAGTGTTTGCAGATACCGCAATTGCATCGCCTGCGGCTGCAACGCGAGTTTTTGCGCCGCCTGCAGCAATTGTTCGGAGGCCTGCAATTCGCCTTCTGCGTGAATCACTTTTGCACGCCGCTCGCGCTCCGCTTCCGCCTGGCGCGCAATCGCGCGGATCATCGTTTCGTTGAGATCGACGTGCTTGATTTCGACGGTCGAGACCTTGATGCCCCACGCGTCCGTTTGCGAATCGAGTGTCTTTTGAATATCGGCATTCAGTTGTTCGCGTTCGGCCAGCAACGCATCCAGTTCGTGCTTGCCGAGCACCGCGCGCAGCGTCGTCTGCGCAAGCTGGCTTGTCGCTTCGAAATAACGCGCCACCTGAATCACGGCCTTTTCCGGGTCGACCACGCGAAAATACACCACCGCATTGACCTTCACCGACACGTTGTCGCGCGTGATCACATCCTGCGAAGGCACGTCGAACACGACCGTACGCAAGTCGATACGCACGGCCTGCTGCACGACCGGCAAGATGAACACGAGGCCCGGCCCTTTGACCTTCCAGAAGCGCCCCAGCATAAACACGACGCCGCGCTCGTATTCGCGGAAAACGCGGATCGCGGAAACGGCCAGCACCACCGCGAGCAATATCAACAGACTCGAAAAGCCAAACGTAAAGCCGATCATGACGATGACCCTCCCGACGAGGTCGCTTCATGCGATTGTTTTTGATTCACAGCGGCGCCGGGATCAGCCACACCGGGCGGCCGGGCTGACGCAGCGCGTACCACAGCACGCGCGCATCGCCCTTCACGATTCTCCACAACAACGCCAGACGCTTCATTTCCCGACCCTCCGCGCAATCAAGC
>NZ_JAAGPR010000027.1 GCF_017104965.1 Paraburkholderia sp. Ac-20340
CGAGCGCCGCCGCACCGGGCCGGTCGTGCGCACGGCGCTGGCCGTCGGCCACGAAGCCGTCACCGCGAGCGGGCGCGACGCCACCACGCTCACCGCCGTGTTCGCAGCTTCGGGCGGCGACGGCCAGAACTGCCACGCGATCTGCGACACGCTCGCGGGCGACGACCGCCAGCTTTCGCCCACGCGCTTTCATAATTCCGTGCACAACGCGCCGGCGGGCTACTGGAGCATCGCGGCGCGCGCGCAGGCCGCCTCGAACGTGCTGTGCGCGCACGACGGCAGCTTCGGCGCGGGTTTGCTGGAAAGCCTCTGCCAGGTGGCCGTGGACGGCGTCCCGAGCCTCTTGATCGCCTACGACGCCGATTACCCCGAACCGCTGCACACGGAACGCCCGATCGCCGACGCATTCGGCGTGGCGCTGGTGTTCGCGCCGCTGAACGCAGGCGGCGCGCCAACGCCGGGCCTCGCGCACATCGAAGCGCAAATCACCGACGCACCGGCCACCAGGCTCGCCTCGCCGGAACTGGAGGCGTTACGCGTCGATAACCCGGCGGCGCGCGTGCTGCCGCTGCTCGAAGCAATCGCGGCGCAACGCCCGGCGAGCGTGGTGATCGACTACCTGCCGGAAACGCGCGTGCGTATCGACGTGAGTTTTCCGCACCCGGGCGCGGCGCAGACGCATCACGCGGAGCCCGCGCCATGACCGCCGCCGTGCCGCACGACCTGTTGCACGCCGCGCCGCTCGACCGCGCGTGGATCGAGGCGCACATTCCGCACAGCGGGACGATGTGTCTGCTCGACGGCGTCAATGCCTGGGACGACCTGCATATCCGCTGTACGGCCACGAGCCATCACGATCCGCACAATCCGCTGCGCTCGCGCGGGCGGCTCGCTGCGGCCTGCGGTATCGAATACGCAGCGCAGGCGATGGCCGTGCACGGCGCACTGGTCGGCGCCAATGGCCCGGACGGCGCCGTGCCGCGCGTAGGCTTTCTGGCCAGCGTGCGCGGCGTGGAAGCCCACGTCGCGCGCCTCGACACTTTCACCGCGCCGCTCGCGATCGAAGCCGATCGTCTGAGCGGCGATGCCAACACCGTCCTCTACGCCTTCACGGTGCGCTGCGGCGCCCAACTGCTGCTTTCGGGCCGCGCCGCCGTGATGCTGGACGCTTCGGCGCGGCTGCCCGGCAGCGGCGCCGAAGCCATCACCAAGGGAGCATCATCATGAAAAACCGTTCGATCGTTTTCGCCGCGCTGCTGCTCGGCCTCGTCAGCTCGGCGGCGCACGCCGATCTGCATGAAGTGAAGGAAGACATCAAGCACGATTCGAAGGAAGCCGCCCACAAGACCGGCGAGGCCGCGCGCGACTTCGGCCATGCGACCGCACATGCGGCAAAAACGGTGGGCCACGGCATCGCGCACGCCTCGCGCGAAGGCTACGACGCCACCAAACGCGCGACCAAGCGCGTGTTCCACAAGGACGAAAGCCGCGACGACGCCAAAACCGACACCCATCGCGACGATGCCTGAGGCGGTGCCGAAGTAGACGTTTGAAGGCGCGCCGGCCAGTCGCTCTGCGGACTGGCCGGTGCGCCGCTTGTTGATGATTGCGGCTGTTTTCTCCCTCATCGCGCCCGAGGCGCACCCATTGCGCGCCCAACTGGCGGGTTTTCGGGCCCGAATCCCTCTGCCGAACGGCCAATTTGCCCGTCTCGCGCTCACAACAAGGCAAAATACGGGTTTTCGAGCCCGTGCCGGCTCCTCTTTTTCCCGCCGGTTGCGCCTAAGCCCTTAGCAGACGCCGCCCGAGGACGTATCATCCGGGCCTCGACGCGCGGCCGGCCGGACCGTTGACCCGGGCTGACCCGGCGTTTTTTCCGGCGCTCCTTTCGGCGCTTTTTCCGGATTAACCGCGCGTGAGCCTCATGGAGTTGTTTTGATGACCGAACCCAAAATTTCATTCGCGGGCCGCGTTTCGCTGGCCTTCGGATCGTTTTTCGCCATTCTCGGCAATGCCGAACTGGCCGCCGACGTGCGCCGCCTGCGCAATGGCGAAACGTTCGCCGCCGCTGCGGTTGCGCCCGCTGCTGCGCCTGTTGCACCCGTTGCACCCGCACCGGCTCCCGTTGCCGCGCCGGTCGCCCCGGCGCCCGCAGCAAGCACCATCGAAGAAGCCAGCCCGCAATCGGCGCTGCAACTGCTCGGCCTGCTCCAGCGCAACGCGCGCTTCGTCGATTTCGTCGAGGAAGACATCGCAGGCTACGCGGACGCCGACATCGGCGCGGCCGCGCGCCTCGTTCACGAAGGCTGCCGCGCCACGCTGCGCGAGCACTTCACGATCCGCCCGGTGCGCACGGAAGCCGAAGGCAGCCGCGTGACCATCGCCGAAGGCTTCGACGCCACGGCCATCCGTCTGACCGGCAATGTGGTGGGCGCAGCGCCCTTCAACGGTACGATCAGCCACCGCGGCTGGCGCGTCGAAGACGTGAAACTGCCCAAGCTCGTCAAGTCGCACGACGCCAAGGTTCTCGCACCGGCCGAGGTGGAACTGTGAGCGAAGCCCGTTATTCCATCGGCGTCGATCTGGGCACCACGCATTGCGCCCTCTCTTATGTCGATCTCGCCGGCAGTGACGGCGAGAAGGCCGTGCAGGGCGTGCTGCCCGTCACGCAACTGACCGCGCCCGGCGCGATCGAATCGCCGGAACTGCTGCCCTCGTTCCTCTATCTGCCCAATGCAGGCGAGCTGACGCCGGGCGACCTGACGCTGCCGTGGACCGCCTCGCGCGAGTACGCCGTGGGCGAAATGGCGCGCAGCCGTGGCGCGGGCACGCCGATCCGTCTCGTGTCGAGCGCGAAAAGCTGGCTCTGCCACCCGGGCGTCGATCGCCGCGCGGCCATCCTGCCGAACGACGCACCGCCCGAAGTGGCGCGCGTCTCGCCGCTCGAAGCGTCGATTCGCTACCTGACGCACCTGCGCGAAGCGTGGGACCAGGCGCACCCGGACGCACCGCTGCGCGACCAGGACGTAACCGTGACGATCCCGGCCTCGTTCGACCCGGCCGCGCGCGAGTTGACCGCCGAAGCCGCGCAGGCGGCGGGCTACACGCGCATGACGCTGCTGGAAGAACCGCAGGCGGCGCTCTATAGCTGGATTCAGAAGAGCGGCGGCGGCTGGCGCAAGGACGTGAAGGTCGGCGACATCATCCTCGTGGTGGACGTGGGCGGCGGCACGACCGACCTTTCGCTGATCGCCGTGGTCGAGCGCGAAGGCAATCTCGAACTGCATCGCGTGGCCGTGGGCGAGCACATCCTGCTCGGCGGCGACAACATGGATCTGGCGCTGGCCCACGTGGTCGCGCGCAAGCTCGCGGCGCAAGGCACCCAGGCCGATCCGTGGCAACTGCGCGCGCTCACCTATGCGTGCCGTTCGGCCAAGGAAACGCTGCTGAGCGATTCCAGCGTGGACACGGTGCCGCTCGTGGTGCCCAGCCGCGGCTCGAAGCTGATCGGCGGTTCGATCCGCACCGAACTCACGCGCGCGGAACTCACGCAGATCATCCTCGAAGGCTTTTTCCCGCAGGTGGATGCGGCCGCGCGTCCGGCCGTGCGCACCCGCGCCGGTCTGACGCAACTCGGCCTGCCCTACGCGCAGGACGCGGGCGTCACGCGCCATCTCGCAGCCTTCCTCGGCCGTCAGGTCGCCGCGCTCGCGGAAGTCGAAGGTTTCGGCGCACCGCCTGAAGGCGCAAGCTTCCTGCACCCCACGGCCGTGCTGTTCAATGGCGGCGTGTTCAAGTCGGAACTGCTGGCGGGCCGCGTGCTCGACATCGTCAACGGCTGGCTGGCGGCCGAAGGCGCGCCCGCCGCACGACTGCTGGGCGGCGCGGATCTCGACCTCGCGGTCGCGCGTGGCGCGGCCTATTACGGCTATGTGAAGCAAGGCAAGGGCGTGCGCATTCGCGGCGGTACGGCGCGTGCGTACTACGTGGCGGTGGAATCGGCCATGCCTGCGGTGCCGGGTCTGGAGCCGCCGGTGTCGGCGCTGTGCGTCGCGCCGTTCGGCATGGAAGAAGGCACGGACGCGCCGCTGCCCGCGCAGGAATTCGGCCTGGTGGTGGGCGAGCCGGTGCATTTCCGCTTCTTCGGTTCGTCGGTGCGCCGTCAGGATCAGGTCGGCACGATGCTCGATTACTGGTCGGCCGAAGAACTGCAGGAACTCGAAGAAATCCAGGCCACGCTGCCCACCGAAGGCCGCACGCCCGGCGAAATCGTCCCGGTCAAGCTGCACGCGCGCGTGACGGAAGCGGGCACGCTGGAGCTCGAAGCCGTGCCGTCCGGCAGCCATGAGCGCTGGAAGGTCGAGTTCGACGTGCGCGGCGGCGCGAGCGCTTAACGCGTCGTCTGTCGCACCGGGCGCATTTGGCGCCTGTCCATTCGGGCGCCGCCGCACGGTTCGACCGGGCGGCGCCCTTCCCTTCGCCAAGCGAGTCAGCATTTGAGCGCGATGAAGCCATACGTCGTCGGCATCGACCTGGGGACGAGCAATACGGTCGTGGCCTACGCGCAAGCCGGCGGCGACGACATCCGCGTGTTCGATATCGAGCAGCTCACTGCGCCCGGCGAAGTCGGCGCGCAGCCGCTGCTGCCGTCGGCGCGCTATCACCCGGCGCCGGGCGAGTTGCCGGCGGGCGCCTTGCAGTTGCCGTGGCCCGCGCCTCAACACGCCGATCACGTCGATCACGTCGATCAAGCCGCCGCATCCGTGGTCGGCCGTCTCGCGCGCACGCTGGGCGCGCAGGTGCCGGGTCGACTGGTTGCCAGCGCCAAAAGCTGGCTCTCGCATGCCTCGGTGGACCGGCTCGCGCCGATCCTGCCCTGGGGCGCGCCCGACGACGTCGGCAAGATTTCGCCCGTGGACGCCAGCGCGAGCTATCTCGCGCATGTGCGCGCCGCGTGGAACCATCGCTTTCCGCATGCGCCGCTCGAACAGCAGGACGTGGTGCTCACCGTGCCCGCTTCGTTCGACGACGGCGCGCGCGCACTCACGCTCGAAGCCGCGCGCCGCGCGCAGTTGCCCAGGCTGCGTCTGCTCGAAGAGCCGCAGGCGGCGTTCTACGACTGGCTGTTTCATCATCGCGATTCGCTGCAGGCCGAACTCGCGCGCACGCGCCTCGTGCTCGTGTGCGACGTGGGCGGCGGCACGACCGACCTCACGCTCATCAAGGTCGAGATCGACGATCGCGGCGAGCCGCGTCTGACACGCATCGGCGTCGGCAATCATCTGATGCTCGGCGGCGACAACATGGACCTCGCGCTCGCGCATCTGGCCGAAAGCCGGCTGGCGGGCACGCAGGATCAACCGGGCAGACTGTCCGCCGCGAGCCTGTCGCAACTGGTCGAGCGCTGCCGCGTCGCGAAGGAGCAACTGCTCGACGCACAGGCGCCCGAAGCCGTGGGCGTGACGCTGCTCGGCGCGGGCTCGAAGCTGATCGGCGGCGCGCGCACCACGCAACTCACGCGCGAGGAAGCCGCACGCATCGTCGTCGACGGCTTTTTCCCCGCTGGCAGTGCCAACGATCTGCCGCGCCGCTCGCGCGCCGCCATCGTCGAATTCGGTTTGCCGTACGCCTCCGATCCGGGCATCACGCGTCATATCGCGGCCTTTCTGCAACGCTTTGCGGCGCAGTCGCGCGAGGCGCTGGCGACCGGCGAGGCCGCGCATTCAAGCGGCGAAGCGCTCCCCGTGCCCGACACGCTGCTGCTCAACGGCGGCGTATTCAACGCGCCCGCGCTGTCCGCGCGTCTGCGCGATACGCTCGGCGCGTGGCGCGACGCGCCGCTCACGGTCCTGCAAAACGATCACCCGGACGTTGCCGTCGCGCGCGGCGCCGTGGCCTTCGCGCTCGCGCGTCAAGGCCGCGCACCGCGCATCGGCGGCGGCTCGCCGCGCAGTTATTTCCTCGTGCTCGAAGAAGGCCATAACGAAAACGCCAGCGGCGACGCGCAGCAACGCGGCATCTGCCTGCTGCCGCGCGGCACCGAGGAAGGCCACGAAGTTCGGCTCGACGAACGCACCTTCGGCTTGCGGCTCGGTCATCCGGTGCAGTTCCACCTGGTCTCGACGGTCGCCGATACGCCCTGGAAAGCCGGTGAAATCGTCGATATTGGCGGCGCGCAAGGCAGCGATTTCGTGCGCCTGCCGCCGCTCGCCACCGTGGTCGCCGGTGACAAAAACGACAAGAACGGCCGCGAGCGCCCCGTCAGACTCACCGCGCAACTGACCGAAGTCGGCACGCTGGAGGTGCGCTGCATCGCCACCGACGATCCCGCGCAGCACTGGCTGCTCGAATTCCAGTTGCGCCGCGACGAACATGCGCGCCCCGACGCGGGCGCGCGCGTGCGTCATCCCGCGCTCGACGAAGCCATCGCGTTGATCGATCGCGTGTTCGGCCCGAAGTCCACCAAGGTCGATCCGAAGGAAGTGAAGCGTCTGCGCGCGCAGCTCGAACACACGCTCGGCGCGCGCCAGAATTGGGACAGCCCGCTGCTGCGCGAACTGTTCGGCGCGCTCTGGGACCGTGCCGGGCGGCGGCGGCGTTCGGCCGATCACGAGCGGCTGTGGCTCAATCTCGCCGGTTATTGCGTGCGGCCGGGCTTTGGTTATCCGCTCGACGAATGGCGCGTCGAGCAGCTATGGACCTTGTTCGACGATGGCATCCAGCATCTCAACGACAGCCAGGTCTGGTCCGAGTGGTGGACGCTCTGGCGCCGCGCGGCAGGCGGCCTGAACGGCGAGGCGCAGGCGCAGGTGATGGAAGCGATGCGCTGGCTCGAGGAAGCGGCCAGCGCGAAACAGCACAAACTGCCCTTCGATCCGTCGAAGCTCGGTCACGCGGATATGGTGCGGCTCTACGCCTCGCTCGAACAGATCGATGCGGCCAGCAAGATCGAGATCGGCACGCAACTGCTGGAGCGCCTGCAAAAGGCGTCGGAGAATCATCAAAGCTGGTGGGCGATGGGGCGCATCGGCGCGCGTCTGCCGTTCTATGGCAGCACGCACGGCGTGGTGCCGCCGGAAGTCGCGCAGCAATGGCTCGAAGCGATACTCGCGCTCGACTGGAAGAAGGTCGAACCGGCGATGTTCGCCGCCGCGCAGATCGCGCGCATGACCGGCGACCGCTCGCGCGATATCGCGCCGGCATTGCGCGAGACCGTGGTGAAGCGGCTGGAAAACGCGAACGCGCCGCATACGTGGATCGAGATGGTGCGCGAGGTCGTGGAACTCGATACCGCCGATACCGGGCGCGTGTTCGGCGAAGCGCTGCCGGCCGGGCTGACCTTGATGGGGGCGTAGCGCGCGAACGTCACAGCACGCGCGTGGGTGAATCTACGCGCCGCTGGCCAGACGCTCGTGCAGCGCCTGCGTCACCCGCTCGACAACTTCCGTCCAGTCGCCCGCGCTGCGCTGCCGGAAAAGACGCGCCGACGGATACCACGGCGAGTCGTCGCGATGTTCGAGCCAGCGCCAGCAGCCGTCGAATCGCGACAGTATCCAGACCGGGCAGTTCAGCGCACCGGCCAGATGGGCCGTCGACGTATCCACCGCGATCACCAGATCGAGACACTGGACGATGGCGGCCGTATCCGCGAAATCGGCCACCTCGCCCATCGGGTCCAGCGGACGCCATTGCGGATCGATCGCCTCGATTTGCGGCCGCGACAGGCGGCCCAGTTGCAGACTGACAAACGTTGCGCCCGCAACCTTCAGCAAGGGCGCGAAGTCATGGGCATGCAGCGATCGGCGTCGATCCACGATGCGGGCATCCGCCTGTCTGATGCGGGAATCGCCTGCCCAGACCAGGCCCACCTTGAAACCGCCGGACGGCAACCACGCTCGCCATCGCCTCAGCGCGGCTTCCGGTGCCTTCAGATAAGGGCTTGCAGCAGGAATCGACTGCAGTGTCGTGCCGAATCGCAACGGCAGGCTCATCAGCGCGCACCAGAAGTCGTGATCGACCGCATCGTGCCGATCGCTCGTGAGCACCCACGATGGCGCGCCGTCCATCGTTTCCAGCAGCCGCGTCAAGGACGCCGGGCACACGATCGTCAGTCTGGCGGGCCCAAGCCGCCACAACATGGGGAGATAACGGCAGAACTGCAACATATCGCCGAATCCCTGTTCGCAAAGCACGACGATCGACTTTCCTTGCAGCGGCTCGCCGTGCCATTCGCTCCGGTTGCCGTCGAGGGGCTGATCCACGCGCACGTCAGGCGCCAGACGCGCCTCGTAGAGACGCCAGCCTTCCTCATAGCGCCCCTCTTTGAGCAGAACAGCGCTCAGATTGAATTGTGCAATCGCGTGGCCCGCGTCCACTTCGAGCGCCGCGCGCAACGCATGCTCCGCTTCGGACAAGCGCGAGGCGTTCAACTGTATGAGTCCCTGATTCACAAGCGCATCCACGCACTGCGGATCGATTGCGAGCGCCGTCGTGCAGGCGCGCTGCGCCTCGTCGTCACGGCCCTGACTGACGAGCGCGGCGGCCAGACCCGCGTGCGTGCGGGCGTCGTCAGGTCTCAATTCGATAGCTCTGCGAATCAGCGGTTCTGCCTCGGCAAAACGGCGCTGCAGAACCAGCGATCTGCCGAGATGCCGATACGACCCGGCGCGCGCCGGGTCGAGCGCAAGCGCATGCCGCAGCAGCGCTTCACCCTCGTCCCAGCGGCGCGCATTCGTGAGCAGCACGCCGAGCTTGAGGTTTGCATCGACATCATCCGGGTTCAGTTCGATGACCCGGCGATAGGCTGCTTCGGCTCCGGCGGCATCGTCCATCGCCGAGAGAACGTTGCCGAGGCTGCCCAGAAACATCGGCGAGGGATGGATGTCGATGGCCTGTCGAATCCATTGCGCGGCACTGTCAGCCTTGCCGCGTTTGAATTCGATCAGTCCGAGCAGATACAGGGCATCGGCATGGTGCGGCTCATGCTCGAGCACACGCCGATATCCGAGCGCGGCCTCGTCGAGCCGCCCCGCCCGGTGGTCATCCAACGCGCGCTCGAACCACTGCATAGAGGACATTGCCCAAGTGAGGAAACTTGACTGGCGCACCGTTGAGGCGGCCGAAATTCATTCGGTTTACAAAGGAATGGGCTGGCGCGGCCAGACCGTAACAAGCATAGTCGATCTTGAAAAATCACGAAGTCGGAATGGGGCGCGATCGCACCTGGATGGGCGAAATCTGTCGCACATCAAGGAATCAAGCCGTCCGGCCAATGTGTCTGTCGCAACGATTTCATAATCGCCGCTTTTCTGGAGACGAGCATGTCTAGCCGAATTTCAGCCTCAGTCCCAGCCTCAGTCTCATTCTCAGTCGCCGTCGCCACGCCATCGCATCGCGGGCTTTTCTCCACCGCTTATGTGCGCAGCGTCTGGGGGCTGCAGAGCGCCTGCATCGCGCGCGGCGTGCCGGTCGAATTGCTGACGTTACCGAACCAGAGTCTCGTCGATCGCGCGCGCAATCTGCTCGCGAGTTTCTTTCTGCACAAGACTTCGCTGAGCCACATGCTGTTCGTCGACGACGATATGGGTTTCGACGTCCCCGACATCATGCGCATGCTCGACTGGCACGCTTACGACGTGGTCGCGGCCATGTATCCGCGCAAGGAAATCGACTGGGCGCAGGTCAAGCGCGCCGTGCTCGCGCATCCCGATATCGATCCTTCGACGTTACCGCAGGTGGCCGGCCAATATGGCGGCATGCAGACCTTTTTGCACGAAGCCGATACACCGGCGGCGGCGCTGCAAGCGCCCATGCCGGTCGCGGAAACCGGCACCGGCATCATGTTGATCGCGCGCGACTGCCTGCAACGTCTCGTGGATGCCGGCGTGCCGCGCGCCATGCCCGATGGCGCAGCGGACTTTCCCATCTACGAATTCTTTTCGCAGCGCGTGATCGATGGCCGCATGCTCGGCGAGGATTTTTACTTCTGCAATCTCGTGCGCAAGCATGGCGGCGAGGTGTATGGCTGCGCGTGGCCGGGCGTGGTGCACAGCGGTCAATACGATTTCATCGGCAATCTTGCGGCCGTTCAGGCGTTGAAATAAATCGTCGGCAAAGCTCGTGCGCGCTGCAGTACGCGCGCGCACGAGAGTCATCCGAATCGATTCAGCGCCCCGCTTCCACTGCCTGCGAGATCGGCTGAACCGCGGGCTGCAACACCGGCTGGGGCATCAGCGCTTCCTGCGGCAGCGCCCATTCCAGCCAGCGCGTGCGATGCACCACCACGAGGCCGAACGCCACGGCCGCCAGCACGCCAAAGGTGGCAAAACCCATCTGATAGCTGCCCGTGCTTTCCTTCGCAATCCCCATGATCACCGGCAGATAGAAACCGCCGATGCCGCCCGCCGCACCCACGATGCCCGACATCAGGCCCGTGCGCCCTTGCCAGCGGCGCGGCACCAGCTGGAACGTCGCGCCGTTACCCAGACCGAAGCACACATACGTCAGCGCGAGCAGCGCGATACCGGCGGCGAACGGCGGCATCCACGCCGCGAACGCAAAGTCGCACAGCGAGATCGCGGCCAGCAGCAGCACCAGCGCACGCACACCCGAAATACGATCGGCGACCAGACCGCCAATCGGACGCACCATCGCTCCCGTGAGCGCCAGCAGCGACATGATCACGCCCGCTTCGAGCTTGGGCACCTGATAAAGCGACACCAGCAGCGTCGTCACATACGAAGACATGCCGACAAAACCGCCGAACGTAATGCTGTACACCAGCATGACGACCCACGTATCGCCTTCCGCCAGCACGCCGCGATAATGACGCGGCAGCACCGCGATCGCCAGCAGCGCGCCCATCACCGGCAGCAGCAGCACGCCGGTCTTGCCCGCGCCGAACACGCCCGCATGCACGGCCAGCACCAGCGCGATCAGCCCGGCCAGCGTGATGAAGAATGCGCGCAAGGCCTTCGGCGCGCTGCCCGACTTCTGGCCGAGATCGCGTGCCCAGAAACTCACGGCCACCGCCGCGATGCCGAGCAGCGGCAAGGCTGCAGCGGTGGCACGCGCCCAGCCGTAACTATTGGCGAGCCCCGGAAACAGGAAGCCGTCGAGCACCGCACCGATATTGCCGGCCGCCGCGAGGCCCAGCACCAGACCTTGCACCTTCGGCGGATAGTTGCTGCCCGCCATCGGCAGCGCCACCGCGAAGCTTGCGCCGCCCACGCCCAGCAACACGCCCAGCACGAGCAGCAGCGTGTAGGACGGTGCGCCCGGCATCAGCAGCAGCACGACCGCCGGAATCGCCGAAAGCGCGATGCCCATCAGCGCGACCTTGCGGCCGTCGCAGGCCTGATAGAGATTGCCGAGCGTCACGCGCAGAATCGCCGCGCCCAGCACCGGCACGGCGACGAGCAGGCCGAGTTCGGCTGGCGACATGTGGATGTCCTTCTGGATGAACGGCGCGAGCGGGCCGAACATCACCCAGACCGTGAAGCCAGTGTCGAAATACAGGAAACACGCCAGCAGCGCGCGCCAGTTGCCGCTCTTCAGCGAACTCAAAAGGTCTTTCACGAGGCACTCCCCAGGTAATGGATCGAATACGCGGATACCGCTCGCGCTTCCCTTCCGTTTAACTTCGCACTCCGATTTATTCGGCAAACCTTGATTCGAACCGGCGCGGCCGCCCTTTTGCATCGATGCAGCCCACAAACGAAAAAGCGTCCCGAAGCGCTTCCGCATGAAGCCATCCGCTCCATGTGGGAAACACGCTTCGGGACGCCGTTGCCCCGCTTCGCCAGGTTCGATCGTCCCGCCCGAAAGCGTGACGACGTTAATTCGTCGAGGCCGTCATTGGCCTCGCTGCTCTATAAGCAATAGGTATGCCATTCGTAATCGGCGTGGGCGGAAATTGGCTGCAAGGCCTTGAAATACAGGGCTCGCGCAGTCGGCCCCGTTTTCGTCGAGACAAAAAGACGGGGCGCATGCTCGCGCATGCGCCCCACCATTCGTGTGCCTTCGTGTCAGCGTCTGGTGCACCGCAGCGAGACGGCGCACCAGACGCGGGCGCACTTAGAAACGGTGCCGCAAGCCCACGCCCACGACGGTCTGCTGATCGCCCGAGGCCACCGACTGGCCGCTCACGTCCGCGGTCAGGCCCGAGCCATCGGCGGAAATATGCTGCCAGCTCACCTGCGTGTAGACGTCGGTGCGCTTCGAGAGGAAGTAATCGGCCTGCACCGACACTTCATGCCATTGCGGATGATGCTCGCCGGTCGACGTCGACAGCGCGCCCTGGGTGTAGGTGTATTCGCCCGTCACGCTGAACGACGGCGTGAAGTGATACGCCACGTTCGCCTCGTAGTTCGAGAAGCTCGCGCCCTGGCCGTTCTGCGTGAGGCCGAGGCTGTTCGCGCCGTTGATCGTGTCGAGGCCGCCCAGCTGCGTGCGCGTCCACACGAGGCCGAAGCGCGCCTTGCCCGCCAGCCAGTTCACGCCCGCGCCGTAGACGCGCTGCTGCGAAGCGATGAAGGTGCGCTCGGTGAGCGTGATCGCGCCGCTGGTGTTGCTGCTGCCGCCGTTATTCGCCTGCAGATAACCGGCGCCGAAAATCAGCGGCCCAGTTTCGTACGATGCGCCCATGCTGTACACGCGGTTGTCGTCGAAGCCGCCGGCTTCGTTCGAGAGGCCGTAGAGCGCGCCGAACTTGAGCCCCGCGTAGTTCGTGCTCGCGAACTTGACCGCGTTGTTGACGCGGAACGAGTTGTTGAGGTTGTCGTTGTCGTATGGATGCGCGCTCAGGTTATTGCCGCCCGGGTGGCGTCCCGTGAAGCTCAGCGGCGCGAGATAGTCGACCACCGAGTCGTACTGGCGGCCGAACGTCAGCGTGCCGTACTGCTGGTTGGTCAGACCGACCCACGACTGGAAGCCGAACAGGCGTCCGCCCTGGCGCAAGGTGCCGTTCATCACCGAAAAGCCGTTTTCGAGCTGGAAGATCGCCGCGGTGCCACCGCCCAGATCTTCGCGGCCGATCAAGCCCCAGTGGCTGCCCGTTACGTTGCCGCTGCCGGCCTGCCACGCTTTTGCGCCGCCGGAATTACTGTTGAAGGAGAGGCCGGCGTCGATGATGCCGTACAGCGTCACGCTGTTCTGCGCATGCGCGCCGCACGCCCATGCGGCCGCGCACGCGGCGACCAGGAAAGTCTTCTTCATGGTTCCCTGCTTGTTTCGTCTGATTTCGAGTTGTTTTGGCGTCACGCGGGCGCGCGCGGGCGCACGGCGCTGCGCGCGAGGCGCGGCGTCGTGTTCCCGGCGCGAACCGGTGCGTGACGGAATGACGGGCGTGGCTGGGACGCGCTACTGGCGGCTGGCTGGGCCCTTCCGATCGGCGAGACCGTCGATCAGAACCTGATGGAAGCCGCGCGAGCATGGCTCGATGCGCGCGCGGACTCCGAATACCTCGGCGAGGCTGGCGGGCGTCACGACTTCGGCGGGGATGCCGAAGTGCGCAATGCGCCCGTCGTGCAGCAGCATGGCGCGATCGCACGCGCGCATGGCTGCGTTGATGTCGTGCAGCACGACCACGGTGGCGATGCCGCGCTCGCGCGTGATCTCGCGCAGCACGGCCATCACGTGATACTGGTGATTGAGGTCGAGCGCGGAAAGCGGTTCGTCGAGCAGCAGCACTTGCGGCTCGCGCACCAGCGCCTGGGCGATGCCCACGAGCTGACGCTGGCCGCCCGAGAGTTCGTCGAGCGAGCGATTCGCCAGCGCGCCGATGTCGAGACGTTCGAGCGCGGCGTGGGCCGCGGCAAGCTGATTTCCGCTCGCCTGCCCCCGCAGCGCCGGATCGCGCCCGGCGCGCGCCGCCACCAGCACCGATTCGAGCACCTGCAAACGCACGCCCGCAGGCAAGGCTTGCGGCAGATACACGACGCTATGCGAACGCGCGCTCGCCACGCCCAGCGCCAGCGGCGCGCCGTCGAGCGTGAGCGAACCCGCGCTGGGCTTCGCGAGGCCCGCGAGCGTGCGCAGCAGCGTGGACTTGCCGCTGCCGTTCGGCCCGAGCAGCGCGGTGATTTCGCCGCGCGGCAACGGTCCTGCACTCAGACCGCGCAGCACTTCGCGGCGGCCGTAACGCACGCCCAGATCGTGAATCGCCAGACCGGGTTTGGGCAAACTCATTGCGATGCCCCCTGCGAACGCACCACGATCGCCAGAAACAGCGGAATCCCCACCAGCGCCGTGACGATGCCCACCGGAATCAGCACGCCCGGCACGATCAGCTTCGAAGCGATCGACGCCAGCGACAGCATCAGCGCGCCCAGCAACAGGCTGCCCGGCAGATAGAAGCGGTGATCCTCGCCGAACAGCGCACGCGCGAGATGCGGCGCGATCAGCCCGACAAAACCGATGGTGCCGACAAACGACACCGCCAGCGCCGAGAGCACCGCCACGCGCAGCAGCGTGGTCAGACGCAGGCGCTTGATATCGATGCCGAAGCTCGCCGCGCGGTCTTCGCCCAGACGCAGCGCCGTGAGCGCCCACGCGTTGCGCATCGACAGCGGCAAGGCAATCGCCAGCGCCGCCACGAGCACGCCGATCTTGGTCCAGTCGGCGCGCGCGAGCGAACCGAGCGTCCAGAACACGAGGCCCTGCAGCGCGTCGGCGGAGGCGATGAACTGCATCAGCTCGACCAGCGCGTGAAACGAGAACACCAGCGCGATGCCCATCAGCACCACGCCGGCCGTGCTCATGCCGCGCCAGCGCGCGACCAGATCGAGCGTCAAGGCCGATGCAAACGCGAACACGAACGCATTGGCCGAGACCACCCACGTCTGCGCCACGCCCGGAATCGCCAGATCGAGCACGATCGCAAGCGACGCCCCGAACGCCGCCGCCGCCGACACGCCCAGCGTGTACGGGCTCGCCAGCGGATTGTTGAGGATGGTCTGCATCTCCGCGCCCGACAGGCCGAGCGACGCGCCCACCGCCAGCGCCATCACCGCATACGGCAGGCGGATCTGCCAGACGATCACCACATTGGCGGGATCGGCGTGCGCGCGGTCGAACAGCGTGTGCAGCAGCGTCGCGAGCGGCAGGCCCGACGGGCCCGAACTCGCGTCGAACAGCAGCGAGAGCGCGATCAGCAAGGCCACCGCCACGAGCAGCAGCGCGCGGCGGCGCGTGAGACGCGCGTAGGCGCGCATCTGCTCCTGCGCCTGCTCATCGCCGGCGCCGGCCAGCGACGCCTGCGCCTCGCCTGCACGCCAGCCGGACCCGGCCGGCATGCGCACATCGTTCATCGCGCGGCCTCTTTCTGCGCCGGCTGCGGCAGCGGCGAGTCGACCCATTCGGTGCCGCTATCCGGCACGGCGAGGAAGCGTCGATCCAGCTCGTCCTGGGTCGCCTGCACGTTCAGCGACTTGAACTGCTGCGGATAGAACCACTTCGCGAACGCCTCGATCGCCACGATGTTGTACGGCGAGTCGTAGTAGTTGTGCGAGATGCCATGCACGCGGCCATCGTGAATCGCCTTGATGGTGTCGAAGCCCGGACGCTCGACCAGTTGCGCGAGGCTCGCCTGCGCATCGTGTTCGCTCGTCAGCGCGCCCACGCGCAGCGAGGCGAGACCCGGCTTGGTGCGGCTGCCGGTGGCGATATACACATCCGGTTGCGAAGCGATCAACTGCTCCATGCTGATGTCGCCGAGCACGCCCGGCAGCAGACCGGCGGCGATATTGCGCCCGCCCGCCGCATCGACGAATTCGCCGAAGTTGCCCTTGCCCGCAGTGTGGCAGCAGCCTGCGTCCCACACACCCGCCAGCATGTCGACGAACACCTTCGGACGCTGGTTTTCAGGAATCGTCTTGACGACGTTTTCGACCGCCGCCAGATGCTGCTGATAGAACTGGATGTACGCGTTCGCCTGCGGCTCGCGATGCAGCACTTCGCCCAGCAGCTTGATGCTCGGCAACGTGTTCTGCATCGGATGCACGCGGAAGTCGATGAACACCACCGTCGTGCCGGTCGCTTCGAGTTGCTTCACGAGCGCGTTGTAGCGGCTCGGGCCGTGACCGGCCACGCTGAAGATCGCCACATCGGGCTTGAGCGCCAGCGCTTTTTCGTCGCTGATGCTGTCTTCGGTGGCCTTGCCGATCAGCGGAATCGTGCGGATTTCGGGGAATTTGCGCGCGTAGGCGTCGTAGGTCTGCGGGTCCATCGTCGGCAGATCGCCTTGCCAGCCGACGATGCGCGCGAGCGGCTTTTGCCCTTCGAGCAGCGCCACGGCGGACAACAGACGGCTTTCGCCCAGCAGGATACGGTGCGGGTTGGCGGGAATCTTGACGGTGCGGCCCGCGAGGTCGGTGACCGTCAGCGGCGCGGCCGGCGCACTTGTTGCGGCAGCGGCCGACGTGGCAACATGCGGCGCGCCCGGAGTTTCAGCGTGGGCGGAAACCGAAGCAGCGGCGGCGAAAGCGAACGCGCCAGCCACAGCGGCGGCACGCGTCAGGTGCGAAGAAAAACGACCCATCGACATGATAGAATTCATAAATGAGAACGATTGCTATTTGCAGCCGACACTTTAGCGGCGCGATGTAATGGCAATGTGTTGAGAAGCGGCCCTTTTGTAATGGAATGTGTTGGCAGGGCCGGAGCAGCAGAGAACAACCTACGATGGACCACATCCTCGTCGTCGACGACGACCCCAATATCCGCCAGCTTTTGCGCGACTATCTGCGCGACATGGGCTACGAGGCGAGCGCCGCCAGCAACGGCGCGCAGATGAAACAGGCGCTGCGCCAGGCGGAACTGCGTCAGTCGCCGATCGACCTGATCGTGCTCGACCTGATGCTCGACGGCGAAGACGGCCTCGACCTCACGCGCGAACTGCGCCGCGAAAACGCCGTGCCGATCATCATGCTTTCCGCGCGCGGCGGCCTGCTCGACCGCATCCTCGGCCTCGAAATGGGCGCCGACGACTATCTGCCCAAGCCCTTCGATCCGCGCGAACTGGTCGCCAAGATCAAGGTGGTGCTGCGGCGCACGCGCGCGGTGCCGGAAGCGGCGAACGCCACCGGCACCGGCCCGCGCGGCCGTCATGCGGATGCCAGCGCCTTCGTCAGCTTCGCGGGCTGGCGTCTGGACACGCGCATGAAGCAGATGCTGTCGCCCGAAGGCGTGGTGGTCTCGCTCGGCGGCTCGGACTACCGCACGCTGCGCACCCTGCTCGATCACCCGAACCGGCCGCTGTCGCGCGAATATCTGCTCGATCAGGTCTTCGATAAAGGCCACACGCCGCTCGACCGCTCCATCGACGTCTGCGTGAGCCGGTTGCGCCATCACCTCAAGGATTCGGCGCGCAATGCCGCGCTGATCCGCACCGTGCGCAACGAAGGCTATATGCTCGTCGCCGACGTCGACCACGAAGCGTGACGATGCCGCGCGTGCTTACCCGCTTGATCGCGCCCGTGCGGCGCCTCTTCTGGCCCGACACGCTGTTCGGCCGTCTCGTGCTGATCCTCGCGGCGGGCCTGTTCGCGGGTCAGTTGCTCACCAGCACGATCTGGTTCGACACGCACGACAACCGCACGCTGGAAATTCCCGCGCGCCTGTTCGCGAGCCGTCTCGCCGATACCGTGCGCCTGCTCCAGCACGCCCCCGACGCCGCCACGCGCGACACCATCCTCGACGAACTGAGCGACGCGCGTTACACGCTGCGCTGGATGGTCAGCCCGCCGCCGGCCTCGCCCGACACGCCGCACTCGCTCACCTTGCGCGCGACGAGCGGGCTGATTTCGGGCGTGATCGAAAAACGGCTTGCCGAGCCCGTCGATGTGCGCCTGCTCGATGCGCAACTACGCGACGACAGCGGCCGCCATCGCGGCATCCTGAGTCTGTTCGACTCGCGCATGCCCACCGGCAACTTCCACGTACTCCTGAACGTTCCGGGGCAAGGCTGGCTCGACGTGCATTCGGCCGAAGGCCAGGCGGGCATGCATTCCGAGCGCGGCGAACTCGTTTTCGACTATCTGTTGCGGATTTATCTGCTGCGTTTTGCGGCCGTCTGTGCGATTGCGTTCGTCGCGGTGCGCTTCGCGCTCGCGCCCTTGCGTCAACTCACGCGCGCCGCCGAAGCGCTGGGCCGCAACATCCATCGCGCGCCGCTGCCCGAAACCGGCCCGCAGGAAGTGCGCAGCGCGGCGCAGTCCTTCAACGCGATGCAGCAGCAACTGATCGACAATTTCACCGAGCGTTCGCGCTTTCTCGCCGCCGTCTCGCACGACTTGCGCTCGCCGCTCACGCGGCTGCGTCTACGCGCCGAAATGCTGCCCGACGCCAGCTGGCGCGAGCGTCTGCGCGGCGATCTCGACGATATGGAAGCGATGGTGCGCGCGACGCTCGACGTCGTGCAGGGCGTGGAGATTACCGAGGCGCGCCAGAAGATCGATCTCGATTCGATGCTCGAAGGCCTCGTTGAAGACGCGCGCGAAGCGGGCCACGAAGCCAGCGTCACGGGCAACACGCGTGCGCCGGTGAAGGGCTTTGCGCGCAATCTCAAGCGCTGTTTGCAGAACCTCGTCGATAACGCGATCCACTATGGCGGCGCGGCGCACATCACCGTGCGCGACGACGGCAGCCTGGTGCGCGTGAGCGTGAGCGACAACGGCCCCGGTATCGCCGATGCCGCGCTGCTCGAACGCGTATTCGAGCCTTATTTCCGCATCGCTTCTGCAAGCGGCGCGCAAACAGGCAGCGGCACGGGTCTGGGCCTGACGATCGCGCGCAGCGTGGCCGCCGCGCATGGCGGCACGCTCACGCTGGTGAATCGTGTGGAAAACGGCCGCATCGCGGGCCTCGACGCCGAACTCGTGCTGCCGCGCGACGATTGAACCCCGCTTACACCTCTTGCCGGCCCGATGCGCGCTCGCGCATCAAACTCCAGCGCACGCCGATATCGCGCAGCGGACGCGGCGGGATATAGCTCGCCGTGCCTTCAATCAGGAAGTCTTCGGCGAGTTCGCTCTGCACGCCCAGCGCATGTTCCGCGATCAGGCGCCCCGCAGCGGTGTGCCGCACGATGCCCGAGCCGTTGCAGCAGGCCGCCGCATAAACGTTCCTGCCGACCTCGCCGAATGCCGGCGCATGGTTGTGCGAGATGCCGAGCCAGCCCATCCAGAAATGCTCGATCGTCAGTTCGCCCAGATGGCCGAAGCGGCCCGCGAGCAGTTGCGCATGCTGGGCGCGCGCGGCGCGGCGGCGTTCGTCGTTGGTGCGCAGCGAAGGCGAATACTCGAAGCCCTGGCGGATCAGCAGACGCTTGTCCGGCGTGAGACGCAGCGTCGATCCCGCCACGCCGTGCGCGGGCGTGATGCCCCAGCTTGGGTCCGCGCCAAGCTTTGCCTGCTGCGCGGGCGTGAGCGGCTGCGTGAGGCTCGCGAACAGCAGCATCGGAATCTGACGGCTTCGGAACACGCCAAACGACTGCGCGAACGGATTGACCGCCAGAATCAGCTTGCCGTAGCGGATGCGCCCGCGTTCGGTGCGCACATACGGCGCCGCGCCATTCGTTTCGATTTCGATGACGGCCGAATGCTCGAAGCGCGCGACTTGCGACGGCAGGCTGTCGGCCAGACCGCGCACGAGCGCGGCGGGATTCATCAGGCAGGTGCCCGGCGTGTAGACGGCCGAGTGGTAATAGCGCGTGCCCAGACGCGCGCTGAGCGCATCGCGCGCGAGCATTTCGTACGGTTCGCCCCAGGCATCGAGGTTGGCCGCGTAGGTGTCGAGCGCGCTCGCCGCCACGCCTTCGGTCACGGCCGCGTGATAGCGCCCGCGCCGCTCCCAGCCGCAATCGATGCCGTGCGCCGCGATCTGCTGCTCCAGATCGGCCATCACGAAACGGTTCACGCGGGTGGCGCGGCGGCCCTGCTCCATCGACGCCGCCGAATCGCCGGGCACGTGCGGCAAGTCGATCGCGAAGCCGGAATTGCGCCCCGAGGCGTTCTCGCCCACCGCACCGCTGTCGAGCAGCGCGATCGCATCGTCGGGACGCAGTTCGGCCAGCCGACGCGCAGCCGCGATGCCCGCATAACCCGAGCCGACGATCACCCAGTCGAACGTATGCTCGCCTTCCAGCGGCGGGCGCGGCGTGCGTTGGGGCAACAAGGCGCTCCAGCCGTTGGTGCGGTCGTCGGCGGGCAGGCGCGTGATCAGGCGGGGCATGGCGAATCCGGAAAGTATGAGGATTGACGGCGAGATCGCTCATGCGGACGCGCCATCGCAGCCCAGACTATACAACAACAATAATTTATTATTGTTAAAGTTAGCGCCAGGCGGGCTTGCCCGCTGCCGGAAGGCTTTATGATGGTTGCCCTATGACCGCCCACGCCAAGCCCAAAACCTCGCCCTCGCGCCGCGCCGGCACACGCGTGCCGCAGGCCGAACGCATCGAAGCCACGCAACGCAAGATCATCGAATCGGCCCAGCGGCTGTTGCGCGAAGAAGGCTTCAAGAGCGCCACACTGCAGGCCATCGCACGCGGCGCGCAGGTGTCGATGGGCGCGCTCCAGCATCATTTCGAAAGCCGCGACGCGCTGATGGAACGGCTCGTCGACGAAGCCCTTGCGCCGCTGGGCGGCCGCGATGGCGCGGGCAATGTCTGGCCCGATCCCGCCCTGCCGCTGCGCGAGCGCGCGCAATTTTTCGTCGAGCAGTCCTGGGCGCACATCTACGGCGCGACAAGCTATGTGACCGCGTGGAGCCTGTTTTTCGGCTGCAAAGGCACACCGTCGATCTTCGATCGCATCGAAACCAAGCGCACCGTGGAAGACGCGCGCTACTTCACGATGTTCGTCGAGGCGTTTCCCGAATTGCGCGCGCATCATCCCTATCCCAAGGGTTTCGCGACTTCGGTGTTCGCGACCTTGCGCGGTGCGGGCGTGTTCGAACTGTTCGATGTGTCGATCACCGAGCGGCACGAAGAATTGCAGGCGCTGGTGGAAACCATCGTGCGCGCGTGTCTGCCGGTTGCTGCGGAATCACGCCCGGCGCCGGCGCGCAAACGCGCCAGCCGCAAGACGACGACGCCCGCTTGAGCGGCGGCTATTCGCGAATTCCGCATAGAGACCGACGGGTTCCGCGTTTGATGAAACGCAAACCTTATTCACAGCGCGAAACCTTACGCCACGCGCTGTGATAGCGCTTTTCGCGCGCCGTCTGCCATCGCGCTCGCGCGCTCGAAAATAAAGAATTCAATATCAACGGCTTAGGCGCGGGCACGATTTTTACGCCTTATCCGCAGCACGCGTCGCCATCAGACAAGTCCGATTTCATCGGCTCCACTCCCCTGATTGACAAGCTCTGGAAGCGATTCCAATAATCGCCCCCGTTCGCCAGATCGGGCTAATTCCAGCGGTCGCTTAAAGCAGCGATCGGAAAATTATTTAATCAGGAGACCACATGAAAACCTTCGCGACTCGTTTCGGAAAATGGAGATCCACACGCTTGATCGAGGCGAGCGGTCTCGCTGCGTTGATTGCGATCCAGGCAGTGCCTGCGCAAGCCGTCGCCATTCCGGCAGGCACACAACTCGCGCCGAAGCAGGAAATCACGCGTCAAATTCAGGCGGAAATCGAATCGCTCGATCCTGCGCGTATCGAATCGACCAATGCAAATCTCGTCGGCCTCGATATCTTTGAAGGTCTCACGCGTATTGACGCCGCAGGCAAAGTCACGCCCGGCGTCGCCGCCTCCTGGACGCGCAGCGCGCCCGACACCTGGGTTTTCACACTGCGCCGCGACGCGAAGTGGAGCGATGGCCATCCTGTCACAGCAGGCGATTTCGTCTACGCATGGCAGCGCGTGGCCGATCCCAAAACGGCTTCGCCCTATACCGTTACGGTTGAATTTCTCAAGAACGCCAAGGCCGTGATCGCGGGCAAGCAGCCCGTTTCGAACCTGGGCGTGCGCGCAATCGACCCGTACACGCTCGAAGTCAAAACCGAAGCGCCCACGCCCTTCTTCACCGAACTCATGGCCAATTCCTCGCTCGCGCCCGTGGATCGCGCAACGGTTGCGAAATACGGCGCAACGTGGACGCGTCCCGGCAATCTGGTGAGCAACGGTCCCTACATGCTCGCCGACTGGCGCCCGAACGACCGCATCGTGCTGGTGCGCAATCCGCATTACTGGAACAACGCGCATGTGCCGATCACCAAGGTCACATGGATCCCGATCGAAAGCGACGAAACCGCCATGCGGATGTTCCAGTCCGGCCAGATCGACATGACGTATCAATTGCCGTCGGGGCAGTATCCGCAACTCGTCAAGCAATTCGGCGCGGAATTGCGGCCCAGCCTGCAGATCGGCACGGTGTATTACGCACTCAACAATACCGATCCCGCACTGCGCGATGTGCGCGTTCGCCAGGCGCTTTCGATGGTGCTCGATCGCGATCTGCTGACCGCGAAAATCACGCAGAACGGCGAAAAGCCCGCTTACGGGCTGATTGTCGAAGGCACGAAGGGCGCGCAGCCGTTCACGCCGGAATGGGCAGCCTGGCCGATGAGCAAACGCGTGGAAACCGCGCGCGGCCTGTTGAAATCGGCGGGTTATTCGGACACCAAACCACTTGCTTTCACGCTGACCTACAACACCAACGAACTCTATAAAAAGACCGCATTGTTCGCGTTGAGCGAATGGCGCACGAAACTCGGCGTCAACGCAAAGATCGAGAATATCGAATTCAAGGTGCTGCTCAAGCAGCGTCACGACGGCGCGTATCAGATCGCGCGCGACGGCTGGTATGCCGATTACAACGACGCAATGACGTTCTTCGCGCTGATCCAATGCGGCAGCCCGCAAAACGACCAGCGTTCCTGCAATCCGAAAGTGGACGATCAGGTTGCCGAAGCCAACCGTCAAGCCGATGACGCACAGCGCAACGCCACGCTCACGCAAGCGTTCGCGCTGGCGATGCGCGACACGCCGCTGTTGCCGCTTTATCAATACTCGGGTGCGCGACTCGTGAAATCGTACGTGGGCGGCTATACGCCCACGAACAATATCGATCAGCGCGCTTCGCAGGACATGTACATCATCAAGCACTGACATGTTCGCCTATACCCTGCGCCGTGTGCTCTGGGCCGTGCCCACCGTGCTCGCCGTCGTGACCGCCTGCTTCCTGCTGCTGCACCTGACGCCAGGCGGTCCGTTCGACACCGAACGAGCGCTGTCGCCCGCCGCGCTCGCCAACCTCAACGCGCGCTATCACCTGAACGAGCCTTTGTGGCAGCAGTATCTGCGCTATCTGGGTGCGCTGCTGCAGGGCGATCTGGGCAGTTCGTTCCGCTACGCCGACTGGTCCGTCAACGAACTCGTGAAAAAGGCGCTGCCCGTGAGTCTCGGGATTGGCGGCGTGGCGATTCCGCTGGCGGTGCTGTGCGGCGTGGCGCTCGGCGCGCTGGCTGCCGTGCGCCGCAACAGTCTGCTCGATCATGCCGTGATGCTGCTCGGCAATCTCGGCAATGTGGTGCCGCCTTTCGTGCTTGGCCCCGTTCTGGTGCTGGTGTTTGCGGTGACGCTCAAGACCCGCGCAGGCGCGGGCTGGCTGCCCGCCGGCGGCTGGGGCGAAGGCGACTGGACGCATCGCGTGCTGCCCGTCGCGCTGCTCGTCATCATCAATATGGCCTCGATTGCGCGGGTGATGCGCGGCAGTCTGATCGAAGTGCTTGCGGGCAACTTCATTCGCACTGCGCGCGCCAAGGGCCTGCCCGCACACACGATCGTGCTGCGCCACGCGCTGCGGCCCGCGTTGATGCCAGTGGTTTCGTTGCTCGGCCCCGTGTGCATTTCGTCGATCACGGCGGCGGTGGTGACGGAATCCGTGTTCGCGCTGCCCGGCATCGGGCAACTGGTCGTGAACGGCGCGGTGAATCGCGACTACACGCTCGTGCTCGGTCTGGTCGTGCTGACCACCGTATGCGCCGTGCTGTTCAACCTGCTCGTCGACCTCGCCTATGCGTGGCTCGATCCGCGCATCCGCTACTGAAGCCCCGGCTAGCTCATGACTACTTTTTCCACCCTGCCGCCGCATGCAGCACCGGGACGGCGCATGCCGCCCGCGCTCGCGCGTTTCGTGCGCCATCGCGCGGCGCTCGCGAGCTTCGCGATGCTCGTGCTGATCGCGCTGGCCTGCTTTATCGGCCCGTTTTTACTGCCGAATTCGCCCACCGATAACGACTGGAGCGCCATCAGCCTTGCGCCTACGCTGCAAGGCGCACACTGGTTCGGCACCGACGAACTGGGCCGCGATCTGCTGGTACGCACGCTCGTGGGCGGACGCGTCTCGCTCGAAGTGGGCTTGCTGGGCACGCTGGTTTCCACGCTCGTGGGCGTGATATACGGCGCGAGTGCGGGCTATCTGGGCGGACGCACGGACGCCATCCTCATGCGTATCGTCGACATGATGTACGCGATCCCGTACATGCTGATCGCCATTCTCATGGTCACGCTGTTTGGTCGCGCATTTTATCTCGTTGTCCTTACTATCAGCGCATTTTCATGGCTCGATATGGCGCGTGTGGTGCGTGGGCAAACGCTCTCGCTACGCACGCGTGAATTCGTCGATGCCGCACGCGCCATCGGCGTGCGGCCCGCCGCGATTATCGCGCGGCATATCGTGCCGAATCTCGCGGGCATCGTCGCGATCTATGCGACGGTCACCGTGCCTGGCATCGTGCTGACCGAATCAGTGCTGTCGTTTCTCGGCCTCGGCGTGCAGGAGCCGATGACCAGCTGGGGCGTGCTGATCCAGGACGGCGCGCAGAAACTCGACGCCATGCCGTGGCTGCTCATCGGTCCTGCCTGCATGCTGTGCGCGACGCTCTACTGCGTGAACTTCGTGGGCGACGGCCTGCGCGACGCGCTCGATCCCAAGGAGCGCTGAAATGGCCCTGCTCGAAGTCAACCACTTGGGCGTGCGCTTCGCGCGCCGCGACGGGCCGCCCGTGACCGTGGTGCATGACGTGTCGTTCGCGCTAGAAGCGGGCGGCACGCTTGGCATCGTCGGCGAATCGGGGTCGGGCAAAAGCCAGACCGTGATGGCGATGCTCGGCCTGCTGGCGTCGAACGGCCGGACCTTCGGTCAGGCGCGCCTGCGCGGCGAAGATCTGCTCGCGATGAAACCCGCCGCGCTCAACCGCATTCGCGGCGACCGCATCGCCATGATCTTCCAGGACCCGATGACCTCGCTCAATCCGTTCCTGACGATCGAACGGCAAATGACCGAGGCCTTGCAGCAACATCGCCGCCTCACGCGCCGCGAGGCACGCACGCGCGCCATCGAGGCGCTCGAACGCGTGCGCATTCCCGATGCCGCGCGCCGTATCGGCATGTATCCGCATGAGTTTTCGGGCGGCATGCGCCAGCGCGTGCTGATCGCCACGGCGCTGATGATGGAGCCCGACGTGCTGATCGCCGACGAACCCACCACCGCGCTCGACGTTACCGTGCAGGCGCAGATCATGGCCTTGCTGCGCGAGATGAACCGCGAGCGCGGCACCGCGATTCTTCTGATTACGCACGACATGGGCGTGGTCGCCGAACTCTGCGACGACGTCATGGTGATGTACGCGGGCCGCGCTGTCGAAAAAGCCCGCGCCGATGCGCTCTTCGCGCGGCCGCAGCATCCGTACACCGTAGGTTTGCTGGGCGCGTTGCCGCGCCTCGATGCGCCCATCGGCGCGCCGCTGCGCACGATTCCCGGCAATCCGCCCTTGCCTGGCGGCGCAGGCATGGGCTGCGCCTTCGCACCGCGTTGCGTGCATGCCTTCGAGCGTTGCCAGCGCGAAGTACCGCCGCTGCACGCCGATGGCGCACGCGCGCGCGCCTGCCATCTGGACGCCGAAATCCTGCTGCAATCCACGCCTGGAGTCGGCCTATGAGCGATTTCACCCTCCCCGCCGTGAGCGAACACACCGATTCGTCTCACGCGCAAACGCTCCTGAGCGTGCGCGATCTCAGCGTGAATTTTCAGGTCGCGCGCGGCGGCTGGCCCTGGCAAAAGGCCACGCTGCACGCGGTCAACGGCGTGTCGTTCGACGTGAGACGCGGCGAAACGCTGGGACTCGTCGGCGAATCGGGCTGCGGTAAATCCACGCTCGCGCGTGCACTGATTGGCCTCGCGCCCGTCGCGGCCGGTAGCGTGAACTGGCGCGGCGCGGAAACGGTATCGGGCACACAACGCCAGCTCGACACGCTACGCCGCGACGTGCAGATGATCTTTCAGGACCCGCTGGCGTCGCTCGATCCGCGCATGTCGATTGGCGAGATCGTTGCGGAACCGTTGCGCACGCATGCATCTCAACTGGGCCGCAAGGAGATCGAGCGGCGAGTGCTGACGATGCTCGAACGCGTCGGCCTCAATGCGCAGCACGCGGGGCGGCGCGCGCACGAATTCTCGGGTGGACAGTGCCAGCGCGTGGGCATCGCGCGGGCATTGATCGGCGATCCGGGTCTGGTGATCTGCGACGAACCGGTTTCCGCGCTCGACGTGTCGATCCAGGCGCAGATCGTCAATCTCTTGCGCGATCTGCAGCGCGAACGCGCGCTTTCGCTGCTGTTTGTCGCGCACGACCTTGCGGTGGTGAAAACCATCAGCCATCGCGTGATGGTGATGTATCTGGGCCGCGTAATGGAGATCGGCGATTGCGAGGCCGTGTATGGCGGTGCGCGTCATCCCTATACGCGCGCGCTGCTCGACGCGGTGCCGGTGCCCGATCCCGCACTGGCGCGCACGCGGCGCAGCGCGGCGTTGACGTTGAGCGGCGAGATTCCCTCGCCGCTCAATCCGCCATCGGGTTGTGCATTCCGCACGCGTTGCCCGCGCGCCAGCGAGACCTGCGCCACGCGCACGCCGCCGCTGCTCCGTGCGAGCGAGGAACAGACGCTGGCCGCCTGCTGGCATCCGCACGGGCGCGGCCTGACCGACTAACCGATTGACTGAAGCGTCCGCGTTTTTCGTCATGCGGACATTCAAACCACCTGGCAATCCTTATCGAATGAATCGATTGCCCATTCTAACGACAACATGAGACGAGACCGACGATGAAGCATTCCCCGATCAACCGCAAGAGCGCCATGGCGCTCGCCACGCTTGCACTGGCCGCGTCGCTGGGCGCGACATCCGCTTGCGCCGACGATACGAAGCCCAGCGCTGCCGCGACCGTTGCGCCCGCAACGACACCCATCGCTACGACGCCTCCAGCATCGAAGCCTGCAACTCGCCACACGCGCAAGAGCAAGCGCAAAACCACACAAAACGCGCAAAAAGCTCAATCGCAAGCCTCGGCCGCCGTCAACAACGTGCAAACGCCGCCGCCCGTATCGAGCGTCGATCCGCTGCTCGCGCCCAACGCCGCTGAAACGCTCGCCTCCGGCATGCCGCAGGAAAGCGCCAACGAGACCGTGCGCGCCGACAATCCGCCGGGCACGCAATCGGGCCAGGCCGCCAGCAAAGGCTTTATCGGCGATAGTCATCTCGCGCTCAATTTGCGCAATTACGCCGATGTGCAGGACGTCGCGGGCGGCCCGCATCGCCACGCGTGGGTGCAAGGCGCGATGCTCGATTACACCTCGGGCTTCACGCAAGGGCCCGTTGGCTTTGGCGTCGACGCGTCGCTCTATGGCGCGTTCAAGCTCGACGGGGGCCAGGGCGCGGGCAATATGGTGCACGTGGGCAAGGATGGCGGCGGCGCGAACCAGCTTGCGTGGGCCTATCCGGGCATTTACGACGTGAAGGCGCGCGTCGCGGATACGGTCGTCAAATACGGCCTGCAGATGACGGACAACAATCCGTTCTTCGAGCCGCACGACAATCGCGCGTTGCCGCCGACGTTTCTCGGCGTCTCGATCGTGAGCAAGGACATCGCCAATATGGTGCTGCAAGGCGGCAGTTTCACGAAAGTCGACCCGCGCGGCCACACCAATCTCGTCGATCTCTCGACGTCTTATGGCGGCGTGACCTTCAAGCGTTTCAGTTTCGCGGGCGGCAGTTGGGATTACAGCCCGAATGGCAGCGTGTCGCTGTACGCGAATCAGGCCGATAGCGTCTGGCGGCAGTTTTATGGATCGGTGCAGCACAGCATCGGCGATCCTTCGACGCTCAAATGGACCGGCTTCGCCAATCTCTATTCGACGCATAGCGTGGGCGGCGGTCTCGAAGGCCATATCAACAATAACGCGTACAGCCTGTCACTGGCGGCGCAGCACGGCGCGCATTCGCTGCTGCTCGGCTATCAGCAGATTCTGGGCGACCAGTTCTTCGATTACGTGAACGAGACCAACGGCATTTATCTCGTGAATTCGATGGACGTGGATTACAACGCGCCGCACGAAAAGTCATTCCAGGTGCGCTATGGATTCGACGGTAAATATTCAGGATTGCCAGGCGCCAAGGCGATGCTCTGGTATGCGCTGGGCTGGGGCGCGGATGGTTCGGCGGGCGCGGCGGCGAATCCCGCTGGCAGCGCGCTGTATGGGCTCTACTGGCGCGACGGTCAGCCCGTGCACGGCTCGCATCATGAATTCGGCTTTATTCCTTCGTACACGATCCAGAGCGGGCGTTTCAAGGATACGAAGATCGCGCTTTCGGCGATGTGGCATCACGGTTCGAAGTACTACTCGGACCCGAACAATATGGAATATCGCCTCGTGATCGGCATGCCGTTCAATCTGTTCTGAAACTGGCGGGCGTAAGGCAGGGTTGGCGTTACTCCAGCCACGCCTTCGCCCGCTCCTCCAGAAAGCGTACGAAGCTGCGGATTTTCGGCAGCGGCTGCCGGTCCTGCCGATACAGCGCATGCACCGGCCGCCCAACCGGCGTCGCCTCTTGCAGCACGCTCACGAGGCGCCCGGCCGCCAGATCGTCGGCGACGAGAATCGCCGGTTGCAGCAGCAAACCCGCGCCGTAAAGCGCCGCCTGGCGCAGCGCGAGGCCATCGTTGCAGAGGAACGTGGTGTCTTCGGGCCAGCGGTTTTCTCCGGCGAGGCCTGCAAGCCGCCAGCCATTGCGCCGGTCCCAGATCGAATGACCGATGCAGCGATGCGCGGCCAGATCGTCGAGCGTGCGCGGCGTGCCGTGGCGCGCCAGATAATCGGGCGAGGCGCAGATCGCCATGCGGTACTGCCCGATCGGCCGCGCCACGAGATTCAGATCCGCGCCCAGATCGCCGATGCGTACCGCCACATCGAAGCCCTCATCGACGAGATCGACCACGCTATTGCTCAGATCGAGGTCGATGCGTACCTGCGGATGCGCGTTCTGATATTCGGCCGCCAGCGGCGCGATCACGCACGCGCCCACCGTGGTCGCCGCGGTGATGCGCAGGCGGCCGCGCGGCTCGGCGCGCAGGCTTTCCACCGAGGCCTCCGCCAGCGCCAGTTGCTCCAGCACCTTGCGGCTTTCCTCGTAAAAGCGCCGGCCCGCGTCGGTCAGGCTCTGCACGCGCGTGTTGCGCTGGAGCAGTTGCGCGCCCAGATGCGTTTCCAGTTGCCGCACGTACTTGCCCACCATCACCGGGCTCAGGTCGAGCTCGCGCGCGGCGGCGCTGAAACTGCCGCGCTCCACGGCGCTCACGAAGACTTCCAGGCTGCGCAGACGATCCATGATTACGAACCCGTAGTTTTAAGTGAACGAAATTATCGTCCATTTATTCTTTCTGGTGTCAGGCGGATAGTGAAGCCCTTCCCTATCCGTTCATGGAGAACATGCAGATGAAGATCATCGTGGTGGGCGCCAGCGGCGCCGTCGGGCGCGCGGTCGTGGAAACCCTCGGCGCAGGCCATACGGTCGTGACCGTCGGCCGTAACAGCGGCGATTTTCGCGCCGATATCACGCGCGACGACAGCGTCGAGGCGCTGTTTCGCGAAGTCGGCAAGGTGGATGCGATCGTGTCGGCGGCAGGACAACTGCATTTCGGGCCGTTCGCGCAGATGAGCACCGCGCAGTTCAATATCGGCCTGCAGGACAAGCTGCTGGGTCAGGTGCGGCTCGCGCTGATCGGCCAGCACTATCTCAACGACGGCGGCTCGATCACGCTGACGAGCGGCATCGTCGGCGAGGAGCCGATTGCGCAGGGTGTGAACGCCACCGCCGTCAACGCGGCGCTCGAAGGCTTCGTGCGCGCGGCGGCGACCGAGCTGCGCGGCGATCGCCGTATCAACGTGGTGAGCCCGACCGTGCTGACGGAATCGCTGCCGTCGTATGGGCCGTTCTTTCCGGGCTTCGAAAGCGTGAGTGCGAAGCGTGCTGCGCTGGCCTACCAGCGCAGCGTCGAAGGCGTGCAGACGGGCCGCGTGTTCAAGGTGTATTGAGCGCGGGCTTACGCCGAAACCCGCACCTCGGCATCCGCGCGCGCGAGCAGGCCACTGCAACGCGGAGACAGATTCGCGAACGCAACGTGTTTGCCCGCGCGCTCGTAGCGCGCCTGCACCGCTTCCAGCGCGGCAATCGCCGAGTGATCGGCCACATGCAGATGCGCGCAGTCGAGGCGCACCTGCTGCGGATCGCGCGCCGGATCGAACAGCGTCTGGAACTGCGCCGCCGAAGCGAAGAACAGGGTGCCGCGCAGCGTGTAGACGCGTTCGCCCGAAGCCTCATCGCGCATGTCGCAGCGGAATTCGCGCGCGTGCTGCCACGCGAAATTCAGCGAGGCGATCACGATGCCGCACATCACGGCCGTCGCGAGATCGGTACAGACGGTGATGACCGTGACCGCGATAATCACCAGCGCGTCGTTGCGCGGCACCTTATGCAGCACGCGCAGCGAACCCCACGCGAAGGTCTGCCCCGCCACCACGAACATCACGCCCACCAGCGCCGCAAGCGGAATCCGCTCGATCAGCGGCGAAAGGCACAGGATGAACAGCAGGATCATCACGCCGCTCGTCACGCCCGAAAGACGGCCGCGGCCGCCCGAACCCAGGTTGATGACGGTCTGGCCGATCATCGCGCAACCGCCCATCGCACCGAACATGCCCGCAGCGATATTGGCCGCGCCCAGCGCCACGCATTCGCGATTGGGCTGACCGGTCGAGTTCGTCACATCGTCGGTGAGATTGAGCGTGAGCAGCGTTTCCAGCACGCCGACCAGCGACATCAGCACCGCATACGGCAGCACGATGCGCAGCGTCTCCAGGTTCATCGGCACGGCCGGCAGGCTGAACGCGGGCAGGCCGCCCGCGATGTGCGCCATGTCGCCGAGCGTGCGCGCAGGCAGGTGCAGCAGCGCCGCCGCCGCGCCCACGCCGACGATCGCCACCAGCGCGGGCGGCAGCGCCTTCGTCAAACGCGGCATGACGAACACGATCGCCATGGTCAGCGCAACGAGACCCACCATCAGCGCGAGCGCCTGGCCGTGCATCCATTCCATGCCGTTCGGACCGGGCGCCTTGAAATGCTCGAATTGCGCGCGCGCGATGATGATCGCCAGGCCATTGACGAAGCCCAGCATCACCGGATGCGGCACCATACGGATCAGTTTGCCCAGACGCAGCGCGCCGAACAGGATCATCAGCAGACCGCCGAGCACGACCGTTGCGAACAGGTATTGCGCGCCGTGCTGCACCACCAGCGCGACGATCACCACCGCCATCGAGCCGGCCGCGCCGGAAATCATCCCGGGCCGGCCGCCGAACAGCGCCGTGATCGTGCAGATAAAGAACGCGCCGTAGAGACCCATCAGCGGATTCAGATGCGCAACGAGCGCGAAGGCGATGCACTCGGGCACGAGCGCGAACGACGAGGTGATGCCGGCGAGCAATTCGCTGCGCAGCGTAGACAGGCGGCTCAGGCCGGAACGGGCGGATTCCATGGTGCGAGTCGGTTGGCAAATAAGGGTCGATTGCGCGGATCGCAAGCAGGCGCAAGCGCGGTGGCGTGAGCCAACGCGAGCGGTAGCAGGCGGGCGAACCGGAAACGACGAGGAGAACCGGAAGAACAGGCGGCGCAGACGGCATCGGCAATGCGTGCGCGGCCTGGACGGACGAAAGCGCGGATGCTACCAGATTCCAGCCTGGCGCGCCGCGCGGCCCGCCGCTCGGGCGCATCAAGTGGCTACCTCGAATAGCCGTGGATTGGTCATTTGACATAGCCGCATCGACGCCTACTATGCATTCCATCGCGCCACGCGGCGCACTCACCGAAAAGGAATCGCCATGCAACAGCGTCTGGACTTCTATCGCGCCAACCCGCACGCCATCAAGGCCATGCTCGCACTGGAAGAGCGCATCGAGAAAAGCAGCATCGAAAAGCCGCTCGCCGAACTCGTGCGCCTGCGCGCTTCGCAGATCAACGGCTGCGCCTACTGCGTCGATATGCACACGACGGATGCGCGCAAAGGCGGCGAAACCGAGCGCCGCCTGGCGACCGTGGTGGTCTGGCGCGAAACGCCCTTCTTCACGGAACGCGAACGCGCGGCGCTCGCCTGGACCGAAGCGCTCACGCTGGTCTCGCACGATCACGTGCCCGACGACGTCTGGGAAACCGTGCAGCCGCATTTCAGCGAAGCCGAGATCGTCGATCTCACGCTGCTGATCAGCGCAATCAATAGCTGGAACCGTTTTGCGATCGCGTTTCGCAAGATGCCGGCGTGAAGGAGCGTGTCATGAAATCACGTTCGATAGTCGTGCGCGCCGCTGCGGCGGCGTTCGGGCTGGCCGCGCTGGCCGGCGGCGGGATCGTGCAGGCGCACGATAGCGACGCGTCGTCGGCCGCTGGCGAGAAAATCACGCCGGTGCTCAAGCAGGCGATTCCAGAGGCGCCAGGCAAGAACGTGCTGATGGCGACCGTGACCTTCGCGCCGGGGCAGAATTCGGACCCGCATATGCACCCGGGCTCGATCTTCGCGTATGTGACGCAAGGTCATATCGAATCGCAACTCGAAGGCTCGCCCGCGCATGTGTATGGCCCGGGTGAGGCGTGGTACGAGCCGCCGGGCGCGCATCATATCGTCGCGCGTAACGCGAGCGCGACCGAACCCGCGCAGATTCTCGTGTTCGCGATCGCCGGCGAACACGATCCGATCAAGAAGCCGCTGCCGCGTTGAGGGGCGGGAGGTTGAGCGCGCGTGCTTCCTGCACGCGCGCTGCTTCGAACAGCCGCTCGCACATGAAGTCGACAAACGCACGCAGGCGCGGCGACGGATGGCGGCTGGACGGCCAGACGATCGAGAACTGGCCGACGGTCGTTGCGTACGCATCGAGTACGCTGGCAAGCTGCCCCGTCGCCAGCGCATCACGCACCAGAAAATCCGGCATATAAGCAATGCCGAAACCCGCCACCACCGCTTGCATCAGCGCTTCCATGTTGTTGCAGACCAGCGCGCTACGCAGCGCGGGCAGCGTTTCTCCGTGCGTCGCGAGCTCCCAAAGCTGCAACTTGCCCGAATCGGGGAAGCGATAACGCACACAGGCGTGTGCTGCGAGATCGCCGAGAATTTGCGGTGTGCCCGCACGCACAAGATAGGCAGGCGAAGCGCACAATACGTGCCGAAACGGCCCCAGACGCCGCGCCACGAGACTCGAATCGCCAAGCGTGCCGCTGCGGATCACCGCGTCGAAACCGCCTTCGACCACATCGACCATGCGGTCATTAAAGTCGAGATCGAGTTCGATCTCGGGATAGCGCGCAGCAAAATCCGGCAGCGCAGGCAACAGAAAGCGATAGCCGATCGCAGGCAGACTCACGCGCAACCGGCCGCGCGGCGTCTGCGCCGACGCCGTGAGCACGGCCTGCGCATCGCTGAGTTCCGTGAGGATATGACTGCAACGCTCGTAGAAGAGCCGCCCTTCTTCGGTAAGCGCGATCTTGCGCGTGGTGCGATGAAAGAGCCGCACGCCCAGCGAGGCTTCGAGCTTCGCAATGGCCTTGCCGACCGCCGATGCCGATATACCCAGCGCGCGCCCCGCCGCCACGAAACTGAGCGCCTGCGCGACCCGCACAAAAGCGACGATTGCGTTGAGATTGTCCATAAGCCTTATTTTCCCGGCCCATCCAGGAATTCGATTCCGCAATGAACGGAACGCTGCCCTGTTTTTCGGGCCGCGCATCGGCATTATCGTTCTTCGCTCCCATGGCGCGCACGCAGCGCGTCACTCACTGACGCGGCCCGCATGCGCCGCGCCTTTCAGGAGCCGTAATGGATCGTTTCGTCGGTCACACTGGCACGCGACACCGTTTTGCCATTCTCGCAGCCGTTTGCGTGGCGGCGCTCGCGCTGCCGCTGGCGTTTTCGGGCGGCGCGGTGGCTACGCCCGCCATTGGCCGCGCGCTCGGATCAAGCGCCAATCCCACAGCGCTCAATTGGATCACCAACGCTTTCATGTTGAGCTTCGGCAGCCTGCTGATGGCGGCGGGCACACTTGCCGATCGGTACGGCCGCAAGCGCGTGTTCATCTGGGGGCTCGCGGCCTTCGTGTTGTGTTCACTGGGTCTTGCCTGTGCGCCCACCTTGCTGGCCGTTGACCTCCTGCGCGGCGTGCAAGGTGCGGCGGCGGCCGCCGCCCTCGCAGGCGGCACGGCGGCGCTTGCGCAGGAATTCGAAGGCCACGCGCGCACGCGCGCCTTCGGCACACTGGGCGCGACGTTCGGGCTCGGTCTGGCGTTCGGCCCGCTGATCGCCGGCGTGCTGATCGAATATGCAAGCTGGCGCGCGATATTTGTGAGTGGCGCGCTCACCTGCATTCTGTCGCTGGTTTTTGGCGCGCGTTATCTGCGCGAATCGCGCGATCCGCACGCACGCGGCACCGACTGGCCCGGCACGCTGACCTTTACACTCGCACTATCAAGCTTCACCTTCGGTGTGATCGAAGCGCCCCTCCACGGCTGGACGAGTTCAATCGTCCTTACGCTGCTTACGGCAAGCGTCGTACTGGCCAGCGCGTTCGTCGTCGTGGAATCGCGCAGCACAAAGCCCATGCTCGACCTGTCGCTATTTCGCTATCCGCGCTTCGTGGGCGTGCAGGTGTTGCCGATCGCCACCTGCTACTGCTATATCGTGCTGCTCGTCGTGCTGCCGCTGCGCATGATCGGCGTGGATGGACTGCGCGAGATCGACGCGGGCTGCCTGATGATCGCGCTATCCGCGCCGATGCTGGTGGTGCCGTTTGTGGCGGCCACGCTCACGCGCTGGTTGTCGATGGGCGTGATTTGCGCAGCGGGGCTCGTGCTGGCCGCCGTCGGTCTGGTCTGGCTTGCCATCGCGCTGCAGGCTGGGCCTTACGCAGCAATGGCGCCGATGATCCTGATCGGTATCGGCGCGGCCTTGCCGTGGGGCTTAATGGATGGTCTATCGGTCAGTGTGGTGCCGAAAGAACGTGCGGGCATGGCAACAGGCATCTTCAGCACGACGCGCGTTGCCGGCGAAGGCGTGGCCCTTGCAACCGTGAACGCCGTGCTGGCAGTGCTAACGGAAACCCATCTGGCGCAGCGCATTCCCGCTGATCGAGCGTCGTTGAATGAAGCCGCCGCGCGACTCGCCAGCGGCGATCTCACACAAGCAGCGCATTGGCTTCCCATTGCGAGCACAACGATACTGCAGCACGCCTACGCAGACGCATTCGCGACCGTGTTAAAAGGCCTCGCAGCGATCACCTTGTTGTGTGCCGCGATCATACTGGTCTTTCTCGGCCCACGCAGGCGAGACACGGAATCTGAAACGGAACACGGCACGCTAGCGCGGCAGCGCCAGCGCGCGTGAAGTTCGCGTGCGCGTACGAAGATTACGCAGGCTGCACTTCCCGCTCCCGCTCCAGTTCACGCACGAGCGGCAACACCTTCTTGCCGAAGTATTCGACCTCTTCGATAAAGTGCAGAAAACCCGTGAGCACGAGATCGACGCCCACGTCTTTCAGCGCGACGATACGCTGCGCGATCTGCTCCGGCGTGCCGATCAGATTGGTGCGAAAGCCATCGTTGTACTGCACGAGATCCTCGAACGTCGACTTCGCCCAGTTGCCCTCGCCTTCGGGCGAGGCCTTGCCCGCCTCCTTCACCGCACTGCCGAACGCCTGCACGGCTTCGACATGCGCATTGCGCACGATATCGTCGAGCACCGCGCGCGCCTCTTCTTCGGTATCGCGCGCAATCACGAAAGCATTCACGCCGATGCGAACCCGGTGATTGTTCTGTGCCGCTTTTGCACGAATATCGTCGATCTGCGCCTTGATGTTCTCGACCGTATTGCCGTTCGTGAAATACCAGTCGGACACGCTCGCGGCATTGTCACGCGCAGCGCGCGAACTCCCGCCCTGGAATATTTCCGGGTGCGGCTTCTGCACTGGCTTCGGGCTCAGCGTGTACTGGTTGAAGCGGTAGAAGTCGCCCTTGAAGGTGTAATCGTCCTGGGTCCAGATGCCGCGCAGCGCGCGAATAAACTCATTCGACCGGCGATAACGTTCGTCATGCTCCAGCCACGGTTCGCCTATCGAGGTGAATTCGTCCTTGAACCATCCGCTCACGATATTGACTGCAATACGCCCGTTGGAAATATGGTCGATAGTCGAAATCTGCTTGGCCACCACGGCTGGATTCCACGGCCCCGGCAGAATCGCGGCGATCACCTTGAGCTTTTCCGTGGCGTGCAATAACGCCTGACTAAACGAAACCGATTCGTGCTGATATTGCGCGCCATAACCGGCGGTAAAGCGAATCTGGCTCAACGCGTATTCGAAACCCGCCGCCTCGGCCGTGCGCGCAAGTTTCTGGTTGTATTCGAGGCTCCAGTCGGTGCGCTGCTCGATCTTGCTGACGACGAGCCCGCCGCTCACATTGGGCACCCAGTAGGCGAACTTGATGGCGTCGGCAGATGCGGCGGCGTTCTGGCTCATGATCGTTTCCCGTGAAAAATGACGAAGTATCGATCACGTCATCTTTCGGGATTTAGCCGCCAGGCTGAACGATTTTGTTCTGCTATGGAAAGCTCGATTTCTGCTATGCAGTGTTAAAGCAGTGACGCCATCGTGACCGCACCATAACATCCGCTTTCTCAATAATCATGCCTGCCTTCGTTCATCGCACAGAAATGTCCTGATTTTCCTGATCGAAACACCGGTTTCGTTGCGCGCTCGGTTGACTAACTATCGCAAAATTTGCACGATGCTTTCGTATTCATCACGCAGTCCTTACTGCATGAATCGCCCGCATGCATCGGTTGCATGAACACAAAAGCATTAGCACGTTTCAGGCAACGGCAAGCGGGGAAAGAAGAGAAGTCGGCTCGACTTTCTCACGGAGTCAACATGTCGTATGCGAAGAAAAATTTCATCATGCTGGTGGCGGCCATCGCCTGCCTGAGTCTTGTTCCGTTTGTGCGCTACGTGGGTCACCCGAACCTGTCGCCGCCCAAAACTGAACTCGTTTGGCCTGTGGGTTTCGATACCGAAAGCGAACACGGCGAACTTTATCAACCCGCCATCGAGCAATGGACCGACAAGCGCATTCAGGCGCATGCCGCCGTTGCAATGAATGCCAAAAACGAAGCCCCCACTTACGGCGACGTGCGATTTTCGGCCCGCACGCAAAGCGATAAGAAAAGCGGCAACGTTCATCTGAGCCAGATCGCCATCGAAGGCGTGGACGTGCCCACCGATCCCAACGCCGCCAGCCGCATCCGCTCCGCGCTGCAAAGGCGCATTCCGCCAGCCGGCCTCACGCTGAGTCAGGACGAACTCATCGCTCAACAACGCATTGCGCAATCGGAACATGTGCCCACGCAAAACGCCGTGCCACAAATCCTGTTCGCCAGTTCGCCGACCTTGCTCGTACTCGTGGATGGCGATCCTGCATGGCGCAAGATCGGCAGCAGTGGGATCGAGCGCGCCATCAACGCGCGCGCGATGTTGTTGCGCGATTCCAATGGCGCGTTCTATCTGCACGCAGCCGGTTACTGGTATCGATCCGATACGGCCGGTTCAAGCTGGGCGCAAAGCGCACACACGCCGCAACCGGTGATCGAAGCCGCCAGCGAAACGGCCACCACCACTGCCGCCGATCCCATGTTGCCCAGCGACGGCGTCACGCCCGCACGCGCGCCAGCCATCCTCATGACGACACAATCTGCCGAATTGATTGTGACGAACGGCGCTCCGCAGTTTGTCGCGCTCGAAGGCACGAAGCTGCTGACGCTCGCGAACGCAGATCATGCGGTGTTTCTCGATCCCGTCACACACACTAACTATCTGCTGCTTTCAGGACGCTGGTTCAGCGCGCCGCAATTATCCGGCCCCTGGCAATATGTGCCCGGCAGCGAGTTGCCGCCGGATTTCGCGAAGATCGCGCAGCAGGATTCCCAGGCGGATGTGCTCGCCGCCGTGCCGGGCACGCCGCAAGCCCGAGCATCGGCGATCGCTGCGACGATACCTAAAACCGCGACCGTTTCGCGAAGCAAAGCGACACTGACCGTGCATTACGACGGCAAACCGGCGTTCGCGCCCATCGCGGGCACGTCGCTTCAATACGCGGTCAACAGCGCAACGCCCATCATCAGGACTGCTGGAGGTTCTTATTACGCTGTGAGTAACGGCGTATGGTTCGTCTCGCCGACGCCTACGGGTATGTGGACGGTAGCCATCTCCGTTCCCGCCGCGATCTATACGATTCCGCCTGGCTCACCGCTCTACTATGTGACTTTCGTGCGTATTTATAAGGTCACGCCTGATGTCGTCGTTATGGGCTATACGCCGGGCTATCTCGGTGTCGTGGTCAGCGCCGATGGCACGGTCGTCTACGGCACCGGTTATGTCTATACGCCTTACGTTGGCGCGGTGTACTACGGCTATCCCGTCACCTATGGATACGGCGCGAGCGTCGCCTGGAGCGCGGTTGAAGGCTTCGCATTCGGTTTCGCAGCAGGCGCGATCTGGGGCGCAGCCGCGCCGTATTGGGGCCCTTACTGGCACTACGGCCCCTACTGCTGGAACTACGCCAATATCAGCCACGCGAACTTCTACGGCCGTTGGGGCGAGGCCAGCGTCACGCACGCAGCGGGATGGAATCCGTGGACCGGCACAAGTTGGGCCGCATCACGCGGATATGGCTTTAATCCGCACACCGGCGCACGTTATTACGGCGGCCGCGCGGGCGCGTACAACCCTTATAGCGGCGATTACGCAGCAGGCCGCCGGGGCGCTTTCTACAATCCGTCGACCGGCATGTCAGGCGTCGCGCGCGGCGGCATCACCGGCAATCGCTACAGCGGCGACTACACAGCCGGCAGACAGGTGGCCGGTTATAACGCGCGAACCGGCCGCGCGGGCGTGGCCGAATTCGACATCAGCGGCAACATTCATAACGGCGACTTCAGCACGAACAGCAAGGGCATTGTGGTGAACCGGCGCACGAATAGTGGTGTGGCGTGGGACAACGGCAAGATCGTCGTCGATCACGACGGCCATATCCATACGCACACGCCTGGCGGCAGCACGGCGCCTGCGCTCAGCGAACAACGCAAAACAGCGTCGGCCAGTTTGCAGCGGCTGGGACAATCGGCGCAACGCAGCCCGGCTCATACGGCTGTCGCCTCAAGCGATCAACGCCGTGCAACCGCCTCGGCCAGCCTGACGCAACTCAGCCACAACCAGCTCAGCCACGATCAGCTCAGCCACAATCCGCCGCGCGCAACAAACGCGGATAACGTGCAACGCCTCGCAGGATCGGCCCAGCATCAGCCGGTTAGAACATCCTTCGATTCGCGCCCCGCTCCGCAAGCCTTTCACGGCTGGCGTCGATAACCCGTGCCGCGCGCCGCACGCTTATTCGCACCCTTGCGGCTTCGCGTTCCAGCGCCGGATCGCGCGGTTTTCGCGATCGAAACCCAGCATGCTGATCGACGCCGTATCCAGATAGAGATGCGCGCCCAGCAACGCCGAATTGCCGATCCAGCAGCCCGCCAGCACGCGCAGAAAATGCGCGTGCGAAAACACCGCAATCCGGCCGCTGTCGCCAAGTATCGTCAGCAGCGCATCGACGACACCACGCGCACGCGCTTGAATCTGCGCGAGATTTTCGCCTTGCGGTATCGGCGATTGCCAGACGCTCCAGTCGGGTTCGGTCTCGCGAATCTCGGCCGTTTTGCGGCCTTCGTAAATGCCGTAATCCCATTCGTGCAGGTCAGCCGACACCACCAGTTGCTCGCCCAGCCCCGCCAGCTTGCAGGTTTCGATCGCGCGCGACATCGGGCTCGTGAGCACCGCGTCGAAATGCTGCGCGCCCAGCGGCGTCGCCAGCGCGCGCGCCTGTTCGCGACCATGTTCGGTGAGTCCGATATCGGTGCGGCCCGTGTGCTGCCCGCTGCGGCTCCACTCGGTTTCGCCGTGGCGGATCAGCCAGATTTCGCGGGTCGTGGAAGGGGCTTTCGATGCTACGGACATGGATGCGCTCCGTGATGGGCAAGGTCGTGCGAAAGCACGCCGTAAGGCCCAACGACATTAACAGGGGAACTCATTCTAAGGCAGGCGCGCGCGGGCTGCGGCCGGCATCGACGTTTTCTGCAGACGAAAAAAACCGGCCCTAAGGTCGATGCCTCAAGGCCGGTACGGAGAGGTTCCATGGCCATGTTGCCGGCGCATGGAACAGAGAGAACCGCTTTTTTACTGCGTAGCGTGTAGTTTTACAGGGTTCTTTGTATCGCTCGGCACGCGCCGGGCTCAGGCCGCCAGCGCCTTGCGGATCGCCGCCGACAATTCCGCCGGCGCGAACTTCGTCACATAGCCATTCGCGCCGGCATTGCGCGCATGCGTTTCGTTTGCCGCGCCCGTGAGCGACGAATGAATGATCACGGGAATATGCTTCAGGCGCGCATCGGATTTGATCTTGCGCGTGAGCATGAAGCCGTCCATTTCCGGCATTTCCAGGTCGGTGATGACGAGGGAAATCTTCTGGCGAACCGGCACGTTTTCATGCGCGGCTTCATCGGCGATCTTCAGCAGCATTTGCCACGCCATTTCGCCGTTCGAGGCGATCACGTGCGGCGCGTCGAGTGCGGTCAGCGCCTGGCCCAGCAGCGCGCGCGCAAAGCCCGAATCGTCGGCGGCGAGAATCCGGCCGCCTTCCGTGCGCAGCGCGTCGCCCACGGCTTCCGGCTTGACGTCCTCGTGCTGCTCGGGGAACACATCGCGCATCACCTGCTCGACGTCGAGCACTTGCGCAAGACGCGTTTGACCGTCGCCCGCGTCGATGCGCGCGATACCCGTCACATAGCCCGACGTACCGCTCGATTCCGCGCTCAGCACTTCCTTCCATTCGAGACGGATGATGTCTTCCACTTCATCGACGGCGAACGCCTGCGTGCCGCGCGAGAACTCGGTCACCAGCAGGATCGCGGGCGGCTTGTCCGAAGGCGAGCCGATCAGCGATGCAATGTCGATCACCGGAATGATCTGCCCGCGAATATCCACGGCGCCCACCAGATGCGCGGGGGAACCGGCGATCGGCGTGACTTCGGGCATCGTCACGATCTCGCGGATCTTGAACACATTGATGCCGTACAGGCCACGCCCGGCGCCGGGACGCGCCTCGCCAAGACGAAACAGAAGGAGTTCTAATCGGTTGTTGCTGGTCAGCGTGGTGCGTTCGTCAACGCCTGGTTGAATCGTCTTCATGGGTTTTGTCTGGTGATTTGCGTCGTCTTGCGCGAGTTTTCCTGTGCGCCTGCGCTCGGCCGCGCCTGAAAGCTGCGCGATCCGTCCCCGTTCAAACTGCGCCCGCTTTCATGCTGCCTCAATTGTGATAACGGCCGGGCGCGGCGAAGCTTGAACGGGATGAACCCTGGTTGCCGCTATTCAGTGCGGCATCAGCCCAGACTGGGCTGCAGGCGCTGGCCGGGCTGGCCATGCGGCGCGCCCGCGAAGGCCTGGCGCGCGGCCTGCGCGAAGCTGAAGACACCCACGGCGCGCTTGAGCGTGTCCGCCTGCTGTTCGAGCGACTGCGCCGCCGCGGCCGCCTGTTCGACGAGCGCGGCGTTCTGCTGCGTGACCTCGTCCATCTGCGTGACCGCCTGGCTGACCTGCTCGATGCCCTTGCTCTGCTCCTCCGAAGCCGACGAAATTTCCGCGACGATATCCGACACGCGCTTGATCGCCTCGCGCACCTGGCCCATCGTGTCGCTCACGCGCCCGGCCTGCTGCGCGCCGCCCTCGATCATCGTCACCGACGAATTGATCAGCTCCTTGATCTCGCGCGCCGCCGTGGCCGAGCGCTGCGCGAGGCTGCGCACTTCGCTCGCGACCACCGCGAAGCCGCGGCCCTGCTCTCCCGCACGCGCCGCCTCCACCGCGGCGTTGAGCGCCAGGATATTGGTCTGGAACGCAATGCCTTCGATCACGCCCGTGATCTCCGAAATCTTGTGCGAGCTGCCGCTGATCTGCCGGATCGTGCCGACCATCTCCTGCACGGCCGAATCGCCGCCGCTGGCCAGCTCGTTGGCATTGCCGGCGAGGCCGTTGGCGGCGCGGGCGTTATCGGCGTTCTGCTTCACGGTCTCGGTGATTTCGGTCATGCTCGCGGCCGTTTCTTCGAGCGAAGCGGCCTGCTCTTCGGTGCGCGCCGACAGGTCGAGGTTGCCGGCCGCGATCTCGCGCGCCGCCAGCGCCACCGATTCGGTCGAATCCTGAATGCCGCGCACGATGCCCGCAAGCTGGCCGTCCATGCGCTTGAGCGCACGCAGCAACTCGCCGAATTCACCGCCCGCGCTGGCGTCGATCTCGCTTTCGAGGCAGCCGCCCGCGATCGTATTCGCCACCGTGATCGCGCCGTTCAGCGGACGCATGATCACGCGCAGCAGGAATACCGAAGCGGCAAAAGCCACCGCGAGGCCCGCAAGCACGAGCGCGACCGCCACCATCAGCGCCACATGGGCGTGGTGCTCGGAGCCGGCGGCGAAAGCCTGCGCTTCGTCGTCGTTGATGGCGATGTCCTGGTTCAACAGATCCTGCAGGTTTTGCGCGAGCGCGGTGTGATCCTTTTCCAGCTGCAGGCCGCCGTCGTAGTCGCCCGCGTTGTAGCGCTGCATGCTCTGGTTCGAGCCGTCGCGGAACGGCGCCATGGCCGCGTCGATCTTGTCCGCAATCGCCCGCTCGTCCGCGCCGCTCACGCGCGCCGGATAGTAGTCCGTCCATGCCTTGCTCATCTGCGCGAGGTCGCGGTCGACGGCCTGGGCCGCCGTGCGGGTCTGCGCCGCATCACGGTTCATGGCGATGCGCGTCAGTTGCAGACGCGCATCGATCGCCGAGGCGCGCACGTCGCCCAGATCGCGGATCGGCACGACCGTGCCGGAATACTCGTCGAGCACCGTCTGATTCAGCCCCGAAATCGTCGAGGCGCTAAAAGCGCCGATGAGCGCGATGATGACGACGCAAGTGGCCATCGCCGCGATGATCTTGAAGCGTACCGTTTGCAGCAAACCGTTCATATTCCTCGCCCTTATTCCGGCAACGTTGCGCCGGTTGTCGACGCACTCCAGCGCTTTATCGACACTTTGGGCGAAACAATTAGGCCTTTTCTTCGAATTTTTATTGCGGCTTTCGGCAGAAGATTACGTTGCTTTCAGAATTAAAAATTAATTTTATTGAAAGCATTTATTAATCAATTGCACAAGCGCGAAGACATTCATTTAATTAGCATTTCGAACTATATAGCGATAAAAAAACGCCACCCCGGAAGGTGGCGTCTATGTGGGCATCACGCGAAGCTCAGGCGGCCAGCGCTTCTGCCTTCGCGGTGGTTTGCCCCGTGCCCGCCAGGCGGCGATAACGCGACAGCGCCCAGAGCGGGAAGTACGCGGTATAGCCGTGATACTTCAGGTAATAGATGCGCGGGAAACCCGGCGCATTGTGCGAGCGATGCCACCAGAAGCCTTCGCCATCCTGCACGGAAAGCAGATAGGCAATCCCGCGCTGCACGGAATCCGACTCGAAATCGCCGAACGCCATCTGCGCGAGCAGCGCCCATGCGGTGAAATTCGACGTGCTTTCGCCGCCGTTCGTGCCGGCGAGGCTGGCATCGATATAGCTGTCGTTGGTTTCGCCCCAGCCGCCATCCGCGTGCTGGCGCGCGCGCAGCCAGGCCAGCGCGCGGGCGATATACGGCTGCGACGGATCTTCGCCAGCCAGCGCGAGGCCCGCCAGCACGCTCCACGTACCGTAGATATAGTTAGTGCCCCAACGGCCCCACCAGCTACCGTCCGGGCGCTGCGTCGTCTTGATGTAATCGATGCAGCGCGCGAGCGACGCCTTGTCCTCTTCGCGGCCGGTCACGCCAAAGCACAGCAGCACGCGGCCCGAAACGTCTTCGGTCGGCGGATCGAGCAGCGCGCCGTGATCGGCGAACGGAATCGCATTCAGATACAGACGGTCGCAATCCGCGTCGAAGGCGGCGAAACCGCCGTTGCGCGATTGCAGGCCGCGCATCCAGTCGAGCGCGAGCGTCACGCGCGCGGCATACGGGTCCGCGCCCGTGATCTGCTTCTGCAGACGGCCACGGCGATGCAGCATCGCCACCACCACGGCGCTATCGTCGATGTCCGGGTAATAAGGGTTCTCGTACTGGAAAGCCCAGCCGCCCGGCGGCACGTCGGGCTTCACGTTTTCGATCCAGTCGCCCTTGATGTCGTCCACCTGGCGCTCGGCGAGCCAGTCGTAGGCCTGACCGATCCTGCGCTCCAGTTCCGCGCGCGCGAGCAGCGGTTGAGCGGCATCGGCGGCGCTTTCGTTCGCCTCGGCATCGGGCACGATCATCGACTGTTCGAGCGCCATCGTGCTCCACGCGGTATCCCACACGGGCGAGAGGCACGGCTGGCAATACACGCTGCCATCCGGGCGCGTCACCAGCAGCTTTTCCAGCGCGTTTTCGCAATCGCGGCGCAGCGGATGATCTTCAGGATACCCAAGCACTTCCATCATCTGGTAGCTATACACGATGGGCGGAAAAATGCCGCCCATGCCGTCTTCGCCGTTCATGCGCTCGGCGCACCAGGCTTCGGCGTGCTTGATCGCGCGCTTGCGCAGTGCGCCCGGAATCAGCGGATCGACATGGCGCAGCAGGCGGTCCATCGCCAGAAACATGCGACGCACGCCCTTGCCGGGCGCGAAATACTGCGTTTCTTCTTCGGGCGGCGTGACGAACAGCTCGGTGATCGACACGTTATGCGGATTCTTCGCGCGCGCCTTGAGCGAGCACAGCACCAGCAGCGGCACCATGGTCGTGCGCGCCCAGTAGGCGACCTTGTACATCGAGATCGGCACCCACTTGGGGAACAGCACGAATTCGATGGGCATGAACGGCGTGGCGCGCCACGGCACCTGGCCGAAGGTCGCCAGCAGAATACGCGTGAATACGTTGGACTTCGCCGCGCCGCCCAGCTTGAGGATCGCTTCGCGCGCACGCACCATATGCGGCGCGGTCACGGGGTCGCCGGCGGCCTTGAGTGCGAAGTACGCCTTCACGCTCGCCGAAACATCGGGCGCGCCGTCCACGTACAGATCCCATGCGCCGTGCGTTTCCAGACGCTGGATCGCGCGCAGATAGCGCGCCATTTTTTGCTGGCGCACGGTATCGATTTTCCCCATGAAATGCATCATGAGGATGTATTCAGCGGTAATCGTCGAATCGGATTCCAGCTCGAAACACCAGCTCCCTTCGGGCTGTTGCCGGCGCGCGAGTGCGTCGCGTCCCCGGACGATAGCGGCGTCGAGCAGCGCCGCGAATGGCAGGTCGGATTTCTTCATGGCGCGAATAATACCATCCGTACGGAATGTTTAGCGCCGACGCCCGCAATGGTAAGATCCCGTTATGAAGAACACTTCCGCCAAAGCCCCAGCCGACGCGGCTGGCCACGCCGAGGCGACGCCGCCGCAGCCTTCGCAAGGCGCCACGCCGGGCAACCCGAGTGCCTCTGAAACGGCCCAAAGGCGGGCTGCGCGGCTGCGAGCCAGCACGCCGGAAACCGGGGCCGCACCCTCCGCTCCCGCATCGGGCACGCGCCGTAAAAAGGCGCCGGTTCAGGTGCGTGCGCAACTATTGCAGGCGGCTTCCGAGATCGCCACGGATCAGGGCGTCCCCGCCGTCACGCTCGACGCCGTGGCCGAACGCGCGGGCGTAACCAAGGGCGCATTGCAATATCACTTCGCCAACAAGCAAGGACTCCTTGACGCCTTGTTCGAGCAGACGCTCGAACGTTTCGAAGGCCAGATGGAAGCGCGTCTTGCGGCAGAAGAAGACAACGCGCACGGCGCGCGGGCGCGGGCCTATCTGCATTCGAGCATCGACGAAATGAGCCCTGCCGCCAGCACCAATGTGCTGCGCGTACTGGTCGCAGCGATGATGACCGACCCGGACATTCGCGAACGTTACGCCGCGCCCATGCGCAAGTGGACGCGCCCCGACCCGCTGCCGCTCGACCAGGCGGCGCGCCTCATGATCTGCCGCCTCGCCGCCGACGGTTTATGGATTTCCGATCTGCTCGGCTATCAGGATATGTCGCCGGAAATGCGCGAAGAAGTCGTGCGCCAGATCGAGAAAATGACCTTGAATGCGGCCTGAAATCAGTTTTGCACGCGCGCAGTCGATGCGCGCACAACCAGATACGGCTCTGAAGCCACGCAGACTTTTGGTTCGCGCTGGCCGTGATCCGCAGTCCTTGCCGCACTCGCAATCAATTCACGCAGCAGCGCCACGCCAAGCTCCGCGGCTTCGACGGTTGGCACCGCAACGGTAGTCAAGGCGGGACGCGATTCGCTCGCCAGTTGAATATCCGTAATGCCGACGACCGAAAGCCGGTTCGGCACATCGAAACCCAGATCGGCCGCGGCCTGCATGGCGCCCAGCGCGGGCAGATCGTTGGTTGTGAACAGCGCCGTGAGATCGGGGTGACGCGTGAGCAGCTCGCGCGCCGCCGCGTAGCCGCCCTGCGATGTATCGATTGCATGCACCACGGGCGCGGCCTGCGCGTCGAGCCCCGCCGCTTCCATCGCCGAAACAAAACCGTCGTAGCGCGCCGCGTGAATGCCATACGCCTTGCTGCCGACAATCGCGCCAATCCGCCGATGCCCCAACTCGATCAGATGCCGCGCCGCCAGTTCGCCCGCGAGATGAAAATCGACCGCCACGCACGGCAAGCCCGGCGGTTCATGCGGCTTTTCCCACATGCAGAGCACCACCGGCGCGCCGCGTAATTCGGTCAGACGCAGATCGTCGAAATCGAGGTTCGCATTCATCACCAGCACGCCGGCGGAGAGCGTGCCCGCCAGTTGTTCGAGGTAGGCGCGGCCCGTTTGCGGATCGCCGTCCGTATTGCAGATGATGAGGAACTGGCCGCTGCTGCGCAGCGCATTTTCGACCGCGAGCGCGAACTCGGGATAGAACGGATTGGCGATGCTCGCCACCATCAGCGCAATCGTGGGCGCACGTCCTTCCGCGAGCGCGCGGGCCGGCAAATGCGGCCGGTAACCCAGCGCCGCAATCGCTTCGAGCACACGTTCGCGCGTGGCCGAACCCACGCGGCCACGGCCGCGCAGCACGTTCGAAACCGTTGCGGGCGTCACGCCCGCATGCCGCGCGACTTCCGCGAGCGTGGGTGTTGAGGAGGATGTGGGCATGGTGTCTCGACATCTCATTATTTGGGAACACGTTTCAACATTTGCCTGATCGGCACATGCAGCGGCACCATTGGCCTCGCATTCCAGCGTTGCGCCCGACACCACGAGCCAACGCCATTAATCTAACGAAATCGGAGACACGCCTTCTGGTAGCCAGCGATCGCGCCCACGATCGCATTTATTTTGGCTACCTGATTAAGCGCTTAATCTCCGCTTCGTGCCGATTAGAACATGGAGACGGGACGAATGGCGAGCATTTCCTTGCGAGCTGTGCAGAAGGCCTACGGCGATAACGCGCCGGTCATACGCAATGTCGATCTGGAGATCGGCAAGAATGAGTTCTGCGTATTTCTCGGGCCTTCGGGTTGCGGCAAATCTACCCTTTTGCGCATGATCGCGGGCCTCGAAGATGTCAGCGACGGCGATGTGTCGATCGGCGGCAAACTGGTCAACGACGTGCCGGCCGCGCAACGCGGCGTGGCGATGGTGTTTCAGAGCTACGCGCTGTTTCCGCACATGACGGTGTACGAGAACATGGCCTTCGGCCTGAAGCTCGCGAAAACGCCGAAAGCCGATATCGATCGAAAAGTACGCGAAGCGGCGCGCATTCTTCAGCTTGAAGCCTTGCTGGAGCGTCATCCCAAGGCGCTTTCGGGCGGCCAGCGTCAACGCGTGGCGATTGGCCGAGCGATCGTGCGCGAGCCTGGCGTGTTTCTGTTCGACGAACCGCTTTCCAATCTCGACGCCACCTTGCGCGGCCAGACCCGCATTGAAATCGCGCGGCTGCACAAGCAGTTCGCCGATGCGAGCGTGGTCTACGTCACGCACGACCAGATCGAGGCGATGACGCTCGCCGACAAGATCGTGTTACTGCACAGTGGTCAGGATACCGAACGATATGGCAGCATCGCCCAGGTCGGCGCGCCGCTCGAACTCTATCACCGGCCTGCGAGCCGTTTCGTGGCGGGCTTTATCGGCTCGCCGCGCATGAATTTCCTGCCTGCCACGGTGACTTCGGTGGACGCGCAAGGCGTAAGCATCACGCTCGACGGCAGTGGCGAATCGCTTCGCTTGCCCTTGCAAGGGCGCACGCTCGCAGCGGGTTCGCCGGTCACGTTTGGCGTGCGGCCGGAACATCTCGAACTGATCACTTCGGGCGAGAACGCTGCGCGCAGCGGCGATTCGCTCACGCTTGCCCGCAAGGTCACGCTGGTGGAAGCGCTCGGCGAACACAGCTATGTGCACCTCGATCAACCGGGCGGCACCGTGCTGATCGCCAAGGCGCCCGGCGACGCGCACTTCTCGCCCGGCGACACGGCGCAGTTTCGCGCTCACGCGGCCCAGTGCCATCTTTTCGCGCAGGACGGCTTTGCAGTCGCGCCGCTCGATGCGCAATCGCAGGAATTCGCCGCGCAACGCGCGTAACCCATGAACGAGGAAACAGGCATGCGTCTTGGAGTCTGCTATTACCCGGAGCACTGGCAGGAAGCGATGTGGAAGGACGACGCCGCGCGTATGAAAGCGCTTGGCATCGAGCAGGTCCGCATCGGCGAATTCGCGTGGAGCCGTATTGAGCCGTCGCCGGGCGAATTCGATTGGGCCTGGCTCGATCGCGCCATCGACACGCTGGGCGAGGCGGGTTTGAAAGTGGTGATGTGCACGCCCACCGCCACGCCGCCGAAGTGGCTCATCGACCGTCACCCCGATATCCTGCCGATTGGCGCCGATGGACGCGAGCGCGCCTTCGGCTCGCGTCGTCATTACGATTTTTCTTCGCCTGCGTGGTACGAGGCTTCGCAGCGCATCTGTGAAGCAATCGCGCAGCGCTATGGCCAGCACCCGGCCGTCGCTTACTGGCAGACCGATAACGAATACGGTTGCCACAATACGGTAGTGAGTTATTCGCCGGCCGCCGTGAAGCGCTTTCGCGAATGGCTTGCGGCGCGCTATGGCAGCATCGGCGCATTGAATGCGGCGTGGGGCACGGTGTTCTGGAGCATGGAATACCGCAGCTTCGACGAAATCGATGCACCCAATGCCACGGTCACGGAAGCGCATCCTTCGCACCGCCTCGACTATCGGCGCTTTGCTTCGGACGAAGTGCGCCGCTATAACCTGATGCAGGTCGAGATCATCCGCAAGCATTCGCCGGGCCGGCCGATCGCGCACAACTTCATGCAGTTGTTCACGGAGTTCGATCACTACAAGGTCGCCGCCGATCTGGATGTGGCGACGTGGGACAGCTATCCGCTCGGCGCGCTCGAAGAACAGTGGTATGCGCCGGAAATCAAGGCGCGTTATCTGCGCACGGGTCATCCCGACTTTGCGTCGTTCAATCACGACGTTTATCGCGGCATGTCGAAACTGCCGTTCTGGGTCATGGAGCAGCAACCTGGCCCGGTGAACTGGGCGCAATGGAATCCCGCGCCGCTGCCCGGCATGGTGCGGCTCTGGAGCTGGGAAGCCTTTGCGCACGGCGCGGGTTGCGTGTCGTATTTCCGCTGGCGTCAGGCGCCGTTCGCGCAGGAACAGATGCACGCAGGACTGAACACGCCCGATAACCGGCTCGATATTGGCGGCAGCGAAGCCGCGCGCGTGGCGGAAGAAATCCGCACCGTGCTGGCCGATTCGCAAGCCGATGCCGATGCACGCGTCACAAGCCGCGTTGCGCTGGTGTTCGACTACGAAGCGAAGTGGCTGTTCGAAGTGCATCCGCAAGGCGCCGATTTCCACTATCCGCGCTTTGCCGTCGAATATTATTCGGCGCTGCGCTCGCTCGGTTTCGATGTCGATATCGTGCCAGTGAATGCGCCGCTCGACGGTTATCAATTGATTGTCGTGCCGCCCTTGCCCGTCGTACCCGACGACTTCGCACAACGGCTGGCCGAATCGGGCGCGCAAGTGATCCTCGGGCCGCGCACCGCTTCCAAGACCGTCGATCTGCAAATCCCCGCGAATCTCCCGCCGGGCCCGCTCGCGGCATTGCTGCCGCTGCGCGTATGGCGTGTGGAATCGCTGCGGCCGAATATCGCCGAAACCGTGACTGTTTCGTCGGACGTCGTGTTCCAGGGCCAGGCGCGTCACTGGCGCGATCTGATCGAAGTCGATGCGGGCGCAACGGAAATTCGCGCGAGCTTCAGCGACGGTCACCCGGCCTGGCTCACGCATGGCAAGGTGCATTACTTCGCCAGCCTGTTCGACGATGCCACGACGGCCGCTCTCTTCGCGCAGGTCGCGCGCGCCGCGGGCCTCGAACCCACGCCGCTCGGCGACGCGTTGCGCGTGAGCCGTCGTGGCGGTCTTACCTGGGTGTTCAACTACGGCCCCGGCTCGCATCGTCTTGCCGCCAGCATCCCCGATTCGGCTATGGTGGTTGGCCAGCGCGAAATCGAGGCGCAGGGCGTCGCCGCTTACCGCACGCAGCACTGATAACGACGTAAAAACGACGTAAAACACAGGAGACAGGTCATGAAAACGAAACCCCGCACCCTGCTCGCCGCTGCCGCGCTCGCGGCGGCTACGCTCACGGGTACGCTCGCCACCACCGCACAAGCCGGTACACTCGAAATCAATATCGCGTTCAAGGGCGCGAGCCAGCGTGCGGTGTGGACGCAGGTTATCGACGAGTTCAAGAAAACGCATCCGGGCACGGACGTCAAGGTTTCGTTCGTCGACGAAGAAGCCTATAAGGTGCAATTGCCCAACTGGCTCACCACCGCGCCGCCCGATATCGTGAACTGGCACAACGGCGAGCGCATGGCCTATTACGCGCAGCGCGGCCTGTTTGAAGACCTGTCGGGCGACTGGAAGAAGAACAACTGGGACAATATGTATGCCTCGACGAAGGAAGCTTCGTCGTACAAGGGCAAACAATACGCAGCGCCCACGGTCTATTACTCGTGGGGCATGTTCTATCGCAAGGACCTGTTCCAGAAAGTGGGGATTAGCAGCGAACCCAAAACGTGGAATGAGTTTCTCGACGACTGCAAGAAGCTCAAGGCCGCGGGCATCGCGCCGATCACCGTGGGCGGCCGCGACGCGTGGACGCTGGCCGGCTGGTTCGATTATCTCGACCTGCGCGTGAACGGCAACAAGTTCCATCAGCAATTGATGGCCGGCGACGTGCCCTACACCGACCCGCGCGTGAAGAAGGTCTACACGACGTGGAAGCAGCTGATCGACGCGGGTTACTTTATCGATAATTCGCTATCCTACGATCTTGATTCGGCACAGCCTTTCCTGTTCCAGGGCAAGGCCGCGATGATGCTGATGGGCACCTTCATCACCGGCGGTTTCAGCCCCACGGTGAAGCAGCAGATGGGCTATTTCCAGTTCCCGATCATCGAGCCGAATGTGCCGACGGCCGAAGACGGTCCGGTGGAATCGCTGCATATTCCGTCGAAGGCGAAGAACAAGGCCGACGCCCATGCCTTCCTCGCTTTCGCGGAAACGCCTGATGTGGGCGCGCAGCTTGCCAAGGGACTCGGTTCGCTTTCCGCCAATAGCAAATCGCCGGAACCGGAAGACGCGATTTCGAAAATCGGCTTCCAGATTCTCGCGAATACGAAGGGTGGGATTGCGCAGTTCTACGACCGCGACATGACCAAGGAAATGGCCGATGAAGGCATGAAGGGCATGCAGCAGTTCATCGCCGATCCGACCAAGATCGACTCGATTCTCGCGCAGCTCGAAGAGACGCGTAAGCGCATCTACAAGAAGTAATCCTGCGTGCGGCGCGATGTTTCGGGCATCGCGCCGCGGATCGCTCTGGAGGTAAGCAGTGACGCCCTCAACGACTCATCCCTCGACCGATCGCAGCGCGGCGCTCGCGGCTCAGGCCGTGGCGCATCGTGCGGATAACGCATCGGGCAACGGCGCGAACCCCGCCAACGATGGCCGCGCCAGCACGCCACGCACCACGCAACCGCACGGCAAACCGCGCCGGCGCGTCACGCCCACGGCGCGCCGCCAGCGCCGCGCCGCCGCGCTCTTTCTCGCGCCCGCCTGCATCATGGTGGCGATCTACGTAGTCTGGCCGATTCTCTCGACCATTCGCCTCTCGTTCTATAACTGGGACGGCATGAGCGACGCGAGTTTTATCGGCTTCGCCAATTACGTCGAACTCTTTCACGCGGCCACGTTTTATACCGCGCTAAAAAATAACGTTATCTGGCTGCTGCTATTTCTGCTTGCGCCGCCGATGGGACTTGCCATCGCGCTGTATCTGAATCAGGCGGTGGCGGGCATTCGCATCGTGAAGTCGCTGTTTTTCGCGCCTTTCGTGCTGTCGGGCGTGGTGGTCGGCCTGATCTATTCGTGGTTCTACGACCCGACTTTCGGCCTGCTTGCCTTGCTATTGGGTCACGGTATTCCGGTGCTGGGCGATCCGCATTACGCCACGCCCGGCATCATTTTCGCCGCGCTGTGGCCGCAGACAGCCTATTGCATGATCCTTTATCTGACCGGCCTGACGACGCTCAACAGCGAGCAGATCGAAGCCGCGCGCATGGAAGGCGCAAAAGGCTGGACGCTGCTCTGGCATGTGATCCTGCCGCAACTTCGGCCCGTGACGTTCATGGCCGTGGTGGTGACGATCATTGGCGCGCTGCGCAGTTTCGATCTGATTTCCGTGATGACCGGCGGCGGCCCATTCGAAAGCTCGACCGTGCTCGCCTATTACATGTACGACCAGGCGATCAAGTATTACCGGCTCGGTTATTCGGCGGCGATTGCGGTTGTGCTGTTCGCGATCATGCTGCTGTATATCGTCTATCACCTGCGTCGCCTGTTGCGCAACGAGCATTGAGGCCATCGACATGTTTCCGATTCCCATCGACAAATGGAAGCCCGCGCCGCGGCGTCTTTACAAGCTCTCGCTGCCGGTTGCGCTGCTGATCTGGCTGCTGCCGTTGATCGCCGTGCTGGTGACATCGATCCGCTCCACCGACGAACTCAGCGAAGGCAATTACTGGGGCTGGCCGAAGCACTTCGCGCTGATCGAAAACTATCGCGAAGCGCTGACCACTTCGCCCATGCTCCACTATTTCTGGAACAGCGTGCTGATCACCGTGCCTTCGGTGGCGTGCGCGATTGCACTTGCGGCGATGGCGGGCTTCGCGCTGGCGATCTATCGCTTTCCGGGCAACTCGGCATTATTCGCGGCTTTCGTCGCGGGCAATTTCGTGCCGATCCAGGTGCTGATGATTCCCGTGCGCGATCTCACGCTCAAGCTCGGGCTGTATAACTCGGTGGGCGGTCTGATCCTGTTTCATCTGTCGTTTCAGACGGGTTTTTGCGCGCTGTTTCTGCGCAACTTCATCAAGCAGTTGCCGTTCGAACTGGTGGAGGCGGCGCGCATCGAAGGCGCGAACGAGTGGACGGTGTTCTTCCGCATCATCCTGCCGCTGATCCGCCCCGCGCTCGCGGCGCTGGCGATTCTGGTGTTCACCTTCGTCTGGAACGATTACTTCTGGGCGCTGTGTCTCACGCAAGGCGATGACGCCGCGCCGATCACCGTGGGCGTGGCCGCGCTCAAGGGCCAATGGACGACGGCGTGGAATCTGGTGTCGGCGGGATCGATCCTGGCCGCGCTGCCGTCAGTCGCGATGTTCTTCGCGATGCAGAAGCATTTTGTCGCCGGGCTGACGTTTGGGGCGACGAAGGGGTGAGGGTTCGGGATTCGGCCCGAGTTCGACCATCACCCTGATGTGAGCGATGCCCGTCCTGGCAGGCGGGCATCGCTCTTTTGTTTTACCCCCGGTTTACCCGCAGCGATCATCTCTAAAGCTGTCAATCTGCATCATCCCCACCCCCACCCCACATAAAAACCCCCTCCCGCGATCTCAAAACCGCGATTCCAGCCGCTGCGCCGTGTAAACTGCTGCCTTTTTTATCTCTTGTGGTATGGTCCATCCCCCGCAGCGGACGGCCCTGACCGGTCCGGCCCTCGTTCGTTTGCTTGCGCGCCTCGGCGAGACCGACGTGCAGGCCTCGCAGCAGCCGCTCGCCGACCGGCTGAGCCAGTGGCTCGGCTGGACGGACGCGATCGCGCTCTCGACGGTGCTCAGCGCGCCTGCGCCCGCCGTGGGCCGCGTGACGCGCAGCGACGGCGAGGATGAAGCGCAGCGCTGCCTGAGCCTGCGCTCGGCGCTCTCGAAGGCCATCGTCACGGACGCCGTGCTGGCCCCGCCGCGCCCGAGCGCGCGTTACGCGCGTGGCCAGCAAGGCGCGCCGGTGCCGGAAGCGCCCGAATTGCCCGCCGACTTCGCCGTCTTCCGCCAGTGCTATCTCGCGCTCCAGCAGAAGATGGAAGCCGATATCGGCGATATGCGCACGCGCTTGCGCAACCGGCTCGCGGGCCAGTCGCCGGAAATGGCGAAGCTCGCCGCGCTGGATGCGTTGATGGAACGCTCGCTTTCCGTGCGCGAGCGCAATCTGCTGAGCACGGTGCCTGGCCTGCTGGCCAGGCGTTTCGCGGCTCTGCGCAAGGCCACGCAGGCGGCCGAAGCCGAAGCTCAGGCTCAAACAACGCAAGCCGAAGCCCAGGCAGAGGCCCAACCCGAAGCCCCGCCCGCAGCAAACACGGAAAATACACCCGGCTCGTGGCTTGCCACGTTCCGCAAGGATATGCAGAGCCTGTTGCTCGCCGAACTGGATGTTCGGTTTCAACCGGTCGAAGGGCTGCTCGCCGCTCTTCGCACCCGCTAACGCAGACACTATGTCCAGACTTCGCATCGATCTCGTGGTTTTCATCGCCGGCCTGCTCGCGGTTTGCTGGATCGGCGCCGCCTATGTCGGCTCCAGTCCGCTCGCGCTCGCCGTCACGGTCCTGATTGGCGCCTGCTATGTGGCCGGCGCGCTCGAACTGCGCCGCTACCGGCAGACGACCGGCAGCCTCGCGCAAGCCGTCGACGCCCTCACGAGCCAGCCCGCCTCGCTCAATGCCTGGCTCGACCGCCTGCACCCGAGCCTGCGCAGCGCCGTGCGCGCGCGCATCGAAGGCGAGCGCGCCGCGCTGCCCGGCCCGGCGCTCACGCCCTATCTGGTCGGCATGCTGGTGCTGCTCGGCATGCTCGGCACGCTGCTCGGCATGGTGACGACGCTGCGCGGCACCGGCATCGCGCTCGACGGCGCGACCGATCTCGACGGTATTCGCACGGCCCTGGCCGGTCCGATCCGCGGGCTCGGCTTCGCGTTCGGCACCTCGATCGCCGGTGTGGCCAGCTCGGCGATGCTCGGTCTGCTGTCGGCGCTGTGCCGCCGCGAGCGCATCGAAGCCGCCCAGCGCCTCGACGCCCAGATCACCACCACGCTGCGTCCGTTCTCGCACGCCCATCAACGCGAGGCCAGCTTCGCGCTGATGCAGCGTCAGGCCGAAGCGCTGCCGCTGCTGGCCGAACGTCTGCAGTCGATGATGACCGTCATCGAGCGCCAGAGCGCCACCATGGGCGAGCGTCAGATCGCCAGCCAGGAAGCCTTCCTCGGCAATGCCGAAGCCACCTACGCGCGCCTCGCCACCACGGTGGGCGATTCGCTGAAGGCCAGCGCCGCCGAAAGCGCGCGCGCGGCAGGCGCGGCTTTCGCGCCGGTCGTCGAAGCGACGATGGCGGGTCTCGCGCGCGAAAGCAGCACGCTGCACAACACGCTCACGCAAGCCGTGGAGCGTCAGCTCGACGGCCTCACGGCGGGCTTCGAGGCCAATGCGACGCGCGTCGCGGGCATCTGGAACGAAGCGCTCGACGAACAGCGCCGCGCAGGCGAAGCGCTCGCCGACGATCTGCAAGGCGCGCTGGAGCGCTTCAGCGCGACCTTCGAAACGCGTTCGGCGCATCTGGTGCGCGATGTCGATGCGCGTCTCGCGGCTTCGGCGGCGGGCGTTTCGCAGTCGTGGCAGGACGCGCTGGCGCGTCAGGAACAGGCGGGCGAAAAGCTCGCGGGCGACAACCAGCGGGCGCTGGCCGCCGCGGCCGCCACGTTCGAACAGCACGCCGCCGCGCTAGTGCGCGCGGTGGGTGAGGCGCAGGCCGATCTGCAGACGCAGCTTGCCGCGCGCGACGAAACGCGCCTTGCGACCTGGCGCGACTCGCTGGACGCGATGAGCACCTCGCTGCGCGACGAATGGCGCACGGCGGGCACGCAAGCGGCCGAACAGCAACAGGCGATCTGCACGACGCTCGCGCAGACGGCCGAGTCGGTCGTCGCGCGCGCCGAAGCGCACGCGAACAGCACGCTCGCCGAAATCACCCGCGCCGCCGAAACCGCGAGCGCCGCGTGGCAGGACGCCAGCACGCAGGCCGCACAGCGTCAGCAAGCCGTGTGCGAAACGCTCGAAAGCACCGCGGGCAAGGTTGCCGCGCACGCCGAAGCGCATACGAACAGCACCATCGCCGAAATTACGCGTGTGGCCGAGGCCTCCTCGGCGGCATGGCAAGCGGCCAGCGCGCTCGCGGCAGAACGTCAGCAGACGATTTGCGATGCGCTTGCGCAAACGGCCACGGATATCTCGAAGCAGACCGAAGCGCACGCGAACGGCACCATCGCCGAAATCGCCCGCGCGGCGCAAGAGAACGCCAGCGCCTGGCAAGCCGCCAGCACGCACGCGGCGGAGCGTCAGCAAGCAATCTGCGACGCGCTCGCGCAGACGGCCACGGATATCTCGAAGCAGACCGAAGCGCACGCGAACGGCACCATCGCCGAAATCGCCCGCGCGGCGCAAGAGAACGCCACCGCCTGGCAAGCGGCCAGCACGCAGGCGGCGGAGCGTCAGCAAGCGATCTGCGATGCCCTGGCGCAAACGGCCACCGCAATTTCGATGCAAACCGAAGCGCACGCCAGCGGCACCATCGCCGAAATCGCGCGCGCCGCCGAAGCGAACGCCACCGCATGGCAAGCCGCGAGCACACACGCCGCAGAACGCCAGCAAGCGATCTGCGACGCACTCGCGCAAACCGCCACGGATATCTCGAAGCAAACCGAAGCGCACGCCAGCGGCACCATCAGCGAAATCGCGCGCGCAGCGCAAGAAAACGCCGCCGCATGGCAAGCCGCCAGCACGCAAGCCGCAGAACGCCAGCAGGCGATCTGCGACGCGCTCGCGCAAACCGCCACGGATATCTCGGCGCAAACCGAAGCGCACGCGAACAGCACCATCGCCGAAATCGCTCACGCCGCCGAAGCAAACGCGGCCTCGTGGCAAGCGGCCAGCACAGAAGCGGCCGAGCGCCAGCAAGCGATCTGCGACGCGCTCACGCAAACCGCCAACGCGATCTCCGCGCAAACCGAAACGCATGCCGTCGGCACCATCGCCGAAATCGCCCGCGCCGCCGAAGCGAACGCAAGCGCCTGGCAAACCGCCAGCACGCACGCCGCCGAACGCCAGCAGGCCATCTGCGACGCGCTCACGCAAACCGCCAGCGCCATCTCCGCGCAGACCGAAGCACATGCCAACGGCACCATCGCCGAAATCGCGCGCCTCGTCGAAGCCGCTTCGGAAGCGCCGCGCGTGGCCGCCGAAGTCGTCGCGGAACTGCGCCAGAAGCTCCACGAAAGCATGGTGCAGGACACCGCGATGCTCGAAGAGCGCGGCCGTCTGCTCGCCACCGTCACCACGCTGCTCGACGCCGTGAATCACGCGAGCACCGAACAGCGCGAGGCGATCGGCGCGCTCGTCGATACTTCGGCGGGTCTGCTCGAACGCGTCGGCACGCGTTTCGACCAGCAGGTCGAAGCCGGTGCGCAGACGCTCGAAGGCGCCGCGGCGCAGATCACCGGCAGCGCCGTCGAAGTGGCCAGCCTGGGCGATGCCTTCGGCGTGGCCGTGCAGCACTTCGGCGCGTCGAACGACAAGCTCATGACGCAGCTCGAACGCATCGAAGCCGCGCTCGACAAGTCGCTCTCCCGCAGCGACGACCAGCTCGCCTACTACGTCGCGCAGGCGCGCGAAGTGGTCGATCTGAGCCTGCTGTCGCAAAAGCAGATCATCGATAGCCTGCAACGTCTGGCCGGAAGCGAAGCCGCATGAACGACGAGATCGACGGCGGCGTAGAGCCCACCGCACCGGTCTGGGCGGCATTCGGCGACCTGATGGCGGCGCTGCTGGGCGCGTTCGTGCTGATTCTGGTCGGCGTGATCGGCATGCAGATGGAGGCGTCCTCGCGCCTCGCGCATGAGGTCAAGGCGCGCCAGCTCGAAGCCAAACGGCGCCAGACGCTCGAACAGGCGCTTGCCGGGCCGCTTGCGGCCGGGCGCGTGACGCTCGTGAACGGGCGCATCGGCATTAGCGGCAGCGTGCTGTTCGCGCTCAACTCCGACCAGTTGCAGCCCGAGGGGCGCGACCTGCTCAAGAGCCTTGCGGGTCCGCTCACGGCGTATCTGCACGATCGCGACGAAATCCTCATGGTCAGCGGTTTCGCCGACGATCAGCAGGTTCACGCGGGCAATCGGCGTTTCGCCGATAACTGGGAACTGTCCGCCGAACGCGCGCTGACGGTGACGCGCGCATTTATCGATGCGGGTGTGCCGGCGGCTTCGGTGTTCGCGGCGGCGTTCGGTTCGGAACAGCCGGTCAGTTCGAACGCCGACGAAGCGGGCCGCGCGAAGAATCGCCGCGTGGAAATCGCGCCCGTGCCGCGTTCGTCGAGCATGAGCAGCGCGGCCGCCAAGGCGCCGAACGCCCATGAGTGACGGCGCGCAAAACGTTGCGGACGCATCGACTGCGCTGAACGCGGCGACGTGCAGCGCGGCGCGTTCGACGCTCGACGCGTGGCGCGCACAAGGCGCGAACAGCATCGACCCCGTGCGCTTCGCCACGCTCGATGCGCTGGAGCGGCGCGCCCAGGCGCAAACGGGCGCGGCGCGCAAGGTGCTGGACGCGCGCATCGAAACCCTGCTGGCAAGCTACGCAAAGCAGATCGATGCCGATGCAACCATCGCCACGCATACGCAAGCACAAGCCCAAACGCCCGCCAGCAACGCATTCGAAGCACTGATCGAAACGATGTCGCGCGACGAACGCGATGGCGCGCCCGCTACGCTGCTCGATTATTTCCGCGACGTCTGGCAAAAGGTCAGCGCCGATCAGCAGGTGCAACAATCGCAGGATCAGGTGCCGAAAAACGCAGGCCCGCTCAATTCGAGCGCCCTCGTGCATCGCGCGCTCTTTCTCATGCGCGATCTGTCGCCCGGTTATCTGCGCCAGTTTCTGACTTACGCCGATAGCCTCGCCTGGCTCGAAGACCTGCACGCCAACGCCGCGCCGCCAGCCGCTCCCGCGCCGCGCGCCAGCGCCGCAAAGAAGCCGCGCCGCACGCGCGCGCAATAGCGCCACGCGCACACCTCCACGACGTCTACCGCGCCTTCCGTGGCATGATCGCAGCGTCCTGCTGCATCTCTCCCGCCATGGTTTTATCGGAGCGCGCAACATGTCACGATCCCCGTCACGCTTCATCGCTGTCTGCGCAGGCGCGCTCGCGCTTGCCGCGCTATTCACCGCCTCGCTCGCCTACGCCTGCACGCGCGCACTGTATGTGGGCGACAGCGGCCTCGTCATCACGGGCCGCACGATGGACTGGTCGGAAGACATGCGCTCGAATCTCTGGGTGTTTCCCGCCGGTATCGAGCGCGACGGCAACGCCGGCCCGAAATCGCCGCGCTGGCGCTCGAAATACGGCAGCGTGATCGTCTCGGGCTACGACATCGGCAGCGTGGACGGCATGAACGAACGCGGGCTCGTGGCCAACGCGCTGTATCTGGCCGAAACCGATTACGGCAAGCCCGACTCGGGCCGCCCGCCGATGTCGATCAGCCTCTGGGCGCAATACGTGCTCGACAACTTCGCGAACGTGAGCGACGCCGTGAAAGCGCTCGGCAAGGAGCCGTTCCAGATCATCGCGCCGCCGCTGCCCAACGGCAAGCCGATCACCATCCATCTCTCGCTATCGGACGCCAGCGGCGACTCGGCGATCCTCGAATACCTCGACGGCAAGCTCGTGATTCATCACGGCAAGCCGTACCGCATCATGACGAATTCGCCGATCTACAGCGAACAGCTCGCGCTCGATGCGTACTGGAAAGGCATTGGCGGGCTCAGTTTCCTGCCGGGCACGAACCGCGCCGCCGACCGCTTCGTGCGCGCCTCGTTCCTGCTCGACGCGATTCCGAAAAGCCCCGATCCGAACTATATGGCCGGCGTGCCGATGCAAAACGGCGCGTATCAGCAGGTCGCGAGCGTGATGAGCGTGATGCGCTCCGTCAGCGTGCCGCTTGGCATTCGCACACCCGAAACGCCGAATCTTTCGTCGACGATCTGGCGCACCGTGGCCGATCAGACCAATCTGGTCTATTACTTCGATTCGGCCACGCGGCCCGATACGTTCTGGGTCTCGCTGCGCAAGCTCGATCTGAAACCGGGCGCGCCCGTGATGAAACTCACGATCGAAGCGGGGCAGATGTTCTCGGGCGAAACCGCCGATAAATTCGTTGCCACGCCGTCGTTCAAGTTTATGCCCGCGCCCGCGCCTTGATCGCCATTTAATTCGGCATCCCAATCATTTTCCTGCGAACGCGTCACCCGAAGCCCGCGCCGCCGCTGCGGGCTTCGGCACTTTATAGACGTCTTTCAGGCTGCGCGCGTATTGCTTGGGCGCCATGCCCGACCAGCGGCGAAACGCGCGAATAAAAGCCTTTTCCGACGCATAGCCCACGCTGGTGGCAATTTCGATCAGCCTGCGCCGCGAATCGCGCAACGCGCCGCTCGCCACGTACATGCGATAGGCCGTCAAATGGCCGATGGGCGTTTCCTCCACCAGTTCGACGAAGCGCGCGCTGAAACGCGATCGCGACATGCCGGCCGTGGCCGCGAGCGATTCCACGGTCCATTCGCGCTCCGGGTAACGATGCAACTGCGCGATGGCGCGGCCAATCTGCGGGTCCATGAGACCGCGCAACCAGCCCGTGTGACTGATCGCCGACGATAGATGCGCGCGCAACAACTGCACGAAAAGCACATCGGCCAGGCGCGCGGCCGCCACGGCCCAGCCAGGCTGGCAGGCCATCGATTCGCGGATAAACGCCATCAACGTATCCGCGAGCCAGGGACCGACGGCCGGGTCGTTGGCGCGCACGTGAATCAGCGGCGGCAGCACGGAGAAAAGCGGGTTGCGCATCGGCTCGCGGTAAAAAATGATGCCGGTGTACAACTCGTTCGCCGCGGCGGCCCCGCCTCCCACCGTGAGCCGCAAAGGCGTATCGAATCGCGGGCTGATGCCCTCGCCCGCCACGAGATCGTCGAATGGCACCGGCTCGACGCCAGGCGCCGATGCCAGCACGTGCGCGTGCCCGTGCGGCAGCAACACGAAGTCGCCGACTTCGACGCGCAACGGTTCCATGTCCTCCACGGCGATATAGAACGGGCCGCCGAAGCCCGTTCTGAACGCCGCGCCTTCGACCGCCGGTTTAGCGATCGCCCACGGCGCGCTGAGCGAAAAGTGCCCGGTCACCACCGCGTCTGCGCGCAGGTCGGCGAGCGCGGCGCTCAAGAGGTCCATCGCCATGTTGTCTCCGTTTTACGTATTGGGGCGATGCGGGCAGCCTGCCCGCCGTGTTCGGACTCAGAAGCCGGCCTGAGAAGCCGGCCTCAGAAGCGCTGCTGGATGCCCATCATCGCTCCGAACTGGTTCGCGCCCGTCGCCACCGTGCCCGCCGCTGCCACGGCGTTGGCCGCGAGCGCGCTATTCATCATGTAACCAAGCGAAGCATAAAGCGTGGTGCGCTTGGAAATGAAATAATTCGCGCGCCCAACCAGCAGGGTCGAATTCGAATGATCGCGCAGGATGTAGCGCAGCGCCTGCGCGTCGAGCGAGAACGTGGGCCGGACGTACCAGTTTGCGCCGAGGAAAAAGATATCGGATTGCGCGTGTTCGGCCGCCGACGTATTGCGCCTGATCCAGCCGCCGCCCAGCTTCGCCGGGCCGTATTTCACGTAGGCATCGACGATGGTGCGCTTGTCCACGTCCGCGCTGCTCGTCAGCGGCGCTGTCGCGCCGGCGCCGCCGTACATCACGTCATACGAAGCCGCCGCGCCGCCCCACGCGTTGTCGTAGGCGAGCATCATCGTGTACTGGCGGCAGGCCACGGCGTCGCCCGCAATCTGGCCCGCGCAGTTGGTCGCCGACGGACCGGCGGGGCCTGCGGCATCGCGCCCGAAGCTATACGTACCGCCCACCGTGAAGCCCTGGAATTTGCCCATATAACCCACGGCGTTGTCGCTGCGCGCGTTGGGCAGATAGCTGTCGAAGCTCGCCATCGAATGAATCGACGGGCCGATCACATCCGCGTTGAGCAGCACATACATCGACATATTCATTTGCCGGCCCAGCGTGAGCGTGCCGAAACTGCTGCTCACGCCCAGGTTCGCCTGACGTCCGAACAGGCGGCCGCCATAATTGAGCGCGCCGCTATTCGATGCAAAGCCGCTTTCCAGCACGAAAAAGGTCTTGTAGCCGCCGCCCAGATCCTCCTGGCCACGCAAACCGAAGCGCGACGGCACCTCGCCCGTGAGCGTGGGCATGCCCGCGAACGAGCCGCCCTTCGCGGCGTTGTTGTAGTACTCGACGCCGGTATCGACGATGCCGTACAGCGTCACATTGCTTTGTCCCCACGCCAGCGCCGATGCGGCAGCCAGCGCTGCAGCCACGAGAGTTTTCTTCATTGCAATCTCCGAACCATTAATCAGTCATGCTTAGTTATTGAAATACCTGCCGATCCGGCAAAGCGGTCCGGCAGGATACTGCGGGGATCAGGTTCAGTCGGTCTTGCTGCCGGCCAGAATCCATTGCACGACGATTTGCGCATCGCCCGCGCTGATGGCGTTAGGCGGCATCGGCACCGCGCCCCAGACACCCGAGCTGCCGTTCTGGATATGCGCCACCAGCGTGGCCGCTGCATTGGGTTTGCCGTTGTAGCGCGTGGCCACGTCTCGATAGGCGGGGCCAACGAGTTTCTTGTCGACGGCGTGACAGCCGAAGCACGCGTGCTGGGTGGCGATCTGGCGGGCGCGCGCAGCGTCCAGTGCAGGTTCGGCGAGTGCATGGGTCGCGCCCGTGATTGCGGCAAGCGCGCCGAAAGCAGCCAGCAACTGGCGAAGTGGGATCATGTTCGATTCCTGTTTTTGTGGGGAATTTGCGGAGAAATAAAGGGATCGCCAGAGACCTGCGTTCAAGCGAGTTCCTGTTCGAGCGGCATCGTGCGCAGGCGCGTGCCGGTCGCCTCGAATAACGCGGCCGCCACCGCGGGCGCAACAGACGGCAACGACACCTCGCCGCAGCCCTGCGGCGAGCGTTCGCTATCGACGATCTCGACTTCGATCTTCGGCATCTGCGCGAGATAGAGCAGCGGGTAATCGGCGAAATTCTGCTGCATCACCGCGCCATCCTTGAACGTGATCTCGCTCTTGAAGGTGTTGGTCAGTGCGAAGCCGATCCCGCCTTCCACCATCTCGCGAATCAACATCGGATTGACGGCCCGGCCGCAATCGATACCGCACACGATGCGTTCGAGTTTTGCCTTGCCGTCCACCATGCGCAGCTCGACGATCGTCGCCACATAGGTCGTGAACGCGCCGCCGCGCCCGGTATAGAGGCAATACGCGAGGCCGCGATAAAGACCCGCTGAAGGCTTGCGCGACCAGCCCGCGCGCGCAGCGGTGCGTTCGAGCACGCGCACCGCCAGCGGATCGCCGCGCAGCAGCGTGCGCCGATATTCGAGCGGATCGATCCGTGCCGCGTGCGCAAGTTCGTTCACGAAACTCTCCAGAAAGAACACGCTGGACGTGCTGCCCACGCTGCGCATGAAGCTCACGGGAATGTGCTGATCGACGCTCACCGAATCGACCAGCAGGTTCGGCACCGCGTAGCCAAGATCGTAGAGACCGTCGAGCATGGTCTCGTCCCAGCCGCCCGCTTTCTCGAAGTAATCGCGCTTGATCGCCCAGTAAAGCGATTGCCCCACCACGCGCAGATGCATCGCGCGCGGATAGCCGTCCGCACCCAGCACCGCGCGCATCCGTGCCGAGGCCGCTGGCCGATAGAAACCGTGCGCAATATCGTCTTCGCGCGAGCGGATCACCTTGACCGGACGACCCACGGCTTTCGAGGCCACCGCCGCATGAATCACGAAATCGGGCACGTATTTGCGCCCGAAACTGCCGCCCAGAAACGTTGTGTTCACAATCACTTTTTCGGGCGGCAGCTTGAAGATGCTGCCGAGCGTCCAGCGCACCTTGTCCTGCCCCTGGATCGGCCCCCACACCTCGATCTCGTGCTCGCGCACGTGGACGGTCGCGTTCACGGGCTCCATCGTCGCGTGGACGATATAGGGCGTGTGGTAATCGGCTTCGATCACCCGGCCCGCCGATGCAAACTGCGCGGGCGCATCGCCGATACGCGTCGCCACGACGGCCTGCTGCGTCATCAGCGCGGCCTTGTTCCGGGCGCGTATCGTCGCGCTGTCCGCGGGCGGCGCAGCGTCCTGCCATTGCACGTCGAGCGCATCGGCCGCCTTTTTTGCCTGCCAGTACGTTTTGGCCACGACGATCACGGCGTCCTTCGCCAGCACCACATCGACCACGCCGGGCAGCGCCCGCACGGTATCGCGATTGCGCACCGCCAGCGGTTTGCCGTTGAGCGTCGGCGCCATCTTCACGAAGCCCGCGAGCATCTCCGGCACCTTGACGTCGATGCCGAACACCGCGCTGCCATTCACCTTGGCGGGCACGTCGAGCTTATGCAGCGGCTGGCCAATCAGATTGCGCGCCGATTCGGGCTTCAGGCGCGGCTGCGGATCGAGCGGCAATTGCACGGCATCGGCCAGCAGTTCACCGTAGCCGAACGAGCGGCCGGTCTGCATGTGAATCACGCGCCCGCTCTTTGTCGTGCATTGCGTGGGCCGCACGCCCAGCTTGCGCGCGCCCGCCGCGAGAAACGCTTCGCGCGCCTGTGCGCCCGCCACGCGCAGACGCGCATGGAACATCGTGATCGACATCGATGCGCCCACGAATTGCTGCGGATGTTCGTTGGCCGCGCTGATGCGATAAGCGTCGCGGCCCGTGACGAATTCCACGCTCACGAGGCGCCAGTCGGCGTCCATTTCATCGGCGAGAATCTGCGGCAGACCGGTATAGACGCCCTGCCCGACTTCGGCTTGCGAAAGCCCGATGATGGTGCGGCCGTCCGGGTCCACGCGCACCCAGTCATTGATCTCGCGATACGGCGAGCCGTCCTGCGCGGCCTGCACGTGCTCGCTCAAGGACAGTGGCAAGACGAAACTGCCCGCCAGCGCGAGGCCGGTTTTCAGAAAGGCGCGACGGTCCGCGCGATGCGGCGCGAGCGCGCGCTCAGTGGTCGGCTGCGACATGCACGGCCTCGCGAATACGGTGATAGGTCGCGCAGCGGCACAGGTTCGTCACGCCCTGATCGATCTGCGCATCGGTGGGATGCGGATGCTGCTGCAACAGCGCGGCCACGGCCATCACCATGCCCGACTGGCAATAACCACATTGCGGCACGTCTTTCGCGATCCACGCGCGTTGCACCGGATGCGAAGTCTCGGGCGCGAGTCCTTCGATCGTGGTGATACGGCGCCCTGCTACCGCCGAAACCGGCAGCACGCACGAGCGCGTGGCCTCGGCTTCCAGATGCACGGTACAAGCGCCGCACGCGCCAATACCACAGCCGTATTTGGTGCCGGTCAGACCGGCCGTTTCGCGGATCACCCAAAGCAAAGGGGTATCCGGGTCGCCATCGAAATCGAATGGCTGGCCGTTCAGTGTGAATTGCATGAGATGTCTCCTCTCGAATCGCCTGGGCACGCGGCGTTAAAACCACCTGCAATGGCTGGCATTCTTGGCCTGGACAAAAAGCCCGGCAATGGCATGGAGACCCAAAAAGGTTGCCGATCGTCTCTTTTGAATAATGTGTTGCGAGAGCGGGTTTGACCGGCTTGATTTTCTTTACACCCTTGTATTTGCTGGATATTTCTCTCTTTGCATGCAACTTTATGGTGTGATAATTCGTTCACATACGATGTTCTGTTTCATGTATGGAATGAAAATGGGATACCTGATGGCGCTGTTTCGCCAAACGTTTGCGCAGCGCAAGCCTCTAAAAAACGCATTCAAGACACGCAATCGATATTCAGGTTTCCCCAATAACAGCCGTTAACCAGCGGCAAGTGCAATCGGCCCAAAACCTGCGCGATAAATTGTTTCGTACGATTAATTGAATCGCAAAGAAAGCCAGCCGAAAGCCAATATTAAAGCTCGCAATTGAAGCGCCTGTTTAAAGCACCTTTTGGCGAGCCAGAAGATTCGACGGTGCAACGTCGGCCGTCATCAAAAATGCGTCCCCGTTCGGTATAAATCGTCCGCCGGTTTTGTCCTGGCCATTGTCGAGGCACGTTTAGCGCGCTCGCGTGGGGAAGGCATGGGATCGGCCAGGCGCTTCGACTCATTAAAACTAAACAGCAACACACACCGCATGCATCCGCAGAACCAACACCCGACTCCGCCCGCGACTGGCGCAGACCGCATCGATCCGTCTTCGCCTGCCGCCACAACGGCGAAACTCTCGCGCGGACAACGCGCCATGTGGTTTCTGTGGAGCCTCAACCCGGCCGGCGCGGAGTACGGCCTGCCGATGGCGTGGACGATACACAGCGCGCTCGATCTGGACGCGTTTCGCGCCGCCTTGCAGGATCTGGTCGATCGGCATCCGGTGTTGCGCACGACTTACGCGGCGCACGGCGGCGAGCCCGTGCAACTGATTCACGCGCAGGGTCAGGCGGATTTCGCGCATCACGACGCATCGCAATGGGATGCGGCTGCGCTGCATGCACGCCTCGCACAAGAGGCCGATACGGGATTCGATCTGAAGCACGGGCCGGTATTTCGCGCGCGCCTTTTCTCGCGCGCGGCCGACACGCACGTGCTGTTTCTGAACAGCCATCACATTGCCGCGGACACATGGTCGCTCATCGTGATGATGGAGGAACTGGGGCTTTGCTATCGCGCGCGCGTTGAAGGCAAAGCGGCGGATTTGCCTTCGACCGGGCTCGCCTATGTCGATTACGTCGAGTGGCAGCAGAACCTGCTGGCGTCGTCCACTGGCGAGAACCATGCGGCCTACTGGAAGCAGCAACTGCAACGCCCGCCGGTACTCGATCTGCCCACCGACCGGCCGCGTCCGCCCGTGCAGACGCATGTTGGCGCGGGCCATGCGTTCGAACTGGATCGCACGCTCACGCAGCAGATCCGCGCGCTTGCGCGTCAGCACGATGTCACGTTCTACACGGTGCTGATGGCCGCGCTTTACGTGCTGCTCCATCGCTATACCGGACAGGACGATATCGTGGTCGGCTCGCCGCGTTTCGGGCGGCCGCCACAAGGTTATGCGCGCACCGTCGGTTACTTCGCGAGCCCCTGCGCGCTGCGCGCGAACGTGAATGGCGAAAGCACTTTCGAAGCGTTCTTGCAGCACATGCGAGCGGTGCTGGTGGGCGCGAAAGAACATCAGGACTATCCGTTCCCGCTGCTGGTGGAACAACTGGGCATTGCGCGCGACGCCAGCCGCAGCCCTGTTTTTCAGGTTTCCTTTACGTATCAGAAGGCCCATCTCGACAATATGCGCGGCGTCGCGGCAGCGCGTATGGGTTTAGGCGGCGCGACGCTCGACCTCGCCGGTTTGCCGCTCGCGTCGTATCCGCTCGAACAGCATGGCGTGAAATTCGATCTCGACTTCGTCGTTGAAGAAGTCGATGGCCGTCTGCGCGCGGTGTGCTGGTACAACACGGCGCTGTGGGACGCGCAAAGCATCGGCTATCTGGTCGATCACTACCGCACCTTGATCGCGGGTGCAGTCGAAGCGCCGCAAACGGCGCTCAGACATCTGCCGATGCTGACCGCACGAGAAAGCACCGATTACGCCGCGTGGAATGCCACCGAAAGCCGCTTTCCGCAATCGCCCGCACACCGGCTCGTCGAAGACTGGGCGCAACGTCAGCCGCACGCCGCTGCGCTTGTCTGCGATTCGCAGACAGTCTCCTATGCCGAACTCAATGCGCGCGCCAACCAGCTCGCGCATCATCTGCGCCGTCTCGACCTGAAATCAGGCCAGTTGGTGGGCGTCAGCATGGAACGCGGCCCCGGTCTGGTGATTGCGATTCTCGCGGTGTTGAAAGCAGGCGGCGCCTATCTGCCGCTCGATCCGGGCTATCCCGCAGACCGTCTTGCATACATGCAGGACGACTCGGGTTTGAATCTGCTGCTGACGGACCGTGGCGCGAATGCCAGCGTGTCCTCGGCGAGCGTGCGCCGCCTGTGTGTCGATACGGACGCCGCCGCCATCGCGGACGAATCCACGCACAACCTGGATCTGGCCTCGAAACCGGACGATCTCGCCTACGTGATCTACACCTCCGGTTCGACCGGCCGTCCGAAGGGCGTGATGCTCGAGCATTACGGCCTGTCGAACATGGTGCATACGATGGCCGAGCGCTTCGCCATCGGCACCGAAAGCCGCCTGCTGCAATTCGCATCGGCGAGCTTCGATTCGTCGGTCGCGGAAATTTTCAGCACGCTCTGCGCGGGCGCGGCGCTGTGCCTCGCCTCGAAGGCGGACATGATGCCGGGATCGGCGCTGATCGGCACCATCGCGCGCCTTGCCGTGACGGTCATCACCTTGCCGCCTTCGGTACTCGCGCTGATGCAGCCCGACGATGTGCCGACGCTGCGCACCGTCGCGGCCGCCGGTGAAGCGTGCAGCCTCGACATCGTCAAACGCTGGGCGCCCGGCCGACGCTTCCTCAACGCCTATGGCCCGACCGAAGCCACCGTTTGCGCGACCGTCGCGCCTCTGACTGCGGATTCGCGACGCGTGTCGCTTGGCCGCCCCATCGCGAACACGCGCATCTATTTGCTCGACGCGCAACTGCAGCGCGTGCCGGTGGGCATCGCCGGTGAAATTCATATAGCAGGCGTTGGCCTCGCGCGCGGCTATCTGAACCGCCCCGACCTCACGGCCGAGCGCTTTATCGCCAATCCGTTCGAAGGCGCGCAGGCGCGCATGTATAAAACCGGCGACCTCGCGCGCTTTCTGCCCGACGGCAGCCTCGAATATCTGGGGCGTATCGATCATCAGGTGAAGATTCGCGGCTTTCGCATCGAACTGGGCGAAGTCGAAGCAGTGATCGCCGCTTGCGCCGGCGTTCGCGAAGCGCTGGTGATTGCGCGCGCAACGAATGGCGGCGCGCCTTCGCTGCTCGCCTATGCGATCGCCAGCGAGAAAGACAGCATTAGCGTTAGCGACATTCGCGCCCACGCGCAAGACAAGTTGCCCGAATTCATGCTGCCCTCGGCGATCATGTTGCTGGACGCCTGGCCGCTCACGCCGAACGGCAAAATCGATCGCGCGGCCTTGCCCGATGCCAGCGAACGCGTGACAACACACAACGTCCTCGCACCGCGCGACACGCTCGAACAGCAGATCGCCGATGTCTGGAAAACCGTGCTGAAACTCGACGTCGTCGGTATCGACGATAACTTCTTCGAAGTGGGCGGCCATTCGCTCGATCTCGTGCGTGTCGAGATCGAACTCGAGCAGGTTCTGGGGCGACATGTGCCAACCATGGACCTGTTCCGCTTTCCGAATATCCGCGCGCTGGCCGCGCATCTGCGTGGCGCTCAGGCATCACCGGCCGATGCGTCGCCCAACGCCCAGCGGCAAGCCGCGCCCAAAGTAGCGCCCATACCTGGCAATACTGATCATTCCGATACCGACATCGCCATCATCGGCATGGCGGGCCGCTTTCCCGGCGCGCAAAACGTCGACGATCTGTGGCGCAATCTGGTCGCGGGCGTCGAATCCGTGCAGGATCTCAGCGATAGCGAACTGCTCGCGGCCGGTGTCGATCCCGCCCTGCTCGCCGATCCGCGTTACGTGAAGCGCAAAGGCCTGCTCGACAACGTCGATCAATTCGACGCCGCGTTCTTCGGCTATCCGCCGCGCGAAGCCTTATTGATGGACCCGCAGCAGCGCCTCTTCCTCGAAACCGGCTGGCAGGCGCTCGAACATGCGGGCTATGCGAACGCCAGCTACGCGGGCCGGATTGGCGTGGTGGGCGGCGTGGGCCGCTCCGCCTATCTGCTGCATTACCTCGATACGCACCCCGAAAGCGCGGCCGAGTTGTTCCAGACCACCATCCTCAACGAGAAAGATTTTCTTTCCACGCGACTGGCCTACAAACTCAATCTGCGCGGCCCGGCGCTGACCGTGCAGACGGCCTGCTCGACGTCGCTCGTGGCCGTGCATCTGGCCTGCCAGCAACTGCTGCTCGACGAATGCGAGATCGCGCTGGCCGGCGGCGTGTCGATCGAAATCCCGCACGGCACCGGTTATCTGCATCAGGAAGGCCATATTCTTTCGTCCGATGGCCGTTGCCGTCCGTTCGATAGCCGCGCGCAAGGCACGGTGCGCGGCAGCGGCGGCGCAATTGTCGTGCTCAAACGGCTCGCCGCTGCGCTCGCCGATGGCGATCACGTCTGGGCCGTCATCAAGGGTTCGGCGATCAACAACGACGGCAACGCGAAGGTGGGCTTCACCGCGCCCGCCGCCGACGGCCAGGCCGATGTGATCGATCAGGCGTTGCAGCGCGCGGGCGTCGCGCCGGACAGCATTGGTTTCGTCGAGGCGCACGGCACGGCCACGCCGCTGGGCGATCCGATCGAAGTGCACGCGCTCACGCGCGCGTGGCGCCGTTATACCGGCGAGCGCCAGTTCTGCGCGCTCGGCTCGTTGAAGTCGAACGTCGGTCACCTCGACGCGGCCGCGGGCGTCGCCGGTCTGATCAAGGCCGCGCTCGCGCTGCATCACGGCAAGATTCCGGCGACGCTGCATTTCGCATCCGCCAATCCCAGGCTCGAACTGGAAAGCAGCCCTTTCTGGGTCAACAACACGCTCACCGACTGGCCCAGTGCCGCGACGCCGCGCCGCGCGGCCGTCAGTTCGTTCGGTATCGGCGGCACCAATGCGCATGTGATCCTGCAGGAAGCGCCGCCAGCCGCTGCGCGATCGGGCGAAAGCGATCAGGCGTTTCAGGTGCTGACCTTGTCGGCGAAATCGGCAAGCGCACTCGATGCGATGACGAACAATCTGGCCAGCTATCTGCGCGATCATCCTGACGCGCGACTCGCCGATATCGCCTGCACGCTGCAACTCGGCCGCACGGATTTCCCGCATCGACGCGTGGTGGTGAGCGACCGCGTCGCCGGCGCGCTCGAAGCGCTGACGACGCTGCCCGCCACGCGCAGCAGCACTGGCATGCCCGCACCGGCCGCGCGCATCAACTATCTGTTCCCCGGCCAGGGCCTGCAGCAAGTGAACATGGGCCGCGATCTCTACGAGTCCGAAGCCGTGTTCCGCGATTGCGTCGATCACTGCGCGCGTCTGCTGGAGCCGCTGATGGCGCTCGACGTTCGCATGGTGCTGTATCCGCACGCCGATAACACCGATGCCGCGCGCGAGCGTTTGATGCAGACGTCCGTGACGCAACCCGCGCTCTTCGTCGTGGAATATGCATTGGTGCAGCAACTGGCGCATTGGGGCGTGCGTCCGCATGCCATGATGGGCCACAGTCTTGGCGAATACGTCGCGGCCTGCGTGGCCGGTGTCATGTCGCTGCCCGACGCGCTGAAGCTGGTCTGCATGCGCGGTCAGTTGATCCAGGCATTGCCCGGCGGTTCGATGCTGGCAGTCGAAGCTTCCGCACAGGAACTGGCGCCGTACCTCGCGGGCGCGGTCGATCTTGCCGTTGTCAACGCGGCACGCGCGTGCGTGCTTGCGGGCCCGGCCGAACACATCGACGCCGTGCAAACGACACTGGAAAACAAGGGCTTGCGTTGCAAACGCGTAGCCACTTCGCACGCGTTTCATTCGGCCATGCTCGACCCGGTGCTCGATCGCTTCTTGGCGACGGTGAGCCAGGTCGAACTGCGTGCGCCGCAGATTCCGTACATCACCAACGTCACCGGTACGTGGGTCACGCACGCGCAGGCGACCGATCCCGCGCATTGGGTGCGCCATATGCGTCAGACCGTGCGATTCGCCGAAGGCCTCGACACCTTGCTGCAAACGCCGGATGGGCTGTTTGTCGAAGTGGGTCCGGGCCACACGTTCACGTCCATCATCCGCAGGCATGCCGATAACGCCCATGCACGCGTCGCCACGGCGACGCTTTCGGGTGCTGCGGGATGGTCCGATTGCGGCGCGCTGGCGCTGGCCGTGGGGCGCCTGTGGGTTGCGGGCGTCACGCCGGCTTGGGCGATGCTGCACGAAGACGCCACGCGCCAGCGTGCTCCGTTGCCGGGTTATCCGTTCGAGCGCCAGCGTTTCTGGCCACAGGCGCGCAACGTCGTGCGCGCCGCGACTACGCACGCCGATCAAACCGCAATTGAACCGGCTCAAACTCATTCTGGCGACGCATCGGCAGTCAGCTCGCACGACACCATCGAAGCGAAACTGGCTGCGATCTTCGCGGAAGTGCTGGGACTGCCCTCGGTAGCGCTCACGGATAACTTCTTCGAACTCGGCGGCAGTTCGCTATCGGCGTTGAGCGTGATCCTGCAGGTGGAACAGATGCTCGGCCAGAAGCTGCCCACCTCGGCGATGCTCGAAAGCCCCACCGTGGCAACGCTCGCCGCCGCGCTGCGAACGATGCGCGACCCGCGCAGCCAGCAACTCGTGGGCATGCGAACCACGGGCGCGCTGCCGCCGCTGATCTGCATTCATCCGTATGGCGGCCATACGACCAACTACGTCGAACTCACACGCAGCCTGGGCGGCGAGCAACCCGTCTACGGTATTCAGGCGGGCGGTTTGCAAGGCGAATCGACGCCGCTGCGCACGATCGAAGCGATGGCGTCCGACTACATCGACCTGATGAAAACGGTGCAGCCGCAAGGCCCGTATCGCTTGATCGGCCATTCGATGGGTGGATGTATCGCGTACGAAATGGCGCAGCAGCTTCAGCAGCGCGGCGAAAGCGTTGCACTGCTGGCCCTGCTCGATTCGCGCGCGCAGAACGCCAGCGTGCAACCGTTGTACCGCAACGGCACCTACGGCAAGATGGCGGCCCGCGCATGGCTGAGCGACGAAGCCGTGATGCTCGGCATCCTGATGCCGAAGCTCGCATTCGATTGGGAAAGCCTGCGCGACGTGCCCACCGACGTGCACTGGCGCCACGTGCTCGAAGCGGCAACGCAGCAAGGCCTGCTGCCTGCCGGAACCGGCGAGCGGCAGATCCGGCAGGTGCTGGCCGTGATCGATGCGAATGACGAAGCGCTGCGCACCTATCGCCCCGCGCCTTATTCGGGACGCGTGCTGCTGTGCTGTGGCGAAGACGGTTTCGCGCAGCAGTTCGGCGAACCGGATCTCGGTTGGGGCGTGCTCGCGGCCTCGCTGGATCTCGTGCGCGTGGCGGGCGATCACCACAGCATCATGAGCCGCGAAAACGCTGCAACTATCGCCCAGCATCTGGAACGGCACGCACAACCACGCAGCGCCTGAGCCCACAACATTGCAAGGACGGACTGTGTCCACATCGAAAAAAGTGCGCTTTAGCCGCGACGAACTGACGATCGTCGCGGTGGTGACCGCGTTATTGCTGATTGGTCTGCTGGGCACCGACATTCATCTTTCGTCGTTGCCCGCCATCATGAAAGCGATGCACGCCTCGCAGCAATATGTGCAGGCGTCGATCTCCGTGTTTCTGTTCGGCACGGGGGCCGGTGCACTGGTCTATGGGCCAGTCAGCGATAAATACGGCCGCAAGCCGGTGATCTTGCTGGGCCTGGCCGTGGCGATCGTCGGTAATCTCTGGGCTGTGGCCGCTGCGAAAATCACGGGCTTTCTGCTCGCGCGTTTTATCCAGGGGCTGGGCAGCGGCGTGTGTCTTGCGCTGTCGCGCATCGTGCTGGCCGATATCGTGCAGGGCGAACGCTATGCGATCGCCAGTTCGTATATCACCTTGTTTACCGGCCTTTCCTTCGTGCTGGGCCCGCTGCTGGGAAGTTTCGTGCAGACCTGGTTCGGCTGGCGCGCCAACTTTGTTTTTATGGCGCTATTGCTCGCTGCGATCTTCGCGATATATCTGCGATGCCGCGAAACGAATCAATACAAGAACCGCTCGATTACGGCGCGCGAGGTGTTTGCTTCGTATCGGGTGGTGTTGTCGGACGCGACGTTCGTTTCGTCGACGATGGTGGCCGGTATCGGCATGACCTGCTTTGTCATGTACACGAGTTCGAGTCCGTTCGTGCTGCAGCAGCAGTTTGGATTGACCGCCACGCAATACGGCGCGGTGAGCGCGCTGGTCGGGATCGGCTTGATCGTCAGCCGTTTGTTGTTGCCACGGTTGATCGGCCGGTTCGGTATGTTGCCGACCATGCGCGCCGGGCTCGTCATCGCCATGCTGTGCGGCGTGGCGTTGCTGGCGCTTTCGAAGCTGGGTGCGATGAGCGCGCCAGGCTTTCTGCTCAGCGTCGCGGGCGTGTCGTTCAGTTACTCGTTTATCGTGCTTTGCGCTTCGGCGATTTGCATGGATCGCTTTCCCGCGCGGCGCGGGGCGGCCGGCGCCATCTATTGCTGCTCGCAGATGGGGCTGGCGTTCGGCGTGAATAGCCTTGTTTCTTCGGTGTCGAACGATGTGGTGACGCTGCTCGGCGTGAGTTATGTCGTGCTGCCTGCGCTGGGTCTGATGCTTTGCGCGAGGCAATCGGCTGCGCGCCGGCGTGAAGCGAAGCAGGCCGGTTACGATCCGTCGCGCGCGCCGGCTGCAGAGTAAAAGAGTATGGGACTAAAGGCGTAAAAACGTAAAAGCGTTAAAGCGCGCCCAGGTTGGACCGGTAGCACGCTACCGGTCTGCCTGCCTTAAAACCGGTGCGAGATCCCCACGCGCAACGCAAGCTGGTTCGCACTGGAGGAAGGGCTCGCATAAAGCAGTTGCGCGACTTGCCCCGCGCCCGTCACGTGCGCGAAATCGGCGCTGACATAAACCGTCGTGCGCTTCGACAGCAGGTAATCGAGCATCGCGTTATACACGTGCCAGCGCCCGCCCAGCCCGACCGAATAGCCGTAATCCGCCGCTGCGATCAGATCGGGATAGATGTTGTAACTCATGCCGACGTCGACGGTTTGCAGCCGGTCCGTCGCGCCTTCCGTGGTTTCAAAATGCGTGTGCGAATACGACGCCATGACACGCGCCGAACCCAGTTGATACGCCGCGCCCACCGTGGCCGTCGTGAGGTTATGGAGTGCGATTCCGCTATCGGCCGTCGATGCGGTCGATTCTCCAAATGCGTAGGCAAGACCAATGGAAGCCGGGTTGATCGTCGTGCCGTTCAGGTCGGTCAACGACCCGCCCACGGCAAAGGGCCCATTCTGATACTTCAGCTTCAGGCTGAATGCGCGGCCCGTGTTGGTCGCAGTGCCGGAGGTCGAGCCGAAGCTATACATCGCGCCGCCCTGAAATCCCATCACCGTGGGGCTGTCGTACTTGATCGAGTTGTTCAGGAATTCGCCGGTAATGCGGTCGTAGTCGCCCGGGTGGTAACCGTAAATCGGCCCCACGATGCCCGCGTATTGCAGCATCTCGTTGGCGAAATCGTTTTGCCGCCCCAGCGTGAGTTTCCCGTAGGTATCGCTTTCGAGGCCGACAAAGCTGTCCTGGCCGAACGCGAGGCCCGAGCTTAGCGCCTTGCCATTGGTCGACTGAAACGATTGCACCAGCCGGAAGACCGCGCGCAAATCGCCGCCCAGTTCCTCCTTGCCGGAAAGGCCGATGAAGTTTGGCGAATTCACATAGCCATCTTCAATCACACTCGAATGACCGCCTTGATTGCTGAAATACGTAATACCCGTATCCATCATGCCGAACAAGGTCACGCTCGACTGGGCGTGCGCCGCGTTGACAGTCAATATCGATGCTACAGCCGCGATCGATCGCAATGCGATGTATTTCATCGTGTCTCCAGATTTTTTGTGGACTCGTTCTTGCTGGCACGACGACATGCACAGCAAGCCGGTTTGCACGGATTCTAGATGACACCTACCTGGCTGGAGACGTCTTATTTGGCGATACCTGATATCGCAAAACGCGTGCGCTCGATTGAATTAGATTGATTACGTATCTTGTGCGTTATTTCTTTTTATTAATTACAAAAGCTTTCTTGCGGGAATATTATTTCCCGCCCGAGCATTCAATACTACATAAGATTAGACGTTTGCCGAAGCCGCACGCGGGCGCACATCGGCACGCAGGGTTTCATCCGTGTGAAACGACATCGTGACGACCAGACCGCCACCCGGTGCGTTCGAGAGATTCATCGATCCACCGGCACTCGTCACGAGCCGCTTCACGATCGACAATCCCAGCCCACAACGCGCATGACCGCCGCGCGCAGGATCGAGCCGGACAAATGGCAACAGCATCGACGCCATATCGTCCTGCGATACCCCTTCACCCTGATCGCTCACACGCAGAATGAAGCGGCCGCGCTCTCTGCGCGTGGTGATCTCGATGGGCGGCGATCCATGAATAAAGGCATTTTCGACAAGATTCGACAGACTGCGCTCCACCACGTTGAGCGGCAAGCGAAAGCCCGCTCCCGCGCAGAGATCGAGTCGCATGAGATCCGGTTCGACATCGCCCATCGTGCGCGCCTCATCGTTCACGCCGCCATATTCGCGCTGGCAAAAGGTATCCACGCTAACCAGCGGCGAAGGTTCGAAGGTACCGCGCGCGAAGTCGAGAAACTGATCGACGATTCTCGACATCGCTTCCGTGTCACGCAAGAACGCGTTGCGATCTTTACGGCTTTCGATCTGATCGGCGCGCACCTGAATGCGTGTGATCGGTGCACGCAAATCGTGTGCTAGTCCACCCAGCATCACTGCGCGTTCTTTTTCCAATTCCGAAAGCGTGGTGACGGTCTGATTGAAGTCTTCCGTCAAATCGCGAATTTCGGTCGGCCCGCGCAACGGCAGTGCAACCGACCGGCCTTGATTGCGAAACAGACGCGATGCATCGGCAAGACGGCGAATAGGCTGTTGCAGATACCACGAAAAAACCAGCGCGGCGATCACGCCAAACGCCAGCATCAGAAACGTCGCGCTCAAATAACGGCTTGCCGGCAACAGGGCCTGCGGTACGACGATGGTGAATGCCGTACCGCTCACGTTGACGAAAATATCGCCGCTAGTGGCAACGCGCACGCTGCTGCCCGCCGGCAAATGTTCGCGCAGCGCTTCTTCAGCGGGAAAGAAACCGCTTGTGTGGCCGGTATGGCCAGCCGCCAGTTTGATATCGGGCACGTAGACCAGGCCCAGATTCGCGGCGACGGTGGGCATCAACGCAGGATCCTCCTCATGCACGGCGGCCACGGTCATGACCGCATGCGCGATGTGCAGCACATCGAGTTCGCCTCGGTCGCGTTCGATCAGCACGATACTCGTTGCATGCAGCAGGCAGATAAGGCCCACGGTCATCAACGCCAACCGTACGAAAAGCGTGTTAAGCAATCTTTTCATCGGCGGCCTGCTCGGGTACGAACATATAACCGCGCGTACGCACGGTCTGAATAAGACGCGGTTTGTCGGGATCGATTTCGACGATGCGCCTGAGCCGCAGAATCGCGACGTAAATGCTCTTGTTGCAGGCGCTGCCGCCACGCCCTTCCAGCAACTGGCGCAATGCGTCGCCGCTGATGACTTCCATGGGGCGCGCCGCCAGACGCGCGAGTATCTGCAGTTCGCCAGGACCGATCTTCACGCGCTCGCCCGCTTTCGTCAGCGCCGGGCGCGAGAGCGTGAGCGCGAAATCGCCGAAGCGGATGCAATCTCCAGCAGGACCGGTTGGCCGCACGGTCTGTGCCCCGCTATAGCGCAGCACGGCATGAATTCGCGCGAGGAGTTCGCGCGGCAGGAAAGGCTTGGAAACGTAATCGTCCGCGCCCATTTCAAGGCCGATGATCCGTTCGGTTTCATCGGTGAGCGCGGTGAGCAAAATGACGGGCGTGGCGGCGTCGTGCTCGCGCAGACGTTTGAGCGCCGTGAGACCGTCGACGCCCGGCAGCATGAGGTCGAGCACCACGATCGAGGGCCGCAGCGTCTCGATCGTGCTATCCAGATGATCGGCGCAATGCACCGCGGTGAATGCCACGCCGCGCGATGCAAAGAAACTGCCCAGCATATGGCACAGCGCTTCGTCGTCGTCGACAAGCAGAACGTGTAAGCCGGACTTTGTCAGTGGCACGGAATGAAGCATGGAGCGGGCAGGCAATAGCGCGATCAAAAAAGCAGATGATGCGATAAAGCCCGCTACGCTGGCTTACTGATTATTTCCGTAATACACGATGACTGCGCCCGGCGTTGGCGCTTCCCGTCAGTGGCAGGCGACCGCGCAATAGATGCCCGCTACCGTTGCTGTGGCACCCAGCCCCGCTCCGAGCGCGATAGTGCCGATGGTTGAGGCGCAGCCCTGAATGAACACCACGCAGGCCAGTGCGGCAACCGTCATTGCCGAGCGTGCCACGCGGCCGAGTTTGACACCAGAGCGCATCGATTACCCCTTACACAAGCTATTGGAATTTGCGGCGCATTCTGCCATGAAATCTGGCGGACTCGCATGCGCTCAATTCGTCAAGTTATTACGAACTATTCCCGCGTAATCGGTGCGTGCGGAGCACGTGGCTGCCCCGTATCTCGACGCCGCTGCTCCAACTAAATCAATTCAATCGCATTCCTGACGATTCACTTCATTGCTTAACGTGTTTCAACCACACCATCCCGAGAACGATTCGCCCCTGTTTTAAGCACTATTTCTCAATGTAGTGAGTCGTTAAATGTGTGCATTGCACCAATCCATTCGACCGACGAACAGGAGAAAAATAGCCGTATTTGTAAGGGAATTTACCGAGTGGTTATAGATTGGAGTTCGTGCCAGTCTATATCCCAGTGCCATTCCCTATGGAGCCAGGCATGCAAACTGAAACGCTCAAGAATGCAAGGGTCGCCGTTTTTCTGAACCGGTCGGCGTTGTGTCTGCTGCTGTTACCAGTTGCCTGCATGACATGGGCACTCAATGTCTATCCACCCAAAGATGCGTTCCTGTTCTGCTTCGTTTTAGGAACGTACTCCTGGTCTTTCGCGGGTGTCCTGTATGTTGTATCCGCAGGATTCCACGTCCGCACCCGCAATCAGCGCCCTGAAGCGGATGCCGGATTTCGCGAGGCTCACGGCCACTAAGCCGCGGGCAACCAGCGCTGGTCTGCTGCAGTTGCACGACGGCAAGCCTCCTGGCAACGGGAGGCTTGTGAGCCGCGCCTGAGCGCCTTGACTGGACTTGTCGAGCGGTTCACCTGTGCGGCCGCTTGCGAGTCAGCGTGGTGTTTCTGCGGCGATGCAACAGCCGGTCTGCTGGTGCTGCGAATCTGCATCGCTCGACGCGCTCGTTCGCCGGAAACGGCGTTCGCGTGAGGCGTATGCGATTGGCGGTTCGTTGCCACCATGAATGCAAATTCACGCATTCACGCTCATGATCGCGCCCTATGCGACGTGACTGATCGATCCTGCGCTGGGAAATCGTCCAATGCTTTTGGGCGCTCACCGTGCTCAAAGCCTGCCGCGCGCAATTAAGCAGACTGCGCGAAAAAGCCCTGCCGCACTGCGGCATCGTCGATTTCCCCGTTCAGGGGCAACCGACTACCGATTGCGACGCTTTTCTGCATGCCGTGCAAACGCATGCAGACGATGCGCTTCAATATCTGGCGGTGGGTCTGATCGGGCAGGCTGTTCGTCTTTTCATCATGAAAGCGCCCTCGCCCACCCGCTGACCAAGCTCTGGCACGCGCCCGACGTCATGGACGCCGACAAAGCGCAGATGAATGAGCGGCGGCCAAACGGCCGCCGCATTGCACGCACTCAGCGCACTCAGCGCATCTTCGCAACCTTATCCGCCGTGATCGTCGCGGACGGATTGCCGAATTGCGTGGTGACGAAGTTCACGAGCGTCGCCACTTCGCTGTCGCTCAACTCGCCCGCGAATGCAGGCATCGACATATGGCCGTTGTTGGTCTGACGGCTGACGCCATGCAGCACGACCATCGTGAGGTTATCGGCATTCGACGCACCCACGCTGGTGTTATGCATCAGCGAAGGATAAGCGCCCGAATCCTTGCCGCCCACGCCCGTACCTTGCCAGCCGTGGCAGCTTGCGCAATTGGCGTTGAACAGCGTGCGACCGTCGGCGGCCCCGCCTGCGCCCAGCACCGTAAGCGGTTGATTGCGCAGCGCAGTGACGCTCTCGATCGACGAGCCCCAGCCAAAGCGCGATTTGGTCGAACCATCCGCGCCATGCGTCTGCGCGGGCACCGTGCGCAGATACGTCACCATCGACTTCAGATCCTGATCCGAGAGAAAGCGCGTGCTGTTCTCGACCACTTCGGCCATCGGCCCCGCAGCGTTCGCCACGCCAGGCGCCGCGCCATCACGCAGATACGCGATCAACTCGGCATCGCTCCATCCGCCAATGCCGGCAATGGGGTCCGGCGTGATGTTATACGCGCTCCAGTTACCGAGTTGCGCGCCGGCAAGCGACTTGCCCGATAGACCTTGCATGAAGTTACGCGGCGTGTGGCACTCCTGACAATGTGCAAGCGCGCCCACCAGATACGCACCGCGATTCCATTCCGCACTCTTCGAAGGATCGGACTGGAAACGGCCCGAATCGAAATTGAAGAGATTCCAGAACACCATCGCCCAGCGCTGGTTGAACGGGAAACCCAGCGTATTCGCAGGCGCCGCCTTGCCAACCGGCGCGATCGTGCGCAGATACGCGCGAATCGCGAGGATGTCGTCGTCGGTGAGTTGCGTATAGGACGTATAAGGCATCGCCGGATAAAGGCGTTTGCCGTCCTTCGACTTGCCTTCGCGTACCGCGCCGATGAAATCCGCGTCGCTCAGATTGCCGATGCCATAGGTTTTATCGGGCGTGATATTGGTCGAATAGATCGTGCCGAAGGGCAGATCGAAGGGCACGCCACCCGCATAAGGTTGCGCTTTATTCGACGTGTGGCAGGCAATACAGTCCGCCGCACGCGCGAGATATTCACCGCGTTTGACGAGCGCGGCATCGGCGTTCGCATTGGCGGCGTGCGCCAGCGTGCCCGCAAACATGCCGCTCAAGGCGATAGCGCTGGCCGGCAGCCATTTACGCAGCGCGCCAAAGCGGCGACGCGTTGTGTTCTTGTTGATTGTGGTCATCGCAGGCGCCTCAAGCATGTTTCATTTCGTCGATCAGCTTGTCGGCGAGACGCATCGACAACGCGCAAAGCGTCAGCGTGCAATTCACCGTACCCGCGCTCGCCATCGTGCCGCTCGACGCGATGAAGAGATTCTCGTGATCGTGCGAACGCAAATCCTTGTCGACAACCGAATCGCGCGGATCGTCGCCCATGATGAGCGTGCCCATGATGTGATTGTTGTTGAAGTACTTATCGTCAAAACGCACTTCGGTGCCACCGAACAGGTCCGCGATATGGGCGTAATGGCCGCGCGCGACCTTTGCCGCCTTGTTAATGTAATCGTCGATGCGGTAATGCACTTCAGGACGCGCAATGCCCAGCTTGTCCTTGAATTCCGTGCTCGCCGTAATGCGGTTTTCCGGGTCCGGCAGAATATCGAAGAAGCTGTTCACCACGACCCAGCGCGACGCGTATTCACGAATCTTCTCGTCGAGTTCCGCGCCGTAGACGCCCTTCGAAATCAGATAATCGGTGACGCCGCGCATCGGCGAATAATTGCCGACGTTCAGTTTCATCGCCGAATATTCCGAGCGGAACGCACCGTCACGCAGATTGTTGATGCACGAAAGACGCATCGGGCCGCGGCCAGGCCACATCGGTTCGGCGGACAGGAAAGTGACCGTCGTGCCCGGGTGATCCATCAGATTGCGGCCCACCTGGTCCGAGCTATTGCCGATACCGTTCTGGAATTTGTCGCTCTTCGAGATCAGCATGAGCTTGGGCGTTTCGATGGCGTTCGAAGCCAGCACGAAGATCTTGCCGGTCACGCGCTGCGTGTTGCCGTCCGGGTCCTTATAGTGCACCGCGACGATACGGCCGCGCTCGTCGTGCTCGATGCGATAGACCACGGCATTGGGCAGCAGACGCGCCTTCGCGGCTTCGGCCTTGCGAATCGCCGTTTCGCCCGTGTATTGTGCTTCGATCGGGCAGATCGGCATGCAGTTGCTATTGCCGCAACAAGCCGGACGACCATCGAACGGCGCGGTATTGCGCGCGGCCGGTTCGGTCACGTGCTTGTAACCCGCTTTCTCCACGACGTCCTTGAACTTCTGGTCGAAGTCGGAGAGCGGCAGCGGCGGATGCGGATAAGGTTTCGAGCGCGGCGAACCGAGATCCTCGGGACCGCCCACGCCCATTTCGACTTCGGCCTCGTAATAATACGGCTCGAGATCGTCATAGCTGATGGGCCAGTCGCGGCCCACGCCGTAGAGCGTTTTCAGCTTCATGTCGTTGGGCAGCAGTCGCCACGATTGCGCCGACCAATGCCACGTCGTCCCGCCCACCATGCGCAGATAACCGGCCTTGTACTGCTCCGGCCCGCGCTGCACGAGATAATCGTTGCTCGGCGAATACTGCGGATGCGGCGCGTGCTCCGTGGGCGGATACGGCGACTGGAAATCCGACTTAAATGGACTATTCCGGTAATTTTCGACGATGCGCCAGCGCTCGATGCGCGGGCCTGCTTCGAGCATGAGAACGTCGATACCCGCCTTGGCGAGCTTCTGTGCGATCTGACCGGACGCAATGCCGGCGCCGACGATCACGACGTCGGCGGATTGATTCGTTGCCATAGGAATGCGGGGATCAGGAGTGGGACAGCACTGGGGGCTTGGCCCAGTAACCAGGCACGCCGCGCGCGTAGCTCGGCATGACGATGACGTCCGCGATGGGCGGATACATGAGCGCCTGTTCATAGGCGACCGTGCGGGCATGCTTGCCCGTGCCGACCACACCCAGATACCACGCCGTCACCACTTTCTTCGGCAGCTTCGCCAGCGCCGGCTGCGAGGCGTCCAGCACCGATTGCAGCGTGTTTGCAGGGGTATTCGTGCTCGCCACGAAGTCGTTGAGTTGCGCGATCGTGGTGCTGGCGCTGGCGTCGTCGCCGCGCAACCCTGCAAGAATCGCCCGGCCGATTTCGACGTCGAGCGTGCTCTTGCCGGTCAGATACTGCGAAAGCTTCATGAAAGCAGCGAAGTCTGCGGCGGCGCCTGCATCGGCAGTCGCGGCGGCTTGCGCGTGCGCGACCCCAAGGGCGCCGAGGCCCGCCACGCTAAGCGTCGCGAGCACGGTCGTGCCGATGAGAAATTGCCGCCGCGAAGGCGCGAACGGCTGAGACGGTGGTTGTTGTGAGGACGTCATGGCGTTTCCAGGTTTTGCTCACGGAGCGCCTTGCAGCGCGCCCGCCTGTCCAGCAAACTCTGTACTAACTAGTTAAAAACGGCGCCAGTGTACTTGATGTGGCGAATTGGCGCACGCCCGCTTACCAGAAAGCCTAGGTCAAATCTGGAAAACCGCCACCGTAGAGCGCAAACGCGTCGCCTGCTCGTCGAGCGCCGCCGCGGCCGCCGCCGCCTGTTCCACCAGCGCCGCGTTCTGCTGCGTGACCGTATCCATCTGCGAGACCGCCTGATTCACCTGCTCGATGCCGGTGCTCTGCTCGACCGAAGCCGCCTCGATTTCGCCCATGATGTCGCTCACACGCGTAATCGACTGCACGATCTCCCTCATGCGCTCGCCGGCCACTGCCACCTGCCCCGAGCCCACATCCACGCGCTCCACCGACGAGCCGATCAACGCTTTAATGTCCTTCGCCGCCGAGGCGCTACGCTGCGCGAGCGCCCGCACTTCGCCCGCCACCACCGCAAAGCCGCGCCCTTCATCGCCCGCACGCGCGGCTTCCACTGCCGCGTTCAGCGCCAGAATATTGGTCTGAAACGCAATCCCCTCGATCGTGCCAATAATCTCGCCGATACGATTCGACTCGTTGGCGATACCGCGCATGGTCTCGATCACCTCGTTGACGGCGCTGCCGCCGCGCCCCGTCGCGTCCGAGGCGAGCACCGCAAGCTGTCGCGCCTGGCGCGCATTTTCGGCATTCTGTTTAACGGTGGCGGTCAATTGCTCCATGCTCGCCGCCGTTTCTTCGAGCGAGGCGGCCTGCTCTTCGGTGCGTTGCGACAGATCGGCATTACCCTGGGCAATTTCCGATGAGCCCGTCGCAATCGAATCGCTCGAATACTGAATGCCCTGCACGAGTTCGCTGAGTTTGCCGCGCATTTCGTGAAGCGCATACATGAGGCTCGATCGATCGTCGGCGGCCAGTCGTACGTGCGTATTGAGGTTGCCGGCGGCGATCTGCGCGGCCAGCTCCGCGGCGTCGGCCGGCTCGCCGCCCAGCGCGCGGCGGATACTGCGCGTCATGAGCCACGCCATCGTGCCCACCGCCGCAAAAATCAGCACGGCAATCGCAATCATCGTGCGCGCGACACGCCAGAACGCGGCATTGATATCGTCGTAGAAAAAGCCGGTGCCGATCCACCAGTTCCAGCCAGGAATGGCCACCACGCCCTGCAATTTCGGCTCCAGCGGGCTATCGGGCGAGCGGTGGATCAACACGTCCACCAGCGCGATGTGCTCGCGCGACAGCCCTTGTGCGTAAGCCTGGGTGTCGGTGAGATCGCCCATCGTCGTGCGATTGCCCCCCGTTTTCGTGCCGATCAGGCCCGGATTCGGATGCACGAGGTTGATGCTGTCCGTCGTGGTGATCCAGAAATAGCTTTTGCTGTCCGCATTCAACTGGCTGACCGCAGCCTTCGCGGCCGTCTGCGCGGCATCGCGCGAGAGTTTGCCCTGCGCTTCCTGTCCCTGGTAATACAGCACCAGATGTTCGGCTTTCAGCAGAAGATTGGTGATCTGCTGCTGCCGGCTTTCGACGAGCGACGCCTTGAGCTGCGACAGGGTAATAGCGGCAATGCAGACAACGCCGACCAGCGCGGTGCCGACAAGAACGATCAGCTTGGTTGAGACTTTCATATCGAATCGCAGATAACGGACAGGAAACGGGGGAAAGACGTTAGGCCAGACGGAAAAAATTAACCATTTGGTTAATCTATAACGGCAAAGCGGCCGCGTTCTTTAGCGGGTTTCCCAACACACTACTCACCAGCTATTCACCCGGCATCGACTCCGCGCCAGCCGGGCACGTTCGATGCGACATCACGTCGACAGAAACGCTCGTTCACTTCTCGCTCCCCCGTTCCGAGGCCCGCGCATGCCGACCCTCGCCCTGCTCGCCGTGATTGTGCTGACCGTTGCGCTGACGCTAATCGTCGTGCTGGTGATCGCGAATCTCACCAGCGGCGAGAAGAAAATCGAGCACAAGATCGAACGACTGTACGCAAGCGACAATCCGCAATTCGCCCGTTCGATGGGTCTGCTGCTCGGACCACCGATCATCGGCGGCAACCGGTTTGCGGTGCTCGTGAACGGCGACGAGATTTTTCCGGCCATGCTGGAAGGCATCCGCAATGCCCGGCACAGCATCACCTTCGAGACGTTTATCTACTGGTCCGGCGCGATCGGCGAAAAGGTTGCGCAAGCGCTCTCGGACAAGGCGCGCGCAGGCGTGGCCGTGCATGTGCTGCTCGATTGGGTCGGTTCGTCGAAGATGGATAAGCGCTATCTGCGCATGCTGCGCGAGGCGGGCGCGGAAGTGGTTCAGTATCACAAGCCGCACTGGACCGGCCTTGGCCGCATGAACGATCGTACGCACCGCAAATTGCTGGTGATCGACGGCAAGCTGGGTTTCACCGGCGGCGTGGGTATTGCCGAAGAATGGACCGGCCACGCGCAGGACGAAAAGCATTGGCGCGATACGCACTTTCGTATCGAAGGTCCGGCCGTCGGCCATATGCAGGCGGTCTTCATGGACAACTGGGTCAAGGCTACCGGCAATGTCTTACACGGCCCGCAATATTTCCCGCAGATCGACGCCGCCGGCGATGGCTTCGCGCACATGTTCAGCAGTTCGCCCTCGGGCGGCAGCGACGACATGCAACTCATGTACCTCATGGCCATTACGGCCGCGACGCACTCCATTCATCTCGCGAGCGCCTATTTCGTGCCCGACAAACTGACGATCAACGCCATCGTCGAAGCCGCCAAACGCGGGGTGAAAGTGCAGATCATCACGCCGGGACAACGCATCGACACGCATACCGTGCGCGAAGCATCGCGTGCTTGCTGGGGCGATCTGCTTGCAGCCGGCGTGCAAATGTACGAGTATCAACCGACGATGTTCCATTGCAAGCTGATGGTGGTCGACGAATATCTGGTGTCGGTGGGTTCGACGAATTTCGACAGCCGTTCATTCAAACTCAACGACGAAGCCAATCTCAACATTTACGATCGCGATTTCGCGCGCGAGCAAACGGCGCTATTCGACCAGGACATCGGCCACGCAAAACGCATCACGCTTGAAGACTGGCGCCGCCGTTCGCCTGCGGAAAAGCTGCTGGAACGCGCGGTTGCGCTGCTTGACTCGCAGCTCTGAGGCTGTGAGGTTCCGACCGCAATCCGGCGGCAGTCGCGGGCCTGAAAAATGCTGGACGCCAGCGAATAATGGCTGTGCAACAATGCCGGAAGAACGTCTGGACGGATGCCGTGTAATCCTCCCGCAAGGTCAAGGTATGTCTGAGTTGCACAACAAGCCGCATAAAATCGTGAAGTACCCTGCCATTGGCGTCGCTATCGTTACGCGCGACGACCGTGGAGCCTGCATTGTCATTTCGGGCAACCCATCGTTCTTCGAGCAGATTCAATCAGTCATTCGGCCTTTGCCTGTACCCGTCGATACGCTATTGGCCGATGCCAGATGGGATCAGTGCCGCAATGAGTTTGGCGAAGCGCTGCGCATGGTTTTTTCGGCTGCGAATGAATCCAGCCGCACGGAACCGGTCTGCATCCGCAATCACGCATTGCGCATCACACTCACGCCGTTCCAATTCGCCAACGATGGCCGGACGGTCACTGAAGTGCTCGTCACAACCGAAACTACCGCCGCGCAACCCGAATCGACGCATCAACAAACGATTAACGCTTCGCGCTATCGCGCCGTAGTCGACTCTGCCTATGACGCGATCGTCACCATCGATCAGCAGCACTGCATCACGTTATTCAATCGCGCGGCAGAAAATCTATTCGGCTATTCCTCCACCGAGATAATCGGCAAACGCATCGAGACCTTGCTGCCGGAACAGTTCCGCGCGAACCATTCCAATAACGTGCGCAAGTTCGCCGATTCGCCCCTCATGGAAATGCGCGCCATGACGCCGCCGCGTATGGACGAAAGCAATAGCGTGTACGGGCGCCATCGCAACGGCTCGATTATTCCGGTGGAGATCGCCATTTCGCGTATCGACGTCGATGGCGAAACGGAATTCACTGCGGTGGTACGCGACATTACCGATCGCGCGCAATTGCTGGACCGCCTGAAGAAACAGGCCGTCACCGACCCGCTCACCGGTTTGCCGAATCGCCGCGAATGTCTGGAGTTTGTTGCCCGCATGCTGGGCACGTCGGATGCCTTTTCGATGTTTATTCTCGACATCGATTATTTCAAGGAGATCAACGATACCTACGGACACCCGGTTGGCGACGAAGTGCTGTGCGTGCTGGCGAAAGTCGGCATGAGCGTGACCAATGAGCCGATTCTTTTCGCACGCTGGGGCGGCGAGGAATTTGTCGCGGCGCTGCCCGGCGCGGATGCCACGCGCGCCTATACGGTGGCGCAAACATTGCGGCAGCGCATCGAAGCGCAGGATTTCGAACACACCTGGCTGCTCAAACCCATTCCGTTTTCCGTGAGCATCGGCGTGGTCACGCGCGAGCCCAATGAGCACGATATCGAAGCGTTGATCAAACGTGCCGATCGCGCGCTCTATCGCGCCAAGAAAGCGGGCCGCAATCGCGTTGAGGCGGCTTGAAAAAGCGGCGCGCACGCACTTCAGGCAAGCCTGCGATTTCAGCCCTCACCGGCCGGGTCCGGCACGAAGCGATAACCTTCGCCGCGCACGGTGCGAATCCAGTGCGGCTGCGAAGGATCGCAGGGCAATAATTCGCGCAGCCGCGTAATGGCCACATTCACACTGCTTTCGCGGATGCCGCCTTGCATCAGCACCGCCAGGCGATTGCGCGTGAGCGTCACCAGCGGCCGTTGCGCAAACACCGCGAGCAGCGAAAACTGGCTTTCCGTGAGACGTTGCGGCACCCCGTCGCGCAGCAACGTGCGCGAAGAAAACACCACGCGATAAGGCCCAAAACTGAGATCCGGCTGCCTCGCGTGCACGTAAGCGCTCGCGCACGATGCATCGGATAGCGCGCCCGCCAGCGTGCGCCGCAACACCGCGCGAATGCGCGCAAGCAGTTCGGAGGGCACGAAAGGCTTGGCCAGATAATCGTCTGCGCCCAGTTCGAGTCCGATCACGCGATCGATCGCATCCGCAAGCGTCGACATCACGATCACCGGCGTCGCGTCGCCATGGCCGCGCAACTGCTTGAGCGCCGTGAAACCGTCGAGATCGGGAAAGCGCCGCTCCATCAGCACGAGGTCGGGCAAGGTCGAGCGGATATCGGCCGCCAATTGCCCAGCCATATGCTGCACCGTCACGCGAAAGCCCGCGTCGCCGAGAAAACCCTCGAGCATTTCGCAGACCGCGCGATCGGAATCGACCACGAGAATGCGCTGCGAGCGCGCCGTGGTTTCGGCGCGCGCTTTCGTGCCCACACGCATGTCTTGCACGCCGATCATCAACGCTGCGCCTGCTTCGTGTCCTGCAGACGCGACGCGTCCCAGCCGCCGCCCAGCGCCTTGATCAGGCTTGCGCTGGCAATCAGCCGGTTCGAACGCACCTGCAATGCGGTCTCTTCGTTCGAGAGCGCCGTCGCCTGCGCGGTCACCACCGTGGTGTAGGTGACCGTGCCCGCTTCGTATTCGTCGAGCGAAATCTGCACCGACTGGCGCGCGAGTTTCACGGCTTCGTCCTGCGCCACCGCCTGGTCGCCCAGCACGCGCAGGTTCGACAATTCGTCTTCGACATCGTGGAATGCGGTCAACACCGTCTGCCGGTAATTGGCGACGCTCTGGTCATAAGTCGCGCGCGCCGAATCGACCGCCGCCGAACGCGAACCGCCATCGATCAGCGTTTCGCTGCCGCTCGCCGCGAGCGACCACAGCGTATTGGCCGCCGTCAGCAAGGGCGCCGCGCCCGAAAAGCCCGCCACGCCCGAAAGCGAAATGGTCGGATAGTACGCGGCCACGGCCACGCCGATCAGCGCATTTTCCTGCGCCATCGTGCGTTCCGCTTCGGCGATATCCGGGCGACGTTCGAGCAGCGCCGACGGCACCACCAGCGGCACATCGGGCACGCTCTGCGCGAGTTCCGCGGGTGCAATCGTCAATGCCGATGGCGGCTTGCCGATCAGCAGCGCAATCGCGTGCTCGTACTGATCGCGCAACTCTTCCGCCGCAATCGCCGAGGCACGCGCGGTCGCCAAGGTGGTCTGCGCGGTCACGACGTCCGAGCGTGCCGCCACGCCCGCTTCGTACTGGTTACGCGTGATCTCCAGGCTGCGTTCGTAGGCCTTCACGGTGTCGTTCAGCAAACGCGTGAGCGAGTCCTGGTAACGCATCGAAAAGTAGTCCGAAACAAGCTCTTCCTGGGCGGAAAGCGTCAGGTCCGCAAGCTGCGCGGCGCTCGACTGCGCGCTCGCCTTGTCGCTTTCGATCTGGCGGCGCACCTTGCCCCACAGATCGAGATCCCACGAGCCGCTGGCTTCCAGCGAACCGGTGGTCGACGTGACGTTGCTGCTGCGCGCGCGCGTAACACCGGGCGCGAGCGAAACAGTCGGCGCGAGCGAGGCGCGCGCTTCGCGCACCACCGCCAGCGCCTGACGATACGCCGCCTCGTAGGCCTTCAGGTTCTGATTGTTGATGGCCACTTGCGGCACGAGCGAATCGAGCACGGGATCGTTGTAGACGCTCCACCAGTCGCCGCGTGCGGCGCCATCGGCGGGCGCAGCGTTTTTCCAGCCTTGCGGCGCTTCCTTGAAAGCGACCGGCGTCACCACATCGGGACGGCGATATTCGGGGCCAACGGTACAGCCCTGCAACGCGAGCAGCGTCGCGCCCAGCGCAATCGCCGTGCAAAGAGTCGTGCTGATACGGATAGGAAGCTTCATGATGAGGTGTCCGTCATCGCGCCGCCGGACGAACCGGGGAACACGCGGCGCCACAGGGCGCGCGCGCGATGGCGCAGGCGATCGAGATAGAGGTAGACGACAGGCGTGGTGTAGAGCGTGAGCAACTGGCTCACGATCAGCCCGCCGATGATGGCGATGCCCAGCGGCCGGCGCAGTTCCGCGCCCATACCCTGATCGAGCACGAGCGGCACCGCGCCGAACAGCGCCGCGCAGGTCGTCATCATGATCGGGCGAAAGCGCATCACGCAGGCCGCGCGAATCGCCTCGGCGGGCGAGAGGTTTTGCGTGCGCTGCGCGTCGAGCGCGAAGTCGACCATCATGATCGCGTTCTTCTTGACGATGCCGATCAGCAGAAACACGCCGATCAACGCAATCACCGAGAATTCCGTGTTGGTCGCCAGCAGCGCGATCACCGCGCCCACGCCTGCGGAAGGCAGCGTCGAGAGAATCGTCAGCGGATGCACATAGCTTTCGTACAGCATGCCGAGCACGGCATACACCGCCAGCAGCGCCGCGCCGATCAACAAGGGCATGGTGGACGCCGCCGCAAGCGCGCTGCCTGCCGTGCCGGCAAACGCGCCGTGCACGGAGTTCGGCATGTTGAGGTCCTTCACGGTCTGCTCGACGGCGGCGGTGGCATCGGCCAGCTGATAGCCGTTGGCGAGATTGAACGAAATCGTCGCGGCGACGGCCTGGCCCTGGTGATTCACCGAAACCGGCGTGTGCGCCTCCACCAGTTTCGAGAACGCGGAGAGCGGCACCATCGTGCTGCTCGACGTGCTCACGGCCTGCCCGGTCGACACGCTGCCGCCGGTGCTGGTCGCGATCGAATTGGTGGCCGCGTTCGTGCTCGCGCTCGATGTCGAACTGCTGGTGCTCGACGACGATGACGAAGAGGACGACGATGACGACGAACTCGTCACCGTGCCAGACACCGCATTCGTCGACGACGTGCCGCTCGCCGAAGCGCCCGACGTGCTCACATAGATATCGTTGAGCGAGGACGGGTCTTGCAGCCACTTCGGTGCGATTTCCATCACCACGTGATACTGGTTCTGCTCCTTGTAGATGGTCGACACTTCGCGCTCGCCGAACGCGTCATAGAGCGTGGCGTCGATCGTGTCGGGCGTGAGGCCGAAGCGCATCGCCGTCGCGCGGTCGACCACGACCTTCGCCGAAAGGCCGCCATTCTGCTGGTCGGAGCTGACATCGGCGAGCGCGGGCACGCGCTTGAGCGCTTCCGTCAGGCGCGTGCCCCATTGCTGGACCTGCGCGGTGTCGTCGCCTTGCAGCGTGTACTGGAACTGCGCAAAACTCTGGCGCCCGCCCACCATCAGATCCTGGCGCGGGAACATCATCAGTTGCGCGCCCGGAATCGTCGCGAGCTTCTTGCGCAAACGCGCCATCACGGTAAACGCCGAATCCTTGCGTTCGTCGAGCGGCTTGAGCGTGACGCTGGTAAAGGCCTGATTCGTGCCGTGACCGCCCGTGAAACCCACCACCGTCTGCACGGCGGGATCAGCCTTGACGATGGCGAGCGCCTGCTTCACTTTCACGCTCATCGCCTGGAACGAGATGCTTTGATCGGCCATCATGCCGCCGCCCATCAGCCCGCTATCCTGCTGCGGAAAGAGACTTTTGGGCACCACGGCATAGAGCATGACGTTGAGCGCAATGGTTGCGAGCAGCGTCGCCAGCACGAGCAGCGGATGACGCAGCGCGGCGCCCAGCGTGCGCGCGTAGACGCGCTCCGCTGCGTCGAACCAGCGGCCAAAGGTATCGCCCACACGCGTGAAAAAGCGCATAAAGCGATTGCTGCTACGCGGCTTCGCAGCAGCGTCGTGTTCATCGCGCAGGAACAGCGCGCATAGCGTGGGCGTCGTGGTGAGCGCGAGCAGCATCGAAACGGCGATCGAAATCGACAGCACGATTGCGAATTCGCGGAAGATGCGGCCCACCAGCCCACCCATCAGCAGGATCGGCAGAAACACGGCGATCAGCGAAACGCTCATCGAAATCACCGTGAAGCTCACTTCCTTCGCACCGGCGAGTGCCGCTTCGAAACGCGATGCGCCGCGCTCGCGGTGGCGCGAGATGTTCTCCAGCACAACGATCGCATCGTCCACGACAAAGCCGGTGGCGATGGTCAGCGCCATCAGCGAGAGATTGTCGAGGCTGTAGCCGAACAGCTTCATCGCGCCGAAAGTGCCGAGGATCGAAACCGGCACGGTCACGGCGGGAATCAGCGTTGCGCGCACGTTGCGCAGGAAGGCCAATACCACCAGCACGACCAGCACCACGGCGATCACCAGCGTGCGCTCGGTATGCGAGAGCGAAGCGCGAATCGTGCTGCTGCGGTCGTCGGACAGCGTGACTTCGGTGCCCGGCGGCAACGCGGCCTGCAATTGCGGCAGCACCGCTTTCACGCGATCGACCACATCGACGATATTGCCGCCCGGCTGCTTGAAGATCCACAGCATCACCGCAGGCTTGCCGTTCACATAGCCGACGTTGCGCAGGCTTTCCACCGAGTCGTTGACCTGCGCCACATCGCGCAGGAACACCGGCCGGCTGTTGCGCCACGCGACCACGAGATTGCGGTATTCGTCGGCGCGTTCGGCCTGATCGTTGGCGTAAAGCTGCCAGCGCAGTTTGCCGTCGCTGACCATGCCCTTCGCGCTATCCGCATTCGCGCCCGAAAGCGCCGCGCGCACGTCTTCAAGGCCAATGCCGTATTTGAAAAGCGCGCCCGCGTTCAGCTCGACGCGCACGGCGGGCAGCGAACTGCCGTTCAGATCGACATTGCCGATCCCGTCGATCTGCATGAGCCGCTGTTGCAGCACGGTCGCCGCGCTGTCGTAAAGCTGGCCCGGCGTGAGCGTCTTCGAGGTCAGCGAGACGATCAGGATCGGCGCATCGGCGGGATTGAACTTGCGATAGCTCGGGTTCGCTTTGAGCGCGCTCGGCAGGTCCGCGCGCGCTGCGTTGATGGCGGCCTGCACGTCGCGCGCTGCGCCGTTGATATCGCGGTCGAGGCCGAATTGCAGAATGACGTCGGTGGAGCCGACGCTGCTTTGCGAGGTCATTTCCGTGACGTCGGCAATCTGGCCCAGATGGCGTTCGAGCGGCGCGGCCACCGTGGCCGCCATGGTTTCGGGGCTCGCGCCGGACATCTGCGCCTGCACGCGGATGGTCGGAAAATCCACCGCGGGCAGCGGCGCGACCGGCAGATGGCCGAACGCCAGCGCGCCGGCCACCGCAATCGCGATCGTCATCAGGATCGTCGCGACCGGCCGGCGAATGAAGATCGCGCTCAGGTTCATGATGCGCCTCGCTGCGCGTCATTCAGCGTCCAGCCGCGCGCGCGCAGCCAGGCCGCCATGCGCTCCATCGCCAGATAAACGGCCGGCGTGGTAAACAGCGTGAGCGCCTGGCTGAACACCAGACCGCCGATCATCGCGATACCCAGCGGATGACGCAGCTCCGAACCGCTGCCGGTGCCCAGGGCGAGCGGCACGGCGGCGATCAGCGCGGCCATCGTCGTCATCAGAATCGGGCGCAGGCGCAGCAGGCAGGCCTGATGAATCGCTTCGCGCGGCGTGAGGCCTTCGTCGCGTTCGGCGGCAAGGGCGAAGTCGATCATCATGATCGCGTTCTTCTTGACGATACCGATCAGCAACACAATGCCGATCACGCCGATGATGTCGAGATCCGCGCCCGTCATCGCCATTGCCAGCAGCGCGCCAATGCCCGCTGAAGGCAGCGTGGAGAGAATCGTGAGCGGATGCACGAAGCTCTCATAGAGCACGCCCAGCACGACGTACATCACGAGCACGGCCGCCAGCACCAGATAGAGTTCGCTCGACAGCGACGACTGGAACGCTTCCGTCGCGCCCTGGAAGCGCGTTTCGAAACTGTCCGGCAAGGCCACGGCGGCTTGCGCGCGCTTGACGGCCTTGACCGCCGCGCCCAGCGAAGCGCCCTTGGCGAGATTGAACGAGATCGTCGTGGCCGGGAACTGGCCCAGATGCGAAATCTGGATCGGCTTCTTGCTGGTGACGATCTGCGCGACCGCCGAAAGCGGCACCTGGCCGTCCGTCGCCGTGGACGAAGGCAGATAGATCGAATCGAACGCGCCGAGCCCGCGCGCGAGCTTCGGATCGATTTCCATGATCACGCGCTTCTGGTCCGACTGCGTGAAGATGGTGCTGACGATACGTTGTCCGAAGTTGTCGTAGAGCGCATTGTCGATGGTCGCGAGCGTAATGCCGAAGCGCGCCGCCGTCGCGCGATCGACCTGTACGGTGGCCGCAAGGCCCGCGTCCTGGAGATCGCTCGTGACATCGGTGAGTTCGGGTTGCTTGCGCAGTTCCGCCAGCAGTTTCGGGGTCCACGTGCTCAACGTGTCCATCGACGGGTTGTCGAGCATGAACTGATACTGCGTCGCGCTGACCTGCGTATCCACGCTCAGGTCCTGCACCGGCTGCATATGCAAGGCGATGCCGGTCACATCGGCGGTTTCGGTTTGCAGGCGGCGAATGATCTCGCTGGCCGAGGCGCTGCGTTCGTCCTTCGGCTTCAGGTTGATCTGCATGCGGCCCATATTGAGCGTCATGTTGCTGCCGTCCACGCCCACCGACGACGAAAGGCTCATCACATCCGGGTCCTTGAGCACCACATCGGCGAGTTGCGTTTGCAGCGCACTCATGCGCTCGAACGAGATCGATTGCGAGGCTTCGGTGATGCCCTGAATCACGCCCGTATCCTGGGTCGGGAAAAAGCCCTTGGGGATCAGCACATACAGCGCGGCGGTCAGCGCGAACGTGCCCACCGCAACCGCGAGCGTGGCCTTTTCGTGGTCGAGCGCGAACGTGAGCGCACGCTCATATTGCCGCATGACCGGGGCGAACCAGTCGCGGCCTTTGTGTTCACGCTGCTTCGCGTGCATGCCAGGGCGCAGCAGACGCGCGCACAGCATCGGCACCAGCGTGAGCGAAACGACCGCCGAAATCACGATCGCCACCGCCAGCGTCACCGCGAACTCGTAGAACAGACGCCCGATCACATCGCCCATGAACAGCAGCGGAATCAGCACCGCGAGCAGCGAAACCGTCAGCGAAATAATCGTGAAGCCAATCTCGCGCGAGCCTTTGAGCGCGGCGTCCATCGGCGTCATGCCCGCTTCCACGTGACGGCTGATGTTCTCGATCACGACGATGGCGTCGTCCACCACGAAGCCGGTCGCGATGGTCAGCGCCATCAGCGAAAGATTGTCGAGGCTGAAACCCCACAGATACATCGCCGCAAACGTGCCCACCAGCGAGAGCGGCACGGACAGGCTCGGAATCAGCGTGGCCGGCACGTTGCGCAGGAACACGAAGATCACCATCACCACCAGCGCAACAGCCAGCGCCAGTTCGAACTGCACGTCCTTGACCGAAGCGCGAATCGTGGTCGTGCGGTCCGTCAGCAGCGAAACGTGCACGGACGAAGGCAGATCGCGCGTGAGCGCGGGCAGCATCGCCTTGATCGAATCGGCCACCTTGATGACGTTCGCGCCGGGCTGGCGCTGCACGTTGAGCAGGATCGCGGGCGTGTCGTTGCTCCACGCCGCCAGTTGCGTGTTCTCCGCGCCCGCCACCACTTCGGCGACATCGCGCAGACGCACGGGACGGCCGCTGCGATACGCAATCACGGTATCCAGATACTGCTCGGGATCTTCGATCTGGTCGTTCGAGTCGATCGTCCACGCGCGATGCGGGCCGTCGAGCGAACCCTTGGGCGCGTTCGTGTTGACGTTGGTGAGCGTGGTGCGAAGATCGTCCACGTTCAGGCCGTACGCAGCCAGCGCGCGAATGTTCGGACGCACGCGCACAGCCGGCTTGTGGCCGCCCGACAGCGTGACGAGACCCACGCCCGACATCTGCGAAATCTTCTGCGCGATGCGCGTGTTGGTGAGCGCCTGCACATCGGTCAGCGGCATCGTCGGCGAGGTGACGGCGAGCGTGAGGATGGGGGCGTCGGCGGGATTGACCTTGGCGTAGACGGGCGGCGCGGGCAGATCGCTCGGCAGCAGGCTGTCGGCGGCGTTGATGGCAGCCTGCACTTCCTGCTCGGCCACGTCCATCGACACGGCCAGATCGAATTGCAGCGTGATGACCGATGCGCCCGCCGACGAATGCGAAGCCATCTGCTTGAGGCCCGCCATTTCGCCGAGCTGCTGTTCGAGCGGCGCGGTGACGGCGGAGGTCATCACGTCCGGGCTCGCGCCCGGGTAGAAGGTCTGCACCTGGATCGTCGTGTACTCGACCGAGGGCAGCGCGGAAAGCGGCAGGAAGCGCCACGCCACCATGCCGACGACGAGCAGCGCCGCCATCAGCAAGGTAGTCGCGACGGGCCGCAGAATAAAGAGGCGCGACGGATTCATGACTGCGGGCGGGCCTTGGCTTCGGCGGCGGTCTTCGTGGCGTTCTTATCGGCGTTTTTATCCGCATTTTTAGCGGCGCCCTGCTGCGGCTCGCGGATCTTCGCGCCGTCGCTCAGATGGTCGGCGCCGTCGATCACGATGCGATCGCCCGCCGCGAGACCGGCGAGCACAGCCGTTTTGCCATCGGCAGCAGCGCCCGTGCGGATCTTGCGCAGCGACACCGTCTGGTTGTCGTTGACGCGATAGACGAAGGTGCCGGGCGTGCCCGTCTGCACGGCTTCGGACGGAATCGTCACCGCATCGTGCAGCGTGTCGAGCAGCAGCGAGATATTCACGAACTGGTTAGGGAACAGCGCGCCGTCGGCGTTCTTGAAGAGCGCGCGCAGCTTCACGGTGCCGGTCGTGGTGTCGATCTGGTTATCGACGGTATCGAGCACGCCGTCCGCGAGCTTTTCATCGCCCGCGCGGTCGTAGGCCACGACCTGCAGACGCGCGCCGCTCGCCAGACGCTTGTTCAGGCGGCGCAGATCGTCCTCGGGCAGCGTGAACACGACCGAGATCGGATCGGTTTCGGTCACGACGACCACGCCGTCCGTGTCCGATGCCGTCACGTAATTGCCCACGTCGACCTGACGCAGACCCACGCGCCCGTCCACCGGCGAGACGATGCGGCAGTACGTGAGATTGAGCTTTTCCGCATCCACCTGGGCCTGATCCGTGAGCACCGTGCCTTCGTATTCGCGCACGGTGGCTTCGGCGGTGTCGAGCGTCTGCTGCGAGACCGAATCCGTTTTGGCGAGGCGCTGGTAGCGCGCGAGGTCGAGGCGCGCGTTATCGAGCAGCGCCTTGTCCTTCACAACCTGTCCCTGATACTGCTTGAGCAGCACTTCGTACTGGCGCGGATCGACCTGCGCAAGCAGATCGCCCTTTTTCACCTGCTGGCCTTCGCGGAAATCGATCGCCTGCAGATAGCCGCTGATCTGCGACTTGACGGTGACGGTCGCCAGCGACGTCACGGTGCCGAGCGAGCTCAGACGCACCGGCACATCGCCGGTTGCCGCCGCCGCCACGCCCACCGATTGCGCCTGGCCGCCCATCATGCCGCCGGGTCCACCGGGGCCGCCAGGACCGCCCGGCCCACCCGGAAATCCCGGCGGGCCGCCAGCGGGCGCGCCATGCGGGCGCAGCGCGAACAATGCGCCCGCGCTGACCGCGAGCACCAGCAGCGCCCACGGCCAGACGCGGCGGCGCCGTGCCTGGCTGCTTTCGTGCGGCTCGCGCACACCGGTTTCATCAGGAGTTTTGGGAGGCTCTACTCGCTTGTCCATGCCGTTCGCGATACGTGAATGAAGCCGCGAACGATACGGCATGACGCGCTTATCTTGTTGATTTTTAATGGAATCAACACAATGTATCCAGATTGACACACGATATGCAGCCCCAGCGCCGGCGAATTATCGGACAATGAAAGGGACTTTTCTGTGCGCTTTCTGCGCCGTCCTTCTCTTGAACAACGCCCCCATTCTCATCGTCGAAGACGACCCGGACATCAGTGCTCCCCTCGCCCAGTTTCTGAGCGGCAAAGGCTATCGCACGCGCATCGCCGGCAGCGCCGAGCAGGCGCTGGCGTTGCTCGCGCAGGAAAGCGTGGAACTGGTGTTGCTCGACGTGATGCTGCCGGGCATGGACGGGCTCGAACTGTGCCGCCGCCTGCGCGCCTCGGGCGGGCCGCGCATCATCATGCTGACCGCGCTGGTCGAGACCACCGACAAAGTAATCGGCCTCGAACTGGGCGCCGACGATTACGTCTCCAAGCCCTTCGATCTGCGCGAGCTGCTAGCGCGTATGCGCTCCGCGCTGCGTCGTCCGCCCAGCGGCGCGGAACCCGGCGCCGCGTCATCCGCACAATCGGGCAGCGAAGCCGCGCGCGACCCGGGCGCCGAACTGATCATCGCGTTTTCGGGCTATACGTTCTATCCGTACCGGCGTTTCGTGCGCTCGCCCGCGGGCCTGCGCATCCCGCTCACCGGTGCGGAAACCGATCTGCTGCTGGTGTTCTGCCGCCAGCCGCGCCAGGTGCTGTCGCGCGAAGAACTGATCGCGCTCACCCGCGGCAAGAACTTTCCGATCGCCTCGCGCTCGATCGACCTGCTGGTGAGCCGGCTGCGCCGCAAGCTCAGCGGCGACGATCCGCTCGAAGAAACCATCCGCACGGTGCGGGCGGACGGCTATGCCTTCCAGCCCGACGTCGTATTCGAGTGATGCACGCCTGATGCGCCGCTTCCTCTCCAACTTCTTCTCCACCACGCTCGGGCAGATTCTCGCCATCATCGCGTGTTCGTCGACCATCACGTTCGGCCTGTTCATCCTGCTGCTGTTCTATCCGGGCGGGCCGCCCACGCCGCCGTGGCCCTGGGTGCCGACCTATCGGATCGCCAGCGCCGCGCGCGTGCTGGCGAACACGCCCGCCGCCGCGCGCGCGCAAACGGCACTCGCGCTGCAAACGCCGCAACTCACGCTGGGCATGACGCGCACGCCCTCGCGCTGCACCGTCAACACGCTCGATAACGGCGAACTGCGCCGCACGCTGCGCAACGAGTTGAGCGATATCGGCGCGACGGTGAGCGTGCATTCCTGCGATCCGCTCAATCCGAACGGCACGATCCAGGTGGTCGTGCACCTGCGCGACGACGATGCAACCGTGCTCGAAGCGCGCACGCAGCGCATCGGCCCCGAGCCGCCGCGTCTCACGTTTCCCTTTGTCGGCGCCTTGCTGTTCATGTTCGTGGGCATTGCGGCGATGTCCGCCTGGGCGGTGTCGCGCGTGGTCCGGCCGCTGCGCCGTCTCGCCGATAAAGCCGATGCCTTTGGACGCGAGATTGCGCTTGCGCCGATCGAAGAAGAAGGACCGCTCGAAATCCGCCGCGCCGCGCACGCCTTCAATATGATGCAGGAGCGCATCACGCATTCGCTGCACAACCGCACGCGCATGCTGGCGGCGGTCAGCCACGATCTGCGCACGCCGCTGACGCGCATGCGCCTGCAACTGGACACCAACGAAAGCGAAACCGTGCGCGACAAACTGCGCAAGGACATCGACCTGATGCAGACGATGGTGTCGTCGGCGCTATCGTTTTTAAGCTCGGGAAATAGCGACGAAAACAAGGAATGGCTCGATCTGAGCGCGCTGATCGCGACCGTCTGCGACGAATACGAAGAAGCGGGCGCGGCGATCCGCTATGAAGGACCGCACCAGATCCGTTGCTTCTGCCGCCCCGATGGCATGCAACGCGTGCTGGCGAATCTGATCGACAATGCGCTGCGTTTTGGCGAAACGGTGGTGGTGGTGGCGTCGGTGCGCGGCGAGACGATTCTGATCGACGTCAGCGACGACGGACCCGGCATCCCCGAAACGCGGCTGCGCGATGTGCTGGAACCGTTCGTGCGACTCGATCCTTCGCGACGCGGCCAGCCGGGCAGCGTGGGACTCGGGCTCGCGATCGTGCGCGACATCGTGCGCGCGCACGGCGGCGAGTTGACGCTGATCAATCGTCGCCCGAGTGGGCTGACCGCGCGGATCGTGTTGAGTCAGTCGACGCGGGCAAGAGTGGTTGAGGGTGAGGTGCAGGGATAGATACGGGTGTCAATCTGTGCCGGGCCCGATGTCACGGCGTTGATCCATGACGAAGCGGCGGGTGCGGATCGGCCGTTGCGTTTGCGCCCCGATCAACACGCGCAATGCCCAGGTAACGCAGATTCGTAGCCTGGCGCACGATGCTTAAGTCCCACGGTCCTGTCTCACGGACCAACTCGGCAAGATAGTTGAACGCCGCGTAGATATCGTAGGGCGAGTTTTTGGGCACAGGTAGCCGATACCAGAACGAGACCGAATTGATCGGTATGGAATGCGAGAGGTCTCCGACACCGACCGGAACAAAGAAGTCGCGCCGCTCGATTCTGGCTTCGTCGATTTTTTCGCCATAGACAACGCGCTGCAATCCCATTCGATCGAATTGCTCGTAGGGAATATGCGTTTCTATCTCGTCACCGGCTTCAATACGGAATCCCGCCACTGAAGAGGTTCCGCCCGGCGCTTCGCTAACGCGATTGAAAATGAAGTACACCGCCATCGCGTCGTCAACGTAATAGCAGTATTGCGTTTTTCCAGGCTGATCCAGTTTGAGTTCTGGCTCGCCCATCACATCCGTGACGTCTTCGAACGAGATGTCACCTTTTATCCAGCGAAGTCCGAGTTCGGTGTAGTGAAGAAGTGCGGTTTGCTGCGCCGTCGACAGGGTTCTGGTCGGCATGTTAGGGCTCCCTGCCTGCGCCGCCGCGCCGGTCATGAGCATAGTCAAACTCATAAGCGCGACTACACTCGTCGGGTGGATGAGTCTTGAGAAGGAGGCCCATTCCTTCCTCCCAATAAGCAGTCGCCATGTCACCGCAGAAAAACGCATCGTTTTCCCACGGGCGCTGCGTGTAATCACAGCGGCAACGCCAAGGCTCTTCAACCATCGCATCATGGGGTCGATCAATGTGTTGTCGTACTACAGCAGGCAATACCGCCTACACGCGACACAATGATCTTGTCAGGGATAGATTCATATACGAAGAATCCGAAAGTGAGCGCTGTTGGACGCCCCGGTCACTCCCCAATCCACGACCCACGCAAATCGCTGTCGTGCAGCAATTGAAGCAGCGTCTGCGCCGGACGGCTCAGGCGCTTCGCCGCCAGCGCGATGAATTCCACGTCGGGCAACACAGGCAGACTCGCGCCGTTGACCGGCGGCGCAAGTCCGCGCGCGGCCAGATATTGCGGGCGCACCGTAATCCCCAACCCGCCGCGCGCCGCCGCCACACAACCCGAATGACTGCTGCTCGTGCACACCACCTGCCAGCGAAAATCGGTCTGCGCCAACGCGTCGAGCACCACGGCGCGCGTCACGCTGGGTTCGGCGACCAGAATCAGCGGCAGTGGCTGCGTGAGATCCACGCTCGTGCCCGCGCGCGCGAGCCATTCGAGCCGGCCCGTAAATAGCGCGGTGCCGCGTTTGTCGCCCAGACGCCGTTTGCCCACCATCAGCTCGATCGCGCCCGAATCCAGCAGTTCGTATAGCTGCCCCGTCATGCCGATGGTGATTTCGAGTTCCACGTCCGGATGCGCGTTACGAAACGCCGTAAGCACCGTGGGTAGCGGGCCGAGCGCGATATCGTCGGAGCAGCCAAGGCGCACGCGCCCGCGCAGACGCGGCGCGCGGAATTGCGATTCGGCGCGGTTGATCGCCTGAAGGATCGCGCCCGCATGCGCGAGCATCGCCTCGCCGTCGGGCGTGATCGCGAGCGAATGCGTGTCGCGCACGAAGAGACGCCGGCCGATTTCCTGCTCGAGACGGCGCACGTGCTCACTGACACTCGACTGCGTGAGATCGAGTTGACGCGCCGCCTCGGTGAAGCTGTGGCAAGCCGCGACGGTCGCGAAGGATTTTAGCCAGATGGGATTGAGCATGGACTGAATGTCTTATTTGTTATCGTCAAACTGACTACATACATACGCTAATTGCAATCACTCAATGCACTGCCAACCGGGCTTGCGACCCACCCTATGACGTCACGCGCCTGATTGAAATCAAAGGGGCTCGACGTCGATCCCGAACACTCTGCGCTGACCATCACACGCACTCCTTTCCAAATATTTCAACGTGGTAATATCGCCCGGACATGGAATCCCGAGAGGACGCATGGAAACGATCACGACGATCGAAGGGCTCGATCAGAAAATCGCCGAGTGTCACCGCGCAGCTGCCATCTCTGACGCCGCGCTAAGAGACATGTTTCAGTCTTTTAACATGGCTCCCGTAGGTGTCGATCTCGATCCTTTCAGCGAGAAGTATCTGCTGGAACAAATGAATCTCTACCAGCAGATTGCGGGTAAGCCCTATAAGACGGAAAACGAGGCTTATCCCGTCGATGCAACAACGCTCGAAAAAGTCTTTCCTTACAGCACCCAATCACCTCGATTAATCGGATCGCAATACGCCGCAATTGCCGCGCTATTGAGCCGGATGCATATTGCCCCGCCCGCCCGCGTGATCGAATTCGGCGCCGGCTGGGGAAACATGGCGCTCGCCCTCGCACAGTCGGGCTACGACGTCACGACCGTTGATATTGAAGAAAGCTTTTGCCGGCTCGTTCAGAAACGTGCTGCGCAACTCGACGTGAAGATTCGCTCGATCAATGACGACTTCCTGCTCTCGGAAAGGTTGGACGAAAAATTCGACGCTGCGATTTTCTTTGAATGCTTTCATCATTGCGCAGATCATCGCCGGTTGCTTCGCGCGCTGCACCGCATCATAAAACCGGGCGGCCACCTTTATTTCATCGCCGAACCTATTACCCAGAAATTCCCCGTGCCGTGGGGCGTTCGCCTCGATGGCGAATCGCTATGGGCTATCCGGCACCACGGCTGGCTCGAATTGGGATTTCAGGAAGATTACTTCCGCGAAGCGCTTCGCCGCAGCGGCTGGCAAGTGACGCATCATCCCACCGGCAACCTCACCACGACGATCTGGGACGCACAGGTCGGCAGCGGCACCAGCAACGCCATCGTCGAGACTGTGCGCCCGAAGCGCAATATCCTCGACCATCTGCGCGCGAAACTCTTTAGCTAACAGAACGCGTCTGTCTGGCACGAGGCTTCAACGGCTCAGCGTCACTGGAATCGTATCTCTATGGCCTTGTTATCGCCATCCCCGATAACAGTCAGCGTCCTTAGTGGGGTTCCCGATTTCAGGCGATGACAATATCATGACGGGATTGCAGATCATTGCGCCGCGGGGCCGGGTGCGGCACGCACGCCGGGCACGACAAACCGCTCGCCGGCGCTCAGGAAGTCCCGATGAACAAGGATTCAAGCCAGACGGCGTTGCTGTGGATCGTCGCCGCAGGCTTTTTCATGCAGGCGCTCGACACCACGATCGTCAACACCGCGCTGCCCTCCATGGCGCACAGCCTCGGCGTCCAACCGCTCGTGATGCAGCCGGTGATCGTCGCCTACACGCTCACCATGGCGATGCTCACGCCCGCCTCTGGCTGGCTCGCCGACCGCTTCGGCACCCGCCGCGTCTACTTCGCCGCCATCCTCATTTTCGTGCTCGGCTCAGTGTGCTGCGCGAGTTCGCACACGCTCGGCCAGCTCGTGATCGCGCGCGTGCTGCAAGGCATCGGCGGGTCGATGTTGATGCCGATCGGCCGCCTCGCCGTGCTGCGCGCCGTGAGCGGCGAGCAATATGTCTCCGCGCTCGCGCTGATTTCGGTGGCCGGCCAGGTGGGCCCGATCGTCGGCCCGACGCTCGGCGGCTGGTTCGTGCAGGCCATCACGTGGCACTGGATCTTCCTGATCAACGTGCCGATCGGTCTTGCCGGCATGGCCGCGGTGCAACGTTATCTGCCGCGTGCGTCGGGCAGCGTCGCGCCGCCTTTCGATGTGGTGGGTTGTGCGCTGGTATCGCTGTGCATGATCGCGTTTTCGCTCGCCTTCGATGCGCCGGTGCAAACGCATCGCGCGGCGTGGTCGGCGGGACTTTTCGCGCTGGGACTCGCTTCCGCGCTCGTCTATGTGCCGTATGCGCGCCGCCGCCGCGAGCCGCTGTTCAGACTCGCGCTGTTTGGCGAGCCTAATTTCAGTGTCGGTTTGATCGGCAATCTGGTGTGCCGGGTCGGGTCGAGCGCGGTGCCGTTTCTCGTGCCGTTGCTGATGCAACTCGAACTCGGCTATACGCCGCTGCACTCGGGTCTCATGATGCTGCCTGCCGCACTCGCGGGCACGGTGGCCAAGCGCTGGATCGCGCCGTTGATCCGCCGCTACGGCTACGACATGTTCCTGCTCGTGAATACCTTGATTGTGGGCGGCTCGATCGTTGCGTTCGCACTCATTTCACGCGACACGCCGGTGATCGTCGAAATTATCGTGCTGGCCATCTTCGGCGCGGCCAATTCGATGCAGTTCGCGGCGATGAACAGCGTCACGCTCAAGGGCCTCTCCCACGAAGACGCGGGCAGCGGCAACAGTCTCTTTTCGATGGTGCAGATGCTGGCGATGGGACTGGGCGTGACGATCGGCGGTGCGCTCGTGAGCCTCGTTGAACAACATGGCGGGACGATGGCGCTCGGCTTTCGCGCGAGCTTCGCGGTGGTGGGCGCGATCACGCTGATTTCCGCGCTGATTTTCCGGCGCATTGAAGCCGAGCCAGGCGTCGCACCCGCCGCCGCCGCAGCAGGCGTGACGCCCGCAACCGTGCCGACGTCATCAGGCCGTTCTTGAACGGGCGAGCGGTTTTCAGCGCACCGGCGCGTCCGGCTGCGCAGCGAGCCGGGTGAGCTTCAGAAAACGGTAATAGACGGTTTCGGCGTTATACACCGCGATGATGAGCCCCGCGCGGCCATCGAGAAAACCGCGCCGCAGCACATAGGTGCGAATAAACGCCCAAGCACCGCGCCCGAGCGCCTTTCTCACGCTGCTTTTCTTGCCGCCCGAGCGACGCTGTTCGGCGCCCAGCGTCGAATACGCGTCCATCTTGCGCAGCACGGTTTCGTAGCTGTCGTACGAGTAATGCAGCAGTTTGCCTTCGAGGCGTTTGCACGGCACGTCGTACACCAGACGCTCGTGCACGAGATCGCTCGAAAAGCGCGCGAGTTCGCGCGGAAACAGGCGCGGAATCCAGTCCGGATACCAGCCCGAGTGATAAATCCATTCGCCGCAGAAACTCGACAGCCGGTCCACCGCATAGGTCGCCAGTTCCGGCGCCATGACGGCCGTGCGGATCGAGTGCGCCAGTTCGGGCGTGACGATTTCGTCGGCGTCGAGCGAGAGTATCCACGGCGTGGACAACGCGGCAATCGCGCGATTCTTCTGCTCGCCGAAGCCGGGCCAGTCTGCGCTTTCGATCACGCGTGCGCCGTGCTGGCGCGCGATCTCGACGGTGTTGTCGGTGCTGCCGCTATCGAGCACGACGATCTCGCCGGCAAAACGCACGGACTGCAGGCATTCCGCCAGATGCTGCGCGGCGTTCATCGTGATGATCGCGACGCCTAGCTGCGCTACTTTCAAATCATCCTCGCTTGGTCGTACTGCCGCGCAGCGGAACAGGTTCACGTGCGCGGCGCGGATCAGCCGCTGCGACGGCCAGGACACATCGCAGCGCTTCCTGCCAACTCAGTGCCGCTCAGGCACGCGATCGGGCAACCAATCAGGCCAGCGTCGATGCGTGCGGCACGATCACTGCGCCCTGCGGGCCGCCACCGCCGCCGTGGCCACCAGGACCGCCACCACCGCCGCCACCGCCAGGACCCCAGCTACCGGGGCCGCCCGGGCCGCAGAAAGGAAACAGGCAACAACCGCTGAGCGCCGTCGCCAGCGCAACTACACCCGCAAGGGCGATCAATCGTTTCATGCTCATACTCTTCGTCAAACAGTGTGTGTCGTGCGAACGCGGCGCGGGGGACAAAGCCTCGCGCCAACGATCCACATCATGATGGGGCCTATGCTTGCAGACCAGGGCGGATTCGTGGTTACCCACGGTTACGCAGCCTTTCCTTACCTTGCCGCGCAGCCCCGCTTTTCGCGCTCGATCGACGCTCGCCAGAAGGCTGTCGAGCCACGGCAAGTTTCGCCGCGTGACGCTTATGCACGCCGGATAGTGCTCGCGGCGCGGGCTCGATCAGATGCTTAGCAATGCAGAATGCTCAAGATCGCCACCGATCTCGTGCGCGCCGCCGGCTGCCGCGGAGGAAAGATTGAGAAAGGCATCGTCGGGGCAGAAGACGTAGCCATCGCGATATCGCGTCTGGATGTACTGGCGTCCGCAAGGCGACAGACCCAGCAGTTTGCGCAACCGGAACACCACCACATCGAGGCTGCGCGCGTGCAGTTTCGAATTGCGGTCGAGCATGCTCAGAATGCGCTCGCGCGAAAGCGGACGCATGCGGTTCGCCGCGAACACGGTCAGCACGGCCAGCGCCAGCGGCGGCGCGGCAATGCGCGAGCCGTTCTTGAACAACTGATTGCCGACCGCGTCGATTTCGAAGCCGTCGAACGCATAGCGCGCTTCCTTGCGCGGCGAATTCGGCAGATCGATCTTGCAGCGCAGCGCGTGGCGCATGCGGGCGAGCAGTTCACGCGGATCGTACGGATCGACGAGGAAATCGTTGGCGCCCAGTTCGAACGCCAGCACCTTGTCGGCTACATCGTTGGAGCGGCTGACGATGATGACGGGCACCGCATAACCTGCTTCGCGCAGGCTGCGCAATGCGCCGATACCGTCGATCTCGCATGCTTCATGACGAAGAATGATGAGCGACGGCATTTCGCGCGCGAGCCGCTGTTCCAGCCCTTGTGCGCCATAGAGCACAGACATGTCGATCTGCTGGCGCTGCAGATAGCTGCGCAGGTTGTCACGAGACACCTGATCCGGCTCGACAACAAGCACATGAATATCCATCGATCTGTCCCTCGCCAGGTAATTGCAGGCCATCGCTCGTGCCTCGCGCCCTGGACGCAGCGGTCGATTCGATGTGCGACGGATGATACGGAACAACCGTGGAGGAAAAAGAGGTGAAAACTGGAGAAAATGTGGATTCGTACCGCGCATGCGACCCTGAAGCGCCGCTTCGGGTGAAAATAACGCTTGATTCATCACATTTATTATTCCGGCCCTGCGCCTCATGAAAGCCAGCATTACGTCCAAACTCTTTCTCGCGATTCTGTCCGCGTGCGTCATCGCGGCCGTCGCCATGGGCGTGGCCATTCGCGCGAGTTTCGAATTCGGCTTTGTGGATTTTCTGCAGGAGCAGGCAAAGACCGAACGCGCCTCGCTCGAACAGGAGCTGGAAGCGTCCTATGCCAAGCACGGCAACTGGGATGCGATCCGCGAGCAGACGCAGGGGGCGCCGCCGTTTGGTGGCGGCCCGTTTGGCGAAGGTCCGCCGCCGGGCGACATGCCGGGCCTCAATGCTCCCGGTGCGCCGAATAATGTGACCATGCCGGGCGCGCCCGGCGGCATGCCTGGGGCGAACGGTCCGGGTGTTCCTGGCGCGCCGGGTGTTCCTGGTGCTCCGGCTGGCCCTGGCGCGCCAGGCGCTCCGGGTGGTCCCAGCAGCCCCGGCGGCCCGGCCGCGCCCAACGGCACGGGCGGCAGCATGCCCTTCTTCGGCCCCACCGACCCGGCCAATCCGTGGCGTCCGCACCGCCCGCCGTTTACGCTCTACGACGCGCAGATGAACCAGGTGACGAAGGCGGGACCGCCTGCGCCGCCCGATTCCGTGCGCCATCCGCTCAAGGTCAACGGACAGATCGTCGGCTGGATTGCCGTCTCCGGGCCCGCCGAACTCATCAGCCAGGCCGAGGTGCGCTTCAAGAACCGCCAGATGCAGGCCACCTGGATCATCGTGGGCTTCACCGCGCTCCTCTCGGCCGTGATGGCGATCGTGCTCGCGCGCACCCTGCTCACGCCGATCAAGCGCATCGTCACGGCCACGCACCGGCTTGCGGGCGGCGACTACGCCACGCGCATCCCCGCCAAAGGCCGCGACGAACTGCAGATGCTCGCGAACGACTTCAACCGTCTCGCGGCCTCGCTGGAGAAAGCCGAAGGCGACCGCCGCGACTTTATCGCCGATGTCTCGCACGAATTGCGCACGCCGCTTTCGGTGCTGCGCGGCGAACTCGAAGCCATCGAAGACGGCGTGCGCCGCCCCGACGCGGCCACCATCACCTCGCTGCAGGCGGAAGTGGCCATGCTCAGCCAGTTGATCGACGATCTCTACGAACTCTCGCTCGCCGATATCGGGCAACTGTCGTTCGAGAAAGTGCCGCTCGATCTCGCGCCGATTGTGGAAGCCTCGTGCGACGCGTTTCGCGAGCGCCTCGCGGCCAAGCAGATCGCCCTCGAATTCGAGTCCGGCGACGAACACGTCACGCTCTCGGGCGACCCGTACCGTCTCACGCAGCTCTGGAAAAACCTGCTGGAAAACGCCCTGCGTTACACCAACGCAGGCGGGCGCGTACACGTCGCGATCACGTCCGACGATGACGCACTCTACGTCGATGTTCAGGATTCCTTTCCGCCTGTTCCGGCACCGCTGTTACCGCATCTATTCGACCGCTTTTTCCGCGTCGACCCGTCCCGTAGCCGCCAGAGCGGCGGCGCGGGGCTCGGACTTGCGCTGTGCAAGCGCATCGTGGAAAAACACGGCGGCACCATCGAGGCATCGCGCTCGCCGCTCGGAGGCCTGCGCATCCTCGTCCAACTTCCACGTCTACACCAACAATGATTGATCCGACCACCCGGCCTTCCATCCTGATCGTCGAAGACGAGCCCAAGCTCGCGGCGCTGCTTGCCGACTATCTGGCCAAGGAAGATTTTGCAACCACCATTCTCGCGGACGGCCGCGAAGTCGTGCCCTACGTGCGCGAGCATGCGCCCTCGATGGTGCTGCTCGACCTGATGCTGCCGGGACGCAGCGGTCTGGAAGTGTGCCGCGAATTGCGTACGTTTTCTGCCGTGCCGGTGATGATCATCACCGCGCGCGTGGACGAAATCGATCGCCTGCTCGGCCTCGAACTGGGCGCCGACGACTACGTCTGCAAACCGTTCAGCCCGCGCGAAGTGGTCGCGCGCGTCAAGGCGATCCTGCGCCGCGCCGAACTGCTGTCGCGCGCGCATCAGGAAGCGGAAGGCAACATGCCCACGCCGTTTGCCATTGACGTGCCGCATCACGCCGCGCGTCTGGACGGCCGCGACCTGCACCTCACGCCGATTGAATTCCGCCTGCTCGCGCTGCTGCACGCAGGCGCGGGCCGCATCTACGCGCGCGATTATCTGTTGCGCGCGCTGTACGACGACCATCGCGTGGTCGCCGATCGCACCATCGATTCGCACGTCAAAAACCTGCGCCGCAAGATCCAGGCGATCCGCCCGGATCAGGACATGATCCGCTCGATCTATGGCGTCGGTTATCGGCTGGAAATGGAGCCGATCGAAGAATGAGGCCAGCGCCAGCGCCAGCGCCAGCATATTGAACGCCGGCGCCAGACTTACTCTTCGGTCATCCGCGCGAACGCGGAAAGCACGCGCGAGCACGTCAAGGTCTCGCGCCAGAAGCGCTCCTTCAGCGATGCGCCCGGCAACCATTGCCACGGCAGCACCACTTGCGCATTGCCCCAGGCCGGACGCCAGCGCTGCGCCACCGCGCGGCGCCGGAACAGGCTCAGCGTGGGAACGCCGAGATTCGCGGCCAGATGACCCACACCCGAATCGTTGCCGATAAACCAGCCCGATTCGTACAGCCAGCCTGCCAGCCCGTCCAGGCTCGAAAACGTATGGACTGCAAAGCGACTCAGCAGCAGCGAATTCCAGCGCGGCAACTCGTCGGGCGCCATGACGAAAGCCACCTCATAGCCCCAACGTTCGAGATTGCGCGCAAGGCTCAGGAAGCGCTGCGGCAGCCAGCGCTTGTCCGGCGTGCTGGCTTCGGGGTGAATCACCACGCGCCGCGTATAGCGGCGATGCTGCAAACCGGCGCGCGGCGCAATGCCGTTTTCGGTGTGGACGGCAGGCAGATTGAATTCCGCGCGACAGAATTCCGTGAAGCGCGTCACCATGGGCGGATTGCTCACATCGTCCGTGAGCGGATCGAGAATCCGCACGTTGTGATGCAACGAAGCGAGATCGCGCACCGGCTGGTGAACGTGCATCTGCAGCACGGTATCCCACGGCGCGAGCGTCTCGCGCCATTGCGCATCGGCGGGCAGCGGGCGGATATCGACATCGGGAAACCACGCGCGCAACGCCCAGGACGCGCGCCCGAACACGGCGACTTCGGCGCCCTGATCGAGCAGATTGCGCGCGATCACCATCAACAGCAACGTATCGCCGAGCGCGTGCGACGTGATGATCGCGACACGGCGGTCAAGCTTGACAAACCCCTCCTTCACGCAAGCGCCTCCTGCAACTGCTGGAAGGCCCGCGCGACGCGCGACACCGAAAGCGTGTATTTCCAGTAGCGCTCGCGCAGACGCGCCGTCGGCAGATAGCCGCCGATCACCACGCGCCCGATGCCCCAGCCCGGTTGCCAGGTGCGCGCGAGACCGCGCCGCATGAACAGCGAGAGCGTCGGCACCTGCAGACACGACGCCAGATGACCGATGCCGGAATCGTTGCCGATAAACCAGCCCGATTCGTAGATCCACGCGGCGACGTTATCGAGCGAGCCCAGCTCCGGCAGCCCGATCCCATACGATTCGACATGCGTCCAGGCCGCGCGCTCCTGCGGCGCGACCACGAATTGCGGTTGGAAACCCAGCTTGCGCAGACGCAGCGCGAGCCGGATAAAGCGCGACGGCAGCCAGCACTTGTCGTGCGTGCTCGCAGTCGGATGAATGGCAATGCGATTGTGAAAGCGGCGCGGCTGCAAGCCGGCCGGCGCGGTCATGCCGTTGTGCTTGACGGCGTCGGCGAGGCCGAGTTCATCGCGGCAGAAATGCATGAGACGATCGGCCATCGATTTCGTCGAACGCGCGCGGCAGGCCGGTTCGAGCAGGATCAGATCGGTCAGCGGCAAGGCGGAATCGGCGATGGGCCCGTTGCGGCGCATTGCGATCACGTGATCGAAGCCGGGCAACAAGGTGCGGGCGGTGTCGCTCGTGAGTTCAGGCTGGATGTCGATGCCGGGAAACCAGGCCGCCAGCGTGACGGCATTTCTGCCGAATACGCTGACCGTCATGCCGTTTTCGCGCAGATTGCGCACGACAATCATCATCAACAAAGAGTCGCCCAGCGCGGACGACAAAACCACGGCCACGCGGGAGGCCGGCTGCAAAGGTCGCATCGTAATTCCATTCAGAGCGGCCTTCGGCGAGCTGGACCATCATCTGCCGTACGACGCTCACGAGTTACTCAAAACATTGGATGAGAATGAGCGGCAGCTTAGCGCGCGAATAATTTCAGTCGGTTACCCTTGCGTTACAGTGAGTAACGCTGCAAACAGGCGAAATTCGCGCGCAGAGCCGCAAAAAACGCATTAAACGCAGCGCGCGAATATCGCGCAGAAATATGCGTTAATAAGAGGCGCTAGCGCAGTAACCCATTTGCAGCAGCATTCGACTATCGTGGCGTCATCGCAACCTGCCACCGACCCGCCATGACCACGCACCGTTTCTTTTTCTGCGAACGCGTCACACACGCGGGAGTGCCTGCGCATGGCTGAAGGTGTAACTGCCGTTGTGCGCCAGATCAGCTCGGCCGACCTGAGCGCGGACGGCGAATTCCTGCTGATCCACGACGGCGACGCCACGGCGGCGCTGCACCGCTCGGTCTTCAACGACCTGCTGGTTGCGTTGCCGAATGCAATGGAAAAGATCCAGCGCATCGACAACAGTCCCGCTCCCTCGTTCACGCTGATGCAGGCGCGTGGTTGCGAAGTCGGCCGGCTCGACGGCACGCGCCAGCTCGTGATCCGTTTCCGTTTATCGAGAACCGCCAGCCTGTCGTTTACGGTGCCGTGCGAACAGATTCCCGGCATTGTCGAAGCGCTCGAGACCGCCGCACACCACGAGGCCACGCGGCCCACTCCCGCCACATGGCTGCAGTGACGCCGCGCGCATTCCCCGGTTTTACCGCAATCCCCTGCTGACCTCGCCCACCTTGATCCTGCGTCACGTAGTGCGCGGCTTTCGTTTGAAGCCCCTGATTTCCCTGTTGCTCGTCGCGCCCGGATTCGCGCCGCCGCTGGCACACGCGCAACTCGCGGGCGCGGCCGCACAGCCGGCGGCGTTGCCCGACGCCGCGAGCGACGCCTACGCCCTGCGGGTCGATCCGCAATTGCAGGAACATCCGCTGCAATCGGGCCAGAAAAGCGGCACGACCGCGCTCGGCGATTCGATGACCGGCACCGAGAATAACGATTACTCGCTGCACGGCAACGCGGAATTGCGCCGCTACGACTCGGTCATCAAAGGCGACTATCTTCACTACTTCGAAGACAGCGACACTGCCGACGCCTACGGCCACGTGGGCCTGACCGAAGGCGGCGCGACCTTCTTCGGCCCGTACGCGCACATGCGCATCGAAGCGAATCAAGGCTACATCAGTACACCTCACTATCAATTCGTGATCAACGGCGGCTGGGGCACCGCCGCGCGCGCGGATGTGCTCGACAACGAACGCGCCGAAATCCACGACGGCACCTATTCGACCTGCCACTGCAGCGGCGAACCCGCGTGGTATCTGCGCGCCTCGCGCTTCGACATGGACAGCGGCACGGACACCGGCGTCGCGCACAATGCGGTGCTGTTTTTTCAGGGCTTTCCGCTATTCGCGAGCCCATGGCTCTCGTTCCCGCTTTCGGACGACCGGCGCAGCGGCCTGTTGCCGCCGACGTTCTCGTTCAGTTCATCGAGCGGCTTCGATCTGTCGACGCCGATCTACGTCAACATCGCGCCGAACTACGACCTGACGCTGACGCCGCGCATCATCAGCCGCCGCGGCGAAGTGATGAGTGCCGATTTCCGCTACCTGGGCAGCGACTACAGCGGCGAATTCTCCGGCCTGATCCTGCCGCACGACGCGCTGACGAAAACCGACCGCTACTCGCTGTCGATCAAGCACGACTGGCAGATTGGCTCGGGCTTTTCGGCCTATGTGAATTACAACCGCGTATCGGACGCGAGCGTCAACACGGACCTCATCTCCGCCGGCCAAACCTTCCTGGGCTCGACCACGCTATACGACCAGGAAGCGGGCTTGCGCTACGCGAACGGCCCGTGGTCGGTTCTGCTGCGCGAACAGCACTGGCAATCGTATTCGGGCGACACGATCTACAACCGCGAACCGCAGATCAACGTGAATTACGCGCGTTACAACGTGGGCGGCCTGGACTTTGGCGCGGAAGCGGACGCCTCGCGCTTCACGATGTCGAGTGGCGACGTGGCGCAGGGCAACCGCTTCGTGTTCAACCCGTACGTATCGATGCCGATCGTGCGGCCCTCGTGGTACATCACGCCGAAGGTGCAATGGCACTTTGCGGCTTACGACCTCTCATCGCTGGGCAGCGACCCGGTGGCGGGCCAACCGCGCAACTTCTCGGTCAACGTGCCGACGGTCAGCCTGGACTCGGGCATGACATTCGAGCGCAGCGTCACGCTATTCGGCCGCTCCTATATCCAGACGCTGGAGCCGAGGCTCTACTACGTCTACACGCCCTATCGCAACCAGAACTACGCGCCGCTATTCGACACGGCGCAAAGCGACTTCGGCCTGGCGGAGATATTCAGCACCAATAGTTTCGTAGGCAACGACCGTATCGCGGACGCGAACCGCATCACGGCGGCGATCACGACACGCTTCGTGGACGCCGCGACGGGCTCGGAAGCCGCGCGCTTCGTGCTGGCACAGCAATACAACTTCACGACGCCGCGCGTGACCTTGATTGCGGACGGCAGCACCACGGACCTGACGCGTACGGGGGTGATTGCGGGCGGATCGTTGAATATCGGCAACCACTTCAAAGCCGAACAGGCATTCGAGTACAACGAATCGAATTCCTCGCTATCGCACACGAGCACAGGGGTCTCCTGGGCGCCGGCGCGAGGCGAAGTCGTGAACGTGGCGTACCGCTACACGCGCCCGGACTCGACTGATTCGAGCGACGACTACGAACCGGTGAGCCAGTTCATCGTCTCGGGCCAATGGCCGTTGAGCCGACACCTGTCGAGCGTTGCGCGGGTGAATTACGACATGCACGTACACCGCCTGATAGCGGGCCTGGTGGGATTCCAGTACGACGCCGACTGCTGGTCCCTGGGGATAGCATTCGAGAAGTACACGAACGAAACGAGTTCGACGACCGTCCCTAGCACAGGAAGCAGAGTACTGATGCAACTGCAATTAAAGGGACTATCGAAGGTAGACAACGGCTTGTTGAATCAATTCAAGGACAACGTCCCAGGCTACTCCCCGCTGCCGGATAGCAGCACCCCGATATCGAAATTCACGGACTACCAGTAAAAATCACGCTGGTTTGGATGAACCCAACGGCGCGCGCAGCGCCGCCGGATGAGCGGGCGCCTTGTCACTGAGTGGTATGGTGCGGGGGACCGGATGCCCCTATACCATTCCCCCTAAAAGGCGGTTTGCCAACTGCGTCACACTAGCGGTGTGAGCGGCTTTCTTTTGCCTACTTTTCTTTGCCGCTGTGTATGGACTGGAGACATAGGTAACAGGTGTACGGAGACATGGGTAACACATTCTCCGTTCACGTTTGCTGGTTCAGATTGATAGTCCCAAAGCAGTGGTGCGCAAAATACAGGTCATAGCAGTCG
>NZ_JAAGPR010000028.1 GCF_017104965.1 Paraburkholderia sp. Ac-20340
CCGGGTTGCGGTGTCGCCAGAGGTGGTGAAGGGGCTTTCATCGCGGTTGTCGCTCTGGCACAAGATCAAGCTGGGGGCGGGCGCGCTGGGTGTCTATGTGGCGGCCGATAACCTGCTCAATGCGGTCGCTGAATTGGGCAACGATGGTTTGACGTTGGCTACGGCGCTGGATATTGGCACGAATGCAGCGGTGATGGTGGCATCGGGTTCGGCGATGCGTAGTGCGATGCTGGCGGTGAAGCAGCAGCGTGATTCGTTGGTGGCGGGGAGGGTCGCAACCGACGACAAGATCAAGGTGGCAGGAGAGTTTGCGGATCGGCTGGCGATTGGGGCGGCGGGTGTGGCGGGGTTTCTTGGGAGCATCAAAACTGCTTTTGATGCTTCGGATCAACACGGTGCCGTAAAGGCTTGGTCGATCCTTAGTACAGGAGTGCAGTTTACCGAAGCTGGCGTCGCGGCAGCGTATCTACTTGGGGGATGGGCGGCACGCTTCAGCGGCATTGCTGCTATGGGTTATATCGCGGGAATAGAAGCAGGTCCTATCGGCTGGTCAATCTTGACGCTTGATATTCTCAACACCCTCATTACTGCCTATAACAAACAGCAGGCTGCGGAGCAGGACATCAACGACTGGCTGGACCATTGCTTCTGGGGCAAACATTCTCAATTTCCCACGATGGACGCCGAACGCCTGGCTTTTGCGCGCCTGTCTCAAGAGCCCTATATCGACTCTGACCGGCACGTCATGGAAAAGCTTGCGACTGTCGCGATTCCTGGCATAGGTCCGGCTCTCTCTAATCGACTTCCAGCAAGAACGATGACGGTAGTTTTTCCGGGCTGGCAACCACAAGTCAGTGCGTACAAGATCACCCAGTACAAAGAGATTAATGCGCTGGGCGTGGAGCAATCTCTGAACGATCCCGGCAGGGTTGAAGTACAGGGTGGTGCCGGCATTCTGACTTTCGATACTAAGACGCAAATTGGCGGGACTGCTGTCACCTATTGGCCCAACGGATTTAGTGATTCAGTCATCTATTTCGTTTTGCCGCGTAATCGAGGTGATCAATGATCGTGTTTAAAAGTAAAAAGTCTAGCGCTCGACGCAGTTTCGACGAAGAGCTGATTCGATTAAAGAACCATAAAGATCAACTTTCCTTGCCACGTCCGACGCTTGCAATGTGGCAAGGCGATGCGAAATTCCGAACAGATGTGAGTAATTCGTCAATTTACAACGAGCGCTTTATCGAGACGGAGTTCATGTTTGAATCCGGAATATCTTATGGTTATTTGGTATCAGCATGGCACACGGTTTCCTTCTTAGCGACAACTGCCGTATGTATTAAAACTCACGAAATTTCTTTTCTCACGACATTTTGCGAGTTATTTACTGCTGCACTTCTTATTTGTTTTTTATGGATGCTTAGTCTGCCTAGTGGAAGAATTCGATACAATCGTCAAGCTCAATTGGTTCATCTATATTATGGTAAAAAGTTAATCGCTTTACAGTGGCGTAATGCTCACCCTTTTGCGAAAATTGTTCGTTTAGGGTCTATTGCTCTTGATATATATTTCCCAACGGGTTCATATGCGAACAAAGTAAAATCGGAAATCATCCCGGTTACGGGAAACTTCGATGTTTCAGATGCGGGCTTGGACTCTTCCTTCTACCGATGGGAGTTCATCCGTCGTTACATGGAGGATGGTTTGGAAGCCATCGCACCCGCTTCGAATCCCGAGCCGGGTTTCGAACCACGCAAAGCCTCTGGCCAGTTTCGAAAGACATTCGATATCTTCTACTACCTTGGCTTTGGTTTCCTGATCGATCGCTGGGCAGCATACTGGAATGCGCGCTTTCGCTGGCCAGAGGAAGTTGAACGTCTATGCCACCCTGGTGCGGATCTCACCGGCTACGACACATCTCCAGTCGCCAGTTCCAAGACCCACTTCTATCGCTTCGATCCGCGTCAAGGCGGTTACTACATCTGTGACGCGCAAGGTAACGAACTGCGGGATGCGACCCGTGCTGAGCGAGCTGCAACCTATCCGTCGAGTGCCATGAAGTGAATTGACGTCGATGATCCCCTCGCTTGCTCACTACGACACGAAGGAAGCGTTCAACTTTCGCGCAATGCGCGGAGCGGTTTCCCGCTGCATTCTGGGTCTGGCGTGCCACGAGGAGGGTGCTCGGGCGCTGGCGGACCAGTTGCTGCCTGAAGGGCCGACTGGCGTGCTCTATTACGCCATGCAGGGGTATCCTGGTCAGACCGAATATATCGACAGTACGCGCAAGGCAGTCTCGGTAGTGGGCGACAGGGATGCAAGCAAGGCGATGGACAAGCTTGGCGAAATGCTGGAGAAAATCCCCGCCGATAGCGCTTCGCAGGAGTTGTCGCGGGTGGTGCAGGCGCTGCTGCTCAAGAAAGGCCTGATCAGGACTGGCGAGGCGTTTCCGGGAACACGCTACGCACGCATGCTCGAAATGCTGGACGGCAACCTGCTGCTACGCCAGCCCACGCCGCTGGATCAGGTTCCGGAGGTGTTGCGCAACGATGCGAAGATCAAGGGCATCACGCCGTTCCGCAGGCTGAAGACCTCGCGTACAAAAATCAGCGAGGCGATGGAAAAGGAAATGGATCTGTACCGGGTGCAGGCATACAAGCCCCGGGTTGCGGTGTCGCCAGAGGTGGTGAAGGGGCTTTCATCGCGGTTGTCGCTCTGGCACAAGATCAAGCTGGGGGCGGGCGCGCTGGGTGTCTATGTGGCGGCCGATAACCTGCTCAATGCGGTCAATGAATTGGGCAACGATGGTTTGACGTTGGCTACGGCGCTGGATATTGGCACGAATGCAGCGGTGATGGTGGCGTCGGGTTCGGCGATGCGTAGTGCGATGCTGGCGGTGAAGCAGCAGCGTGATTCGTTGGTGGCGGGGAGGGTCGCAACCGACGACAAGATCAAGGCGGCAGGAGAGTTTGCGGATCGGCTGGCGATTGGGGCGGCGGGTGTGGCGGGGTTTCTTGGGGGCGTTAAGACCGCATTCGACGTATTTGACCAACATGGCGGTGTAAAAACGGCTTCGATTATTAGTGCGACAGTGCAGTTTAGCGAGGCTGGAATTGCGGCAGCTTATTTTCTTAGGAAGAAACTCGCTGAAACAATTGCGATCGAGGCGATATCAACGTTCGCCGAAATAGAGGCAGGTCCGGTGGGTTGGTTTATCTTGTCCTTGGATATTCTTAATACATTGATAGCTGCCTATAATAAACAGCAGGCTGCGGAGCAGGACATCAACGACTGGCTGGGCAAGTGTTTCTGGGGCAAGAGTCCTCAGTATCCCACGATGGATGCCGAGCGCCTGGCGTTTGCGCGCCTTTCTCAAGAGCCTTATATCGACTCAGACCGGCACGTTATGGAAAAGCTTGTGACGCTCGCGATTCCAGGCGTAGGTCCGGCTCTCTCCAATCGGCTGCCAGCAAGGACGATGACGGTAGTTTTCCCGGGCTGGAAACGACAGATCAGTGCGTACAAGATTACCCAGTACAAGGAAGTTAATGCGATGGGCGTGGAACAATCCCTGAACGATCCGGGCAGGGTTGAAGTGCAGGACAATACAGGAGTTCTGACTTTCGACACGCAGACACAAATTGGTGGAACCGCAGTCAAATACTGGCCCAACGGATTCAGCGACCCAGCCATCCATTTTGAGCTGCCACGCAATCGAGATAAATAAAAAATCGTGTTTAAAAATAAAAAACAAAATTATCGTCGCAGCTTCGAGGAGGAGCTGGTTCGATTAAAAAATAGCAAAGATCGTTTGGCATTGCCACTTCCCGATTTGGCAATGTGGAAAGGTGATGTGAGATTTTGGACGGATTTAAATGATTCGGCGCGCTACAACAATCAATATATCGAATCTCAATTTTCTGCGGAATCTACTGTTTCTGATAGTTATTTAATTTCAACTTGGCATACCGTTACTCTTATTGCGACTATTTTGGGGTGTATAACGACAAGAAAAATATCGTTCTTAATTTTTTTTGGGGAATTTTTTTCTCTGATGCTATTGTGGCTTGTTTTGTGGCTAATTAAGATGCCAAGTGGGCGAATTCGATTCAATAGGAAAGCACAAATTGTGCATTTTTTTTGGGGAAGACGATTAATCTCTATTCCATGGCGGAATGCATATCCATTCGCGCAGATCGTTAGGTTGGGCTCTGTGGATTTGGACATCTTTTTCCCAACGAAATACTGCGCTGACAAGACGACGCGGGCGATTATCTCGAGAACAGGAAAATTCGATGTTGCGGATGTTGGGTTGGACTCCGCCTTCTATCGCTGGGAATTCATCCGCCGCTACATGGAAGAGGGTTTGGAAGCCATCGCACCGTCCGAACATCCAGAACCGGGCTTCGAACCACGCAAAGCCTCTGGCCAGTTTCGAAAGACGTTCGATATTTTCTACTACCTTGGCTTTGGTTTCCTGATCGATCGCTGGGCAGCATACTGGAATGCGCGCTTTCGCTGGCCAGAGGAAGTCGAACGTTTGTGCCGTTCCGATGCGGACCTCACTGGCTACGACGCTTCGCCAGTCGCGAGTTCCAAGACCCACTTCTATCGCTTCGATCCGCGTCAGGGCGGTTACTACATCTGTGACGCGCAAGGCAACGAACTGCGGGACGCGACTCGTGCAGAGCGGGCTGCAACCTATCCGTCGAGTGTCATGAAGTGAATTGGCATCGATGATAGGCCAGTGCATCTGGGGCAGGCATCCCCAGTTTCCCACAATGGATGCCGAACGCCTGGCGTTTGCGCGCCTGTCTCAAGAGACTTATATCGACTCAAACCGGCATGTCATGGAAAAGCTTGCGACGGTCGCAATTCCCAGTATAGGTCCGGCTCCCTTCAATCGGCTGTCAGCAAAGAGGATGACGGTAGTTTTCCCAGGCTCGCAATCACAAATCAGTGCATACAAGATCACCCAGTACAAGGAGATTAATGCGTTTGGAGTAGGGCAATCCCTGAACGTTCCGGGCAGAGTTGAATTGCAGGGTGGCGCCGTAATTCTGACATTCAACACTCAGACGCAAATTGGTGGGACTGCTATCACCTACTGGTCCAACGTATTTAGTGACCAGGACGTCAATTTTGAGTTGCCACGTAGTCAAAGTTAATTATGAATATTTTCAGTAAAATCAATAAAAACAGGCGTAGCTTCGAAGAAGAGTTGGCGCGATTGAGATGTCATAAAGATCGGTTAGCCTTGCCTCGTCCAACACTGGCTATGTGGAGAGGTGATGTGAAATTTTGGACTGATATCACCGACTCTGCACGCTACAACGAGAAATATATGGAGAATACTTTTTTAAAAGAATCCATCTTGTCTAATGCCTATTTGGCATCAACTTGGCACACCGTTACGCTTGTGGCAACTGTCGCTGGATGTATTAGTGTAAAGAATATATCATTTATTTCTTTGATCGGTGAGTTTCTTGCTTTAAGCTTATTTGGCCTATTTATTTTCGCGATAAGTTTTCCGGGTGGGCGAGTTTTGTTCAATCGTCAGGCCCAGGTTGTGCACGTTTTTTATGGAAAAAAGCTATTTACTTTTCCATGGCGTGATGCATATCCTTTTGCAAAGATTGTTCGATTAGGATCTGTTGATCTTAATATATATTTTCCTACGAAACTGTACGCGGAAAAAGCAAAATCAGAGGTGATCCCGGTCACGGGAAACTTTGATGTATCCGACTCCGGTCTGAGCCTCGCCTTCTATCGTTGGGAATTCATCCGCCGCTACATGGAGGAGGGTTTGGAAGCGATCGCACCGTCCGAACATCCAGAACCGGGCTTCGAACCACGCAAAGCTTCCGGCCAGTTTCGAAAGACATTCGATATCTTCTACTACCTTGGTTTCGGATTCCTGATCGACCGATGGGCAGCATACTGGAATGCGCGCTTTCGCTGGCCAGAGGAAGTTGAACGTCTATGCCACCCTGGTGCGGATCTCACCGGCTACGACACATCTCCAGTCGCCAGTTCCAAGACCCACTTCTATCGCTTCGATCCGCGTCAAGGCGGTTACTACATCTGTGACGCGCAAGGTAACGAACTGCGGGATGCGACCCGTGCTGAGCGAGCTGCAAGCTATGTTTCAAGCGCCGCTCGGTGAAATAACACCTCGCATCCTCTCTAGCTCGCAACGCTGGCCTGATGCAGTCTCGAGTGCTCGCGTTAACACCGTCACGGGATGCCACACTCAGGCAGCACCAAGCATTAATTCCCGCCATGCTTCCCCCTACATAGACTACATGACCGCGCAGGTATGGGTTCTGCCCGCGCATCTGGCTATCGTTGTCTCCACGCAGCGAACACCGCCGCGACCGTATCGCCCCACAACACGATCCAGGAGACAGCACCATGACGCAAGCCCAGCTTGCCGCGCTCACGCGGCCACGTCAGCCGGCCATGCCCCGCCACTGCACCTTCGACGCCCACGATTGGGACATCCTCAGCCGCTACTGGCATCCCGTCGCCTTTGCCGCGGAAGTTCAGGACAAGCCACTCGCCGTCACGCTGCTCGACGAAGCGCTGGTGGTCTATCGCACGCAGGGGCGCGTGGTGGCCGCGCGCAACGTATGCCCGCATCGCGGTGCGCCGTTGAGCGAGGGCTGGATCGATAACGGCAATCTGGTCTGTCCGTATCACGGCCTGGCTTACGAGGCGAGCGGCAAGTGCGTGCATATTCCTTCGCAGCCCGAAGGACCGATTCCCGATCGGCTTTGCCTGACCACTTACGCCGCGCAGGAAGCATACGGCCTGGTGTGGGTGTCGCTCGGCGGTGGCGAGATTGCGCTGCCTGAATTTCCGGCCTGGAACACCGAAGGCTATCAGCAGATCCTGCCGCCATCGATCGATATTCGCGCCTCGGCGGGGCGGCAAACGGAAGGCTTTATCGACGTTGCGCACTTCGCGTGGATTCATCACGACAGCTTCGCCGATCGCCATAACCCGGTCGTGCCGCAATATTCCGTCGAGCGCCGCCCGAACGGTCTGCGCGCCGAATACGTGAGCACGGTGAGCAATTTCCCCAAGTCGATGCAGCATCGCGCGCCGGAGGATTTTGTGTGGCGCCGCGTGTTCGAAGTCGATGTGCCATTCTTCGCGCGCCTCACGGTGCATTTCCCGGAGAACGGGCGCCTCGCGATTCTCAATGCGGCGAGCCCGGTTTCCGCGCGTCTCACTCGACTGTTCGTGCCGATCGCGCGCAACTTCGATCAGGATCTGCCGCTCGACGATGTCTATGCCTTTAATCGTCAGGTATTCGAGGAAGACCGCGCGATCGTCGAATTGCAATGCCCGGAAGATCTGCCGATCGACCGCTCGCAGGAAGCGCCGATTCTTGCCGATCGCTCGTCAGGCGCGTATCGCCGTGCGCTCGCTGAAATCGGTCTGGGCCAGTCGTACGTGCGTTGATGCGAACGGGAGCAACAACATGAAGATCTGGGAATGCGTGATTTGCGGCTTTCGTTACGACGAGGCCGCAGGAATCCCCGAAGCGGGCATCGCGCCGGGCACGCGCTGGGAAGATGTGCCCGACGACTGGATGTGCCCCGATTGCGCAACCGGCAAGCATGACTTCGAAATGCAGGTGGTGGCATGACGCTCAACACGCAACACGACGCCACGCAGGAACCGATGGTGATCGTCGGTACGGGGCTGGCGGGTTATACGGTCGCGCGCGAATGGCGCAAGCTCGATAGCGAAACGCCGTTGCTGATCGTGAGCCGCGACGACGGGCGTTTCTATTCGAAGCCTGCCTTGTCGAATGCATTGGCGACGCGCACCGCGCCGCATGAGATCGCGCGTTTCGATGCGGCCGCCATGGCGCAGCAACTGAATGCGCGCGTCTGGACGCACCGGCAGGTCGAGCGGTTGGTGCCGGAAGAACATGCGATTGTCGTCGATGGGCAGCGGCTGCGTTATCGTGCGCTGGTGCTGGCAACCGGTGCGGACCCGCGCCGCGTGCCGGTCGAAGGCGATGGTGCGGCCGACGTGCTTTCGGTGAACGATCTCGGCGATTACGCGCGCTTTCGCGAGCGGCTGGCGGCATGCAGGTCGGTGGCGCTGCTGGGCGCGGGGTTGATCGGCTGCGAGTTCGCCAACGATCTGCTGGCGGCCGGCTATGCGGTGACGCTGATCGATCCTGCGCCCGCGCCGCTCGCGCGTCTCTTGCCTGCGGAAGCGGGCGAGACGTTCGCGCGCGGGCTTGCCGCCGCGGGCGTGGACCTGCGCCTCGAGCGCGGCGTGCAATCGATCGCGAAGCGCGAGCCGGGTTATCGGCTGACCTTGAGCGACGGGAGCACACTCGACGCCGATCTTGTCGTGTCCGCCATCGGCCTCGTGCCGCGCACTTCGCTGGCGAGCGCCGCGGGTTTGCAGATCGAAGGCGGCATCGCCACCGATGCGTGGTGCCGCACGAGCGCGCCCGATGTCTATGCGCTAGGCGATTGCGCGGCCATCGAAGGCCGCGTGCAACCCTACGTGCTGCCGATCATGCACGCGGCGCGCGCGCTCGCGCAAACGCTCAGCGGCAGGCTGACGCGGGTGGACTTTCCGGTCATGCCGATTGTCGTCAAAACGCCTGCCGTGCCGGCCGTGGTAGTGACGCCGGACCGTGCGCCCGGGCGTTGGCGCGTTGAAGCGGGCGCGCCCGATAGCGCCCATGCCTTGCGGGCCATCTGCGCAGACGACGCCACGCAGCGCATGAGTGGCTTCGCGCTGCTTGGCGCGGCAACGGCCGACAAGGCCGCATTGTTGAAGGAGATGGCAAGCACTCCGTAGTATCGATTGGGCTCTCCGACAGGCTGCTTTATCTGACCGACCACCTGTCGCGCTCGCGTATCGGCGCCCGCATTCTTCCTGTCTGCGGGGGCCGATACGAGGCGTTTCGCACCGCGAGCCCGCGCCCGCGGTGCTTTTTTTGTTGCTTTTAAAGTATGAGCGAATCAAGCCTTAGCGAATCAATCCTTTGGCGACACCGGCCACGAGATGACGCAGCCACACGGCCGCCGTGCTGCGATGCGTGCGATCGTGCCAGAGCTGGTAATACGTGAGCGCGCGCGGCTCGCCGGGCAAGGGCTCGATGCGCAGCGGCAACAGATTGCAGTAGTGCGTCGCCAGTGCGCGCGTTGTCGTGAACAGCAGATTCGAGCGCATCAGCACATAAGGCGCCATGCCGAAGTAGGGCAGCGTCGTCGTGACGTTGCGCGAGAGCCCATTACGCGAAAGCTCCGCGTCGATCGTGCCCAGCCCCGTGGCGTTATGCGTCGTCACCGCCAGATGTTCGGCCTCTTCATACACGGCCTGATTCAGGTTGCCGGGCTTGATGGGATGTTGCGCGCGCATCAAACACACCAGATCGTCCTTGCAGAGCGGCTGCAAATGCAGATGCTCGGGCGGCGTGCGCCAGTTGCCGATCACCAGATCGAGCGTGCCGCTTTCGAGCCCGTGTCCATAGCCGCCATCGACCATCATCAGATGCTGGAATTCGATGCGTGCGCGCGGCGCCTGCGTATGAAACGCATCGACGATGGCGGGTAGAAAGAACACGTCGAGATAATCGGGCGAGCCGATCAGAAACGTGCGCCGCGTGGTGGCCGGATCGAATGCGGTCGTGGGATTGAGAATCGCAGCGATACCGGCGAGCGCCTGCGCGGCCGGTTCGATCAGCGTGAGGGCGTGACTGGTGGGCACCATGCGGCTGCCGCTGCGCACAAGCAGCGGATCGCCCGTCATGGCGCGCAAGCGGCGCAGCGCGACGCTTACCGTGGGTTGCGATTGACCGAGCAGCAGCGCGGTGCGCGAAACGCTGGCTTCGGTGACGAGTGTGTGGAGAACCTTGAGCAGATAGGAGTCGATGACTTCCCGGGACATGCGAACCGCCGATCGTGTGGGGATTTATTCTTGTTGTATACGTGTCGATATATCGGTTCGTCAAATCAGGGAAATTGCCTGGTCGGCGCGAAACGCCATGCCAGGCGGGCTTCATCTGGCAGCCTGCATGCCGGATATGCCGTGTGCCGCATGGCGTCAAGCCCTTGTTTTACGCGAGCAGGTCTTCGTAAAACGCGCCGAAGGCACGCGTGGGATGCGCGATCTGGATCTCCAGAATCCATAATCCCGCCGCGGGCGCCTGATCGAAATCGGCGAGATTGCCGGCCTTGTAGATCGCGTGCGGGAAGTCGCTGACGCGGTGACCCTTGATATCCACGTTCAGACGCCAACCGTGCGCCTGCGCGCGCTGAGCCGCGTAGTCGTAGAGCGCCGCGCCGCTGCAACCGGTGCTGCGCCAGTGATGCTCGACCTCATCGAAAACGATCTTTGCGGCTTGCGCGCAGCGCTGCATGTCCGGGTCGTCGCCGGTCACGAAGGTGGCGCCCGCATCGCCTTCGTGGCGGTCCCACACGACACCGAGATCGACGAAGAAAATATCGTTCTCGCCCAGCACGGGATCGCTTTCGGAGCGCTCCTTGAAGGTGCGCAGCGTGTTTTCGCCAAAGCGGATCAGAATTGGATGCCAGATGCGATCCATGCCCATCTGCTGGAGAATCGCCTTGCCTTGCGCATTGGCTTCGGATTCGCGCATGCCGGGCCGGATAGCGGCGGCGATCCTGTCGACCGCCTGCCAGGTCATCACGCGCGCATGCTCCATGGCAGCAGGGGAAAACGGTGCGCCGACGGCTTCTCGGGTGTCGCTGTTCACGTGCGGGGGCTCCATCGTTGGGGTTATCGGTATCAATATATTCTCGCGTATATATCGAAACTTTGACAACGCCCATCGGGATGAAAGCGCACTCAGTTGCCCATATCGCTCGCAGGCATGTGGAAGGTGAAGCGGGTTTGCGCGTCGTTCGACACCAGATCGACGGTGCCGCCGTGCGCGCGCGCAATTTCAGCGACGATATAAAGCCCGAGCCCCAGGCCGCGCTGCTCTTCGCGCACATTGCCGCGCGTGAACGGCGCGAACAGGCGCTCGTGCATCTCGGGCGGAATCGCCGGGCCCTGGTTGCTGACGCTTAGCGTGAAGCCGTCGGTATCGCTGGCCGTGACCTGAACCGGCGCGTTCTGCGAGCCATACGTGAGGGCGTTTTTCACCAGATTGGACAGCATGCGCGCCATATAGACCGGGTCGGTGGCGACCGGCCGCGTGAGCGAAATCGACAGATCGATCTGCCGTTGCGGATGCGCGAGGCGCAGTTCCTCGACCGCGTGATTCAGCGCCGCTTCGAGCCCTTCGTGCGCGAGACGCACGGGAATGCCGTCGATAAAGCGGCTGCGGCTCGCATCGGAAATATCGTCGATGAGCGCCGTCATATGGCGCACGCTGCGGCCAATGGTTTCGGAAATCGCGCGCTCGCGTTCGTCCAGCTTGCCCAGTCGCAACAGACGCGCGCCCGCACCGATTGCCGCGAGCGGATTGCGCAGATCGTGACCCAGCACGGCGATCGCCTGAATGGCGTCGATTTCGCGCTGGTCTTCGGCATCGGCGGCAGGTTTGGCGCTGGCGGTATCGTTGGCGTTGGCCGCGAGATCGGACGCCGCGCTGCGCAGCACGAACTGATGGCGGTCCAGCACGTCGCGGGCTTCGGCGGCGTCGATGCCGTCATGCCGGTAGCTGCACATGCAGATCAGCCGCCGCCCGCGCACCATCTCCTGCACGCTGGATTCGTAATCGAGGAAATCGTCCCATTCCGCCTTGCCGACCCACGAGCAGTTGCCGTTGGTCCGCAGCCCGCGATAACCGGCGGCCAGGGCTTCGCGCTCGCGCTCCAGCAAGCCGGCGATCAGGGCCTCCGCGTGCAGCGGTTCGCCTTTCGAGTAGAAACCACGGACGTCCTGGATCTCGATCTGTCCTTGCTGCTCGCGCGCGTCCAGATCGGGCACGACGGCGCGCAGGGCGGCGCGCGCCTCGTCGGCGCCGAACGGCGCTTCGGTGACCCAGAGGCAGCGCTCGTTATTCGCGAGACCTGCCTGGAAATACGGCACGAGGGTGTCGCGCAGATCGTCGGCCGACCGAAAAAGCTGGCCGATATGGCTGCCCCACGAGAGCAGCGGCAGCGACGCGATTCCCGAAGGCGCGTGAGCCTGAATGGATTCTTCTTGCATGGAGCGACGGAGTAAAAAGGCGCGCCATCGAGGATGGCTGCGAGGCGGCGGCGCGCAACCGCTGCATCAGCGCACAATATACTCCGTCTGATTCGTCGCGCGTCGGTAGAACGGGTTCTTTCTGCCGTTTTATTCGTGCTGGGTCGGTAAATATTACTTATTTGGTGCCGGAATGCGGCGATCTATTGGCGCCGAAAACGAGAATGAGCGAATCGATAAGGAATCCAGATCGAAATGAAATTCGACCGTCGAGCCTCGTTATCCGGCCGCGACGGCTTTCGGCATCGCATCAGGAAACCGGCAATTTTTCGCGCACCGAGCGCGGATGCCACAATCGCGCGCCGCCTTCAATGCCGCGATCGTTCGGCACGGTTGCGACATTGGGCGGCAAATCGAAAGACAGGCGTTCGGCGTTGCCGCCGCCAATCCAGAGCTTGTCGTAATGCACGAGCGATTCGAGAATGCCGATAACTTTCTGCACGCGTTGATTCCAGCGTTTGTTGCCCGCCTTGCGACGCGCCGCATCGCCGATATATTCGTCATACGCGTGTTTCTTGCTGACCGGATGATGCGCAAGTTCCAGATGCGGCATCAATTCGCCATCGCGAAAGAGCGCGGTGCCCGCACCCGTGCCCAGCGTGAGCACAAACTCCAGACCGTGACCTTCGATGGCGGCAAAGCCCTGCATTTCCGCGTCGTTGATCATGCGTACCGACGCAATGCCCAGTCGCTCGCCGAGCTTCTGCGCGAGCGGCACATCGCTCCAGCCTTCGACGCCCAGATGCGGGGCCGTCAACACGTGATTGTTGCGCACGAAGCCGGGGAACCCGATCGACACATGCGTGGCGGGGTATTGCTGGATCAGCGGCGCAACCAGTGTATGCAAGGTCTCGACGAGAAGATCGGGCGGGCAAGGGTGGGGCGTGGCCACGCGCACGCGCTCCGTGCGCATATTGCCCTGCGCATCGACAATGGCGGCTTTCAGGCCGGTGCCGCCAATATCGATAGCAAGGATGTTTTCAATCTTTTGAGCCGTGCTTTTCGAAGTCTTTTTTACGGCAGTTTTCTGGCTTGTCACGCGCGCCTCCATCGATATTGAATGCCTGCAGCTTGCTTCACTGCACTGTATTACCGCTTTTTTGATTCTGCCGGCGTTAGCGTGCGCCATGCGCGGCCGTCCTGCGCGAGCAACGCGTCGGCTTCTTGGGGGCCCGCGCTGCCCGAAGCGTAGTCGTGCACGGGCACCGCATCGCCGTCTTTCGGATGCAGCACATCGTCCACTGCTGCCCAGGTCGCTTCGATGCTATCGGCGCGCTGGAATAGCGTTGCATCGCCGAGCATGCAATCGTAAAGCAGCGTTTCATAACCCACATTCGCGTGTTGCGCGAAGAAGTCGTCGTAATCGAACGACGAACGCACCGCGCCGATTTCCATCACTGGTCCCGGTGTTTTGACGTTGAAATCGAAACTCGTGCCATGCGATGGGTCGATGCGCAGTGTGAGTACGTTGGGCGTCAAGGCATCGACGGGCGTGTCGCGAAAGAGCCGGAACGGCACGCTTTTCAGTTGCACGGCAATTTCCGTGCGCCGTGACGCGAGTCGCTTGCCGGTGCGCAAATAAAACGGCACGCCCGCCCAGCGCCAGTTGTCGATATGCACGCGCGCGGCGGCATAGGTTTCAGTGCGGCTATCTTTCGCGACATTCGGTTCGTCGCGATACGCCCCGCCTGCCGGGCCGCTTTCATACTGGCCGAATACCACGTCATCCGGTGCGAGCGGTTTGAGTGCGTCGAAGATTTCGGCTTTCTTGTCGCGTACGGCTTCGGCGTCGAATGAATTGGGCGGCTCCATTGCAATCATGCCGAGCAACTGGAACAGATGGTTCGGCACCATGTCGCGAAACGCCCCGGTCTGCTCGTAGAAACTGCCACGGCCTTCCACGCCGATCACTTCGGCGGCGGTGATCTGCACGCTGTCGATGTACTCGCGCCGCCAGATCGGCTCGAACAAGGCATTGGCGAAACGCACCGCCAGAATGCTCTGCACCGTGTCCTTGCCGAGAAAATGGTCGATGCGATAGATCTGCGATTCCTGCGCGAAATCCAGCAAATGGCGATTCAGATCGCGTGCGGAGGCGAGGTCGGTGCCAAAGGGTTTTTCGATCACGATACGGCGGAAAGCGGCATTGTCGCCATCGCCTTGTTTGAGCAATCCGGCTTTGCCAAGACGCTCGATGATCGGCTTGAAAAAGCGCGCGCCCACGGCGAGATAGAACACGACGTTGCGATTGGTATTGGCATTGGTATTGCCATCGCTACCGGAGAGCTCTTTGGCAAGACGCTGATAAAGCGCGTCGTCCTCGAATTCGCCGGCCTCGTAGCGCAGGCGCTGCGCGACCCAGTTCCAGGCTTGATCGTCGAGTTTCCCTGCGTGGAAAGTGCTGGCCTTATCGGCGGCGAATTGTTCGAGCGCGCTGTGCAGATCGTCGCGCCATTGCTGCGTTTCGCGCTCGCCATGATTGATGCCGATGATCTGCATGCCATCGTCGAGCAGCGCATCGACGGCGAGGTTGTAGAGCGCGGGCATCAACAGGCGCCTGGTGAGATCGCCGCCCGCGCCGAAGATCACGAGCGTGCAGGGCGGAGCGCGATGGCGGCCGGCCGGTGCGGGAGATGCCGTGGGAGCATCGTGAGGCTGCGAAGACACCTTGGCGCTGGCGGCTGAGTCGGGGGTGGCGGGAGTGGCGGGATTCGTGGGCATGATTTCGCTTCGGCTATCCGGTTCGAGTGAAGGGCGTGACCATGCGAGGCCAGCAAAATCGATACCTTGAATGACAGCGCCAACGTGCGCTCAGTTCCCGCGCGATGTGTAGGCATTCTGTAAATGCGCGTAAGCGGAAGGTCGTAAAGCGCCTCGTTCTGGTGCGTTGCAGCGCGAGTTGGCAAGGTTCACGGAGTTGTATCGCAAGCTGAGGTAGCCTGCGCAAAGTGGCCCGATTGTGGTTTGGTGTTGGCGCGTCTTTGGGTCGAATCCAGCGGTAAAGCGACGGTTATCTTGACCAGATGGAGGCATCTACGATGGCAACGAAGCAAGGCAAACTTTACGTGTTGCAGGCGCGTCCGCCCGCGATCATTGGGTTGTGCGCGGATGGTACGCACGAAGTGGTGCTCGCCAATCTCACGCGAACGCCGGACGGCATCAAGGTCGATGCCGAAAGCGCGGTGGTGTACTGGACCAATATGGGCACCGGCATTCATCTGATCGATGGCGATCCGGCTTCTGGCGCGCTGCCGCCGAACGACGGCACGATCGAGCGCGCGAATCTCGACGGCAGCGCGCATGAAGTGCTGGTGGCGTCGGGTCTCGCGGGCACGCCCAAGGAGCTCGTGCTCGACAAGGAAAGCGGCCACCTTTACTGGTGCGATCGCGAAGGCATGCGCGTGATGCGCGCGCGCCTGGACGGCACGGAAGTCACGGAACTCGTGCGCACCGGCAATTTCCCCGACGACACCGAAGACGCCACGCGCCATTGCGTGGGCATCGCGCTCGACAAGCCTAATGGGCACGTCTACTGGACCCAGAAGGGGCCGCCCGATGCCGGCCTGGGCCGTATCTTCCGCGCAGGTATCGACCTGCCCGCCGGCGCGCATCCGGCCGGGCGACCCGATATCGAATGCCTGCTGGCCGATCTGCCGGAGCCGATCGACCTCGATATCGACCATGCCAACGGCATGCTTTACTGGACCGATCGCGGCGACGATTCGCACGACGGCAACACGCTCAACCGCGCGCGTATCACGGCCGAAGGGCTGCTGGGCCATGAAGTGCTGGCGCGTGAGCTGAAAGAGGGGATTGGCGTGTCGCTGGACGCGCACGGCCGCCGTGCATTCGTTACCGATCTGGGCGGCAATGTGCGCGAACTGAATCTCGACACGAAAGAAGTGTCGCATTTCGTGACGGTTGCGCATCTCGGGCCGTTGACGGGCATCGATTACATCGATAACTGATTCTGGCCGATGGCGCGGCCCGGTATCGCACCGGGCCGCGTTTTAAACCTTATGCTTTTTACGTCAGCGAGCGATTGCCATACGCCATAAAACCTGGCCGCTCATTTAATCGTTCGACATAAGCGCTCACAGCGGGCAATTCGGGTTTCTCGAACGGCGTGCCGAACCAGCGATTGACGGAAAGGCCAACGGGAATATCCGCGAGCGAGAAGCTTGCGCCCGCAACGAATGCGTCGGTGTCTTGCAGTCGCGCTTCCAGAATGTGCATATTGCGCGTCCATTGCGCGATTGACTGGGCGATTTCCTGCGCGTCCTGATGGGCCGCAGATTGGCGCACGAGGCCGAGAAACGCATAACTCCACGAGCGATTCAGATCGGTTGCCTGCCAGTCCATCCATTGATCGACGCGCGCGCGTGCGAAAGGATCGACGGGATAGAGAGGCTGGCCGTCATAACGCCCCGCCAGATAGCGGATGATCGAATTCGATTCCCACAACACGAAATCGCCGTCCTTGATCACCGGCACGAGGGCATTGGGATTCAGCGCCAGGAATTCGGGCGTTTGTGTGGAGCGAAATCCCGATCCCCAATCTTCGCGCGTAAAAGGCAGATTGAGTTCGGTGCAGGTCCAGAGCACTTTGCGGACATTGATAGACGGGGTCTTGCCGAGAATTTCGATCATGGCGCTGGGAGTGAGTTCGAAAACCGGATTCAGAAAGTCGTGCGGTGAACGATGATCGCGCGCCCGGCGCGCTGGCGCAAGTTCCCGGCACGGCACTGCCCGCGCGGCGTGACGCTGCCATGCCGCTAGAATGTCGATAAACGGGCGGCGCGCCTCGCCGCCGCGCATTCTCTTTCATGCCAGAGCGATTCCCAGCGTGACCACTGCCACTCTCGACTCACTGCGCGCCGGGCAACTTGCCGGCGCACGTCATCTCAAACTCGCGTGCGGTTTGACCGAATTTCCGCGCGAGATTTTCGACCTCGCCGACACGCTGGAGGTGCTCGATCTTTCCGGCAACGCGCTCACGTCCTTACCGGACGACTTACCGCGCCTGCATCGGCTGCGCATTCTGTTTGCCTCGCAAAACCCATTCACCGAACTGCCGCGGATGCTGGGCGAGTGTGCCGCGCTGAGCATGGTGGGTTTCAAATCGAATCGCATCCGGCACGTGCCTGCCAGCGCATTGCCCGCGCAATTGCGCTGGCTGATTCTCACCGATAACGACATCGACACCTTGCCGCCTGAACTTGGCGAGCGGCCCCATCTGCAAAAGCTGATGCTGGCGGGCAATCGTCTGCGTGCGTTGCCCGAAACGATGGCGGCATGCTCGCGGCTTGAATTGCTGCGGATATCGGCGAATCAATTCGATGCGTTGCCCGGCTGGCTGCTGAGCTTGCCGCGCCTCGCGTGGCTGGCGTATGCAGGCAATCCGTTTAACGCGGCGCGCGAACAGGCAGCCATGACGAACGCGCCGGTGCCCGATATTGCGTGGTCCACGCTGGCGCTTGGTCAGACGCTTGGCGAAGGCGCATCGGGCGTGATTCATCGCGCGACGCGTCTGCTCAAGGATGGGCATCCGCTCGATGCCGTGGCCGTCAAACTGTTCAAGGGCGCGGTGACGAGCGACGGTTTGCCCGATCTGGAAATGGCCGCGTGCCTGCAGGCCGGGCAGCATCCGAATCTGATTCCCGTGCTGGGCAAGATTGCGGGGCATCCGCTCGACGAGCACGGCCTGGTGATGGCGCTGATCGATCCGGCATTCAGCAATCTTGCCGGGCCGCCCAGCCTCGACTCCTGCACGCGCGATATCTATGCCGCCGATGTGCGATTCGACTGGCATGCCGCGCTGGGCATTGCACGTGGGATTGCTTCGGCGGCGCAACATTTGCATGCGCGCGGCATCATGCACGGCGATCTCTATGCGCACAACATCCTGCACGACGGCGCGGGCCATGCGCTGCTGGGCGATTTCGGCGCGGCTTCGTTTCATGGCGTCGATGACGACGCACGAGCGCAAGCATTCGAACGGATCGAAGTGCGCGCGTTTGGCTGTCTGCTGGAAGAACTGGCGCAGCGCGCGATTTACGCAGCGGACGCCAAGGGCGACGCGCTGGCGGCATTGGTGCGCGAATGTCTGAATGAAAGCGTGGCAGCGCGACCGCTCTTCAAGGCGATTATCGAGCGGCTTGAACTATTGCTGGCGTAATCGACGCAATACAGGAAAAATGCGTTCTTTACGCCAGACTGATGAATCGTTACAGGACTCTGTGATCTATGAAGCGTTATCTGATACTCAATGGCGACAAGACCACCGCAAATGGCACGGTCATCGCAACGCACACGTCAATCCAGTTCACCGGTAGCGATGTCGCGCACGAAGGCGATGATGTGCAATGCCCCGCATGCAACAGCACGGGGAAAATCCAGTGCGACGGACCGCGTCAGGTCATGACCGCGCCGGATGGCCGCCACGCAGCATTGAGCGACGATCTGTGCATCTGCCAATGCAATCCGCCGCCCAAACTGGTGGCTTCACAACAATCGATGTCGGTCGATGCGTGAACCTTCGCTGACCGGCGATATCAAGGCTTGATAAACCGCAGCGTCATTCGATCCGACTCGCCAATCGCGGCGAAGCGCGCGCGGTCCACGTCACCGCCTTGATAGCTGGGCGGCAGCGACCAGACACCGTGCGGATAATCCTTGGTGTCTTTCGGATTTGCGTTGATCTCGCTGCGCGCGGCCAGCACGAAACCCGCTGCCTGCGCATGCTCGATTACATAATCTTCCGTCACATAGCCGCTATCGATCATCTGCTGCACGGTCGCGCCGCGCCTGGCGCGATGCTCTTCCACGCCCAGAACGCCGCCGGGTTTTAGCGCGACCCAGAAAGCGTGCAGGTTCGCATCGATCTGGCCATCCTTGATCCAGTTGTGGATGTTGCGGAACGTGAGGACGCGATCGAACTGGCCTTGAGCGTCGAAGCCTTTGAACGCGCCCGCGTGCAGCGAGCCCATCACGACGTTGCCATATATCGACTGATTCCCTGCGATCTTGCGCAGGAAGGCGGCATCGGTATCGCGATCTTCCGCTGCGAGTTCCAGCGACGTGCTGATGTACTGCGCTTCGTAAAGATGGCCGCGATCGTGCAGCCAGGGCGCGAGAATATCCGTGTACCAGCCGCCGCCGGGCGCGATCTCCAGCACCTTTTGCGTCGGCTCGACGCCGAAGAATTGCAGCGTTTCCTTCGGGTGCCGATACACGTCGCGTGCTTTGGCGCGATCGCTACGCTGCGCACCGCTAATGGCGGCATCGAGAGAAGCCGCCGTTGCCTGCTGAGGCTGCGTATTCTGCGCAGCCTGCTGGGTGGGCGCGGCGCATCCCGCAGCAAAGAGCGCAAGTGACGCAGCGGCGACGAACGCCGCACGCTTTAGCGCGTGACGTGCGGGAACTCGATAACGTTGGGTCGGATTCATGGGCGAGGGCGCGGTTTTGATCAGCCCACACGATACCCGGTTATTCGCTACCGCGCTGGCCGGGCATCGTGCATCACGCTCGCTAACGTTATGGGTTGTCGCCTAGCGTGGCTGCGGTTTGGCGCACGTGTGTTGCGCGGCAAGCGTCACCGCTTCGCTGATCGCGGCAGGCAAGTATGAAACGTGGTTCTGGCCTGGGTAGATCTGCAGATCGGCATTGAAACCGAGCGCGGGCGTCGCTTGCAGCACCGTCGTGAAAGCACGCGCATTGTCGATCATCGCAGCGCGCTGCACGCGTTCGACACGTGCGGGTGGGCTGTTGGGCGCGAGGCGCTGCTCGTCGCCGCCGACGCGAATCGCGAGCGGAATCAGCGGCGAAGTCGCCGTTACGTGCGCAGTACGCGCAGCGTCGTGCACCTGGTCGAGCAATGCGCCGGCATCCCACCAGAGCGAAGGGCTGGCCGCCATATAGCGCGAATACGCCTGCGGATGCGATAGCGCATCGTGCAGCACGAAATAGCCGCCGAGCGAGTGGCCGAACAGCATGCGAGACCCCGGCGTTTCATGCGTACGCGCTTCGATAGCGTGCGGCAGTACGTCGTTGACGAACGTTTCGAAAGCCTGCGCGCCGCCGGTTTGCAGCGGCTTGTTTTGTGCGTCGCGCGCCACGCCCCAGCCGTCGCGGCTGGGCGTGGTGAAATCGCGGAAACGCTGGCGTTCGTCGAAGAGCGCATCGTTATCGGCGGCGACGGCGGCAATCGTCACCGGTCCGATCAAACGCGCCTGCAGACGCGCGGCGCTCACCGCGAGGGCAAATGTGGCGTTGCCATCGAGCAGCACGAGTAGCGGCGGGGCACCTTCACGCGCGCAGGCATCGGCACCTTCGGCTGCTGCGCGCGGCGCTATGGCACTGGCTGCATCCGGATGATAGAGCCAGACGCGATAACTCGGGCCTTGCGGCCCGGCGTCGAGTACGAACGAATCGGTATCGGGAAGCAAGGCATGCGTTGCCGAAATCGATTCGGAATCCGTATTGACTGGCGGCGCGTTTGCGCAAGCCGTCGCCGCCAGTACGAAACCCGTCAGCAAGAATCGTTTCATTGTCGATGTCACCATTGGTAGCGTGCCGTACCGATCACTTCGCGGCGAACGCCCCAGAAGCATTGCGTCGCGCTTGCGCATGCCGCTACGTACTGGCGGTCGAACAGATTCGAGGCATTGAGAGCGAAACGCCAGTTGCGCAGTTCGTAGTGCAGAGCGAGATCGACCAGCGTAAAGGAGCCAACCTTGAACGAATCGTCGGCGGCGCCATACGTGCTGCCGATATAGCGCACGCCTGCGCCCATGCCCAGGCCCTTGAGCGTGCCGCGATGCAGCGTGTAATCGGCCCACAGCGAGGCGGTCTGTTTGGGCACCGCAGCGGGCGTATGGCCGAGCGACGTGTCGTTCGCGCTCGACACCCACGCGCTCGTATACGTATATGCGGCGATCAGCGAAAGCTCGCGCGTCAGATTCAGATGCGTTTCCAGTTCGACGCCGCGGCTTTTGACGGCGCCCGTCTGCACGCGATAACTCGAATTGGTCGGATCGGGCGTCGAGACATTGTGCTGTTCGAGATCGTAGAGCGAGAGCGTCGTGAAGCTCGTGGTGCCCGGCATCTGATATTTGAGGCCGACTTCGAACTGACGCCCCGTCGACGGCTTGAGCGCGCTGCCATCCTGCGTCGTGCCCGAGGTGACCGGCTGGAACGAACGCGAGAAGCTCGCGAACGGCGAAAGGCCGTTATCGAAGGCATAGAGCACGCCCGCACGCCATGTGAAGGCGCGATCGAACTGGCTCGACGAGGTGTGCTTGACGTACTCGTTCGCATTGGTCGACGCAAAATCTTCGCGCGCGCCGAGCACGAACGACCATTTGTCCAGCGTGATCTGGTCCTGCACGTAGAGGCCGAGATCGTCGGTGCGCTGGCGCGTGTAGCTGGCGAGCTTCGGGTCCGCGATGGCCTGACCGTACACGGGCGCCGTGATGTCGAGCGACGACGCGGAGCCGGACGAAAGACGGCGGTCGGCCATCGTCATCTGATAGTCGATGCCCGTGAGCACGGCATGATGCAGCGGGCCGGTGTTGAAGTCGCTTTCGAGTTGCGTGTCGGTCGAGAGCGCATCGAGATGCTCCATCGAAGCCGTGGTGAGGCGCTTCAGATAGCGGTTGGTCGAGTTGGTATAGCCGCTCGAATAAACCGTCTGATAGTCGCTCCACATGTGCATGTAGCGCGTGTTCTGGCGCACCGTGAAGGTGTCGTTGAAGCGATGGCTGAAGGCGTAGCCGAGCGTCACCTGTTCGCGGCGGAAGTGGTCGTAGTTGGGGTCGCCGTCATTGAAGCCAGTGCCGATCTGCCCATTCGGGTTGTACGACACGGTGCCGTAGCGCGGCAGAAAACCGTAGTAGCCGTTGTTCGGATCGTACTGATAGCTCGCGAGCAGCGTGAGTTCGGTGTTGGCATCGGGGCGCAGCGTGAGCGACGGCGCCACGTAAATACGCTGCTCCTTCGTTCCGTTGACCTGAGTATCGGCGTCGCGCGCAAGGCCGACGAAGCGGTACAGCACGCGCTTATCGGTATCGAGCGCGCCGCCCAGATCGAATGCGCCTTCCCAGCGGTTATGCGTGCCCGCACCCAGCATGACTTCGTTGACGTGATCCGCTTCGGGGCGCTTGCTTTCCAGCACCACCACGCCGCCAGGATTGGCCTGGCCATAGAGAATCGAACTGGGACCACGCAGCACTTCGATGCGTTGCAGGCCGTATTGTTCGATCTGCGGCACCGCATAGGAAAGGCCGCGCCCCATATTGAGGCCGTCGAGGAAGTTCACATACACGGCATTGCCGCCGAAACCGCCAAAACCGCGCATCTGCAGACTGTCATAGCGATCGCCGATACCGCGTGTTTCCGGCACGACGCCAGCCGAATAACGCAGCGCCTGCGCGACCGTCTGCACATTCTGCTCGTCCATCTGCTTGCGCTCGATGATCGATACCGATTGCGGCGTGCGCGTGAGCGCTACATTCGATTTGAGCGCAGCGCCGGAAACGGTGGGATCGTGCGAATCGCCCGCATTTTGCGCGCTGATTTTCACCGCGGGCAGCGCGGTATCGGCTGTCGTGCTCGAATCCGAACCGGGCGGTTGCGGATCGGTTTCCAGCACGAATGCAGCGTTCTGGCCGCGCACGGCGCGCAGGCCCGTGCCGCGCAGCAGTTGCGTAAGCGCGCTGGCGGCATCGGCATGACCGTTGAAACCCGGCGAGTGCTTGCCGGCAACGAGCGAGCTTGCGTAAGCCAGCTGCACGCCGCTGGTTTCGGCGAAGCGGTTGAGCGCCGTGTTCAGGTCCGAAGGCGCGATGCGGTAATCGATACGCGCGTCGCGTTGCGTGCTGGCGGCGTTAGCCGTCGTGTCCTGATCGGCGAATGCGGGCAGTGCCGCGCCAAAGAGTGCTGCTGCCGCCGCGCTGATCGCGAGCGGACGGAAAGATGCTTGCGTGAACAACGAAATTCCCCCGAACTGATGCTGTACGTTTCTGGTCTTGCTGAGGGAATAGACGTTTGGGCGCGCAAAAACCGGACGTCCCGCACAAAATATTTTTTACTGCGCGGTCGAGACGTCCTGAGCAGACAGAATGACGACGCGGCCCGCGATCTGCGTGGCGCGCAGCGAGAGTGTTTCGGCGAGCGTGGCGAGCGCCTGGGCGGGCGCATCGATGGCGAAATTGCCGGAGACGCGCAGCGTTGCCGCGTTGCCGCGCACGTAGATGAAGTGGCCTTTCCAATAGCGGTTGAGTGCGGCGGCAACCTCTGCGAGCGGCGTGTCGGTGAACACCAGGCGGCCGCGTTGCCAGGCCGTTGCCGCGAATGTATCCACCGGAACGCTAGCGGGCGCGTGCGCTGCGTCGCTGTATTGAATGCTTTGGCCCGCAGTGGCCTGAAGCGCGCCCGAGGCGTTGCCCACTTCCACGCGGCCTTGCGTAACGGTGACGAGCGTCGCGGTGCTGTGTTTCGAAGATGCAGCATCGGGCAGGCTCACCTGGAACGCCGTGCCGATATCGGCGATGTTGCCCTCGGCGGCCTGCACGATGAAGCGGCGCGCGTCGCCGTGTTTGACATCGAAGGCTGCGCGGCCGCGTTCGAGCACGACGCGGCGTTCGTGCGCGTTATAGCGCACGTCGACGGCGGAATCGGCATCGAGCCGCATGACGCTGCCGTCGTCCAGCGCGACCGTGCGCAATTCGCCTGCCGAAGTCGCGAAGTCCGCCTCGTGCAGATAGTGCGTGATGCCGATCGCGGCCACGGCACAGGCGCACGCGAACGCGAGCCGCGGTGCGCTAAAGCCAAAGCTGAAGATCGAGGCGGCACGTGCGCGCGGCGTGCGTTGTGGCGGTGTAGCGGAACGCGTGCGCAGCGCGTCCGCCTGTTGCCACTGCCCGAGCGCAGCATCGAATGCCGCGCGATGTTGCGGCGAGCGCGCGCACCAGCGTGCAAGACGTGCATCGCCGGGCGTCGCGCGGCCCGCGTCGATCCGCACGATCCACACCGCTGCTTCGGCGTGCAGACGCCGCGCGCGTGTCGTTGCGCGCGCATCGACTGGATTCGCCTCGGAACCGGTGGCTGAACTGGCGGTCGAGCGACCGCCTGAAGAAGAAACGGGCATACCCAGTGGCTGGTAATCCTTAGTCATGGGCCGGCGGCGCTGAGTCGTCGCGAGCGCCCCGGTCGAACTCGACCAGCCCCAGCAACGCGCGCCGCAAGTGTTTTTCGACCATGTTGCGGCTGATCTGCAGCCGCTCGGCAATGGCTTCGTGCGAAAGGCCGTGGACCTTGCGCAGCAGGAACACTTCGCGGCAACGCGCGGGCAACGCGCTCACGGCCTGTTCCAGCGCGCGGGCGGTCTGCGAGGCCTCGGCGAGCAGGCTCGGATCGACAGGATCGACGGCCAGCTCGGCGCAGGCGTCATTATCGTCGTCGTGCGGCGTTACGTCGATGCGGAACTGGCTGCTGGTGCGATGCTCGCGAAAACGATCGACGATCAGGTTTTCGATCACTCGCACAAAGAACGCGCGGGGCTGGCGCACGTCGGCGGAACCCGGCAGCGAGGCCACTTTCACGAACGCGTCGTGCACGAGATCCGACGCCGCTTCCGCCGACTTCACGCGGCGCGAGGCGAACGCGAGCAACGCACGATAGTGCGCGGCGAACGTGTGAGCGAGGCTGGAAGACGGCTGCACGAGTGGATCTGCGAGACCGGCGGCGCACGGCCGCCCGGTTTCATGTCGCTTACGATAATTTTACGAATGAGAATTATTATCGTTTATGAAAATTAGCGCAAGCGGCAATTTCTTTGTGTGGCGAACGGGTCTTTGGGGTGGGGCGGCGGGACTAGCGGCCGCTGCGCAGGGGCCCGGCGGAGGGCGGTTGGTGGGATTCGTGCAGATGCCGCTCGAAGTGGACGAGGTCGTGCCACTCGCCGTGCAGGTACATGCTGCGCCTGGCCTGGCCGAAGGCGACGAAGCCGTTGCGCTCCAGCACGCGCGTCGAGCCCACGTTCTGCGGCCGCACGATCGCTTCGATTCGCGACAGATGGAGTTCAGCCGCGGCGATCTCCACGGCGAGCCTGAGCGCCTGCGACGCGTGGCCTTTGCCGGCAAAGCCTTCGCCGATGCGGTAACCGAGCGTCGCCTTATTGAAGTACGGGCGCGTCACGCTGACCAGATTGATCCGGCCGACGATTGCGTTGTCGAAGCAGACGAGATATTGATAGGCCCGATCGTTCTCGCGATCGTCCTGCGCCAGCTCGATCGATTCGCGTACGGCGGTGAGGTGATAGTAGCTGGCGGAGCGAGCGTTGATCCAGTGCTCGAAATAGGCGCGGTTGTCGATCTCGAAGGCGAGCAGGGCTTCGGCATCGGTCAACGCGGGAGGGCGGAGCGTGAGCATGGTTGCCGGGGAGTATTGAAATCCCCGGCGATTCTACAGCGTTACGTGATGACTTATTCCGAAGCCTGCGCACCGGCCGGCGATCGGCGCGGCGAAGGCGAACCGTTCTTCGAAGCCAGCACATAGTAAGTCAGTGCGGTGGCGACGAGACCGACCATCCACGACACATCGGCGCCGCCCAGGATGGAAGCCCACGGACCGTGGAAGAAGCTCTCTTCCATGAAAGGCACCTGAATCAGGATGCCAAACACGTAGATGGCGATCGCCTTGACGTTGACCGAACCATACATGCCGCCATTGCTGCTGATGATTTCCGAAACGCGGTAGCGACGGTTGTTGATCAGATAAAAGTCCACCAGATTGATGGCGATCCACGGCGCGAGCACGATGCGCATCGCGAAGATCGCGGTCAGGAAGATCGCGATGAAGTTGCTCGACGCCCACAGCGCGGTGACGGTCGATGCGATCAGCAGCACGGTCGAAACCACAATGCGCACGTTGCGGCCCGGCACCCAGTTCGGGCGGAACGTCTGCGCGGCGGTGATGATCGACAGCACGCCGCCATAGAGATTCATGCCGTTATGACCAATGATGTTGATCAGGAAGAGGCCGATCAGCACATAACCGAATGCGCCGGTTTGCGTGCGGATGGCGTCCATCGCGTCGGTGGCGTGCCCCGTGCTGACGGCCAGCACGCCGAACAGGAACGCGAAGATCGTACCCAGCGAAGTGCCGAAGTAGGTGAAGGCAAAGGTCTTCGCAAAGCCCGTGGTGGCGGGCATATAGCGCGAATAATCGGACGTGTAGGGCGCAAAGCTGATTTGCCACACGGCGCACAGACCGAACATCGCGAACCAGTTGGCGAGATCGAAATGACCTTGATGGAAGGCTTGCGCATCCAGAGCCGGAATCAGCATGACCATGCCGACCACCAGCGCGCCGCCCATGAACCACGCGCCAATCTTGTTGAAGCGGTGAATGAAGTGATAGCCGATCACCCCCACCAGCGTCGCGAGCACGGCGCCCAGCACGGTGCCCACATGCACGGGCACGAAAGGCGCGGCCGTATGCAGCGTCTTGCCCGCAAGAATAATGTTGGAAACGAAGAAGCCGAGATAAATCAGCGTCGTAAAGCCCACGACCAGCAAGGAGCCGTAGCGGCCGAATTGCGCGCGGCTTTGAATCATTTGCGGCACGCCAACCAGCGGGCCTTGCGCCGACGTCAGCGCATGAAAAATGGCGCCGAAGAATTGCCCGGCAGCGATGGCAAGAATCGCGCTAACCAGATCGAGGTGGAAAATCAGCACCGAGGTCGCGCCCGAAATCACCGCGAGCGGCGCGACGTTCGTGCAGAACCACAGGGTAAAGAGATCGGCGGGCTTGCCGTGCCGATTCTCCGGTGCAACGTATTCGATCGAATTGCTTTCGATGGTCAGAACGCTGTTATCGTTCGCCGGGTTTTTCATAGTGTCTCCATCTTTATTGCCGGGCCACGCCGCGCCACAGGCGCCTTATGTGCAAGGGGCGTGGCGGGCAGGGCATCCATGGCTTCGTAACGACGTGGTGGTCGTTCGCTGCGCGACTAGCGCATGACGAACGGATCGCTGATCGGTTCGTCCGACGTGCGCAGCCAGACCGATTTCGTCGTGGTGTATTCGAGCGCGGCGCTCAGGCCGCCTTCGCGGCCGTGGCCGGAAAGACCGAAGCCGCCGAACGGCACGAGCGGCGAAACGGCGCGATAGGTGTTGATCCACACGATGCCCGAACGCACGCGCTTCGACACGCGGTGCGCGCGCGTCAGGTTGGTCGTGAAGATGCCCGCCGCCAGACCGTAAGCCGTGCTGTTGGCTTTTTCGATCGCTTCCTGCTCGCTGGAGAAGGTATCGACCGACAGCACCGGGCCGAACAGTTCGGTGGTGATGCTGTCCGCGTTTTCCACGCCCGTGCAATCGAGAATCGTCGGGGCGTAATAGAAGCCCGCGCGCTCCAGCGTCTTGCCGCCTGCCAGCACTTTCGCGCCCTGACGCACCGAGTTCGCAACGATATTTTCAATGTGACGAAGCTGACGCTCCGTGCACAGCGGGCCGTATTCCGTGGCCAGTTCTTCCGGCGCGCCAATCTGGATGCGCGAGACGCGCTCGACCAGCATCGCGAGGAATTGATCCTTGATCGATGCGTCGATCAGCAGGCGCGAACCGGCCACGCAGCTCTGTCCGCTGGCCGCGAATATTGCCGCGACCTGGGCATTCACCGCGCTCTGGATATCGGCATCGGCGAACACCATGAACGGCGATTTGCCGCCCAGTTCGAGCGAAACCTTCGCGAGGTTTTTCGATGTGTTCGCAACGATATGCTTCGCCGTTTCCGGGCCGCCCGTGAAGGCAACTTTATCGACATCGGGATGGCTGCTGAGGACGGCGCCGCATTCCGCCGCGAAACCCGTGATCACGTTCACGACGCCGGCGGGGAACCCGGCTTCGTGAATGAGCTTCGCGAATTCCAGCAGCGGACCGGGGGCTTCTTCCGAGGCCTTGAGCACGACGGTGCAACCGGCCGCGAGCGCCGGACCGACTTTCACCGCCGAAAGGAACAACTGGCTATTCCACGGCACGATCGCGGCCACCACGCCCACGGGCTGACGTTCGAGCCAGACCTGCATATCCGGCTTGTCGACCGGGATGTGGCTGCCTTCGAGCTTGTCGGCGATGCCGGCGTAATAGCGGTAATACTCCGCCACGTACGCAATCTGGCTCGAGGTTTCGCGGATGATCTTGCCGGTATCGTGCGTTTCAATTTCAGCGAGTCGCGGCGCGGCCTTTTCGACGAGATCGGCGAGTTTGTGCAGCAGCTTGCCGCGCGCCGATGCCGTCAGCCCGGCCCACGCCGGGTCGCCCAGCGCGCGGCTGGCGGCCGCTACGGCGCGATTGACTTCATCGGTACGGGCTTCGGGCATCTGCGCCCAGACCTGGCCCGTGGCCGGGCTGACACTGCCGAAAGTAGCCGCGCCCGCTTCGAACTGGCCGTCGATATACAGCTGAAATTGAAAACTCATGGAATTCCTACCTCACTTGAACGCGGGCATCACGTCGTTGATCATGCGCTCGAGCGACGCCTTCTTGCGCTCGAAGCTCATGCCGGTGTCGATCCAGAACGAGTACTCGTTGAAGCCCAGCGCTTCGTAAGCCTTCAGTCGGCCGATCACTTCTTCGGGCGTGCCGATCACATTGTTCTTGCGCATCGCTTCCGGCGTATAGAACGGGTGCGCATCCATTTCTTCCTTCGTCAGCGGCTTGATCATGCCCTGGCTGACCGGACGCTCGTTCTTGAACCACGCGCCGAAATAGTTGTAGAACGCGTTCACTTCTTCTGCGGCAACCTGCGCGTCGTCTTCGTTGCTGGCGACATACGTGTGGCGCAGCAGCATGATTTCCGGGCGCGGCATATTGCTGAACTTCTCGCACGCAGCATTGAAATGGCCGACCAGCTTTTCGACTTCTTCGTCGCCGAAATGCAGCGGCGTGACCTGCACGTTGCATCCGTTCGACACCGCGAATTCGTGGCTGTTCGGATCGCGCGCGGCAACCCAGATCGGCGGATGCGGCTGTTGCAGCGGTTGCGGCGACGAGGTCGTCGAGGGGAATTGCCAGAACTCGCCTTCGTGCGCGTAATCGCCTTCCCAGAGCTTCTTGACGGCCGGAATCAGTTCGCGCATGCGCTGGCCTGCGCCCCATGCGTCGAGGCCCGGCATCAGGCGCTCGTATTCGAACGAGTATGCGCCTCGCGCGATGCCCAGATCCAGACGGCCGCCCGTGATGATGTCGGTCATCGCGGCTTCGCCGGCGAGCTTGATCGGGTGCCAGAACGGCGCGATCACCGTGCCCGTGCCCAGACGCACGTTCTTCGTCTTGTTGGCGAGATCGGCGAGATTGAGGAACGGGTTCGGCGCGATCGTGAAGTTCATGCCGTGGTGCTCGCCGGTCCAGACGGCGTGCATGCCGCCGCGATCGGCGATCTGGCAGAGCTCGACCATTTCGTCATACAGCTGCTTTTGACTGGTCTGGTCGGAGACTCGCTCCATGTGGACAAAAAGCGAAAAACGCATGGTGTGACCTTTAGGAAAGAAGCGGGCGGACCGTGCCGTTGCTGTGGTCGCCGTAATACATGCCGTAACTCTTGAGCTGGCTCTCCTTGCGATAGCGCTGCAGCATGCTGGCCACGGCGCTGTCCTGGAACTGATCCGGCTCGATGTCGTCGAGGCTCACGAAGCGGCTGGACGCGTCGACTGCGTCGCCCGCATCGTCCGGCGCGCTGCAAAGGAACGCGATGTACTGGTAATGGGTTTCGGTGTTGTTGTACGCCGAATAAATAAAGCTTGCAGACGCATCGGGCTGGTACTTGCCGAAAATCCCGGCGAGCGCCTTGTCCGCGCCTTCCTTGCCGATTTCCTGCGACGGCAGGCCCCACTTGTTATCGGCCGTGCGCGTGAGCAGCACCTTGTCGTCGCGCGCGATGATCGCGCTGACGATCACCTTCGGCCCGGCGATCACTTCGGCCGACACCTTGGCCGGCGTGAAATAGCCGCCGCGGTAGTAACCGAGGCCCGCATAGCCTGCCGAATGGAACGCTTCGACCTTGCCGACCAGCAGCGCATGGTCGCCCGCGTCGATCACGGCATGCGTGGAACAGTCGAACCAGGCGCTGACATCGTCGAGCAGCGGGTTATGGATCGCGCTGAGATTCCAGTCGACGTTCGCGAAGCGGTCGTCGCTCGGGCGGGCAAACGTATTCGACAGATCCTTCTGGCCTTCCGCGAGAATATTGATCGCGAAGTGGCCGGTGGTCGAAAACGTCTGATAGTTGCTCGACGTCTTGGCGATGCTCACCAGCAGCAGCGCGGGATCGAGCGACACCGACGAAAACGAGTTCGCGGTGAAGCCGAGCGGCTTGCCGTCTTCGCCGGTGGTGGTCACGATCGTCACGCCCGTCATGAAGGCGCCGAACGCGTCGCGAAGCTCGCGGGGATTGATGACGGCGGGCGCGGCGTTCACAGCAGCGGCAGCGGTCGTTTGGACGGTCTCTTGGCTCATATCAGACTTCCGACTTCAAGGATTCGGTCTGCGCGGCACGTTGCGCTTCAACCTGTAACCAGTCGCGCAGGGCGCGATTGACGGCTTCGGGCGCGGTCAGATTCGCCATATGGCGCTCGTTTTCCAGCACGACCGCGCGGCCGTTGCGTGCCGCGCCGGCCATCTGGCGCGCCATTTCCGGCGTCGAGTTCGGGTCGTCCGAACCGGTCAGCACGAGCGCCGGGCAGGCGATCGAGTGCCAGCCGTCGGCGTAGACTTCATCGCCTTTCGCGAAGGCCGTGTACGCCGTGGCGTAGCCCGCGAGATCGACCGACTTCAGCCAGCTTTCGACCTTGTGCGCGGCAACCTGCTGCGCTTCCTCGGCGTTGAACCAGCGCTTGAGCGGCGTTTCCACGTCGATGGTGCCGGAGCGCAGTTCGGCGGCGCGTTGCAGCACCGCTTCGCGCGCTTCGGGCGTACGGCGATACACACCGTTCAGGACTGCCACGCGTTTGACCAGGTCGGGGCGCGTAGCCGCCACGCCCGCCGAGATCAGCGAACCCATCGAGTGACCGGCCAGGTTCACCGGGCCGGCGTCGAGCGCCTCGATGAAGGCGATCGCCCATGCCACGAACTGTTGCAGGCCCGCGCCGGTGTCGAGTGCATCGCTCTGGCCGTGGCCCGGCATATCGACGGCAATCACGCGGAAATCGCGCGACAGATCGTCGATCTGCGGGTACCACGCGTGCGCCTGCATGCCCACACCGTGGATCAGGACCAGCGGCTCGCCGCTGCCCTGTTCCAGGTAGTGCGCGACGCGCTTATCGGACAGCTGCAGGGTTTTTGACGTCATTTCCGAGCTCTGCGAGGTCTTTGTAGCGATCGCCAATGCGGTGATGCGGACGGCCACCCGTGGCGCCGCCGATAGCGATGACGAGTTCGTCGGCTGCCGGCGCATCGGGGATGGCGAATTGCAGCGTCAGGTAGTGCGAACGGCGGCCTTCGTCGTTCTTGTCCATCATCGGGATCAGCAGCGGCGCATTGGCCGGGCCGCGCGTGTTGTTGAACGCCAGGTACGACTTCGCGCCAACGGCCGAACGGTAGGTATTGCCGAAGTGCAGCGTGTGGATCAGCGCCGATGCATGTTCGAGCTCGCCGTCCAGACCGACGATCGCGCTCTTGCCGAACGCTTCGATCGCTTCGCCCGAACCGGCTTCGTCGAGGATCAGCTTCGTCAGATGCGCACTCAGTTGCGGCGCGAGTTCGCGAATTTCCGGCGAGAGGTCTTCGACGTAACCGCGGCCTGCCCACGGGTTCTTGATCACGGCCACGGCGCCGATCATCTTCAGCGGCTGCGGGGCGGCTTTGTCGCCGTCGACGAAGACGGTCTCGACGTGGAGGATGGACTTGCGAATCAGGCTCATTGCGCGTTCCTTGCGTGCGTTGATTGTGTGAGATAGTTTGGTATACCATAGTACGGCATGCCATGAGTGTTAACCCTGAACCGGCATAAAAGGCCGCCAGGAAGGCGCTCTGGCCGAACGACTGACTACAAAGATTTATGAATCTGACAATTGAGAATCCGCCGGTCACGCTGCGCGAGCTGAGCCTGAACAAGCTGCGCAATGCGATCATCAGTGGCTATTTCCCGGCGGGAAAGCGGCTGGTGGAGCGCAGCCTGTGCGAGGAAATGGGCGTGAGCCGCTCGGTCGTGCGCGAGGTGATCCGCTATCTGGAGGCGGAAGGGCTGGTCGAGACCATGACGGGGAAAGGTCCGACGGTGTCGTCGATGAGCTGGGAAGTGGCCGCGCAGATCTACCAGATCCGCCTGCTGCTCGAACAGAATGCGGTGGCCGGTTGCACGGCGAATCTCACGCCGCAAACCGCTCTGCAGATTCAGGACTTGCTGGCCGAATTCAAAGGCGCATTCGACGGCGACGACGTGAATGCGATCATTGCGGTTTCGTCGACGCTTTATGAAAAGATATTCTCGATCGCGGGCCAGAGCGTTGCGTGGGAAGTCGTGCAGCGGCTCAATGGCCGGATCAGCCGCTTACGCGCAATGACCATGAAATCGACGAATCGCAGTAACAGCGGTTATCAGCGAATTGAAAAGATCTGCCGCGCGATTTGTGAATTGCGCGATCCGGAACTGGCGAGGCTGGCGGTGCACGAACATATCAGCGAAGCCGCCGCTGTCGCTCAACGTATTCTTGAAAACGAACAGGAGAAGTCATGACGGCGTATTGGATTGCCCACGTGAGCGTGCTGGATGCCGACAAATACAAAGGCTATACGGACCTGGCGCCGGAAGCGTTTAAAAAATACGGTGCGGTATTTCTTGCGCGCGGCGGCGCATTCGAGGCGCTGGAAGGCGAGGTGTTCCAGCGTCATGTGGTGATCCAGTTCAAGGATATGGAGACCGCGCTCGCGTGCTATCGCTCGCCCGAATATCAGGCGGCGAAAGCGAAACGGGACGGCTATTGCATCGCCCAGATTGCAATTGTCGAAGGCTTGCCGGTCTGACGCCGAACGCGCCGCATTACGCGGCGGCTGGCGGTGCGCTCAGCGCCGAAAGCGTCGGGCATTCGCTTTCCAGATAGGCCGGGATGGCGGAAGCGTCCATCGGCCGCGCGCAATAGTAGCCCTGAATCAGCATGGCGCCGAGTGCGGAGACCGTGCGCATTTCGGACGCCGTTTCGACGCCTTCGATCACGCATTCGAGCATCATCTGCCGGCTGAGATTGAGCAGGGTCCGCACGACCGTGAAGGCCGTCGTGCCTTCACGCAGGCCGGTCACGAAGGTGCGGTCGATCTTCATGCGCGTGAGCGGCAGATTGCAAAGATACGAAAGACTGGAATAGCCGGTGCCGAAGTCGTCGACGGAAAGACCGCAGCCCAGGCTGCGCAATTCCGCCGCGGCTTTGCGCACCTGTTCGAAATCTTGCGCCATCGCCGTTTCGGTGATTTCGAAATCGAGCCGGTTAGGCGCGATGCCGCTTTCGAGGATGCGTTGCGCGAGGCCTGCCATGGCGCGTTCATCGGCGAAATCGTGGGCGGAAAGATTGAACGACAGGCCGATATGCGTGGGCCAATGGCGCGCGCACGCCAGCGCCTTGTTGAATAGCGCGAGCGTCACCACGGTGATCAGCCCGCTGCGTTCGGCGGCAGGAATGAATTCGCCCGGCGTGACATTGCCGAGCGTCGCGCTATGCCAGCGCGCCAGTGCTTCGAAGCCGACGGTGCGCGACTGATCGAGCGCGTAGATCGGCTGAAACGCGACCGTGAGTTCGTTTTCGAGTTCGGGCGAGCGCAATGCCTGCGCAATCTGCGATTCGCGAATGATGGCATTGCGATGCGCTTCCGAGAAAATCGTCACCGAGCCGCGCGCGCGGCGCTTGCCTTCGTAAAGCGCGTAATCGGCCGCTTCGAACAGATCCGATTTATCGCGCGAACTGTGCGGGTAGGTCGAAAAGCCAATCGTCGCGCCCAGCCGCACCGAACTCTCTCCCAGCGTCACAGGCAGGCGAAACGCGTCGCAGATGCGTCGACCGAGATGCAGAAGATGGCCGTCCGAGCAGTCGCCCGCGACGATCATGCCGAACTCGTCGCCGCCCAGACGCGCAAGCACAGTGGCGCCCGCCGAAGAAGCCGAAAGACGCGCCGCCACTTCGGCCAGCACCTGGTCGCCGGCGCTATGTCCGTGAATATCGTTGACCGATTTAAAGCCGTCGAGATCGATCATGCCGACGGCAAGCCGCTGGCCCGACGCTTGCACGCCATCGAAATGCTGATCGAGCGCATCGAAGAACGCGCGGCGATTGGGCAGGCCGGTGAGGCTGTCGATATTCGCGAGGCGCCGGTTATCGCTTTGTGCGGCCACGAGCGCGGCGAAGTTCTTGAAGTGTGTGAACGAGACCACCAGCATCGCGATCGAGACGAGCGACGTATCGATCGCAATCGCCTGAAACACCTCCTTGCCGGACATCAGAAAGGTGATGACGAGCGCGCCATTGACGATGGCCGTGACGGTGAAAGCGGCCTTCACCACATGCATCAGGCAAAAGATCACGCCGATAACCGTGATCGCCATATAGAACGCCACGTGAAGCTTGAACGCTTCATCGCCGTGCGACAGCAGCGACAACGACCACGCCGTAAAGCCGATCGAGAAAAACCACGCGAGCTTGCGCGTGCCGCGCAGGATCGTGGCCGCCTGTCTGGGCGTGACATTGACTCTTGCGAGCCGCAGCCATGACACGACGCGCACCAGACACACGAACGTGAAAATCAGCGGGCAAAGCACGCCCTGCCAGTAGGGGAAGCTGCTTTCATGTGGCAGCACCACGCCCCAGGTATTGATGATCAGTAGCCCATACATCATCGGCAACTGATAGACCATGACGCGCAACTGCGCGCGATTCAAGGCCGGGCTGTCGCTCGCGGCAGTACAACCTTGAATGGTTCCCCAATATTGAATCAGAAGGTCGAGCATTGTCTGGCGCAAAGGGCTTTGCCGCGGGAACGATAGGTCATGCACACGTTTACGACCGGCCAGGGAAATTCTGGAGGTTCGTGACGAATCTCCCGGCCGGTTTGCGCTTATTTCGAACCGAAAGGCGATGCGAACATCGCATTGGTGACGGCGGTCGATGTTGTCGACGATGTCGAGCTTGCCGCGAGCGCAGGCGTCCAGCGATACACCACGAGATTCGAACCGTTGTAATTGTCTTTCGTCACAACATATTCGCCATTCGCGCGCCGGTACGAACGCAGGCCGTACATCGAATCGACGTCATTGCCCACGTACACCGCGCTGGGATGGCTATTGGTGAACGTTGTATCGAGCTTGCCGGTCGTGAGATTGAATGCGTCGATATTGGGCACCGTATGCACATAGCCCACGAACAGTTCATTGCCGCTGGCTGCAATCGATTTAGCGTTCGCCGCCGAAATCGTAATCACCGGATCGGGCTTTGTTGTATTGCCCGCGAGCCAGCCGTGATACACCTCCACGCGCGAACCTACCGCCGTCCAGTCGCTATTGCCGCTGATACCTTGCGCGAGTATCAGCGTGTCGCTTTCGGGCAGATAGATGATGCGAGTGAGTTGCGCAATTGTCTTAGGAATAGGCCATGTTTTCGGCGTGCCCCATGACGGTTTGCCGTTTGCGTCGAAACCCGTCAACGGATAGTGCGAAATGGTGTTGGTCTTGTCGAGTCCGGCCCAGATATCGCCTTTGCTGTCGAGACAGAAACCGTCGCGAACGCGGGCCGTGGTGTTGAATGCGGTGCCGGGCAGCGTTGCGTCGGGAATGGCGATATAGCCGCTCTGCGCGTTGAAATGGAAGAAGTAGAACGTATCGGGATTCTGGCTCGCCGCGACCAGAATGCGATGGCCGTTCACATACGCGAGTTGCGCGAAATGCTCGCCGCGTTCGTGATCGGCGAGATTGATGCGCGGGTCGGACGGGTACGTAATGGGATCGACCGTATTGGCGACGAAAGTGCCGCCCGCCGTGCCGGTATAGAGATGGGTGCCGCCGTAGAAGAGTGCGCCGTCCGTGCCTGCATCGGGCGCGCCGTTGCCCTCGAAATTCAGCGACTGCAATTTCCAGCGCAGATTGCCTTTGCCATCGTAGGCGTGAATATCGGTGCCGCCGTCGCGGCCGAGATCCCACGAACCGCCCCAGGGATTATTCAGCACGTAAAGCGTGCCGGCCGAATCCTTGCCGATACCATCCACGCGCGTGAAGCGCTTGTCGCCCACCTGACCTTTGAGGCCCGTCGCCGTGTTGAGATAGCCGCCCTTGACGCCGAACGTGCCGGTTGCAAACGGTACGCCCGCGACGTTGTACAGCTTGATATTCATGTCCGGGCCGGAATCGCCGATCATCAATTGCGCGGTCTGCGAATCGAAATAGAGCGACGAAGGCCGCGCCGTTGCGCCGAGTGAAATCGTATTGCGCTTTTCGCCGTTCGGGCCGAATTCGAACACAGTGCCGGTGCTCTTTTGCGCGGCCCAGAGATTGCCCGCGGCATCGATGGCCAGTGCGCCTGGACTCGCCAGGCTGATATCGCGTTGCCATACGCCTGCGGTGGTGAACACGCGCACGCGATTGCCCGGGAAATCGCTCGCATACAGCAGTGAACCCGAAGTAGCGAGACCGGTGACGACATCGGCCAGACGCTCGGTCGTCGTGTTGCTCACGCTGACAAGCAGATCGCGCGCACGGCTCGTGCGGTTGTAGCGGCCGACCTTGCCGCTGCCGTAGGCGCTGTTGAACTGCATGGCGACGAATAGCGACGTCGCATTGCCGGTGATCGCGCCGCCCTGAAAATCGCTATGTCCGCCGATCGAGCCGATGCTCTGGCCGTTCTGATAGAGCGCAACGCCGCCTTCGTTTTCGTCCCACATCGACGACGTATAAATCACGCCTTCGGGCGCGACCCACATCGAGCGCGCCACGTTGCCCACGCGTGTGGCATTGGTGCCGAAGCTATTGGCCAGCCAGTCCGTTGAATATTGCGCTTCGCAAATGGGCGCGAGCGCCGTCGCGAGCGCGACCGCGAACAGCGCGGTGCAGAGTCGTTTCACAAGCATGAGAAGGGGTGTTCCGTCACACGTTACGCGGCCAGGCGCGTGCTGATGTTTGCGGGTTGCCAGTTCCGCTGATTCCAGGCCGAGCCCTGACGATTCGATCGCTTGCGCCGGGCTTTCAAAGCCACGACGCGTCGAATGGGTGCGGGGTAACTAACCGGTTAACGGCAGGCGCTCGATGAATTTGAGTGGTTTTAATGAGGGCCATGTTTGAGCGGAGCCGAGACCGAATTCGAATCCGATTCCGGGACCGGAGCGGGGCGTGCGGGCGCAAGTAGATCTCAACCGGCCGGTTCGGATTGCCGCTCGGTTCATGGCGCAAACGCTTGCGCAGAAGGTCGACGTTCAGGAATCAACGCGGGGGTAAGTTGACGCATCAGTTCAAGGACTCGAATTGGCGTGCGGCGGATTTTCGCGCGGCGTGACCGGACTGATGGCGGGACTGACTGCGGATGCCATCGCCTTCAAGCGATTTCCGGTATCGCTGTCGCTGGCGGAATCGGTCTGCGGATGTTCGCCTTCGCTCGCGCGCTTACAGCCGCTAATCGATAAAGTAGTCGAGGTGCAAACGATTGCGGTAATCAGCCAGAGCGTGGCGCGTTGTGAAATGGCGTGTTTCATTGTCGCTCTCCTGAAAAAAGGTTGTGCCGATGCATAACCCTTTCAGCGCATTTCATGATCCCAATCCCGCTGCATTTCAGTTCATTACATTGCAGCCGATTCACGCCAAATGGTTTGCCAGTTTCCTGCGAATTACGAAAAGGCGCGTGGCATGGCACTAATTGTTAGTGCGCGACTTCTTGCTGGCACGTTACAATCCCCGCCTGGCATCGTAATTGCATCAGCGTTTCCTTTACACGGAATTCGGGGCTGCACTTTAACAAGTCCGTGAAAGCGATCAGCCGATAAAAATAAATCACGAGAAACGGGTGTTATTCACATGGCAAGTGAAATGGATTTGCGGCGGGACGTCCGCACACCGATGTTGTTTGCACCACTGCTGCTGAACAAGGATGGCCGGGCGCTCGCACAGGTCGCCGACCTGAGCTCGAACGGGGCGCTTCTGCACGCGCGCAATGGCCTGTTTTCTCGCGGCGAAACCGTGTCGGGCTGGCTGCAGTCTTCGGCAATCGACGACGAAGACGAAATCGTGGTTGCGGTATACCTCGACGTTCGATGGGTCTCGGAAGATCACGAACGAGGCTGGACCCGTGTGGGCTGCGAAATGCACCAGCTCGATCCCCGGTCGAAGGCGCGCCTGCACACATTGATCGAAAAAGCCGCACCATAATTGTTCTTCGACGGCTTTACGGCGCTGTCATTGATCTGGATAACTGAGTAATCGATTCCTCCCAGGACTCGCGGCATGGTGTGCCGCTCTCCTGGCGACGCCGCACGCGCGTAGTCATCACACCCGTCGCATCGCGCGCTCCTCTCGAGCGAGCTTTTTCCTTGCCAGCGACCACAAAAAACCTCATTTCGCTATTTTTTTGTGCTGCCGAAAATCTGGCATCCAGCAACGGCCGCTCCGGCCGTGCGGCTCAAACGAGGAAAAAGCATGCCAGGTGAGACCACTTCTATCGATATGACGGACGCCTTCGACTATGTGATCGTGGGTGCGGGCTCGTCGGGTTGCGTGCTGGCGAACCGCTTGAGCCAGGACCCCGGTGTGAGCGTGTGCCTGATCGAAGCGGGCAGTCACGACAACAACGTGCGGATTCAGACGCCCGCCGGCACCATTACGCTCTACAAAAGCAAAAAGTACAGCTGGAATTTTTTCTCGGCGCCCCAGAAGAACCTGAACAATCGCAGCTTGCACACGCCGCGCGGCAAGGCGCTGGGCGGTTCTAGCTCGATGAACAGCATGATCTACATTCGCGGTCATGCGAGCGACTACGACAAATGGGAGGCGACCGGCTGCGCCGGTTGGGGCTGGAAAGACGTGCTGCCGTATTTCCGCAAGTCCGAGAATAACCGGCTGGGTCAGGACCCCAGCCTGCATGGCACGAAGGGCGAGCTTCACGTGGATGTGCCGCGCGATCCCAACCCGGTCTCCAGCCTGTTCGTGAAGGCGGCGGAGCGTGTTGGCATCCGGCGCAACACGGATTTCAACGGCCGGGCGTTCGAAGGCTGCGGCATCTATAACGTCACCCAGAAAGACGCCAAACGCTTGTCGAGCTATCGCGCCTTCGTCGCGCCGGTTCGTCAGCGTGCGAACCTGACGGTCCTCACCGATTGTGCGGTGCGATCGATCATCCTCGAAAACAAGGTCACGAAGGGCGTGAACGTTGTTGCCAACGGCGTCGCGAAGGCGATCGTCGCGCGCCGGGAAGTCATTCTGAGCGCCGGCGCGCTGGGTACGCCGCAACTGATGCTGGCCTCCGGCATCGGGCCGAAAGCGGCGCTCGAACAGGCCGGAGTCGAGGTTCGCCACGATCTGCCGGGGGTGGGCAAGAATCTGCAGGACCATCTCGACGGCCTGATTACAGTTCGCTCGAACAGCACGAAAACGCTGGGTTTCTCGCTCGGTGCGCTGCCCGATGTGATTGCCGCGCCGCTGCGCTATATGTTCGGGCAGAAAGGCTGGCTCACGACCAATTACGTCGAAGCGGGCGGCTTCGCGCGCACGCCGCTATCGGCCGATCTGCCCGATGTGCAGTTCCATTTCGTGCCCGGTTATCGCAGCCATCGCGGCCGCCTTTTCGAATGGGGTCACGGCTACGCGGTGCATACCTGCGTGCTGCGTCCGAAAAGCATCGGCGAGGTGACGCTGAACCGCGAGGGCCAGCTCGTGATCGACTTCAATTTCCTTTCTAATCCCGAAGATGGCCGCGTGCTGGTGGAAGGCCTGAAGCTGGCGCGCAAAATTCTCGCCGATCCGGCATTCGACGCAATTCGCGGCAAGGAAATGCTGCCCGGCGCAGCAGTGCAGACCGACGAACAACTCTGGGCCTATATCCGCGAGTACGGGGCCACCGTGTTTCATCCGGTCGGCACCTGCAAGATGGGCGTGGATGCGATGAGTGTCGTCGATCCCGCAAGTTTGAAGGTGAACGGAATCGAAGGGCTGCGTATCGCGGATGCCTCGATCATGCCGATCCTGATCAGCGGCAATACCAACGCGCCTTGCATCATGATCGGCGAGAAAGCGGCCGACATGATTCTGGGGCGCCAGCACGCGCCCAGTGAGGCCACGCCGGCCGCGATCGGCTGAAAGTTGCGCTTTCGTGGTGCATAACGGCCTTCGCCTATGTGCGGTTATGCACCAGATTGTTTAACAAGAAAAAAGCTATGCAAGGGCAAGCTATTTCGTTCTTTCGTCGCGCTTTTTGTTGTTGAACAGTGTCGCTGTTATCGAACTGCGCCACTCAGAAGGAGACCCCATGGCCGAAGATACGATTGCCCATCTGGAGCAAAGCACTATTCAGCGCATTCCGCGCTCCGAGCGCCACGGCAAGGCCAGCGATCTGTTCACGATCTGGTTCGGCTCGAACATCATGATGCTGACGATCGTGACTGGCGCGCTGGCCGTCACCGTGTTCAAGCAACCGTTCTGGTGGGGCGTGCTGGGTATCGTGATCGGCACACTGGTGGGCGCGATTTTCATGGCGCTGCATTCCGCACAGGGCCCGCAACTCGGCGTGCCGCAAATGGTTCAGACGCGCGGCCAGTTTGGTTCGATCGGCTCGCTGCTGGTGGTGGCGCTCGTCGTGATCATGTATCTGGGCTTTTTCGCCTCGAATCTCGTGCTTGGCGGCCAGGCGCTCGCCAGTCTGACGCCGGCCGTCACGGTCAATAACGGCGTGCTGGTGGTCGGTGCGTTGAGTCTTGTTGCGACGATCTTCGGCTACAACCTGATTCACGCCTATACGCGCCTCATGACCTGGCTTTCGGGTCTCGTGCTCGTGCTGACCTTCGCATGGATTATCTTCGTGCACGGCCTGCCCGCCGATTTCTTCACGAAGAACAGCGCCAATCTCACGGGCTTTCTCGGCACGATTTCGGTGGCGGCGCTCTGGCAGATCGCCTACGCACCCTATGTGTCGGACTACTCGCGTTACATGCCTGAAGAAACCGGCGCACGCACCGCGTTCTGGTCGAGCTATTGGGGTTGCTCGCTGGGCTCGATCTTCCCGATGATTCTGGGCGCAATGGTGGGCCTGCTCGTCAGCGACGGCGATGTCGTCACCGGCCTCACCAAGGTCACGCACGGCATTGCACCGCTCGTCGTGATCGTGCTCTCCGTGGGCATCGCCGCGACGAATGCAATGAACCTCTATTGCGGCACGCTTTCGACCATCACGATCTTCCAGACGCTGTTTCCGGACTGGCAGGCCAAGGCGCGCGCGCGCGCCATCACGGCGGTCATTCTGTTCAGCATTTCGCTGATGATCGCCTTGTTCGGGCAGAGCAATTTCCTGGTCGAATACACCAACTTCATTTTGCTGCTGCTCTACGTGCTGGTGCCCTGGACGGCTGTGAATCTGATCGACTACTACCTCGTGTGCCACGGCGAATACGACGTCGATTCGTTCTTCCGCGCCGATGGCGGTGTGTACGGCCGCTTCAACGGCGTCGCGATCTTCGCCTACCTCTTCGGGATCGTCGTTCAACTGCCGTTCGTCGCGACGGATATGTACACCGGCCCGGTCGCCAAAATGCTCAATGGTGCCGATCTTTCGTGGATCGTGGGCCTCGTGCTGACTTCGGTGGTCTACTACGCCGCCTGCAAGTTCTTCCGCGCACCTACGCAGATTCGCCGCGCCAAAGCGGTGTGAGCCACTAGACAAGCCAGTCACGCCAGTCGATCAAAACCGCCTCCTCGAGTGGTATCGAGGAGGCGGTTTTGCATTTCCGGGCAGGAAAGTCGACCATCCGGCCGTACGTACGTCTGAAAAAGGGTACGTACAGATATGAAGTTTAGCTTTGCAGTTTGGCTTCATATTTCCTAAAATGCGCGGATGAGCTCCCGCCCGACATCCGCCCAAACCTCTCCTTCCGCATCCGCCGAACCCGTTTCCGCCCAGGCCGATGCGCTGGCCGGCGAGCTACGCACGCTGGTCGGCAAACTCAAGCGGCGCCTGCGCGAACAGGCCAGCGCCGGAGACTTCACGCCATCGCAACTGGCCACGCTGCAGCGTCTGGAGCGCGATGGGCCGGCCACGGTTTCGAGCCTCGCGCGCGCCGAGGGCATGCGCCCGCAGTCGATGGGCACGGTGGTCGCCGCGCTCGAATCGGCGGGTTTGCTGACCGGCGCGCCGGACCCGGCCGATGGCCGCCAGACGCTCTGGTCGCTCACCGACGCCTTCGCAAGCTGGATGCGCGAAAGCCGCGCAGCACGCCAGGACTGGCTCGCGCGCACAATCGAGGCGCGCCTGGATCGCGAAGAGCAGACGCAGCTCGCTCACGCCATCGCGCTGCTCCAGCGGCTCGTGCAGTCGTAACGGAGGCGGCCATGAGCGACTCCTCCGCGGGCATGTTCCGCTCGCTGCGCAGCTTCAACTACCGGGTGTGGGCGGCGGGCGCGATCGTTTCCAATATCGGCACGTGGATGCAGCGCACCGCGCAGGACTGGCTGGTCCTCACGGGTCTCACGCACCACAGCGCCGCGGCAGTGGGCATTGTGATGGGGCTGCAGTTCGGGCCGCAGTTGCTATTTTTGCCGTGGGCGGGTTACGCCGCCGATCACCTCGACCAGCGCCGTCTGCTGATGTTCACGCAGGCCATGCAAGGCGCGCTCGCGCTGGCGCTCGGCCTGCTGACGGTGACCGGCGTGGTGCAGCTCTGGCACGTCTACGTGTTCGCGTTTCTGTTCGGCACGACTACGGCGTTCGATTCGCCGGTGCGGCAAACCTTCGTGTCCGAACTGGTCGGCGACGCCGATCTCGCCAACGCCGTCGCGCTCAATTCCACTTCCTTCAACGCCGCGCGCATGGTCGGGCCGGCCGTGGCGGGTATCGTGATCGCCTCGGTGGGCACGGGCTGGGCCTTTATTTTCAACGGACTGTCGTTTATCGCCGTGCTGGTGTCGCTCACGCGCCTGCGCGCGCACGAACTGCGCACGCGTGCCCGCGCCAAGCCCGCGAAGGGCAGCCTCGTGGCGGGCTTTCGCTATGTCTGGGGCCGCCCGGACCTGAAGGCGATCGTGGTGATGCTGTTTTTGATCGGCACATTTGGCCTGAATTTCCCGATCTTTATCTCGACGATGGCCGTGCGCGTCTTTCACGCCGATGCGGGCGGCTACGGCCTGCTTTCGTCGATGATGGCCGTGGGCACGGTGTCGGGCGCGCTGTTCGGCGCGCATCGCAGCAACCCGCGCTTTGCCTCGCTGCTGATTGCATCGGCGATGTTCGGGGTGGGTTGCACGCTGGCGGCAATCGCCCCTGGCTACGGCTGGTTTGGCGCTGCGCTGGTGGTGATCGGCGTGGCGGCGCTCACGGTGACCACCGAAACCAACAGCCTGATGCAGCTTTCCACCGAGCCTTCGATGCGCGGGCGCGTCATGGCGATCCGGCTGGCCGTGGCGCTGGGCGGCACCCCGATAGGCGCGCCGATTGTCGGTTGGGTGGCCGACCATTGCGGACCGCGCTGGGCGCTGATGGTGGGCGCTTCCTCGGGGTTCGCGGCGGCAGCAGTGGCGGTGTGGGTGATGGCGCGCGGCGGGCTCGATCAAGCCCGACGCGAAACCTGAGCGCGCGCACGACGCATACGCGACCGATTACGCGCAGAGCTTCGCGCTGGCGAGGCGATTCAGGCTCACGCCCTGTTCGTGGGCCTGGATCACGAGCGCGCGATGCGCTTCAGGCGGAATGCGCACCTTGAATTCGCCGCTGTATTTGCGATCGGCGATAGGGTCCGGCACTTTCTCGCCGCTGGCTTCCATTTCCTTCACGGTTTCGGCCACCAGCCGGCGGATACCCACCAGCGCGCCTTCGTGCGATTTATCGAGCCAGGAGAGCGAGGGAAACTCCGCGCATAGCCCAACGTGCTCGCCATCTTCCGGCGACCACGAAATGCGATACGTAAAGTGGTCATGCTTGATCATTGCAGCTCCTTGAGCTTGTTGATTGCGGCGAGGACCTGGCGCACCTGATACACCTTGGCCTTGCCGTGATCGTTCTGGATATTCACGCGCGGGTCGCCGGGCCATGGCATCTTGAACACCGCGTGACTGGTGCCGGTCTGCCGGGCGCCGCCGAAGTGCAATTCGCAGATCCTGTAGAGATCGTGAAAACGCACGTTGGCGGGTTCGCTGCGCATCTGCGCGAGAATCTTGTCTTCGTGAGTCATGGTGTCATTATTGGCACCATTCGTCAAGCGGGATGACTTTGGGAAGGGGCGTAACCTTGCGCCCGATCATGGTCCGGATGCGAATGGTGGGCGAAGCAGAAGGGACTGCGGGAACGAGTCCGACCTGAAGATGTTATGAACGCCGGTTTGCGCGCAATAGCTGGCCGAACGGCCAGCGTTGGGCGTGAACGACGCGCACGTTGCGCCGCTGCCGTTGCATGTCTCTGCTACGCTTCGCGCGAATCCTGCTCACGAGACCACCCGCTGCCCCATGCATCGCCGCTCTCTTGCCATTCGCATCTTGTTCGCGTTCTGCCTGCTTGCCGGGACCTTCAATCACGCGCGCGCCATCGCGGCGCATGGCCTGCTCTGGGATTACGGCTACGGCGCCGATGCGTTGCTCGCAAGCCAGGTTTATTGGAGCCTGCTCACGTTGCTCGATCCGTTTGCCGTGCTGCTACTGTTCGTGCGCCCGCGCGCGGGTCTCGCGTTGACCGTTGCGATCATCGTGAGCGATGTGCTGCACAACGGCTACTACGTCGCGCGCCACGGACAGTGGTTCGCGACGTTCTTTGTTTCCCAGGTGGCGTTTTGCGTAGCAGTGCTGGCGCTGACGCCGTTCGCATTAGCGCCGTTTCGCCGGTTTACGCGCGCAGTGCGCCAGGGATAACGAAACAAAATGGCGCGCCTGTCGCGCCAATGCTTTCGAGAGACGCCCCGCGCACCACCGATGGCGTCACATCGATCGGCAAATCGATGCGTGCGTGTGCCACCCGTTCACCGTCTTCGACCGCCGAAAGCGCGGCATCCGGCTTCCGGCGTCGGCTGGACGTCTTCGAACGGCGCAAATCCGCAGGTTTCTGTGCCCGGCGTGCAATATTTTGTGTCGCCGGTACAGGCAGATACATTGGGATACAAAGCGCTGGCGGCGCTGCGCTATAAAGCTTCCATCGCCAACGATGCATCGAGGAGAACCACCATGAGCGCCGGAATGAACGCCGAAGTCCTGCACGGTTCGTGTCACTGCGGTGCGGTACGCTTCGAAGTCCGCACCGCGCCTACGCCCGCTTCGCGCTGCAACTGCAGCCTGTGCCGCCGCAAGGGCGCGCTGATGTCGCCGCCGTTCGCCGCCGCCGAACTCACGATCAAGACCGGCGAAGCGGACCTCACGCTCTATCAGTTCAACACGCAGGTGGCGAAGCACTATTTCTGCAAACACTGCGGCATCTATCCGTTTCATCAGACGCGCAAAGATCCCAGACTGTGGCGCGTGAATCTGGGTTGCATCGATGGCGTGGATGTCTATGCGCTTGAAGCGGGCATCAACGACGGCGCGAGTCTTTCGGTGGTGGAGGACGCATGAGGCGGCTGTTTGCAATGCTCGCGCTGCTGGCGGGCGGCCTGGCGAACGAAGCGGTGCATCCGCTGGTCTGCACGCTGACCACGGCCACGCGTCGCGAGAACAACGAAGCCAGCAACGACCCCGAAAACGATAGCGATGACGACCGGCGGCACGGTGCGCGTCGGCTCGCGCAGCGCGGAGTATGATCGGCGCATGGAAAAAATCGACCACATTCTGATCGTCGACGACGATCGCGGCATCCGCGAACTGATCGCGGATTACCTCGAAAAGAACGGCATGCGCGTGTCGGTGGCCGCCAATGGCCGCGAGATGCGCGCGGCGCTGGAGAACGGCGCGCCGGACCTCATCGTGCTCGACCTGATGATGCCCGGCGAAGACGGTCTCGTGCTCTGCCGCGATCTGCGCGCGAGCCGTTTTCGCGCCGTGCCGGTGCTGATGCTCACGGCGCGCAGCGAAGAAACGGATCGTATCGTCGGCCTCGAAATGGGCGCCGACGATTACCTCTCCAAGCCCTTCGCCGTGCGCGAACTGCTGGCGCGCATCCGCTCGGTGCTGCGCCGCACGCGCATGCTGCCGCCCGGCATGCAGGTGACGGAAACGGCGACGATGCTCGCGTTCGGCGAATGGCGGCTCGACACCACGGCGCGCCATCTGCTCGACGAGGAAGGCATGCTCGTGGCGCTCTCCGGCGCCGAATATCGCCTGCTGCGCGTGTTTCTCGACAATCCGCAGCGCGTGCTCACGCGCGACCAGTTGCTCAATCTCACGCAGGGGCGTCAGGCCGATGCATTCGACCGCTCGATCGATCTGCTGGTGAGCCGCTTGCGGCAGCGTCTGCGCGACGGCGCGCGCGAACCGCGTTACATCAAGACGCTGCGCAACGAGGGCTATGTGTTCTCGGCGTCGGTGAATGTGATCGAAGAAGGGCTGACATGAGCGCCGCCACCCAGCACGCGCCGCAGGTGACTCAGGCATCGGCCCGCAACGAAGGCCTGGCGCGCCATTTCCTGCACTGGCCGCGTACCTTGTTCGCGCGGCTCGCGCTGATTCTGTGTCTGGGACTCGCGCTCACGCAGACGCTTTCGGTCTGGCTCACGCTCACCGAACGCGACGAAACCACCGCCAACATGATGATGGATTACGTCGAGCGCGAAGTGGCCAGTTCGGTCGCGCTGCTCGACAATCTGCCGGCCGCCGAGCGCGCCGCGTGGTTGCCGAAGCTCGCGCGGCGCAGCTATGCGTTCGTGCTGGGCGAGGGCGTGCCCGGTGTCGCGCCCGATGCGCAACTGTCGAAACGCTACGAATCGGCGATATCGAAAGGCATCGGCAAACACTACGAAATGACGGCCAACGCAATTCCCGGCCACGACGAACACTTCCAGGTGCATCTGCATCTGAGCGACGGCACGCCGCTCACGATCGACGTGCGCCCGCAACATGCGCTGCCGCTTTCGCGCTGGCTGCCGCTGGTGCTGGCGGTGCAACTGGTGGTGCTGGCGTTCTGCTGCTGGCTGGCGGTGCGCGTGGCGACGCGTCCGCTCAAGGCGCTCGCACAGGCCGCCGATACACTCGGCCCCGACCTCAAGGCCGAGCATCTGGATGAAAACGGTCCCTCCGAAGTTGCCCGCGCCGCACGTGCATTCAACGCGATGCAGGCGCGTATTTCCGGCTATATGGCCGAGCGTATGCAGATTCTCGCGGCCATTTCGCACGATCTGCAAACGCCGATCACACGCATGCGTCTGCGCGTGGATGTGATGGACGACGATAACCAGGGCTCGAAACTCCGCCAGGATCTGCAGGAGATGGAGCAACTGGTGAAAGAAGGCGTCACCTACGCGCGCACGCTGCACGGCGCGGCTGAAGTGCCCGTGCGGCTCGATCTGGATGCGCTGCTCGACAGCCTCGTGTTCGATTACATCGATGCGGGCAGCGACGTGCGTTACGAAACACGCGCCGATGCCGGTGCGCCGCTCGCGGTGGTGACGCGCGCCCAGGCGCTCAAACGTATCGTCGGCAATTTCGTCGATAACGCGCTGAAGTTTGCGGGCGCGGCGGAGATCGCGGTGCTGGATGGGCCGCTCAAAGGGCAGGTGACGATCTCGGTGCTCGACCGTGGGCCGGGCATTCCCGCGGAATCGCTCGAAGCGGTGTTCGAGCCGTTTTACCGGCTGGAAACGTCGCGAAATCGCGGCACGGGCGGCACCGGGCTGGGGCTGGCCATCGCGCGTCAACTGGCGGTGGCGATGGGCGCGCAGCTTTCGCTGCATAACCGCGCGGGCGGCGGTCTGGAAGCGCGCCTTGTTTTGCAGCGCGCATGAAGCGGAATCCGGCGCGGAATCCGAAGCGGAATTACGTGGCGTGACGTGGCGTCAAGCGGGCGTGGCGGAGAGGGCGTCGATGCAGGCCCAGACAAAGCCGTCGCTTTCGCGCGCGGGATGAACCGTGGCATCGTTGGCGCTCGTGCAGCGCTGCGATGCCGTTCGCTGCGAGGCCACCGTCAACATGCGCACCTGCTGGCCGTTCACGTCGAAGCGCCAGCCGTGCGACGGGCAGGTGAGCAGGCCGCCGCTCACGTCGCCGCCCGAAAGCGGGTCGCCGCGATGCGGGCAGCGGTCGTCCCAGACGTGCACGTCGCCTTCGCCATCGCGCCAGACCACGAGGCGCAGCGCGCCGAGCGTCACGGCGCGCGCCGTACCCGCCGCAACCTCATCGCTGGCGCAGACCCGTGACCAGTCCATCGCGTCGTCCTCGCACTGCAGTGCTGCGCTCGCACCTCGTCCCGTAAGTGGCATACCTGTCGACTCATCCAGAAAGCATTGGAGAGCCCATCTTACGACACCCGGCAAAAGTCTGGCGTTGGCTCAACGCGACACACGCACCGCAGGATCGGTCAGCAGCTTGCCGAGCCCGCGCATGGCCGCTTCGATCCGGTCGCTCCACGGATGGCCGAAGTTGAGCCGGATGCAATTGCGAAAGCCATGCTCGGGCGAAAAAATCGGCCCCGGCGCGAGACTCACGCCGCTCGCAATCGCAAGCCGGTGCAGTGCCATCGCATCGATAGCCTCGGGCAATTCGAGCCATACGAAATAGCCGCCGCCTGGCCGCGCATAGCGCACGCCGCGCGGCAGCCAGCGCCGGATCGCGCGCTCCATTTCGACGAGTTGCGCGCGCAGCGCCGCACGCACCTTGCGCAGATGGCGATCGTAACTGCCGTGCTGCAGATAATCGGCGATCCCGGCCTGCACGGGAATACTCGCCGAAAGCGTGGACATCAGCTTGAGGCGCTGCACTTTCTGCGCGTAGCGTCCCGCCGCCGTCCAGCCGATGCGATATCCCGGCGCGAGCGTCTTCGAAAACGAACTGCAATGCATGACGAGGCCGTGCTTGTCGAACGCAAGAGCGGGCAGCGGATAGTCCGATTCGAAATGCAGTTCGCCGTAGACATCGTCTTCGATCAGCGGCACGTCGTGGCGCGCGAGCAGCTCCACCAGTGCGCGCTTTTTATCGACGCCGAGCGTCACGCCGGTCGGGTTCTGGAAGTTGGTCATGAACCAGCATGCGCGGATCGGATGACGCTCCAGCGCCGCCGCGAGCGCATCGAGATCGAGCCCCGTGACGGGATCGACGCGAATGGGCACGGCGCGCAGATCGAGCCGTTCGATCGCCTGCAAAGCCGCGTAAAAGCCGGGCGATTCCACCGCCACGCAATCGCCCGGACGCGTGACGGCCATCAGACAAAGATTGAGCGCTTCGAGCGCGCCGTTGGTCACGACGATTTCATTCATCGGCTGGGCGATGCCGATGCCCATATAACGCAGCGCAATCTGCTGGCGCAGCGCCTCGTTGCCGGGCGGCAGATCGACCACCGTGCTCCACGCATTCAGATGACGCGCCGCCGTGCCGAGCGATTTCGCGAGACGTTCGAGCGGAAAGAGTTGCGGCGAGGGGAACGCGGAACCGAGCGGCACGATATCGGGCTCGCGCGCGGCGTCGAGCACTGAAAACACGAGATCGCTGATATCGACCTTGCCAGCCGTGGCAAGCGATACACGTTCAGCCGTTGGGGACGACACGCCCGCACCAGGCGCCACGTAATAGCCGGAGCGCTCCTGCGCGCGCACAAGCCCCCATTCTTCGAGCAGATAATACGCACGCGTGGCGGTGGCCTGGCTCACGTTATGTTGCGCGATCACGTGGCGCAAGGAAGGCATGCGCGCGCCCACGGGAATGCTGCCGGAGCGGATCTCTTCGGCCATGGTGTGCGCGAGGGTTTCGTATCGATGCATCGGGGTGGCAGGCGCGCGGCGATCAGGTCGAAAACTCTGCATCCTACGATGATGCGCACGAATCTGCTACGGAATCCTCATGTCCGGATCATGTCTGCATGCGGCATTTTGCGCGCTGCTGCGATGGGCTCGCGCGCAACTGCTTCTATACGCTGCATCGGCCGGATTGAATAATTGCATCAGTGCCCGACGCTGCTTACATCCAGATCTGTCGACATCGGGCATCAGGATTACTGCGCGAGTGCCTGGGTCATCACCCCTTAAAACCCGCAGAGCTTGCAGCTCGTTTTTTGCCTGTAGCGTGGCAAGCACTCAGCCCCGGCGTGTCGACGCGCCGGGGCTTTTTTACGCTTTAAAACAAGCGAATCACGACGCCGAGAGCTTCACCGACACGCCCGTGTTCGTGTACACCGGCGTGGCCTTGAAACCATCGACATTGATGGTCGTGAACTGCTTCGCACCGCCGCTGCCGTCGATCAGGTCGAGCGTGTCGCCGGCCTTCGGCGTATAGCCGTTCACGAACGAAACGTGCAGCGTGCCGCCTGCGATCGTGAGCTGGCCGCCCACGCGCAGACGCCCGCCGCCGTTGCCGTCGAGCGCGAGTTGCAACGTCGTGCCGGCGAGCTGCGTGTACTTGCCCGTGACCGTCACCGGCGTGGCGCTCGCTGCGATTGCGACGGCGCCGCCGCCCACATACACGTCGCCGCTGCCGAATGCGTTGGCCGAATCGGCTTCGAGCACGCCGCCCGTCACCTGCGAACCGCCGCTATACGTGTTGTTGCCCGCGAGCTTGAGCGTGCCGCTGCCTTGCAGCGTGAGCTTGCCCGAGCCGGAGATATCGTTGCGCCACGTATCGGCTGCATTGAAGCCGCCCTTGGTGGCGTCCATCGACACCGTCACGCTGCCGTTGAACACGCCATAACCGTCGGCGGCGGCGAACATGTTCAGACGGCCCCAGCCTTCGTCGTCGTCCATGACCGGGTAGCCCGAAGCGATTTCGGTCGTCTTCAGCACGACGCGGCGCTGGTCGGCGCTCAGGTACGGGAAGCGCGTTTCGAGCAGCACTTCGGCGCCCTTGGGCACCACCGGCGGCGCTTCGGTCGATTCGATCTGCGAGAAGCCGAAGGTCATGCGGCGCGCGAATTCGGACTTGTTGGTCGCGTAGTCGGCGAAGCGGTCCGTCGTGGTCGTGCCCGAATGCGCGTAGGTGGCGAAGTTCGTCGCGCTCGTGCTGGTCAACTGCATGAGCGTGTCGTGCGCCTGCGTATAGGCCGCGCTCTTGAGCGTGGCGTTGGCCGGATCGTAGAGATTCGCCGCCGTGGCCGCGAGCGCGAACATCCGCCCGCCGATCACGTCGAGCGGCGAATGCATGCCCGCGAGAATGCGGTTTTCGCCGAGTTCGAGACCGCGGCTGGCCATTTCCTGGAAGCGCTCGGGCACGAGGTACGCCATCGTCATGGCGTCGCGCATCGCTTCGGCTTCGTGACCGCTGATAAAGCCGCCGTCGGTTGCGGGCGTCGTGCTGATCGCCGGGACGAGCGTCGGATCGACCACCACGCTGCTGCTCCAGCGGAACGGGCGCGCGTATTTGTAGAAGCGCTTGGCCGGTTCCGTCGACGCGTTGTTGCCCATCGTGCTGAGCAGATCGACGACCTTGCCGAAGCTCGTGTTGGTCGTGCTGCCCACGCCGATGTTGTTGCCCGAATCGTTGTAGAGCGTCGTGGTGGCGTCGCCCGGAATCGAGGTGATGCTGGTGGTCTGCTGCGCGGCCGTGCGCCAGACGGTGGTGAGCGGGCCCATGCCGTCGGTCACGCTATAGCCCTTGCCGCGGCGGTCGTCGTAATAGGCCGCGTCGGCCTGCGTCTGCGTGCGGTTCGTCGTGGCGGTGACCACGTATTGCACGTTCGCGCCGAGCACCGTGCTGTTCAGGATCGCGCCGCCGGGCGTGCCGTCGTTGGGGACGCCGGTCCACGTCGATTGCGTGACGGCCGGGAACGAGCCGTTCGCGGTGGCGGACACGCCCGCATCCACGAGCAGCGTGAGCGGCTGCCAGAGGTCGAGAAAACGCGCGCCCACGCGCACGCCGGCGTTGGTGGCGAGCGTGGCGTAACGGGCGTCGCCGCGCTGGTTGGTGGCGATGTTATCGACGAAAGCGGGGACGGCGGGAATGGCCGCGCTATCGACGAAACCCGGGTCGGCGGGCGGATTCGGCGTGGCCGCCGTGGTCGAATTGTTGTTATTGCCGCCACCGCAGGCGGCCAGCGCGGCAACGCTGGAAAGCACCGCGAGGCGCAGCGGAAAACGGGTGCGTGAAGCGAACATGCAAGGGGCTCCGTCGTCGTGAGGGCTCGCGAACGAGCGTTAGAAAACTGAAATCACGGCGGCGGATTATGGTTACGAACGATTACTCCCCAATTACGAATTTATTACTTATGCGTTAAATCGCGGAAGTTTTGAAAGTTTTAGCCAGAGGATTCGCTCGACGCTTTTGACGTCTTTCTGCCACGCGGGGCGGCTTGTGCGGCAGTTTCGGGCGTGACCCGAGGGGACAGGCGGGGTGAAACCATTTGCCGGCCCCGATGGCGGATTTCCTTACTGAATTCGAGGCAGGTCTGCGTCATGAGATCGGTGGATCGATACACCATATAGACGTCGTAATCCGGTAGATCGTCGCGGATCGGCAGCGGCTTGAGCGCTTCGGGATCGAGTTTGAGCGGGCCGGTGCCGCCGTAAAACACGAAATCCGACCACACGCTGATGAGATCCGTTTTGGTGGCCAGTTGCAGACCCAGCAGGTTGGAGCCGCTTTGCACCACCTTGCGCGGCATCTCCAGCCGGTGCAGGCGCATGAGGCTGGCAAGCGGGCTGCCGGGATCGTCGAGCGGATCGAGCGTGAGCCATTCCGCTTCGGCCAGCGCGCGGATGCGCGTGGTGCGGCCCAGCGGATGGCCGGGACGCGCCGCCACGATCATGCCCACCGAAAACAAGGGCTCCCACTGGAACGCGGCCGTGCCTGGCCCGCTGTTGGTGGAAATCAGGCCGAGATCCAGATGGCCTTCGCGCAGGCCTTCCTGAATCTGTTGCGGACGCAACTCATAGGCGCGGATCGTCACGGCCGGAAAACGCGTACGGAATGCCGCAATGGCTTCGGGCAGCGGGCCGCTCGACGCGACGGCGGAAAAACCGATATTCAGTTGCGCCTCGGCGTGACCGCGCATCGATTCGATATCTTCCAGCGCGTGCCGCAATTCATGCTCGACGACGCTCGCGCGCTTGACGAGCGCGCGCCCGTAATTCGTGAGGCTCACGCCGCGCACGGAACGGGAGATCAAGGTGACGCCCAGTTCGCGCTCGAGTTCGGCGACCGCTTTGGACAGCGCGGGCTGCGAGACGTGCAGGCTGCGCGACGCCTCATGCATGCTGCCGTGCTGCGCGAGGGCGAGCAGCACGCGCAACTGGTGGAGTTTCATCGGATGGGGTCCTTGGGGGCGGATTGCGGATGAAGCCGGGTGATTTTACCGGCGGCGCGGCGCAATGCGGGCGGCGTCAAAAACCCATTCTGCTTCCCAATCTTCATTGCGCCCGACCAGCGCGGGTTTTCCCCATATCGCATGCGGCTTGCCGATTTGTGCTGCCGTTCGGCATTTTTGGCCTTCTACATTGCCACTGAGCGCGACGCAGCGCCGACGCTTTATCTGCCGGAGTTCCGCATGGTCGTCACCGCCATGCCGTGGACATTCACTCACGACCCTACGATTCAAAACGACGATGAACAATAAAATGACCGGCAAAGCATTAGCAATCCTGATTATGTGGATCTCTGGCGGCGCGTGGGCGCAAAGCAGCGTCACGCTGTACGGCACCGTGGATGCCGGCCTCGTCTACTCGACCAACCAGCAGACGACCAGCGCCGATGGCTCGGTTCACGGCGGCCACGCAGTGCAGATGAGCGGCGGCAACCTCGTGCCTTCGCGCTGGGGTTTGATGGGCAGCGAAGACCTGGGCGGCGGTCTGAAAGCGAGCTTCGACCTCGAAAACCAGTTCCTGACCGGCACCGGCGCAATGCTGCAAAGCGGCTCGCTGTTCAACCGGCAGGCGTGGGTCGGTCTGGGCGACGCGCGCTACGGCACGCTCACCGCAGGCCGCCAATACGATTCGTATTCGGATTTTCTGGGCGTCTACGCGTCCAGCAACAACTGGGCGACCCTGTACGGTTCGCATTTCGGCGATATCGACAACTTGAATGAAGCCTTCAATTTCAATAACGCGCTCAAATTCACCAGCGCGAATTTTGGCGGCTTTACGTTCGGCGGCACGTTCAGTTTTGGCGGTCAGGCGGGGGACTTTGCCACGAAGCGCGGCTATGCGCTGGCGGCGGCCTTCAATCAAGGGCCGTTCTCGCTGAGCGCAGGTTATCTGTCGTTGAACCAGCCGCTCGATGCGGCGCTGGGCGGCGCGAGCGGTTATATCGGCGATCTGGCCTGTTCCAATGCGGATGCCTCCTATTGCCAGTTGCAGAATGCGTCGTCGATGAAAGCGTGGGGCGTGGGCGGCTCGGTCGTGATCGATAAAACTACGCTGGCGGCGGTCTATACGCATACGCGCCTGGAAAACAGCCAGTATTTCGCCAGCAGCGCGAATCCGTCCGGTTCCGATGTCTCATTCGATATCGCCGAACTCAATGCCGTGTACACGGTCACGCCTGCATGGACGGTGGCTGCGGCCTATATCTTCAACAACGCGAAGGTCAGCGGCGGAAGTTCGACGCGTATTCATCAGATCAACCTCGGCACGAACTATTCGCTCTCGAAACAGACCGCGCTTTATGCGGTGGCGATTGCGCAAAAGTCGTCGGGCGCGGGGCTGGGCATCGATTCGCAGACGGGCGCGAGCACCAATTACGCGCAGATTCCGAATCTCGTGAATAGCAATTCCGACCGGCAACTGGCGGTCATGGCCGGCATTCGGGTGAATTTTTAAGGAAGTCGGGCGGGCGTCCTGATTATCCCTGGGACGCTTCAGCTTGCCAATCTGTGCTGACGCTCCCCGTTTTTGGGCACTTACAGTCGTTTAAACCCGAACGGAGAGCAGCACGATGTACAGCATCAAAGCCGGCGAAAGCGTGCCGGATATGGAAGCACTGGGCACAGTCGCCGACCTCGGCGCGACGATTCTGGAAGGCGAACTCAAGGTCTTCGGCCTGCTCACACACGGCTCGCCCACTTCGCCGGTCAGCGCCGGTTGGTTTGGCTGCACGCAAGGCCGCTTCGACATGGTCTATCCGTTCACGGAGCAGGCGATTGTCGTAGCGGGTGAAGTCACACTGCGCAATGGTCTGACCGGCGAATCGATGCGTTACGGCCCGGGCGATAGCTGGTTTGTGCAAAAGGGCACGCCGGTGAGCTGGGAGATTCATACCGAACGCTTCGTCAAACACTATTTTGCGGTGGCCTGAGGTTTTATTGCCGAGGGCGGCCGCAGGTTGGACGGGAAGCCGCGCAGCGGCGCTGCCCGATTAATGACACACGTTTTGACGGTGCAATGCGCCAGCAGGATTTACGATGCACACAGATGAAACTGCGACGTACTACACGGCGACCCGGAAATACGAATTGAGTTTTCCCTCGCTGGAAAACGATATTCAGGCCGAGGTCGTGATTATCGGCGGCGGATTTTCGGGCATTCATACCGCGCTGGAACTCGCCGAACAGGGCGTGACCGATACGGTGGTGCTCGAAGCGCGTTACCTGGGTTTTGGCGGCACCGGGCGCAATGGCGGCCAGGTGATGGCCGGTATCGGCCACGATCTCGACGCTATCAAACAGGACGTGGGCGAAGAGGGCTTGCGCACGATCTTCGCGCTCAGCGATCTGGGCCCGCAGATCATGCGCGAGCGTATCGAGCGCTACAACATCGACGCCGATTTTTGCAGCGGTTACGGCTATCTGGCCTACAACGCGCGCCAGGCAAAAACGCTGCGTAGCTGGGAGAAAGATTTCAAGTCGCTGGGCAGCCCGCATGAGATTCGCTATGTGGAAGGCGCGGACGTCAAAGGACTGATTGGATCGGATGTCTATCACGCCGGTCTGCTGCATATGGGTGGCGGTCATGTGCATTCGCTGAATCTGCTGCTGGGCGAGGCGAAGGCTGTTTCCGAAATCTATGGCGTGCGTATTTTCGAATACAGCCCGGCCCTGCAGATTACCTACGGCGACACGATCCACGTGCGCACCGCAAAAGGCAGCGTGCGCGCGAAGAAGATCGTCTGGGCCTGCGATGGCTTCAATAACGGCATCGAGCCGGAATTGCACAAAAGCACCATCAACGTCTACGCCTATAACTCGATGACCGAGCCGTTGAGCGACGAACTGATCGAACGTATCAGCCCGATTCGCGGCGCGTATAGCGATATTCGTCCGGTGATCAATTACTACCGCGTGACGAACGAAAACCGCTTGCTGTTTGGCTCTTCCACGTCGCTGGTCGAGCATATTCCAACCGATCTCAAGGAATGGAATCGCAAGCTGATGCTCGAAGTTTTTCCGTATCTTCAGGACGTCAAGATCGATCTGGCGTGGGGCGGGCCGATGGCATCGACGCTCAATCTGTTCCCGCAGATCGGCACGCTGCCGGACAGGCCGAATGCATATTTCGTGCAGGGCTATTCGGGCTTTGGCGTCACGCCCAGCCAGATCATCTGCAAGATTTTGTCCGAAGGCATTCTGGGCGGATCGGATCGTTACCGGCTCGTGAGTTCGATTCCGCGCGCCAGCATTCGCGGCAAGGATCAATATCGCGCGCTGCTGGTCACGCTCGGCAAGGTGATGCACCAGACGTCGGGTTACTGGCACGGCCGCCGCTGAGCGCTGCTACTTTTATTTATTCACACGGAGTTTTCAAACGTGAGTCTCACCGCAATCCAGCAAGGCATTCAACTTTCCGACCTCGACGCATGGGGCAAACTGAGCGACCTCGGCGCGCAGATTCTCGAAGGCGGCGAGATTGGCGCTTTCGGCAAGATGACGCACGGCGCGCCCACCGACGCTATTTCGGCCGCTTATTTCGGCACGAATCAGGGCAAGTTCCGTCTGGTCTATCCGTTCTCGGAACAGGCGACCGTGGTGCAGGGCGAAGTGCGTCTGACCGATGAATCGAGCGGCGAAACACGCACGTATAAGGCCGGCGATTCGTGGTTCGTGACCAAGGGCACCTCGACGGTCTGGGAAGTGATTTCCGATGGTTTCGTGAAGCATTATCTGGCTTTTGCCTGATTTTTCCTGGTACGCGATCACAGGAAAAGCGGCGAGGCGTAGCGCGGGAGAATGGCGATGGAGTTCAGGATTCGGGCGTTGTCCGATGTGCACGATCATTCGTCCGCGGTGAACGGGTGGGAGCAGGTCTATAGCCAACTCACGCCTGGGCGCTTCGAGAGTGTCGTCATGCAGGCGCAGGCGGCGGACTTTCTTTTCTTTCGCGAATCGACCAATCGAAGCGTGGCGCAATCGGGCATTGCGCCACGCGGTTTTGCGTCGATTGCGTTGCCGTTGCAGCGGCCGGTTTCCGGCACATTCCAGGGCTGCAGGCTCGATGGTTACGCGCTCTGGTTGTTGGGACCGGGCGAGGATTTCCGCTTTTATACGCCAGAGACGATGTATTACCTCGGCGCAAGTATTCCCGCCGATGAAATGCGCGCGCTGGCGCAGTGCGTGCTGGGCGATGGCGCCGCTGCGCTGCTAGGTCGAAATCTGCTGCCGGTCGATACGGATGCGGGTGAGCGCGTTGGCATAGAGTTGTCGCGCTTTCTCGACGCGTTCCGGCAGCAGCCGGAAGCATTTGCGAATCCCGTGGCGAGCAAGCGCTTTCGCGATGAAATTCTCAGCATGCTGCTGGAGCTTTTCAATCCCGAGTATGCGCAAAAGCGCGACTTGACGCATGCGACTTACGCCGAGATCGTCTCGCGCAGCGAACGTATTCTGCAACAGCGTGCCGACGAACCGCAGACGGTGCTGGATTTATGCGTGGCGCTGCGCTGCAGCCGCCGCACGCTGCAAACGAGTTTTCAGCGTGTTGCCAATGTCTCGCCGGTGGAGTATCTGCGTTCGGTGCGGCTCAATGCGGTGCGACGGTTATTGCGTTCGACGAGCCAGGATGAGTTGATGGTTGGCGATGCCGCCGCGCAATGGGGCTTTACGCATCCGAGTTATTTTGCGCGCGAATATCGCGGGCTGTTTGGCGAGTTGCCATCGCAGACGTTGCGGAGAGCGTGAAGATCGAAGAGACGTTGAACATCCTTTGATCTTTCGATCATCCGTCAACCGCTTTAAAAAGCCGGTTCTTCTGCAACATCTGTTCATCGATTGCATCGGCATCGCCTTGTATTGCCCGCTCTGCGGCGGGCTCCTCCAGTGCGGGGCCGGTATAGCGCCCACGCGGGCGAATCACTTTCCCCACCCGCAATTGCTCGATGCAATGCGCCAATAGTCCGATGCAGCGCGCTGTCGCAAACAAGGCAAACGCGGCGTCGCGAGGCAGATTCAATTGCGCGGCAAGCGCCGCGAGCGCGACGTCGATATTGGGTTTCAGACCCGTGAGTTTTTCCACTTTGGCGATAAACGCAGCGAGTTCGCCTGGCGGCTCGATGGCGTCGAGTAGTGCCGTGGCGCGCGGATCGCCGTCCGGGTAAAGATGATGCCCAAAGCCGGGAATGGGAATCGCCGATTGCAGATGATGCGTGACGACGTGCTCGGCGCCCAAGCGGTTCACATCGTCGAATACGGCGCGCACACGCCCGGAAGCATCGCCATGCAGCGGCCCGGAAAACGTCGATAAACCCGTCAACAGACAGCCCGGCAGCGACGCGCCCGTGGAGGCCGTGATACGCGCGGCAAACGCTGAACTCGTGATCTCGTGATCCGCGACCAGCACCATCGCTTTGCGAATGAGTGCGGCGCCATCGGCCTTTTGGCCCCAGCCAAGCGCGAGTCTTTCGTGTAGCGGCGTGCCCGCGTTGTCGCTGCGCGCGCCGAATGCCTGCGCGACGGTGGCGACCAGTTGACCGGCTTCGACATGCAGTGCCGCATCCGTGCGTCCGAGCGTGGAATGGCCATTGGCCGTGAGCGCCGCGAGCGATGTGAAAGCGCACTGCCGCCCGCGCGTTTCGCCGTGAAGCGCCAGATCGGCGGATTCGAAGGGAAAGACAATCGGTGCGCGGGCATTCCACAGCAGCGTGGCGACGTCTTCCAGCGTGGCGTGTTCCGCGAGGCGGATCGTGTCGCGCCCGCGATAGTAGGGCCGTCCCTTCGCGAACGTGGTAATACCGCTATAAATGCAGGGCTCCGAGCCGAATATCGTGCCGGCGGCCAGCGCCTCGCGTTTGCGGCCCACCTGCTTTTTGCGGCACAGACGCGCGACATCGTCGGCGCGATAGAGACTTTTACGCGGATCATGCGGATCGGGCATCACCGCGATATTCCCGCGGCTTGCATAGGCATAAACCGTCTGTGCCTGCACGCCGAGTTGCCGGGCGGCTTCGGCCAGAGTGATCCAGTTTCGCATGGGAGTACGCGCGGCGATGAAGGAGGAAAGGCCGTGCGTCGCGCCCGGCCTGGCTCCATCTTGACGGCTTTTCACTGAAAAGTCATCTCCGCGGGGCGGCGTTCGAGGACTTCGATCAGCACCTCGCCTGGCGCACGGACGAAGCATGCGCGCACTCCGGGCCGGATTTGCCGGATCGGTTCGACAATCTGCGCTTCGCAACGCGTGAGATGGGCGAAGGCCGCGTCGAGATCATCCACGGTTACGCCGAAATGATCGATACCTTCGCGCTTCATGGGCGCGTCGTGAGATGCCGCCTGTGCGAGCGGCGTGATGAACAGATTGATATTGCCGATGCGCAGATCCACGCGCCCGGGACGCCGCACGATTTCGGCATTCAGGCAACGGGCAAACCACGCTGCCGTATTTTCTGCATCGGTCGAACAGAGTTGCAGATGGTCCCATTTGAATTCGATCATGATTTATCCGCTTGGCGATGGTTTAGAGTTCGATTCGCGACAATTTGCCGAGGAAGACGGAATACGAAAGCGTGCCGATCAGACAGATCGCACCCATCAGATTCAGTGCCCAATAAAAGTGACCGGTGTGCTGCGTGATATAGCCAATCATGAGCGGCGTGGTGACGCCCGCAATATTGGCGGCGAGACTCGTAATGCTGCTGGTCAGGCCCACATACTGGCGCGGCGCGATTTCCGCGACTGCGGCCCACGACATCGAACCCACGCCTTGAGCGAAGAAGGCAATCGTCAGAATGGCAATCACTAACTCATTCGATTCGACGAAATTGACCAGCACAATCGATGCACCCAGCAGCGTCCCGACGATGAGCGGGGCTTTGCGTGCGGTGGAAACCGATACGCCGCGCCGGATGAAAAAGTCCGAGAAAAACCCCGCGCTAAGAATGCCGATCGTCGCGCCGAGAAACGGCATCGCCTGAAAAATGCCGACCTTGATCATCGACATATGGCGTGCCTCGATCAGATAAGTCATGAACCAGGTCGTGAAGAAAACCAGCAAGGTGTTATTGCAGAACTTGCCGAGACAGATAGCGAGAATCTGCCGATAGCCGAGTAGTTTGAGCGCCATGCGCCAGTTGAATTTATCGCGCGGTTTGCGCGCGGCGGGCGGCACACCTTCGTTAATGTGCTGCAATTCTGCGGCATTCACGGCGCGATGTTTGAAGGGATCGCGATACGTGCGATACCAGAGCACGCTAAAGAGAATGCCGAATGCGCCCGTCACGAAGAATACCGAGCGCCACCCATACATCGACGAAATCCACAGCAGCAAGCCCGTGAAAAGCGGTGTGCCGATGTATTGCCCCATGACATAGACGCTGGTGGCAAAGCCGCGCTCCTGAACCGGAAACCACAACGTCACGGCACGCGTATTCGAAGGAAAGGCCGGTGTTTCGAGCGCGCCCATCGCAAGACGCGAGCCTAGCAGCATGTGATAGCCATTCGCGAAACCTTGTGTGAGGGTGGCGAACGACCAGCCCACCAGAGAGAGTGCATAGGCGATGCGCGAACCCAGCACATCGGTGAGCACACCGCCCGGCACGAGCGCAATCGAATAGGCCAGACCAAATGCCGCGAACAGTTCGCCCATCTGCATCTTGTTGAGACCGAGATCCTTCGATAACGACGGCGCGACGATGCCAAGCGCAGAGCGATCGACGTAATTGAGTATGGTCGCGACCAGCAGCATCGACAGCACGGCATAGCGGACTTTCGTGCGTTTCGCGCTATGCGCATAAGCCGGAGTGCCCGCCGGCAACGGTTGTTCCTCTGCGTATTTCATCGGTGTCTCCATGTCTTGGGCGGTTTTTATTCTTTTGTGATCCGCTGATGCGGACTATCCGCGGCCGACGAACGGCATGGTGGTGGCCATGATGGTCATGTCCAGAATATTGGCTTCGAGCGGCAACTTCGCCATATGCACGACCGCATTCGCCACATGCGCGACATCCATGCGCGCTTCGGGCGCCATGCGGCCGTCGGCCTGCAGCACGCCTTGGTTCATACGCTCCGTGAGCGGCGTGGCCGCATTACCGATATCGATCTGCCCGCAGGCAATGTTGAATGCGCGCCCGTCCAGTGCAATCGAGCGCGTAATGCCCGTGACGGCGTGTTTGGTCGCCGAATAGGCAATCGTATTGGGACGCGGCGAATGCGCCGAAATCGAACCGTTATTGATGATCCGGCCGCCCTGCGGCGATTGCGTCTTCATTTGCCGATACGCCGCGCGTGCGCAGAGAAACACGCCCGTGAGGTTGGTGGCGACCACGTCGTTCCAGAGATCGAGTTCGTAGTCTTCGAGCGGCACCGCACCTGCGTTGCGGCCCGCATTGTTGAACAGCACATCCAGGCGGCCGAAGGTTTCGGCGATCTGCGCAAATGCCTTGTCGACGGAGGCGGCGTCCGTTACATCGGCGGGAAAGGGTTGCGCCTCGCCATTCATCAGGCCGATGGCTTCTTTCGTTTCCAGCAACGGCTCGATTCGGCGCCCAATGAGCGCGAGCCTGAACCCGGCTTGGGCCAGCGCAATGGCCGCGGCACGGCCGATACCGGAACCCGCGCCGGTGACTGCTGCAATTGGCTTCGATGCAGACATTTCCCGTCCTCATGTCGATTCGGTTGAACACGGAAAAAGAATTGCACTCGCGCAACACGCCGAGCAATCTTGATTGGTTGAATCAACATGAAAGGTCTTTACTGCAGGGGCGCCCATCAGGGATTGTCCCGATGCAGTGCGGGAGGCGAGGAGGGCGCGACAGGCGCAACGGCAGACCAGGGAATACGCGAATTTCGCCCATCAATTAAGGGCCAAAACTCAATGCCAGAGCTCGCCAGGACAAGCAAGGAATAAGTTGATTGATCGAATCAAGATTGACGCGCTGGCATGCGTCTTCGTAGTCTCTCCCCGTCTCTCGACCAAAGGAAAGCACCATGCCGGACAATCACCGCACCAGGCTCCTCATCGCACGCAAGGTTCCCACTGCCGTTGCCCAGAGAGCAGAAACTGAATTCCACGCTTACGTGACCGACGCCGATATGGACGCCTGGTCCGTGGTCGACTTTTGCACGAAGCACGCTTTGCCGGCGGTGCTGATCGGCAAAAAATCCGGGCTGCAGGCCGAGCACATTGCGGCACTGCCGCCAGGCCTGAAGATCATTGCGAATGCCAGTGCAGGCGTCGATCATATGGATGTCGCGGCGGCGCGCGAGCGCGGTATCGTCGTGACCAACGCGCCCGACGCACTAACCGAATGCACCGCCGATTTCACATTGCTGCTCATGCTCGCTGCGTGCCGTCGCGCGGCGGAATATGAGCGCATCATGCGGGCAGGTTGGGGCAAATCGTTCGGCATGACCGATATGCTCGGCACGCGATTGAATGGTAAGACGCTGGGTATCGTCGGCTTTGGGCGCATTGGCCGCGCGGTTGCGCGGCGCGCGCAGGGTTTCGGCATGCGTGTGATTTACACCGATATCCAGCGCGCAGCGCCTGCCATTGAAAATGGCGCAACGTTCTACGAGAGCCTCGAAGCGATGCTGCCGCACAGCCAGGTGTTGACGCTGCACGTGCCGGGCGGTGGTCTGCCGGTCATGACCGGCAAGGAATTCGGACTCCTGCCGAAAGGCGCCGTATTCGTGAACGCTGCGCGTGGGGCACTCGTGGATGAAGATGCGCTGTATGCAGCGTTGACATCCGGGCAACTCTTTGGCGCGGGGCTGGATGTCTATCGCAACGAGCCGAATGTGGACCCGCGTTTCGCCGGTCTCGACAACGTATTTCTCACTCCGCATATGGCGAGCGCCACGATCGAAACGCGCGATCAGATGGGCTTCACGGCGCTAGACAATATTGCTGCGGTGCTCAAGGGGGAGGCGGCGTTGAATCCGGTTTGAATGGGTGGGGCGATCAGCGCTCACCCCGCACACAGCCGCATCAACTCTCGAATTCATTCGATATAAAGCGCGCCACCTGCTGCCTATCCTGCTACCTGTCTCGCAAGAAAGTGAAAAGGAGCAGGTAATGGTCACGACGTTCAAGACCTGGATTGGAACGCAGAGCGCGCGCGGCGATGCAGTGGGCCGCCTCGCGCACGTCATCAACGCGGATATCGGTGCGCCCGAAGGGCTCTGGAAGGCGAACTGGCTGGATCATCTGGCGCTGCGCAAGGCCGGACCTGGCGCGACGGCAGCGTTTGAACAAGCGTGGGAAGAATACTCGCTCGCGTTTCTGGACAAGTATCGCTAGCCGGCATGCTCTGCGCGATAGCCTTCGCGCAGAGCATGGGCAAACGCTAAAACGCTATCAGACGACCTTGAACACACCCACGGCGTCGCGCAACGCGTCGGCCTGCTCGGTCAGCGACATTGCCGCCGCCGCGGCTTCCTCGACCAGCGCCGCGTTCTGCTGCGAAACCTGATCCATCTGCGAGACGGCGAGATTGACCTGTTCGATGCCGTCGCGCTGCTCCTCTGAAGCGTTGGCAATTTCGGTGATGATGGTGTTCACGCGGGTGATCGAATCGCCGATCTCGCTCATCGTCACGCCTGCCGAGCGCACATATTGCGCGCCCGACGCCACGTGTTCCACCGATTCGCCAATCAAGGTCTTGATCTCTTTCGCGGCCGCCGCCGAACGCTGCGCCAGCGAACGCACTTCACCCGCCACGACCGCAAAACCACGACCTTCTTCGCCGGCGCGCGCCGCTTCAACGGCGGCATTGAGCGCGAGAATATTGGTCTGGAACGCGATGCCTTCGATAATGCCGGTGATTTCCGCGATCTTTTGCGAACTGCGGTCGATGCGATCCATCGTCTGCACCGCATCGCCGACGACCAGCGTGCCGCGCCCGACCACTTCCTGCGCACTGCCCGCAAGCGACTGCGCCGTGCGCGCGTGTTCCGTGTTCTGCTTCACCGTCGCCGTCAATTGCTCCATGCTGGCAGCGGTTTCCTGCAGCGATGCGGCCTGTTCTTCGGTGCGTTGCGAAAGATCGTCGTTACCGGCGGCGATCTGGCGCGTGGCGGTCGCGATCGATTCCGAACTGTGCGTGACCTTGCGCACCGTGCGCGCGAGTTCTTCCTGCATCACTTGCAGACCGGCAACCAACTGGCCCATTTCATCCTGCGAGCGCACTTCCAGACGCGCGCTCAGGTCGCCGGCCGCGATGCGTTGCAGCGCGCCAAGCACGTTGGCCAGCGGCACCGCAATCGCGCGATGCAGGCCGATGGCACAGACCATCGCCACAGCCATTCCGATCACGATCAGCGCGATGCTGCCCACGCGCAACGCCGCATAGAAGTCCGTCGCGCCATCGAATGTCTGCTGGCCGCGCGCCTTTTGCGATTGTTCCAGCGCCGCCGACGCCTTCGTGAGCGACACCGATAACGGAGGAATGCGCTTCATCGCAATGTCGTCCTGCGCCGCGCGATCCCCTTGTTTAACCGCTGCCATCAGCGGCTGGATGCCTTGTTCGAGCATCGCGCTTAGGGCCGTCTGCACCTGATCGGCGAGCGCCTGTTCGTCCGCATCGTGCGGCAGTGCGCGATAGCTTTCCCACGCCTTGTGCGACGTGTCGAGATAGGTCTGCGCCTTGTCGAGCAGTTGCGGCACGTCCGGCGAATCGGGGTGCAACAGAATGCGGTCGAGCGTGGTGCGCGCGATCGTCAGATTGAGATTCGATTTGCCGATGTCGATCGCGGCGGCAAGCTGATTCGAATAGGCGTAGCCAAGCGCCGCATTCGAATGCGACATGCCGACCAGACCGGCAACGCCGGCCGCGACGATCAATGTGGCCAGAACGCCGACTGCAATGCGCAGCCGGACGGAAATAGAGAGTCGGGCAAACACGCGGTTAGCTCCAGGCACCCTTATGGGGCGACGTTTATCGAATATTTGGATGGGTGGTCTTGAACGCACGCGTGGGCTGCGGGCGCGCGCTCTAGTGGTTAACGACAGGTGGCGGGGGAACTGAAGGCGTGTGTACAGAAAGCGGAAATTCGGACTATTCCTCAGTCAAATACCCCATCGATTCCATCCAGTTATCACGATGAAAATTTCTCACTTCTTTCAAAAACCCACCAGGCCTGAATATCGATTTGCGCCTGGCCGTTGGCGCATTTCAACTCGCACGAACGCGACGATCAACCTTGCCCGCGGAGATCCGCCATGAATGACGTTACGCTCGGCGCTGCCGCCGCCGTCCCCACGCCGGCGCGCCAGAGCCAGTTTCGCCTGATCGCCGCCTGTTCGATCGGCAATGCGCTCGAAATGTACGACTTCACCGTCTACAGTTTTTTTGCCCTCCTGATCGGCCACCTCTTTTTCCCTACGGATAGCCCCTACGGTTCGCTGCTGCTCGCGGTGGCGACATTCGGCATTGGCTTTGTCATGCGTCCGCTGGGCGGCCTCGTGATCGGCAGCTACGCTGACCGGCGCGGGCGCAAGGCAGCCATGACGCTCACCATCGCGCTGATGGTGGGCGGCACGCTCTGCATCGCCTTTGCGCCCACCTATCAGCAGGCGGGCGTGGTGGGTTCGCTCGTGCTGCTCGCGGGCCGTCTTTTGCAGGGCTTTTCGCTGGGCGGCGAAATTGGCGCCTCGACGTCCATGCTGATGGAATCGGGCTCGGTCGCGCAGCGCGGCTTTCGCGTGAGCTGGCAACTCGGCAGCCAGGGCATTTCGGCGCTGCTGGGCGCGCTCACGGGCGCCACGCTTTACGCAACGCTCACGCCCGCCGCGCTGGAAAGCTGGGGCTGGCGCCTGCCGTTTCTCGGCGGCCTGCTGATTGCACCGGTGGGTCTGTATATCCGCTCGAAACTCGACGAAACGCACGAAGCCGAACCCGATGCCCCCAGCCCGCTCGGCACGCTGATGCGCGAGCACGGCGACAAGGTGATCAAGGGCATTCTCGCGGTCACGGCGGGCACCGTCGGCATGTATCTGGTGGTGTTTTTCATGCCCACTTACATGATTCGCGTGCTCAAGATGCCGCCTTCGCTGTCGCTGCTTTCGGGCTGCGCAACCGGCATCACCATGCTGATCGCCTCGCTGGTCTCCGGCCGTCTTGCCGATCGCCTCGCGCAGCGCAAGCCGCTCGTCATGGGCGCGATCGTGTTCAATCTGCTGGCCGTGGTGCCCGCATTCTGGCTGATGGCGCACTATCCGAGCGTGCCGCTCGTGCTGCTGCTTTCGGTGATTCTGACCGCTGCTTCGAACCTCGGCTCCACGCCGATGCTGCTTGTGCTGATGGAAATGCTGCCCACGTCGGTGCGCGCCAGTGGACTTTCGGTGATCTACAGCGTGGGCGTGACGGTATTCGGCGGCAGCTCGCAATTCATTGTCACCTGGTTGATCGCGAAGACCGGTAATCCGCTTGCGCCTGCCTTGTATATGGTTGCGTGCGGGCTGGTGACGCTGTGTGCGGTGGGGAGCATTCGCGAGCGCCGCATCAGTTGAACCGGTTTCGATTGCAGGTGAGATGCCATAACGCTGTATTGCCACGAGACGCTCAGGAGGAAACACAAACATGAAACGCGAAAATACGCTTACGCCGTTCCAGTTGTTGCCCACGCTGTTGCCGGAAATCGAAATCGACGCTGAAGAGTTCGTCGGGATTCGTCGCCAGATTCATTCGCAGCCCGAACTAGGATTCGAAGTGGGCGCGACGGCGAAACTCGTTGCCATGCTGTTGGAAAAATGGGGCTATGAAGTGCATACGGGCGTGGGCCGCAGCGGTGTGGTTGGCCAGTTGAAGGTGGGCACGGGCACGCGCCGTCTGGGTATTCGCGCCGATATGGACGCGCTGCCTATCGTCGAAAACACCGGCCTGCCGTATGCCAGCCAGAACGCAGGCAAGATGCACGCGTGTGGTCACGACGGCCATACGGCGATTCTGCTCGCGGCAGCCAAGCGGCTCGCGCAGGCGCGCGATTTCAACGGCACGCTCAATCTCATCTTTCAGCCCGACGAGGAAAACCTCTGTGGCGCGAAGGCGATGATCGACGATGGTCTGTTCGAGCGCTTTCCGTGCGACGCCGTGTACGGTTTGCACAATATGCCGGGCGTGCCCGCCGGCACATTCCGCGTGCTGGAAGGATCGGTGAGTCTTTCTTCGGATGTGGCCGACGTCACGCTCAAGGGTGTGGGCGGTCACGGCGCCATGCCGCATCGCGTGAAAGATCCAATTGTTGCGGCTGCTGCAATCGTCACGGCCTTGCAGACGGTCGTTGCGCGCAACGTCGCTCCCGACGATACCGCCGTGGTCTCGGTCGGTTTCATCCGCGGCGGCGCCACGCATAACGTGATTCCAGAAACCGTGACATTGGGCCTGAACATTCGCGCAGCGCGCCCCGAAACGCGCGAACTGGTGGAGCAGCGCGTGCGCGAAATCGTGGCGGTCACGGCGCAGGCGCATGGCGTGGAGGCGTTGATCGATTATCGTCAGCTCACGCCGCCAATGGTGAACACGCCGCAGGAAACGTTGCTTGCGCAACAGGTTTGCACGGAACTGGTGGGCGCGGAAAACGTCGTCGTGCAAGCGCCCAAGGGTTTGAACGGCAGCGAAGATTTTGCGTGGATGCTCAACGCGGTGCCAGGCTGCTATCTGCTGCTGGGCAATGGCGAAGGGGAGTTTGGCGGCTGCATGGTGCACAACCCGGGCTACGATTTCAACGATCAAGTCTTGCCACTGGGCGCGGCGGCTTGGGTGCGGCTCGCGCAACGATTCCTCGTGGAATAAAGGGCTTTCCGTACATCGCGCTAACAGCCTGCTTTCAGTAATATGCTGTATTGCACGAGGCGCGCCGACGCGGGGTAGTTAAGCTTCTCTTCAGGGAGGCTTCGCTAAGATCGGCGTGCCGTTTTCGTGTAATGGAGTGCCCGCCATGAAGCCGCTGATCTTTGCCCAGCTACGCGCGGACCTTGTTGTTATCGCCATGACGGCGATGGTTATTCAGGCAGCGGTATTCGTAGCGATCGAATGGTTGCGCGTGCCACAGCATGTCTTCGCAACGCCTGGCTTTCGCTATGGCGTGATCGCAGCGGTCGCCGTGATGGTGCTGGTTTCGCGCTGGTTCGAACGCCGTGCCGCGCTTAATGCGATGGCGTCGTAAGGCTTGTTGCTTGTCAGGCCGCGCTGTTTTCCGCTGCGCTTTCCACATCGCTTGCGATGGCTTGCGTATGGCCTTCGCCGCTTTCCACCAACCGGTCGACAAGACGGCGGCCTTCGCTGAATCCACCCATCAACGCTTCTACCTCGGATGCAAAGACCTGTCCGGCCATGCGCTCGATGCGCAACGGGCCAAGCAACGGCTGTGCATGCGATTCATTCAAGTAAATCGTCAGGATAGCGACATAATCGGGCGCTGTGACGGGATTGTCCTGTGTGGACCAGGCGGGGCATTGGGCTTCGACGCTGACGTCGACGGCATGGCCGCGATGCTGATAAAGGCGTTTCATGACTGAGGCTGTGGGCGCCGCATCGGACGCGGCGTGTTGCGCATGCCTCGATTATGCGTGCACGCAACTTAGGAAACGCTTAAGAAATGGGCCGACGCTTTTAAAAAAGCGCCGGCCCTTATTTCGTTCACACGTGATTACGCTGCCGCGTGCACGATCGGACTGGCCGTGCCGGGCGGCTGGCCGGTCTGCTGACGCGAACGGCCCGAACTCAGGTACGCAGCGATCGAATCCTGGGTGATCTCGCCGATATACGCGCCATCGGCATCGAGCACCGGCATCCACGAAGCGCTGAACTGATACATCTTCGAGAGCACCACACGCAGATTATCTTCAGCAGAAACGCTGGCCGGGAAGGGCGTCACACGATCGCCACAAACGCCTTCCGTGCCGCGTGCCGCCCGGCGCGTGACAAAGCCTAGCGCATGGCCCGAATCGTCCAGCACGGTCAGATAGCGCGTATCCGCTTCGTCCATCACTGCAAAGGCTTGCGCAAGCGGCGTGGTCACGCGTGCCGTTTCCGGCTGGGTGGCGGCGTCGCCGGCCTTCACCAGCAACAGGCGCTTGAGCGTGCTGTCCTGGCCGACGAACTGCGCGACGAACTCATCGCGCGGACGCGCCAGCAGCGTATCGGGATGGTCGTACTGCACGAGCTGGCCGCGACGGAACACGGCGATGCGGTCGCCCAGTTTGATCGCTTCGTCGATATCGTGGCTCACCATGATCACGGTCTTCTTCAGTTGCCGCTGCATCTGGAAGAATTCGTTCTGGATGGTCTCGCGATTGATCGGGTCCACTGCGCCGAACGGTTCGTCCATCAGCAGCACCGGCGGATCGGCGGCGAGCGCGCGAATCACGCCAATACGCTGTTGCTGGCCACCCGAAAGCTCACGCGGATAACGCTTCAGATACTGCTTGGGATCGAGCGCGACCATCGACATCAACTCTTTCGCGCGCTCCGCACAACGCTTTTTATCCCAGCCCAGCAGACGCGGAACGACCGTGATGTTTTCCTCGATCGTCATGTTCGGGAACAGACCGATCTGCTGGATCACATAGCCAATATGGCGGCGCAGATCGACTTCGTTCAGACCCGTGGTGTCCTCGCCGTTGATCAGCACGCGGCCAGACGTGGGCTCGATCAGGCGGTTGATCATCTTCAGCGTGGTGGTCTTGCCGCAGCCCGAAGGGCCGAGAAACACGCAGATTTCCCCTTCCTGGACCGAAAGGCTCACGGCATCGACCGCCTTCACGGGCTGGCCGCCTTTCTGCGTGAAGGTCTTGGTCAGTTTGTCGAGTTCGATCATGTCTTCTGTACTCCTTTCGGTGTCAAGGCGCGTTGCAGCATCTGCAGGAACAGATCCGCAACGATGGCGAGAATGCTCACGAGCACCGCGCCTACCAGCAGTTTCATCATGCTACTCTGGCCGATCGCACGCAGGATCAGCGTGCCCAGCCCGCCCGCGCCGATCACGGCCGCAATCGTCATCACGCCGATGTTCATCACCACGGCGGTACGCACACCCGCAAGAATCACGGGCACCGCGAGCGGCAGATCGACGAGACGCAGACGCTGCCACGACGTCATGCCAATACCGGTGCCGGCTTCCTTGATGCCCGCATCCACGTTATGCAGCGCGAGATAGGTGTTGCGCATGATCGGCAACAGCGAATAAAGAAACACCGCCGTAATTGCCGGCAGGGCGCCAATGCCCTGGCCGAAGCGCGAAAAGAACGGAATCATCAGCCCGAACAGCGCGATAGACGGCAGCGTCAGCACGATGGTGGCGACGCTGAGCAGCGGCCCGGCGAGCCATTGATGCCGATTGATCAGCACGCCCAGCGGTACGCCCACGATGATCGCGCAACCGACGGCGATACCCACGAGATAGATATGCTGCAACGTCAGTTGCAGAAGATCGGGCCAGCTCGAAGCGAGATAGTCGAATACGTTCATACGGTCTCCTTCAAGGCAGCGGATGCGCGCGCAGGAAGTCCTGCGCCACTTCGCGCGGCGGCTTGCCGTCGAGGTCCACGGCCTTGTTCATGTCCTGCATGACTTCGTTGTTGAGCGCGGCCGAAAGGGCATTGAGTTGCGCAGCAAGCTTGGGGTTCTGCTCGAGTGCGCTTTTACGCACCACCGGCACGGCGTTGTACGGCGGGAAGTAGTGCTTGTCGTCTTCCAGCGGCACGATGCCGAAACCCTTCACGCGGCCATCGGTCGTATAAACGAGGCCGATCTTCAACTGATTGTTATGCAGCGCCGTGTAGACGAGACCCGGGTCCATCTGCTTCATCTGCGAACGCTTGAAGTGCATGCCGTAGGTATCGAGAAACGGCTTGAGGCCATCGGGGCGATTGGCGAATTCGGCATCCATACCAAACACAATATGTCTGGCTTCGGGACTCGTCTTCAGATAATCGGCAAGCTGCGAAACCGTCTTGATACCCGATGATTCGGCGAACTGGCGCGGCAGGCCCAGCGCATAGGTATCGTTGAGCGAGGAAGCATTGAGCCAGACCAGACCGCGCGGCGCGTCGAGCGCTTTCACGCGCTGGTACATGGCCTCGGGCCCGAGTTTGTCGGTGAGCTTGTCATAGACCAGCGCGGCCGTACCCGTGTAATCCCAGACGAGATCGAACTGGCCGTTTTCGAGCGCGCTGCGCATGAGCGTGCTGCCCAGACCCGAGCGCACTTCCACGTCGTAGCCGCGCGAACGCAGATATTGCGCCGTGACTTCGGCCAGCACGTATTGCTCGGTAAAGTTCTTCGCGCCCAGCACGATCTTGCTGGCGAAGGCGCTGCTGCTTGCTGCAGCACACAGCACGCCAATCGCGCAGAGGCTGGCGAAACGTCGAATCGTACTCCGAATCATCATACGACGCCTCCGTGACGGAGCAGCCATTGACGGCTACCGGTCGCGACGATGCCGTCGAGCAGGAGCGCAAGGATCGCGGTGAATGCGGCGCCCAGCAACAGCAGCGGTTCGTTGTCGAGATAGATGCCGGGGAAGATCAACGAGCCCAGACTGTCCGCGCCAATCAGATAGGCGAGCGGTGCCGTGCCCACATTGATCGCGAGCGCGGTGCGAATGCCGCCCACGATGATCGGCAGGGCATTGGGCAACTCCACGCGGGTGAGCGATTGCCAGCCCGTCATGCCGATACCTTTGGCGGCTTCGCGCAGCGAACCCGGCACGTTCTTCACCCCTTCGTAGCTGTTACGCGTGATCGGTAACAACGAGGCGAGGAACAAGGCCACGATAGCCGGAATATTGCCGATGCCGAAAATGCCCAGCGCAATGGCCAGCACGGCAAGCGAGGGAATCGTATTGCCGATGTTGAAAATCTGCATGAAGCGTTCAGCCTGGCGCTGAAAGCGCGGCCTGCTCAGCAGCACGCCGGCGGGCACGCCGACAAGGATGGCAAGCACCATCGAATAGCCGACCAGCAGCATATGCTGGCCCGCGTAATACGCGAGATCTCCCGCATGAGCGCGGAAAGTATCGGCGCCGATGCCGCGGGCAAGCGCCCAGGCGATAACGGCTAGTGCGATCAGGCTGCCCACTACCTGGACAGTGCGTCGATTCATGAAGATACGCCTCCTCAAACTCGGTGCAGCGCGTAAAAAGCGGAAAGCAATGCGCTGCGAAGACGCCAGATGGCGCCGCGAATGGAAGTTCGTGATCCCGGCAAGGCCGCGATTGAACTGACGGAAACAGTTCTTGCCGGCTGCGATCGTGCGCAGCGGGCAGTCGAGTGAACGCGTAACGGCGTTCGTCTGATTGTCATGTTCAGCCCGGCGTAGCGAAAAGCGTGCCCGGGCAGGGCGCCGTCTATGAAAAAGACGACATGAATGCGGTGGAAACCGGCGATGACTCTCTGGGCCGGATTTCAAACCGCTGGAGCCGGAGGCCCCCTGGAGGTGGCGAAACGGATGCGCGCGCAACGAAGCGCGAACTTGCCTTCCGTTTCGCACAAGATCGTGCGTTTTGTAAAGAAGTTGAACCGAGTATAGAGCAATCAATTAAGCGCGTCTACCATAGGGATCGATCATAGTGAATTGCAGGCGATAGAAAGAGGGCTATAAAAGCGGCATATCACGTCATATCGGGTAAATAATCGGGATGCCGAAATAAATGAATCGTGTATGTTTTTCCGGGATGCACATTCTTCTGCTGAAATCGAGAGGAAAATAAAAAGGGCGGTGCGCTGAAATGCTGCACCGCCCTGAGCGTGAACGTAGCCGCGTGGGCCGCGCTCGTGCGATATCAGATCTCGCCGCCGGGCACGATCGGCATGCCGGGTGCGAAACGGTCCAGCGAGAACGGTGCGAGATCGATGCCGGCATCGCGGCCAATTGCGATATCGGCGGCAGCGCGCCCCGCCGCCGGGCCGATACCGAAACCGTGGCCCGAAAAGCCCGTTGCCACCGTCAAGCCTGGAATCGTTGCGCTCGCACCGATATACGGAATGATGTCCGGCGTGACATCCATATAACAGGCCCATTCCTGCACGACCTGCGCATCCTTGAATGCCGGAAAAAGCCGCGTCATGCTGGCCATTGCCGCCGCCACGCCGCGTTGCGAAGGAGTGGGGTCCATGGTGCGTGTGCGCTCGAACGGGCTGCGTTCGTCGGATCGCCAGCCGGGCCGATCACGGAATTCGCGCAGCGCGGCAGCATCGAAACGCGGGCGGATCGTGCGCCAGTTCTGCTTGAGCAAGGGCACATATTCGCGCAGAAAACGCAGGCCATTGGGGCTCGCCGGGGTATAGCGATGGCCGGCGTAACCGATCGTATAGCCACCATCGAGGCGCTTGCGATAACCAATATCGCCGAGCCAGCCGCACGTGAGCGGCCCGTCTTCAACCGGCGAAGTACGCAGCACGGTGCCCAGCACTTTCAATTGCGGCAGGCGCACGCCCTCGTGTGCGCAGAACAGGCTCGACCATGCGCCGCCCGCGAGAATCACCGCATCGCAGCCGATGCGGCCACGGTTTGTAATCACACCGGAAACACGGCCCGCAGAGCGTTCGAGCGCACGGACCGAGCAATGCGCGACGATGGTCGCGCCGCGCGCCTGTGCAGCGCGCGCGAGGGCAGGCGCGGCGCGTTGCGGTTCCGCGCGGCCATCGGTGGGCACGAACAGGCCTGCGCGGAAACTGCGCGATGCACCCGGCAGCAGTTTCGCGAGATCGGCGCCGCGCAGCATGCGGGCGCCGGTGTCGTAGCCGCTTGCGTCGTCGAACCATTGCTGGAAACCGGCCTCGTCTGCTTCGCTTTCGCCGATATAAAGCACGCCGCATTCGCGATAACCCACATCAGCGCCCACGGTCTCGCTCATCGCGCGCCAGTGGCGCATGCTTTCGGTGATGAGTGGCATCTCGCGCATATCGCGGCCTGCCTGGCGGCACCAACCCCAGTTGCGGCTCGATTGCTCGCCGGCCACATAGCCTTTCTCGCAGAGCACGACACTCACGCCCTGCGAGGCCAGATGCCAAGCCGCCGATACGCCGATAATCCCGCCGCCGACGATGACCACGTCCGCACGCGCGGGAAGCACCTCGGCCGAGGGCACGGCGTCCACATACGGTCCCATCCTGTCTTCCTTGTTAGCGGGCGGCACGCTATAGCAGCATGCCGCCGTATTTTTACTTGAGTCAGGAAGTATAAAGGCAGGGTATTGAATAGACGTGCATAGACATGCTCAGGTTGCGGGCACTACCGTGCGGCGCGCCATGAACCAGTAGAACAGTGCGGCGCAACCGGCGATGGCGCCGCCGATCACGAATGCCAGCGTATACGAGCCCGTGCGATCGACAATAAAGCCTGCGGCTACAGGTGAAAATGCGCCGCCAAAATAGCCGCCAAAATTCTGGATCGCGCTGACCGATGCAATCATCGAACGCGGCGCGATATCGCCCGCAAGCGCCCATGCATTGCCGATAGTCGCCGCGATACACGCGAGACCGACTGTCATTAGCGTAATGGTCGCGCCAATCGATTGCACGAACGGCAGCCCAATCGCGCAAAGCGCTGCGCCCAGCGAGCAGATCACGATCAAGATGCGCTTGGCGACCATCGGCGTTGCCACGCCGCGATCGACGAGTCGTGCGGCAATAAAGCCTGCAATGATTTCACCGGCCGCGCCGCCGAACCACGGAATACTCGCGTAAAAGCCCAGTTGTATCAGTGAAATATGAAAGCGGTCGATCAGATACAACGGCAGAAACACCAGAAAGAGATTCCACAGCCAGATGGCGCAGAAGTAGCCCAGGATCATGCCCCACACGCTTTGCGAGGCGAACAGCGAGCGCCATTTGATGGGCGCGCTGTCGAGCGAATGTTCATGACCGCCGCCGCCCGCTTCGATATAGGCGAATTCTTCGCGCGAGAGACGCTGGCTTTGCGCCGGATTGCGATAGAGCAGCAGGAACAGTGCAGCGAATACGATGCCGAGTGCGCCCGTCACATGAAACAGCGAACGCCAGCCAAACGCGATCATCAGCGCGACCAGCACAGCAGGCGCGAGCGCCGGGCCCCATTTCGAGGACGAATCCCAGATGCCGGTGGCAAAGCCGCGCTCTTTCGCGGGAAACCACGCGGCCGTGATCTTGGCCGAGGTGGGCCAGCACGGCGCCTCGCCCACGGCCAGCAGCACGCGCATGAGCACGAGTCCCGCAACGGACCCAACAATGCCCGTGAGCCACGTTGCCACGCTCCACCAGATCATGCCGATTGCGTAGACGCGCCGGGCGCCGAAGCGGTCGATGATCCAGCCCGCTGGCAATTGCATGACCGCATAGGTCCATGAAAACACCGTGCCAAGCAGGCCAATCTGTGTCCGTGTGAGACCGAGATCGTGAATCATGCCGGGCGCGGCAATGGCCAGATTCGCACGATCCAGGTAGTTGATGATGCCGCCGATGAGCAGCCAGACCAGCACGTGCCAGCGAAAATTGGCGCGTGTCGTAGGGGAAGCAGCAGAAGAAGCAGAAGCGTTCGCAACAAGCTTATCGTCCATCACGTCTCCGGTTTTTTTGTGTGTACCCAGAATGTGGGAAAGCGCGCGTACAACGGTTTCATGCGTCCGCTCCATTCTGCGCTATTGTTGCCGGGTCGAAAAGTAGGGCGATAACTACCGCGCTTTTCATTGATCGAATATAGAAAGGATAGCGAATTAAATGGCGCGCGAAACAGATCGATCCGCTTGGCGCCACCGGTCCGTGAATTAATGAGGCGGATTCATGAAAGCATGCCGATTCATGGTCTTTATCCCGCGACAGATCTGGTTTCTAATGCGGATGTTATGCAGATCTGGCCGTCGTGCCGGCGTGCAGTCATTTCGGAGTGAAAGCAGATGGACTATCGCAATCTTGGCCGCAGCGGCCTCAAGGTATCGCCGTTGTGTCTCGGCGCCATGATGTTCGGCGGCGAAACCGATGAAGCGACATCACGGCGCATCATCGAAAAAGCCTTCGAACAAGGTGTCAACTTCATCGACACGGCTGATGTCTACCACGCAGGCCGCTCCGAGGAAATCGTGGGACGTGCCATTGCCGCGCATCGCGATGACTGGGTTGTTGCCACCAAATTCGGTTACGCGGCCGGTCCGGCACAAGGCCCGAACCGTCAGGGCCAGTCGCGCAAATGGATTTATCAGAGCGTGGAGGAAAGCCTCAAACGGCTCGGCACCGACTATATCGACGTGCTTTATTTCCATCGCGCGCTGCCCGATCTGCCGCTCGAAGAAAGCGTGCGCGCCGTGGGCGATCTGATTCGCCAGGGCAAGGTGCGTTATTACGGGTTGTCGAATTTCCGGGGTTGGCGCATTGCCGAAGTCGCGCGTATTGCCGATCAACTCTGCATCGATCGCCCGGTGGCGAGCGAACCGCTTTACAACATCGTCGATCGTAGTGCCGAAGTCGAACAATTGCCCGCCGCCGCGCACTATGGATTGGGCGTGGTGCCTTATAGCCCGCTCGCGCGCGGCGTGCTGACCGGCAAGTACACGCCCGATGCGCCGCCGCCCGCGGATAGCCGCGCGGGCCGTGGCGACCGTCGCATCCAGCAGACGGAATGGCGCACCGAATCGCTGCAGATCGCGCAACGTATTGCGGAATATGCCGCGCAGCGCGGCACGAATGCGATTGCGTTTGCGCTGGCGTGGGTGCTTAACAACCGTCTCGTGAGTTCGACGATCGCGGGTCCACGCACCGAAGCGCATTGGGACAGCTATATGCAGGCGCTCGAATTGAAACTCGATGCCGAAGACGAACGCTTTATCGATAGCCTCGTGCCGCCGGGTCATGTTTCCACGCCCGGCTATACGGACCCTAACTATCCGATCGAAGGCCGTCGTAGTTTCTGAGCGCGCAGGCTGAATCAAGCCTGGAGTTTGCCGCGATAACGTAGCGCGTCGATGACCAGACCCAGCGCGCGCGACGATTGCCGACGGCTCGGGTAATACGCGTGATAGCCGGGAAACACCGGGCACCAGTCCTTGAGCACGCTCTTGAGCTGGCCCGCCCGAATATAAGGCAGCGCGACATCCTCTGGCATAAAAGCCAGGCCGAAGCCGCCCAGCGCCGCATGCAGCATTTGCGGAATCGTATTGAAGATGAGCTGGCCGTCCACGCGAACCTGCAGGTCGTGGTCGTCCTTCTTCAGTTCCCACGCGTACAGGCCGCCTGCGCTGGTCAGGCGCAGCGTGATGCAGTCGTGCTTGAGCAGATCCTGCGGCGTTCTGGGCGCTTTCTGCTTCGCGAGATACTCGGGCGAGCCGACAATCGCCATCTTCAGATCGGGTGCGATGCGTACGGCGATCATGTCCTTCGCGACCTGATCGCCGGTGCGCACGCCAATGTCGAATCGATCGGCGACGATATCGCGCAGCCCGTAATCCACGCTGATTTCCACCTTGATGTCCGGGTAGGCGGGCAGAAAGTCCTTGAGCTTTGGCCAGATCACCGTTTCGACAGTGTGGTCCGTGGCCGTGATGCGTATGGTGCCGGCGGGCTTGTCACGCAGGTCGGCAAGTGCAGCGAGTTCGGTGTCGATCTGTTCGAAGCGCGGCGCCACGGCCTGAAACAGGCGCTCTCCCGCTTCGGTCGTGGAGACGCTGCGCGTCGTGCGCGTGAGCAGACGCAGACCAAGCCGCGTTTCGAGTGCGCGTATCGTGTGGCTGAGTGCCGATTGCGATACGCCCAGTTGCGCGGCCGCGCGCGTAAAGCTGCGTTCGCGCGCGACGGCAATAAAGGCCAGCAGATCGTTGAAATTTTCGCGCGGCATATAAAACCCGAATGCGTAGGAGTTGGTGCAAATCCTACCATTGGCGCGGCGCAGCTTCGCGAATACAAATTGATTATTGGCGAGTCTCGTATCGCGCGATTAAAGCATCGAGATTCTCGCGCGCGAGTGATTCCCGTCGCGCGAGTTCATCGGTATGAAATAAAGGCGTATGTTCGCGCAGGCTTTTGAGCGCTTGCAGACGTCCCAAACGGAACGCTTCTGCCGGATTATCTGGGTCTTGTGCCCATTCCTGCGCAATGCCCTTATCGTAATCAATCAAGCGTTCGAGCGGTGCCGCGAGAATCGCGAGATCGGCATCGAGAAATAGCAGCGCCGCGTGCTTTTGGGCCGGATCGCGTTCGCATTCGGGCGGCAGTTTATGGGTTTTCGTCGCGCGTATCCACTGCTGCGCTAACGCCAGATGAAGGGCGTGCGTGCGCAGCCAGTCTGCGGAACAGTGGGCTTGCGTCACGTTCAGCAACCACGTTGCGCTGAGCGCTTCGTTATCGGCGTATTCGGGCAACGAAGTTGCGTAGACCACGTCATGGCCCCACACGGCAAGCTCGATCGCGGGCCAGAGCGCTGCGCCGCGAAACGGTTCGAGTTGATCGAACAGTTCCGCGAGGTGCGCGAGCGTGTGATAGAAACGCTGCGGTTCGCTGTAGGCGTTTTCTATAAGCGGCCACACCGTGGGCGTGCCGAAGCACGCATCGCAGGAAGCGCGCAACGCGGCCAGTGCATTGGAAGCGAGAGTCGTCATGCGCGCAGGGTATCACTGAACGCGCACTGAACGCACAACGAACGCACAATCAACGCCCCTACCGCGCGCGAATCAGGCAACGATAGCCGGATGTGCCTGCACCGGTCCGCCCAGTTGCTCGCGATGCGAAGGCGGCTGGCGTCCGTCGATATCGGTAATACCATATTCGCGCGCGAGTTCCGCACCGACCAGCACGAGGCCGGATTTAGCCGCGCGCTGCGGATCGCGATAAAGCGCATCGATAAGACGACCCGTAAATTGCGGGCTTTCCGCGAGTTCGCTGAAGCCCGCATACTGTTCGGGATGGGCGGCGATCACGCGCGCGGTGCGTTCGGTCTGCAGCATGCCCATCCAGATCGAAACGGCCGCTACATTGAATGCACGCAGATCGACAGCCATATCTTTGGCGAATTTATCCACGCCCACTTTTTGCGCGCCGTACGCCGCGCCGTGCATATAGCAACTCGCGCCAAACGACGAAGTAAACGCGATCAAGCCATTGCGTTGCGCCGCCATCAGCTTTGCCGCGTGCCAACTTGCGACATAAGCCGAGCGCAGCCCGACGTCGAGAATATCGACCATCTCCAGCGGCTTTTCCCAGAACGGCGCGGGGCGGATCAACTCGTCGTGCAGCACGGTGGCGTTATTCACGAGCACATCCAGCCGTCCTTGCTCCGCGCAAATGCGGGCGAAGGCGGCTTCGACCTGGGCATCGTCGGCGTGATCGCAGGGCAGGGCGATGCCGCGTCCGCCCAGCCGGTCGATTTCGGCAGCGGTTGCGTGGATGGTGCCGGGCAAGGGCGCATCGCCTTCGTGCTGCGAGCGGCCGGTGACATAAACGGTGGCGCCGGCCGCGCCCAGCGCGAGCGCAATGCCTTTGCCCGCGCCGCGCGAAGCGCCTGTAACGAGAGCGATGATTGGATTCATGGTGGGGTGTTCTCTTTTATGCTTCGACCAACGCAGGCGCGCTATACGTCGCAAACGCGGCAGCGCGAATCGAATCGACAGAAGCGCTGACGCTATCGCTCGCCATATCAGGCAGATCTTCTAGCGGAATAAACGCGCTGATTTCCAGTCCATGCCCTGAAAGCGCGGGCAATTTCAGCGGACTGGACAGCACGTTGAGTCTTTTCAAACCGAGGTCGCGCAAAATCTGCGAGCCGATGCCGTAATGGCGTTTGCCAGAAACCGAAGCCGAAGCGGCTTGCCCATCGCGCAGGTTCTCCGCTGAATTCACCCGCAATTCGCAATCGAGCAGCACGGCCACGCCGCAATCGCACGCGTCGATGCGCGCGAGCGAGGCGTGCAGCGCCTGAACGTGCGCGTTCGTTCGCACGTCGAGAGGATCGAGCAGATCGAGCAGCGAGGCGCGCTCCTGTACGCGCACGAGCGTCGGTATATCGGCGTCTGGCTGGCCGCGCACGAGCGCGAGATGCGTTGCACCGCTCACGCGGTCGCGATAGGCCATTGCCTCGAATCGACCCCACGCTGTATCGATTGCGCGCGCGCCGATGCGCTCCACCAGCGATTCGCGCTCGCTGCGATAGCGGATCAGATCGGCGATCGTGCCTATTTTCAGGCCGTGTTCGTGTGCGAAACGCTTGAGTTCAGGCAGCCGCGCCATGGTGCCGTCGTCGTTCATGATTTCGCAGATCACGGCGGCGGGCGTGAAGCCCGCGAGCGCGGTGAGATCGCAGCCCGCTTCCGTATGGCCCGCGCGCACCAGCACGCCGCCTTCGCGCGCGACGATGGGAAACACGTGGCCAGGCTGCACCAGATGCTCCGCACGCACGCCGGGCGCCGTGGCCGTGCGGATCGTGTGGGCGCGATCGGCGGCGCTGATGCCGGTTGTCACGCCTTGCGCGGCCTCGATGCTGACCGTGAACGCCGTGCCGTACTGTGTGCCATTGCGCGTGCTCATCGGCGAGAGTTGCAGGCGTGCTGCATGGTCGGCCGTGAGCGTGAGGCAGATCAAACCGCGTGCGTGGCGCGCCATGAAGTTGATCGCGGCGGGCGTCACGCAATCGGCGGCAATGACGAGATCGCCTTCGTTTTCGCGGTCTTCTTCATCGACGAGGATCACCATGCGCCCCGCGCGCAGTTCTTCGACGATGGTGGCGGTATCGGCCAGTTTCATGGCTTGGGCTCCTCGGTGCGGATGGGAAAGCGCGGCGCGCGACGTTCTGCAAACGCGTTGGTGCCTTCGCGGAAATCGGCCTGCGATGCGCAGGCGAGAAAGCCGCGTTGTTCGGCCAGCAGTTGCGCGTCCAGCGTGCGGCCCGGTGCATCGGCGATCAGATGTTTGGTGTGCGAGAAGGCGACCGGCGACAGTTCGGCCAGACGCTCGGCGCGTTCACGTGTTGCGCTCGCGAGTTCTGCCGCGGGAACCACCCAGTTGACGAGGCCAACGCGCAAGGCGTCGTCGGCGCTATGGCGTTCGTCCAGATAGAGCCATTGCGCGGCCACGCGCGTGCCCAGCAGACGCGGCAGTGTGAAGCTCGCGCCGCCGTCGGGCGAGGTGCCGAGCCGGTTGTACGCCGAGGTGAACGATGCGTTGTCGGCGGCGATCGCCACGTCGCACGCGGCCACGAGCGCGAGGCCGAAGCCCGCTGCCGCGCCGTTCACGCTTGCCAGGATCGGTTTGGGGGAACGCGCGATGGTTGCGACCGCAACCTGAGCATGACGCACGAGTTTGCCGATGGCGCGCGTGCGGCGCGCTGCGGGCAAGTCGAGCGCGGCGCGCATGGCGTTGACGTCGCCGCCCGCCATGAAGGCACGGCCCGCGCCGGTCAGCACGATTGCACGCACCGACGGGTCTTGCGTCAGCCGATCGAGGCGCGAGCAAAGTTCGACGGCCATGGTTTCGCTGAGCGCGTTGAGCGCGTCCGGGCGGTTGAACGTGAGCGTGGCGACGCCCTGGGCATCGGTGGAACTAAGGATTTCCGTCATGGCGATATCAGCGATAAAGCGCCGCGTGCAAGGCGTGCGCGCCGAAGCTGAGCGCGGCGTCGGCGGCATCGAACACGCCCAGCATGCTGGCGAAGCCGTGTATCTGGCCCGGCCAGCGCACCAGCGTTGCGGCCACGCCCGCCTGGGCGAGGCGCGCGGCGTAGCGTTCGGCTTCGTCGCGCAGCGGGTCGTATTCGGCGCTGATGATGGTTGCGGGCGCAACCTGATCGAGCGATTCGGTGCCGAGTGGGCTGGCAAGCGGGCAGGCGCGATCCGCATCGGCATCGAAATATTGATGTTTGAACCAGCGCATCAAACCGGCGTCGAGCAGGTAGCTCTGGCCGAAGCTTTCGTATGAAGGATGCTCGTGCGCGCAGTCGAGCACCGGGTAGAGCAGCAATTGGTGGGCAATCGTGACTTCGTTGCGCAATTGCTGGGCGCAAACAGCGGCGAGATTGCCGCCCGCGCTGTCACCGGCGACGGCCAGCGCATCAGGACGCGCGCCCAGCTGCACGGCATGGGCGGCCGCCCAGCGCACGGCAGCGAGGGCGTCGTGCGCGGCCGCCGGGAAGCGCGCTTCGGGCGCGAGCCGGTAATCGACCGATAGCACGAGCGTGCGGGCGCGCGCCGCGAGCGTGCGGCAGAGGTTGGCGTGCGTGTCGATTCCGCAGGCCACGAAGCCGCCGCCGTGGAAAAACACCGTGAGCGCAAGCGCCTCGTCACCGCCATCCAGGCCAGCAACCGGACGATAAAGACGCGCAGCCAGCGCACCGGCGGGGCCCGGCAACGCGAGGTCTTCCTCGGCGGCGACAGCGTCGCCTGCGCCGAACGCACTGGCCGCGCCGCCGGCCGCGAGCGCGGCGCGATAACTGGCGGCGTCGAGCCGCGCATAGTCGGGCGCGGGCGCGCCAGCCAGCGAGGCAAGCAGCGCGGCGGCCTGGGGATCGAGCGCCATGCGGGTTTCTCCTTGGAATGAATGGATGTGAAGGACCGGAATCAGCGATGAAACAGGCGCTGAATACAGCGAAAATCTCGCCCTATGGCGCCCGGAATAGTCATTGAGCGCATTGGAGCGTCTGGGCGCGGCGGCGGCATCGTCCGATCAGACGAGGGGCGCGCAGGCGGTTCGGCGTAATGTCTGGAATGGGGCGCAACGTAGGGTTCGTGCTGTACGCGCCCCGCCAAAGAAGCGTCCACAGATGAGACGCACGAGAAACAGGAGACGCGAGGCGATGCACCGGCCAGGGGAATCTCCCGATGCCGATCGCATGACAGCCCCGTAAAGTTGGCCGTCGCAAAAGCGACGTGCAGGCGGCATGGAGGACGGAGACCGTGTTGATGGAGACGAGATGGGCCCCGGAAGAGGGCCAGGACGCGAGCGCCGTGGCGGGCATCGACGTTCCGCAGTTCAGCGCGCTGCTTGCGCGCATCTATCAGGGGCCGCTGGAAACGGTGCCCTGGAAGGCCGCGCTGGAACTCATACGCGTGCATCTGGACGCCACTTACGCCACGCTGATCCTGCGTTCGCCGTCGAGCGACCGCCGCGGTCTCATGGTGCACGCGGCCGAAGGCGCAGGCGCGCCCAACGATGCCTCGTATAACGACTATTACTATTCGCTCGACCCGTTCGTGGGCCTGCCCGCCGAACGCGTGGTGACGGTGGACGAGGTGTTCGGCGAAACCGGCTGGCTGTCGAGCGAGCTCTACAAACAGTTTCTGCAGCCCGCCGACGTGCGCTACATCATGGGCGCCGATCTGCGCACGGAAACCGGCGTGGAGTGCCGCTTTCGCGTTTGCCGCAAGCATGGCGTCGCGCATTTTTCCGCACGCGACAAGGCGTTTTGCGCGCTGCTGCTGCCGCATCTGCGCCGCGCGGTGGAACTGCATTCGCGCCTGGACGTGGTGGAATCGGAGCGCACGCTCTATGCGAGCGCCATCGACCGCATGCTGGTGGGCACCGTCACGCTCGACGAAAACGGCGCGATCATGAGCACCAATAGCGTCGCCGATGAAATCCTCGCGGAAACGGATGGCCTGCGTATCGCGCACGGTCATGTCGAAGCCACCGATAGCCACGAAAACCGCACGCTGCAGCGGCTGATTCGCCACGCGATGATGGGCCACTTCGGCACCGCGGGGCCGCTGGTGGAAGCGATGCCCGTCACGCGTAGCGGCGACCGCCCGAAACTGGGCGTGCTGGTGCGTACGGTGCCGCTGTCCGACTGGTCGGAGGATAATCGCCGCCGTCCCGCGACCGTGCTGTTTTTGCGCGACCCGGACCGCAAATCGCAGCGCTCGCAGGAGGTCGTGCGCAAGCTGTTCGACCTCACGCCCGCCGAGACCTCGCTCGCGCTGCTGCTCACCAACGGCCTCACACTCGAAGAGGCCGCTGAAGAACTGGGCATCAGCAAGAACACGGCGCGCGCACACCTGCGCTCGATCTTTTCGAAGACGGGCGTGACGCGTCAGGCCACGCTCGTGCGTATCCTGCTGGGCAGCGTGGTGCCGCTGGGTTGACGCCGCGTCACTCAGGAAGGCGGCCTTTAACGTGCTGTTAAAGGCCGCTTCGTCCGTCACGCCAGATGCTTTTGCGTGAGCACCAGCAGCGCGCCATTGCGATCCTCCAGCACGGCACGCAATTCATGCGGCCCCTGCTGCACCGGCACGCGCACCGAAGCGCCCGTGGCTACCACGCGCGCCATCGCCGCATAGAGATCGTCATCTTCTGCAATCCTGAACGTTAGTGCCGGACGTTCTACGATCCGTTCATCGCCTGCTACCAGCGCAATCGTGAGCGGACCGCCTTCCAGTGCGCAATAGCGCTCGCCGTCGCGCATTTTCACCGTGAGCCCGAGTCCATCGACGAAAAACGGCAGCGCCGTGTCGATCGTGTCCACCGGGTACAGCATCATCGAAGCCTTCATCGCATCTTCCCCTTGTGTGTTCTGTGGTCATGCCACGAGCCGATGCTAGCGCGCGCGTAGCGGCGCGCCATGTCCGATTGGACTAGGCCGCTACAACCCTTCGCATTGCGCGCCTGGCGCAGCAAAACACGCTAATCCAAATAGACGATGCCGCGCATGCCTTGCGCGCCGACACTTCCTCTCATGGACCGCCACGCGGTTCCCATCTCGCCCGACCTGGCCCATCCGCGGCGGCGCAGCCGGCGAGTCCGACACAACAAGGAGACACCCGCGATGAAGTTTTCCCTGATCTACGAAGCCCAGACGACCGATGCATCGCGCGAGGGCGACCACCGCGTCTTCAAGGAGACCGTCGAGCAGGCGCTGCTGGCCGAGCAGATGGGCTTCGACACCGTCTGGTGCGTCGAGCACACCTCGCTCACGAACTACGCGCATATGAGCGCGCCGGAAACCTTTCTTGCCTATCTCGCGGGCCGCACGACGCGCATTGGCCTCGGTCACGGCGTAATCTGCCTGCCGCCCGCGATGAATCATCCGATCAAGGTGGCCGAGCGCGTCGCGATGCTCGACATTCTTTCGCAGGGCCGCGTGCACTTTGGCGTGGGCAAGGGCGGCAGCCAGCAGGAAGCGGGCGCGTTCGGCTACGACCTCGCGGAACTGCAGCCGATGATCGACGAATCGATGTACCTCGTGCCGAAGATGTTCGTGCAGGACGAGATCGAACACAACGGTCAATACATCAAGATTCCTAAACGTCCGATTCACCCGAAACCGTATCAGGACCCGCATCCGCCGATGTATATGGCCTGTACCAATAGCGATGGTTTGCTGCGCGCCGGTCAGCGTGGGCTCGGTGCGCTGGTGCTGGGTTTTGGCGGCCCCGACGAAGTGGCGAAGAAGAACGCGCTCTATCGCGAAGCGTGGCGCACGCGCAAGGCGGAAGATCAGGTGGGTTTCCGCCCGACCGAACATCTCGCGGCGCTGTGCCCGGCCATCGTCATGGCGGACGGCCAGCAGGCCCGCAAGATCGGCATTCGCGGCCAGCGCTACTTCATGGAGTCGCTCGCGTACTGGTACACCGGTGGCGAGCGTCCCGATCCGTCGAGCTGGGGCGACGATCTTGTCCAGGCGGACGGCGGCCAGATGGTGATCCGCTCGCGCTTCGCATCGGAGGAAGTGGTGGTGGACTTCAGCGATCCGGCGTTGTCGATGATGAACCCGAATCACGCTTACGGCACGGTCGATGACTGCATTGGTTATGTAGGACGCCTGATGGAAGCGGGCGTGGACGAAGTGCTGTTCCTCTGCCAGATGGGTACGGTGCCGCATGAAGCGCAGCTTGAAACCATCCGCAATATCGGCGAACACGTGATTCCGTACTTCAACCGCGTGAAGGCGCGCGCGGTCGCCTGAGCCTGACACCGGCAAGCCGGCCACAACATCAAGAAGACACAAGGAGACAGCGGTGCATCGAGAACACGATTCGAATGCCCTTGCGGCCGAACTGATCGCGCGCGCACAGGCGCTCGCGCCCGTGCTGGCGCAGCGCGCCGATGCCGCGGAAGCCGAAGGGCGCATTCCGGCGCAAACGCTCGCGGACCTGCAGGCGGGCGGCTTCTTCAAGGTGCTGCAACCGAAGCGCTATGGCGGCTACGAACTGGAGCCGCAGGTGTTCTTCGAAATCCAGATGGCGCTCGCGCGCGGTTGTATGTCCACGGCGTGGGTGTATGGCGTGGTCGGCGTGCATAACTGGCAGCTTGCGCTATTCGACGAGCAGGCCCAGCGCGATGTCTGGGGCGACGATCCTTCCACGCTGATCGCCTCGACCTATATGCCGGTGGGCAAGGTCACGCCGGTGGAAGGCGGCTTCCGGCTTTCGGGGCACTGGAAGTTTTCGAGCGGCAGCGAGTTGTGCGAGTGGGTTTTCCTTGGCGCGCTGGTACCACCCGCGCGCGATGGCGAACCGCCCGAATATCGCACGTTCCTGCTGCCGAAAAGCGCGTATCGCATCGAGCGCGACTGGGACGTGCTGGGTCTGCGCGCGACGGGCAGTCACGACATCGTGGTCGAGGATGTGTTCGTGCCCGCCTATCGCACGCATAAAGCGGTGGACGGCATGATGGGTACGAGCCCCGGGCTCGAGGTGAACGATGCGCCGCTGTTTCGCCTGCCGTTCGCGCAGATTTTCGTGCGTGCGGTGTGCACGGCCTGCATCGGCGCATTGCAGGGCGCGCTCGACGACTTCACCGCATATGCGGCGAATCGCGTGAGCGCCAATAGCGGCGCGAAAACGACCGACGATCTGGGCGCTCAGTCCGCGTGCGCGAACGCCTCGACGGCCATCGACGAAATGCAGGTGCTGTTGCGCCGCAATTTCGCGGAATTGCTGGCCGCGGCGCAAGGCGGCCCCGAAGTGCCGATCGCGCGACGCGTGCTGTTTCGCTATCAATCGGCGCAGGTGGCCGAGCGTTGCGCGCAGGCGGCCAACACGCTGCTGCGCTATGCGGGCGGCAATGGCATCTATCGCCGCAATCCGCTCGTGCGCCGTTTTCTCGACCTGCACGCGGCGCGCGCGCACTACGCGAATAACGTCGACCGCTTCGGCCAGAACCTGGGCGCAGTGATGCTCGGCCGCCCGAATACCGACTTCTTTATCTGAGGGCGGCGATCATGAGCGAGCAGCCCATGCAGACCGAAACATTCGACGTGGTGATCGTCGGCTCCGGCGCGGGCGGCCTGCTTGCCGCGTGCCGTGCCGCCGATCAGGGGCTTTCCGTGGTGGTGATCGAAAAGAGCGGGGAGTATGGCGGCACGTCGGCGGTGTCGGGCGGCGGCATCTGGGTGCCGTGCAATCACCATATCGCCGAAGCGGGCGGCCAGGATACGCGCGAAGCCGCGCGGGTCTATCTGGACGCCTGCACGGCGGGCGCAAGTTCGCGCGCACGACTCGATGCCTATCTGGACACCGCGCCGGAAATGCTGCGCTATCTGGAAGCGCGTACACCTGTGCGTTACCAGTCGCTGCCGCATTACGCCGATTATTTTCAGGCGCTGCCGGGCGCCATGCCCGGCTATCGCGCGCTCGATCCGCTGCCGTTCGACGGCGCGCGATTAGGCCATGAGTTTGCGCGTTTGCGTCAGCCATCGCCTGGCACGTTGATTGGCGCACGTGTGGCGGTGACTTCGAAAGAGGCGCATACGCTGCTGTCGAAAGAGCGCGGCTTCATGATGCTCGCGCTGCGCCAATTCGGCCGTTACTGGCTGGATATTCGCGCGCGGCTGCGTTCGCGGCGCGACCGGCGGCTCACGCTTGGCAATGCGCTCGTAGGTGGGCTGCGCTACGCGCTGCTCGAACGCAAGGTGCCGCTTTGGCTCGATACGCCAATGCGCGATCTGATCGAATTCGATGGTCATATCGATGGCGTGCTGGTCGAGCGCGAGGGGCAGATGCTGCGCGTGCTCGCGCGGCGCGGCGTGATCCTGGCTTCGGGTGGTTTCGAGCGCAACCAGTCTTTGCGCGAACGCTATCTGCCGCAGCCTACCGAAGCGCAGTGGAGCGCCACGCCACCGCACAACACCGGCGACGGCATGCTCGCGGGCGAACGCGCAGGCGGCGCGCTCGCACTGATGTCCCATGTGTGGGGCGCGCCTACGTTGAACGTGGCGGGCGAAGAGAAGCAGCGCGCCTTATTCGTCGAGCGGAATCTGCCGGGCTGCGTGATCGTCAACGGCCTGGGTCAGCGCTTTGTCGACGAAGCCGCACCGTACTCGGAATTCATCTACGCGATGTATCGCGATCATGCGAAAACCGGCGCCTGTCTGCCCGCGTGGATGATTTTCGATGCGCGCTTTCGCAAGCGTTATCCGTGCGGCCCGATCATGCCGGGTTCGATGATGCCAGACTCACGTATTCCGGATTCCTATCGATCGTTGTTGCATCGAGCGGATTCGCTCGACGAACTCTCGGCACAAATTGGCGTGGACGCGGCGGGACTGCGCGCGACGATTGCGCGCATGAATGACTATGCAGCCAGCGGTATCGACGAAGAATTCGGTAAAGGCGGCAATCTGTTCGACACGTATTACGGCGATCCCGCGGTGAAGCCGAACCCGTGTCTCGCGCCGATTGGCGATGCGCCGTTCTACGCTGTGCGCATCGATGCGGGTGATATCGGCACCAAAGGCGGCCTTGTCACCGACGAACACGCACGTGTATTGCGCGCCGATGGCAGCGTGATCGCCGGGCTCTACGCGATCGGCAATACGAGCGCATCGGTGATGGGCGCGAGTTATCCGGGCGCCGGTTCGACGCTCGGTCCCGCAATGACCTTTGGCTATCGCGCCGCCGATCATTGCGCGGCGCAAGCCGGCGCTTCCTTCTCTGTTTCAGCCTCGCGCACGGATCGCGAGTTTCGTGGAGTCACACAATGAGCGAACTTTCAATCGAGCCGCTGCGCGCCGATATGATGCTGGCCATGCGCCGCCTTGCGCGGTCGGTCGCGGTCATCAGCTGCTGCGACGGCGAGCGGCGTTATTCGATGTCGGCAACGGCAGTGGATTCGCTGTCGACCGAGCCGCCTTCGCTGCTTATCTGCATCAACCAGTCGTCGTCGATGTATCCGCCGCTCGCGGCCGGGGCGGACTTCTGCGTCAATCTGCTTGCGGCGAGCCAGCAGGATATCGCCATCGATTGCAGCGGCCGGCTCAAAGGCGAAGCGCGCTTTACGAGCGGCGACTGGCAGCGCTCGGAACAGGGCGTGCCGTATCTGGACGGCGCGCAGGCGAATCTGCTTTGCACGCAGGACGGACGCTTCGATTACGGCACGCATACGGTGTTTATCGGCAAGCTGCGCGAGGTGAAGCTTAGCGGCGACATCGAACCGCTGCTTTACCTCGATGGCGCTTATACGACCGCTACGAACGCCGCTACCAGCGCATGAACTCGAGCGCCACGCCTGTGGAAACACCACTCGTTATCGCCGATGCGAATGCGCATCGCTGGGACGACACCTGCGGCGTGCTGATTGCGGGCTTTGGCGCAGCGGGTGCTTGCGCCGCGCTCGAAGCGGCACAGGCGGGCGCACGCGTGCGCATCGTCGAGCGCCTCGAAGGCGGCGGTGCGAGCGCAAAGAGTGGCGGCGTGATTTACGCGGGCGGCGGCACGCCGTATCAACGCGAAGCGGGCTACGCGGATACGCCCGAAGCCATGGCCGCGTATCTGCGCAGCGAAGTGGGCAATGCGGTCACGCCTGCCGCGCTCGAACGTTTCTGCCACGGTAGCGTGGCGCAACTCGCGTGGCTGGAACGGCACGGCGTTCGCTTTAGCGCCACGATGCCCGAGCGCAAGACGTCGTATCCGCCTGAGCGCGCCTACCTGTATTACTCGGGCAACGAGGCCGTGGGCGACGCACCCGAGGTGCCGCCTGCGCCGCGCGGGCATCGCGTGGTGGCGCGCGGCATGTCGGGGCGCGCGTTGTTCGCCACGCTGCGTCGCGCCGTGGAAGCGGAACCGAATGTCGAGATCGAGCAGCACGCCAGCGTGCGCCGCCTGATCGTCGATACAACGGGGCGCGTGATGGGCGCGCAGGTCTGGAGCGTGAAGCCCGGCCGCGCCCGCAGGCATCATGCCCGGCTCGCGCGTTGGGCCGACAAGCTGCACAACGGCTTGCCCGCGCTGGCCGATCGCCTGCGTACCGCCATTCTCAAGCTGGAGCAGAACGCAGGTGAGGTACGCGACATCCGCGCCAATGCCGTTGTGCTCACAACGGGTGGCTTTATTTTCAACCGCGAGATGGTGGCGCAACACGCGCCGCATTACCTCGCGAACTGGCGGCTTGGTACCACCGCTTGCGATGGTTCGGGAATTCGCCTGGGTGAATCGGCGGGCGGGGTTGCTGATTATATGGAGCGTGTTTCCGCGTGGCGATTTATCAACCCGCCGTTTGCGTGGGCGCGCGGCTGCGTGGTCGATGCGCGTGGCGAGCGCTTCTGCAACGAGGAAGTGTATGGCGCGAAACTCGGCCATGCGATGTGCGAGACGCGTGACGGCCGTGCGTGGCTGATTCTGGATTCTGCGCTCGTGCGTGAAGCGTTGCGCGAATGCGTGCGAGGGCGTCTGTGGGCATTCCAGAGCGTGCCTGCTTTGCTGCTGATGCTTGCGAACCGGCGGCGCGCCGATACCCCGGCGGAACTGGCATCGCTGATCGGCGCCGATCCGCTTACGCTCGAACGCACGCTGGCCAACTATCGCGCAGCCTTTGCGCAAGGATGCGACGGCGAATTCGGCAAGTCTGCCGCAATGCTCTCGGCGTTCGCGAGTGCGCCGTACTACGCGCTCGATATTTCCGCCGATAGCCGCGTGTTTCCCTGTCCGGCGATCACGCTGGGCGGGCTGCGCGTGGACGAAACCACCCATGCCGTGCTGCGCGCGAACGGCAACGCCATTGCAGGGTTGTACGCCGCAGGGCGCGCCGCACGCGGGCTGGCATCGAATCACTACGTAAGCGGCCTGTCTTTGGCCGATTGCATCTGGTCGGGCCGTCAGGCCGGCCGCGCAGCAGCACGTGAAGTGCTGGCCGCGCACGACGCTTCAAACAATAACGTTGCAGGCGCAACCGTTTTACCCCTTCATCCACTGACACACTGACAAAGAGAGAACGAAGATGGGAGACAGACTCAAAGGCAAGATCGCCATCGTGACGGGCGCAGCAAGCGGCGTGGGCAAGGCCGACGCATTGCTGTTCGCAGCCGAAGGCGCGCGCGTGGTGCTGACCGACGTGAACGAGGAAGCGGGCCACGCGGTGGCCGCGCAGATCGGCGATGCGGCGCTGTTCGTGCGTCACGATATTGCATCGGAAGCGGGCTGGAACGACGTATTCGGCACGACGCAAAAGCACTTCGGCACGCCGGGCGTGCTGGTGAATAACGCCGCCATCCTCCAGCTTGGCAGCATCGAGGACGCTACGCTCGAACAGTGGCAACGCATCATGCGCATCAATGCCGAAGGCTATTTCCTCGGCTGCCAGGCGGCGGTGCGGGCGATGAAGGAGAAGGGCGGCGCGATCGTCAATATGTCGTCGGTGGCGGCGCTGGGCGGTCTGGGCGCGTTCTGCGCGTACTCGGCGAGCAAGGGCGCGGTGACGGCGCTCACGCGTGCGATTGCTGCGCACTGCAAGACGCAGGGCTACAAGGTGCGTGCCAATACGATCCACCCCGACGGCATTCTCACGCCGATGACCGAACCGTTCTTCGGCTCGGCCGAAGCGGGCCGCGCGCAACTCACGGAGTCGGTCGATCCGCGTTCGCGCATGTGCCTGCCCGAAGATATCGCGCAACTGGTGTTGTTCCTCGCTTCCGATGCATCGCGCTTTATCAACGGCAGCGAATACCGCATCGACAATGCGCAGATGATCATGGGCGTTGCCTGACGCATGCACGCGAGTCCTGCCATGACCGAAGCGCGTTTTCATCGGCTGCGTGTGGCCGAGGTGATTGCCGAAAGCGCCGATGCGCGCTCGTTCGTGTTCGAACTGCCGGGCGCGCTCGCGGATACATTCGCCTACCGGCCGGGGCAGTTTCTCACGCTGCGCCTGCCGCACGGCGAGGCATCGCTACAGCGCTGCTATTCGTTGTCGAGCGCGCCGGGCGTGGACGCAGCGCCGAAGATCACGGTCAAGCGCGTGCGTGACGGGCGCGCATCGAACTGGCTATGCGATGCCGTCCAACCCGGCGATGAAATCGACGTGATGACGCCCGCGGGTGTCTTTACGCCGCGCTCGCTCGACGAAGATCTGCTGCTGTTCGCAGGCGGCAGCGGCATTACGCCGGTGCTGTCGATCCTGAAGGCGGCGCTGGTGGGCGGACGCGGCATGCTCACGCTGATCTACGCGAACCGCGATGAATCGTCGGTGATCTTTGGGGCGGCGTTGCGCGAACTGGCGCAGCGCCATCCGGGCAGATTGCGGGTGATTCACTGGCTCGACAGTGTGCAGGGCGTGCCGCAGCAACGTCATCTGGAAGAACTCGCGCGGCCGTGGAGTCAGCAAACCTGCTTTATCTGCGGCCCGGCGCTCTTTATGGAAAGCGCTTTGGCGGCGATGCTGGCGCTGGGTTTGCCGCGCGCGAAGATTCACGTCGAGCGCTTTGCTTCGTTGCCCGATCGCGTTGAAAAAGTTGCGGGCGCAACCAGCGAGTCAAGCGAAGGCGCGCAGGCGCAAGTCGAAACGCAGCTCGATGGTGCGAGCCATCGTTTCACCTGCGAGCCTGGCGAGACCTTGCTCGACGCGATGGAGCGCGCCGGTCTCGCGCCGCCCAGTTCCTGCCGCAACGGCTTGTGCGGCGCCTGCATGTGCCGTGTCGAAGCTGGCGAAGTCGCGCTGAATGCCGAGGCCGCGCTGGACGAAGAAGAACGTGCCGACGGCTGGACGCTGGCATGCAGCGCCAGGCCCGCGAGCGCCCAGATCCGCATCGTATTCCCCGATTAGCGTCACACTATGTTCCGATTTATCCGCGCCGCCGCAGCTTGTCTTGCGGCGGCGCTCGTCTTTCCGGAGACCCTGGATGAAGCCTAACGGCATTTTCACAACGCCCGCGCTGATCGCACGCGGCGCCGCGCGCTACGGCGCACGCATGGCGATCGAATCCGAAGCGCTCAGCCTCAGCTACGCGCAACTCGACGCCGCGCGGATCGAAGCGGCACGCGCGCTGATGGCGTGCGGGATCGAACCCGGCGACCGCGTGGCGATCTGGGCGCCCAACGTGGCGGAATGGATCGTCGCGGCGCTGGCGATCCAGAGCGCGGGCGCGGCGCTCGTGCCCGTCAACACGCGCATGAAAGGCCTTGAAGCAGGGGCGATTCTCGCCGATAGCGGCGCGCGCATCCTGTTCTGCTGTGGCGAATTTCTTGGCGAGCAGTATCCGTCGATGCTGGCGCCGCATCGGCCCGCATCGCTGGAACGCGTGATCGTATTCGATGGCGATGTCGAGCACGGCTGCGAAAGCTGGCAGACCTTTTTGCAGCGCGCCGGGCAGACGCCGCTCGACGCGGTTCACGCGCGCGAAGCACAGGTTAGCCCGGATAGCCTGATGGACGTGATGTTCACCTCGGGCACCACGGGCCGCCCGAAAGGCGTGATGACGACGCACGGCCAGAACCTGCGCGGCGTGCACGACTGGGCGCAGATTGCCACGCTGCGCGAGGGCGACCGCTATCTGATCGTCAATCCCTTCTTTCATGCTTTTGGCTACAAGGCAGGCTGGCTTGCGGCGCTCGCGAGCGGCGCGACCGTGCTGCCGCATGCCGTGTTCGATCCGCAGGCCGTGCTCGAACGTGTGGTGCGCGAACGGATTTCCGTTCTGCCTGGGCCGCCCACGCTCTATTACGCGCTGCTCGATGCGCCGAACCTCGCGGGCCGCGATCTCGCGTCATTGCGCGTGGCGGTGACGGGCGCGGCCGCGATTGCGCCCAGCCTCATCGAACGCATGCGCGCCGAACTGGGCTTCGAAACCGTGCTGACCGGCTATGGCCTCACGGAGACCTGTGGCTTCGCCACGCTCTGCCGCCACGGCGACGATGCCCAGACCGTCGCGCAAACCTCGGGCCGCGCGATGCCTGGAGTCGAGATGCGCATCGCAGGCGTGGACGGCGCCGCGCTCGCGCCGAACGAAACGGGCGAAGTCTGGGTGCGCGGTTACAACGTCATGCGTGGCTATCTCGACGATCCGGCCGCTACGTCCAATGCAATCGATCCGCAAGGATGGCTGCATACCGGCGATATCGGCTCGCTCGATGAAGGCGGCAATCTGCGCGTGACGGATCGCATCAAGGACATGTTTATCGTCGGCGGTTTTAACTGCTATCCGGCGGAGATCGAGCGTCTGTTCGCGGCGCACGAGGCCGTCGCGCAGATCGCCGTGATCGGCGTGCCGGACGCGCGCCTGGGCGAAGTGGGGCACGCGTGGGTCGTGCTGCGTGCGGGCGCGCAAGCCGATGGCGAAGCGCTCGCGCAATGGGCGCGCCGCAACATGGCCAATTACAAGGTGCCGCGCCGCATTGAAATCGTGCCCGCTCTGCCCACCAGCGCGGCCGGAAAGGTACTCAAGTACCGTCTGCGCGAAGCCTTCGCTGAGGGCGCGGGAGCGTAGTCGAAGCCGGAACATCATAGTCTCAACAGACGATGTTCGTACCGCCCCTCGCGGCCAGAATAGACCTCACTACAACGGGTTTTCTGGAGGGGCGAAGATGAGCGATGTGCGGGCATTGGGCTACGTCGTCGTGCAGTCGGCGGATGCGGGCAAGTGGCGCGAGTACGCGCGCGACGTGCTGGGCATGCAAGCGCACGAGGCCGGTGAAAAAGATAGCGGCGCGTTGTACCTCAAGATGGACGAGCGCGACTTCCGCTATCTGATCGTGCCGGGCAAGGAGGATCGCTACTTCGCCTCGGGCTGGGAACTGGCCGATGAAGCGGCGCTCGCGTCCCTGGTGAGCAAGCTGGAAAACGCGGGCATGGAGCCGCACCGCGCGAGCGCTCAGGAAACCGCGTTGCGCCGCGTGCAGGCGATGGTCTGGTGCCTCGACCCATCGGGCAACCGGCATGAATTCTTCTGGGGCGTGCGGGCGGACTTTCGCCGCTTCGTTTCGCCCGTGGGCGTGCCCGGCTTCGTTACCGGCGCCATGGGTCTGGGACATACGGTGTTGCCCGCGCCGGCCTTCGACGCCACCGATGCGTTTTTGCGCGACGTGCTCGGCTTCGCGCTCTCCGATATCTACCGCGTGCGCTTTACCGCCGATCCCGCGGAACCCGAAAAGCGCATTCACTTTCTCCATTGCGGCAACGCGCGCCATCACAGCCTCGCGATCATGGATCTGGCCGTGCCTTCGGGCTGCATCCATGTGATGGCCGAAGTCGGATCGATGGACGAGGTGGGCCGCGCGCTCGACCGCGTGGCCGCGCATGGCGTGAAGATGTCCGCCACGCTCGGCCGTCACTGCAACGATCGCATGACGTCGTTCTATATGAAGACGCCAGGCGGCTTCGACCTTGAATACGGTTTTGGCGGTCTGGAGGTGGACTGGAGCGAGCACAGCGTCTATGAAGCGACGCGCGTGAGCCTCTGGGGCCACGATTTCAGCATCGGCTTTTAAACAGGGAAGCGAATGAAAACGCTCGATAAATGTCTGAGTGCGCGCGATGTGGTGGCGCAGCTCGAAGACGGTATGACAATCGGCATCGGTGGCTGGGGACCGCGCCGCAAGCCCATGGCACTGGTGCGCGAGATCGTGCGCTCGCCGCTGCGCGATCTCACGGTGGTGGCCTACGGCGGGCCGGATGTGGGCCTGCTCTGCGCGGCTGGCAAGGTGAAGAAGGTGGTGTTCGGCTTCGTGTCGCTCGACGTGATTCCGCTGGAGCCGCATTTCCGCCGTGCCCGCGAGAACGGTGCGATCGACGTGCTGGAACTGGACGAAGGCTTGCTGCAACTCGGCTTGCGCGCTGCGGCTGCACGTCTGCCGTTTCTGCCGACCCGCGTGGGGCTCGGCACCGATCTGCTGCGCCACGCACCGCAGCTTCGCACGGTTCGTTCACCTTATAAGGATGCCGAAACATTGTTGGCGATGCCGGCAATCGAACTCGACGCCGCGCTGCTGCACGTCAATGCCGCCGATGCAATGGGCAACACCCGTATCGATGGCCCCGATCCGTTCTTCGACGCCTGGTTTGCGCGCGCGGCCAGGCGCACATACGTGAGTTGCGAGACGCTGGAAACGTCGCTTGCGAGTGTGGACCTCGAAGCTGCGCGTCGCAATCCGTTCGAGCGTTCGCTGGTGAGCGGCGTGGTGCATGCGCCGTGCGGTGCGCATCCCACTTCCTGCGCGCCTGCCTACGGCTGGGATCTGCCGCATTTGAAGGCTTATTGTGCGGCAGCCGCCGACGAACAGCAGACAGCGGCCTATCTGCGCGACGTAGTCGGCCCCGACGAATCCGCATGGCTCGCAGGCGCGGGCGGTCCCTCCCACGTAGCGGCATTGCCGCTGCCGATTCTCTGATAGGAGCGCGCGTGAACGACGCTTTGGAATACTCCCTCGCCGAACTGATGATCGTCGCCTCGGCGCGGCTCTGGCGCGACGACGGCGAAGTGCTGGCGACCGGCATCGGCACCGGACCGCGTCTCGCAGCGGGTCTCGCACGTCTCGCCTACAACGCCGGGCTGATGCTCACGGACGGCGAAGCGTATCTGGTGGAATCGCCCGTGCCGCTGGGCCCGCGCGATGACGCGTACCGTGTGGCCGCAAGCGGCTGGATGACCTACGAGCGCGTGTTCGATTGCGTCTGGCACGGCCGCCGCCACGCGCTGGTCATGCCTACGCAGATCGACCGTTACGGGCAGGCAAATATCTCCTGGCTGGGCCGCGATTATGCAAAGCCGAAGACGCAATTGCTGGGCGCGCGCGGTTTTCCCGGCAACAGCATCAATCACGCGAATTCGTTCTTCGTGACCAGCCACACGACGCGAACCTTCGTGGCAGACGAAGTCGATATGGTCTGCAGCGTGGGCTACAACCCGGCGCGCGAGATCGAAGGCATGCGTGCATTCACGGATTTGCGCGCCATTGTCACCGATCTCTGCGTGATGGACTTCGGCGGCACGGATCATGCGGTGCGCGTGCGTTCGCTCCATCCGGGCGTGAGCTTCGACGAAGTGCAGGCAGCAACCGGCTTCGCGCTTCAGCAAGCCGATGACATCAGCGTCACTGCCGCGCCGCGCGCCGAAGATCTGCAGATCCTGCGCACGCTCGATCCGCACAATCTGCGCGCGTCGATCCTGCGCGATAATCCCGCGCCCCGGCGCGCGTAACGCGAAGCGAGGCCAACATGCAGCAGACGCTTGCGCAAACCGAAGACGTGGTGCTCTACGCGGTCGATAACGGCATCGCGACCATCACGATGAATCGCCCTGCGTATCACAACGCGCAGAATTCGCAGATGACCTATGCGCTGGACGCCGCGTTCCGGCGCGCGGCGCACGACGATGCCGTGAAGGTCATCGTGCTCGCCGGTGCGGGCAAGCACTTTTCGGCGGGGCACGATATTGGCACGCCAGGCCGCGATATCGACGTCTCGTTCGAGCGTCAGTCGCTCTGGTACGACCACGTTGGCAAGGAGGGCGGCGAATTCCTCTATGCGCGCGAGCAGGAAGTGTATCTGGGCATGTGCCGGCGCTGGCGCGATCTGCCCAAACCGACCATTGCGATGGTGCAGGGCGCGTGTGTGGCGGGCGGCTTGATGCTCGCGTGGGTGTGCGATCTGATCGTCGCCTCCGACGATGCATTCTTCGCCGATCCCGTCGTGCGCATGGGCATTCCCGGCGTGGAGTATTTCGCGCACGCTTACGAACTGAATCCGCGTATCGCCAAGGAGTTTCTGTTTCTGGGCGAGCGGATGAATGCGCAGCGCGCGCAGCAGATGGGCATGCTCAACCGTGTGGTGCCGCGCGAAACCTTGAGCGCTACGGTGCAGGAAATCGCGGGAAAAATCGCTGCGATGCCGCGTCTCGGACTCGCATTGACGAAGCAGGCGCTCAATCATGTCGAGGAATTGCAGGGCAAACGCGCGGCAATGGATGCGGCTTTCGCCTGGCATCACTTCGCGCATGCGCATAACGAACTCGTGAGCGGCGACCGTCTTGGCGGTTATGACGCGCGCAAAATGGCGCAGTCGCAGCGCGCTTCGGCAGACGATAAGGAATCCAGATCATGAGCGCGACGATCTCCGCATTGCGGACGCCGCTGACCGATCTGCTCGGCTGTCGTTATCCGGTCATTCAGACGGCGATGGGATGGGTGGCCGATGCGAAACTGGTCGCGGCGACCTGTAACGCGGGCGGCTTCGGCTTTCTCGCGGGCGCGACACTCGAACCCGATCATGTCGAGGCCGAGATTCTGCGCGTGAAGTCGCTCACGGACCGTCCGTTCGGCATCAACTTTCATATGTTCCAGCCGAACGCGGCGCAAGTGGTCGATCTGGCGATTCGCCACCGGCTGCGTGCGGTGAGCTATGGGCGCGGGCCGGATGCCGCGACGATCCGTCGTTTCAAGGACGCGGGCGTGCTGTGCATTCCCACGGTCGGCGCGCCGAAGCACGCGGCTAAAGCCGTCGAACTGGGCGCGGATGCGGTCACGGTGCAGGGCGCGGAAGGCGGCGGCCACACGGGGTCCGTGCCCACCACGCTGTTGTTGCCGCGTGTGCTGGACGCCGTGCAGGTGCCGGTGATCGCGGCGGGCGGCTTCTTCGATGGGCGCGGTCTGGCGGCCGCGCTCGGTTACGGCGCGGCGGGCATCGCCATGGGCACGCGCTTTCTCATGACCGCCGAATCTCCCGTGCCGCAGGCAACGCTCGCGCGTTATGTGGCCGTGAAAGATCCGGCGCAGATTCGCGTTTCCGCGGCGCTCGACGGCCTGCCGCAGCGCATGATCGACAACCCATATCTGCTGCATCTGGAAGCGCTCGGGCCGCTGCGCCGCACGCTCTTTGCGTTGCGCACGGCGCAGGCGTGGCGGCGGCAGAACGGCTTGTCGCTGGCGCAGATGGCGTCGATCGGCATGAAGGCGCTGCGCGAACACGGTTATACGGCGAGCCAGACGCTGATGGCCGCGAATGCGCCATATCTGATCCAGCGCGCGATTGTCGATGGCATGCCCGACGAAGGCGTGCTGCCGGGTGGCCAGGCCGCCGCGATGATCGGCGCAATCGAACCGTGTGCGGCAGTGATCGAGCGCATCGTGCAGGAGGCCGTCGAACGTATCGAGGCAATCTGCGCCTTGCGGGGCGAACTCGCCGAGAACACGCACTGACGCATTTCACGAAACAGGGACGGGGAACATGACACAAGCAAGCCATGACGAAGGGGCCGCGCGCCGGCCGGCATTCACGATCGCGCGCGTGGGCACGCAGGGCGCAGTGGCCGAATTGACGCTCGACCGGCCGCCGGTCAACGCGCTCGACAGCGAAGACTGGTACGCGCTGGCCGCCGCCATCGACGCACTGGGCCGTGACGACAGCGTGCGCGTGATCCTGCTGCGCGGCGAAGGCCGGGGCTTTTGCGCGGGCGTCGATATCAAGGAACTGGCGGCGTATCCCGAGCGTATCGTCGCTGTGAATGCGGGCAATTACGCGACGTTTCGCGCAGTGCATCGCAGCACCAAGCCGGTGATCGTGGCGGTGCATGGGTTCGTGCTGGGCGGTGGTATCGGCATCTGCGGGGCGGCGGATATTGTGATTGCTTCGCAATGCGCGCGCTTTGGCGTACCGGAAATCGACCGCGGTGCGATGGGCGGCGGCGCGCATCTGCAGAGAATGTTCGGAGTCCAGAAGGTGCGCGCGATGTACTTCACCGGCGATATGGTCGATGCGGATGAAGCCTGGCGACTAGGCGCCGTGGAGCGCGTCGTGCCGCGCGAAGCATTGCGCCACGCGGCGCTTGAACTCGCGCAGCGCATTGCGGAAAAGAGCGGTGCGATGCTGGCGCTCGCCAAGGAAGCGCTTAACGGCGTGGAAGACGGCGACCTCGAAGACAAATACCGCTGGGAACAGGGCTTCACGTTGCAGGCCTATATGACGAACGATTCGACCGAAGCACGCAGCGCCTTTGTGGAAAAGCGCAGCGCGCAATTCGACGACGCACGCCAACCGCGCGAGGGCCGCGCATGAAACTCGACTACACGCCGCAACAGCGCGCCTTCCGCGAGGAGATTCGCGCTTGGCTCGCCGATCACGTGCCGCGTGCGCCGCTGCCGAGCTTCGACACGGAAGCGGGTTTCGCGGCCCATCGCGACTGGGAACGCACACTGCATTCGGGGCGCTGGAGCATGGTCACGTGGCCGCGCGAGCTGGGCGGACGCGGCTGCGATCTGATCGAATGGCTGATCTTCGAAGAAGAATACTGGCGCGCCGATGCACCGATGCGCGTGAACCAGAACGGCATCTTCCTGCTTGGCCCCACGCTGATGGACTTCGGCACCGAAGATCAAAAGGCGCGCTTTCTACCGGCGATGGCCTCCGGCGAGCATGTCTGGGCGCAGGGTTGGTCGGAGCCGAACGCCGGTTCGGACATGGCCGCGATTCGCGCAAGCGCGCTGCGCGACGGCGACGATTATCTGCTCAACGGCCAGAAAATCTGGTCGACGCGCGCGGTCTGGGCCGACTGGTTGTTTGGCCTCTTTCGTACCGATCCGCAGTCCACGCGCCATCACGGCCTCACTTTCCTGATGGTGCCGCTGAACGCGCCGGGCATCACGGTACGGCCGATTCGCCAGTTGAACGGGCAGACCGGTTTCGCCGAAATCTTCTTCGACGATGTGCGCGTGCCGGCAGCGAACCGCATCGCCGGAGAAGGCATGGGCTGGCAGGTGGCGATGGCGACGGCGGGCTTCGAGCGCGGCTTGATGCTGCGCTCGCCCGCGCGATTCCAGCGCACCGCCGAAGCATTGCGCGATCTGCTGATTGCGCACCCGGAAGCGGCGCGGCGCGATCCGTCATTGCGCGAGCGCGTGGCGACGGCCTGGATGGACGCACAGGCTTACGCGTTATCCACGTACATGACGGCGAGCCGCTTGCAGAAGGGCGGGCATATTGGCGCGGAATCGAGCACGAACAAGGTGTTCTGGTCGGAACTGGATCTGCGCATGCATCAGACGGCGCTCGATATTCTGGGCGCGCAGGCGGAGGTGGTGCCGCACAGTGCGCAGGACCGCGCGCGCCTGGGCAACTGGCTCGACGGCTTTCTGTTTGCGCAGGCAGGGCCGATCTACGCGGGCACCAACGAAATCCAGCGCAACATCGTCGCCGAACGCATGCTGGGCATGCCGCGCGGTTAATCCGGCAGTCGAACAGCGGAATACACGACACACCATTCGATATGGATTCCTGATCAAAACATGGACTTTTCATTCGACGATGACCAGGAAGCGTTTGCCGATAGCGCACGCCGCTTCCTGATGACCGAGCTGACGCCCGAACTGATTCGCGAGCTTTGGGAAAGCGAAACCGGCCGCTCGGAGCGGCACTGGGCGCAGCTCGCCGAACAGGGCATGACGGGCGTCACGGTGCCCGAGGCGCAAGGCGGTCTGGGCATGAGCACCAACGAATGGGCTTTGCTCGCGCAAACGTGGGGCTATTTTGGCGGACCCGATCCGTTGATGGATACCGCGCTGGTGGCCGTGGCGCTGTTGAATCGTCTGCCCGCAAGCGACTGGCGCGACACCTTGCTCGCGCAGATTGCCCAGGGCGGCGCGCGCGTTGCGCTCGGGCATCCCGTCAATCCGTATGTGGCCGATGCGCATGTTGCACACGTGCTGCTGTGCGAACGCGACGGTGAGTTGCATCGCGTAACGCCCGCAGCCTGCTCGCTGCAGGGTGTGGAAAGCGTGGACCCATCGCGGCGTTTATTCGCGCTCGGCTGGACACCCGATGCAACCACGCGCATCGCCAATGCGCAAGAATCCGCGCCCTTGCTCGACACCATGCTCGATCACGGCGCGTTTGCCGTAGCGGCGCAATTGCTCGGCCTCACACAGCGCGTGCTGGACGCGGCGATCGATTACACCTCGCAACGCAAGCAATTCGGCAAGCCTATCGGCGCGTATCAGGCCGTCAAGCACCTGCTCGCCGATGTCGCGATCCGCTATGAATTCGCGCGTCCCGTGGTGTATCGCGCTGCCTGCGCGCTTGCGACCAACGACCCGCAATGTGCGCTTTATGTCTCGCACGCGAAGCTCGCCGCGCTATCCGCAGCACAACTCGCCGCGCGCAACGCAATTCAGGTACACGGCGCGATGGGTTACACGTGGGAGCTGGATTTGCAGATTTTCGTCAAGCGCATCTGGGCGCTGGCTGGACATTGGGGCGATACGACGTTCCACCGTGAACGCGTCGCACGCACGCTGATCGATGCGCGCGCACCGATCGGTCCGGCTCGCACTTTCGAACTGGAGTGAAGATGAAACAGGCCTATATCGTCGATGCGCTGCGTACGCCCACGGGGCGGCGCAAAGGTTCGCTCGCTGCGGTGCACGCAGCGGATCTCGGCGGCTTCGTGCTGAAAGAGCTGGTCGCACGTAACGCCATTCCCGCAGAGGATTATGACGACGTGGTGTTCGGCTGCGTGGACACCATCGGCCCGCTCGCGGGCAATATCGCGCGCACGTGCTGGCTGGCTGCGGGCTTGCCGCTCACGGTGCCGGGCGTGACGGTGGATCGCCAGTGCGGCTCCTCGCAACAGGCTGTGCATTTTGCGGCGCAGGCCGTCATGAGCGGCGTGCAGGACGTGGTGATCGCGGGCGGTGTGCAGACGATGACGCAGATTCCTATTTCGTCTGCGATGACGGCGGCGGTGCCACTGGGTTTTAGCGATCCCTTTTCGGGCAGCACGGGTTGGCGCGCGCGCTTTGGCGATGCGCCCGTATCGCAGTTCGACGCGGCGCAGCGTATTGCGGATCACTGGGGGCTTTCGCGCGAAGTGATGGAGCGTTACGCGCTGGAGAGTCATCGGCGTGCGGTTGCTGCGATCGAATCGAAGCGTTTTGCCCGTGAAATCGTGCCGTGTTTTGGGCTCGCGCACGACGAAACGCCGCGCCCCGATACGTCTCTGGAGAAGATGGCGGCGCTCGAACCGCTGATCCCTGGCGGCTCGTTGACGGCAGCCGTGTCGAGCCAGACCTGCGATGCCGCAGCGGCGCTGTTGATCGTTTCCGAGGACGCATTGCGCCGTTATGGTCTCGTGCCGCGCGCGCGTATTCATCACCTGAGCGTGCTTGGCGACGATCCGCTCTGGATGCTCACCGCGCCGATTCCGGCCACGCGTCACGCGCTAAAAAAAGCCGGGCTTTCGCTGGCAGATATCGATGTCGTCGAAATCAACGAGGCATTTGCGTCGGTGGCATTGGCCTGGCTTGCGGAATCGGCGTATGACCCTGGACGCACGAATCCGAATGGCGGTGCGATTGCATTGGGTCATCCGCTGGGGGCAACGGGCGCGCGCCTGATGACGACCTTGTTGCATGAACTGGAGCGCACGAGCGGACGATACGGACTCCAGACGATGTGCGAAGGCGGCGGACTCGCGAACGTGACGATCATCGAACGTCTTTGAAGCGACGCTTCGAAACGAAAGAGCACTACACAAGAGGTCAGGCATGGGAATCTGTACAGGACGTACCGTCATCGTCACGGGCGCAGGCGGCGGGTTGGGGCGCGAATATGCGCTCGCACTGGCGGCGCAAGGCGCGGCGGTCGTGGTCAACGATCTGCGCGCGGAGGCAGCGCAAGCCGTCTGCGACGAGATCGTGCAGGCAGGCGGCCGCGCGCTCGCCAACGCCGACGACATCACGCGCATGGACACCGCGCAACGTATCGTCGATGCGGCACAAGCGGCGTTCGGCACCATCCACGCGCTGGTGAATAACGCTGGCGTGTGCCGCGACCGCATGTTCACGAGCATGACGGAAGACGACTGGGACACCGTGATGCGCGTGCATCTGCGCGGCCACTTTTGCCTCGCGCAGATTCTCGCGCGTGGCTGGCGCGACGCGGCCAAGGCTGGCACGCCGGTATCGGCGCGCATTATCAATACGAGTTCCGGGGCGGGCTTGCAAGGCTCGATCGGGCAGTCGAACTACGGCGCGGCGAAGGCCGGCATCGCCGCGCTCACGCTCATGCAGGCAGCGGAGTTGCAGCGCTATGGCGTCTGCGCGAATGCGCTGGCGCCATCGGCGCGCACGGCCATGACCGAAGCCGTCTTTGCCGACATGATGAAAAAACCCGAGGACGGCAGCTTCGATGCCTTCGATCCGGCGAACGTTGCGCCGCTGGTCGTGTGGCTTGCGAGCGAGCAGTCGGGCGATGTCACGGGCCAGGTTTTCGAAGTCGCGGGCGGCATGATCTCGGTGGCCGAAGGCTGGCGCAGCGGCCCGCGCGTGGATCGCGGCGCGCGCTGGCCGGCGGGCGAAGTGGGCGCTGCCGTGGCGGCGCTGCTCACGCAGGTTCGCCCGGCGCAGCGTGTCTATGGAAGCTGATGCCATGGATCTCGGGCTGAGCGAAGAGGAAGCGCTGATACGCGATAGCGCCGCCGAAGTGCTGGCGCAGCAAAGCGCATCCGCCGATGTACGTCGCGCACTGGAGCGTCATGCGGGCTACGACGCGGCGCTCTGGCAGACGATCGCCGCGGAACTGGGCTGGTGTGGCTTGAGCGTGCCTGAGCGGGCGGGCGGCGCGGGGCTGGGCGCGAAGGCGCTTGCGCTGGTGATGGAGCAATTGGGGCGCCGGCTTGCGTGCGTGCCGTACTTCGGCACGGCGGTGCTGGCCGCGCAATCGCTGACGCAATGCCTGCCGCACGAGCGTGCCCATGCGGAACCCAACGAAGAGATCGTGCGCTGGCTTGCGCGGATTGCAGCGGGCGAGACGCGGGCCGCGCTGGCGCTGGCGCAGTCGGCGCCATTCGAGGCAGGCGATGCGCAAACGTGGTCTATCGAGGCTCATAAAACGGCCGACGGCTACAAACTCAGCGGAAAAGCGGGCGCAGTGATCGACGGCGTGATGGCCGATTTGCTGATCGTGCCTGCACGCGATGGCGCTGAGCTTGCGCTGTTCGCCGTGGAGACGACCCTGCCTGGCGTTTCTCGCCGGCCGCTAACGACGCTGGACGGCACGCGGCCCTTCGCGTCCATCGCGCTTGAAAACGTAGGCGTTGCACGTTCGGCCTGCCTCGCGCGCGGCGAGACGGTGCGTGATGCGCTCACTTGCACGGCATGGTTCGCCGCGCTGGCGCTTGCCGCCGAACAACTCGGCGCGGCGCAGCAATGTCTCGATCTCACGCTCGCTTATACGTCGGAGCGCGTGCAGTTTGGCCGCACGATCGCTTCGTTTCAGGCGGTCAAGCATCGCTGCGCGGACATGCTGATCGCGGTGGAAGCGGCGCGATCCGCAGTGCTCGGCGCGGCGGCCGTGTGGGACGCGACGCAGGGCGCGCCGACGGCGGCTGCTTTCGCCGAGGTGGCCGTCGCTAAAGCCAGCGCTAACGATGCACTGCGCTACTGTGCGCAGGAAGCCATTCAATTGCACGGCGGAGTTGGATTTACCTGGGAGTACGATCCACAGCTTTATTTCAAGCGTGCTCAGGCATCTGGCGCGCTGTTCGGATCGACGCCGCGTTTGCTCGACTGGCTGGCACGCCACGTAATCGACGTTGCAGGAGCACACGCATGAACGCACGCATCGATGAATACCGCAGCGAGCGCCATCTGCGCGAATCCATTGCTGCATGGATGGAAGCGCATCTGTGTGGCGAATTCGCCTGCCTGCGCTTTCGCGGCGGCCCCGGCGACGAAGACGCATTTCCCGCGTTGCGCAAGGCATGGGAACGCGAACTGGCGGCGGGCGGCTGGACGGGACTGGGCTGGCCGGTGGAAGTCGGCGGGCGCGGCTGGAGCGTGGCCGATCAGGTGATTTTTCACGAGGAATATGCACGTGCAGGCGGACCCGGCCGCATGGGCCATATCGGCGAAGGGCTGCTCGGCCCCACGCTGATTGCCTGCGGTAACGCCGACCAGCGCGCGCGCTTTCTGCCCGGCATTCTCGCCGGCACGCAGTTCTGGTGTCAGGGCTATTCGGAGCCCGGCGCAGGGTCCGATCTCGCCAACGTACGCACGCGCGCCGAACGCCAGCCGGACGGCGCCTGGCGTATCGACGGGCAGAAGGTGTGGACTTCGCTCGCGCACGACTCCGAGTGGATTTTCGTGCTCGCGCGCAGCGATCCGCAATCGCGCGGCAACAAGGGGCTGTCGTTTTTCCTCGTGCCGCTCGATCAGCCTGGGATCGACATTCGCCCGATCCGGCAGATGAATGGCGGTGCGGAATTCAATGAAGTCTTTTTCGACGCTGCGCGCGCCGAAGCCGCCGATCTGGTGGGCGAACCTGGCGACGGCTGGCGTATCGCCATGACGCTGCTCGGTTTCGAGCGCGGCATTTCCACGCTGGGCCAGCAGATGCAGTTTATTCGCGAGCTCGACTGGGTGATCGAAGCCGCGCGCGAGGCTGGCGTGGCAAACGAGCCTTCGATTCGCGCGCGTATCGCCCAGGCGTGGGCCGGGCTGCGTGTCATGCGCCATAACGCGGTGCGGATGCTGGGCGCGGCAAACGCAGACGGCGCTCAGGACAAGGCGGCGCTGATCTACAAGTATTACTGGTCGAACTGGCATCGCGATCTGGGGCAACTGGCGATGGACGTGCTGGGCGAGCAGGCGAATTTCGTCGACGCCGCCGACGCGGGTCATACGAAACGCAGCCGCCTGCAAGGCGTATTTCTCTTCTCGCGCGCCGACACAATCTACGCCGGCACCAACGAAATCCAGCTCAATATCATCGCCGAGCGCGGGCTCGGCATGCCGAAAGAACCTCGAGGTCAAGCATGAACGCAGAACATCGTCTCGCCGTTGCACCGGCCTATGTAGCAGGGCATCAACTCCTCGCAGGCAAGAGCGTGCTGATTACGGCCGCTGCGGGTGCGGGCATCGGCTTCGCGGCGGCGAAGCGTTGCGCGGAAGAAGGCTGCCGCGCGCTGATCGTCTCCGATATCCACGAGAAGCGCCTGAGCGATGCGGTAGCGAAGTTGCGCGACGAAACTGGCCTTGCCGACATCCACGGCCAGCTTTGCGACGTCTCGAACGAAGCCGCCGTGCGCGCGCTGGTGGCCTATGCGGAAGCGCAAACGGGCGGCGTGGACGTGCTGATCAACAACGCGGGGCTGGGCGGCTCGTGCCGTCTAGTCGATATGGACGATGCGCAATGGTCGCGCGTGCTCGACATTAGCCTGACTGGCACGTTTCGCATGATGCGCGCGATGCTGCCGCCGATGCAGGCGCGTGGGCGCGGTGTGATCGTCAATAACGCTTCTGTGCTGGGCTGGCGCGCGCAGGCGGAACAGGCGCACTACGCGGCGGCCAAGGCTGGCGTAATGGCGCTCACGCGCTGCACCGCGCTGGAAGCAGCGCCTTATGGCGTGCGCATCAATGCGGTTGCGCCCAGTATTGCGCTGCACGATTTTCTGAAGAAGTCGGCTCCGGCCGAATTGCTCGAACAACTGGCGTCGCGCGAAGCTTTCGGGCGCGCCGCCGAAGTCTGGGAGGTGGCCAACGTGATGGTGTTTCTCGCAAGCGATTACGCGTCGTATCTCACGGGCGAAGTGCTTTCTGTGAGCAGCCAGCACGCATGATGAACGCCACCGATCTTCATGAAAGCGTCGCGCCGGTGCGTGTATTTGCGCAACCGGGCGACTTGCTCGATGCGGTGGGCGAGCGCCTGGGCGAGAGTCCGTGGTTGGCTATCGACCAGGCGCGCATCGATCTGTTCGCCGATGCCACGCTCGATCATCAATGGGTTCACGTCGATCCCGCGCGTGCGGGTAGCGGGCCATTCGGCGGCTGCATCGCACACGGCTATCTGACGCTTTCGCTCGTCAATTATTTTCTGCCGCAGATCGTGCGTATCGATGGTGCAAGCATGGGCGTGAATTACGGCTGCGAGCGCGTGCGTTTTCCCGCGCCGGTACGAGTGGGTGCGCGCGTGCGCGGTGTGGCTGAACTCTTGCGCGCCGAGGCACTGGAAGGCGGCGTGCAGGCATGGATACGCGTGAGCGTGGAGATCGAAGGCGAGTCGAAACCGGGCTGCGTCGCCGATACCATCAGCCGCTATTACTTCTGATTTCAACCCAATTCTATTGGGTCATTTGCAACAGGAAAGCATTCGATGAACGAAGCCGTGATTGTTTCGGTGGCGCGTACTCCCATCGGCAAGGCCTACCGGGGCGCCTTCAACGATACCGAGGCGCCCGCGCTGGGCGGCCATGTGGTGCGCGCTGCCATCGCGCGAGCGGGGCTGGAAGGCCGCGAGATCGACGATGTCATCATGGGTTGCGCCGCGCAACAGGGTACGCAAGGCTATAACATCGGGCGGCTTTCAGCGGCGGCGGCCGGCTTGCCAGCGAGTGTGCCGGGCATGGCGCTCGATCGCATGTGCTCGTCGGGCTTGATGTCGATTGCCGTGGCTTCGCGCAGCATCGCGAGCGGCGACGCCGATATTGTCGTGGCCGGCGGCGTGGAGTCGATCACGCTCACGCAGAATCGCCATAAAAACAGCTATCGCGCGCGTGCCGAAAGCGTGCTTGCGCATCAACCCGCCGCCTATATGGCGATGATCGAAACGGCGGAAGTGGTGTCGCGCCGCTACGGCATCAGCCGCGCGGATCAGGACGCGTTTTCGCTGGAAAGCCAGCGTCGTACCGCAGCCGCGCAGGCGGCTGGGCGATTCGATGCGGAGATCGCGCCGATGCATGTGCGCCGCGCCTTGTTCGACAAGGAAGGTAACATCACAGGTCACGAAGATCTGCGGGCCACGCGCGACGAATGCAATCGTGCCGATACCAGCGCCGAAAGTCTGGCCGCGCTCAAGCCGGTATGGAGCGGCGGCGACGCCGTGGCGCAAGGCGAATTCATCACCGCGGGCAATGCTTCGCAGCTTTCGGACGGCGCGGCGGCGGTGGTGGTGATGAGCGCACAGAGTGCCCGCGCGCGAGGACTTGCGCCGCTCGGCATCTTTCGCGGTCTTGCGGTGGCGGGTTGCGAAGCCGACGAAATGGGTATCGGCCCGGTGTTTGCGGTGCCGCGTCTGCTCGAAAAGCATCGCCTCAGCGTGAGCGATATCGGCATCTGGGAACTGAATGAAGCATTCGCTTGCCAGGCGATCTATTGCCGAGATCAATTAGGTATCCAAATGGAAAGATTGAACGTCGATGGCGGGGCGATTTCGCTGGGGCACCCGTTCGGCATGTCGGGCACGCGTATGACGATGCATGCGCTGATCGAAGGGCGGCGGCGCGGTGCGCGGCTGGCCGTGGTGACCATGTGTATCGGCGGCGGGATGGGCGCGGCGGCGTTGTTCGAGATTCCCGCATAAAACGCAGCGCAGCATCAAGAAAGCAGCACACGACAACATCGAGGAGACACCCCATGAAAACTTCGCTTCCGGGCTTGCTGATGTCGGCGGCGGTGCTGGGCGCGGCGCTCTTCGCGTTTGCGCCACGGCCTTTGCCCGCGTTTCCCGCGAGCGCGATTGCGGCCAACCGGCTGCAGATCAACGGACTCGCGCAGGCGGGCTCGCGCACGGTGGCGGTGGGCGAGCGCGGCGTGATCCTGCTGAGCGACGATGCGGGGGCGAACTGGCGGCGAGCAGCGGTGTCGCCGGATGAAGCCTCGACGCTCACCGAAGTGTTCTTCGTCACGCCGCGCGTGGGCGTGGCCGTGGGGCACGACGGCTGGATCGTGCGGACGGTCGATGGCGGCGAACACTGGCAGGAAGTGCGTTTCGATCGTCGCCATTCGGACCCGCTGCTCGCGATCTGGGGGCGTGCCAACGGGCCGATGTTTGTGGCGGGCAGCTTCGGCCAGTTGCTGGTTTCGCAGGACGAAGGCGCGACCTGGCGTGTGGAAAAGACACCGGCGGGCGACCGCCATCTCAATGCGATTGCCGGTGACGCCGATGGCCGTATCGTCATCGCAGGCGAAACGGGCACGCTGCTGGTGTCGAGCGATGGCGGCGCGAACTGGGAAAAGCGCGACTCGCCTTACGCGGGCTCGCTCTTTGGCGTTTTGCCGCTGGGTAATCGCTCGTGGCTGGCCTATGGCATGCGCGGCAACGTGCTGCGTTCGAACGACGACGGGCAGACGTGGGCGCATATCGACAGCGGCGTCGGCGTTTCGTATTTCGGCGCAACGGAATTGCCTGGCGGGCGTCTGGTGCTGGTGGGCCAGGGCGGTGCGATCGTCACCTCGGACGATGGCGGCGAACACTATGCCGTGCGCAAGGCAGGCGGTGTGCAAAGCCTGGCTGCCGTGCTGGGCGAGGCTCCGGGGCAAGGGGCAGGGCAGGTGCACCTGCTCGTAGCGGGCGAAGCGGGCGTGACGCGCTGGGCGCTGCCTGCATCGGCCGCAAAGGCTAATACGCCATCCTGAAGCCGGGCCGTTTATCTATACCTCGTACTGCGAAATAAAAGGCTAGCACATGACCGCCAATTCCCGACCTTCCGCGCTCGCGCGCTTCGTGGACCGCTGCGCCGGCGCGATCATGCGTCATCGTCTCGCGCTGCTCGCCATCTGCGTGGCGCTGACTGCTGCATTCGGTTATTCGGCCACGCGGCTGCGGCTCGATCCGGGCTTCAACAAGATGATTCCGATGGAACACCCGTATATGCAGGTGTTCAATCGCTACGCGAGTGCGTTTCCGGGCGCGAACACGGTCCTCGTGAGCCTGCGCTGGAAGGGGCAAGGCGATATCTACAACGAGCCGTTCATGGACGCGCTGCGTCACGCGACGGACGATGTGTTCTTCATTCCGGGCGTGAATCGCTCGCGCGTGTTTTCGCTTTTCACGCCGAACGTGCGCTACACGGAGGTGACCGAAGCAGGTTTTCGCGGCGACGTGGTGGTGCCCGGCCAGTTCAGCAGCAACAATCCGAACGACCTTGCGAAGGTGCGCCGCAACGTGGCGCGATCCGGGCAGATCGGCCGGCTGGTGAGCAACGACCTGAAAGCCGCGCTGATTCGTGCGGAATTGCGCGAGACCGATCCCGTCACTGGCAAGCGGCTTGACTATAGCGCGGTGGCGAAGCAACTCGAACAGATTCGCACGCGTTATGCCGGGCAGAATGTCGAAGTCGATATTATCGGCTTTGCGAAGCTGGTGGGCGATGTAGAAGCGGGTATTGCGGGCGTGATGGTGTTTTTCGGCATTGCGTTTGCGATCACGGCATTGCTGCTGCTGGCCTATACGCGTTCGCTGCGCACGACGGCGCTTGCGTTGTGCGTGGCGTTGCTGCCGGTAGTGTGGTTGTTGGGCGCATTGCCGATGCTCGGGCTAGGTATCGATCCGATGTCGATACTCGTGCCGTTTTTGATCTTCTCGATTGGTGTATCGCATGCGGTGCAAATGACCAATGCGTGGAAACAGGCTCTTGCGACTGGACTCAATTCGAGCGATGCGGCGCGCGACGCATTTCGAAAACTCTTTGTGCCGGGCACCGTTGCGCTGCTCACAAATGCGCTGGGCTTTATGGTGATCATGCGTATTCGCATCGATATCGTGCGAGAACTGGGCATTACGGCATGCCTGGGCGTGTTGCTGATGATCGTCACCAACAAGGTGTTTTTGCCGATTCTGCTTTCGTACACGCGTCTTGAACGCAGTGCATTAGCGCGTGCGCAGCGTCGCGCGGTGCGAGGCCAGAGCGGTGCTAAAGCGGATGGCTGGGCGCGCTTTGGTGTCTTCGCGAGGCCGCTGCCGGCGCTGGGCGTATTCGCATTGGCGCTCGGTCTGCTGGCGTTTGGCGCACAGGCATCGCGTGCATTGCAGATCGGCGATATCGGTTCGGGTGCGCCCGAATTGCGTGCGAATTCGCGCTATAACGTGGACAACGCGCGCATCACGAGTCAGTACAACATCGGCGTGGATGCGCTTGCCGTGATCGTGGAAACGCAAGGTTATGACGATGCCTGCCTTCATTACCCGGTGATGAGCGCGATCGAGCGTTTTGAAATGCAGATGCGTGGCGTGGCCGGTGTGCAGTCGGTGGTGAGTGTGCCGTCGCTCGCCAAAGTGTCGATTGCCGCGTTTAACGAGGGCAATCCGCGCTGGGCAGCGTTGCCGCGCTCGAGCGATGGCTTGACGCAAGGCGCGAGCGCATTCGATCCCGACAACGGCATGAACACCGAAAACTGCCAGGCGATCCAGGTGCTGATCTACACCGATAACCACGAAGGGCGCACGATCGCGCACATCGTCGACGAGATCAAGCGCTTCGCTGCCGAGGACGAAACAAAAGGCGTGGCGTTTCGCCTGGCGGGCGGCAACGTGGGCGTGATGGCGGCGACCAACGAAGCCGTTGCCGATGCGGAAATCGCCATGCTGTTGTCGATCTTTGGCGCAATCGCGCTGCTGTGTTTCGTGACGTTCCGCTCGTGGCGCGCGGTATTGTGCATCATCGTGCCGCTGACGATTGTTTCGATACTCTGCAATGCGGTGATGGCCTGGTTGGGTATCGGCCTCAAAGTGGCGACGCTGCCGGTGATTACGCTTGGCGTGGGTGTGGGCGTCGATTACGGAATCTATCTGTACGAGCGATTGCAGCACGAATTGCGCGCGGGCGCGCCGCTGCCGGAGGCGTTTGGCGCGGCCATGCGCCAGCGTGGCACGGCGGCGCTTTTCACGGCGGTGACGATGTTTATCGGCGTGGGTACGTGGGCGCTTTCCGCGTTGAAGTTTCAGGTGGATATGGGCGTGCTGCTGGCCTTCATGTTCCTGGTCAACCTGTTTGGCGCGGTGTTTCTGCTGCCGGCGCTGGCAGCGTGGCTCGGTGTGGAGCGCGCGGAGCGGCGCGAGACGCTCGGCAGCCAGCAAACGGTGCGCAGCGCGGCGGTGGTGCAGGCAGGCCAGTAAGGACTTCGCTGTGACCCGGGCGCGATGCCGTTAGAATCGAGGCTTCGCATCGATTAACGTGATTCGCGCCATGAAATACCTTGCTTCAGTTTTCGCCGCCCTTGCTGCGGCCGTTGCCATCGGCAGTCCGCTCGCGCACGCTCAGAGCGCGAGCGACGCGGCATCATCGCAACAGGAATGCTCGATTGGCCGCGCCAGCGGAGTGGCCGGCGCGGCGGCCAGCATGCGCGAATATCTGGCGTTGCCCGAGCGTGACCGCTACCGCTATTTCGCGGATCACCAGATCGACTGCCGTGTTGGCGACGACGGGCGCGCCACGGGTTGCGTGGGCCTCGTCAACCTGCGCAACGACAAGGTTAGCGTGTACGACGACAGCGACCCGGTGACGACCACGGTGGTCGCGCGCATCGAACTCGAACACGGTACTTATCCGCTCATCATCGTGGTGCGCAAGCAGGACATCAAGTGCGATGACTGAGTGAACCAGCGGTCATATTCTCCTCGTTCGTCCCTAGTCCGTCGGGACGATGAATGGTGCGCGGCGCGCGATTAAGGTGGCATGAGCAATCTTATATGCCACGCGCTCCATTCAAACAGGAGGAGAACCTATGTCCGCACGTCCCTACAAGATCGAAGCCCAGCCGCTCGTACAACGCTACGCCCGGGGCTGGCACTGCCTTGGCCTCGCAAGCGAGTATCAGGACGGGCAGCCGCACACGCTGAATATATTCGGCCGACGGCTCGCGGCGTTTGCCGATTCTACGGGCCGCATTCGTATTGTCGATGGCTTTTGTCCGCATATGGGCGCCGATCTCTCAACCGGCCGTGTTGATGGCGATACGCTGGTATGTCCGTTTCACGGCTGGCAATGGGACGGAGATGGGCAATGCCAGTCGATACCTTATTGCAAACGTATTCCGCCGAAAGCAAAGATCGGCACATGGCATACGTGTGTGCAGAATCAATTGCTGTTTGTCTGGCACGATCCCGAAGGCGGTGAGCCGACCGCCGATGTGGCGATTCCTGCGATTGCCGCATGTGAATCCGATGAGTGGTCGGATTGGGTTGTCGACAAGATGGTGATCGGCACGAATTGCCGCGAGCTGGTGGATAACATCTCCGATATGGCGCACTTCGGGACTGTGCATGGCGCGCCGGTTGATTACTTTGCGAATCTCTTTGAGGATCATAAGGCGACCCAATTGCTGGTGGGGCGTAGCGAGCGGCTGGGCGGCGATGAGCTGGTGGCGTTGTCGACTTATTTTGGGCCGGCTTATCACATCACCGAAATGACTGGGCAGAGTGGGGGGTATCCTGTTCACTCGATTTTGCTGAACTGTCATGTGCCGATCGGTATGAATAGCTTCGAGCTGCGCTATGGAGTGATGGTCAAGAAGATTGCCGGGGTTTCCGAGGAGCAGAATCTTGAGATCGCCAAGGCTTATGTGGCGCAGGCGCAGGCCGCTTTTTATGAGGATGTGGCGATCTGGGATAGTAAGACGCGGATCGATAATCCGCTGCTTTGTGAGGGGGATGGGCCGCTTTATCAGATGCGGGATTGGTATGGGCAGTTTTATCTTGATGTGGGGGATGTGCGGGTTTCTAGTCGGCAAAGGAAGGTGTTTGAGATCACTGTGAGGGACGGCGGGAGTGTGCCGCCTTTGCATCATGTTTTTGAGGGGTGATTTTTTTCGCATCTCTGGCGGTGGCGCGTATCCTTGTTTTCGTGTCGGTCTATTAGCGTCGCCCCTGTGCGGGGCGGCACCTACTTTTCTTTGCAGCGGCAAAGAAAAGTAGGCAAAAGAAAGCCGCTCACACCGCCAGTGTGACGCAGTTGGCAAA
>NZ_JAAGPR010000029.1 GCF_017104965.1 Paraburkholderia sp. Ac-20340
AGTGCGGATTGCCCGTGTGAAAGTAGGTAATCGTCAGGCTCCTTATGCAGTACGTCCAGAACCCCGGTCTCTCACAGCGAGAACCGGGGTTCTGGCGTTTACGCGGGCGGAAAAAGCACGCGCAGATCGCATCGATCGCGTGCCTTCTCCGCATACAAAAAATCGCCGAATGCGATTTAAATCGCGTTTTAAAGCTCTTTAATCCGATTTGAAGCGCGCGCAAATAAAAATCTAATACGCATTAAATCGTCGATTTCCTAAAGTTTCTCTAAAACCCGCCGATACACGCGTGTGTAGTGTTTAACTACTGACTTAAAAAACACGCAACACCAACAAGAATCCGGGGGCTTCTGCGCATGCGCCAGCGTGCGGGAAGCGAGAAGCATGCATTGCCGATGGAATGACCACACGCGCAGCGACATACTGCGCCTCTTGCGTTCGCCACGACGCGATGCGCAGCGTATTCGCGTCTTATGCCTCCAGCGCATCTTCCGCCACGCTGCATTGCGCAGCCGCTCCCTGTTCTCCAGCCACTTCACTTCGCGCGTGCCGCAATGCACGCGCTTGTCGTTGTCGTTTCCGTTCTAAAACCAGGGAGAATCCATGAAGCTGTCCAGAACTTGCGCTGCCGTGCTCGCCGTCGCGGCCGTTGCCGCACTAAGCGGTTGCGCTACCGAATCGTCGCGCGCATTGCCGGTCGCGCCGGTCGCAAGCGCGCAGCGCCCGGCTGTCGGCAAGCCGGTGCAGATCGCCGTCGGTAAGTTCGATAATCGCTCAGCCTATATGCGCGGCATTTTCTCCGACGGCATCGACCGTCTCGGCGGCCAGGCGAAAACCATTCTGATCACGTCGCTGCAGCAAAGCGGCCGCTTCAGCGTTCTCGATCGCGACAATCTCGACGAGATTCGTCAGGAAGCCGGCTTCACGAAGAAAGCCCAGGCAATCAAGGGCGCCAACTACGTCATTACTGGCGACGTGACCGAATTCGGCCGCAAGGAAGTGGGCGATCACCAATTGTTCGGCATTCTCGGCAGCGGTAGGAACCAGATTGCATACGCGAAAGTGAATATCAATGTCGTCGATACGACGACGTCGGAAGTAATTGCATCGGCACAAGGCGCGGGCGAATACAGCCTGTCGAATCGCGAAATCATCGGCTTTGGCGGCACCGCAAGCTACGACTCGACGCTCAACGGCAAGGTGCTCGAACTCGCGATTCAGGAAGCTGTCAACCACCTGGCCGATCAGGTCGATGCGGGCGCACTGCGCACCGCGCATTGAGCACGCGCGATTCGCGACTGGTGCTTCACGCTCGATCACAACAAATACGCAAACGGGGTTTTGCAATGAAATACATCGGCACGCTTCGGGGAATCTGCCTGCCCATCACGGCGGCGACATTGGTGCTTGCGGGCTGCGCGCCCGCCACGCCGTCGCTCTATCAATGGACCGGTTATCAGCCGGAAGTCTACGACTACCTGAAGGGCGAAAAGGCGCCGCAGGAGCAGATCGACGCGCTCGAAAAGTCGCTGCAGGAGATCCGTGCCAAGGGCAACACGCCGCCGCCGGGTTTCCACGCGCAACTGGGGATGTTGTACGCCAATGTCGGTAACGACACGCAGGCCATGCAGGAATTCGACGCCGAGAAGCATCTCTTCCCGGAATCGACGACCTATATGGACTTCCTCATGAAGAAACCGAAACAACAATAAGCGAGCGTATCGATATGTCCAGATTTTCTTCTCTCAAGCTCTGGCTGGCGCTGTCCGCGCTCGCGTTGCTGGCCGCCTGCGCGCATCCGGCCAAGAACGTGGATTACACGGCGTTCAAGAACGCCCGTCCGCGCTCGATTCTCGTGCTGCCGCCCGACAACTCGACGACCGACGTCAACGCGTCAAACAGCATGCTGTCGCAGATGACGATGCCCCTCGCCGAAGCCGGCTACTACGTGATTCCGGTCGCGGTGATGGAAGAAACGTTCAAGCAGAACGGCCTCACCACGGCAGGCGATATCCAGCAGACCCCAGCTGCGAAGCTGCGTGAGATCTTCGGCGCCGATGCAGTCGTGTATTCGACGATCACCCAGTACTGCACGCAGTATCGAGTGCTTGCGAGCGCAACGATCGTGACGGCGTCGGCGAAGCTGGTGGATCTCAAGAGCGGCGACGTTCTCTGGCAAGGTTCGGCAACGGCCAACAGCGAAGAGAGCAACAACAACGGCGGCGGACTGATTGCGATGCTGGTCATGGCCGCAATCAAACAGGTCGCGAACTCGCTGACCGACAAGAGCCACGACATCGCGGGCATCACGAGCTATCGCCTGTTGCACGCGGGTGCGCCGACGGGCTTGCTCTACGGTCCACATTCGCCGAAGTACGGTACGGACTAAGCGACGTTCGACGCAATCGCGATTCCCTTCGCGACAAACGTACCAAACGTACCAGGCGCACCAAACAAAAAGCCCGTCACTTTCGTGACGGGCTTTTTCATTCCAGCGCCGGATCCAGTCCGACGTAGCGTAGCGATAAAACCGCTATTAACGCTCCAGGAACGGACGCAGCTTGTCGGCGCGGCTCGGGTGCATCAGCTTGCGCATCGCCTTGCTTTCGATCTGGCGGATACGCTCGCGCGTCACGTCGAACTGCTTGCCCACTTCCTCGAGCGTGTGGTCCGAGGTCGTGTCGATGCCGTAACGCATACGCAGCACCTTCGCTTCGCGCGGCGACAGCGCCTTGAGCGCTTCGTCGATGGCGGCACGCATGTTCGCGTGGATCGCTGCATCGGCGGGCGAGCTCGACGATGCGTCTTCGATCATGTCGCCGAGCGTGGCATCGCCGTCGTCGCCGACCGGGCTTTCGAGCGAAACCGGCTGCTTGGCGATCTTCAGGATGCCGCGCACCTTCTCTTCGGTCATGCCCATGCGAGCCGCCAGATCGGCCGGATGAGCTTCCATACCGGTCTGCTGGAGGATTTCGCGCGAGATGCGGTTCAGCTTGTTGATCGTTTCGATCATGTGCACCGGCACGCGAATCGTACGCGCCTGGTCGGCGAGCGCACGCGTCACAGCCTGACGAACCCACCACGTTGCGTAGGTCGAGAACTTCCAGCCGCGGCGGTATTCGAACTTGTCCACCGCCTTCATCAGGCCGATGTTGCCTTCCTGGATCAGGTCGAGGAACTGCATGCCACGGTTCACATACTTCTTCGCGATCGAGATCACGAGACGCAGGTTGGCCTTGACCATCTCGCCCTTGGCTTGACGCATCTTCGATTCGGCAGCGGTCATGCGGCGGTTGATCGCCTTGATCTGCTGCAGCGAGAGCGAAGCAGCGGCTTCGATCTCAGCGAGCTTGCGCTGTTCGGCCTGGATGGCCGGCAGGCTACGCTCGATGGCGGGACCGTACTTGCTCGACGAAGCGGCAGCACGCACGCCCCATTCGAGATCGGTTTCCTTGCCCGGGAACTGCTCGATGAACGCCTCGCGCGGCATGCCGCAACGGTCGACGACGATCGCCAGCACATTGCGTTCGATCGCGCGGATACCCGCGACCTGCTCGTGCAGCAGCGTGCACAGGCGGTCAATCGTGCGAGCCGTGAAGCGGATCTGTGCGAGTTCCTGCTGGATGTCCGCGCAGATCTGCATTTCGGCGGCCGTCGCGCGAGCGTCGGCGTCGGTCGTGCAGGTCATCTGTTCGAACAGCGCGCGCACGCGTGCGAAGATCGCCAGGCTGTCAGCCTTGAGCTGGGCCAGTTGCGCTTCGTTCGCCTTGGCGTTGTCTGCTTCTTCGTCGCTGTCGTCGCTATCGTCCGATTCTTCTTCGTCCGATGCCTGAGCTTCGACGGCGTCATCGGCTTCGGCTTCTGCGGCGGGTGCGGGTTCCTGCTCGGCGTCACCGCTGCCGATGCCGTCGACGAGTTCGTCGATGCGCATCTCTTCCGCAGCAACGCGGTCTGCGTCGGCGAGAATCGTCGCGACGATCGACGGGCAAGCCGCGATCGCCTGGATCATTTCCTGGAGACCGTCTTCGATGCGCTTGGCGACTTCGATTTCGCCTGCGCGCGTGAGCAGCTCGCTCGAACCCATTTCACGCATGTACATGCGGACCGGGTCGGTCGTGCGGCCGAATTCCGAGTCGACGGTCGACAGCGCGACTTCGACTTCTTCGTCGGCTTCGTCGTCGGCCTGCTGGTCGGCACGTGCTTCGTCGTTCAGGAGCAGCGTGTCGGCGTCCGGCGCCTGCTCGTAGACCTGCACGCCCATGTCGTTGAAGGTCGCGACGATGGTTTCCAGCGCGGCCGTCTGCGCGAAGTTATCGGGCAGGTGGTCGTTAATGTCGGCGTGGGTCAGGTAACCGCGTTCACGGCCGAGCTTGATCAGCGCGCGCATCTGGTGCTGACGCTTTTCGAGCTGCGAGGAACCGTCCATTTGAGTCGTATCGCCGGTCTTGTCCTTGGATCCGCGGCGTGCGGTGCGGGTAGACGAGGCCAGCGCGTCTTCCCGGTCATGGCTAGTCAATACATTCTCCTCGAGAGGAATGCCCGGCGAGGGCAAAAAGGGTCACGCGCCAGCGGCGTGGCGTCCTGGCGATGACGAAATTGCAGGGGAATGGGCGGGGGCGCGTGCCGGCCCGCCGAGCGAGCGCCAAACGCACAGGGGCGTGGCGTCCTGGATTTTCGTGCAATGCAGAAAGATCGCGTATGGTAGTGCGTTACGCCATAGGAGGCAACCTGTATCGTCGCGCGGACGCACAGATCGCCCCTTGCAGGGTCGAAACGTTTTAGATACGACGTCTGAGTGGCGCTGTTGAGCGCTCCGCGTTCTCTCAAGCGCGTGATTTGACGCAATAACCGGCCAATGGTTCGCACGTTTTCCTTCGTTGGACAAACGGCCAGGCGGTGCCGCAGCAAAATTGCGTCGAAATGGCGCAGGGATGCACGTGGCACACTACGATCGCTCCCCATTACGGCGACTGCGGCGTGCCAACCCATCATTATGAACGTACTTGCGCGCTTGTGCGTTGACTTCGGCAAGTGCGCTGGAATATTACGAAGGAAATTCGTCATATTGAGGCAATGCGTCAGTAATCTCGTACCACGGCGCTTTCGATGCGACGAAGAGATGCCCTTGAGGGCGAATCGTCGGCGCATCGAGAAGCGTACCCAGCGTCACGTGCACATACGCGCCTTCGCGTACGACCGAATACAGCAGCGAGCCGCAACGTCCGCAATGGACATCGTGTGCGGCATCGACATCTCCATAAACCGAAACCTCGTCCCGACCCTGTTCAAGACGCAAATGCGCGCGCTCGATACCTGCGAACGGTTTGAAAGCCGCGCCGGTTGCACGCCGGCACTGCGAACAATGGCAGTTGAAGGCGTAGCGGAATGCATCGGCGACGCGATAGCGCACGGCGCCGCAGAGGCACTGGCCTCGCAGCGATGCAGCGCGATCGTCAGTCGACGGTGAATTCATGGTGACAGGCAAGCAAACGAAAAGTTACGGGCGGGTCGCGAAACGCGACGGCCTTCTCTATATATAGACACTCGCCGAAAAAACGAGGCCTTGTTTCGCATAGGTTCCCGCTCGAGCCGAAAGGTCACCGGTTATGGGAGCGTATTGCCCGCATCGTGCCTATTTCTATGCAATGTCGGTGCGACAAGGCACACAAGCAAGTCTGGAAAGCGACTAAACCTGCCTTTTTCGCTCGTATGCCATGCCTGCTGGCGACCTTGTTCCCAAATCGGGTTACCTAAGATGCCATGCACGGTTCTCGCTCACGCGCGACCGGCCCGCTCGCGCAGTTCCTTGAGCCCCTTGATGACCACGAGCAGCGCGCGCCCGTGCTCCTCCGATCCGTCCCAGACATCGACGATGGCATTGCGCAGCAGGTCGTTATACGCCGACGCATGCCGCGAGGCGGCATCCATATTGTAGAAATTGCATAGCTTATTGAATGACGCGCTGCGCCGAACCCTGCGCCCATTCGATAGACGCAACCGCGAAACCGTGGGCTGACTAACCCCCGAAAGCCGCGCGATCTGGCTGGACGAGCGCGTGTCTGCCGCTAGCCGGCGCAGCAGTTCCTGCACGGGAAAATGAGTGTCTGGGCCTTCCATGTCATGCATTATACCTATACAGTAACGTTTATTGAATTGCCTGCCGAATCCGGTGGGCTCGGCGCATTTCGAGGAAGTCGATGGCACTGAAACACCTACCGCCCACGTTCTGCTGGTCCAGGATCGGTTCCGAAACGGGAGAAGATCTCCCGACGATCGTCCTGCGCAAGGAGTGGGAGCGCCGTCTGGGCGGTGGGCGTTTTCTGTGGGGCATCAGTCAGTCGCTCGGCAACAGCGCGCAGCTTGCCGCGCTGCGTACGGGCTCGCTGCTGGCGTTGTTCTCGCCGGCGGCCAGTCGCCCGCGTGTGGCCGACGTGCGGCGCGAAGACGCGCTGGTCTGGAACGCCTGGGTGGATGCGAGCGGGCAGGTGCGTCAGCTACCGCAACATGTGTTCGTGACGAGCCGCACGCGCTTGCCGTCGGGCAAGCTGCGCGATCATCACTACGCGCTCGTGTGCGCGTCGCCCACCGAACTCACGCTGGGTAGCGGCCTGCGCGTGCAGCCCGAGCGTCTGCGTAGCGTCAGCACCGCGAAGGCGCCGTGCGCGTCGCAGGGCACCGTGGTCGTGGACCGCATCGGCACGACGGAACGCGCAGGCGCGGAATTTGGCGCGAACGGTTATCCGGTTGCGTTCGGCGTCGAACTGGAAGCGCCGTATTTCGTGAAGCTCGTGCAGCCCACGCGCGTGAAGGCGCGCGACATGGCGAAGCTGCACGAAGCGGTACGCAACGCCGATCTCGACGCCTATATCGACCTCACGAAGCGCCTGCGCAGCGAGGCATCGGCGCAACACACGCGCGGCGTAACGAGCGATCTGTTCGAGCTGGTGACGCAGGCGCGCGAAACCGCCGCGGTGCATCTGGCCGCACGCGAGGCCGAAAGCGACACGCCAGCGCACATCTCCCGCACACGCTGCGGCGATTGGCCCGCGATGCCGGCAACTTGCGGCCAAAGCGGCCACAGCGGCCACAGCGGGGATACGCACGAACTCTTCGCACGCGACCTGTTCGATACGGTGCCCACAGACTGCGGCGCGACCGCGCGACAAAGCGGCACCAGCACCGGCTTGCGGAGCGTCCGCACGCTAGCCGCATCACGCAAGGCCGACTGGACGCAATTGACGATGGAACTGTTCCACGGCGATCCTTACCCGTACCCGCTTCCCCACAAGCGCAGCCGAGGCCGCCCGACGCTGTCCTGAAGCGTCCCCGAAGCCGCCACAGATGGAGAGCGCGATGACGATGGAAGCCGCCCGCACCGCGATCGGGCCGATGGCGCTGGTTGCCGTCGAGCAGCGCCTGGCGCCGTCGCGTCGCATCGTCCACGACGAACTCGCCGAATCCTTCCTGCCCACCGCTGCGCGCTGGTTTCTGTCGATGACGGGCGCGCGCACGGCCACGCGCATGAGCGCCATGGCCGAGCGTCACTATCCGGGGCTGTGGGGCGGCTTGCTCTGCCGCAAGCGCTACATCGACGACAAGCTCAGCGAAGCGCTGCCGCAGATCGATGCATTCGTGAATCTGGGCGCGGGCTTCGATACCCGTGCGCTACGTCTGCTCGACGACAACCGCGTGCCTGCGTGGGAGCTGGATCAGCGCGCCAATATCGAAACGCGGCGCGCCCGTTTGAAGCAACGCTATGGCCGGGTGCCCGCGAATATGACGCTCGTGGCGATCGATTTCGAGCATCAGGCGCTCGACGCTGCGCTTGCCGCGCAGGGTTACCGGCGCGAGCTGCGCACGTTCTTCGTGTGGGAAGGCGTCACGCAATACCTGGACGAAGCGTCCGTGCGCGCCACCTTCGCGTTTCTCTCTCGCGCAAAGCCGGGCAGCCGCCTGGCTTTCACCTATATCTGCAGTGATTTTCTCGAAGGCGACGTACCGCCGGGCATGGCGCCGCTTTATCGCCGCTTCGTCGCGTCGCGCCCGGTCTGGCGTTTCGGTCTCGATCCGCAGGCGCTGCGTGCGTTTCTCGCGCCCTACGGCTGGCGCGCCATCGAGCAGCTCGAACCCGCCGCACTCGCGCAACGCTATATCGAACCGACCGGCCGCAACCTGAGCTGCATGCCGATCGAGCGCACCGTCTACGCCGAGCGCGTCTAGACGCGCCATCGCCCAGTTATGCCGATGAGTCGTCCGTTTCGGGCTTGAGTTCGAGCACGGCGGCCACGAGCGGCCAGCGCCCGGCTGCGTCCTGCCAGGCTTCGAGCGCCTGCACATCGTAGTAGCGATCGGCATCGACGCCATCGACCAGACGCGCGAGCGCATCGATATCGCCGGGCAGCAACGGACTGCGACGCGAGCGACGCGAACTGCCCCAGAGTTTCAGCGCCATTTACTTGCCCTCCACCCAGACGCCGTCCGGCGTGTGAATCACGTAACCCGATGGCGTGGCCATCGTCACGGTGCCTTCGTTTTCGCCCACCATGCGCGTCTGCGGCAGGTTCTGCGCGTAAGTCGCGAGCGGTTGCGCGCCAACCGCGAACGGGCTTTTCGCCACCAGATTCGCGAGCAGTTGCGCGAGCGCCAGATAGCTCGTCGGCTGGTCGATCGTCACCGGGCCGCCCGCGTGGTCGGTGCCGGCCGGCAGGCCGACCACCTTCACGCCCACCGGCACGTGGACGATATTCGGCGTGGGGATTTCGCGCATGCCGGCGATCTGGTTCTCTTCGCCGCGCAGCGCAGCGCCGTGCTCCGGCACGAACACGATCACGGCCTTGCGACCCGACTGGGCGACGAGGTTGATCACTTTATCGACGTCGCCCAGCAGCGTCTGCAGGCGGATCGGATACGACTGAAGGCTCGTGAGATTGTTGTTCGGCAGGCGGTTGCCGTCGTGCATCGACACCGTGTTGTAGTAGAGCGCCACCGGACCGCCGCCCGCCGCAATGCGCTGCTTGTACCAGCGCGCGATCACGTCGTAGTCGTCGTACAGATTCGAGTTGTCGAATTCCTTCATGAACACGGGCAGGCCGTCGTTCGACGGAATCGTCACACCCGGCACGCCGATTTCGTTGATCACCGTGCCGCGGAAATTGTCGAAGCGGCCGTTGTGGTTGAGCAGCGCGTTCGGCGTGAAACCGGCCTGCGCCAGTTGCGTGAACAGATGGCACTCGGGCGGCGCGGGATCGTAGAGCGCCTTGTGCGCCTCCTGTCCGCAGGACGCGCGCAGCACGCGGATCGCCGCCGGGCCGCTATAGCTCGCGCCCGAGCTGAAGTTCTGGAACACGTAATCGAAGCGCGAGAACAGCGGGTTGTTGCGCATCTTCACGACATCCATATCGTCCCAGGACAGCGAGCAGATATGCACGACGATGATGTCGAACTGCGCGCTCGTATCGCTCGTGAGCGGCGTGAAGGTGACGTGGCGGCCTTCCTCGTTGGAGCGGAAAGCGGCGAGTTGCTGGTCGTAACCGCCGGCCTGTTCGTTCTTCGGCTCGTTGGCGTTGCGGTTGGTGTTATCGCCGTTGTCGCTATTGTCGGCGAGCGCGCTGGTGGCGTTCGCGACCAGCGTGCCCGCGCCCTGATAAAGCGGAATGCCCACGAGCGCGATTAGCACCAGCGTCGTCACGCGAATCCAGCGATTGACGAGGAAGTAGAGCAGCACCGCCAGCACGGCCGCGATGATCGCCTTGAGCGACACGAGACGACCGAGCAGTTCCAGCATGTACGACGGCGTGAAGGTCAGCAGCACCGGAATCTGCGAGATCGCCCGGCTGATCGGCGGCCAGCCCGACTCGTGATAGAAGAGCACGAAGCCCGCGACGATCGCGAGCACATTGCGCGTGATGCGCAGCCAGCGCCAGTGCAGCGGCACCAGCAGCGCGACGGCGAACAGGATGTTCAGCAGCCAGACGATCTGCAGCTTCCCGAGCGAGAAGAGATACAGCTTGGCGGCGAAGTAGAGATTCCAGAGGCCCATAGTGAGTCGCGTTCCAGCGTAATTGCGGCGTGAATTCGGTGGTGCTGCTGCGTTTCGAATAGCGATAAATACGGCTGCGCGTTACGGCTGACGCGCCGGTTTGCCCCCTTCGTCGCGCCGCCGCGTGAAGATGTTCTCCAGCGCGTCGAAGAAGGCGTCGGCCAGACGCAGATACCCTTGCCAGCTCAGCAGGATCAGTTCGACGAGACCGTTGAGCGGCGCGTCGTCGCGCGGCACGTCTTCCCATTCGAGCCAGGCGTCGGCGCGACCGAACGTGCATTCGACCAGACGCCGTTCGCGCTCGATCGACATATCCTCGAAGCGAATCCCCAGGCGCCGGTCCGCGAGCCGCGCGACCACCGCGGGGAAGTCGTGCTCGACCGAGCCGCGCGAAAGACACACGCTCACGCGCTCGCCGGAATCGAGTTTTTCGTCGCCCGCTTCGACGGGCAGCACGAGCCCCAGACCGCCCATCGAATAGTTTTCGGTCTTGCAGGCGAGCGTGCGGCCGTCGGGCAGCGTGAGCATGGCGGGCACGCGCAGCGGAATGCGGTGCGCCACGCGCACCTGACGCGCTTCCTTGGCCACGCCCACGGCCAGCCCCAGCACGGTGAGATTCACGAGCGCCCAGAACAGGTTCATGAACACCGTGGCGGGTTCGTCGGTCTGCCAGATCGTCAGACGGCCGATACCGCACAGAATCGCGACCACGTTGATGCCGAGCAGCACGAGATACGGCGTGGAGATGGTCCAGTCGAGGTAATCCTCCTCGATATGACCGCCCTTGGACGTCACGTTGAACTTGCCGAGCTTCGGATTGACGACGGCGATCGTGGTCGGCAGCACGATGTACCACGCCAGCACGCTCTCGTACGCTTCGGCCCAGAACGAATGCCGGTAGCGCCCCTGGATGCGCGAATTGGCGATCGCAGCGGTCACGAGATAAGGCAGCACGTAGGCGAGAATCACCGTCGCGGGCGTGTTGATGACGTGCAGTCCGAAGTACAGGAACGCGCACGGCATCACGAGGAAGATCAGACGCGGCAGCCCGTAGAAGAAGTGCAGCATGGCGTTGCTGTAGCACATGCGCTGGAAGAACGAGAGCCCTTTGCCGAACCACGGATTGTCGAGCCGGAAGATCTGCGCCATGCCGCGCGCCCAGCGGATGCGCTGGCCGATGTGCCCCGCGAGACTTTCGGTGGCGAGGCCCGCGGCCTGCACCGTGCGCAGATACGCCGAGGTGTAGCCATTGCGATGCAGACGCAGCGACGTGTGCGCGTCTTCGGTCACCGTTTCGGTGGCGATACCGCCGATCGACTCCAGCGGCGCGCGCTTGATGACTGCGCAGGAGCCGCAGAAGAAAGTGGCGTCCCAGAAGTCGTTACCGTCCTGGATCAGACCGTAGAAAAGGCTGCCTTCGTTCGGTACGCGATGGAAGGTGTCGAAGTTGCGCTCGAACGGATCGGGCGAAAAGAAGTGGTGCGGCGTCTGCACCATCGCGCATTTCGGATCGGCGAGGAAAGTGCCCACCGTCGTCTGCAGGAAGGAGCGCGTGGGAATGTGGTCGCAGTCGAAGATCGCGATCAGCTCGCCGCTCGTGAGCTTGAGCGCGTGATTGATGTTGCCCGCCTTCGCGTGCGTGTGTTCCTCGCGGCGGATATAGCCGATGCCCACATGCGCGGCGAAGTCGCGGAATTCGTCGCGGTCGCCGTCGTCGAGCAGGTAGATGCGCAGCTTGTCGCGCGGCCAGTCGATCGTGCTGGCGGCGAACACGGTCGGGCGCACCACCGCGAGCGGCTCGTTATAAGTGGGAATGTAGATGTCGACGGTGGGCCAGTCGTTGGGATCGTCGGGCAGCGGCGATGGCTTGCGGCGCAGTGGCCAGGCCGTCTGCACGTAGCCGAGCATCAGCACGACCCACGTGTACAGTTCGGCGGCGAACAGCACATACCCGACGATGGCTTCGGCCGGGCTGGTGAGGTGCAGCGTTTGCGTGGAGCGCCACCAGACGTAGCGGCCCGTCATGATGATCGACAGCATCACCATCAGCATGGTGGACAGGCGGCCCGGCACGCGGCGCGCGAGCATCACCACCAGCCAGACGAGGAAGAACAGCAGCACCTGGTCGCCGAGCGGCAGCGGCGTGGTGCAAATGGTGATCGCCGTGATGAAGGCGAGCACGAGCAGGCACTGGCGCAGGAAGGGCACGCTGTCGAGCGCTTCGGAGAGCTTTTCGAGGCGGTGCTGGATGCCGTCCCAGTCGATTGCCGGCAGGCGCGCCGCGATTGCTGCGCCAACGCGCCGGCCATATCGATAAAGCGGTTCGAGCTTGCGGTCGAGCCACACGCGCGCCGCGATCTTGTGCGCTTGCGGCTGCTTGTGGACCATGCGCAGATCGGCGGCGAAACGGCGGCGGCCACGGCGCGGGCGCAGAAAGAGGCGCAGGAGCCACGCGCCCGCGCTGCGGTCCTGGCCGAGGTTCAGCCGCGCGACGATATCGCGGCCGATTGCGGAAAAGGCGAGCGCGGGCCAGTCGCGTTTGCCGGGGCGCGGCGGGCGGAAAAAGAGGCGCAGCAGCCACGCGCCGAAGCCCGCATCGGTGGCCACGTTCAGTTCGGGCGCGCTCACGCGGCGCAGACCCACCCAGAGCGCGCGCCAGTAGCGAGCCAGCGGGTCGCTCACGTAGTCGGCCCAGAACGTCTGCACCCTCGCGCGGATCATCCCCGGCCTCCTGCGAAGCGGTCCGGCGGCGGCGGACTCGCACCTTCGGGCAGATCGCTGGCGAGTTCGGAGAGCGCACCCGAAGCCCAGTGCGACAGCCACGAGGCGATACCGTTCAGATCGTGCGCGGCCTGCGAGCCCGGCGCGCTGCGGCAGAAGTTCGAGCCGCCCGCGAAGGCGTTGGGCACGCCTGTATCGGCATGGACTACGTATGGCAGCATGGCCGCGCCCAGACGCGCGCGCAGCAGCGCGATCAGGTCGGTGTGAAGCTGGCGGGCCGGGACCACGGCATTCGCGACGAAGGCGGTGCGCTTGCCCGCGCGCACCAGCGCCTCGGTGAAGCGCGGCAGCGTCGCGCAGGCGGCGGCGTCGGGCGTGAGCACGCCGAGCACGAGGTCGGCGGCTTCGATCGCCTGACGCGCGTGCGCCGAAGGCCAGGGCGCGGCGTCGATCAGCGTGAGCGTGCTGGACGGCAGATCGACGCGCATGAGCAGATCGCGCAGCCAGCGGCGATTGGCGTCGAGGCGCGTCGTGCCGTCGCCGTCGTCGCTGCTGTGGGTGGTCGACTCGCCGTCGGCCGTGACGCTGCCCCACGGCAGCACCAGCACGCCGTCGTCGCTTTGCAGCGCGGCGCGCGCCCAGTCGTCGCCGGCGGCGTTCGGGTTGTAGAGATGCGTGACCAGCCCTTCGCGCGCGTTTTCGCGCAGACCGAAATGCAGCGCCAGCACGTTGCGCGGATCGCATTCAACAGCGAGCGCCGTGTGCGAACGTGCGGCCAGCAGGCCCGCCAGCGACGCGGCGAGCGTCGTGCGGCCCGCGCCGCCCACGGCGGAGACGATCGCGATGGTTTTCATGAGCGGGGTTCCGCGAGAGTGGCCGCAGAGGCGGGGTTGGCGGGCGCCGGTGCCGTGGCGGCGACCGTCGATGGGCGGCGCACCACGAGATCCTTGCGACGCTTGCCGCGGATCACGAGCGCGTCCAGTTGCTGCGGCAATTCGAGCGGGCGTTGCCGCACCGGCCGCGCCCAGTCGGGCAGGAAGCGTCCGAGGCGCAGCCGCCACGCCAGCCACCAGAGCGGCGCGGCGAGAATCAGCCCCCAGATGAAATAGCCGAAGAACATATCCATATCAGCGGGTTCCCTGAGCTTTGAGCGGCAGCGCGGCACGGCGCGGTTCGGCGCGCGTGGACGCAGCCGATGGCGCCGCCGGCGCGGTATCGGCGAGCACGGGCAACGCGGGCAACGACGGCAAGGGCCGCGCCACCGCGGCAGGCGCGACTTCGCGCGGTGCGATAAAGGCGGGAATCACGGGCGCCTGCTGTGGCTCCTGAGCCTGTTTCGTGGCCTGCGCTTTCTGCGGTTTGGCTGTTTCCTGCGCGGCGGGCGCCTGCTCCTGCACTTGCTTGTGCTCCTGCGTCGGCACATCCTGCGGCGCATTCAGCGCGAGCCAGCCGGAGTAATCGGGCGGCGTTTGCGCGTCGATTTCGTCGGTGAGCGTTTGCAGCAGCGCGCCGATCGAGCTCGAATCGCCGCAACGCTGCTCGCCCTGGAACAGCTCGGCGAGCGGGCGCAGGAATACGCGCTGGCAGACCGCATCGGCGTCGCCCAGGCGGCACGCGAAGAAGAACACGTAGAGGCTGTCACCCGCCGCCGTCATGATGTCGCCCGCGCGGCGCTGATGGCAGGCCTGCAACGCATCGACGTGCGCGACTTCGGGCATCAGCGCAAGGCGGATCAGCACGTTCGGCAACTGGATCACGCGGCTGCGTTCGACGGCGGCGCGCACGAGTTCGACGAAGTGCGTCGCGCTGACGTAGCCGCTTTCGTCGCCATGCATCACGGCGGCCAGCGCCTGACGGTAATCGGCGGGCATCGGGCGCGAGAATACCTGGCCCTGCAGACTTTCGACGATCGCTTCGACCTGCGAAAGCGTGGTGTTGCGCGGCACGACGCGGTTCGCGCCCAGATTGAGCATCAGCGATTCGTAGCGCATCGCCACGCCGTCTTCGCGCACGATGATCTTGAGCGCGGTGCCGCATTGCAGGCGCAGCGTGTGGACGTGTTCGGCGAGCGCTTCGAGGTCGCGGCTCGCGCCGAAATCGAGCACCACGGTCGCGGCGACGGCATTGCGCGCGGCGGTGAGCGCGGCCTCGTTATCGTCGACGACCTGCCACGACGGCGGCAGCACGCGCTCGTTGAGCACAGCGTCGCGCGACACGATCACGCGGCCTTCGTCGGGCGCGAGCAGACCGGCTTCGCCCGCCGAATTCGAGAAGACCCCGCCCGACACCGTCAGCCGATGATCGACCGCCGAAAAGCGCAACGGCAACGACTGGCTGCCGAGCACCGCATCGCCCGTGCGCCAGAACGCGACTTCCCAGTGGAACTGGCCCTGCGTCTGCAGCAACTGCGCCGCGCCCGCGAAGCGCGCCTGGAACGCGGCGAGCGCGGGTTGTGCGTTGTCTTCGCCCGCGCCCGGCGGCTCGGCGACCAGCAGCACGCCGTAGCGGTGCTGCGCGCACCAGTTGGCGAGCTGCGCGCCCTGGCGCGCGAGTGCGGCGGCGTCGTGCCAGGCGAAGAAGGCTTCCGCGCCTTCGATATAGAACTGGCTCGCGGGCGCGGCGCACTGGTTGGCGAGCGCCTCCAGCGCCTCGATCAGCACCTGCGCGCCGTCGCGGCCTTCGAGCGGCGTGAGCGAGCAGATATTGGCCCAGTGATGGGTGGCGTCGCGCCGGTCGATGTCGATGCCGTGCTCGCGCAGCGTGGCGGCAATGCTGGCGGTATCGCGCGTGGACAGCACGGTGGCCGGGCCTTCGAGCGCGGCGGCGGCGGTCTCCCAGAACAGCGCGTCGCGCGCGGGCGAGGCGTTGGCGTAGACGATATGCACGAGGCCCATGCCGAGCGTGGCCAGCGCGGGCGGCAAACCGTCGACGGCGAGCGGCTCGCGTTGTGACAGACGCGCGAGCAGCGACTTGCGCGGCTCGGCGGCGTGGGGCGCGGCCTGCGCCTTGCCGGCGGTGGATTCGCGGGCGGGCTGGTTCATCGTGTCGCTCCCGGCGCGGCCAGCCGCGGCGCAGGCGGGCGGCCCAGCGTCGTGGCGAGAGTCGGCAGCGCGTTGTCCATCGAAGTCTTCATACGATGCCTCAATATTCCGAGTATGGCCTGACCGGCGTCGGCGGATACGGCACCGGACCGTGCTGCGGCGTGAAGAAGTAGCGCAGGTACAGCAGGCCCACGTTCGGCGCGTAATCGCGCGAGCGGTCGAGCCGGAAGCGCCCGCCCACCGTGAAGTGCGGCGTCACGCGGTATTCGAGCGCGGCTTCCACGGCATAGCTGAAGCCGCCGCCCGAACCGCCGCCGAAATACGGCGAGCCCAGCCCGTTGGCGGCCATGTAAGCGGCGGCCTGCGACTGCAGTGCGGCGTTGGTCGGGAAATACGGCGAGCGGTCCTCGTTGGTGAACGATACGCCTACCGATCCGTCGATCTCCCACGACAGCTTGTTGTAACGCCCGGTCCAGTCGATCGGGATGCCGAACGACAGATAACTTTGCGGGCTGTAATAACCGCCGTTGCCGAAGGTATAGAAGTGCTCGTTCTTCGAGTACTTCCAGAAGTTGATCGTGAGGCCGCTCGACACGTTCTGGTCGGGCCGCTTCCAGACCGTCAGGCCGTAACCGCTGCGGATGCGCAGTTCCTGGTTGGTCGGCACGTTGGTGCCGGTCAGCAGACCGTAGCCGACGCTCGTGAACAGCGTGCCCGGACCGAAATCCTGCGCGCCGCGCACGCTGATCGCATTGCGCACCACGCCGCCCCAGGTTTCGCCCGTGACGGGATCGCGCCCGCCCGCATACGACACGAGCGTGCTCGTCATGGCCCGGCGCGACACATCGACCGACAGCGACGCGTGCGGGAAATCGTAGCGATACAGCAGGCCGCCGAGCACGCTGGTGATCGGGAAGCCGATCGGCGTGCTGCCGATATCGGCGCGCCAGTTGGTGTTCGCGCGGTTGTACTCGTAACCGGCCGCCAGCGCGACGCCCGTGGCCGTCTCGTTGACCGGATTCAGGCCGGTATTGCCGAGCGCCGCGATTTTGCCGTACTGATACGCGCTTTGCAGATCGTTGGCGGGCAGCGTGCCGGCGTTCAGATAGACGGTATCGGCGTGGAAGAAATAGTGGCCGGTGTAGCCATCCGGGATGCGCACGTAGAGCGGGATTTCGGTGGCGTGCAGCTCCGAAATGCCCGAGTCGCCCGAGAGATTCGACTGATACCACTCGGTGGCGATCTGCCCTTGCTTGCGATCTTCCAGACCTTGCAGCGCGCGGGCCGCCGATGTCAGCCCGTCGGTGGTGTCCGGCTGCGCGCCTTCGGCCTGCTCCTGGGTCTGCGAGGTGCGATAGAGGCTGGCGGCTTCGTCGTAGTCGCCGCGCGACTGCGCCACGCGCCCGGCCTGCGTCGTGACATCCGAGCGGTCCGGATAGCGCGCGCGCAGCGGATCGACCACATCCTGCGCGTCCTGATTGAGCCCTTGCGCCGTGAAGCGCCGCGCGATGGCAAGGCGCGTATCGACGTCGTCTTCGGGCGTGTCGGCGAGCACGTCGCGCACCATCTGCGCGGCCTGCGCATTGCGGCCCATGCGTTCGTAGAGGCGCGCGACCGTCAGGCGCGCATCGGCGTCGTTCGGCTGCGTGGCCAGCACCTTCTGCGCGCAGGCCAGCGCGCCCTTGTAATCGCCTTTCGCTTCCAGCACATCGGCTTCTTCGAGCAGCCAGCGGCGGTTCGACTTCAGGCGATCCGGCACGGCGTCGAGCGTGCGCTGCGCGCGGCGCAGATCGCCCGCTTCGATCAGACGGTCGGTGGCACGCACGGCGAGGCGCAGTTCCTGATCGTCGAGGCTCGCGCGCTGTTCGTCGGTGATGCCGGGCTGCGCGCGCGTGGCGTCGATCCACTTCGCCCACTCGTCGTCGCGATTGGCCGCGCCGAGCAGTTCGCCATAGCGCACGCGCACGCTGTTCGCGGCCGGATCGACCGGATGCGCGGCGAGCCAGTCCTGCACCAGCTTGAGCCCCTTGTCTGTTTCGCCGATGGCGATCCATTCGCGCCCCACCGTGGCCAGCATCTGCGGATCATTGGCGGCCGTGGCGCTGGCGGCGGCGCTGTCGAGCAGCGCGCGCGCTTCGTCTTCCTTGCCTTGCGCGATGAGCTGGCGCGCCTGCGCAAGCTGCTTCTGCGCCTTGAGATTGCCCATCAGTTCGCGCATGCCGTCGCTGCGCTGGGCGACCGGAATCGCATCGAGCTGCGCGGCGGCGCCGTCCATGTCATCGACGGAATTCAGATAGAGCGCGCTGGCGTAGCGCATGTCGGGCGCCTGCGAGACTTTCAGGCCATCTTCCATGACCTGACGGCCGAGCGCGGGCAAACCCAGATCGCGATACTGGCGCGCGAGCGTGAAGCGCGTCCAGGCGTCGTCGGGCGTGAGGCGCACGGCGTCTTCGAGCTTGGCGATGGCCGGGCTCTTGAGGTTTTGGGCGAGCAGTTGATCGGCCTGGATCGAAAGCAGGTCGGCGCGCAGGCGCTTGAGTTCCGCGGTCGAGCCGGACAGACGCGGCGCCGTGGCCGTGATCAGCGGATCGATTTCGTTGTCGCGATGCGTCGCGCGCAGCACGGTCACGAGACTGCGCAGCGCGCCCATGTCGGGCTGCTTTGCTTCGACGAGCGGGCGCAGCAGCGTTTCCGCCTCGTTCCACTTCTTCTGCGCGATCAGCGAATCGGCGAGGATGCGCGTGGCGTCGCTATTGCCCGGATCGAGCTTGAGCGCCTGACGGGCGAGCGTTTCGCCTTCCTCCGGCTTGCCCTGCGAATTGGCGGTGCGCGCGCGGCCAATGGTGCCCCAGATGCTCGCCGTCTTTTCGAGGCTGCGCCACTTGCCGGCGTTATCCGGATCGAGCTTGAGCGCGCGTGCGAACAGATCGCGCGCTTCGTCCTGACGGCCTTCGCGCATGCGCACGAGACCGAGCGCGCCGAGCGTTTCGCCGTCGTTCGGATCGGCGCGCTGGGCGCTCTGCAGCGATGCTTCGGCATCCTTGAGATCGCCGCGCTCCATTTGCGCAAGGCCGCGATTGCGCGCCGCCGCGCCGGGACCGGCCGGGCGCGCACGCGTCTGGCTGCCACCGCCGTTTCCACCGCCGTTATTCGATGCGACGACATAAGGCTTGCCGCTCGCCGCCGCCGCATTGGCCTGGGCGACGCCGTTCGGCCCGAGCTTCTTCGCGAGATCGGCGACGGTCTGCTGCGTGTCGGTGTCGTCGGGCACCTGTTGCAGATAGCGCAGATACCAGACGTAATAGGCCGGATCGTCGTGGCCCGCGCTGGCAAGCGCGCGCCGCCAGAGTTCGAGCGCTTCGGCGCGGTTGCTGTCCTGACGCTGATAGACGCCGTAGATCAGGTTCAGCCCTTCCATGCGCGTGCTGGCGCGATCGGTCAGCAGGTCGCCGAGAATCAGCGCGGAGGGCGCGTCGCCCGGGTTCTGTTTCAACCGCGCCCGCAGTTCGTTGATGACCTGCACGCGGCCCGCGCTCGTGCCCGACATGATGCGGTAGTAATCGCGAGCGAGATCGCCGCGCGGCGCGCCGTTCGGGAACAGCTTCGCCATGCGTGGGGCGGCTTCCTCTGACTTGCCCGCATTCGCCAGCAGACGGATTTCGGCGAGTTCGTTCTTGTCTTTGGTGGCCACGCGATAAGCGTCGGCGAGTTCCTGGGTGGCGGGCGCATTCGGCGCGATCTTCTGCAACTGCGCGAGCGCCTTCGCGGCTTCGGCCGGGCGGTTCATGCGCAACTCGACCTCGCCCATGAGCGCGAGCGCATCGGGCTGCTGCGGATTGAACAGCAGCGCTTTTTGCACCAGCGTTTGCGCGACGTCGGGACGGTTCTTCGACATCCACATGCGCGCGCCCGACAGCAGTTGCGCGGCCTGTGCCGAAGGCGCGGCGGCGTTCGCTGCGGGCTGCGGCGAGTTCTGCGCGCTCGGCGCCATCGCGGCGTTCTGCGCGTTCTGCGCGCGCGCAACGAATGGCGACGCCGCGATCAGCAGCGCGAGCAGCGACGACAGGCGCGGCGTCGCGCGCAGACGGGCGCGCGGTTGCTGGCCACGCGACGGGCGGGCGAGGGCGGTCAGCGCGGGGCCGGGCATCGGGTAGTCCATGCGGGCGCGACGCGGCCTTGTGCGTCGAAGTGATAAAGGCCTTGCAGATAGCCGAGGCCGAACAGCATCAGCACGCTGCTGTAGTAACCGGGCGGCGATTTTTGCGCGAGCGTGCGGCTGCGTTCGACCTGGGCGTCGGCGAGATCGGTGCGGCCCAGCGCCGACAGATACGGCGCGACCGCCGCCGAAAAGCCGCCGTTGCCCTCGTTCGAAGCCGGCGTGCCGGTTTGCGTATCGACGCGTTCGGGCGGGAAGCCGTGCGCCGCCACGAAGCCGGAGAGCGGCGTGAAGGTGGCGAGCGTCGTGCTGCGCAGCGGATCGTCATAGGCGAGCATGCCTGCCCACAGATACACGCGGATGGCGTTATAGGCGCTTTCGGCGTGCGTGGGGGCGTCGGGGCCGAAGCCGTTCTTGCCGCCGTTCTTCGCACCGTCCTTGCCGCGATAAACGACCCAGTCCGGCGAGAAACCATGCGGCGCGGTGTCGTTCACGAGCTTCGTCGAACTGTCGAGCATCGCCTTCCATTCGCTCGCCTCGGGCAGCGCCAGCGCGAAACGGCGCATCACCTGCAGCGGCACGTAGCTAGGGTTCAGACGCCACGTGTCCTTGTCGATCTTGAAGCCTGCGGGACCGGGCAGCACGGTGCGGCCGAGACCCGGCAGCGTGGCCGTTTCGGTGCGCACAATGTTGCGCGCCATGACGGTGCCGAGCGCCGTGTAGCGGCGCTCGTTCCAGAGCCGGCCCGCTTCGAGCAGCGTGTAGGCGATCCAGAGATCGGCGTCGCTGGCGGAGTTCGAATCGATCACGCCCCACGTGCCTTTCGAGGCTTGCGTCGCGCTGGCGGAAGCCGCCGCCGAGGCACCCGATGCAGCCACGGGCGCGCCCTTCTCGTCGATATCCGTGCGTCCCCAGACCCATGCGGGCAGATGCGCCGTGAGATCGCCTTGCGCCAGATTGTTCTCGGTCCACTGCAGGATCTTGTCGAAGGCCGCGCGGTCGTTCGCGACCAGTGCGAAGAAGAGCGCATACGACTGGCCTTCGGACACGGTGATCTGGCGCGGCGTGCTGGCGTCGATCACGCGGCCATCGGCGGAAAGCAGGGTGTGCTTGAACGCGGTCCAGTCGGACCACGCGCAGGCGCTTGTGCTCGCCGATGCAGGCGTCGCCTTGGCCGCAGCGGCAGGCGTCGAACCCGCCGCCTGCGCCGCGCCCGCGGCGACGGGCAGCGTAAGCAGTGCAAGCGGCGCGAACGCGCAGGCGCCAGCCGCGAGCCAGCGCGCGAGGCGGGACGATCCCGGCCGCATCGTCAGTCTCCGGTGCGGCGAGCGGCCATGCGCCCGAGCGCCCAGAACACCGTAAGCGCGACGATCAGACCCGCGAGAATCCCCGCGAGCGCCATCAGCGACGGATAGCGCGAGACATGCACCCAGACGCGCGCATACCACGGCAGATCGCCGACGAAGTAACGATCGCCCACGCGCATCCCTTCCACTTCGTTTTGGCGCACGAGACTCAGATCGCCGTGGATCGCCGAGACCTTGGTGCCATCGTCCATCGCGTCGAGCACATCGCCCAGTTGCGCCGACGATGTCGTGGCCAGCGCCACCACGCTGCGGCCCGACGACAGCGGCGACTCGAAGCCGATCAGCGCGGCGATCGGCCCGCCGAGCGTGACGATCGAGCGGCCTGCCGGGGTTGCGTCGTCCATGTCTTCGGTGCCGCCGAGCCAGCCTGGCCAGCCGCTGCGCTGATCGCGCGTGGTCACTGCGGTCTTGCCTTGCTCGATCAGCAGCGGCAGATCCTTGCCCCACTTCTGCAGCAGCGTGGCCGCGGAACCCGAGCCGATCACCAGCAGGTCGTCGCCGCTCACGCTGTCGATCTGGCTGGCGGGCACGATCTTCACGCGCAGCGCGGGCAGGCCGGTCCACTGGCCCATATGGCCGAGCATCGTCAGCACGGCTTCCTGATCCTGCGCGTTGGGCGCATCGGGAATCACGATGGCGGATTCCGCGAGGTCGGCCATGCGCGTGAACGGATAGCCGCTATTGGCGAAGTAGGCCAGGTTCGGCAGCGCCGTGTAGTGCGCGAAGTCGCTGAAATCGACCACCGAATCGGGGTCGATCGCGGCGCGCGCGACGTCCGTGGCGGTGGAGGTGCACAGGCCGGTCTTCTGCGAATCGATGTGGAATTGGAACTGGAACTGGTTGTTCGAGCCGACGCGGAAGGCCGGAATCTCGATGTTGCTCGTCGCGCGCGCATCGGCGCCCGTGAGCAGCGGCACGTTGATGCGCGCTTCGTCGGCGGAGCGCGTGACCGGACGCAGACGTTGCGAACGCACCAGCTGGTCGTTGATGCTCACGTTGAGCACCGAATCGTTCCAGGTCGACGGCGCCGTGTAGCGATAGCGGATGTCGAGCGGCACGTTGCTGCGCGCCCACGCGTAGAGGTCGGCGGGCACGCGCATGTTCACGCGGATCATCGGCGGGTTGTAGCCCGAGACCTGCAATTGCTGAGGATCGCTGACGAGTTCGCGCAGCAGCACGGGGCGGTCGGTGGGCACCCAGTTCGGCGCGTCGTAAGGCTTGCGCGCCGGACCCATATCGACCGATTGCACGATCACGCTGTCGCCCGACATGCCGGCCTGGCCGAGCACCAGCGCATCGGCGGCCTTCTCCAGTTCTTCGGGCGTGCGGCCGGCGAGCACCAGCAGCTTGCGGCCCGATTGCGGATCGGCGGCGGGGTTGGCCATCACCGAGATCGTCGGGCCTTTGATCTCCGGCAGCGTCAGACCCGCGGGCACCTGGCCGGGCAGTGCGAGCACGACGGCGTTGGCGTCGGCGGGTGCGCTGCGCACGACCGGGAAGCGCGCGCCGCGATAGCTCGCAAGCGCGCCGAGCCACGACGACACTACGCCGGCCGCATGAAGCGTCGGCACGCCCGCGTTGGCCGCGAGCACGAAGGGCACGCGCAGCAGCGTGTTGTCGTGGCGATCGAAGAACGGCACCGGCAGCAGCGCGAGGCTGTTGGGCAGCGTGATGCCGGTGGTGTTGAGCGTGAGCGTGCTTTCGGGCGCGACATCGGCCCACAGCGCCGAGTGGTACGGGTCTTCGCAGTGATCGAGCGTGTAGTGCGCGATCATCTGCACGCTGATGCGGTTGTAGTCCGTGAAGAGGCGCGGGTCCAGATTGATCTCACTCGTGACCATCTGCCCGGCGGTTTCCTTCACGAGCGGAATCGTCGCGACGATTTCACCGTTGACCATCACCTTCAGATGCGAGAGCGGATAAATAAGCGACGGCGAGTACGTGTAGACGAGGCGCAACTTCGCACTGTTGACGACTTCGTCGGTGCGTACATCGACATTCATATAGCCGGTGGGATCGAGCCCGCGCAATTGCATCGGACCGTAGACGCCCATCTGGCGCAGCGAGAAGGTGCGCGTGCGGGTCGGACCGACGGGGAGCGGCGTGGCGTCCGCCGGCATGGCGATCTTGCCGGGCGCCGTTTGAATCACCGCGGGACCGCTGCCGCCAGGTGTCGTGGCGATGCTGCCCGCTACGCCGCCCGTAAGACCGATGCCGATATCCGGCCCGGAGGCGGGCGCCGGCGCGGCGGCGGTGGGTGTAGCAGTTGGCGTGCCTGAAGTGGCGTTGGGCTGAGCTTTGCTTGCCGACGCAGCGGCCAGCTTGTCGGCTGCGAGAAGGCTGGACGCCAGCAGCAGCCCGGCGATCAGCGCGCCGAGGCGGACATGAACGGAAACTCGCATCGCAAACGGCCCTTTGTCTTATCGCGACGGCTGCCCCCAGTCGTGCACAGCCAGCCGTCGTCGGGTGATATTGGCGATTCCGCATTTCCCGCCCTGATTCGGGAGTGCGCCAACGTTCGGAGTTCAGCGGAGTTTATATGACTCTTATCAAAACCGGCAGATGATTGCTCACCGTTTATTTGCTTTGCATGGTTAAGGATTGTCAGAAGGACGTGCATAGTCGCATTCGCGCAACGCATGGCTAGAGCCGCCTGCAGTAAGCCTCTCACGCCTGACCCCTTATCGCGCGGCGGATCGAAGGAGTGTGCAATGTTTCCGAACGGTTCCGCAATATCTATGCATAACGAATGAAAGCCCGCAAGCATTGGCTTGCATGGAAATCGGCAAAAAATAAAGCGAAAAAAGCTTGTCGATAATCATGATCGGCGCATAGAAAATTGAGTCATCAGGCGTGTCTGATTGACTTGTCGTGCGGATATTCGGGTGGTGCTAACTGCAGGTCGTTGTGCGCGCACGTTAAGCTGGCTGCTTCATCGATCGCGGAGCGCGCAATGAACGAACAGACCTGGCATGCAGTAGACGACTGGTTTTCCGATCGCTTGATCGGCGCGGACGAAGCGCTCGACGGCGCGCTGGCGGCAAGTGCGCAAGCGGGGCTGCGCGCCATCAACGTCGCGCCGAATCAAGGCAAGTTCCTGCATCTGCTGGCGCGCATTCAGGGCGCGCGGCGCATTCTCGAAATCGGCACGCTGGGCGGCTATAGCGCGATCTGGCTCGCGCGTGCGCTGCCGGAAGACGGCACGCTGGTGTCGCTCGAATTCAGTCCGGAGAACGCGGCGGTGGCGCGCGCCAATCTCGCGCGCGCGGGCTTGAGCGATAAGGTCACGGTCGTGACCGGGCTGGCGCTCGATTCGCTCGATGCGATGGTGAGCGACGGCACGCCGCCGTTCGATTTTGTGTTTATCGACGCGGACAAGCGCAGCAATCCGCAGTACCTCGAACGCGTGCTGAAGCTCGCGCGCCCGGGCACGGTCATCGTCGCGGATAACGTGGTGCGCAGCGGCCGTATCGCCGATCCGAACGATCACGACGCCGATGTCGTGGGGCTGCGCGATTACTTCGATCGGCTCACGCAGGATGCGCGGCTCGATACCACGGCGGTGCAGACCGTGGGCAGCAAGGGCTGGGATGGTTTTGCGATCACCGTCGTCGGCGGTTGAAGCGCTCTTTTTTCGCCGATAAAAAAACGCCGGTGCTGCATGCAGCACCGGCGTTTTCACTTCGCTCATGAGGCTCGTGGAGCGCTCAAGCGCGATCAGAAGTCCGTCGTCATCGAGAACAGCACCGTGCGCGGTGCGCCCATCGTCAGATAACCGCCGGTCGTCGAGCTCCAGTAGGCCTTGTTGGTCAGGTTGAACACGTCGGCGCGGAAGGTCGTGTCGCGGCCGAACAGGTTCGTCTTGTAGCGCGCGCCCATATCGACCGTGTCCCAGGCCTTGATCGACAGCGTGTTGGTCGTGTTCAGATACTGCGGACCCGTGTGCGTGTAGCGCGCCGAGAACGTCAGGCCCGGCACCCACGGCAGATCGTATTCCGCGCCCAGGTTGAACATGAAGCTCGGCACGCCGATCGGACGATTGCCGTCGTTCGTACCCGTGTCCAGCTGCACCGCGTTGATGTAGGTCGCGCCCGCCATCAGACGCACGCCCTTGTACACCTCGCCGAACACCGACGCTTCCACGCCGCGATGGCGCTCGTTGCCGTCGGCCACGTAGTAGCCCGCGCTATTGGTATAGCTCTGCGGCTTTTCGAGCTGATACAGCGCGAGTTGCGCGCCGTACTTGCCGGTGTCGTACTTCGCGCCCACTTCGTACTGTTTGGTGCGCTCCGGCGCGAGCAGCGCACCGTTATTCTTCGCCGTACTCGGCGCCTGCTCGCCCGCGGAGAGCGATTCGCTGCGGTTCGCGTAGAACGACAGATTATTGGTCGCCTTGAAAACGACGCCGAACAGCGGCGTTGTGATCGAATCGTTGTAGGCCTCGGTCTGCAGCAGCGTCGACGACGAATACGCGTTCGAGTTGATTTCCTGATGACGCACGCCCACCGTGAACAGCACGCGATCGTGCAGGAAGCCGAGCGTGTCGGACACGGCCACGCTGCGCATCAGGCTCGTCGAGGTCAGCGGCGGATTGCCGTCCAGACCCTGCGAGTAGTACTTCGACGCGGGCGTAGCCACTTGCGGCGTGTTGTAGAGGTCGGTGTTGAAGCTGCCCGACATGTTCCACGCCGATTCCGTATGCACGCTCACGATCGACGCGCCCGCCGTCACGAAATGGCTGACCGGACCGGTGTTGAAGTGGCCGCGCACGCCCACTTCCGCCGATGTCGCGTCTTCCTTGCGCGGCACGAACATGCGCGAACCCGTGGTGACGCCGGGGCTCGTGTAATACGGCGACGAATACTGGCCCGACTCGTTGCTATGGCGCGCGCCGCCCGCCACGTAGGCGGTCCAGCCCGGCATGAAGTCGTATTCGGCGCGCAGGATGCCGACGGTGTCTTCGGTCGAGCTGTACGACCAGGTCTGGGCGTAGTTATAAGTCGCCGACGGCACCGACGGAATTTCCGTACCCGAGACATACACGACCGGGCGGCCGTCCGAAACGTGCTGACGCTGATACAGGAAATCGCCTTCGACACGCACTTTCTCGCCGCGCCAGTCGAGCGCCACGGCGGTCTGGCTGTTGCGGCGGTGTTCGCCGTCGATGCTGGTTTCGCCGTCGCGGTTCGCCTGGTTCACGCGAATGCCGAACTGGTCCTGATCGCCGAAACGACGACCCACATCGACACGCGTGCCGAACTCGCCCGAAGCGCTGCCTTCGAGCGTGACCTGGGTGATCGGCTTGTCGTCGGCGCGCTTGAGCTGCAGGTTCACGCTGCCGCCGATCGAGCTGCCGTTCGGCGACGCGCCGTTCAGGAAGGCGCTCGCACCCTTGAACACGTCCACGCGCTCGAGCGCCGGCGTTTCCACCATCTGGCGCGGCGTGATGCCGTACAGGCCGTTGAGGGAGACGTCATCGCTATCGAGCTGGAAGCCGCGAATGACGTAGACCTCCTGGAAGTTGCCGTAGCCGTACGCCGTGCGCACCGCCGGATCATTCTGAAGTACGTCGGCGACGGTGCGTGCCTGCTTGTCGGCGATGGCCTTGGCCGTGTAGGTCGTCATCGAGAACGGCACGTCGATGTTGTTCTTCTGGCCGAGCATGCCGAAGTTGCCGCCGCGCGCGATTTGACCGCCGCCGTAAGTCGGCGCGAGATCGCCGGGCAGCGCGTCCCTGGCGGCCTGCACCTTGACGGTGGGCAGCGTGCTATTGGTGCTTTGGTCGGTGGTGGTCGTGGCGGCGGTGCTGCTGGCCTGGGCGAACGCGGCGGCGGGCAGCGCGAACGCCACGGCGACGGCGGCGAGAATCGCGCGGCGGCTGGCGGGCATGGCAGGCGAAGCGGTCTGGATCGACGAAGCGGACAGCGCAGCCGCATCAAGGCGCGGCGAAAGCAAACGGGTTGCGGACATAGTGAATTCGAAGCGTGTGGTCGTGCAGCCGCCTCGCGAGACCAGCGGCTCGTCGGCGGACGTATCGTTTGGGGAATGGGCGCAGTGCCGCGGCGATGCGCGACAAAGGCTGAACCTCAAAAGTATGCGGATTGTATCTGTGAATGAGAACGATTGTTATTCGTTTTCGCAGATCAAGGGCATATTCGGGGTTTACGCAACACTTTCAGCACCTGATGAGTACCTGACAGGCCGGTGCGCACACAACTATCTTTTGGGGCGTTTGAGAGGGTCAAATCGCTTCGGCAGCGCAGGCTGAAGCGAGCGCGCCGAATAACGTTGCACGCGCAACGTTATGACATTTGAAGGAACACGGCGAAGCGTGTTCCGGCGTCGGTATGGGGGCGTGACGATGCGGTAGTGGACCACGTGTTCGCCATCGGGCGCGCTCTGGTGGACGCGCGTGGATGCGCGCGATGGCGAGGCGGCGTTCAGCGCGCGCTCTGGCCGCTCAGACGGCCTTCCACCACCCGCACCGCAGGCGCGGCCTCCGCGACCGCAAGCCGGATCGCGTCGATCAATGCGCGCGCGCCCGGCGACGGCGCGCTATCCGAGCGCATCGTCAGACCGATCTCGCGCCGCGTGTTGTGCAGCGGCACATCCAGCACCACCAGTTCTCCCGCCGCGATCTCGTAGTGCAATTGCTGCGCCGAAAGCGCGGCGATCATGTCCGTGCCCATCAGCAGGCCGCGAATCACGGCGAGATCGGCGGTTTCGACGGTGGGCGTGGGCGGCTTGAGTTTCAGGCGTTTGAACTGCGCCTCGAACAGCCCGCGCGCCGGCGAATTCAGGCGCGAAACGATCCACTGGGCGTTGCGCATATCGGCCACGCTCAGCCCGGTTTTCTGCGCGAGCGGATGATCGCGCCGTGCGAGCACGACCATGTCCTCTGCCATCAGACGCTCGTTGGCGAGGCCGCTGGCCGCGTCGTTTTCGCGCAGCGCGCCCAGAATGAAATCGATATCGCCTGCGCGCAGGCCGGCCACCAGCAATTCATAGGCGCTTTCATCCGTGACCACGCGCACGCCGGGATGCTGCGCGCTCAGGCGCGCGATGGCCGCCGGCAGGATCAGCGTGCGGCCGAGCGGCAGCGCGCCCACGGTGACCGCGCCCTGAATGTTGCCGTGCAGGGCGGCGATGTCGTCGGGCACGTGCCGCAATTCGTTGAGCGCGCGCCGCACGTGCAGCAGGAAGGTTTCGCCTTCGGTGCTCAGTTGCACGCCGCGCGGACTGCGGTGAAAAAGCGTCACGCCCGAGCCGCTTTCGAGCACGCGCATCGCGCTGCTCACGGCGGGCTGGCTGATGCCGAATGCGCTCGCGGTGCTGGGCATATGGCGATGGCGCGCGAGCGCCACGAATAGCTGCAGCCGCCGCGTGTTGAGCAGCCACGCAGGCAGCGCGCCTTCGGCGAGCGCCCGGCGGCGCGTCTGGCGCGCCGCGCACCACTGCGCCAGCGCTTCGAGTTCGGTAAAGATGCGCGCGCAACGATCCAGCACGACGCGGCCGACGGCGGTCGGCAGCATGCCCGAGGGCTTGCGCTCGAACAGCGGCTGGCCCAGCGCGGTTTCGAGTTCCTGCACCGATCGCGTGACGGCCGATTGCGCGCGGTACAGCGCGGCGGCGGCGCGCGTGGCGCTGCCCGTATCGGCGACCAGACGGAACGCGCGCAGATGCGTGAGATTGAGCAGATCCGGCGGATTCATGCGGCCCCCGCGATCAGATGCAGATTTTCGACCGAGAGATTCAGGCTCTCCTTCGAAATGTGGGTGTGCTCTTTCATCAGCGCCTCCACGCGCGCGCCTTCGCCCTTGAGCAACGCGCCGACGATGGCGTGATGCTGGCGGTGCGCGTAGGCCAGCATCATGTATTGCTGCTGGCGCGCGGCATCGTCGAAGACGACCGTGGCCGGCGAAACGAAGGGAATCTTGTCGTTCAGGCCAAGCGCCGCGCTGACCGCGTGATTCTGCGCGGCATCGACGATCAGGGCGTGAAAGCGGCCGTTCATATCGGCATAGTGCGCTTCCGCCTCGCCGCCGAGCGCCTCGGCGCCCGCCTCGAAAATCGCATCGCCTTCGCGCAGGCAATCCTGCAAGGCGCGCGCGAGCGCGGGGCTCACGCCGCGTTCGGCCACGCTGCGCGCGGCCAGGCCTTCGAGCACGCCGCGCACGTCGATTGCATTGAGCACGTCGGTCACGCTGAAACGGCGCACGATATAGCCACGCCCGCCGGAGCGCTCGACGAGCCCTTCGGTGGCCAGCACGCTCAGCGCGTAACGCAGCGGCGTGCGGGAGATGCCGAGGCGTTCGGCGAGGTGGGCTTCGACAAGCCGCTGGCCCGGCGCGAGCTCGCCTGAAAGGATGCGCGTGCGCAGCGCCTGCACGATGGTTTGCTGGGTAGTCTCGTTCATCTCGATGTCCCGCCAGGGGCCGCCCGGACGGCCTTGCGAGTTCGTTCTTTTGCTATCTGTTTCGTTTATCGGCCGGTTGCCGCGTGAAGTCGTGAAGAATCGCGAACAACTCGTTTCAGGATACCAAAAACCGTTATGGCGCGTGGCTTTCGCGGCAGCGAGAAAGGCTGGGAAGCGCCGGATAGCCCGTTTATAGCGGTTCGAAATGCAAAAGTTAGTGGTTACCCTTACTTACCACGCAAACGCCAATTCTGTAATTTCGTATCCCAACAGGGGCCGCTTCCGCCACAGCGCGGCGAGTCCCTTCGGTAATCGAACGTAATATCCGGCACGCATTTGCACGACGCGGGCGGGCCGGCATGAGGGCAACACAGCATGGCAAGGATAGTAGGCGGCATTGGGACTTCGCATGTGCCGACGATCGGCATGGCGTACGACAAGGGCAAGCAGAACGAGCCGGCCTGGGCGCCGCTCTTCAAGGGGTACGAACCCGTTGCGCAGTGGCTCGCCGAGCGCAAGCCGGACGTGCTGGTGATGTTCTACAACGATCACGCCAACAGTTTCTTCTTCGACTGCTATCCGACTTTCGCGCTGGGCGTCTCGCCGCAGCACGAATTCGCCGACGAAGGCGCGGGCAAGCGTCCGCTGCCGGATATCGCCGGTCACCCGGAACTGGCGATCCATATCGCCGAACAGCTCGTCAACGACGAATTCGATCTGACGATCTTCCAGGACAAGCCGCTCGATCACGGCTGCAACTCGCCGCTTTCGCTGATGCTGCCGCACGACGGCGGCTGGCCCACGGCGCTGGTGCCGTTCGAAATGAACGTGCTGCAGTATCCGCTGCCGACGGCGAACCGCTGCTATCGCCTCGGTCAGGCGATGCGACGCGCGATCGAATCGTTCGAGGAAGATCTCGACGTGGTGGTGGTGGGCACGGGCGGCCTCTCGCATCAGGTGCATGGCGAGCGCAGCGGCTTCAACAACACCGAATGGGACATGGAGTTCCTCGACCTCATCGTCAACGACCCGGAACGGCTCGCGAAGATGAAGCACGTGGACTACGTGCGCCTGGGCGGCGCGGAAAGCGTGGAAACGATCATGTGGCTGGCGATGCGCGGCGCGCTCGCGCCGAAGATCAAGGAAGTGCACCGCAACTACTACCTCGCGACCAGCACGGCGATGGCCGTGACGATCTACGAGAACGTCGCGGAAGGTAACGAGGAGGGCGCACGATGAATCCGCAACTCGAAGGCGTGGAAGCGCTGACCGGTACGTATCCGTTCGACATCCGCCTGAGCATCAAGGCGATGCGTCTGAACCGCTTCTTCTGGATGATGCGCACGCCGGCCGCGCGCGAGCTGTGGCTGGGCGATCGCAAGGCGGCCTACGACGCCGCCGCGCTCACGAGCGAAGAGCGCACGCTGGTCGACAACACCGACTGGCTTGGCCTCGTGCAGTACGGCGTGTGCTTCTTCGTGCTGGAGAAGTTCGCGCGTGTCGTGAAGATCACCAATCTGGGCATGTACGCGTGCATGCGGGGCGAAACGCTCGAAGCGTTCCTGAAGACGCGTCAGGTGCCCGACGCAGTTTGACCGCTTGACTGGCCGCGGGCGCGCCACCCGAACACGGCGCGCCCGCCGATTGATCCGCAGTAGCTTGTAGCAACACACTCCCGCGCCGACGAAGCGCGCGAGCGGGGAAATATTAACTTCGGAGACACGCATGAACTCTGCTGATGCAGTGGATATCAAGGGCTTTATCGATTCCCGCAGGATGTCGGGCTTTCAATGGCTCGTCCTCGCCCTCTGTTTTCTGATCGTGACGCTCGATGGGCTCGACACGGCCGTGATGGGCTTCGTCGCGCCGGTCGTCATGAAGGAATGGTCGATCACGCGCGCCGCATTCGGCCCGGTGATGAGCGCGGCCATGGTTGGCCTCGCCATTGGCGCGCTGGTCGCGGGACCGTCGGCGGACCGCATCGGCCGCAAGAAAGTGCTGCTGGGCTCGGTTGCGTGCTTCGGTCTTTTCAGCCTGTTGTGCGCCTTCGCGAATACGCCGGGCCAACTGGTCGCGCTGCGATTCCTCACGGGCCTCGGTCTGGGCGCGGCGATGCCGAACTCGACGACGCTGCTCTCCGAATACGTGCCCTCGAAAAGCCGTTCGCTGCTGCTGACCATCATGTTCACGGGCTTTAACTTCGGCTCGGGCATGGGCGGCTTTGTTGCGGCGGCGCTGATTCCGCACTTCGGCTGGCGTGGCGTGTTCGTCTTCGGCGGTGTGCTGCCGATCCTGTTCGTGCCGGTGCTGATGGGTCTGCTGCCGGAATCCGCACGCTTCCTGCTGGTGCGCCGCTTCTCCGCCGAACGTATTGCCGCGACGCTCTCGCGTGTCAGCGGTCATCGCTTCGCCGCCACGACGCGCTTCACCTCGCCGGAACCGGCCGTTGCCGCCAAGGCGCCGGTACGCATGCTGTTCGCCGATGGCTACGCCATGAGCACGCTGATGCTGTGGGTCACCTACTTCATGGGACTCCTGATCATTTATCTGCTCACCGGCTGGCTGCCGACGCTGATCAAGGACGCAGGTCTTCCGGTCGAACGCGCAGCGGCGATTACCGGCATGTTCCAGTTGGGCGGCACGGTGGGCGCGATCGTCGTGGGCTTCGCCATGGACCGTCTCGACCGCAACGCCGTGATTGGCGCGGCTTATCTGCTGGGCGGCGTGTTCATCTTCGCGCTGGGCATGGGCACGCTCAAATCCAGCATGCTGACCGTGCTGGTGGCTTGCGCAGGCTTCTTCATGAGCGGCGCGCAAACGGGCCTCAACGCACTCGCACCGACCTGCTACCCGACGCGTGCCCGTGCCACGGGCGTGAGCTGGATGCTGGGCTTCGGCCGACTGGGCGGCATTCTCGGTTCGTTCGTGGGTGGCGTGCTGCTGTCGCTGGGCTTCAGCTTCTCGACGGTGTTCTCGGTGCTGGCCGTGCCCGCTCTGGTGGCTGCCGCTGCGATCCTGCTGAACCGCCTCGCGCTGCGCTTCATTACTGCGCCGGTCGCGGACGCCTGAACGTCGCGTTCGCACCCGCCACAATCGACGAATACAAACAAGACGAATCTAGATCTATAAACAGGAGGCTTGGAGAATGGCAAACGGTAAGCAGTACAAAAAAATAATCGCCGCGCTGACGGGGGTGATCTGCGCAGGCCCGGTGTTCGCACAAAGCAGCGTGACGCTCTACGGGATGATGGATACGGGCATCACCTACGTGAGCAATCAGGGCGGCCACGGCAATGTGAAGATGGACGACGGCGTGAACGGCCCGAACCTCTGGGGCATCACCGGCACGGAAGATCTGGGCGGCGGCAGCAAGGCGTTCTTCCAGCTCGTCAACCAGTTTCAGATCGACAACGGCAGCTTCATGCCGAACAAAAGCCTCTTTAGCCGCACGTCGATCGTCGGCCTGAGCAACCCCGTCTACGGCAAGCTCTCGCTGGGTAACCAGTACGACTTCATGACGGACTCGCTGTATTTCGCGGGCGATGATCCGGCCGAACTGTCGGGTCACTTCTACGACTTCCGCGCGGGTCCGTTCGACAAGCTCGCGCTGCCGAGCAACGCGACCGGCGCGTTCGACTGGGACCGCATGGCGGGCGAGACCGTCAACAACTCGGTGAAATACGTTTCGCCGACGTTCGGCGGCTTCAGCGCGGGCGCGATGTACAGCTTCGGCAACGTGGCGGGTTCGATCGGTACGGGCAACGGTTCGAGCTTCGCGCTGAACTACGCGCACGAAAACTTCGGCGTGAATGCGGCTTACACGAACCTCAAGTACGTGGTGAGCGGCGAAGGCGATGTGAGCGTGCGCAACTGGGGTATCGGCGCGCATTACAAGTTTGGCAACTGGATCACCAACGCGCTGTTCACGACGGTGCACAACTCGTATAACGGCGGTTCCGTGTATGAGGGCTCGGTGGGCGCGCATTACTACTTCACGCCGGCGCTGAGCGCGGGTGCGTCGTATATGTACATGAAGGGTAACGACGTGGTCGATAACAATCACGCGCACCAGCTGGCGGCGATTGTCGATTACGCGCTGTCCAAGCGCACCAGCGTGTATGTGCTCGGCGTGTATCAGCGTGCCAGCTCGGGCGGCAATGCGCAGATCAACGGCATGAACAGCTCGGATGGCGCATCGAGCGGCCAGACCCAGGCGGTTGCACGAGTGGGTCTGCATACGAAGTTCTGATTGTCCTCTGTTCTCCGAACGCGGCGCATGTGGGTTTCCTGCATGCGCCGCGTTTCGTCTTGCGGTATTCTCCTTCGCGCTTTTCAAGCTCAATGGGGAAACCGGTCTTATGCGTACATTCCTGCCGCTCGCGTTGGCAGTTGTTGCGACACTCTCTACTCCTGCTCAAGCCAGCGAAGATCAGCCTTGCGGCGATGAGGTCGTCGCATCGGTGGCGAAGTGGGCGGGCGTGAAAGGCAATCTCGCGTCCTGGAGCAACGGCAACGGCGTGCTTGCGGCGGCGTCCTGCAAGGCGATGCCGGATGCGCCGGATACGACGATTGCAGCGCTCGCGTTCGATACGGATCATGTTGGCCCGAATAGCGATGACGGCAAGATTGCGCAGGTCGTCGCACTGGTTAAAGGCGATCAGGTGATTGCGGCTACGCGTTCCACGATCGAAGAAGACCCGTCGGAGCAGGTCGGTAGCTTTCGCATCGATACCGCGCCGTATTGGCTTTCGCCCGACGTACGCGCGTTTGGCGTGGTATTCAAAAGCAGTGGACGCGGCCCGAGTTGCGCCGATGCGGCTGCGGACCAGGAGTTGACGCTCTACGTGCGAGAAGGCAGCGCGCTGCGTGCTGTATTAGGCACGAATCTCTATGGCTGGGCTAGCATTGCCCCGAATTCGTGCGGTCCCGGCTTCGACCAGACACACGGCGCGGACGCTGCCATTACGATTGCTCTCGAAAAGACCGCCAGCCACGGTTTCGCAGATCTCGCGCTCAGCGCACGAGTCACACGCGAAGAGGTAAAAAAGCTGCAATGGGTCGAGACAGGCAAGTACACGAAGCGCATTGTGCTGCACTACGACGGCAAGACCTATGGATTCAATATGTCCCGTGACTTCTGGTATCCCCCTGATTCCGTCATGAAGCGCGGAAAGTGAGCGTGTGGTCGAACGTGCAGCCGTGATAACGTGGCGGGCGCGTCAGCTACGGCGAAGGCGCGCATCCCGACGCATCAACGAATCAACGCATAGCAAGGAGCAGAACGTGGTCTACGAAATGGCGCATATCACGGTGTTGGCAGGCAAGAACGCCGAATTCGAAGCGGGCGTCACGCAGGCGCTGCCGCTTTTCCATCGCGCGCGCGGCTGCCGTGCGGTCGAGCTGCAACGCGGAGTGGAAGAGCCGAACCAGTACGTGCTGGTCGTGCAGTGGGAGACGCTCGAAGATCACATGGTCCACTTCCGCGAATCCGCCGATTTCCAGGAATGGCGCCGCCTGGTTGGCCCGTACTTCGAAAAGCCGCCGGTCGTGGGCCATACGGAAGTGGTGGTGAAGTAAGCGGGACGGGCGGCGTGGTGTTTCAGGCCTTGATCTCAAACCCCTCCACATACGCCGCCGCATTCTCCCCATCCCAGGTGTGTCCATCGACGAACACCGGCCTGGGCAACACAGCAGGCACCGAAATTCCCATCGCGCCCGCCGCTTCCCGATAAAGCGCCGTCTGATTCAGCGCGCTGGCGATCCCGGCATAGTCGGTACGCGGCGCCATCATGCCCCAGCGCTCGAACTGCGTCAGAAACCAGACGCCTTCCGACTCCACCGGATAATTCACCGCGCCGTCCTCGAAGAACTTCATCTCGGACGCGCTCAAACCGGCCTCACCCTCCAGCCGCGCCGCAATCAGATCGGCATCCGCGCCCAGCATTTCGGGCCGCGCAAGCCACTGCGCAATTTCCCTGCGATGGCCCGCGCCGTCGAGCCATCGGCAGGCTTCCAGCATCGCCTGCACCAGTGCGCGCGCCGTATTTGGATTGCTGGCGACAAAATCGCGCCGGCAGGCCAGCACTTTTTCCGGATGATCCGGCCAGATCTCGCCGCTGCGGATCACCGTGCGCCCCACGCCGCGCCGCTGCGCCAGGGCGGGCCAGGGCTCGCCCACGCACAGGCCGTCGAGCCGCTCTTCGGCCAGCGCCGCCACCATCTGCGGCGGCGGAATCACCACGCTGTCGATGTCGCGCAGCGGATGCACGCCCTGCGAAGCGAGCCAGTAATACAGCCACATCGCGTGCGTGCCGGTCGGGAAAGTCTGCGCGAACACGGGCTTGCGACCCAGCGTGGCGAGCGCGCGCGGCAAGGTGCCGTGTTCGGCGAGCGCATCGGCGAGACGGTTCGATAGCGAAATCGCCTGGCCATTGCGGTTGAGCACCATCAGCACGGCCATGTCCGTCTGCGGCCCGCCAATGCCAAGCTGCACGCCATAGACGAGCCCATACAGCGAGTGCGCGGCGTCCAGCTCGCCGGCCAGCAGCTTGTCGCGCAGCGCGGCCCACGTCGGCTGGCGCGACAGTTCGAGCGTGAGGCCGTGCGCGTGGCCGAACTCCAGCAGCTTCGCGGCGACGACGGGCGCGGCATCGGCGAGCGGCACGAAGCCGATCTTCAGATGGGTCTTTTCGAGCCGCGCGGCCGGTGTGGACGGCGCGGCGCCTGGGTTGGCGGTGGCATTCATAGGCGAGTTCATGCGTCGCGCTCGCGCGCGTCGGCGGCCGCGACGATCTGGCGGGCGACTTCGGCGAGCTTGAGGCTCTGGTTCATCGCGCGCTTGCGCAGCGAAGCGTAGGCGGCGGGCTCGGTCAACTTCTGTTGTTCCATGAGGATGCGCTTGGCGCGGTCGATCAGCTTGCGCTCGGCGAGTTCGTTCTCGGCCTGGGTCAGACGCTCGCGCAGTTGCGCTTCCTGCGCGAAACGCGCGAGCGCGACTTCGAGAATCGGCGCGATGCGCTCGCCGGCGAGCCCTTCGACGAGATACGCCGTCACGCCCGCGTTGACCGCCGAGCGGATCAGTTGCTGATTGGCGTCGTTGCTGAACATCAGCACGGGACGCGGCGCGGTGGCGTTCATCACGGCAAGCTGTTCGAGCGTGTCGCGCGACGGCGATTCGGTATCGATGATGATGACGTCCGGCCGCTCGCGCTCGACGACGCGATGCAGCGCCTGGGGCGTCGCGGGCTCGGCGAGCATGTCGTAGCCCAGGCGCGCGAGCGCGTCGCGCAGATCGCCGATGGGCTTGTCGGTGTCGGTTACGAGCAGGACGCGCAGCATGGTGTTTCTTGGGTCGATGGCATGAAGGCTTTCGACGTGGCGCATCGCGCGAGTCGGTTGGCTCGATGCGTTTGCCTCGCGAGTCGAACTGCATTGCCCGACTGAAATGGATCGCGACGTGTGGGGCGTCGTCGTACGTGGTGCGCCGCATCGTTGCGGCACACGTCATCCTTTCAGCAAGGTGCGTGCCAGTTTGTGCGCCGCACGAAATGAGGGCGAAGAAGGCGCAGCGGCGGGGCGCAGGCCGGTTTTAGATCGGATGTGGTGCACCGCAGCAGTGCGTGCGACGCGCTCTGGCACTCGAATGGCGCAGATCGGCGTGTTGTATTGCAACTAACAGCCAATTCTGCGCGATGCCGTTAAAGCAGAAAAGCGGGTGTTGACGCGTCGAGACCCGACGCAACGGAGTTCAGCGAGCAGCATTCAGCATTCACCATTCAGCAGAAGAACCGCCCGTATCGCGCGACGGTTCTCTGCTGCGTGCGCCCGCGGCCTCAGCCCGTGCGACGCACTGGCGGAAACCGCCGCTTGCCGCCGCCCGTGCCGATACGGCGAAAGCGTTCGCGTTTGGTCTCTTCCTCGAAATGCGCCAGCGACAGCTTCACAAGATCGCTGCGCGAGACGATGCCCACGAGCCGCTTCGATTCGCGATCGCTCACCACCGGCAGCCGCTCCAGCCCATGCACGGCAAGTCGCGCGGCGATCTGGCGGCAAGTTTCCTCGGGCAGCGCGACATCCACCGCACGCGCGGCGAACAGCGTGCCGATCGGCTGATCGAGCGCTTCGTCCACGCGCACCGCTTCGAGCATCGCGCGATCCGCCACGCCGAGCACCCGGCCGTCACGCACCACGGGCCACGCGCGCCGCTGCTGCGTCGTGCCGAAGAAGCGCGTCAACGCTTCGCGCACGCTCATGTTCGCGTCGATCGATTCGACCTGACGCGTCATCACCTCATCGACGTAATGGCGCTCCAGCGGATCGACGCCATATTCGCGATAGATGTGATACCCGCGCCGCGCGATCTTCTCGGTCATGATCGAGCGCTTCATCACGACGGTCGCAAAACCGTGCGCGACCAGCGTCGCGGCGAGCAAGGGCAGCAGCGCATTGCCGTCGTGCGTGAGGCCGAAGGCGAACACGATGGCCGTGAGCGGCGCACCCAGCGTGGCGCCGAGCGTCGCGGCCATGCACACGAGCGGCCACAGCGCGGGATCGCTGCCGGGCAGCACGTGGCTGAGCACGCAGCCCAGCCCGGCGCCCAGCATCAGCAGCGGAGCGAGCACGCCGCCCGACGTGCCGGAACCGAGCGCGATGACCCAGATCACGGCCTTCACGGCGAGAATCGCCACGGCCGCCTGCAACAGAATATGTTGATGCAGCAGATCGCCGATCACGTCATAGCCCACGCCCAGCGCGCGCGGCTCGATATAACCGCCGATCCCCACCGCCAGACCGCCGATAGCGGGCCACCACGACCAGTGCAGCGGCAGACGCTTGAACAGGTCTTCGACCTTGTAAAGCGAAACCGACAAACCCGAAGCCAGCGCGCCCGAGAGCAGCCCGGCGATCACACACGAGCCGAGCGCGAGCGCTTGAGGCGGCGGCGTCTGCATGGCGAACAGCGGTTCGGTGCCGAAGAACACCGCGCGCGCGAAACCCGCCACGGCACATGCGAGCGCCACCGGCAGAAAACTGCGCGGACGCCATTCGAACAGCAGCAATTCCACCGCGAGCAGCACGGCCGCGACCGGCGTGCCGAACACCGCCGTCATGCCAGCGGCGGCGCCGGCCACGAGCAGCGTCTTGCGTTCGGCGGCGGTAAGGCGCACGCACTGCGCGAGCAGCGAACCTAGCGCGCCGCCCGTCATGATGATCGGACCTTCCGCGCCGAACGGCCCGCCGCTGCCGATCACGATCCCCGACGACAGCGGCTTGAGCACCGCCACCTTCGGCGACATCTTGCTCTTGCCGAACAGGATCGCTTCGATTGCTTCGGGAATGCCGTGGCCGCGAATCTTTTCGGAACCGAAGCGCGCCATCATCCCGACGATCAGCCCGCCCGCCACCGGCACGACGATCACCCACGCGCCGAGCGTATTGAGCGCGGGCGAATGATCGGCGAACGAGAAGCGGCCGAAGAAAAACAGGTTCGTGAACCAGTGGATCAGACTCAGCAGCACGAACGCGGCGAGCGTGGCGAGCGCGCCAATCACGGCCGCCAGCGCGCCGATACCGGGCAGGCGAGCGTTGGCCGAAAAATCGCGCTTGTGGGAATCGTCGGAATGCATGGTCTTCAAAGGTCGATTTGCGGAATGGTGAAAGCGTCTTCGAGCGAGCGCAGTTCCGCGCGATGCAGTTCGGCGAGGCGCACGAGCAGCTTTTCGCCAGCGTCGAGCAGATGCACTTCCACCTGGCGGCGGTCGCGCTCGCTCACGCGGCGCTCCACGAGTTCGAGCGCTTCGCAGCGCGACACCAGCGCGACTACGCCGTGGTGCTGCGCCTGCAGACGCTCGGCCAGTTCGCCGATGGTGGCCCATTCGCGGCCAGGATAGCCCTTCACATGCAGCAGCAACAGATACTGCAGTGGCGTGATGCCTTCGTTCTGGGCGGCCTGCTCAGAGAAGCGCTCGAAACGGCGCATCTGATAGCGGAATTCGGACAGTTGCTCGAAATCGGCCTTTTTCAGGCCGCGTGGGCTTTGCTTCATCGGGGATCCAGGGCGGGACGTTTCGATCTGCGAATATATCACAACATGATATTTATGGCCGCAATAGGACATTGCGGCGGCGCTGTTGCGGGTTTCAGGCGCTCTGTTTTTGCAGCGGCTGCGTTTGCCGGTAGAGGCCCGAGATCAGATCGGCCTGCGTGATGATGCCGGTGAGGCGGCGCTCGCCGTCCACGACCGGCACGTGATGATGGCCGCGTCCTGCGAACAGCGCGAGCAATTCGACGATGGGCGTCGCCGCGGTAATCGTGCGCACGTGCGTGCTCATCAACGTGCTGACGCGCGCATCGTTGCCCGCGCGTTCACGCGGGCCGAAGCCGAGCGTGCGCAGCAAGGCGCGCAGCGGATGCTGGCGGGCGCCATCGTCGGCGAGATCGGCGCGGGTGACGATGCCTTTGACGTGACGCTGTGCGTCCACCACCGGCAGCGCCTTCACGTCATGCTCGCGCAGCAGCGCGCGCGCTTCGCCCACCGTGGTCGCGGGCGTAATGCTGACGACGTTGCGCGACATGACATCGGCGCAATTGAGCATGCCGAAAGTGCGTGCGTAGGCGCGAATTTCGGTTTCGCGCAGCAGCGCTTCGAGATCGTCGGTATCGACGTCGATCAGCTCGTTGCGCTCGCGCAGGGCGGCTTCGAGATCGGCGCGCGAGAAGCCGCTCGCGGCCGGCGCGGGCGGCGTGGATTTCGCCGCGAGCGCAGCATGCGGATAGCGATGCCCGGTGGCCTTGTGATAGACAAGCGCCGCGCCCAGCAGCACGAACGATTGCAGCAGCACGGGCTCCAGCACGAACTCGTAGCCGAGCGCGCGCACGGCAGGGCCGCCGAGCACCGCAGTCAACGCCACCGCGCCCGAAGGCGGATGCACGCAGCGCAGCGTGAACATCGCGCAGATCGCCACGCCCACGGCCACGGCGGCAGCCAGCACCGGATCGGCGATTAAGAGCGCGCAGGTCACGCCCACGACCGCCGAAACCAGATTCCCGCCGATGATCGACCACGGTTGCGCCAGCGGGCTGGCTGGCACGCCGAACAGCAGCACGGCCGAAGCGCCCATCGGCGCGATCAGCCAGGGGATCGTCGAAGCGTTGCCGAGCAGGTGCTGCGAGACGGCGCCGGTGAGCGCAATGCCGATCAGCGCGCCGACGCCCGAACGCAGACGTTCGCGCCAGCGCAAGGTGACGGGTGGCGGCGCGAAGCGTGCGATCCAGCGGGAGAAGTTCAGACGAAACACAGTTGAAATAGCGACAAATCGAACGTTATAAGCATGAAGCCGGGAAGCTTCGATTGCGCCGAATTATATCGTAACGTGATATAAATGGTGCTCCGCGATGCCTGGTATAAGCGCGGATATAAGTGCCGATATAAGCGTTGAAGTTTTCGCGGGGGTTGGGCGCAGATCGACATTAATGAGGATGTCGAATAAACGGGCATGAAAAAGCCGCCGGGCGCATGCGATGCGCCCGGCGGCTTGTATTGTGGCTCTGGCGAAGGCCTAAACCTAAACCTAAACCTAAACCTAAACCTAAACCTAAACCTAAACCTAAACCTCGGCCTAGACCGTATGACGCGGATTGCCCGCCATCGGATGCGCATCGCCGGGATGGGCGTTCGGCAGACGGCGGCCATGATCGGCGGCGTTGCGGCTGGGCGCCGGCGCGTGATGCTGCGCCTGGCGCGTGTCGGGGCGCGCATGCGGATGCGGCTGCGCATGGGCTTCGGCGTGCGGCATCGGGCGCGGCGCGCCATGACCGCCCGGACGCGAGACCATTTCCACATGCACGCGCGGCTCATGCGGCGCGCGCGGCGGCGGCTCGACAAAGGCGTGTTGCTGCATCGGCAGATGGCCGTCGTGATGCGCCATCACGTTGCGCAGTTCGGCACGGCGATGGAACACCTCGCCGCGCAGATCGCCGCGGCCATAGTAGTGGCGATGGCGCTGGCCATCCGGGCCGACGAACCAGATGTACGTCATGCCGCCCACGTAGACCACATCGCGATCGAGCGCGACCGACACATAGGCGTCATGTGGCTCGGGCACGTAGGCGGGCGCGCCCACCACGACCGGCGCGGGCGGCGGCGCGGCCACCACCACGGGGCGCGCGGGCGCGGCGACCACTTGCGTATGAGTCACGCAGCCCGAAAGCAGCAGCGCAACCGAAAGAGGGACGAAGGCCGCGAGCGCGGCGAGGGCGCCGGTTTTGGGTCTGGAAATAAAGGCGCGCGTGTTCCCGTTCAAGCGTGGCTCCGTGAGAAGGTTGATGGCTCAACCGGTTAACGGCACGAATGAACGGGGGCTTGAGCGAAACGGGCGTCGAAGTGCGGGTTACAGCGCCTTCGCCATTTCCGTCGTCCCGCCCCAACCGAGTTGCCGATACAGATCGCGGCCCTGCTCGGTCGAATGCAGGATCGCGTAGCGGATGCCACGCCGCGCGAATTCGGCATCGGCGAGTTCCATGAGCTGGCGGGCGAGGCCGCGCCGCCGAGCGTGCGGCTCGACGTAGACATTGAGCACATAGCCGCGCCGGTCCTGATCGGGGTGAGCGGGATGCGGCGGCCAGTCGATTTCCATCAGGCCGATGCCCGCGACGGGCGCATCGGTATCGGCTTCGGCCTCGGCTTCATTCAGCACGAAACCGAAGTAGCGCCCATCGGCAAGACGCGGCGCGAGCCACGTGCGGAAGTGCGCGGTCATGGTCGCGAGCGTGGCCGCGTCGCGGCCGGCTTCGCGGAACATCGCCTCGCGATGGCGGCAGACGAGTTCGAGATCGCCGCTATGAATGGCGCGTGGCTGCATCGGAAATCCCCGTATTCATCAGTGCAACGCCGCGGCGTGCGTCTAGCTGGCTTTGGTCCCTTCGATCTCGCGCAGGATTTCGTCGAAGGGCGCGGGCTTGACGAGATGCCGGTCGAAGCCGGCTTCGGTGGTGGCCTGGCGGTCACGTTCCTGGCCGTAGCCGGTGAGCGCGATCAGCTGCGTGTGCGCCGTGGCCGGCTGCGCGCGCAGCGCCTTGGCGAGCGCATGGCCATCCATGCCTGGCAGACCGATATCGAGAATCGCCACATGCGGCTCGAAGCTTTGCGCGATCGTCAGCGCGCTCGGGCCGTCGTGCGCCACGCGCACGTCATGGCCTTCGAGTTCGAGCAGCATCAGGAGCGAGGTGGCCGAATCGACATTGTCGTCGGCGATCAGTACGCGTCGTTTGCGTGAGATTTGTTCGTTATCCATATTGTTGTTATCTAGGGGTACGGCGTCGGTATCCGGCGCGAGCACGATGGGCAGCCGCACCACGAATTCCGAGCCCTTGCCGAGTCCTTCCGAATGCGCGGCCACGGAGCCGCCATGCAGTTCCGCCAGCTCGCGCACGAGTGCGAGGCCAATGCCGAGCCCGCCGTCCGCGCGCTTGACCGCATCGCGCGATTGCATGAAGAGTTCGAACACATAAGGCAGCTCGTCGTGCGCGATGCCGATGCCATTATCGCGCACGCTGATCGCCACGTCGGCGTTGCTGGCATCGAGACGCAAGGTAACCGCGCCGCCCACGGCCGTATATTTGGCCGAATTCGACAGCAGATTGCTGATGATCTGCGCGACGCGAATGCCGTCGCCCACGATATGGCAAGGCGCCGCCGTCATGCTCACGGTCAGTTGCTGCTGCTTGGCGTCGAGCACCGGGCGGCTGGTTTCCACCGCCATTTCGACGATCTGGCGCAGATCGAGCGTGTTCATCTGCAAGGCGATCTTGCCGTGCGAAATCCGCGAGACGTCGAGCAGATCGTCCACCAGCCGGCCGAGATGTTCGACCTGACGGCTGGCGATCTGGCGCGCGTCGGCGCGGCCCGCGTCGCTTGCGCCGTGGCGCGGGTCGAGCAGTTCGATGGCGTTGCGGATCGGCGCGAGCGGGTTGCGCAACTCGTGCGCGAGCGTGGCGAGGAAGTGGTCCTTGCGGCGGTCGGCGTCGCGCAGCGCTTTTTCGGCGGCGTAGAGGCGCAGCAGCGCGCGCACGTTCGCCACCAGTTCGGCGGGATCGACGGGTTCGGTCAGATAGCTGTCGGCGCCGCCGTCGAGCGCGCGAATCTTGTCGCGCGCCTGCACGGCCGCGGCCGACGTCTGCAGAATCAGCGTCGAATTGGTCCGCGGGTCCTGCTTGATGAGGCGGCACACGTCGATACCGCTGATGTCGGGCAGCTTCACGTCGAGCAGCACGAGTGCGGGCGCGTGCTCGCGCACGGCGTCGAGCGCGGCCTGCCCCGTGGCGGCTTCGATCACCGCGAAGCCCGCGTGGCGCAACACGCGCGACTTCACATAGCGCGCGCCTTCGTTGTCGTCGACATTGAGGATGAGTGTGGCGTCGGGCGTCATGATGCCGTGCCTCCCGAGCCGGCGGGTTCGTTGTGTTCATCGCTGGCGTGAGCGGCATCGGCGAGCCGCACGGGAATATCGACATGAAACGTCGAGCCCACGCCCAGTTCGCTCTCCACGCCCACTTCGCCGCCCAGCAAGGCGGCCAGCTTGCGGCACAACGGCAGGCCGAGGCCGGTTCCCTTCACGCGCTGTTGCAGACGGTTCTGCACCTGGCCGAACTCCTCGAAGATGATCGGGTGATGCTCGGGAGCAATCCCGATGCCCGTATCCGCGACGAAGAACACGATGCGCTCGCCGTCCGCTTCGAGCCGCGCGCCCACGCGAATCAGACCGCGTTCGGTGTACTTGAGCGCGTTCGAGACGAAGTTGCGCAGGATCTGCGTGAGCTTGGGTTCGTCGGTGTAAAGGCGCGGCAAGTCGGCCGTGGCGGCGAATTCGAGCGACACATGCGGTGTTTCCAGCAGCGGCGTCAGCATGGTGCGCAGCGCGGCGAACAGATCGGCGGGATCGAACCACGCGGGCGTGACTTCGGTCTTGCCGGCCTCGATCTTGGCGAGATCGAGCAGATCGTCGACGGTTTCGCCGAGCGTTTCCGCCGAGGCGAGAATCAGCTTGACCTGGCGCTCCTGTTCCGTCGTCAGATCGCCGTCGAGCCGGTTGAGCAGCAGATTGGCGAGCGCGCGGATCGACGAAAGCGGCGTACGCAGTTCGTGGCTCATGTTGGAGAGAAAGCGCGTTTTCATCAGGTCGGCGCGGCGCAGTTCTTCGGCGCGTTCGTCGAGTTCCGCATAGAGCGCGACCACGCCGCGATTGGTCGCTTCCAGTTCCTGGGTCAGGCGCGCCAGTTCTTCCTGACGCTCGCGCAGTTCGTCGAGCGTGGCCACCAGCTCGCGATTCTGCTGCTGCACTTCTTCGAGCGAATCGGCCTGCGGCGCGAGCGCGGCCGCGCTGTTGACGATGCGCTCCAGTTCCTGGCCGCGCAGCGTCGAGCGCTCGTGCGGCAGGCTGCGCGCCATCGAGACGGTGGTGCCTTTCGGCGTCGATTCGATCTCGAAGCGATCCATCAGCCGCCGGCTGCCCGTGATGCCCAGCCCCATGCCGGTGGGCGAGCGCCACGTGCCGTCGAGCACGGCTGCGAGATCGCGCAGCCCCTCGCCGTGGTCGCGCACGATGATTTCGAACGTCTGCGGCGAGCGTGCCGCGTCGAAGGCGAAACTGACCTCGCCGCCGCCTGCGTAGTCGAAGGCGTTGCGCGCGATTTCGGACACGGCGCTGGCGATGCGGGTCTGGTCGAGCGTCGAAAAACCGAAGCCCGCCGCCAGGTCGCGCGAACGCCGCCGCGCCACGACGACGTCCTGGGCGGTTTCAATGCGGATGCGCAGCAGTGGCGTATTCATGGTTCAACTGTACTCCCGGCTGCGCCTTGACGACGACGACGGTGGCGTCGTCGCGGCGGCGCGAGAAGTCGCGGTAAAGGACGGCGGCGATGACGACAGCCGGCTGATGGGCGAGCCCCGGCCAGGCGTCCAGATCCCAGCGCGTGCCGACGCCGTCCGAATGCAGGATCAGCAGGCTGTTGGCGCGCCAGGCCAGGTCGAATTCCTGGGTGCCGCGCATGGTGTGACCGACGATGCCGTTGCGCGAGACGATCTGGTAGCTCGGGCGGGCGTCGCCTTGCGCGCTGATTGAATGCGTCGACGAATTCGTCGACGAGTTCGACGACGAGTTCGACGACGAGTTCGACGATAAACTCGCCGACGCAGCCGCGCCCGCAAGCCCCGGCCGCCCGGTGCCATACGCCACCGCCGCAATATTGCCGGTGCCGCAAAAGCTCACGCTGGCGCGCACGAGATCGAAGCGCGCCAGCGCGAGCGCCGCGCCGCGCGTCGGGCGCAACGCCGCGTGCGACAGCTCCATCAACGCGGCGGGCAAAAGCCCCGCGCGCCGCCGCAACACTTCGAGCGCGGCCGTGGCGGCCACGTGCGCCTCCGCGCCGTGACCGAGGCCATCGGCGAGCGCGATCGTGAAACCGCCCGGATCGGCCTGCGCCTGCCAGCCATCGCCGCTCACTTCCTCGCCCGGATACGGCACGCAGACGCCGCCGATCTCGGGACCGGAGAGCGCCGCGCGCGGCGCGCCGGGCTTTTGCACCAGCACGCGCAGCACCGTGCCGTGGCCCGGCTGCGACCACAGCGCGATCTGATTCGAAAGCCGCCGGATCGCGCCCAGACCCGTGCCGGGCGTGCCAGCCGTCGAGTGGCCGTCGGACAGCGCGGTGCGCACATCGGTCATGCCGGGGCCGCGATCGAGCGCGATCAGTTCCACGCCGCCGTCCAGCGCGCGCACCAGCAGTTCGCCGTGGCCCGCGTGCTTGAGGATGTTGGTGGCGGCTTCGGTCAGCACGATCGCGAGGCGTCCCGCGTCGGTCTCGTTGAGCCCGGCCAGTTGCGCGGCCTGCGCCGCGCCGCGGCGCGCGAACGCCACGCTGCTGGCGTCGCCGATCTCGAAGGAGCGATGGGTGCCGCCGGCCGAGCCGGACGCGCCGTCTAGCGTACTTTCCATTTGATGATGGTGACCGTGGTGCCGCTGCCCGGCGTGGAGTCGATGGTGAACGCATCGCACAGACGCCGCGAGCCGCCCAGACCCAGGCCCAGACCGTTGCCGCTCGTGAAGCCGTCCTGCAAGGCGCGTTCGATGTCGGGAATGCCCGGTCCCTGATCGGTGAAGGTGAGCTTCAGACCCACGCGCACGCCGTTGCTGACGGCGTCGAGCCGCGCATCGCCGCCGCCGCCGTATTGCAGCGTATTGCGCGCGAGTTCGCTCGCCGCCGTCACGAACCGGGTCTGCTCGATCAGCGAAAAGCCATGGGCGATCGCTTCGTCGCGCACGATCTGCCGCAGCCGGACGATTTCCTCGTCCGAGCGCAGGCTCACCTGGGTGAGCAGCCGGTCGGTCGCGCCGTTGCCGTTCATCTCGCAGGCAACCGGCGTGCTAGACCTGACGCTGCTTGAGCAGCGCCATGCCTTTTTCGACATTAAGGGCGGTGCGCACGCCGGTGAGCGTGAGACCGAGTTCGACCAGCGTGATCGCCACCGACGGCTGCATGCCGACCACCACGGTCTGCGCATCGAGCACCATCGCCATCGCCGCCGTGTTCGAAATCATCCGGCCGATGAACGAATCCACCACATCGAGCGCGGAAATATCGATCAGCACGCCCTTGGCGGATTCCTTGACGATGCGCGCGGTGAGATCGTCCTGCAGCGCGATCGCGAGGCGGTCGTGCATGTCCACCTGGATCGAGACGATCAGGCAGTCGCCCAGACGCAGAATCGGAATGCGTTCCATCGCGCGCCTGCTCCCTTAAGCCGCGGCTTTCGGCTTGATGATCGACGAGCCGGTGCGCTGCAGCGCGATCACGAAGGCGTCGGCGAGCGTGGATTTGGTGGTGACGTTGGTGAGATCGACGCCCAGATGCACGATGGTCTGCGCGATCTGCGGACGGATGCCGCTGATGATGCAGTCCGCGCCCATCAGCCGCGCGGCGGCCACGGTCTTGAGCAGATGCTGGGCGACGAGGGTATCGACGGTCGGCACGCCGGTGATGTCGATGATCGCGAGGCCCGCGCCAGTATCGACGATCTTCTGCAGCAGGCTTTCCATCACCACCTGGGTGCGCGCGGAATCGAGCGTGCCGATCAGCGGCAGCGCCAGAATGCCTTCCCACAACTGCACGACCGGCGTGGAGAGCTCCAGCAGTTCCTCCTGCTGACGCGCGATGATCGCTTCGCGGCTCTTCTGGAACACCTCGGTGGTGTAGAGGCCCAGTTCGTCGATCAGCAGATTGATCGACCAGCTGACTTCGGCCAGCTCGGCGGGATTCACGAAGCTCTCGCGCAGACGCGCATAGAGCGGCTGCTTGAGCGAGAACACGAAAGTGGCGGTTTCGGCGGGCGTGAAACCCTGGCGCGCGCGATGAGCCGACATATCGGCGAGAAAAGCGCGCACCGGCTCCCATTCCGGGCGATTGACGTCGAGCGCGTCGGACTTTGCGAGCGTGTCGAGAAACACCTTGAGGAAGGTCGAAAACTGCTCGCGGATCTCCGCTTCCATGGCGAGACCGCGGCGCAGCGCGATGGGCAGATGCAGGCGGACCCAGTCGGCGAGCAGGGCGTCGCGATGCGGGTTCAGAACATCTTCGAGACGAGCCCGTTCGGGTGTGTTCATGCGATCTCTCCTGCAGTCTGGCGGTGCGCTTGCAGTCTCTATTTTTGAGACGGAACCGCTGCACCTTACACCATTGTCGTGATTGAAGCTATTACCCGTGGGCAAAAAGATCGGGAACGGAATGGGTGTTTTTGGGGTTTTTTGAGGTCGCGGGCGAGTCGGTAAAGTCCTTTTGTATTAAGGGGTTTAACGCTTTTGCAGGGTGTGCTTGTAGTTTTTACACACGATGGCGATGCCGGGCATGTCGGAGCCTTGAAGCGCGATTCGGGAATTGGGTGCGGGACCGCACTCTGGCGTGAGGGAATCGCTCGCATCGCGCGGTTTTTTGTGGCTGGACGCGCTGGTACGGAGATTGCTCTGTATTGACCGCCACACACAAAAACGAGGAGAGGGGTGCCACATGAAGATCGATCCCGTTTCACTACAGGAATCGACGCCAACGGGTCTCAGCAGCGGAACGGCAGGGGCCGCGTTCGCTACCGCGCAAGGACTGGCGGACGAGGTCGCCGAGGACGAGAAAGGCCTGCGGGTCTTGTCGAGATTGTCGTATTGCGTTGCCTGGCTGTTTGGGCTGGAGGCTTTCCTTATGGAGCCTGCGGCGGCTGGACAGGCGGGGCAAGGGTTTGAGGGGAGGGGGCGCGAATAAAGCGCCGGGACGGCCGGCTGACCTGTTGGTTGAGGTCGGCTGGTCGTCACCTGACGGGTTTTTGCCGTTCTGTATCTGCTGGGTCTTTCGCTGGTCTTCTGGACCCGGTTTCTGTAACAAAATCCCGGTAGATGTAACGTGACGTAACAGGTTTTTTGGACCTGGGTGTGGGGTTACGTTTGTGTTCCGCGGTTTGTTCGATCAAAACTCGCAAAAACATAGAAAAGAAAAGACCTTGAAACACACCCATCGCCCGAATGCTTTATAAAAGTGGCGACAGCCAGCCAGAAAACCGACCGAGCCCCGCATGAAGACCGTCCTGCAAATCATCACGCTACTCACCGCCCTGACCGGCCTGCTTCCCCACACAGCCAGCGCAGCACCGCAACAAGTCGACCAGACCGACCCGCAGGCGCTGATCAAGACCGCCACCCAGCAAGTGCTCGACGAAGTCCGCGCCCAGTCGATCACCCCCGACGACATCCCGCGCATCCGCAGCATCGTCGATCGCGACATCCTCCCGTACGTCGATTTCCAGCGCACGACGCAGCTTTCGATGGGCCGCCACTGGCGCACCGCCACGCCCGCCCAGCAGCAACAGGTGATGCAGCAGTTCCAGCTTCTGCTGATCCACCTCTACGCCGGCGCCCTGGCGCAACTGAAGCCCGATCAGCAGATCGAATACACCCCCATGCGCAACGCCCCGACGGATACCGACGTCGTCGTGCGCACCCTCGCGCAAACCAGCGGCAAGCCCGTCGAGATCGACTATCGCCTCTACAAGACGCCGAACGGCTGGCGCCTCTACGACCTGAACGTGCTCGGCGCCTGGCTGATCCAGACTTACCGCGCCCAGTTCAACGAAAAGATCCAGCAAGGCGGCGTAGACGGCCTGATCCAGTTCCTGAGCTCGCGCAATCAGCAACTCGAAGCTGGCAAACCCTGACGCGCGCAGACTGCGCGCCTTTTCGCCCGTCGCGCGTCTGCGTTACGCTCGCGCGCGGCACGCCGCTTGCCCTGCCCATGCCAGGCAAACCGGAACGCAAGCGGCGTGAATCAAGCCACGCATACCCAAATGATTTCGCCCGTTGCCGCCCATTGCGCGCAGCGCGCACTACCCTGAATGCAGGTGCGCCCCGATGCGCGAACCCAATTCGCACCACGAATCGCCAAATGAATCCTATGACCGTCCCCGCCACGGTCGCCATGCCATGAATTTTCCGCTTCCGCCTCCCGAGCGGCCGCAGTTCGGCCACGCTCACGCGACGCCCGGCAGCCGCCGCAACCGCGTGTTCCCCCCGAGCACGCCGACCGTCCACACGCTCGCCTCCGTCATCACCGGCGTGGTGGTCGTCTGCGGTCTGTACTTCGGCCGCGCGGTGCTGATTCCGATCACGCTTTCGGTGCTGCTGAGCTTTCTGCTCGCGCCGCTCGTCAACGCGCTGCGCCGCCTGCGCCTGCCGCAGTTCCTGTCGATCATGATCGCCGTGCTCGCCACCGTGCTCGCGCTGGCGGGCGTGAGCGCGCTGATCGGCGCGCAGGTCGTGCAGCTTGCCGCCGATCTGCCGCAGTATCAGGAAGCCATCGAGCAGAAAATCGAGACGGTGCAGGAAAAGACCGTCGGCCGCGCCGATTCGCTGATGACGCGCGCCGCCGCCGCATTGCAGCGCGTGACGCCCACGCCACCGCCCGCGCCGCCCCAGCCGCGCGGGCGCGCCGCGCGCAATCAGCCGCAGCAGCCGATGCCAGTCGAGGTCCACACGCCCGCGCCCACGCCGATGCAGCTCGCGCAGAAAGCGTTTTCGCCGGTCATCGCACCGCTCGAAACCGGCTTTATCGTGCTGGTGGTGACGATCTTCATCCTGCTGCAGCGCGAGGATCTGCGCGACCGGCTCATCAGTGTGTTCGGCTCCGACGATCTGCACCGCACGACGACCGCCATCAACGACGCCTCCGAGCGTCTGTCGCGCTACTTCGTCGCGCAACTGGGCGTGAACGTTTCGGTGGGCGCGGTGCTCGCGGTGGGGCTGGCGGGCATCGGCGTGCCGGGCGCGCTGCTGTTCGGCGCGTGCGCGGCGCTGCTGCGTTTCGTGCCGTACATCGGCATCTGGATCGCCGCCGTGATGGCCACGATTCTGGCCGCCGCGATCCAGCCGCAATGGACCATGGCAGTCTGGACGCTGATCTTCTTTATCGTCGTCGATGTGGTGGCGGGGCAGTTCGCCGAGCCGATGCTCTATGGCCGCCGTTCGGGTCTTTCGCCGCTCGCGGTGGTGGTGGCGGCCATTTTCTGGAGCTGGCTCTGGGGGCCGATCGGTCTGGTTTTGTCGACGCCGCTGACGCTGTGCATCGTCACGCTCGGCCGTTACGTGGATCGATTGAATTTTCTGACCATCCTGCTCGGCGATCAGCCCGCGCTCACGCCCGCGCAAACCTGCTACCAGCGTCTGCTCGCCGACGATCCGCATGAGGCGCTGTTGCAGGCCGACCGCCTGCTCGCCGATATGCCGCTGATCGATTACTACGAACAGGTGGTGTTCGAAGGGCTGCGGTTCGCCCGCAACGACGTGCTGCGCGGCGTGCTGCCGGCCGAGCAGCTGGCGCGCATCAATCAGGCGCTGCTCGATATCGTCGAAGATCTCGAATCCGTCGACGATTCGCGCCACGCGGCGCTGGAAGATGCGAATGCGCGCCGCAATGGCGATGCCGTCGATGCGCCGCTGGACGTGCCGCACGACGGCCGCGCCGTGCTGTGCATTCCGGGGCGCGGCGCCTTCGACGACGTGGTGGCCGCCATCGTCTGCCAGTTGCTGATGCGCGCGCGCATTCCCTGCACGGCGACCACCTACGACGACGTGCGCAACACGAAAGCGGGCATGGTGGATGCGCTGGATATCCACGCGATTTGCGTGGTGTCGCTCGATGCCGCGGAATCGCCGCCGTACCTTCGCAACCTGGTGCGGCGCGTGCGCGAGCGGGCGCCTGCCATGCCGATCATCGTCGGCGTGCGGGCGATGCGTCGCGACGAAGGCATGGGGATTGCCACCGACGATGCCGGTACGCATCTCGCCGCGACGCTGCGCGATCTCGTGGAGGAGTGCGGCACGGCGCTGACGCGCCAGCCGGAGGCGGCCGCGCGACAACAAATGTGACAGTCACGCTGGCGTCACATTCATGTCTGATGATATGCGCCCCTGTGCCCCTGGTTGCGGCATCACTAGGAGACATGAATTGTTGAGCCCTCACGAGTTCGCCACGCTGATGTTGATCCGCCACGCGCCGGAACAGATCGACATGAACCGTCACGAACTCGACACCCTGCTTGAACGCCAGCTCGTCGCGCTCGAAACGCGCGCCGAGGGACTGTGCCTGCCGTCGCTCACGACCGCGGGCCATTCGTTGCTCGCCGCGCTCGGCCGCGTCGAGCCCGTGCGCGTGATGCACGACGATATGAGTTTCGATACGCATTGAGGCGGATTAAGACCGCGCAGCCGGCGGGCGATGATCAAGCCCGCATAGAATGGGCGTCCGTTCAAAACATGCCGGGCTCGCCGGCCGTTTCCCCGCCGATGAACCGTCTTTCCCTCGCACTGACATTCGCGCTCAACGCCGCTTTGCTTGCGGCGTCGCTTGATCTTGCCCACGCCGCCGATCTAGATCGCAGCGACCCCGACCGCGCGCAGATTCTGGCGGCCGCGCACCGAGATCGCAAGGAAGACGGGCGCTACATCGTGCTGGAGATGGTCAAGACGGGCGACGTGGCTTTTCTCTGTGCGGCCATCCGTTTGCCGCAAGGCTCGATCGAACAGACCGACGATGCAATCGACATCGATCTGCTTGCGTTCCAGAAGACAGCCGGAGTCTGGAAGAACGTTGCGAGCGCAGCCAATTTCAGCGCAATCCCGCTCGATCGCGAGGCCTGCGCACCGGAAGGGCACGCATTCAAGACCCGCGCCAGCATCATCGCGTTCATCAAGCGCTTCAGCGGGCCCTGACGTACGCACTACGCGCTCCGTCCGCGCAAAAAAAATCGCCGGCGGTTGCCCGCCGGCGCTCAATCTTCGACTCTGCATGGTCCCTGAATGAACGGGGACAGGGTATGGTGCGCGGCGCACGAACCGGCAAGTCGGTCGATTCGCTGCCGTGCTCCATGACCTGATTAACGGTCATCGCGACAAAAGGTTGAATTCGGAAAAACCCGCTCGCTCGCTAACCCTGGCAGGGCCAGAATCGGTAAAAAATACCTTCCAGGAAGGCGCAAAACGTATTCGCGCCTTCCGTCGGACTGCTTAGCGGCGATCCACCCAGACCGTCTGGATGTTGCAGAACTCGTGCAGCCCGAAGCTCGACAGTTCGCGCCCGAAGCCGCTCTTCTTCACGCCGCCCACCGTCACGCGCGGATCGGTCGCCACGTCGCCGTTGATAAAGACCGCGCCCGTTTCGATCTGCGCCGCCATTGCGTTCGCGCGCTCGACGTCGGCCGACCAGATCGTGCCGCCCAGACCGAATTCGCTGTCGTTGGCCAGTTCGACCGCGTGCTGCGCGTCGCGCGCCACCACGATCGCCGCGACCGGCCCGAACAGTTCTTCCTTGAACGCCGTCATGCCCGGCTGCACGTCGGCGAGAATCGTCGGCGCGTAGTAGTTGCCCGCGCCTTCGATCTTGTTGCCGCCCAGCACGAGGCGCGCGCCTTCGGCGATCGAACGCTCGACCTGGTGGTGCAGTTCATCGCGCAGGTCGTAACGCGCCATCGGGCCGATAAAGGTGCTGTCCTCGCGCGGCGCACCCACGCGCAGCGCCTTCACGGCTTCGACGAAACGCGCTTCGAATTCGGCGGCGATGCTTTCCTCGACGATCAGGCGCTTGGCCGCGAGGCACACCTGGCCGGTATTGCCGTAGCGGCCCAGCACGGCGGAGCGCACGGCTTCGTTCAGATCGGCATCGGCGAGCACGATGAAGGCGTCCGAGCCGCCCAGTTCGAGCACGCACTTCTTGAGCGCCGCGCCCGCCTGCTGCGCGATGGCCGCACCGGCACGCACGCTGCCCGTCACGGCGATGGCGGCGATGCGCGCATCGGCGATCACCGGCGCGACGCGCTCGGGCGGCAGGTTCAGCACTTCGAAGGCGCCTTCCGGCAGGTCGGTGGCGGCGAGCGCGTCGCGCAGCAGATAGGCGCTGCCCATCACGTTCGGCGCGTGCTTGAGCACGTACGTGTTACCCGCGAGCAGCATGCTCACCGCGCCGCGCAGCACTTGCCAGATCGGGAAATTCCACGGCATGACCGCGAGGATCGGGCCGAGCGGACGGAATTCCTGACGCGCGACGCCGCTTTGCACCGGCGCGTTGAGCGGCGCGAGCATGGCCGGGCCGTTTTCGGCGTACCACTCGGCCAGCGCCGCGCACTTCTCGACTTCGCCGCGCGCCTGCACGACGGGCTTGCCCATTTCGTCGGCGATCATGTTGGCGAAGACCTGCTTGCGCTCGCGCAGCACGTGCGCGAGTTGCACCAGCACGGCGGCGCGCTGGGCGACCGGCGTGTCGCGCCAGGTGCGCGCGGCGCTGGCCGTGCGCACGAGCGCGGCTTCGACGGCGACTTCGCTGTCGAACGCATAGGTGGCGATGATGTCGCCGTTGGCGGGGTTGCGCGAGACGGCGCCGGTCGTGTCGATGTGTGCGGTCATGCTGGGCTCCTGGCAGGAAACATGAGATGGGATGAGCCACAGCATACGAGCTGGCAATGCTCAGTAAAAGTGAATAATATTGAACAAATTGTTCTCTGGGAGAGAGGGTGTGGAGCTGGCTCAATTGCAGATCTTTCGCGAAATCGCCGATGCAGGCAGCGTGCAGGCCGCCGCGCTGCGGCTGCATCGCGTGCCGTCCAATCTCACGACGCGGCTCAAGCAACTGGAAGAAGAACTGGGGGCGGAACTCTTTATCCGCGAAAAGATGCGTCTGCGGCTGTCTGCGACAGGCGCGGCGTTTCTCGACTACACGCGCCGCATCCTCGATCTCGCCGACGAAGCGAAACTCTCGGTTGCCGGCGACGAACCGCGCGGCGTGCTGCCGCTAGGCTCGCTCGAAAGCACGGCGGCTGTGCGCATTCCGCCGGTGCTGGCGGCGTTTCATCAGCGCTATCCGGAAGTGGCGCTCGATCTGTCGACCGGGCCGTCGGGCAAGCTGATCGATCGCGTGCTCGAAGGCGAACTGGCCGCGGCTTTCGTCGACGGGCCGCTTTCGCATCCGGCGCTCACGGGCGTGCCGGTGTTCAACGAGGAACTGGTGCTGATCTCGGCGGTGAACCGCGCGCCCATCAAGCGCGCGCAGGACGTGAACGGCGCGAACATCTACGCGTTCCGCTCGAACTGCTCGTATCGGCGAATTTTCGAACGCTGGTTCGAGGAGGATTGCGCGGCACCTGGGCGCGTGTTCGAACTGGAGTCGTATCACGGCATGCTGGCGTGTGTTTCGGCGGGCGCGGGGCTCGCGCTGCTGCCCGCGAGCATGCTGGAAAACATGCCGAGCCGCGCTTCGGTGATGGCGCACACGTTGCCGGTTTCCGTGCGCAATGTGTCGATCCATCTGGTCTGGCGGCGCGATCTGCGCGCGCCGGCTGCGCTGCGTCGGCTGGTGGACATGCTGGAAGCGCAGGCGCTGGCCGCCGCGCAGTGAAAAGCGCCCCGGCACGCGCATGCACCCGTGCCGGGGCCAACCCCAGTCCAGACCGGCTCAGCGAGCGGCCCAGGCAGTCTCGGAGAAGACTGGCCGCATCGTAGCAAGCGTGCGCGCAGGCGTGAACGAAGGCTTCGGCATATCGTAATGAACGCTCAATCGTGCGGATGCAAGCGGCGATGCAGCGGCGCCAGCGCCATCGACAGCACCACGCACACGCACAGAATCGCCACCAGCGCGAACATCGACACCTTGAAGCCCGCCGCGTAATCGAGCGCGCCAGGATGCTCGCCCAGGCGCGCGAAAAAGAGCCCGCCGAGCGTCGCTGCGCCCACGGCCGCGCCGATCTGCAGCATTGCCGTGACCATGCCCGACGCCACGCCCGCACGCGCCGGTTCGACCTCCGCGAGCACGATCCGCACGACCGAAGGCAGCACCAGACCCTGGCCGATACCCATCGCCGCGAGCCCGACGTAGAAGCCCGTGCCCGGCGCCGTGGCGCCCGCGAGCGACGCCGCCGTGGCAAGGCCCAGCGCGATCATCGCGTAACCCAGCGTCAGCACCCGATATCCGCCGATGCGCGCCACCAGACGCGGCATCAACAAGGGACTCGACAGAAAGCCCACGCCGAACGGCAGGATCGCGAACCCCGACGCCAGCGGCGTCCAGTGCAGCCCGCTCTGGAGATAAATCCCGTAGCTCAGGAAAAACGCGCTGAGCAGATAGAACAGAAACGCCAGCGCCAGACCGAGCGCCACGACGGGATTGCGCAACAGCCGCACGTCGAGCAGCGGGTCTTTGCCTGCGGCCAGCGTGCGCAGTTCCACGCGCAGCAGCAGGCCGAGCACCGGCACCGACGCCGCAAGGCAGAACAGCATCCACGCGGGCCAGCCTTCTTCGCGTCCGCGCGTGAGCGGATACACCAGCATCAGCAGAAACAGCGAGAGCAGCAGCGTGCCGGGCACGTCGATGCGCGCGCCGCGCGGCGGCCGGCTTTCCGGGATAAACCGCCAACTGCCGAGCAGCGCGAGCACACCGATCGGCAGATTGACGAGAAAGATCGCGCGCCAGCCCAGGCCAAACGGATGCAGGCTGATGAGCGCGCCGCCGCCCAACTGGCCGATCACCGCCGCAACGCCGAACACGAAACCGTACAGCCCCATCACGCGCACCTGCTCGTGCGGCGCGTAGACGCTGCGGATCGTCGCCAGCACCTGCGGCGCGAGCACGGCGGCGAACAGGCCTTGCAGGATGCGCCCGAGCACCAGCACCGAAGCGCTCGACGCCAGGCCGCAGAGCGTGGAGGCCAGCACGAAGCCCGCCATGCCGATCATGAACATGCGCTTGCGGCCGTAGAGATCGCCCAGCCGCCCGCCGGTGATCTGCGCGACGGCGTTGGCGCACGCGTATGCCGACACCACGAGTTCCAGCTGCGACGGGCTGGCGGCGAGCCCGCGGTGTATCGACGGCATCGCCAGATTGACGATGAAGTAATCGACTGGCGGCAGGATCGCGCCGATCAGCAGCACCACGAGCGCCCAGCCGGAATGACCGTGCGCGGCAGCGCCGCAAGCGGGTGCCGCGGCCACGGGCGGCGCGGCGGTCAGGGTGTTGTCACTCATGACGGACCTTTCTGGAGAGTTGCGCGGGCGCGTTGCAGCGCACCATCGGCAGGCCATTGTGCTATAGCACGCATCCGGCGGAAAAGCGGGAATAGGTGGTACTATCCATCGACTTATTCGATGGATAGCGAGGGCAGGATGCGCGGTTTCGAACTCGACCAGTTGCGCTCGTTCACGGTGGTGGCGGACGCGGGCAGCCTCACGGCCGCCGCGCCCACGCTGCATCTTTCGCAGTCCACCGTGAGCGAGCAGATGCGCAAGCTGGAGGCGCGCGCGGGCGTGCCGCTATTCGTGCGCAGCAAGCGCGGCGTCGAGACCACGCCGGCCGGCTCGCGGCTGCTGGAACACGCGCGGCGCATCGTGGCGCTCAACGAAGCCGCCTTCGACGATGTGCGCGGCCAGGCGATCAAGGGCGAGTTGCGCGTCGCCATCACCGATTACTACCGCACCCACGAAGTGGCGGGCATGCTTGCGCGCCTGCGCGAGTGTTATCCGCAGCTGAGCCTGCACGTGAGCACGATGAAAAGCGTGGAGATCGAGCAGGCGCATGCGCGCGGCCAGATCGATCTGGGCGTGGTGATGAATATGTCGGTGGGCGCCGTGCGGCCCGCGAGCGGCGACGCGCGCTGGGTGCTGCGCCGCGAGCCTTTGTATTGGGTGGCGTCGCCTGCGCTGGCGGAATCGCTGCCCGATCCGCTGCCGCTCGTGCTGCTGCCCGGCGACTGCATGCTGCATCAGATCGCGGTGCACGCGCTGCAAGAGCAGGGCCGCGCGTTCGTGATGGGGCATAGCGCGTCGGGCGTGGCGGGCCTGCAGTCGATGCTGGCGGCGGGGCTGGGCGTGGGCTGCCTGTGCGCGTCGGCGGTGCCGGACGGCCTGGTGCGCCTGAGCGCGCGCTACCGCTTGCCCGCGCTGCCCGAGGCGGTGTTTTCGCTCACGCCGCCGCTACCCGGCGAAAACGAAACGGTGACGCAGGCGCGCGAGGTGTTGGCGCGCCAGTTGGTGGTGTGACGGGGCGATGTGAGCGCGCTCACCACTTGATCCGGTGCTTCTCGTCGGTTTCGCGGTGGCGCACGTCGTCGTCGCTATGCAGATAGAGGCTGGTCGTGCTCAGCGACGCGTGACCGAGGTTGTCGCGCACGAGGCGCAGATCGACATCGCCATCGGCCATATGCGAGCCCGCGCTATGCCGCAGCCAGTGCGCCGACGCGCTTTCGAGCCGCGCCGCGCGCGCCTGCGCGTGCTCCGCATCGGCTGATCCGACCGTTCCGCCCATCTCGCGCAGCCGTTGCGCGGCGCCCGCGAAAATCCCTTTGACGATGGTGTGCAGCGCCGTGCGCGTGAGCGGTTTGACCGATTTGCCGATCGGCAGCACGAGCGGCGTGGTTTCATGCGGCGCGGGCAGCGCACTGAGCTCGCGGGCGCGGCGATAGCGCGTAAGCTCGGTCATCATTTCGGCGGTTGCGGGCACGAGACGGCGGCGCTCGCCTTTGCCGAGCACATCGAGCCACCAGCGCTCCACGCCCGAACTGTCGCGCCGCACGAAAAAATCGCCCATCGTATTCGTGCCGACTTCGGAAATGCGCAGGCCGCCCAGATACAGCAGCGTGAGCAGCCAGCGGGTGCGGCCGTGGTGTTCGCGCTGGCGCGCGGTCTCGAGCGGCAGGCTGTCGACGTAAGCCTTCACCTCGTCCCAGAGTTCGCGTTCGAGATAGCGCGTGATACGCGGCGCCGCGCGGCGCGCGCGCTGACGCGACAGCGAAAGCGGATTCCCCGCCAGATAGCCCGCGCTCACCAGCCAGGAAAACAGCGCGTTGAGGATCACCATCGCCTGGCGCTGGCTCGTGGCGGAAAGCGGGCCGTAGAACGGCCGCCAGCGCGGATCGTCGCGGGCGTGCTTGCGGCCGCCGCCCGCGACCCAGCGCGCGGCGGGCTGCGGATCGGCGAGAAATTGCTGATACGCGAGCAGATCCTCATGTGTGAGCGACGACAGCGGCTTGCCCAGTTGCACGATGGCCCAGAGCAGCAGGCGCTCGGCTTCCTTGCGGTAGGTCTCGAAAGTGGCCTTCGAATCGGCGATGCGCGCGAGCCACGCGCGGATTGCTTCGAGGTCGTTGGCCGCCGCGATCTGCATGCGGCCGTGCGCGCGATTGACGCCGTCGCGGCCATCGAGATCGGCGGGCAGTTCGAGAGCGTCGAGCGGACGGGGAGCGAGCAGGGCGGTGTGCATGGGCAAAGCGTGACGGAAACCACGCGGACTATAACGCGGATCGCCCGCTGCCCGAAGGCCGCGCGAGCCTCGATGGAAGGCCCGCGCGGCGAGTCGCGCCGATTATGCCGTGGCGCTACCGTCGGTCAGGCGCGCTTCGTGATGCGCGGCATGAGAGGTATCGACGCCATTGATTGCGGGCGTCGCAGCGGGAGACGCCGCGGTGTGCGCGCCCTCGATTGTGCTCGCCACGCCCGGCACCATCGCCGGCAACGACGCGCCGTTCAGGCCGATTTCCTTGAGCAACGAATCGACGAGCGGCGCATGCGTGCGGTAAGCCAGCGCCGCCGACATCGCCTGCTCGGCGAGATTGCCGGTTCCGTTGCCGGTTCCAGTGCCCATTGCGCCCACGCCATCGGCAGCGATGCCGCCCTGACGATTGAGCCCATCGACCTGAATGATCTTGATGCCTTCGATCGACTTCATCGGCTCGACGGTCTGCTCGATGATCGACGGCAGCGCCTGCAGCAGCGCGAGCTTGAACTTCAGGCTGGTCTGATCGGAAGAAAGCGTGTTGATTGCGTCGTTCAAGGCGCGTTGCGCTTCGGCTTCGGCGATGCCTTTCTTGCGGGCCGCCTCGGCCAGCTCGACGATGGCCGTGGCCTGCATCTGCGCGGCTTCGCGTTCCGCGCGCGCCTTGGTCGTCACGTGCACAGCGCTGGTTTCCGCTTCCTGCGCGGCTTCGATCAGCGCGACCTGCTTGGCGCGGTCGGCTTCGGCGGTGCGGCGCGTGGTTTCCACGAGCTGCTCGGCCTTGACGGCTTCGGCGAGCGACTCATTGGCGCGCGCCTGGGCTTGCGATTGCGCCTCGGACTTCTGCGCGATGATGATCGCGCGTTCCTGTTCGGCGATCTGCGTGACCTTGGCCTGCTCGATTTCCTTCACGCGGATTTCGCGGTCGGCTTCCACCTTGCGCGAGCGCACGGCCTGTTCGCGTTCGATCTCCGACTCCTGCACCTGACGTTCCGCGCCGATACGGCTTTGCTCCGCTTCCTGATGACGCTGCGCCTCGAAGGCGGTGATGCGCGCGTTCTGCTCCGCCGTGCGCGTCTTCACCTGCTGCTCCTGTTCGAGCTTCATGAAGGCTTCCTGCTGATCGATCTCGAGACGCTTGGAGAGCGCATCGCGATTCTTTTCGCGCACGGAAACTTCGGTATCCTGCTCGACTTCGTTGCGCTCCTTGCGGCGGCGCTCGGTTTCCTGCGTGAGCTTGGTGAGACCTTCGGCGTCGAACGCATTGTTCGGATCGAAGTATTCCTTCGAGGTCTGGTTGAAGTTGGTCAGCGAAACGCTTTCCAGTTCGAGACCGTTCTTGGTGAGGTCTTCTGCGACGGTGTTCTGCACGCCTTGCACGAATTTTTCGCGCGCGTCCTGCAGATCCTGCATGGTCATTTGCGCGGCGGTGGAGCGCAGCGCATCGACGAACTTGTCGTCCACCAGCGCGCGCAGATTTTCCGGCGCGAGCGTGCGCTGGCCGAGCGTTTGCGCGGCGGTGGAGACGCCTTCGGCGGTGGGCGCGACGCGCACGAAGAAGGCCACGACGACATCCACGCGCATGCGATCTTTGGTGATCAGGCTGTCACGCGACGCGCGGCTGACTTCGAGCTTCAGCGTGTTCATGTTGATGGGGATGACTTCGTGGAACACCGGCAGCACGACGGCGCCGCCGCTCATGATGACGCGCTGGCCGCCGAGGCCGGTGCGCACGAAGGCGCGTTCTGCCGATGCGCGTACGTAGAGACGCGCGAAGATCAGGCCGATCAGGCACAGGCCGACGATGACCGCGAGGCCGATGGCGCCGTAGAAGATGATGGTATCCATTGCGATGTCTGACTCATGTGATGCCTCTCCCCCGGCCCCTCTCCCAGGGGAGAGGGGTGTAAAAAGTCCCTCTCCCGGAGGGAGAGGGATTTAGGGAGAGGGAGCAGGATCGGGCCTTTTGATCGCCCGATAGAGCGAACCCGAAACCCGCGTAGTAATCAACACCGTTTGCCCGCGCACAAACACGAGCCCGGCTTCATCCGGTTCGACGCGAACGTAATGCGCCTGGCCGAATTCATCGACGAAACGCCCTTCAGCCGGATTGCCTTGCGTCGCTTCGCCCGTGACGATACGCACGGCTCGACCAATAAAATCGATCTCCGAAAGCGCGCTGGTTTCTTCCTGCGGCACGATGCGGCCAATCGGCTTGCCGGTTTTACGCACGAAAACCAGCGCAAGCGGCAGCGCCAGACACGCGGCAAATGCAGGCGGCAACATGAAATGAAATAGCCCGTGCAGCACCGATTGCAATAACAGCCCCGCAACCGCAAAGCCCGTGAGAAACAACACCAGTAAAACCAGAAACGGCACACGGCCTACATGCAGCCAGCCAAGAAATTGCCCGGCAAGCCCCGCTTCGCCGCCACTCGCCGCGTGATCGATATCGAATTGATGGGCAATCAGATTGCCCGCATGCGCGGTGACGCTAAATCCAAATAACAGCGTCACGCTTTCCAGAACGGCAATCACCAGCATGATGCCGATCGCCACGATGAATGGCGCATATCCCGCTTGCAGCAAGGAGGTCATTGAGTTTTTTCTGTTCTGCGTTATCCCGCTGTAAGTTTATATCGTTTTGATGCAATGCACTAAATGCACTGCGAATAAACGCGCAAATAAACTAATGCGGTGTGCATTAATCTAGCCTTTTGCGCGTAAAAATACCGTAAAGATTAGTGGCTTCGGTGACGGGATAATGACTGTCGCGAAAACTTAAATTAATTTGCGATTAAACCCTCGCGATCAGAAACGATTCGCCCATTGCGGGCCGCAAACCGTCGCTGCGATCGGCGAAATAACGCGCGACGATTTCCTCTGTGCCGATATGTTCGGCGTGCGAGAAACCGGCTTCGCGCGCGAGGTCGAGCATCTCCCCGGGCCGGAAGAAGCTCTCGAACGGCGTGCCCGCCGCCCGCGCGCGCTCGTAGACGGCGGCGTGCTGCGAACGCTCGGGTTCGTCGATCATGTCGAGCGGCAAGGTGAAGGTCATCGCCAGCGTGGTGCCGGGCGCAAGCTGCGCGATCTCGCGCAACGTAGCCAGATTCGCCGCGCGCGTGAGATACATCGACACGCCCGTGGATGCCACCACCGCGCGCTGCGCGACATCGAAACCCGCGCGCACCAGTTGCGCGCGCCACGATTGTCCAGCCTCGAAATCGACGGCCACGAAGCGCAGCCAGTCCTGCTCGCGAAAACCCAGCTCGGCGAGACGCTGGCGTTTCCAGCTCTGCGTATCGGGTTGATCGACTTCGTACACGTGCAGGCGCGAGGCGATCTCGGGATGACGCTGCGCGAACGTGTCGAGCCCCGCGCCCAGCAGCACGTATTGCGTGACGCCTTGCGCGTTCTGTGCGGCGACCAGATCTTCGATCAACCGCGCGCGGCCCACGATCGACGCGCGGTAGCCACGCGTGCCTTCCGGGTCCATGTCGGGACGTTTGCGCCAGAACACGTCGGGCGCGGCAAGCTGCATGCCGATTTCGTCTTCGAGCACATGCGGTTCGGCATCGACCTGAACGTGCAGCGCGCGCCAGAGCGCGGTGCGCACGGCGCTGCTATCGGGAATGGATGCGGGCATCGGCGTCTCCTTGTCGTGCGCAAGCTGCATAGTGCGCTAGCTTAACGAATTCGTATCCTGCGCCGCCGGGCTGTACACCTCGGCGCTCACGGTCCGCAGCGCTTCGATCATCACTTCGGCGGCGGGCGACAGCAGCTTGTCGGCGCGCGTGATGATGCCGAAGTCGTCCATCTGGCAATCCATCGGCAGCGGCAGGATCGCCACCATGCCGTGCGCCGCGTAGTAGCGCGCGACGTCGCCGGTCAGCACGGCGATCATGTCGCTTTGCTCCAGCACGCGCGTGATAAAGAGCAGCGCGGGCGTTTCCACCACGTTCGACGGCGGCGCAAGACTCGCGCGCTGGAACATCAATTCGAAACGATGGCGCAGTACGCTGGCCACCGGCGGCACGACCCAGGTGGCGCGGGCGACATCCGCGAGCGCGAGCGGCCTGGCCGGCGCCTGCGCGAGCAGCGGATGCCCCGGCCGCACGACCGCGCACACCGGCTCGCCGGTGAGCGGTTCGTAACGCAGCGCGAGTTTGTCGTGTTCGGCGGAAAGGCGCCCGAGCACCACGTCGAGTTTGTCCTGCGCCAGATGTTCGAGCAGCACGTTGCTGGCGTCGATCTGCACGGCAATGCGCATGTTCGCATGCGTGCGCTTGACGGCCGCCACGGCGGCCGGCAGCACGCGCACGCCAGGCGAGGTGATCGCGCCCACCGCCACATGCCCGAGCCGCCCGGCCTTGAGCGCAGTCAGTTCTTCCTGCGCCTGGTCGAGACTGCCGAGCACCGCGCGCGCGTGGCGGATCAGCGCGTCGCCGTAGAGCGTGGGCTTCATGCCGCGCGGCATGCGCTCGAACAGCACGGCGTCGAGCATCTCTTCGAGCTCGCGCAGCAGCTTCGAGGCGGCCGGCTGCGTCATGTTCAGCGCCGCCGCCGCGCGATGAATATTGCCTTCTTCCGCGAGCGCGACCACGAGCAGCAACTGCCGCGTCTTGAGCCGCGTGCGCACATACCAGGGGCTTGTCTCCAGCATGGCCGAACCCGATTTCCCAAATAGTTCTAAGCGTTTATACCAATGCCGATTTCGATATCGAAACCGTCGTTTTTTTCATTAGAAGGTTATCAGAGTTCTCCTTAAACTAGGCAAACATTCAGTCCACCAGACCAGACGATGTCGGCAACGAAACCTAAACTGCGCTCCCAACAGTGGTTCGGCACCACGGACAAAAACGGCTTCATGTATCGAAGCTGGATGAAGAATCAGGGCATTCCCGATCACGAGTTCGATGGCCGCCCGGTCATCGGCATCTGCAATACGTGGTCGGAACTCACGCCCTGCAACGCACACTTCCGCAAGCTCGCGGAACACGTCAAGCGCGGCATCTACGAGGCGGGCGGTTTCCCGGTCGAATTCCCGGTGTTCTCGAACGGCGAATCCAATCTGCGCCCCTCGGCGATGCTCACGCGCAATCTCGCGTCGATGGACGTGGAAGAGGCGATTCGCGGCAATCCGATCGACGCCGTCGTGCTGCTGTGCGGCTGCGACAAGACCACGCCCGCGCTGCTGATGGGCGCGGCGAGCGTCGATGTGCCCGCCATCGTCGTGACCGGCGGGCCGATGCTCAACGGCAAGCTCGAAGGCAAGGACATCGGTTCGGGCACGGCCGTGTGGCGTCTGCACGAATCGCTCAAGGCGGGCGAGATCGATCTGCATCATTTCCTCGCGGCCGAAGGCGGCATGTCGCGCTCGGCGGGCACCTGCAACACCATGGGCACGGCGTCGACGATGGCCTGCATGGCCGAATCGCTGGGCGTTTCGCTGCCGCACAACGCGGCGATTCCGGCTGTCGATGCGCGCCGCTACGTGCTCGCGCATATGTCGGGCATGCGCATCGTGCAGATGGCGCTCGAAGACCTGAAGCTGTCGAAGATCCTCACGCGCGAAGCGTTCGAGAACGCAATCCGCACCAATGCGGCGATCGGCGGTTCGACCAACGCGGTGATTCACCTGAAGGCGATCGCGGGCCGTCTTGGCGTGCCGCTCGAACTCGAAGACTGGCAGCGCATTGGCCGCAGCACGCCGACCATCGTCGATCTGCAGCCGTCGGGCCGCTTCCTGATGGAAGAGTTCTATTACGCGGGCGGTCTGCCAGCGGTGCTGCGCCGTCTGGGCGAAGCGAATCTGCTGCCGCACCCGGACGCGCTCACCGTAAACGGCAAGTCCATCTGGGACAACGTGCGCGAAGCGCCGAACTACAACGACGAAGTGATTCGCCAGATCGACAACCCGCTGATCGCGGACGGCGGCATCTGCATCCTGCGCGGCAATCTTGCGCCGCGCGGCGCGGTGCTCAAGCCCTCGGCGGCCACGCCTGAATTGCTCAAGCATCGCGGCCGCGCCGTGGTGTTCGAGAATTTCGATCACTACAAGGCGACCATCGGCGACGAATCGCTCGACGTCGATAAAGACTCGATCCTCGTGATGAAGAACTGCGGCCCGCGCGGTTATCCGGGCATGGCCGAAGTCGGCAATATGGGCCTGCCGCCCAAGCTGCTGCGCCAGGGCGTGAAGGACATGGTGCGGATTTCCGATGCGCGCATGAGCGGCACGGCTTACGGCACGGTGGTGCTGCACGTCGCGCCGGAAGCGGCGGCGGGCGGCCCGCTGGCGGCCGTGCGCAACGGCGACTGGATCGAACTCGATTGCGACAGCGGCCGCCTGCATCTGGAAATCAGTGACGAGGAACTGCAGCGCCGCTTGAGCGATGTCGATCCGGCTGCCGCGCCTGGCGTGGCGGAGCAACTCGGCAAGGGCGGCTACGCGCGCCTGTATGTCGATCACGTGCTGCAAGCCGATGAAGGCTGCGACCTGGACTTCCTCGTCGGCAAGCGCGGGTCCGATGTGCCGCGCCACTCGCACTGAGCCCTGAGCATTCAGCATTGAGCTTTGACGTACGCAAGGATTTCAACATGACGATTGCACTCACGGGCGAACTGCTGATCGGCGCTCAGGCGAAACGCGGCGAAGGCCAGGCGTTTCAGTCGATCGATGCCGCCAGCCAGGACGCCATCGCGCAGCCGGTTTTCCACGGCGCGCTGCAAGGCGACGTCGATCAAGCCTGCGCGCTCGCCGATGAAGCGTTCGACACGTATCGCGCCTTGCCCGCCGAAACGCGCGCGCAGTTTCTCGACGATTGCGCTGCGCGTATCGAAGCGCTCGGCGATGCGCTGATCGAGCGCGCGATGTGCGAAAGCGGTCTGCCGCGTGCACGTCTCGAAGGCGAACGTGCGCGCACGGCGAATCAGCTGCGCATGTTCGCCACGCTCGTGCGTAGCGGCGACGCGCTCGACGCGCGCATCGAACCCGCCTTGCCCGAGCGTCAGCCGCCGCGTACGGATCTGCGCTTCTGGCGCATTGGCGTGGGCCCGGTGGCGGTGTTCGGCGCGAGCAATTTCCCGCTGGCGTTTTCGGTGGCGGGCGGCGATACGGCTTCGGCGCTGGCTGCCGGTTGCCCGGTGGTCGTGAAGGCGCATGCCGCGCATCCGGGCACCTCTGAACTCGTGGGCCGCGCGATCCAGCAAGCGGTTGCGGCGGCGGGCCTGCCTGAAGGCGTGTTCTCGCTGCTGTTCGATGCCGGTTACGAAGTGGGCGCGGCGCTGGTGCAGCATCCGGCGATTCGCGCGGTGGGCTTTACCGGCTCGCGCGCGGGCGGTCTGACGCTGGTGAAACTCGCCGCGGCGCGCACCGAACCGATTCCCGTCTACGCCGAAATGAGCAGCGTGAATCCGAACCTGCTGCTGCCGGGCGCACTGGCCGCGCGTGGCGAAGCGCTGGCGCGTGAATTCGCGGCATCGGCGACGCTCGGTTGCGGGCAGTTCTGCACCAACCCCGGCTTGATGCTGGGCCTCGCGGGCGCGGAATTCGACGCCTTCGCCGCGCATGCCGCGCGCGAATTCAGCGCGGCGAATGCGGGCGTGATGTTGACGCCGGGCATCCTGAGCGCTTATGAGCGCGGCGTGAATCGCCTTGCCCAGCACGCCAGCGTGACTACGCTCGCGCGCGGCGCGGCGGCGCCCGGACGCGCACAAAGCGCGCTGTTCAAGGTCGACGCGCGCGATCTGCTTGCTCACGCAACGATCGGCGAGGAAGTGTTCGGCCCGAGTAGCGTGCTGGTGGAATGCGCGGACGAAAGCGAGTTGCGTGCGGTGCTGCGCGGCATCGAAGGTCAGTTGACGATCACGCTCCACACCGAACCCGCCGATGCCGATCTCGTGCGCTCGCTCTTGCCGCTCATCGAGCGCAAGGCGGGCCGCGTGCTGGCGAACGGTTTCCCGACCGGCGTGGAAGTGTGCGATGCGATGGTGCATGGCGGCCCGTTCCCGGCGACGTCCGATGTGCGCAGCACGTCAGTGGGCACGGCGGCGATCGAGCGCTTTCTGCGGCCGGTCTGTTATCAGAATCTCGCCGACGGGCTGTTGCCCGAAGCGCTGCGCGACGCGAATCCGCTCGCGATCAACCGACGTATTGCGGGTAAATTCGCAGCAAAATTCACGGGCAAACCTGAGAGCACTTAATAAACGCATCGACACAAGCGATAAACACAAGCGACGCAGTATCGTCCTCACACGCCGCCCACGAGATCCGCGCTTAACGCGGACCGGCGGCACGCTGGAGCAACAGGAAGGAGACAGACAGGATGACGAATTCGCAGGTGCTGCAATCCGGCAAGACCGAAGCGAGCGCGCCCCAGATGGGCGCGGAGGAAAAGCGTATCGTCGGCCATATCGCGCGGCGGCTCGTGCCGTTTCTCGCGCTGATCTATGTAGTGGCCTATGTCGATCGCACGGTGGTGGGTTTCGCGAAGCTGCATATGAACGCGGCCGTGGGCCTGAGCGATGCGGCCTATGGCATGGGCGCAGGGCTGTTCTTTATCGGCTATTTTCTCTGCGAAGTGCCGAGCAATCTCGCGCTGGCGCGCTTCGGCGCACGGGTGTGGTTCGCGCGCATTCTGTTCACGTGGGGCGCGATTACGATGGCGATGGCCTTCGTCAGCGGTCCGAAGAGTTTTTATGTGTTGCGCTTTTTGCTGGGCGCAGCCGAAGCCGGGCTCTATCCCGGCATTCTGTTTTTCCTCACGCACTGGTTTCCGCTGCGCCATCGCGCGCGCGTGATTGGTTTGCTGGTGCTCGCGCAGCCGATTGCCGGCATCGTCACCGGCCCGATTGCGGGTGCGCTGCTGGAAACCCACGGCTTTTTCGGGCTCTCGAACTGGCAGACGCTTTTTGTCGCGAGCGGCTTGCCTGCCGTGCTGCTGTGCATTCCGACGCTGCGTCTGCTGCCCGAGTCGCCCGCGCATGCACGCTGGCTCGATGTGCCGTCGCGCCGCTGGATCGAACGCGAACTGGCCGCCGACAAGCGCAGCTACTCACTCGATTCGCATCGCAATCCGTTCAGCGCGTTGAAAGACCGCCGTGTCTTGCTGCTCGCGCTGCTGTTTCTGCCGTTTCCGCTGTGCATCTACGGTTTGTCACTGTGGTTGCCTACCATTATCAAGGCGTTCGGCGTGAGCGATTCGACGGCGGGGCTGCTGTCCGCGGTGCCGTATCTGTTCGCGGTCGTCGGCCTGTTGATCGTGCCGCGTCATTCGGATAAACGCCGCGAGCGCTACGGACATATCGTGGTGGTCTCCAGCGTAGCCGCCTTGACGATGGCCGCGAGCGCGTGGGTGCATTCGCCGGTGCTGCAACTGCTGTTCATCAGCCTGACGGCATTTTCGATCTACTCGATCCAGGCCGTGGTCTGGGCGCTGCCGGGTGAATTCCTGAGCGGCACCAGCGCCGCCGTGGGGATCGCGATGATCAACTCGCTCGCGAATCTGGGCGGTTATCTCGGGCCTTACGGTGTCGGGCTCATCAAGGACGCGACGGGCAGCCTCGCGGCCGGACTGTATTTTCTCGCGGCCACGCTGGTGATCGCGGTGCTCGCCACCTTCGCGGTGCGCGCCGCGCTGCGCACGCCAGCCACCTCTACTGAAGCAGGATTGACGACATGACGACCAGCAGCACGCCCCGCTACCGGGGCATCTTCCCGGTGGTGCCCACCACCTTCACCGCAAGCGGCGAACTCGACCTGGCCAGCCAGAAGCGCGCGGTCGATTTCATGATCGACGCGGGCGTCAACGGCCTGTGCATTCTCGCCAACTTCTCCGAGCAGTTCTCGCTCTCCGACGACGAACGCGAACTCATCACCCGCACCGTGCTCGAACACGTGGCGGGCCGCGTGCCGGTGATCGTCACGACCACGCATTACGGCTCGAACGTGTGCGCCGCGCGCAGCAAGCGCGCGCAGGAGCAGGGCGCGGCGATGGTGATGGTGATGCCGCCGTATCACGGCGCCACCTTCCGCGTGCCCGAAGCGCAGATCTACGAGTTCTACGCGCGCGTGTCCGACGCCATCGACATTCCGATCATGATTCAGGATGCGCCCGCGAGCGGCACGGTGTTGTCCGCGCCGTTTCTTGCGCGCATGGCTCGCGAGATCGAGCAGGTGTCGTACTTCAAGATCGAAACGCCGGGCGCGGCCAACAAGCTGCGCGAGTTGATCCGCCTTGCAGGCGACGCGGCCGAAGGCCCGTGGGACGGCGAAGAAGGCATCACGCTGCTGGCGGATCTGCACGCCGGCGCGACCGGTTCGATGACAGGCGGCGGCTTCCCCGACGGCATCCGTCCGATCCTCGACGCCTGGCACGCAGGCCGCGCGGATGACGCCTTCACGCTCTACCAGAAGTGGCTGCCGCTGATCAATCATGAGAACCGTCAGGCCGGTTTGCTGGCCTGCAAGGCGCTGATGAAGGAAGGCGGCGTGATCGACTGCGAACTGCCGCGCCATCCGCTGCCCGCCATGCATCCGGAAACGCGCGCCGAACTCATTGCGATTGCGCGACGTCTCGACCCGCTCGTGCTGCGGTGGGGCAAATAAGTCGTTCGGCATCCATAACAATAATTGCCTGGTTTCTGCTGGATAAGGATTGGAGATCGTCATGAATGCGTCGTATACGTTGGCCATCGTCGGTGTCGGCAAGATTGCGCGCGACCAGCATCTGCCTGCCATCGCGGGCAATCCCGGCTTCGATCTGGTCGCGGCCGCGAGCCGCAACGCGCAGGTCGAAGGCGTGCGCAATTACAGCGATGTCGATGCCTTGCTCGCCGCCGAACACGACCTCGATGCCGTGTCGCTGTGCGCGCCGCCGCAGGTGCGTTACGCGCAGGCACGCGCGGCGCTCGAAGCAGGCAAGCACGTGATGCTCGAAAAGCCGCCGGGCGCGAGCGTGAGCGAAGTGGAAGCGCTGCGCGAACTCGCGAAGCAACACAAGCGCACGCTGTTCGCCACCTGGCATTCGCGCTGCGCGAGCGCGGTCGAACCGGCGCGCGCGTGGCTCGCGCAGCGCACGCTGCGTGCCGTGCATGTGCGCTGGAAGGAAGACGTGCGCCGCTGGCATCCGGGCCAGCAGTGGATCTGGGAACCGGGCGGCCTGGGCGTATTCGATCCGGGCATCAACGCGCTGTCCATCGTCACGCGCATTCTGCCGCGCGAAGTGCTGCTGCGCGGCGCGACGCTGCATGTGCCGGGTGACTGCTCGACGCCGATCGCCGCCGAACTCGATTGCATCGATACCGATGGCGTGCCCGTGCGCGCCGAATTCGACTGGCGTCATGGTCCGGTCGAGCAATGGGAAATCGACGTGGAAACCACCGACGGCCTGCTGTCGATTTCCGAAGGCGGCAAGCGCCTGGCGATCAACGGCGATCCGGTCGAACTCGATGCGGAACGCGAATACGCGGCGCTTTACGAGCGTTTCCACTGGCTGATCGCGCACGGCACCGAGGATGTGGATGTGCGCCCGCTACGCCTGGTGGCGGACGCATTCCTGCTGGGCAAGCATATCGAAGTCGAAGCATTCGGGCACTGATCGCGTAACGACATCATTCGCATGACGAACTAACTGGATACAACGCAGAAGCAACAACCACACCCAAGGAGACAGAAGCATGACCAGCACCATCCGCCGCTTTACCCTTCGCGCCGTGTTCGCGGCCCTGTGCGTCGCGCCGCTCGGCATGAATATCGCGGCGCACGCCGATTCGCCCACCAAGATCGGCTTTCTCGTGAAGATGCCGGAACAGGCGTGGTTCATCAACGAACAGAAGGCCGCTACGGCGCTGGGCCAGAAGGAAAACTTCTCGGTCGTGAACATCGGCACGCCGGACGGCGAGAAGGTGCTGGCCGCGATCGATAACCTCGGCGCTCAAGGCGCGCAGGGCTTCGTGATCTGCGCCCCCGACGTGCGTCTCGGACCGGCAATTCAGGCGCGCGCCAAGCGCTACAACATGAAGTTCGTGACGGTGGACGATCAGCTGGTCGATTCCTCGGGCAAGCCGCTCGCGAGCGTGCCGCATCTGGGCATGTCGGCGTTCAAGATCGGCAATCAGGTCGGCACGGCCATCGCCGACGAAATGAAGAAGCGCGGCTGGAAGCCGGAAGAAGTGGGCGCGCTGCGCATCACCGACTACGAACTGCCGACCGCCAAGCTGCGCACGGATGGCGCCACGGCTTCGCTGATCGCCGGCGGCTTCAAGAAGGAAAACATTTTCGACGCGCCGCAAAAGACCACCGACGACGAAGGCGGCTTCAACGCCGCTTCGCCGGTGCTCGCGCAGCATCCGAACATCAAGAAATGGGTGATCTTCGCGCTCAACGAAGAAAGCGTGCTGGGCGCCGTGCGCGCAACGGAACAACTGCATCTGCCGGCTGCGGACGTGATCGGCGTGGGCATCAACGGTGCGGGCGAAGCGTTCGCCGAGTTCCAGAAGAAGGCGCCCACGGGCTTCTACGGCACCATCGCGGTGAGTTCGACCAACCACGGCAAGGACAGCGCGCAGAACCTCGTCGAGTGGATTCGCGACGGCAAGCAGCCCGCCGCCGATACGCAGACCACCGGCAAGCTGATGACGCGCGACAACTGGACGGCTGTGCGTAGCGAGCTGGGTATCTAAGTTCTGCTCAGGGAATGCAATGACTGAAACCATGACCTATGCCGATGCAGCGCGCGCGAGCGGAGCGGTACAACAGGCTCAACAGGGGCCGCGCGCGTATCTGGAGCTCGACGGCATCACCGTGAGCTTTCCGGGCGTGAAGGCGCTCGACCGCGTGTCGCTGGAAGTGCGCGCGGGCGAAGTGCACGGCCTGATGGGCGAGAACGGCGCGGGCAAATCCACGCTGCTCAAGGTGCTGTCGGGCGTGAACCAGGCGCAGGAAGGCACGCTCGCGCTCAATGGCGTGGAGCAGCGCTTCACGACCACGAAGGCGGCGCTCGATGCGGGCATCGCGATCATCTATCAGGAATTGCATCTGGTGCCCGAGCTGACGGTGGCCGACAACCTGATGCTCGGGCAACTGCCCAACCGCCTGGGCGTGCTCGACGAACGCACGCTCGTGCAGCGCGCGATGGACGAACTCAAGCGTCTGGGCGAGCGTATCGATCCACGCACGCCGGTGAAGAATCTCTCCATCGGCCAGCGCCAGATGATCGAGATCGGCAAGGCGCTGATGCGCGACGCGCGCGTGATCGCCTTCGACGAACCCACGAGTTCGCTTTCGGCGCGCGAGACCGAGAACCTCTTTCGCATCATCAACGCGCTGCGCGCCGATGGCCGCGCGATCATCTACGTCACGCACCGCATGGACGAAGTCTATGAGTTGTGCGACCGCGTGACGGTGTTCCGCGACGGCAAGCGCATCGAGACCTTCGAATCGGTCGCCGATCTCGACCGCAACCGCCTGATCGCGGCGATGGTGGGCCGCTCGATCGAGGACGTCTACGGCTATCGCCCGCGCGCAGCCGGCGACGTGCTGCTCGAAGCCAAAGGGCTGATGGGACCGGGCCTGGCCGAGCCGGTGTCGTTTGCGGCGCGGCGCGGCGAGATCGTCGGCTTCTTTGGCCTGGTGGGCGCGGGCCGCTCCGAATTGATGAAGCTGATTTACGGCGCCACGCGCGCCAGTGCCGGCCACGTCGAACTGAACGGCCAGCGCGTGAACTTCGCGAGCCCGCGCGACGCCGTGCGCGCAGGCATCGCGCTGTGCCCGGAGGACCGCAAGCAGGAAGGCATCGTCGCGATTGCGTCGGTGGCGGATAACCTCAATATCAGCGCGCGCCGTCATTTCAGTCCCGCGCGCTTCCTGCTCGACGCGAAACGCGAGAAGACGCTGGCGCAGGACTACATCAAGAAACTCGCGATCAAGACGCGCAATGGCGATACGGCCATCGGCACGCTGTCGGGCGGCAACCAGCAGAAGGTGATCCTGTCGCGCTGGCTGGCCGAACGCATCGACGTGTTCCTGATGGACGAACCCACGCGCGGCATCGACGTGGGCGCGCGCGCCGAAATCTACAACCTGCTTTACGAGCTGGCCGAAGCGGGGCGCACCGTGATCATGGTGTCGAGCGATCTCGCCGAGGTGATCGGCGTGGCCGACCGCATCGTCGTGATGCGCGAAGGGCGAATCGCAGGCAGCCTGCCGAAGGCCGAAGCCACGCCCGACGAACTGATCAAGCTCGCGCTGCCGCGTTGAGCACTACCGAAACACACATTGAGATGAGTCAAGCCATGCAGCCACAGGGCACGCCTACCGTCAACGAAGCCGCCGCGCCGATCACGCCTTCGCGTGCGCGCGCGTGGGACATGATCAACAAATCGGGCATCGCGGTGGTGTTCGTGGCGCTGTTCGCGATACTGTCCGCGACGGTGCCGGATTTCCTCACGAGCCGCAATATTCAGGGTCTTTTGCTGTCCGTCACGCTGATCGGCTCGATCTCCGTGACCATGATGTTCGTGCTCGCGCTGGGCGAGGTCGATCTGTCCGTGGCGTCGATCGTCGCGTTCTCGGGCGTGGTCGCGTCCACGGTGATCACGCAGTCGCATAGCGTGCTGCTGGGCATTGCGGCGGGCATTCTCGCGGGCGGCGCGGTCGGGCTCGTCAACGGCGTGCTGATCGCGCGCTTCAAGATCAATTCGCTGATCGCCACGCTCGCGATGATGGAAGCGGTGCGCGGTCTCGCCTTCCTCACCTCGAACGGCGACGCGGTGATGATCTCGGAAGAGCGCTTCTTCGACCTCGGCGGCGGTTCGTTCCTCGGCATTTCGTTCCCGATCTGGAGCAACATCATCGGCTTCGTGCTGTTCGGCTTCCTGCTCAAGAAAACCGTGTTCGGCAAGAACGTGCTGGCCGTGGGCGGCAATGGCGAGGCCGCGCGTCTCGCCGGTCTGCCGGTCACGCGTATCAAGATCACGGTGTTCGTGCTGCAAGGGCTGGTGACGGGCTTCGCGGGCGTGATGCTGGCTTCGCGCATGAGCCTGGGCGACCCGAAGACTTCGGTGGGCCTGGAACTGGGCGTGATCTCGGCCTGCGTGCTGGGCGGCGTGTCGCTCACGGGCGGCGTGGCGACGATCTCGGGCGTGCTGGTGGGCGTGCTGATCATGGGCTCGGTGCAGGACGCCATGAGCCTCATGAACGTGCCGACGTTCTATCAGTATCTGATTCGCGGCGGCATTCTGTTGCTCGCGGTGCTGTTCGACCAGTTCCGCCGCAGCAAGCGCGCAGTCTGAGGAATCGCAATAAGAAGTATTCCACCCGTCCTGCGCAGCGCGGACGGGTGCTGGATTTGATGTGCGGCAAGCATCGGCAACATTTGATGCCGATGACCGGGGGGCGTGGCGTTTCGAGACGGCGGCGCGGGCATACCATCTTGCGCCACTGCGGGGATTGGCCTCGCGCTCGACACTCCCCGGACTCCACCCATGCACGACAGCCGGCCCCTGGCCCTACCCGAGGTCACGCTCTGCGCGGCCGATACGATCAACCCGGCGCTCGCCGCGCGCGCCCTCGATATTTCGATGTCGCGTTGCACTTTCGGCGACGCCATGCTGTTCACGCATCAGGACGTGGCCACGCGCGCGCGCATCGTCAGGATCGACCCGCTGCGCTCGCGTGAGGCGTATTCGGCGTTCATGCTCAAGGAACTCGCGCAGCACATCGCCACGCCCTGGGTGCTGGTCGCGCAATGGGATGGTTATGTGCTGGACGCGTCGCGCTGGAGCGAGCGGTTCTTCGAGTACGACTATATCGGCGCGCACTGGCCGCATCGCCCGCCCGGCCAGGACATGGGCAATGGCGGTTTTTCGCTGCGATCGGCGCGCCTGCTGAAAGCCCTTGCCGACGAGCGCTTCGTGGTCGCGCCCGATACGGTCGAAGACGAAGCCATCTGCCAGCAATGGCGCCCGGTGCTGGAAGCGGAATACGGCATGCGCTACGCGCCGCTGGACGTGGCGGCGCAGTTTTCCTACGAGGCTTCGCCGGGCGCGCGGCCGAGCTTTGGCTTCCACGCTGTCTACAACATGTGGCGTCACGTGGACGACAGCGAAATGATGGCGATCATGCGCGATATCGACCTGCGCACCTTCGCGTCGAACGAATCGCTGCATCTGCTCACCGTGTATTGCCGGCTGCAGAAGTACGCATGCGTGCGCGCGATGTACGCGCGCTACCGCAGCCACTGGAGCCGTCAGGAAATCGTCGATGCACTCAAGCGCGCGGGCATCAAGGAAGAACTCGCGCAGCATTACGTGCAGATCTGCGAGAACGCCTGATTACGTCTCCAGCGCGGCGCCGCCCAGTATCGAAGTCGCATCGGCGCGCGCGTTGTCGAGCTGCACGACACTGGCCTGACGCGCCGCGAGCGCATCGCGATGCTCGATCGCCGTGAGGATCGCCTTGTGGCGCGGCAGCGAAAGCGCATGGGTATTCGGATGCCGGCTCGTGAGCTTGATCGATTCGGTCAGCGCCAGCGAGAGCATATTGCCGATATACGCGAGCATGTCGTTATGCGTGGCCGCCATGATCGCGCGGTGGAATTCGAGGTCGGGTTCGAGCAGGTCGCTGGCGGTTTTCGCCTCTTCCATGCGCGCGTAGGCGGTGGCGATGCGGGCGCGGTCTTCGTCGGTGGCGGAAATCGCGGCGAGCGCGGCGGCGGCCGGTTCGATGATCTGGCGCACCGTCATGAGCGAGCGGAAGAATTCGCCTTCGGGCAGGCTGTTGACGGTCCAGAACAGCACGTCGGGGTCGAGCATGTGCCATTCTTCGCGCGGGCGCACCACGCTGCCCACGCGCGGCTTCGACACCACGAGGCCCTTGGCGACCAGCACGCGGGTCGCTTCGCGCAGCACGGGGCGGCTTACGCCATAGGTTTCGCACAATGTCGGTTCGGGAGGCAGACGCTGTCCCGGGCGCAGCGAGCCGCCCACGATCTGCATGCCGAGCTCCTGCACGATGCGAGCGTGCATGCTCTTGCGTTTCTCTAGATTGCGGTAATCCATAGATGATCCGACCGGGCGCGCCGGTCAGGCATGCCCCCTGTTGACGACGATCACGCGCTGGTGGCGCGCATCGCCCGGTATTCCCGCCGCACGATGTCCATCAGCTCCGCCACCGAAGTAAGCGCGCTCTTTTGTTCATACGTGACGCGGCCCCGCTGCATCAACATGATGCGATCCGCAATATCGAGCGTCTGCGCATAGTTGTGCATGATCATGATAATGGATAGCCCGCCCTTTTCCTTCAGACGCATGAGCAGGTCGATGATGAGCCCGGCCTCGCGCGCGCCCATTGCCGCGAGCGGTTCGTCGAGCAGCAGGATCTTCGCGTTCGAGTGCACGGCGCGCGCCACCGCAATCGCCTGACGCTGGCCGCCGGACAGCCGCTCCACCGGCAGATCGACCGACGGCACATGCACGCCGATATCGTCGAGACACTGCGCCGCGCGCTCGCGCATCTGCTTGTGATCGAGCAGCCGGAACGGACCGCGCCGCACGATCTCGCGGTTCAGGAACATGTTGTGATAGATCGACAGCGAATTCGCGAGCGCGAGATCCTGATAGACGCATTCGATACCCAGCGAGCGCGCGTGATCGACGGAACGCAGCAGGGTTTGCTGACCGTCGATATACAGTTCGCCGTCGGTCTGCTGATGAAAGCCCGTGAGGATTTTCACGAGCGTGGATTTGCCCGCGCCGTTATCGCCGAGAATGCCCAGAATTTCGCCCTTGCCGAGCGTGAGCGAGACACCGTCGAGCGCCGTCACCGCGCCGAAGCGCTTGACGATCTTGTCGCCGCGCAGGGCGAGCGGTTCGAGCGCGCCACCATTCGCGGGCGCGTGGAAAGCCTGCGATTCGTCCATCAGCGGCCTCCCTTGCGGCGAATGCGGCCGACGTGAATATTGAAGACCATCGCGGCGAGAATCGCGGCGCCCAGAATGATGTTGAAGGTAAAGGCGTTGATGCCGATCAGCGTGAAGCCGTCGTTCAGAATGCCGAGCACCGCCGCGCCGATCAACCCGCCCACGATCGTGCCCGAGCCGCCCGTGAGCGGCGTGCCGCCGATCACCGCCGCGGCCACGGCCAGAAACATGATCTGGTTGCCGCCCGCCTGCGGATCGATCGAGGTGATGCGAAAGCCTTCGAGTATGCCGGTCAGGCCTGCGAGCACTGCCGCGATCACGAAGTTGCCCAGCCGCAGCCGGTTCACATGAATACCGGCCTCGCTCGCGCCCACCGGGTTCGCGCCCGCCGCCTGCGTATGCAGACCCCAGCGCGTATGGCGCAGCAAGGTGTGCATGATCACGGCCAGCGCCACGGTCCAGAGAATCTCGCTATAACCCCACGCGCCCATGAAGGCCGAAAACTCCGGCGAGCCCGGCGTGGAGGCCGGCGTGCCGCGCGAAACCGTCAGCGTGATGCCGTTGATCAGAAACAGCGTGCCGAGCGTGGTGACGAAAGAGGGCAGGCGCAGCCACACGGTCACCGCGCCGTTCACGAAGCCGATGATCGCCGCCGCCACCAGACCGGCGATCACGGCGAGCCACATCGGCGCGCCCGCATCGTTGGCGAACACCATCATGAACGGCGCAAAGGCGAACACCATGCCCGCCGACAGATCGATATCGCCGCCGATCATCAGCATGATTTCGCCGAACGCGATGATCGCCACCGGCGCGATGAACTGCGAGAGATTGACGAGGCTCGCGTTGGTGAGCAGGAAATCGTGATTCGCGAACTCGAAGTAAGCGGCCAGCAACACGGCCACGAGCAGGATGCGCAGCTCGGCCGCCCAGTGCGAGGTCCACGGTACACCCGCGCGCCGGGGCGCGCGGGCTTCGACATTGCCAGGTTCGTTCACCGTATCCATCACGACTTGATTGCGCCGCTCATCGGCACGATTTGCGGCTTGGTGGTCTTGCCTTCATAACGCGTCGAGGTGTTCAGATACGGCTCGACCGTCGACTTCGTCACGAACTTCAGACCCGTGTTGATATTGGCCGGCCCGACAAGGCCGCCCGAAGCGAGGAACACGAACGCTTCCATCACCGTGTAGAAGCCCTGCACATAGGGTTGCTGGTCGATGGTGAAGTCGAGGAAGCCTTCGTGAATCAACTGGATGGTGGTGGGCAGCAGATCGAAGCCGCCGCCGTGCACGCCCTTCGAAGGCAGATTCGATTCCTTCATCACCTGCGCGACGCCCTGCGTGCTGCCCGCGTCCACCGCGAACATGCCCTTGAGATCCTGGTGGCCCAGATAGAACGACTTGATCTTCGAGAGTTCTTCATTGACCGTTGCGCCCGTGGCGACGGTCTGGATATCGATCTTCTTGCCGGACTTCTTGATCGCGTCGCTTGCGCCGTCGAGACGCGGCTGGATGTTCAACTGTCCGGGCGTGGCGATGAAAAGCGCCACCATGCCGCTATCGATCAGACTGACGATGCGCTCGCCCATCTGATAGCCCGAGAGATACAGATCCTGGCCGATATAGGCGAGGCGCGGATTGCTCTTGCCGCGCGGCGCGTCGGCGTTATAGGCGAACACCGGAATGCCGGCGTCGAGCGCGGCCTGAATCGGCTTGTCGAAAGCGCCCGGGTCGACGATCGGCACGGCGATGGCGTCGGCCTTGGCGGCGATCGCGGAGTTGACCGCGCGCACCATTTCGCCTGCATCGGAGGTGGCCGAACCGGTCCACTGATAGTCCATGCCGAACATCGAGCAGGCGTCCTGAATACCGTACTGCGTCGGCACGAAGAAGGGATTCGTGGTCACGTGATTGACGAACACGATCTTCCACTTCTTGTGCGATGGGAAGGCCATTTCGGCGGCCTGCGCCTGCGAAATCATGCCGCCTGCGCCGCCGCCCAGCGCGCCCATCAGGGACAGCGCAGCGCCTAGCCCTGCGCCTTGCATCAGGCCGCGCCGCGTGGCGTTCAGGCCCGCGTTGCGGGTGTCTTGCGTGGATTCCTGCGGATGGTTGTCGTCATCCCGTTGCTGCGCCATGTCTTCCTCCGGCTCTCGTTGTCGTGGGTCGATCGAATCGACTTTGCGTTCGACGTTGCGTCGATAAACGTGCAGATGCTGGGGCGGCACCGGAAGTGCGCGAGCGTGGGTGCGTGATTCGGTGCGTGCTGTGATGTCGATAACGTTGCCATGCGCCGTGCCGTACCGCAAAAATCTTAGTGCAGGGCTGTTGAGCCGCCTAATCCATGTATACCCCTAACTAGTCGGACTATTGGGTGCGCGGCGGCGAGGCGAAGCGCGCCTGCTTCATCGGTTCGAGCGGCGCGTCGGGCTGCGTGAGCGTTCGGCGCGCGCGTTGCGCGCCCTTGCCGCCGCCCGTCGATTTACGCCGCGCCGCGTGACGTTCGGTGGCGCGCTGCAGCAGACAGAATGCGCAGAGCAGGGCGCCGATCACGATGCGCGTCCACCACGAACTGAGCGTGCCGTCGAAGGTGATGAGCGTCTGGATCGTGCCGAGAATGCCCACGCCGAACACCGAACCGATCACATAGCCCACCCCGCCCGTGAGCAGCGTGCCGCCGATCACCGTCGCGGCGATGGCGTCGAGCTCCATGCCTTGCGCCTGCAGGCCGTAGCCCGAGAGCACGTACAGCGTGAACACCACGCCACCGAGCGCCGAGCAGAAACCCGACAGCGCATACACGCCGATCTTGGTGCGCGCCACCGGCAGGCCCATCAGCAGCGCGGAGCGCTCGTTCCCGCCGATCGCATAGACATTGCGGCCGAAGCGCGTGAAATGCGCGATCACGATGCCGCCCGCGAGCATCGCCAGCGCAGTCAGCGAGCCGGTCGTGAGCGAGCCGCTGCCCACCGGAATGTTGAATTCGGAGAGCGCGTGAAAACCGGCGTCGTTGATCTGGATGGATTCGGTGGTGATGAGGAAGCAGGCGCCGCGCGCGAGGAACATGCCCGCGAGCGTGATGATGAAGGGCTGCAGGCGGAAGAAGTGGATCAGCGCGCCCATGGCCGCACCATAAAGCGCGCCGAGCAGCAGCACGAGCGGCACGACTACGGCCACGGGCCAGTGCAGTTTTTCGGTGCCTACGGCGCAGAGTATGGTTGTGAGCGCAACCACTGCGCCCACGGAAAGATCGATGCCGCCCGAGATGATCACAAACGTCATGCCGATGGCGACGATCAGCAGAAACGCATTATCGACCAGCAGTCCAAACAAGACTTGCAGCGAGAAAAAGCCTTTGTACATGACCGAACCGAAGCCAAACAGCGCGACGAACAGCAGCACGGTCACGACAATCGGCAATACACGCGGATCGACAAAACGCGCGATCCCGCGCCGCCACGCGGCAGCGTTCGTGGAAGCGGCGGTAGAAGAAGCGGAAGGCGATGGACGGTTCATGCAGCAAATCCCCGAAGTGTCCTTGAATGACGGGCGTTCATGCGCGCGCCCGGCGACCCGATGCGAGGCGTCGCAACTGCGCGGCCAGGAAAGCGCGCGCGGCGGGCGACTGGATCACGCTCACGACCAGCACGACCACGGCCTTGACCACGAGCGTGGCTTCGGGCGGCACGCCGATCGAATACGTCGTATAGGTCAGCGTCTGGATGATGAGGGCGCCCAGCACCGTGCCCGCGAGACTGAAGCGGCCGCCCGAGAGCGAAGTGCCGCCCAGCGTCACGGCGAGAATCGCGTCGAGTTCGAGCAACAGGCCGGCGTTGTTGCCGTCGGCGCTACGCACGTTCGAGCTGATGAGAATGCCCGCAATCGAGGCCGTCAAACCGCAGAACGCATACGCGCCGAACACCACCGCCTGCGAAGACAGGCCCGCAAGCCGCGCGGCCACCGGATTCACGCCGATCGAGCGGATAAAGAGCCCCAGCGCCGTGCGATTGACGATCAGCACGGTCAGTACCGTCACGGCAATCGCGATCCACACCGCGCAGGGCACCAGCGCGAGATAACCGCCGCCCGCATAGAGATAGCCCTTCGCGCCGATGGGGATGATCTGCCCGCCGGTGAGCAGTTGCGCGACGCCGCGCCCGGCCACCATCAGGATCAGCGTGGCGATGATCGGCTGCATGCCGACAAAGGCCACCAGCAGACCGTTCCAGAGGCCCGCGGCGAGGCCCACGGCCAGCGCCGCGCCAAACGCCATGGCAACATTGGTGGGATCGTCGGCGAGCACGGTGGCGGCCGCCGCGCCCGCGATGGCGACGACCGCGCCCACCGAAATATCGATGCCGCGCGTGGCGATCACGAGCGTCATGCCGAGCGACACCACCACCAGCGGCGCGGCGCGCATGAGGATATCGACGGGCGCGCCGAACAGATGGCCGCCGAGAATTGTGATCGACAGAAAGTTCGCACGATGCGCGACGTCCACGGCGAATAGCGCCACCAGCGTGAGCGCAGGCCATACGAGCGGATGCCGCAGCAGCAGCGCGAGCCACGACGGCAGGCCCGCAGGCAGCCCCGACTTCGGACGCGTGTTCATCGGCGGTCTCCGGCGATGAGGTCGTAGACCTCGTGTTCCGAGCGCTGCGCGCCCGCGAGTTCGGCCACCTTGCGGCGATCGCGCAGCACGGCGATACGATCGCTCACGCGCACCACTTCGCTGATTTCGGATGAGATGAACAGAATGCCCAGCCCCTTCGCGCAGAGCGCGCGCACGCGGTCCATGATTTCGAACTTGGCGGCGACGTCGATGCCGCGCGTGGGTTCGTCGAGGATCAGCAGACGCGGTTCGGTGGCGAGCCAGCGCGCCAGCAGCACCTTCTGCTGATTGCCGCCCGAGAGCAGGCCGATGGGTTGCTCCGCATCGCGCGCCTTGATGCCAAGCTGCGCGATGTATTGATCGGCGAGTTCGCGCTGACGCGCGCGGCCGATCATGCGCCACCAGCCACGCCGCGCCTGCAGCGCCAGCACGATGTTTTCGCGGATCGACAGATCGGCGACGATGCCTTCCTTCTTGCGATCTTCCGGGCAGTAGGCCATGCCATGCCGCACGGCGTCGCGCGGCGAGGACAGCTTCACGGGCTTGCCGTTGATATGGAGCGCGCCCGCATCGGCTTTATCGGCGCCGAAAATCAGGCGCGCGGTTTCCGTGCGCCCTGAACCGAGCAAGCCAGCGAGGCCCAGAATCTGCCCCGGCTGCACTTCGAGATCGAGCGGATTGAGCACGCCGCGCCGCGCGACGCCTTGCGCGGCGAGGTAGGGCTGGCCGCCTGGCGCGGCGGCTTCGTCGTGGCGCGGCGCTTCCGCCTGCGCGAGCCGCGCGCCGGCATCCTCGAGCCCGACCATCTTCGCGACCAGCGTTTGCACCGGCAGATCGGCGGCAAGATATTCGCCTTCGCGCTCGCCGTTACGCATGACGGTGATGCGGTCGGAGATTGCGTAGGTCTGCTCCAGAAAATGCGTGACGAACAGAATCGCGATACCCGACGCCTTGAGCTTGCGCAGCACGTCGAAAAGCCGCGTGACTTCGCCTTCGTCGAGGCTGGAAGTGGGTTCGTCGAGAATCAGGATGCGCGCATCGACCGACACCGCGCGCGCGATCGCCACCATCTGCTGCATCGCAATCGGATAGGTGTCGAGCGACTGCGTCACGTCGAGCGAAAGATTGAGTTGCGCGAGCGCTTCGGCGGCGCGCCGGTGAATCGTTTTCCAGTCGATCAGGCCGCGTTTGCGCGGCTGCCGCCCGGCGAAAATATTCTCCGCCACCGAGAGATTCGGGCAGAGATTGACTTCCTGATAGAGCGTCTGGATGCCCGCGGCTTCGGCTTCCTGCGGCGTCGAAAAACGCACTGCCTGGCCTGCAAGGCGGATCTCGCCGGCTTCCGGTTCGTGCACGCCCGTGAGCACGTTGATCAGCGTGGATTTGCCCGCGCCGTTCTGGCCCATCAGCGTGTGAACCTCGCCGGGGAACAGACGAAAATCGACCCGGTCGAGCGCACGCACGCCGGGGAAGGTTCGCGACAGGCCAATGGTTTCGAGTAGCGGCGTTGCGCTCATAAGCAGGAGCCGAAAAAGAACGAACTGCCAATCAATGCGCAGCGCGCGTCACGCTGGAGAGACCGTGACGCGCGCCCCTTGCCTTCCCAACCTCGATCAATACTTGCGCGAGGGCAGCGTTTGCGCCGCAACATCCATCGGGAACACGGTTTCGTTCGTGACGATGCGCTTGGGCAATTGCTTGCCTGCGACCACGTCCTTCACGGCCGTCATCAGTTGCGGCCCGAGCAGCGGGCTGCATTCCACGTCCACGTTCATCTTGCCGGCGATCATCGCTTCGAAGCCGCCCTTGGTGGCGTCGAACGAGACCACGCTCACGTCCTTGCCCGGCTTCATGCCCGCTTCTTCCATCGCCTGGATCGCGCCCAGCGCCATGTCGTCGTTATGCGCGTAGACCACGTTGATCTTGTTGCCGTAGGACTTGGCGAAGGCTTCCATCACCTGCTTGCCGCCCGCGAGCGTGAAGTCGCCGCTTTGCGAAGCGATGATCTTGAACTTCGGATCGTTCTTGATGACTTCGATCAGACCGGCATGGCGATCGTTGGCCGGAGCGGAACCGACCGTGCCCTGCAGCTCGACGATATTGATCGGGCCGGGATTGCTCTTGTAGTGCTCTTCGAGCCATTTGCCCGCGCGGCGGCCTTCTTCCATGAAGTCCGAGCCGATCATCGTGACGTAGAGCGATTGATCCTTCACGTCGATGTTGCGGTCGGTGAGGATCACGGGAATCTTCGCGCGTTTCGCTTCCTGTAGCACCGGTTCCCAACCCGATTCCACCACCGGCGAGAACGCAATCACATCGACTTTCTGCGCGATATACGAGCGGATCGCCTTGATCTGGTTTTCCTGCTTTTGCTGCGCGTCCGAGAACTTGAGGTTGATGCCGGCGTCCTTGGCGGCGGCCTTGACCGACACCGTGTTGGCGGTGCGCCAGGCGCTTTCCGCGCCCACCTGGGCAAAACCCAGCGTAATCTGCTTGTCTTCGGCGTGCGCGACGCCCGCCGCCAGAGAGAAAGCCGCCGCTGCCGCGACGAACCCGCTCACCATGCGAGTTGCCAGTTTCATGCGTGTCTCCGATGTCGCTCTATCGTTTTTTAATTCACGGCGCATCGCTCGCGTCCACCACGGCCGGACAGAAGCACGAGTCGATCGCGCCATCCCGGGCCCTCGGTCGCCCTCGGACCGCTGCCTTGCAATTGCTGCATTGCGGTGCTGCTTTTTTGCTTCGGATTTCTGAATAGCCAAACTATATGCAACAGTTCAGGCCGTTTTTATTAGCGTTTTCCCGATCCTTGCGACTCATATAGTCATGCTATTTATGGGTCTTTCTCACAAAGTGGGCAAAGCCATGAACACCCGAAAGCCCAGGCTCCGCTCGGCCGAGTGGTTCGGCACGGCGGACAAGAACGGTTTCATGTATCGCAGCTGGATGAAGAACCAAGGCATTCCCGATCACGAGTTCGCCGGCAAGCCCATTATCGGCATCTGCAATACGTGGTCGGAACTCACGCCCTGCAATGCGCACTTTCGCAAGCTCGCCGAACACGTGAAGCGCGGCGTGTACGAGGCGGGCGGTTTCCCGGTCGAGTTTCCGGTGTTTTCGAACGGCGAATCGAATCTGCGGCCCACGGCGATGTTCACGCGCAATCTCGCCTCGATGGACGTGGAGGAATCGATCCGCGGCAATCCCGTCGATGCGGTGGTGCTGCTGGTGGGCTGCGACAAGACCACGCCGGCCCTGCTGATGGGCGCGGCCAGTTGCGATGTGCCCGCGATCGTGGTGAGCGGCGGGCCGATGCTCAACGGCAAGCACGAAGGGCGCGACATCGGTTCGGGCACGGTCGTGTGGCAACTGAGCGAGCAGGTGAAGGCGGGCAAGATTTCGATTCACGATTTCATGTCGGCGGAAGCGGGCATGTCGCGTTCGGCGGGCACCTGCAACACCATGGGCACGGCTTCGACGATGGCCTGCATGGCGGAAGCATTAGGCGTGACGTTGCCGCATAACGCAGCGATTCCAGCGGTGGATGCGCGGCGTTATGTGCTTGCACAAATGTCAGGAATACGAATTGTCGAAATGGCGCTGGAGGATGTGCGGCTTTCGAAACTGCTTACGCGCGAGGCGTTCGAGAATGCGATACGCGCGAATGCGGCGATAGGCGGCTCCACCAATGCGGCGATTCATTTGAAGGCGATCGCCGGGCGCATTGGCGTGCCGCTGGAACTGGACGACTGGACCCGCATCGGGCGCGGCACGCCCACGCTGGTCGATCTGCAGCCATCCGGCCGCTTTCTGATGGAAGAGTTCTATTACGCGGGCGGCTTGCCCGCCGTGTTGCGCAGGCTCGGCGAAGCGAATCTGCTGCCGCATCCCGATGCGCTCACGGCCAATGGCCGAACGCTTTGGGAGAACGTGTGCGAAGCGCCGAACTACAACGACGAAGTCATCCGCCCGATCGGCAATCCGCTCGTGCAGGATGGCGGGCTGTGCGTGTTGCGCGGCAATCTCGCGCCCAACGGCGCGGTGCTCAAACCGTCTGCGGCGACGCCGGCATTGCTCAAGCATCGCGGCCGCGCCGTGGTGTTCGAGCATTTCGAGGACTACAAAAAGCGCATCGTCGATCCCGATCTGGACGTGACGGCGGATTCGGTGCTCGTGATGAAAAACTGCGGCCCGAAGGGTTATCCGGGCATGGCCGAAGTCGGCAATATGGGCCTGCCGCCCAAGCTGCTCGCGCAGGGCGTGACCGACATGGTGCGCGTGTCGGACGCGCGCATGAGCGGCACGGCTTACGGCACGGTGGTGCTGCACGTCGCGCCCGAAGCGCGCGCGGGCGGGCCGCTTGCCATCGTGCGCGACGGCGACTGGATCGAACTGGATTGCGAAACCGGCACGCTGCGCGTGGATATCGACGATGTGGAAATTCGCACGCGTCTGGACACGTGGCGCGCGCAGCAACAGCCGCTGGCGGCGGATGGCAGCGGTTATCGCAAGCTCTACGTCGAACACGTGCTGCAAGCCGACGAAGGCTGTGACTTCGATTTTCTGGTGGGTTGCCGTGGCGCGGAGGTGCCGAAGCACTCGCATTGACCGGCGCGAGGTCGTTGTGCGCGCAACGGGCGAACGCCTGCTGCGCGCACACGGATGGACTGCTTTACTTCTCGATGATGCCCGGAATCGCGACGTTCGGATTGACGTCGGCCGTGTAGTCCACGCCTTCGATGCCGAAGCCGAACAGGCGCAGGAATTCCGCCTTGTAGCCGGCGAAATCGGTCATCGCGTAGATGTTGTCATCGGCGACTTCGTTCCACCAGGCCTTGACCTGCTCCTGGATGGCCGGATCGAGTTCCTTGTAGTCGGCGCGCAGACGGCCTTCGTCGTCGAGGATCGGCGTCGTGCTGTAGAGCGAGTCCTTGTACAGACCGTAGACCTGCTCGATGCAGCCTTCGTGCGTGCCGTTGGCCTTCATCGCGCGGAACAGCAGCGAGAGGTACAGCGGCATGATGGGAATCGCCGAGCTGGCCTGCGTCACCACGGCCTTGAGCACGGCCACGCGGGCGTCGCCGCCGGTGGCTGCGAGCTTCGCGCGAATGCCCAGCACCTTCTGGTCCAGATCCTTCTTGGCCTGGCCGATCGAGCCGTTCCAGTAGATGTCGTGCGTGACTTCGGCGCCCAGATACGTGAATGCCGTGGTCTTCGCGCCATCGGCGAGCACGCCGGCTGCAGCCAGCGCGTCGATCCACATCTGCCAGTCTTCACCGCCCATCACCGCCACGGTGCCGTCGAGTTCTTCCTGGGTGGCCGCTTCGAGGACGGTTTCCTTGATCACTTCCTTGTCGGTGTCGATGCCGCGCATGCGCAGCTGCTTGCCGACCGGCTTGAGCGTCGAGTTGTGCACGGTGCCCGTGACCGGGTGCGTGCGGCGCGGCGCGGCGAGGCTGTAGACCACCAGGTCGACCTGGCCGAGATCGCGCTTGATCGCTTCGATGGTTTCCTGCTTGATGGCGTCCGAGAACGCGTCGCCGTTGATGGACTTCGCGTAGAGGCCCTTCTGGGTGGCGAACTTCTCGAAGGCCGCCGTGTTGTACCAGCCGGCCGTGGCCGGGCGGGTGTCGGTGCCGGCGCGCTCGAAGCAGACGCCGAGCGTGGCCGCATCCGAGCCGAAGGCCGCCGAAATGCGGGCGGCGAGGCCGTAGCCGGTCGAGGCGCCGAGCACGAGCACGCGCTTCGGGCCGTTGGCCACGGGGCCGTGTTGTTTAACGTATTCGATTTGCTGAGCGACGTTGGCTTCACATCCTGCCGGATGGGCCGTCACGCAAATGAAGCCGCGGACGCGCGGTTCGATAATCATCAGACTTCTCCGTAAGTCGCATGGTGCATGCAGGAACGGGGCGCATTTTAGCGCGAGCCGGGCCTGCGGGCCATTCGTCGCGTTTTTGGCGAGGGTTATTGGGGCCGGTTGCGCGCTGTGAGCGGCATTTTTTGCGGCCATTTTTCCCTCGCCACGGAGTCGTTCCGAGGCGCTTTCAGTGCGCCGCAGCCATCGGATTCGACGCGGCGGGCAGGCAGCCAAGGCCTTGCAGCGTGGCTTCCACAGCCGTATCCAGCGGCGTGTGCGGCTCGCAGCCGAGCGTTGCGACGAGGTGGCGGTTGTCGAGTTCGAGCGTCTCGCGCCAGAGATAGCGCATTTCCAGCATTTCGCGCGGCGTGGTCGAAAAGAGCGCCGCCACGTAGATCAACGGCCAGGGAAACGCGCCGCGCTTGACCGTCAGGCCGTGGCGCGCGGCCACGCGGCAAATGGCGGCGGCCATTTGCGTGCCGTCCGCGTCCCAGTGGCCGGCCATGTGAAAGCGCGCGAAAGGCGCGAGCGCGCCTCGCTGCGCGATCAGTTCGAGCATGGCGCGCGCGACGTCCGGCACATAGCCCCACGCGTGGCCGACGCCCGGCGTGCCCGGCTCGCGCACGCTCGCCACCGGCGCGCCGGGCTTGAGAAACCCCTGGGCGAGCCAGCTATTGCCCACCTGCGGCCCGAAAAAGTCGCCCGCCCGCAGTACGATCGCGCGCACGTCCCGCGCGGTGGCGGCCTCGATGCGCCGCTCCAGTTCCACACGGATCGCGCCCTTGCGGGTGCGCGGCTGCTGCGGCGCGTCCTCGGCCACCCGCGGCAGCGCCTCGGGGCCGAAGTTGTAGACCGTGCCCGGCAGCACCACGGTGGCGCGCCCAGCCTGTGCGGCGGCCAGCGTGTTGTCGATCATCGGCAGCACGAGATCGGCCCAGCGTCGATAGCCCGGCGGATTCACCGCATGCACGATCACCTCGCATCCCTGGGCGGCGCGCAGGACGGCTTCGCGGTCCATGACATCGCCTTGCACGACCTCGATGCCCGGCAGGCTGGCGGCGCGCCGCTGCAAGGCCCGCACGCGCCAGCCCGCACCGGCAAGCTGGCGCGCGACTTCGCCGCCGATTCCGCCGCTCACGCCCAGCACGAGGGCCGTGCGGGCCGGTTCTCCGAGATTTGCCGCCATGATCGTTCTCGCTTGAATGAAGTGTCGATGGCTGCATTCTGCGCGTCTCGCCGATCATAAAAAATTGCCGAAGATGCGCTATCGGCTATACATTTATGCATGGCTTCGAACCTCAATTGGGAACTCTACCGAACCTTCCTCGCGGTATTCACGGAAGGCTCGCTCTCGGGCGCGGCGCGCGCGCTGGGCATCACGCAACCTACGGCGGGGCGGCATATCGCGTCGCTGGAAGCCGCGTTCGGCCAGCCGTTGTTCACGCGCTCGCCCGCCGGTTTTCTGCCGACCGAAGCCGCAGGCGCGCTGCGCGGTTACGCCGAGTCCATGCGCAGCACGGCGGCGGCGCTGGAACGCGCGGCTTCGGGGCCGGGCAATGCGATGCGCGGCGTCGTGCGCGTGTCGGCCAGCGAAGTGGTGAGCGTGGAAGTGCTGCCGCCGGTCCTCGCCGCCTTGCGCCGCGCGCATCCGCAGATCGTCGTCGAACTGGTGCCGAGCAACCGGCTGCAGGACCTGCTTCAGCGCGAAGTGGATATTGCCGTGCGCATGACGCAGCCGCAGCAGGACATGCTGATCGCGCGGCGGATCGGCGAGATCCAGATCGGCATGCACGCGCGCGACGACTATCTGGCCGCTCACGGCACGCCCGACACGCTCGCCGATCTCGCGCGGCACACGCTGATCGGCTATGACACGGTGACGCCGTTCGTGCGCGCGGCGTCGAGCCGCTTGCCGTACTGGAAGCGCGAGAGTTTCGCGCTGCGCACCGATAGCGATGTCGCGCAACTGGCGATGATTCGCGCGGGTTGCGGTATCGGCATTTGCCAGGTGGGGGTGGCGCGGCGCGACACGCGCCTGCAGCGCGTGCTGCCGCACGACTGCGCCGCGAGCCTGACGACGTGGATCGCCATGCATGAAGACCTGCGCAGCAACAAGCGCTGCAAGGCGGTGTTCGATGCGCTGGCCAGCGGCCTGGAAGCGTATATCGCGCAGGCGGCTTGAACGTGCCCGCCCGCGCTTGTGATCAGCGTGAGATCACTCGCTTGCGATCTCTATCACCGGCTCGCAGCGGATCGGGAAGTTCACCGAGTTGGCGATATAGCACTGCTCGTGCGCCGCGTGGTGCAGCTGTTCGGCGAGACTCGGGTTGTCGCCCGCGCGGATCGTCACGCGCGGACGCAGCACGATTTCCTTGAAGCAGCCGCGCTGCGGGCTGTCGATCATCGTGCCCTGCGCGTCGTCCACATAGGCGAGCACGGCGATGCCCGCATCGGCGCACAGATGCAGATACCAGAGCTTGTGACAGGCGCTGGCCGAGGCCACGAGCAGATCTTCCGGGTTCCAGCGCGCGGCGTCGCCACGAAATGCCGGGTCCGCCGATCCGGCGATAGCGGCCTTGCCGGCCGCTTCGATCGTGTGATCGCGATCATAGTCGCGATACCCCGAGGTGCCCGTGCCGCGATTGCCGGTCCATCGCACCGTCACCGCGTAGTTGTGTTCCTTGTGCGCCATCTGAAGCTCTCCGTGCTGTCATGGGTCGGCACATTAAGACACAACATGGCTTTTTTTACGACGTTTTTTCTGGTTTTCCGCTGAGCCTCGCGTGCAAACCGGGATCGATTTTCAGGCTGTCACTAGAGCGTTTTCTTCGACCCAGCGCACGAATTCCTCCGCAGGCATGGCCTTCGCGTAAAGCCAGCCTTGCGCGAACTGCACGCCATGCTCGCGCAGATACGCGGCCTGTGCTTCGATTTCCACGCCTTCGGCCACCATCGCCAGCTTCAACTCATGCGCGATGCCGATCACGTGCGGCACGATCGCATTGACTTCCGAACCCGAAGTCAGCGCGTTGACGAAGGCTTTATCGATCTTGATGCCGTCCACGGGCAGCGTTTGCAGATACGCGAGACTCGAATAACCGGTGCCGAAATCGTCGATGAAAACCTGATGCCCCGCATCGCGATAGCGCTGTAAAACAGGCCCGATCTGTTCGGCGTCGATAAACGCGCGCTCGATGCATTCGAACCAGATCTGCCTCGCCAGCACGTCGTATTTCGCGAAACACGCGTCGAGCGTCTTGAGCACGCGCGAGGAAACCAGATCGTCGCGCGTGAGGTTGATCGAGATATGCAGGTCGCGGCGCTGCGTGAGCAGGCTGCCTGCGCCTGCAAACACGGATTCGATCACGAGGTCGGTGATCGGCTGGATCAGGCCGATCGATTCCGCCATGGGAATAAAGGTGTCGGGCGCGATCAGGGTGCCGTCGCCGAGACGCCAGCGCACCAGCGCTTCCGCACCGATGCAGCGGCCCGTGCGCAGATCGACGAGCGGCTGGAACCATGCCGTGAACTGGCGCCGGCGTATGCCTTCGAGCAGCGCATGACGCGGCGTGCGCAGCTTGCGGCGCCAGCGCAGCACGAGCCACGTGCCCAGCACGCTGGCGATCAGCACGGGCGCGAGAAAGGTTTTGATCTGTGCGGGAAAGTCCGGCCGCACGCGATCTTCGGGCTCGTAAGCGACGACCGAAATCGGATAGCGCTGTGAACGATTCACCACGTAGTAGCGATGCTCGAAGAAATGCGCGGCCGGATCGCGAAACAGCGCGGCGCGCGACAGCGCTTCGTCGGCACGCGGCCAGCGCGCGATAACCGAACCATCGACGGATTCGAGCAGCGCGAGTTCGATCGTGTCGTCGAGCGGCACGATGTCCAGATAAAAGCGCGGGTCGACCACGACAATATGATTGCCGAGCCGGATATTGAGCATGGGCAGTTCGTTGCCGCGCTTGCCCGCTTCCGTGGACCACGCGCTGACGTCGTGCGGGTAGTGCCATTGCGCGGGCGGCAGCGCGTTATCCATGCCGCCGCGCAACGACGAACAGAGAATGCGCGTGCCATCGGTCCACGCGACATTGCGGATATAGCGGTATTGCTCCTCGACACGCCGCATCGATTGCAGATGCTCGGGCGTGCAGGGCGTGCCGTCGAAGCTGGAAAGCGTGCGCAGGGAAGAAACCGCTTCGGCGGTCACGAGTTCGGCGCGTATCAAGGCGCGCCGCGAGTATTCGTCCACCTGCTCGCGCTGATGCCGCTCGATCACCGCATCCGTGGCAGCGGCGACAGCCGCGAGCGTCGCGCACACCGTAAGCGCGACGAGGCAGAACGTGGCCAGCACGGACAATCTGCTTTTCATGCCGGATAGGCGCGTTCGCGTGGGTGAATGGCCAGCCGATGTTAGCCCCTTTCGCGCGCTGCGGTCCGAGCGGTGCGCATTGCGCCGCTACGTGCCTAAACGCCTTATTCGTTGCGCATGAAATGAGTCAGGCCGCGCGTTCAATGGAGTTGCAGATCGGCGTGCACGACGCGATTGCGCCCGCTTTCCTTCGCCCGATAGAGGCGCCGGTCGGCGACCTGCATGAGCGCTTCGTAGTTGGCCGCGCAATCTTCGGGGCTGGCGGCCACGCCGATCGACACCGTGAAGGCGATCGCATCGGCGCTGTCGGGAGCGGCGTCGGCACGCACATGCGATTCGACGGCGCGGCGCACGCGCTCGGCCACGGCGGCGGCGGTGGCGAGATCGGCATCGGGCAGCAAGGCGGCGAATTCCTCGCCGCCCACGCGCGCGGGCAGATCGACGCTGCGCAGATTCGCCTGGAGGATCTGCGCGAAGATCGTCAGCACGCGGTCGCCGGCCGCGTGACCAAAACGGTCGTTGACGCGCTTGAAGAAGTCGATGTCGAGCATCAGCGCGGCCATCTGCGGCGGCTTGCTCGTTGCGTTTTCCTTGCCTTCCTTGTCTTCGGCGCGTTGGGCGCGGTCGAGGTTTTCCGCGAAGGCTTCCATGAAGCGCCGCCGGTTGGCGAGACCGGTGAGCGGGTCGCTGCGCGCGAGCGCTTCCAGCCGCTCGCTCGCTTCCACGTAATGGCCGAAGATATTCGTGACGATGCGCAGCGTGCCCACCAGCAGCAGGATCAGCACGATCCACGCGGCAATGACCGGGCTGTTGAACACGCGTCGCGCGGCGGTGAGCGTGAGTTCGCTGTTGTCGGTGGGCGCGAGCAGCATCCAGTGCGTCTGGCCGACACGCTGATACAGCACGTAAGTGCCGCGATGCTCGACGTAACCGGAGCCTTGCCGCATCCATCGATCGACCGAATGCTGGGCGATCTGCAGCAGTTCGGGATTGAAGGCCGCGGGGCGCTGATCGGTGAGTGCGCCGTTGCGGAAATAAACGATGTTGCCGTTGCTGTTGAGCAGGCCGAATTCGATATTTTCGTCGCCGTCTTCGGGCGCGCCGCCTGCGGCGAGTTGCAGCGAGAGCAGACGCGAAGGCGTGAGATCCATCACCACTGCGCCGCGAAACTTGCCGTCCACATACACCGGCGCGCTGAGCGTCGAAATCGATTCGCCCTTTTGCAGGCCCGCATACACCGGCGTCCACAGCACGTCGCGCGCGGGATTGCGCTCGGGCAACTGGCCGCGATAGTAGTTCATCGTGTTGAAGCGGCGCAGCAGGTCGGGCACGCTGCGGCCCTGATGCTCGGGCGCGATCACGAACACGCCATTCGACGAGATAAAGGCCACGGTGCTTTGCACGGTATCCGCATGCTGGCTGATCTGCACGAGCGGGCTGATGGCGCGCGCGAGCGCGATATCGGCGGGCAAGGTGGCGGGGTCGCGCTGGAAGCCTTCGAGACCGGCCAGACCGGCCGCATTGGTGCCGTAGACGCCGGGCCCGTCGAGCGCGCCGGCCACATGCCAGACCGGCTGCGTGGAGGCGGCCAGCGCCTGCATGACGGCCGATTGTTCGGCGGGCGAGGGCGGCGTGCTGGCGGCAAGCTGATGCTCGGCGTAATTGCGCAGGAACATCAGGCGGCGGCGTTCGGCTTCGATCAACGCGTCCACGCCCACGGCGCGCACTTCGAGATCGCGCTGGCGGCTGTGCAGATCGTTGCGCGTCATGTTGTACAACTGGCGCAGACCGACCGCGCTCAACAGCGCCATCGCGCCGATAAAACAGAGCGTCACCACGAGACGCGGCCGCTTCATGACGATGCTGGAAAAGCGGCCGCTTCGCGTGTGGACCGCCGAGCACTTCGCGCTGCGCTGCATGGTGTCGCCGTCCCTCGTGGTTGTGCCGCCGCGCGGCGTTCGGGTACGGCGCCAAGGATAGCATCGGGCGATTTTGCGAGTTCCGGCTCAGGCCAGCGCGACGAACTCCCGGACCGTGGCCGAGGTGTCCTGCTCGCGCCAGCCGAGCGCGAGGCGCGCGCGCATATGCACGCCGGTCACATCGAGATAACGCACGCCCTTGACCTGCACCTGGGCGATGGCGGCGGGCACGATCGACACGCCCAGACCGGCCGCCACCAGATTGACCACGGACGACACCTGCGGCGCGGGCTGCGCGAGACGCGGGCTGAAGCCGGTTTCGGCGCAGGCGCGCACGATCTCGTCGTGCAGCGTGGCGCCCGCAGGGCCGGACACCAGCACGAAGGGTTCATGTTCGAGCGCGGAGAGCGGCAGGCGTCGGCGCGCGGCAAGCGGATGCGACGCGGGCAGCGCGATCTTCATCGCTTCATCGGGGAAGTGATGCAGGGCGATGCCGGGCAGCGCTTGGGCCTGGGCTGTTTCGCGGCGTCCGGGGCGGAAGAACACCGCGTCGAGCCGGTCCTCCGCGAGACCCTGAAGCAAAAGCGGCGTGTTGGCTTCGTCAAGCGTCAGGTCGACGGCCGGAAAGCGCTGCTTGTAGCGCTGGATCAGGTTCGGCACGAGCGGATTGAACGCCGCCGACCCCGTGAAGCCGATGCGGATCTGGCCCGCTTCGCCGCGCGCCGCCCGTTGCGCGACCTGCGCGGCGCGCGCGGCATCGTCGAGCACCCGGCGCGCTTCGATCAGAAACGCCTCGCCCGCGCGCGTGAGATCGGCGCCTTGCGGCGTGCGCACGAACAGGGTAACGCCCAGTTCGTGCTCCAGGCTCTTGATCTGCTGACTGAGCGGCGGCTGGCCGATACCGAGCTTTTCGGCCGCGCGCGTGAAGTTGCGCTCGGCCGCCACGGCGACGAAATAGCGAAGATGTCGAAGTTCCATGCCGATGTTAGACAGTGCTAAAAAGTATCGCGTTATCGGGTTCCATATATTGGACAGTATAGCGGCGCAGCGGGACAATTTGCCTCGTCACTGGATTTTCCGCGAGGCATCGCCGTTATGAGTTCCGTATCGTCCGCCGAGGGTGTCAGCCCGGGCTCCGCTGCTTATCGCCGCATCAGCATTGCGCTGTTTCTGGCCGGATTTGCTACGTTTTCCTTACTGTATTGCGTGCAGCCGCTGCTGCCGGTATTCGCCGATGAGTTTCATATCGGCGCGGCGCAAAGCTCGCTGGCGCTGTCCTTATCGACGGGCTTTCTTGCGGTGTCGATTCTGTGCGCGGGCGCGCTCTCCGAGCGCTTCGGGCGGCGCGGCCTGATTTTCGCGTCGATGACGCTGGCCGCGCTCTTTAACGTGCTCGCCGCCGTCGAGCCCAGCTGGCACGGCATTCTGGTCGCACGCGCACTCGAAGGTTTCGCGCTGGGCGGCGTGCCCGCCGTGGCCATGGCTTATCTCGCCGAAGAAATTACCGCCACCGGGCTGGGATTCGCGATGGGGCTTTACGTGGGCGGCACCGCGTTTGGCGGCATGGTCGGGCGCGTGGGCATGAGTTGGCTCAGCGAGCATCTGTCGTGGCGCACGGCCATGCTGACGATAGGCGTGATCGACATTGTCGCGGCGGTGGCGTTCTTCGTGCTGCTGCCCGCTTCGCGCAATTTCGTGCGCCGCGCTAGCCTCAATCCCGCGCATCACATCGCGCTGTGGCGCAAGCATCTGGGCGCATCCACGCTGCCGGCGGTGTTCGCCACGGGTTGTCTCGCGATGGGTTTTTTCGTGACGATCTACAACTACGCGGGCTTTCGTCTGCTGCTGCCGCCGTTCAATCTGAGCGAGACGCAAACGGGCCTGATTTTCTGTGCGTATCTGTTCGGTATCGTCGCCGCGACGATGGCCGGCGCGCTCGCCGACCGCTGCGGTCGCGGGCCGATTCTGATCGGCGGCGTCGTGGTCGCGGCGCTGGGACTGGCGTTGACGCTCGCGCATGCGATCGTGCCGGTGGTGATCGGCATTATCGTGCTGACAGTGGGCTTCTTCACGACGCATTCGGTCGCGAGCGGCTGGGTGGGCCAGCTTGCCGATGGCGCGAAGGGGCACGCCACGTCGCTCTATCTGCTGGCTTATTACCTGGGGTCGAGCGTGCTGGGATCGTGGGGCGGCTGGTTCTGGCAGAACGGGCAGTGGCCTTCCGTGGTGGCGTTTTCCTTTGCGATGCTGGCGGCGTGTGGCGTGCTGGCGATGTTTATCGCACGCAGACAGTCACGCGCGGCCGTGAAGCTGGCGAGCTAGAACGCGGGGAAAACAGCCGTAAAAACAGCCGTAAAACGCACAGCGCGCCGGGAAACCCGGCGCGCTTTTTTGCTTTCAACGGACCGATACTTCACGCTTTCCACGCCGACCCGCGGATCACGCTGCAGAAATTGCCCGCGTGAAAATGCGGGTCTTTATCGGCGAGCACATCGGCTTTCACATTGCCGAACGTCGTTGCGGGCTTATGGCGGATGCCGTCATAGAAGGCCTGAATGATGTCTTCCTTGAAATGCTCCGTGCGCGGGTGCGCGTGCACGACCGCTTCGCGTTCCGCATCGCTGTACTCGTGATACGTGAGGCCGAGCACATCCATCTCCACACCCGCTGTCACCAGCGCGACAACCGGATGCATATGCTGAGGAATCCCAGGCGTAGTGTGAAGCGCTATGGCGGTCCAGACCAGATCGACATCGTGCTGATCGATGCCGCGTGCGCGCAGGAAGTCGCGTGCGGCGTTCGCACCGTCGACTTCGAAACGCTCGTGTTCGCTGCTATGCGAATGCATCAGCCCGACATCGTGGAACATGGCGCCTGCGTAAAGCAGTTCGGGATCGAACTTCAGGCCGCGATGCAGCCCGGCCAGCGCGCCGAAATGATAGACGCGGCTCGAATGATTGAACAGCAAGGGCGATTCGGTGTCGCGCACGAATTCGGTGATCTCGCGGGCGAGCTGGCTATCCGGAATGCGGGCAAGGCGCGGCACGGCGGTGGCGGAAAGATCGAGGCTCATGACAGGGCTCCTTTCGGGGTGGTGTGGAGTCCATTCTGGCCTGTGCTAGCATTGTCCGTAGTTGACTGAGTACGCCGAATTCTGCCATTTGACGCGTGATTCGGCCATCCACGCGCGAAGCACCCCGAAGCCGCATTCAAACCCTCTTCTTGATCTGACCCCATGCCGAAAATCATCGCCATTCTCGCGTTGCCGGGCGTGCAACTGCTCGACGTGAGCGGCCCGCTCGACGTCTTTGCGCAGGCCAATATCGAGGCGGGCCGCACGGTCTACGATCTGCGCGTGATTGCCTGTCGGCCGGGACCGATCCGCAGTTCATCGGGTGTGCGGCTGTTGCCGGACGAAGTTGCGGGCAAAACGCCGGAGCACGAGCAGGCGCGCATCGACACGCTGCTGGTCGCCGGTGCGCCCGATGCCGCCACCGCGCAACTCGCGCCGCGCGTGCGCGACTGGCTGCGCACGACCGCGGCGCGCGCACGGCGTTTCGGCTCGGTCTGCACGGGCGCGTTCGCGCTGGCCGCGAGCGGCCTGCTCGACCGGCGCCGTCTGACGACGCACTGGGCGAGCGTGGAGGCGCTCGCGCAGGTTTGCCCGACCGTCTCGATCGAGGCCGATTCGCTCTACGTGCGCGATGGCAAACTGCGCACGGCCGCGGGCGTGACCGCGGGGCTCGATCTGGCGCTGGCGCTCGTCGAGGAAGATCTGGGGCGCGAGATCGCCATGCAGGTCGCGAGCCAGCTGGTGATGTTTTTCAAACGCCCCGGCGGACAGTTGCAATTCAGCCGCAAGGGCGAGACGCGCCCGGCGGGGCGCTCGGCGCTTCAGGAAGTGCAGCGCTGGGTGGCGGCGAATCCGGCGCTCGCGCATCGCGTGCCGGATCTGGCCGAACGCGTGGGCCTGAGTCCGCGCCATTTCGCCCGCCTGTTTCAGGCCGAGGTCGGACTCACGCCGGCCGCGTGGGTGGAAGCCGTGCGCGTCGACGCGGCGCGCGCGCTGCTCGAAACCGAGGCCGAAGCGCCCAAACGCGTGGCCGCGCGTTGCGGGTTCGCAAACGCGGACACCTTGCGGCGCGCATTCATCAAGCATGTTGGCGTGTCGCCGGCCGAGTATCGACGCCGCTTTGGCGGGCCGTCGGCGGAGCCCGTTCAGGCGTGAAAAAGAGCCCGGTATGCGGATTGCTTGATCTGGCCCAGCAATAGCCGATTCGTCTGGCATGAAAGCGTTGTTAGCGGGCAATTTTCAGGACAAGCATCGGCGATCCCGGCGATAATCTGAACCACGGATTGCCCGGTTGCGCAAGCGATGCAGAAAGCATGCGAACAGGTGCGCGAATCTTGCCGCATCGAACCTGTCGACGGCAAAACCGCGCAAGAGTCCTGAAGGAATTCAGAACCCTTTCACGGAGTCAAAAACAATCGAGCGCCGCACGGGGCCGCCCTGAATGGGGGCATGCGGCAACCTTGTCCTACACGACGCGTCCATGTCGAACCGGCCCGCAAGGGCGATTCGGGCGCGAAGGTTGCGCAGGGGACGATCTCACGAAGATCTGGCGCATCTGAGGTATCAGGCGCCGCAGACCAGCAGGCAGTGCCGGCGCGTCGACGCCACGCGCCGGGCGGTGAAAACAAGAATCCACGCGACACATTATGTATTCGATCTTGCCCGCGTTCGTATCCGCGTTGTTTCTCGGATTCGGCGTGTACGTGCTCCTGACGGAAGGCGTGTCGCGCCTTTCGGTGCCGTTCGCCTTGATGTGCGCGACCACCTTCGTCTGGCAAGGCACCTGGGCATTCCTGTTCCAGACGCCCGATCCCGAACTGGCCGAAGTGCTCGTCAAGTTCGGCTATCTGTTCATCCTGTTTCTGCCCACGACGTATTACCACTTCAATATCGAAGTCAGCGCGCGGCGCAGCGAGCGGCCGTTTCTGATCGCTTCGTATGGCCTGAGTCTCGTGCTCGCGATGTTGCTGATCGTGAGCGACGAAGTCGTGTCAGGTTACGGCACATTCTTCTTCGGCCGATATCCGCATGCGGGCCTGCTGCATCCCGTGCACGTGGCGCAGACCGTGCTGCTCGCATTGCGCAGCGGCTGGGTGCTGTTTGTGGCGCGCGGCCAGACCCAGGCGCGCGACCGCCGCCGTCTGCTCGATCTGTGTCTGCTGAGCCTGGCCATTTACGGCGTGGCCGCGAGCGATTACGCCGTGAATTACGGCATCGCGTTCTATCCGGTGGGCGCCGTGTTCATCGCCGTGAGCCTGGGGATTCTGGCCGTCACGATCGTGCGTTACGGGCTGATGCGTCCGTATCTGATCGCGGCTACGGTCGCGCATGAAGTGGCCACGCCGCTTGCAGCCATCGGCATGCATGCCGAGGAAATCGGCAATGTGCTGCCCGAACTCATGCGCGGTTATCAGCTGGCCGTGCAGCATCAGCTTTGCGTCGATGGCCTCTATCCGGGGCAGACGGAGCGCATTACCTCGCTGGCCTCGTCGATACGGCGGCAGGTCGATAGCACCAGCACGGTGGTCGAGATGTCGCTGGCGTCGTTTACGCTCGACCGGCTCGACCGGCGCAGCTTCGAGGCGTATCCGATCCGCTCCTGCGTGAACGCGGCGCTCGAACGCTTTCCGTTCCGCCCGGGCGAGCGCGAACTGGTCACCGTCTTGCCGATCGATCCGCTGTTGAGCTTTTCGGGCTCGGATTCGCTGGTGGTGTTCGTGCTGTTCAACCTGCTCAAGAACGCGCTCTTTGCGATTCACGCGAGCGGCAAGGGCGCGGTGGAAATCGACACGGCCAGCGAAAACGGCTATTGCGTGCTGCGTTTCACCGACACCGGGCCGGGCATTCCCGCCGACGTGCTGCCGCGCATCTTCGAGCCGTTCTATTCGACCAAGTCGCATGGCAAGGGCGCGGGCATGGGCCTCGCGTTCTGCCGCCGCGTGGCCGACGCGCTGGGCGGGGCGATCGCGTGCGAATCGGTGCAGGGCGTGGCCACCACTTTTACGCTGTATCTGCCGGAGCCGGGCTCGTCCGCGGATCGTGCAATCCAGGACACGCCGGGGAAGCCCCGCCGATGGACGGCGGGGCAGGACTACGCGGGTTGAAGCGGCGCTGGCCTGATCCAGCGATGAATCGGTTTCAAGTCAACATTGCGTCAACATCGAGTCAACTTCGGGCCAATGCCGGGCTTCGTCCCAGGGTTCGCGTCTGGATCGTTTTGCGGACGATGCCCTTAACGGACGCTCGTCGGCAGCACGATTTCATATTCCTTGACGCGCTCGACGATCCCCGGCGGGAAGCGGCGAATCCGCTTGTCGGTACCGGCAAAGAGAATCTGCTGGTAGCCGAGCGAAACGGGGCGCCCGTCCACGCAAAAACGAAACACGAGATAAGCCGAGCATTGCCGCACCTGGAAGGTGTTCATGTAGCAATCGACGCGCTGGAACGGAAACGTCTCTTGCACATACTCCTGGTGCGCGCGCTTCGTGACGAAGACGCCGCCTGCCGCGAGCAGGTTGTTATGGATACATTCGTGGAACCAGCGTTCGCGGCAAATGCCCTGCCACTCGAAATAGCGGGCGAAATACGTGTTCATGAAGGCATTGGAGTCCTTGAGGTAAATATCGATGACATGATGGAACGTCTTGGGAGGCGTGGCGGCCATGATTTCGTCGGCAAAGCCGTTGGCGCCACGGGAGAGCACTGCGGGGATCGATTCACGAGCATTCATTGGATGAACTCCAGATGAGTTGACCGCTGGCGGCGGTCGCGCATGCCTTCGAATGTCCGAAGACATGCCCCCAATTCTGTGCGTGTTACCTGGCCGCCAAAACCGCGTTTGCCACATGCCGGTGCATCCTGCGGCACCATGCGTGCTCGCAAACGATTTCGCGCATAAGCCTGGGTTGCGCTGTCTGTGCGTTTGCCCGCAACACCCGTGGGTCAACGGTTGCCGAGCCTGGCCCGAGGCCGCATAATCTGGCAGCGATAGCGTTGCGATGCGTTGCGCGTGTTCTGCTGTGCGGGGCACTGATCAATGGTTTCGCGGGCTTCGCGAGCACCGAGGCATATACATGAGTTCGATCGTCAGGCAGCCGGTTTTTTACCCCGTATCCGTGGTCTTTCTCGACGACAGCGCGGATTTTCTTCACGCCCTGCGCGGGCTTTTCCCGCAGGCGCCCACGCATCACTTCTTCACCTCGCAGGACGAGGCGCGTGCGTTCATCGAATCGGCCGGCACGCGCGCCGCGCGCCAGAGCCCGATGTCGGGCGCGGCGTGGTCGGAGTTCGAGAAGAAGGGCGGCAATGCGCTAGGTCAGGACGCGATGGCGGACGCCACGCGCTTCGAAGACGTGGCCGCCATCGTGGTGGACTACGACATGCCGGGGCAGGACGGGCTGGAATTTCTCGCGTCGGTGAAAGACGCGAACTGCACGCGCATTCTGCTGACCGGCACCGCCGATGAATCGCACGCCGTCGACGCCTTCAACGCCGGGCTGATTCATTTTTACGTCAAGAAGTCGGACCCGCAGATGACGCGCAAGCTGGCGCAGGCGCTGGCCAACGCGCAGCAGAAGTTCTGCGCGCAGCACGGCCATATCGGCGTGCATGGCGTGGGCGCGGTCTATGCCGACCGCCGCACGAGCGAAGTGCTGCATACGCTGGCGCAGCGCGAGCGCATCGTCGAATACTACTGGCGGCCCGAGCAGAACGCGGTGCTGACCTTCGACGCGCAAGGCAACGCGGGCGTCTTCCTCGCGTGGGACGCGCACGACTGGGACGCGCAATGCGATGTGGTCACCGACGAAGGCGGTCCCGCCGCCTTGCGTGACGAAATGGAAGGGCGCCGCATCATGCCAGTGTTCTGGCCGAACGAAGCTTACCGGCCGGGCATGGCGCGCGTGGAGTTTGCCACGCCGCAGCCGGTGCCGGGCACCCAGGATGTCTATACGAGCTGGACGCGCATCGAAGGCGTCGAACTGGCGCCGGGCCTCGTGACCTATGCGCAGTGGTTGCGGCAGCAACGAGGCTGAGCAACGAGGCTGATCGAAACGATGAAGGGCGCACCACGGTGCGCCCTTTTCGTTGGTGCTTCAACGCATTGGTGCGTTAGAACGTTTCCCAGTCCTGGTCGTTGCCTGCCGTAGCGAGTACCGGCGAGGGCGCTGGCGCCGGTGCGGTTGCCTTCGGCATGGGTTTGCTCGCGGGCTTCAGCGTGGATTTGCGGGCTGGAGCAGACGCGCGTTGCGCGGCTTTCACAGGCGCAGGTTTCATCGGCTGGGTCTTGCGCGATGTATCCGCTGCTTGCACGACCGACTGCGACACCGATTGCGCGCCGATCCTGAACACCGCCACCACATCGCGCAATCCGCCAGACTGCACGGCCATCGACTGCGCCGCCGCCGAAGCTTCTTCCACGAGCGCCGCGTTCTGCTGCGTCACCTCATCCATCTGCGCGACGGCGCGATTGACCTGCTCGATGCCCGTGTGCTGCTCTTCGGACGCTGCGGCGATCTCGCCCATCAGATCGGCGACGCGGCGCGCGGACTGCACGACTTCGTCGATCGTCGCGCCCGCTTCGTCGACGAGCTTCGAGCCTTCCGCCACCTGCACTACCGACTGCCCGATCAGATCCTTGATCTCCTTCGCGGCGCTCGCGCTACGCTGCGCGAGCGTGCGCACTTCGCCGGCCACGACCGCGAATCCACGGCCCTGTTCGCCTGCGCGCGCGGCTTCGACGGCAGCATTCAGCGCGAGAATATTGGTCTGAAACGCAATCCCGTCGATCACGCCGATGATCTGCTCGACGCGCTGCGACGTATCGGCGATGCCGTGCATCGTCGTCACCACGCGGCGCACGACGTCGCCGCCGCGCGCTGCCACATCCGATGCATTGACGGCCAGCGTATTGCCCTGGCGCGCGTTATCCGTGTTGTGCTTCACGGCGGCCGTGAACTGCTCCATGCTCGCAGCGGTTTCTTCGAGCGAAGCGGCCTGTTCCTCGGTACGCGAGGACAGATCCTGATTGCCCGCCGCGATCTGCTGCGCGCCCGTCGTGATCGATTCGGCCGACGTCTGGATGCGCTGCACCGTGTCCACGAGCTGGCGCTGCATCTGGCTCATGGCGTGCAGCAGGCTGCGATCGTCGCCGGGCGAGAGCTGGACCTGCGCCGTGAGATCGCCAGCGGCGATGCGCTCGCAGATATCGGCGGCATAGTCGGGCTCGCCGCCCAGACTCGCGCGGATACTGCGGATCAGCCAGAACATGCCGAGCGTGAGCGCCACGCCAATCAGCGCGACCAGCGACAGGCTGCGGATCAAGGCGCCATAGAAGGCATCGTCGATATCGTCTACATAGACGCCGGTGAAGACATGCCAGTCCCAGCCGGGCACGACATCGGCGTAGGTGATTTTTTCCACCGGGCTGCTGTGGCCGGGCTTGGGCCACACATAGCTGCTGACATGATTGCCGCCCGCCGACGAGCTTTTCACGATCTCCAGCGCGACATGCGTGCCGTTGGAATCGACCATATCGGCCTGGCTCTTGCCTTCGAGTTCGGGCTTGGGCGGCACCAGCACGGCCGTGGCCGCGCTATCGTAAATGCCGAAGTAGCCGCTTTGATCGGCGCCGTAGCGCAGGCCGCGCAACGCGGCGATGGCCTGACGCTTCGCATCGTCGACGGGCAGATGACCTTGCGATGCTTCCTTCTGATAAAAGCCGATGACGCCGAGCGCGGTTTGCGTCTCTTGCGCGAGCGAGCCCTTGCGGTCTTCGAGCATGCCCACGCGCGTCATGACCGCATTGGCCACGACCAGCACCACGAGGGCAATCCACAGCAGCGCGACGATGCTCCACGCTTTTTGATTCAACGACAGTCGCTTCACGTTCTCCGTTTCCTCCAGGCCCGGCTGCCGTTTGCGGCAAGCCCTGTTTCATGGCGCAAGGCGGTGAGACCCACCTTTCCCGCCATGTTTATCGGCGCGCTGGACGACGATCTGAAGCCAGGGAATGCCCGGCGAACGAGCTTTTTGATTGGGCTGGAGAATGCGCTATTCGTCAGATGATTGTGTAAGCCGATTGATATGCGCAATGGCTGAAAGTTGCGCGTGCAACGAAATCGCCAAGGGTAGCGTTAGCGCTTGAATGTGCCTGCCGCCAGGCCACTGACGATGTGCGCGGCAATGGCATCGGGCGTTGCGGATTCATCGCTGATCGCGTGATTTGCCGCTTCGCCAGCAAAAAGCGTGTAGAAGCCACGCAGCGTTTCGTAATCGCCGATCTTGCCCGCATCGCGCCGGGATGCCCGCAGCGCGCAGGTTTCGATCCCCGGACGCAGCAACACATAATGCAAGGGGATGTCCTTGACGATGGTGCGCAGCGTGTCGAGCATCGCGGGCGGGATCGAGAAGTCCAAAACCACCTGAAAGTCGGAGCGCGCGAACGGCAGGCAGGCCGCGGTCATCGAACGGATGATCGTGCGGAAGTTGTCGTGGCGCTCGCGTGCGTCGGGTTTGACGATGAACTTCCAGAAGCGGTCACCTTCGATGCAGGCCACGGGTTGCGGCAGGAGCGGGATCAGCGCTTTGGTGACCGCTGTCTTGCCGCTGCCGGGCGGCCCGCTAATCACAATGATCCGACCAGTGTGAACCGGCTGACCGTTCTGATCCGGTCGGCCCGTGGAGGGTGTCGTTGGCATAGGGGCCTCGCGAGGCAGGGCGGCGCGGTGTGCGCAAGCCTTCCCAGTATAGGGCGCTCGCGTTGCCGGCCTGCGCTCAGGCGTCCACGTTGCCCAGCCCGGACGTCTCGATCTCCTCGATCAGCGCCCTGAGCACGCTGTCGATCGCCGACGACAGGCGCCGGTCGCGCATCGTCGTCACGTAGAGGCTGCGCTGGCGCAACTCGGGTTCGTCGATGGGACGCGCGACGAGCGCGAGTTCATCGGCGCGATGGCTGAGGCCCGCGAGCGAGAGCTTGCTGCCCAGCGTGATCGCGCCCGCGAGCGCGGCGAAGGCGTGCAGCGCGCTGGAGTTGTTGCTCGTGAGAATCGCGTTCAGTTCGATACCCTGACGCGCGCAGCAGGCGTCGATCAACTGGCGCGCCGTGTTGCCGCGTTCGAGCAGCGCCACGGGATACGCCGCGAGATCGGCGAGCGTGAGCGTGTCGTGCTGTGCGAGCGGATGCGCGGGATCGAGCAGCGCGCACACGCCCGCCTGCGCGCTGTATTCCACGCTCACCTTCGCGGGATCGCCGCCCGAGAACGACACGCCCAGATCGACTTCGCCCGATGCCACCCAATGCTCGACCTGCGCGGGCGCGCCCGAACGCAGCATGAAGTGCACATGCGGCACGGCGGCGTGATGGCGCGCGAGCACGCCGGGCAGAAACGAGCGCGTGAAACCCTCGGTGCAGCCGATGCGCACGATGCCACGCCCCAGCGCCTTGCTGGCGGCGATTTCGGCGAGCACCGCATCGCCTTCGAGCAGCGCGCGGCGCGCGTGGGCGGCAAGGCGCTCGCCCGATTCGGTCAGCACCATGCCGCGCGGCATGCGCTCGAACAGCGGCGTGCCCACGTCTTCCTCCAGTTTGGCGATCTGCCGGCTGATGGCCGAAACGGCTACGTGCAGCGTCTGCGAAGCGGCCGCGAGCGAGCCGGTGCGCGCCACTTCGATGAAGTAGCGCAGGGCGATGCCGTGCAGCATGGTCTAGGGGTCTCCTGAATCTGCGTTGCCGTTTTGGCAATGCTATCCGCAAAATTTGAAATTGTTGCGAATTTTTGGCGTTCATAGACTGGGTTTAACTTCCTCACCCGCAAGACCCAGGAGACCCCGTGAGCGTGCTTGAGACCGTTGAAATCGTCGAGCAACCCCTTGCCACGCGCCAGCAGGCCATCGCCGCCGCGCTTGAGCACTTCGATTCGGGCGCATTCCTGCAAGCGCTCGAACGCCGCGTGGCGGTGCGCTCGGAGAGCCAGAACCCGGCGCAGGCCGAGGCGCTGGCCGCCTATCTGAACGACGAAATCGCGCCCGAACTGGCGGCGCTTGGCTTCACGAGCCGGTTGGCTGCCAACCCGGTCAACGCGCGCGCGCCGTTTCTGATCGCCGAGCGTATCGAAGATCCCGCGCTGCCGACCGTGCTGACCTACGGCCACGGCGACGTGGTGCGCGGTTACGACGAACAATGGCGCGATGGCCTGAAGCCGTGGGAAATCCGCGTGGAAGGCGACCGCTGGTACGGACGCGGCACCGCCGACAACAAAGGCCAGCATTCGGTGAACTTCGCGGCGCTGGCGGCCGTGCTGGCCACGCGCGGCGGCCGGCTGGGCTACAACGTGAAGGTGATCTTCGAGACTGGCGAGGAAATCGGCTCGCCGGGTCTGAACGAAGTCTGCGCCGCCGAGCGCGACGCGCTGGCCGCCGATGTCTTTATCGCCTCGGACGGCCCGCGCGTGAGCGCGGAGCGCCCGACGCTGTTTCTCGGCTCGCGCGGCGGCGTGACATTTGAGTTGCGCGTCGATCTGCGCGAAGGCGCGCATCACTCGGGCAACTGGGGCGGTGCGCTGCGCAATCCGGCCATCGTGCTCTCGCATGCCATCGCCAGTCTCGTGGACCGGCACGGCGCGATTGCCGTGGAAGGCCTGCGTCCGCCGCCGATTCCCGCGAGCGTGCGTGCCGCGCTCGCCGACATCGAACTGGGCGGCGACGAAAACGCGCCCGCCGTCGATGCCGATTGGGGCGAGCCGGGCCTCACGCCCACGGAACGCGTGATCGGCTGGAATACGCTCGAAGTGCTGGCCTTCAAGGCCGGCAATCCCGACGCGCCCGTCAACGCGATCCCGCCGCGCGCCCATGCGGTGTGCCAGTTGCGCTTCGTGGTGGGCACCGATTATCAGCGCGTGGGCGAGCATCTGCAGGCGCATTTCGCCCGGCTCGGCTTTAGCGAAGTCGAGGCGCGGGTCACGCAGACCGCCGCCGCCACGCGCCTCGACCCGGACGACGCGTGGGTGCGCTGGGCGCTCGAATCGCTGCGCGCGAGCACGGACAAAAAGCCCGCGCTGCTGCCGAATCTGGGCGGCACGGTGCCCAACGACGTGTTCGCCGAAACGCTTGGCCTGCCCACGCTGTGGGTGCCGCATTCGTATCCGGCCTGCGCGCAGCACGCGCCCAACGAGCATCTGCTGGGCAGCGTCGCGCGCGAGGCGCTCGCCGTGATGGCGGGCCTCTGGTACGACCTGGGCGACGATGCCGCGCGCCTGGCCACCCCCGCCACCCGTAGTTAGTTGAGCACGCAGACGAGGAAGACCATCATGACCACGGCATCCACGCACGCCGGTAAAAAGCGGCCCAGCCTGACGCAGATCGTTGTCGCGACATCGGCGGGCAATGCGCTCGAATGGTTCGACATCGCGATTTACGGCTTTTTCGCGGTGTTTATCGGCAAGCACTTCTTTCCGGCGGCCAGCGAGACGGCTTCGCTGCTGCTGACCTTCGGCGCGTTCGGCGCTTCGTATCTGGTGCGTCCGCTGGGCGGCATGGTGCTGGGCGCCTACGCCGACCGGCGCGGGCGCAAGGCCGCGCTGATGCTGTCCGTGAGCCTGATGATGGTGGGCACGGCGATCATCGCGCTGGTGCCGGACTACGCCGCGATCGGCATGGCCGCGCCGCTTGCGGTGCTGGCGGCGCGCCTGATCCAGGGCTTTTCGGCGGGCGGCGAGTTCGGCGCATCGACGGCAATGCTGATCGAACACGCTCCGCACCGGCGCGGCTTTATCGCCAGCTGGCAGTTCGCCACGCAAGGACTGGCGACGCTGCTGGCGGCCTCGTTCGGCTATGGTCTGGCCAAGGCGATGGCGCCCGCCGATCTGGCCGCGTGGGGCTGGCGGCTGCCGTTCTTCTTCGGTCTTTTGATCGGCCCGGTGGGGCTTTATCTGCGCCGCTTTATCGAAGATGCCGAAGACTTCACGCAGGCGGCGCGCACCGAATCGCCCGTGCGCGAAGTGTTCGCAAAGCAGAAGCGGCTCGTGCTCACCTCGATCGGATTGCTCACGGTTTCGACGGCCGTGAATTATCTGCTGCAATACGTGCCGACGTTCGCGATCCGCGATCTGCATCTGGGCGCGGCCACGGGCTTCGCGGCCACCATGGTGGGCGGCGTGATACTCACGGTGGTCACGCCTTTTGCGGGGCATCTTTCGGACCGCATCGGCCGACGTCGCCAGATGACCTGGGTGGCGCTGCTGTTCGCGATCACCGCTTACCCGGGCTTCGCATGGGCGACGTCGCAAGGCGGCGCGATGCCGCTCTTCGTGCTGATCGCCTGGCTCGCGCTGCTCAAGTCGATCTACTTTGGCGCCTTGCCCGCGTTGATGGCCGAAATCTTTCCGGCCGCCACGCGCGCGACGGGCATGGCGATTGGCTATAACGTCGGCGTGACGGTGTTCGGCGGTTTTACGCCCGCCATCGTCACCTGGCTGCTGGGCGTGACCGGCGACAACAGCGCGCCGAGCTACTACCTGATCCTCACGGCCACGATCAGCCTTGCGGCGCTCGCGTGGGTGAGCCGCATGTCGGTCGAACCGCTCGCGCGCCGCGCCGCTGCATAAAGCGGGCGCGGACTTCACGATGTAACCGTCGGTGTGATAGTTTGTCTGACGTTAAGGCGCGGTTAGCGCGGCGCGGCGGGCGGATCGACCTCCGCTCGCGCGCGGCAACCGTCGCCGGGAGATAGACGCATGCAGACCACCGAACTCACCGACTGGAACCAGTTCATGGAGCTGACGACCCAGCTCGACGGCTGGGCGTTTCGCGGGCAGCAGAATGCCCAATGGCGGCTCGAAAGCTCGCTCTCGCGCTATATGCGCGACTACGTGGACGACCACAGCGAATGGCGCGTGCGCGAAGAGCGCGCGATCCGCGTGTTCCGCCGCAAGGCGCACAACTTTCTCGCGCGTCCCGACATCCTCGCCGACGATCTGCGCTGCCTCGCGCTGATGCAGCACCACGGCGCGCCCACGCGCTTGCTCGACTTCACGAAAAGTCCCTTCGTTGCAGCCTTTTTTGCGCTCGAACGCGCGACCGGCGACGCCGCCGTTTATGCGCTCAATACGCCTGCGCTGTGGAACAATCGCGCGCGTCCGAAGAGCGATCCGGCGCTCACGCGCGATGTGATCGATCCGCGTGCGCCTGGGCATTTCGAGCGCTATTTCTTCTGCAATACGAACGAAATTATCTGGTCGGGCGAGCCTTCGGAAATGGACGACCGGCTGGTCGCGCAGTCGGGCACTTTTGTCGTGCCGGGCGTGATCGACCGGCCGTTGCAGGCGATTCTCGACGGTTACGAAACCAACGAAGAACTGCTGCATCAGATCGTGCTGCCTGCGCGCATCCGCATGGATGCAATGAAGTGGCTTTACCGGATGAACATCACGAATGCGTCGCTGTTTCCGGGGCTGGACGGACTTGCTCGCTCGATTGCGGTGGAACTGGAAATCGTCTGGTCGGGGATGATGCAGTCGAAGTGAAGGGTGGGCACGCGCCGGTGTCCGTCAAGCGACGTATCATGCCGCGCGCGTCCCATCCGCAAGCAAGCGCGACACCGGCGCCAGCAACGTGCGCAAGGCCTGCAGCGAAACGGGCCGCGAAAACCAGAACCCTTGCGCCTCGTCGCAACCCAGCTCGCGCAGACGCTGGGCCTGTTCGGCCGTTTCGATGCCTTCCGCCGTCACCTTGAGTTCCAGCGCGTGCGCCATCTGGATGATCGCGCCCACCAGCGCATCGCTGCGCGGGTCCGTGGCCATCTTCGTCACGAACGAGCGGTCGATCTTGAGCCGGTTGAGCGGCAGACTCGCGAGCCAGCCAAGGTTCGAATAACCGGTGCCGAAATCGTCCACGGCCACCTCGATGCCCAGCGCGCGCAATGCACGCAGCGTCTGCACGGTGCGCCCGGCATCGGCGAGCAGCATGCTTTCGGTGATCTCGATTTCGAGCTGGTCGGGCGCGAGCGCGGCGCGCTCCAGCGCCGCCTCGACCTGCGCGGTGAAGCGCGGATTGACGAACTGCTGCGGCGACACGTTGACCGCCACCTTCGGCAAGGTGCGTGCGAGGCGCTGCAATTGACCGGTTTCGCGACACGCCGTCGACATCGCCCAGGCGCCGATCGTGTCGATCAGCGAAGCCTCTTCTGCGATGGGGATGAATTCGGCGGGGCTCACGAGCCCGTGAACAGGATGACGCCAGCGCAGCAGCGCCTCGGATTGCATGATGACGCCGGTTTGCAGCGAAACGCGCGGCTGATACATCAGGAAAAGCTCGCGCGCGTCGAGTGCGTGACGCAGCGCGCTTTCGAGTTCGAATTGCCGCGTGGCGCGCTGCTCCTGCGCGCGCGCGAAGCGGCGCACCTGGGCGCGCCCGCTGCGGAAAATGCCGGGCGATCAGCGCGTCCGGCAGGATGTACTGCGGAAAGCTCGCCGACGTGTTGTACGGATGCAGCACATGCACGCACAGGCCGAGATCGTCGGCG
>NZ_JAAGPR010000030.1 GCF_017104965.1 Paraburkholderia sp. Ac-20340
CAGCAAGGTCCGCGCAATCGCCACCCGCTGCTTCTCCCCACCCGACAGCTTCAAGCCACGCTCGCCAACCGCCGTCTCATACCCCTTCGGCAAACTCTCGATAAACGCATGAATATGCGCCGCGCGCTTGCCCGGCATCTGCGGACGCCAGACCGTCGGCCGCTTGCGGCGCGTGTCGTCGTGCGGCACGGTCGTGCCCGCGCCGGAGCCGATATTCGGACCTTCGCCCGAGGCGAGTCCTCCGCCCAGTCCCAACGCGCTGCCGAGACTGCCCAGACCCGCGAGGCCCGAGCTCGACGAACTCGTCGATCCGCCGTCCTGCGACGCGCGGCGGCTGCGGTGCGACGGGCGCTCGGCGTCTTCGTCGTCGTCGCTGGAGGGGCGGATGTTCAGGCCGAGGCCGAGCGACACGTCGGCCCAGACGAAGAAGTCGCGCCAGCGGAATTCGATCAGCCACGGCAGGCTCACGAAGAACAGCACCGCCATCGCGAGCGGCGCGGCCGCATGGCCGATCAGTTTGCCGAGGCCGTCAGCGAGCGCGTGACCGAGCGCATCGAAACCTTCGATGTGCAGCATCGACGCTTCGAGCGCGCAGCTCGACAGCAGCACGCAGAAAAAGCCGAGCCACAGCCGGATCGTGCCGGGACCGCGCAGGCCCGCGCCGCCGGGCAGCACCGACTTCACGAGACGCCAGACCAGAGGGATGAACCAGACGGCCGATAAGCCGAACCAGCCAGGAACTACCGTGTGCATGCCAGAGATCTACGATGAAAGAATGGGCAATCTGCCGAGTGTAACCGTTCGGACCTGGTGCGCCGCTACGCGCGTTGCCGCGGCGCCGCAGTCGCAGCGGGACTCAGCAAAAAAAACGCCGCGCGGGGTGAGCGCGCGGCTGTGAGGCAGTGCGCGGCGTCACTGTCCCGGTGTCGCGGATGCGCCTGCCGGAGCGCTTGCGTCCGCCTGTGCGAAGCTCAGCCGATCTCCGTTTTCCAGGATCAGCTGCAGCGCTTGCGGCGGGCGCATCTGCACGCCGGTGCGGGCAATGTGCGCGAGCGCGTCCAGATAGGGGCCTTCGATCTCGCCGCCCGCGCCGATGCACGCCATACGCGTGCCCGCAAGCTGGTCGAACGAGAGCAGGCCGCTCTTGAGCGTGTAGCGTCCCATGTAACGGTTGCAGCCCGAGAAGCCGCTGGCGCGGCGCTGGCCGTTCGCAGTGGACAGATCGAGCGTGACCGGACGCGCGCCCGGCGCTGCCGGACCCGATGCAGCGGCTGCACCCGGAATCGCGCGCAGCGAGCCGTCGGCGCGTTTCCATTCGACGAGCTGCCAGTGCGTGTTGTCGAGCAACTGCGCGGCGGCGGGATTGAACGGATCGGGTGCCGGTGCGGACGAGTCCTGGTGAACCGGCAGCTTGCACGCGGCAAGCATCAGTGCAGCGCAGGTGGCTGCTGCGAGCGGCGCCGCGCGCGACGCGAGCAGGCGCGCCATCATGTGCCCGGCGGGGCGTGTGCTCGAGCGGTGGGGCATCGCATTTCCTCGTAACTGGCGAAGGCGTAAGGGTAACGCACCAGGAGACGCCATGCGAGCGCAAACGTTCGCTAAATGGTGACTTCTTCGCGCGAAAGCGCTTCACCTGTAACAGTTAGTTGGAAACAGCGCGGAAACCGTCCGCAAACGATCTGCAAACCGCGGCGGCGGGCCGCACCGGACTCGCGTTGGCCATCCGGCCAGGTAAAACGCATGGGTGCGCGTGTTAACATCGACGCTTCTTCGCATTCGTGCGTCATCCAAGAGGCGCGCGCGCTTCATCGTCAATCTTCACCGTGATTTCTGGAGACATCATGCAGACCGGCCCCCGCATCGGCACGCCGCTTTCCGCTTCCGCCACCCGTGTCATGCTGCTCGGCGCTGGCGAGCTCGGCAAGGAAGTGATCATCGCGCTGCAGCGCCTCGGCGTTGAAGTGATCGCCGTCGATCGCTACGAGAACGCGCCCGGTCATCAGGTCGCGCATCGCGCCCACGTGATCGACATGGCCGATCCCAAGGCGCTGCGCGCGCTGATCGATGCCGAACGTCCGCATCTCATCGTGCCGGAAATCGAAGCCATCGCCACCGACGCGCTGGCCGCCGTCGAATCCGAAGGCGTCGCCGAAGTCATTCCTACCGCGCGCGCCGCGCAGCTCACCATGAACCGCGAAGGCATCCGCCGTCTCGCGGCTGAAGAACTGGGCCTGCCGACTTCGCCGTACGCATTCGCCGACTCGCTCGACGAACTCAAGGCCGGTATCGCCAAGGTTGGCTATCCGTGCGTGGTGAAACCGGTGATGTCGTCGTCGGGCAAGGGCCAGTCGGTGCTGCGCAGCGACGCCGATGTCGAACGCGCATGGGAATACGCGCTGGCGGGCGGCCGGGTGAATCATGGCCGCGTGATCGTCGAAGGCTTTATCGACTTCGAATACGAAATCACGCAACTGACCGTGCGCGCGACGGACCCCTCGAGCGGCACGGTGCAGACCTATTACTGCGACCCGATCGGCCACAAGCAGGTGGACGGCGACTATGTCGAATCGTGGCAGCCGCAGCCGATGAGCCCGAAGGCGCTCGAGCGTTCGCGCGAAATCGCCCACAAGGTGACCGAGGCGCTGGGCGGCCGTGGTCTCTTCGGCGTCGAGCTGTTCGTGCGCGGCGACGAAGTCTGGTTCTCGGAAGTGAGCCCGCGTCCGCACGATACGGGTCTGGTCACGCTCGCTTCGCAGCGTTTCTCGGAGTTCGAACTGCATGCGCGCGCGATTCTCGGTCTGCCCGTCGATACGACGGCGCGCGGTCCGGGCGCGTCGGCGGTGATCTATGGCGGCATGGACGCACGCGGTATCGCCTTCGAAGGCGTCGCCGATGCGCTGGCCGTGCCGGGCGCGGATCTGCGTCTGTTCGGCAAGCCGGAAAGCTTTACGAAGCGCCGTATGGGTGTCGCGCTGGCAACGGGCGTGGATCTCGAAGAAGCACGCGCGCGTGCGCGCGCTGCGGCGGCGGCGGTGCGTCCGGTGGCCGGCGAAGCTTCGGAATAACGCTGAAGAAAGGCGGTCAGGGTGCGCAAGCTCGCGCACCCGCAAAACGTAACCCGCGCCTTGCGGGTTATCGTCGCGGCTCAGGCCGGGAGGTGGAGATGGGCAAAGCGCTCGTGGTTCGTCTCATGCGCTGGACCGGCGCTGCGGTGTGCGCCGGCTTGTGCGTTACCGCGCTGAGCGGTTGCGGACTGGCGGCTGCGCCGTGCCGCGTGGCGTCGGCGGGCCTGAAGATCGTGCCGATCGTAGGCCACGTGGCCGCCGCGCCCACCGATGCCTGCGCCGACGTGATCGATCCGTGATCCTGCGGATCGATTGCCGCTTCACATCATGACGTCTCACGTCGACTCTCACGATGTCATGCCACGCCAGGAGAACGCCTTGATCGACGTATCGACTTCGCCGGTGCGCGCGTTGCGCCACCGCATCGCCCGCGTGTGCACGGCGCTCGCGCTGGCAGTCTGTGCGATTCCCGCCGCGCAGGCCGCATCGGGAAACAGCGGTGCAGGCGGTCCGCTCGAACTGCGCGACATCCACGTGCAGTCGCGCCATACCTTCAGCTACACCTGCGCGGACGGCAAGACTTTCAAGGTCAGCTATCTCAACGCGGCCAACGGACAGAGCTTCGCGCTCGTGCCGGTGGACGGCCGCAAGTTCCTGCTGGTCGGCGTGGTGGCCGCGTCGGGCGTGCGCTATGTCGGCGCGAAGTACGCGTGGTGGACCAAGGGCCCGGGCGCAGATCTCTACGACACCATGGCCGATCCCAACGCGAAGCCCATCCTCGCGGGCTGCGCCACGATCATGCGCTAAACCGGCGCCTGCGCGCTTCGCGACGCGTTCCGTTCTGCCGGAGTAATCTGTCGGCCATGCGAAGGGCGGCTGGCATGCGGCAGAGACGCTGCAACCCGTCGGTGCCGTTCGCGCACACTGCGCGAGGTGGTCGATGAAAGCATCGGATCTGTTCGTGAAGGCGCTCGAAGCCGAGGGCGTGGAGTACGTGTTCGGGATTCCCGGCGAGGAAAATCTCGATCTGCTCGAATCGCTGCGGCGCTCGAAGATCCGCCTGATCGTCACGCGTCACGAACAGGCCGCCGGTTTCATGGCCGCCACCTACGGACGGCTGACGGGGCGCACCGGCGTGTGTCTCGCCACGCTTGGCCCCGGCGCGACCAATTTCGTGACCGCGGCCGCCTACGCACAGCTCGGCGGCATGCCGATGCTGATGGTCACCGGCCAGAAGCCCATCAAGTCCAGCAAGCAGGGCCATTTCCAGATCGTCGATGTGGTGCGCATGATGGAGCCGCTCACCAAGTACGCGCGCCAGATTGTGTCGATCGGCAATATTCCGGCGCTGGTGCGCGAGGCGTTTCGTCAGGCCGAACAGGAGCGTCCGGGCGCCGTGCATCTGGAATTGCCCGAAGACGTGGCCGACGAAGAGGGCGACGGCAAGCCCATTCCCAAGAGTTTCAGCCGCCGCCCGGTCGCGGAGGAAAAAGCCGTCGCGCATGCGGTGGCGGCGATCTGCGAAGCGCAGCATCCGCTGCTGATGATCGGCGCGGGCGGCAATCGCAAGACCACGCGCAACGTGCTGCGCGAATTCGTCGATCAGACCGGCATTCCGTTTTTCACGACGCAGATGGGCAAGGGCGTGATCGACGAATCGCATCCGCTGTGGCTGGGCAATGCGACGTTATCCGATGGCGACTTCGTGCACCGCGCGATCGAGCATGCCGACTGCATCATCAACGTCGGCCATGACGTGATCGAAAAGCCGCCGTTTTTCATGCGCAGCGCCGAAGGCAAGACCGTGATCCACGTGAATTTCCTGGGCGCGGAAGTCGATCCGGTCTATTTCCCGCAGATCGAGGTGGTGGGCGATATCGCCAATGCGGTCTGGCAGATCAAGGAAGCGCTCAAGCCGCGCGAGCACGCCTGGGATTTCGCGCGCTTCGAGGAGATCAAGCGCCACTTCGACGCGCATCTCGCCAAAGGTCAGCACGACGAGCGATTTCCGGTCTATCCGGTGCGCCTCGTGCACGACGTCTATCACGCGATGCCCGAGGACGGCATTCTGTGTCTCGATAACGGCATGTACAAGATCTGGTTCGCGCGCTACTACCGGGCGCGCGAGCCGAATTCGGTGCTGCTCGACAATGCGCTCGCGTCGATGGGCGCGGGCCTGCCCTCGGCGATCGCCACGAAGATCGTGCATCCCGAACGCAAGGTCGTGGCCGTCTGCGGCGACGGCGGCTTCATGATGAATTCGCAGGAACTGGAGACGGCGGTGCGTCTGAAGCTCGACATCGTCGTGCTGCTGCTGCGCGACGACGCCTTCGGCATGATCCGCTGGAAGCAGGAAAACATGAATTTCCCCGATTACGGCATGACGCTGCAGAACCCCGATTTCGTCGATTACACGCGCAGTTATGGCGCACATGGTCATCGCGTGGGTGCGGCGAGCGAACTCGGGCCGCTGATCGAGCGGTGTTTTGCGCAGCCGGGCGTGCATGTGATCGACGTGCCCATCGATTATTCGGATAACGAGCGCGTGCTCAATCGCGAGATCAAGCGGCTCAGCGCGCAGCTTTGAACGCAACACCATCGTTCGCGCGGGCGCGCGGTTTGCGCGCATCGCCGTGCGTTGCATCACTGGATTGCACTTACGCTGGCGCGGCAGGAACGGAAGCGACGTGGCGCGCCGCGTCATCTGCGGAGAACGCGTCATGCTCAAACCGACTTATCCGTACTATCTGGCGAACGAAGCCGTCGCCGCCAACACCGATCTCGAAGTCACCGACAAATACAGCGGCGAAGTCGCCACGCGCGTCGCGCTCGCCGATGCGAAGGCGATCGACCAGGCCATCGCCGCCGCCGAAGCCGCCATGCCCGCGCTGCGCGCGTTCCCGCCGTTCAAACGCCAGGCCGTGATCGATCATTGCGTGGCGCGCTTTCGCGAGCGTTTCGACGAACTGGCGATGGCGCTGTGCATCGAGGCGGGCAAGCCGATCAACGATTCGCGCGGCGAAGTCACGCGCCTGATCGACACGTTCCGCGTGGCCGCCGAAGAAAGCGTGCGCATCAACGGCGAGATCGTGAATCTGGAGATTTCGGCGCGCGCGAAGGGCTATCGCGGCTACGTCAAACGCGTGCCGATCGGGCCGTGCTCGTTTATTTCGCCGTTCAATTTCCCGCTCAATCTGGCCGCACACAAGGTCGCGCCGGCGCTCGCGGCGGGCGTGCCGTTCGTGCTGAAGCCGGCGAGCCGCACGCCGGTGGGCGCGCTGATCATCGGCGAGATTCTGGCGGAAACGGATTTGCCGAAGGGCGCGTTTTCGATCCTGCCCGCGCATCGCGACGGCGCCGATCTCTTCACCACCGACGAGCGCTTCAAGCTGCTTTCGTTCACGGGCTCGCCCGCGGTGGGCTGGGATCTGAAGAAAAAGGCCGGCAAGAAGAAAGTGGTGCTGGAACTGGGCGGCAATGCGGCGGCCGTCGTCGATGCCGATCAGGGCGCGAAGCTCGATTACGTGGTGGAGCGGCTGGCATTCGGCGCGTATTACCAGTCGGGGCAGAGTTGTATCGGCGTACAGCGCATTCTGGTGCATGCGTCGCTCTACGATGCGCTGCGCGACAAACTGATCGCCAAGGTCAAGACGCTGAAGATGGGCGACCCGAAGGACGAGAAAACCTTCGTCGGGCCGATGATCTCGGAATCCGAAGCGCAGCGTCTGAGCGGCTGGATGGAAAGCGCGGTGCTGGCGGGCGCGAAAATTCTCGCGGGCGGGCAGGTGGACGGCGCGATGTTCGAAGCCACGCTGCTGGAAGACGTGGGGCGCGGCACCGATCTCTACCGGCGCGAGGCGTTCGGCCCGGTGGCGATTCTCGAGCGTTTCGACGATTTCGGTCAGGCGCTGGATATCGTCAACAACAGCGACTTCGGCCTGCAGGCGGGCGTGTTCACCGATTCGCTCGCCAATGCGCACCGCGCGTGGGACGGGCTCGACGTGGGCGGCGTGGTCATCAACGATATTCCGTCATTTCGCGTCGATAACATGCCGTATGGCGGCGTGAAGGATTCGGGGCTCGGTCGCGAGGGCGTGCGCTATGCGATCGAAGATATGACCGAACTTCGGCTGATGGTGATGCGCGAAACGTGGTGAAAGCGGTGGTCGGCGCGCGGGTCTGCGATCAAAGGTCCAGACCGCGAACGCCGCGCGCTGTTGCAGAAGCGCGTCCGTGCGGCCATAGGGATTTATGCCGAGGTGCTACAATACCGGCCTTTCGCCGGATTGCGCCTGCGCAAAACCTGAGCGGAAAGCAGTCAGCAACGAGCATCGAATCCAGCGGCCGGGCCAGCGAGCACGGGCCGCCACGCAGCCAGGCGCGCGCCTTTCGAAACGCGTGCCCGCGCGTAAATAAGGGAACGAGCCCTGGTGAGCCAGGACGGGTCGAGCGCGGCGTACCGCCAGCGCACCCCGCACCAGACGGCACCAGTCGGCGCCATACGGCGCCAGTCCGCGTAAGCGGACCGTTCCACAAGCTGTCCGCCGTGACCGGTCAAACCGGGCGCGCCGGGCAATGCCGGGCAGAAGGAAGCTGCGCCCACGCAGCCTCTGCCAGCACAACCGCAGTCCCGCAGTGATTATTTGAGGCGCATGGCGCCTCGTGCGCCTAGCGCCTTTATAGCGAAACCCACCATGTCCGACACCGACGTCAAGCCCAGCACTGTGACCTTCGATCAGTTCGGCCTCGCGCCCGACATCCTCAAGGCGATCCAGGAGCAGGGCTACACGACGCCCACGCCCATCCAGGCGCAGGCCATTCCCGTGGTCCTCACGGGCCGTGACGTGATGGGCGCCGCCCAGACCGGCACCGGCAAGACGGCCAGCTTCTCGCTGCCGATCCTGCAACGCCTGCTGCCGATGGCGAGCACGAGCGCATCGCCCGCCCGCCATCCGGTGCGCGCGCTGATCCTCACGCCGACGCGCGAACTGGCCGACCAGGTCGCCAACAACGTGCGCACCTACGCGCAGCACACCGCGCTGCGCAGCGCCGTGGTGTTCGGCGGCGTCGACATGAATCCGCAATCGGAAGAACTGCGCCGCGGCGTGGAAATCCTGATCGCGACGCCGGGCCGTCTGCTCGATCACGTCCAGCAGAAGACCACGAACCTCGGTCAGGTGCAGATGCTCGTGCTCGACGAAGCCGACCGCATGCTGGACATGGGCTTCCTGCCGGACCTGCAGCGCATCCTGAACCTGCTGCCGAAGGAGCGTCAGACGCTGCTGTTCTCGGCCACGTTCTCGCCGGAAATCAAGAAGCTCGCCGCCACGTATCTGCGCACGCCGCAGACCATCGAAGTCGCGCGCAGCAACTCGACGAACGCGAACGTCACGCAGATCGTTTATGAAGTCGCGGAAGGCGACAAGACCGGCGCGGTCGTGCAACTGATCCGCTCGCGCGGTCTGAAGCAGGTGATCGTGTTCTGTAACAGCAAGATCGGCGCGAGCCGTCTCGCGCGCCAGATCGAGAAGTCGGGCATCGTCGCCGCCGCGATTCACGGCGACCGTTCGCAGAACGAGCGTATGCAGGCGCTGGACGCGTTCAAGCGCGGCGAGATCGAAGCGCTGGTCGCCACCGACGTGGCCGCGCGCGGTCTCGATATCGCCGAACTGCCGGCCGTCATCAACTTCGACCTGCCGTTCAACGCCGAAGACTACGTGCACCGCATCGGCCGTACGGGCCGCGCGGGCGCCACCGGCGATGCGCTGTCGCTGTGCAGCCCGAACGAAAAGAAGCAGCTCGCCGATATCGAAAAGCTGATCAAGCGCCCGCTGACGATCGAGCATCTGGTCGTCGATACGCCGGTGACGCATCACGAAGGCGGCAGCCGCCGCCGCGAGCGCGATGCGCACGAAGGCCGCGAAGGCCGTGGCGAGCGCGAAGCGCGCGGTGAACGCAGCGAGCGTGCCGAGCGCGGCCATCGTCGCACCGGTAGCTTCGAGCGTCCGCATCACCATCGTTCGCAGCCCGTCGACGACTTCTTCCTGAAGCCCTACGAGCCGTCGCCGAACGCGCGCAGCAAAGCCGATAACCATGCCGAGCCGGCCGCCGCGCCGCAGAAGTCGAAGCAGCCGCTGGCCGCGCTGCTGGGCGGTCTGGGTTCGTCGTGGCGTAACAAGCCGAATTCGTCTTCGTCGTCGGAATAAGACGATCGCGACGTAAAAACGGCGTGCGGGGTGAAAACCCGGCACGCCGTTTTTTTATGCCCGCGATCTTTATGCAGGTAGCTGGGCGAGACGCCGTTTCCAGGCGTCGATCGCCCCGGCCTGAAACGCTTCGAGCGTTGCCGGCGCGGGATCGGCCAGATCGAGCCCCAGATGTTTTGCGGCCGCGAGCAGCGCGTCGAGCGGGTGTGCCGCATCCAGCGCCTGCGCACCGTTTTGCTTCGAGAGTTTTTCGCCATCGGCGGCGGTGACGACCGGCACATGCAGATACGTCAAGGCGGGCGCCTTCAGACACTGTTGCAGCCAGATCTGGCGCGCGGTGGAGTCGAGCAGGTCGGCGCCGCGTACCACGTGGGTGATGTCTTGCGCGGCATCGTCCACGACCACGGCCAGTTGATACGCCCATTGGCCATCGGCGCGCAGCAGCACGAAATCGCCGACTTCGGTGGAAAGATCCTGTTGCTGCGGGCCTTGCCAGCGATCGGCGAAATGGATCAGCGCGGAGTTTTCTGCGCTCGCGGGGGCGTCCACTAGAGTGTCGCCTGGCACGCGCAAGCGCCAGGCGCGCGCGGTTTTGCCGTGCAGGCCGCTGCGGCAGGTGCCGGGATAGATCAGCGTGGCGTGGCGCCGGTGCGCGTGCAGTTGCGAATCGGCGATTTCCTTGCGCGTGCAGCCGCACGGATAGACGTGACCCGAAGCGATCAAGGCGTCGAGCGCCGCGCGATACAGACCGGTGCGCTGGCTTTGCCAGACAGGCGGTTCATCGGCGTGAAAGCCGAAGCGCGCCAGCGTGGCGAGAATGTCTTCGGCCGCGCCGGGCACCGTGCGCGGACCGTCGATATCCTCGATACGCACGAGCCACGCGCCGTCATGCGCGCGCGCGTCGAGCCAGCTGGCCAGCGCCGAAACCAGCGAGCCGAAATGCAAAGGGCCGGTAGGCGAGGGCGCGAAGCGCCCGCGGTAGCCGGAAGCGGTTGCGCTCACGCGCGTGTTACGCGGCGTGCGCCGCTGCGGCCGTGTCCGTTGCCTGCGCGCGCGCCGGATGGCACGCCGGGCAGCTCTTGCCCACTTCGTAAAGCGGCGAGGCCTGGTCAGCCTCCGTGACGACGGCGCGGCAGGCGAAGCACTGCACCGTGCCGGTGGGTTCGAGTTGCGGATTCAGCGCGGTGCGCTGGTCGAACACGAAGCAGTCGCCGTTGTAATGCGCGCCGCCCACTTCTTCGAAGTACTTGAGAATGCCGCCTTCGAGCTGATAAACATGCTCGATCCCCACTTCCTTCATGTGGATCGCGGCCTTTTCGCAGCGAATGCCGCCGGTGCAGAACGACACCACGGTCTTGCCTTCGAGATCGGCGCGATTGGCTTCGATCACGCCCGGGAATTCGCTGAATTTCGTCAGACGGTAATCGAGCGCCTGGTCGAAGGTGCCGAGGTCGATTTCGAAGTCGTTACGCGTGTCGAGCATGACGACCGGACGGCCCTGGTCGTCGAAACCGCGATCGAGCCATTCCTTGAGCACGACCGGCGCGACCGACGGCGCGCGGCCTTCTTCGGGACGGATCGCCGGTTTCTTCATCGTGATGATTTCGCGCTTCAGACGCACGAGCATGCGATTGAACGGGCGATCTTCCGAGAAGCTTTCCTTGAACTGCAGCGTGGCGAACTTGCCTTCGAAAAGCGGGTCGGTACGCACGAAATCCATGAAGGCGCGCACGTTGGGCTCGTCGCCCGCGACAAACAGGTTGATGCCCTCGGGCGCGAGCAGGATCGTGCCCCGCAGATCGAGTTCATTGCAGCGCGCGAGCACGAGCGGACGCCATTCGGCGGTCTTCTCCAGCGTCGCGAACTGGTAGGAGGAAAGGTTGAGGATACGCATGGCCAACAAACACTCAAAGCTGATTCGGACGGGCCCGCAGTCAGTGAGGCGGGCGCAATCCGCTATTATCCCTCAACCTGGCGGCGAGGCGTCTGGAGCACGTTGTCTCGCCGGCCGAAGTGTCGCGTGGTGCTGACGGCGCGCAAGCTCGCGCGCCAGCCGCATTCAGGTGAAAGCGCGCAGGAAAGCGGCGTCGAAGCCCCATTTTGCGACTGCCCGCAGCGGCGAAAAACGCCGGACCGTAGAGGTACAATGTCGCCCATGTCAGATCCTCGCTTCGTCCATCTCCGCGTCCACTCCGAATTCTCGATTGCCGATGGCATCGTGCGCCTCGACGACCTCGTCAAGGCCGCGGCCAAAGACGGTCAGGGCGCGCTCGCGCTCACCGACCTGAGCAACGCATTCGGCCTCGTCCGTTTTTATTCAGAAGCCCGTGGCAAAGGGGTCAAACCCATTGCCGGCTGCGACGTCTGGATCATGAATCCGGACGACCGCGACAAACCTTCGCGCCTGCTGCTGCTCGTGAAGGACAAGGTCGGCTATCTGAATCTGTGCGAGCTGCTGTCCAAGGCGTGGCTCACGAATCAATATCGCGGCCGCGCGGAAATCGACACCGCCTGGCTCGAAGGCAGCCTCGGCGAAGGTCTGCTCGCGCTCTCGGGCGCGCAGCAGGGCGACGTGGGCCTCGCGCTCGCGGCGGGCAACGTCGAAAGCGCGAAGCGGCACGCGCAGCGCTGGGCGAAGCTGTTCCCGAACGCTTACTACATCGAACTGCAACGCTGCGGCCAGCCGGGCGGCGAGCAGTACATCGAGCAGGCGGTCGCGATCGCGGCGGAACTGAAGCTGCCGGTGGTCGCCACGCACCCGATGCAGTTCATGACGCACGAGGAATACACCGCGCACGAAGCGCGTGTCTGTATTTCGGAAGGCGACATGCTCGCCAATCCGCGCCGTCAGAAGCGCTTCACGACCGAGCAGCGTTTTCACACCCAGGAAGAAATGGCCGCGCTGTTCGCGGACATTCCCTCGGCGATCGCGAACACCATCGAAATCGCCAAGCGCTGCAATCTCACGCTCGAACTCGGCAAGCCCAAGCTGCCGCTCTTCCCGACGCCCGACGGCATGTCGCTTGACGACTACCTCGTGCAACTGTCGAAGGAAGGGCTGGAAAGCCGCCTCGTTCAGCTTTATCCGAACGAAGCCGAACGCGAGAACGAACGCGCGCGCTACAACGAACGTCTGGAATTCGAGTGCGGCACCATCATCAAAATGGGCTTCCCGGGCTACTTCCTGATCGTTGCGGACTTCATCAACTGGGCGAAGAACAACGGCGTGCCGGTGGGCCCTGGCCGGGGTTCGGGCGCCGGCTCGCTGGTCGCGTACGCGCTGGGCATTACCGATCTGGACCCGCTGCGCTACAACCTGCTGTTCGAGCGTTTCCTGAATCCGGAACGCGTCTCGATGCCCGACTTCGACATCGACTTTTGCCAGCACGGGCGCGATCGCGTCATTCAGTACGTGAAGGACAAGTACGGCGCCGACGCGGTCTCGCAGATCGCGACTTTCGGCACCATGGCCGCGAAGGCGGCGGTGCGCGACATCGGCCGCGTGCTCGATCTCGGCTACATGTTCACCGATGGCGTGGCCAAGCTGATTCCGTTCAAGCCGGGCAAGCACGTCACCATCGCCGACGCGATGAAGGAAGAACCGCTGCTGCAGGAGCGTTACGACAACGAAGACGAAGTGCACCAGCTGCTCGATCTCGCGCAGCTCGTGGAAGGTCTCACGCGTAACGTGGGCATGCACGCGGGCGGCGTGCTGATCGCGCCGGGCAAGCTCACCGACTTCTGCCCGCTCTATACGCAGGGCGACGAAAGCGGCGTCGTGAGCCAGTACGACAAGGACGACGTGGAAGCCGTCGGCCTCGTCAAGTTCGACTTTCTGGGTCTGACCACGCTGACGATTCTCGACTGGGCCGAGCGCTATATCCGCATGCTCGATCCGTCGAAGCAGGACTGGTCGCTCGCCCAGGTGCCGCTCGACGACGCGCCGTCGTTCCAGATCCTCAAGAAAGCGAATACGGTCGCCGTGTTCCAGCTGGAAAGCCGCGGCATGCAGGGCATGCTCAAGGACGCGCAGCCTGACCGCTTCGAGGACATCATCGCGCTGGTGGCCTTGTATCGTCCGGGCCCGATGGACCTGATTCCGAGCTTCTGCGCGCGTAAGCACGGCCGCGAAGTGGTGGAGTACCCGGACCCGCGCGTCGAACCTGTTCTGAAAGAGACCTACGGCATCATGGTCTATCAGGAGCAGGTGATGCAGATGGCGCAGATCATCGGCGGCTACTCGCTGGGCGGCGCCGACTTGCTGCGTCGCGCGATGGGTAAGAAAAAGCCCGAGGAAATGGCCAAGCACCGCGAGATTTTCGCGGAAGGCGCGGCCAAGAACGGCCTCACGCGCGAGAAAGCCGACGAAACCTTCGACTTGATGGAAAAGTTCGCGGGCTACGGCTTCAACAAGTCGCACGCGGCCGCGTACGCCTTGCTCGCGTATCACACGGCATGGCTCAAGGCGCACCATCCGGCCGAATTCATGGCGGCGAATATGTCGCTCGCCATGGACGACACCGACAAGGTCAAGATCCTGTTCGAAGACTGCGCGACCAACAACCTCAAGGTGCTGCCGCCGGACGTCAACGCGTCGGCGTATCGCTTCGAGCCGGTTGCCGATTCCCACGTGGCCGAAGGCAAGCGCTCGCGCACGATCCGCTACGGTCTGGGCGCGATCAAGGGCAGCGGCCAGAACGCCATCGAAGAAATTCTGCGCGCACGCAAGGAAGGCGGTCTGTTCAAGGACCTGTTCGACTTCTGCGAGCGCATCGACCGTCGTCTGGTGAACCGCCGCACGGTCGAAGCGATGATCCGCGCGGGCGCGTTCGACACGATTCACGCGAATCGCGCGCAGTTGATCGCGTCCGTGCCGATGGCGATGGAAGCCGCCGATCAGGCGAGCGCCAACGCCATGCAGGCGGGTCTGTTCGACATGGGCGATGCGCCGCTGGCCGCGCACGAACTCGTCGACGAACCGGCGTGGGAAGAAAAGCGCAAGCTGCAGGAAGAGAAGGGCGCGCTGGGCTTTTATCTGTCCGGCCACCTGTTCGACGCCTACAAGGGCGAAGTGCGCCGCTTCGTGCGCCAGAAGATCGGCGAACTCAAGGAAGGGCGTGACAAGCTGGTGGCGGGCGTGATCGCTTCGCTGCGCACGCAGATGACCCAGCGCGGCAAGATGCTGATCGCGCTGCTCGACGACGGCACCGGCCAGTGCGAAGTGACGGTGTTCAACGAGCAGTTCGAGGCGCACAAGGCGCTCTTCAAGGAAGACGAGCTGCTGGTCGTGCAAGGTGGCGCGCGCAACGACGCGTTCACGGGCGGCATCCGCTTTACCGTCGATACCGTGATGGATCTGGAGCGCGCGCGCAGCCGCTACGCGCAGGCCGTGAAAGTGCAGATGAACGGTAACGCCGATGCCGGCGCCCTGCGCACGGTGCTCGAAGCGCATCGCGCCAAGCCTGACGATTCGCTGCCCGCGCCGGTGATGGAAACGCGTGGGCGCGGCGGCCGCGATGGCGGTGGTGGTGGATTCGGCGGTGGACGTGGCCGCGAGCGCGAACAGGTCGTGATTCCGAATGGCCTCGCCGTGCAGATCGTTTATCGCAACGAGCGCGCGGAAGGCGAAGTGCGTCTGGGCGACGCCTGGCGCGTCAAGCCCACCGACGATCTGCTGGCCGCATTGCGCGGCGAGTTTGCCGGCAGCGCGATCGAAATTGTCTACTGATCGTTATTTCGCGAGCAGCAAAGCAAAACGGGCGGCCTCGCTGAGGTCGCCCGTTTTTTATCGTGAGGCGAGCTTTATCGCTTCTTCGCCACTTTGCCGTCGCGCGTGAGCAGCGCGAGCTTGGCATAGCGGTAGTAAGTCGTTTCGGCGTTGTTGATCGCGAGCATCAGCCCTTCGGCGCCATCGAGGAAACCCGCGCGTATCACCCACGTGCGGAAAAACGCCCAGAAGCCTTTGCCCAGCGCCTTCGCCAGCGACGAGCGCTTGCCGGCTTCGGCCATCGTCAGCGCGCCGGCGCTCGAATAGGCGTTGGTTTTTTCCAGCGCTTCGTGCAGATCGGGCATCGAGATATGGATGATCGGGCCGTCGAGGCGGCCGATCGTGCCGTCGATTTCCAGATGCGTATGCGTGCGCACATCGGTGAAACGCGCGCTGCCGCGCCGGAACAGACGCTCGATACGGTCGGGCCACCAGCCCGAATGGTTCATGAAGCGTCCGCAAAAGCTCGAACGGCGCGGCGTGCTGAAGGCGTTGTGCGGCGTGCCTTTGGCCAGAATCGCGGCGATTTCCTTGCGCAGTTCCGGGCTCAGGCGTTCGTCGGCGTCGAGGCAGATGACCCAGTCGCCGCGTGCTTCGGCGAGCGCGCGATTCTTTTGCGGGCCGTCGCCCGGCCAGTCGGTTTCGAAAACGCGCGCGCCGAGTTCGCGGCACAGATCGGGCGTGCCGTCGGTGCTGCCGGAGTCGAACACGATGGCTTCGAGCGCCAGTCCGCGTACCGATTCGAGGCAATCGCGAATGTCGTGCGCCTCGTTCATCGCGACCACGATCACGGAAAGCGTGGCGGGCGGCGTGCCGGGGGCTTCAGGGCCCGGGCGTGTCGGAGAAAGTCCGTCGGACATGAAATGTGCGCCTGTTCTGATGCCGAAGAGCCGGCGCGAGCGGTTCGAGCGTCGATCGACGGCTGACCGATTGTCGGTTTTTACCGACCCATCGCGCGGATTCTTCGTGTATTGATTGCTTATTCTGACGGTGTATTGCTCAACCTGGCAGGCCAGGCGCGCAGAGGTGCGTATTCTAGACCATGCACGGCGGGTAACAGACCGGAAGGCGCTGCAAGGGACGGAAAGCAGCGGCAAGCAGTAGAAAGCAGCGTGCCCGCAGCCTGTCTGATGGATCGAGCGGGCCGCCGCGCCGACCGTATACAATGCGTACCGCGCTGCCGCAGCGTTCTCCTGACGTTGCTGCGGCCGATTTCAGAACACGCTTTCCAGAGGATTCCTTGAGCGAGAAGCCCCGACAATCCACCCTCAGCAAGCCGATCGGCGATGGCCAGGCCTCGAACCCGGGCTCGGTCGGCCGCAGGCTGTGGCCGTATCTCAAGCCGCTTATCTGGGTCTCGATCGCTGCTATCGCCACGCTGGCCATCGTGGCCGCCACCGAAGCCGGCATTCCCGCGCTGCTCAAGCCGCTGCTCGACCACGGTTTCGGCACCAAGGGCAGCACGAACGCGACCTGGATCGTGCCGGTCGCCGTGATCGGCCTTTCGCTGGTGCGTGGCCTGGCGCAGTACGCCTCCGGCTATCTGCTGCAATACGTCTCGAACAAGATCCTGCTGGAACTGCGCCTAAAGATGTTCGAGCGCATGATTCACGCGAGCGTCGGCTTCTTCCAGCGCGAGACGGCGAGCACGGTCATCAACGCCATCGTGTTCGAGGTCAACCAGATCCTGAACGTGCTGATGTCCGTGCTGGTGACCTCGGTGCGCGACTCGCTCACCGTGATCTTCCTGCTCGGCTATCTGTTCATCCTGAACTGGCGTCTCACGCTGATCGTGGCGGTGCTGCTGCCCGCGATCGGCTGGCTCGTCAGCAAGATCAACCGCCGCCTGCGCCGCCTGAACCGCGACTACCAGTTGCTGACCAACGACCTGTCGTACATCGTCGAAGAGACGGTGGGCGGCTACAAGGTGGTCAAGGTGCACAACGGCGAGCAGTACGAGATCAACCGTTTCACCGAACTGAGCAAGCGCCTGCGCGGCTATCAGATGCGCATGACGGTGTCCGGCGGTCTGGCCCAGCCGATCACGCAGTTCCTCGCCTCGATCGCGCTCGCGATCGTGGTGACGATCGCGGTGGTGCAGGCGTCGCACGATCAGACCACGGTGGGCGGCTTCGTGTCCTTCGTCACGGCGATGCTGCTCGTGATCTCGCCGCTCAAGCACCTGATCGACGTGAACCAGCCGCTGCAGCGCGGCATGACGGCCGCCGAGCTGATCTTCGGCCTGATCGACGAACCGGCCGAACCGGCCGGCGGCGGCAAGCCGCTCGAACGCGCGCGCGGTGAAATCGAGTTCCGCGATGTCTCGTTCGCCTATGGGCCGGAAGGGCGTCCGATTCTGGAGAGCGTGTATTTCACGGCCGCGCCGGGCGAGATGATCGCGCTGGCGGGCCCGTCCGGTAGCGGCAAGACCACGCTCGTGAACCTGCTGCCGCGCTTTTTCGATCCGAGCGGCGGCCAGATTCTGGTCGACGGCGTGCCGGTGTCCGAGTACGACATCCATGCGCTGCGCAGCCAGATCGCGATGGTCAGCCAGGACGTCACGCTTTTCAACGACACGGTCGCGAACAACGTCGCCTATGGCGAGACGGCCGATCTCGAACGCGTCGAACGCGCATTGCGCGCGGCCAACCTGTGGGACACGATCGCGGCGCTGCCCGACGGCCTCAACACGATGGTCGGCGATAACGGCATGAAGCTCTCGGGCGGTCAGCGCCAGCGTCTGGCGATCGCGCGCGCGATCTACAAGGACGCGCCGATCCTGATCCTGGACGAAGCGACTTCGGCGCTGGATTCGGAATCGGAGCGCCATGTGCAGGCGGCGCTCGAAACGCTGATGAAGGGCCGCACGACGCTTGTGATCGCGCACCGTCTGTCCACCATCGAGCGTGCCGACCGCATCCTCGTGATGGAAGCCGGGCGCATCGCCGAGCGCGGCTCGCACCAGCAACTGCTCGAACAGCGCGGCCTCTACGCGCATCTGCATAAGATCCAGTTCCAGCAAAGCGCGGCTTGATCGCAGCGGCGCTGCGGCGCTACAAAGCACAACGGCCCATCGCGTCTGACGCGATGGGCCGTTTTCTTATGGCGCGTGCAACGAATGTGCGGTGGGGCTCAGCGGTGCATCAAATACCGGTGGCAATCTCGCGACGGCGCGAAACGATGATCGCGAGGAACGTCACGGTGAGCAGCGAGACCAGCACGACGACCTGGATCGGCACCAGCACGTCGATCGTCAGGCCGAACAGGATCGTGCTGAACGAGACCGCGAGACCGCTGCACGCGGCCGTGCGGATCACAGTGTCGCTGTCGCGGCGCGCGCGCCAGAAGTGCAGCGAGGTGCCGAAGTAGATCGTCAGCAGGCTCAGCGCACCCATCGCGCCCATTTCCGCGATGGCCGAGAAAAAGTCGCTGTGCGCGCGCTCGTTGACGATGTCGTGGCTCGCTTCGCCGCGATTCGCGAGGTCGCCCAGCGCCGCTTCGAGATGACCCTTGCCGACGCCATAGACCGGATGGCGCTCGAACAGGTGGATCGACGCGCTCCAGAGCTGCAGGCGCAGACCGACCGAAGTGTTCTTGTCGCCGCGCTGCATGAGCGCGACGTCGGCATCGGCATCGGCGATACGGTGCTGGATGCGATCCGTCGACAGCAGCGCGCCGATGAACGCAGCCAGCAGCGCCACGGCCACCACCACGCGCTTCCAGTGCGCGAACCAGCCGTACTGGACGCCCAGCAGCAGCATGAAGACCGGAATCGCGATCCAGCCGCCGCGCGTGCCCGAGAGATAGGACACGAAGCCGCCCGCGACCAGCGCGACCAGCTTGACGGCGAGCGCGAGCGGGCGCGCCTTGCGGTCCCAGCCGAACGTGAAAATTGCGAGGAAGGCCAGCAGCAGGGCCGTATCGCCGAACGGAATGGCGTTCGTGTAGGAATTGGTCAGGCGCTCGGTCTCGCTCCAGCCGCCCACCGGACGGTCGATGATCACCCAGGCGCTCGCGGCCAGCGCGCCGAACGCGCAGCCCCAGCCGATTGCCGTGAGATAGCGCGACGGCACGCGGCTGAGCAGCAGGAAGATCGGCAGCGCGAGCGTGAAGCGCGACAGCGCGTCGAACTGGTGCGGCGCCCAGTAGCGCATCAGGGCCTGCTGCAGCACGATCACGGCGATCGGCACGAGCATGGCGGCGGTGTACCAGCCGTATTCGCGCCACGGCGCGAAGTAGCCGGGTGTGCGCCGGAATGCGTAGAGGCCCCAGAGCGCAAGCGCGAGCAGCAGGAAAAAGGCGTAACCCGTGCCGCCGCGCCAGACCAGGTTGGTGGCGGGACCGAGAATCAGCAGTAGGGAAACAAAGGGAGCCAGGCGGCGCAGGGAAGTCGTTGTATCTTGATTCATGTCGGCCGGCGCGAAACGGACGGGCAGTCAGTTTGTTGTGTCGATGTAGCCGGCGGGCGCCATTGGCGCCGTGCGGGCAGGGATGAACGCTCTCATGCCCAAGGTCGGCCGATTATACCGGAGGCCCTTCCGGCCGGGCAGGACGCTCCGGAAAAGCCCCGCCCCGCGGGCATTACGCGAACTTTCCAACGGTATCGCGCGAATTGCGGACGATATAATCGGCCCCACGCGATTCCTGCACAAAAAATGACATGTCGGACGGTTCATGAAGGTTGGTATTTCTGCAAACGCGCTCAAACATAGCGGCGGGCTGGAACGCTATGCGATGGACCTCGTTCAGGGCCTGGCCGCGCGCCAGATGCGCCCGGCGTTCTTCGCCCGCAAATTCGATCCGGCGCTTGCCGAATACGCGTTGATCGAGCCCCATCGCATCAACGTTTCGCTGCTGCCCGGCAAGTTGCGCGACCGCTGGTTCTCGTGGCGCCTCGCCGCGCTGCGCCGCCGCGCGGGCGTGGATGTGCTGATCGGCTGCAACCGGGTCGATTCGTCGGAAGTGGCGATTTGCGGCGGCACGCATCGGGGTTTCCTGCGCGCGACGCAACGTGCGCTGCGCGGGTCGGATCAGCGCCAGATCGAACTCGAAAGCCGCCAATATGCGCAATCGCGCGTGATCGTCGCGCATTCTGCGCTCATGCGCGAGGAACTCCTCGAACTCTACGGCGTGGACGACGCGAAGATCCGCGTGCTGTGTCCGCCGGTCGATGGCGCGCGCTTTTCGCCCGTGGACGCCAACGCGCGCGCGGCGCTGCGCAAGCAATACGGCTTTGGCGAGCATGAAACGGTGCTGCTGTTTCCGTCGAGCAGCCATGCGCGCAAGGGCTTGCCGCTGATCCAGACCGTGGTGGAAGCGCTCGATCTGCCGGTGGTCGTGGCGGTGGCCGGGCGTCCGCCCGAGCGCACCAGCGAACACGTGCGCTACATCGGCTATGTGAAGGATCTCGAAAACGCCTATCGCGCCGCCGATTACACGATCCTCGCCTCGAAATACGAGCCGTTTGGTCTGGTCGGCATCGAGTCGGTGATGTGCGGCACGCCGGTGATCTTTTCGTCGAATATCGGTTGCTGCGATGCCATCGACGATCACGCCAAATACGTGTTCCGTCCCGATGACGCGGCCGATCTGCGCCGCACGCTCGAAACGGCAGTGGCCGCGCGCGGGCGTCGTATCGCTGGCCCGGCGGTCGCCGGCGGCGCGCATCCTGCCGTGCGCTACGACGCGAGCGTGGCCGCCCACGTCGATGCGCTGCTCGACCTCGCGGATGAGGTCAAAGCGGTCGTCGCGGCGGACATCGCTTCGTCACGATAACCGCAGTTGCGCCCGGGTTATCCGGGCGCGCTCGTCATCTGCCCCTTCTGTAACGCCCATCCAGTAAAGGTTTCAGCGATCTTTCCGAAGTCTGGAAGAGTCTAGTCCAGTCTTAGGGGTTAACCCTAGAGATCGATAAGCCTACGATGCGTACATCGGTCGCATGCACATACCGTCGCACGTCGGCCGTCTAGTCCAAACTGGAGGTCGTTATCATGAAGTCCCTGATTCAAGCCGTTGCCGTTGCCGCTGCCCTCGTCGTTCCCGTCGCTTCGTTCGCACAGCAAGCCCCCGTCACCCGCGCCCAGGTGCGCGCCGAGCTGGTCCAGCTCGAACAGGTCGGTTACCACGTCGGTGACGGCGACCAGGTGCACTACCCGGAAGCGATTCAGGCCGCCGAAGCCAAGGTTGCCGCGCGTAACGGCAACAGCGCTTACGGCGGTGTCGCGAACGCGTCGGAATCGGGTGTGCGCGGCGCTACGGTGTCGCAGCAAGACTGGAACGCGATGTACACGCGCTAAGCGCCTGAGCGTTCAAGCGCAAGAAGTAACGCGTCGCGCCGCGGGAGGGCAGCGCAACGCGTAGTGAACTGGAGAGCGGCTGGCGGCGTCAGGCGAGTGCCTGAAAGCTCAGAGCGCCGGCCGCATCGAAAGATACCTCCACCGTCGGTTCGCCGATGGTTTCGCCCGGGCACGGAATGGGTGTCCGGGCGCTTTTTCCTGAAGGCCGCCTGGCAGTTTGCTGGCGGCCTTCGTGTATGTCGGGCGGCGGCTTACGGCTGCGCGGTGGTTGCCGTCAGATCGACGCCTTCGAGTTGTGCGAGCAGAGCACGCGCCTCGTCGAGCGGATCGGCCGACATCGGATGGAAGGTGAAGCGCGGCGAGCGTTCGAGCGCGGCGAAATGCTTGCGCGTGCTGCGCGTGTAGGCGGGATCGTAGTGCTGCGTCACCAGCGCTTCGGACAGCTCCGCGCGCCGGTCTTCGTCGAGCAACTGGCACCACGACGCGATGCGCTCGCGCCCATGCAGCGGCGTGAGCTTGAGCAACTGCTCGCGGAAGTACTCGCGCTCGGCGAGCAGATGACCGTATTCCTCCAGCAGCAGCGCCACGCGCTCCTCCTGCGCCACCTGCACGACCACGCAAGGCGCGCCGTGCAGACCTTCGACCAGCGTGATCGGCAAGGTGATCGCGCCGATGCGCCGGCTTTCCGCCTCGACGAACACCGGCCGCGCCGCGTCGAACGCGTGAAACTGCTGCACGAGCGAAGTATCGAAGGCCTTTTGCGGCGGCTGCGCGCGCGAGGGCAGCGCCCCGAGCAGCGAACCGCGATGCGCGGCGAGCGCTTCCAGATCGAGCGTCTGCGCGCCGGCCTGGCCGAGCGCGTGCAGCAGACGCGTCTTGCCGCTGCCCGTGGGGCCGGTCAGCACGATATAGCGATACTGCTTCGGCAAGGCATCGAGCGCTTCGAGCACACTGCCGCGATACGCCTTGTAGCCGCCTTCGAGCTGCCGCGCGCGCCAGCCGATCATGTTGAACATCGCCGTCATCGAACCGGAGCGCTTGCCGCCGCGCCAGCAATAGATGAGCGGGCGCCAGTTGCGCGGCCGGTCGGCGAAGGTGGTGTCCAGATGCTTCGCGATATTGCGCGCGGCGAGGGCCGCGCCCACGCGCGTGGCGTCGAACGGCGACTGCTTGTAAAGCGTCCCGACGATCACACGCTCCTCGTTGCTGAGGACCGGCGCGTTGATGGCGCCGGGGACGTGATCTTCGGCAAATTCGAGCGGCGTGCGCACGTCGACGACTTCGTCGAATTCGCCGAGCTGGGACAGGGTGACGCGCTGGTGATTCAACTGCGGTACTCCGGTGGGGCAGGGACGGGGTGCGTGATTTACATCAGCACGATGTCGTACTGCTCCTGACTCAAATTCGACTCCACCTGCAGCGAAACCGGCTTGCCGATAAAGTCGATCAACATGGCCAGATGCTGCGATTCCTCTTCGAGGAACAGATCGATCACCTGCTGCGACGCCACCACGCGGAACTCGCGCGGATTGAACTGTCGCGACTCGCGCAGGATTTCGCGCAACACGTCGTAGCACACGGTCCGCGAGGTCTTCACCTGGCCCTTGCCCAGACACGTCGGGCACGGCTCGCACAGCACATGCGCGAGCGATTCGCGCGTGCGCTTGCGCGTCATCTCAACCAGACCGAGCTGCGAGAAACCGTTCACGGTCACGCGCGTGCGATCGCGCGAGAGCGCTTTCTTCAGCTCGCCGAGCACCTGGTCGCGATGCTCCAGGTTCTCCATATCGATGAAGTCGATGATGATCACGCCGCCGAGGTTGCGCAGCCGCAACTGGCGCGCGATCGTATGCGCCGCTTCGAGATTGGTCTTGAAGATCGTGTCGTCGAAATTGCGCGCGCCCACGTAACCGCCCGTGTTCACGTCGATGGTCGTCATCGCCTCGGTCTGGTCGATCACCAGATAGCCGCCCGATTTCAGATCGACACGGCGCGACAGCGCGCGCTGGATTTCGGCCTCGATGTTGTAGAGGTCGAACAGCGGCCGCTCGCCCGTGTAGTGATGCAGCTTGGGCGACACCGCAGGCGTGAATTCGCGCGCGAAATCCGTGAGTTTCTGGAACGTTTCGCGCGAATCGATCTGGATGCGCGTGGTCTCGTCGTTGACGAAATCGCGCAGCACGCGCTGACCCAGATTCAGATCCTGGTAGAGCAGGCTGGTCGCGGGCAGGCGCTGCGCCTGCGCGAGTATCGTCGCCCACGTCTTGCGCAGATAGGCGACATCGGCGCCCAGTTCTTCGCTCGTGGCGTCTTCGGCGATCGTGCGCACGATGTAGCCGCCTTTCTCGTCGGCGGGCAGCACGGCGGTCAGACGCGCGCGCACGGCTTCGCGCTCGGCCTCGCTCTCGATCTTCTGCGAGATGCCGATATGCGGCTCCTGCGGCAGATACACGAGCGTGCGGCCCGCGATGCTCACCTGCGTGGAGAGCCTTGCGCCCTTGGTGCCGATCGGGTCTTTCACGACCTGCACCATCAGCGTCTGGCCTTCGAAGACGGTCTTTTCGATCGGCTGATGATGAGCCGCCGTGTGCGGCTCGCCCGCGAGACGCGGATGCCAGATATCGGCCACATGGAGGAACGCGGCGCGTTCCAGACCGATGTCGATAAAGGCCGACTGCATGCCGGGCAGCACGCGCACGACCTTGCCGAGATACACGTTGCCGACGCGTCCGCGCGACTGCGTGCGCTCGACGTGAAGCTCCTGTACTGCGCCTTGCTGGACCAACGCAACACGCGTCTCCTGAGGCGTGACGTTGATCAGGATTTCTTCGTTCATGATTGGTTTTAGAAGTCGATGCCCGCGGCGCGCAAGAGGGCGGCCGTTTCAAAAAGTGGCAAACCCATGATACCCGAATAGGACCCGTCGATTCGCTCGATGAATTCGGCAGCGCGGCCCTGGATGCCATATGCGCCGGCCTTGCCGAACGGTTCGTTGCTCGCCACGTAGCGCGCGATCGCTGCGGGCAGCGCGGCCGCGAAGCGCACGTGCGAGCGCGACACCGCAACGGGCAGGCACACGCCTTCGGCATTGACGACGGCCACGGCGGTGAGCACTTCGTGCTCGCGGCCAGCGAGGCGTTCGAGCATGGCGAAGGCGTCGGCGGCGTCGTGCGGCTTGCCGAGTATATGGCCGTCGATGCTCACTGTGGTATCGGCGGTGAGGATCGGTGCGTGCGCATGGGCGCCCGCCACCAGTCGCGCGCGCGCGGCATCGGCCTTGGCGGCGCAGACGCGCTCGACATAGACGGCGGCGGTTTCGCCGGGCAGCACGGTTTCGAGCGCTTCGGCGTCTTCGTCGGGACGCGGCAGCAATAGCTCGAAACGCACGCCGAGCTGCTGCAGCAGCTCCTGGCGGCGCGGGCTCTGCGAGGCGAGATAGACGAACGGATAGGTCGCGGAGAGGGTCATCGGGGCGTTTTACGTCTTGATGAGGCGAAATTCGGATGAGCGCCCGGCTTATGCCCGGGCGCTCCCTCGTGCATCGAAAGCGGGCGCGCAGTGTCAGCTGCGACGAATCGGACCGGCACGCCGCAGATGCGGAATGCATGGCCCGATGCGTGCTTCAGCCGCTACTCGACGCGGGTTCAAACGCGATGATAGGGGTGATTCTGGGTAATGGTCCAGGCGCGGTAAAGCTGCTCCGCGAGCAGCACGCGCACCATCGCATGCGGAAGGGTCAGGGAGGAGAGGCGCAGCAGCGTGTCGGCACGCGCCTTGAGCTGCGGATCGAGCCCGTCCGCGCCGCCGATCAGGAACGCCACGTCGCGCCCGTCCTGCTGCCAGCCCGGCAGCGCCTGGGCGAGCTGCATCGTGGTCCAGTCCTTACCGCGTTCATCGAGCGCGACGATGCGCGCGTTCTTCGGCAAGGCCGCTTCGATGCGCGTGCGCTCGGCGGCCATCACGCTTTCGGCGGAACGGCCCGACGAGCGCTGCTCGGGCTTCACTTCGCGCAACTCGATGCGCAGCTCGGGCGGCATGCGCTTCGTGTACTCCTCGAAGCCTTCGGCGATCCAGTCCGGCATCTTGTGGCCGACGGCGACGATATGCAGTTTCATGTGGCAGGGGAGTGCGAACGTGCGACTGGCTTACTTCGCGCTCTTGCGCGCAGCCGTCTTGCGGGCGGGTTTCTTCGCCTCGGCCGGCGCTTCTGCGTCTTCGTCTTCCTCGTCCATCGGCTCGCTCGGACGCGCGCCCGCGAAGCCCGTGTTGGCCGCGAGCTTCAGACGCACCGGCTTGTCGCCCCAGATTTCTTCGAGGTTGTAGTACTGGCGCAGCGCCGGTTGCAGGATGTGGACGACCGCGTCGCCGCAATCCACCAGCACCCATTCGCCGATGTCTTCGCCTTCCGTGCTGATGATGTCGCCGCCGGCTTCCTTGACCGCCTCGCGCACGCTCGAAGCGAGCGCCTTGGTCTGGCGGTTCGAGGTGCCGCTCGCGACGATCACGCGGTCGAACAGCTCGGTCAGATGGCTCGTGTTGAAGACGCGGATGTCCTGCGCCTTGACGTCTTCCAGAGCGTCGACGATGGTGCGTTGAAGTTTGCGGATGTCCATATTTACCCGTGGTGCCTGTACAGATGATGTTGATGAATATAGTCCCACACGGTTGCGGGGACCTTGCCGGCGGCCAGGCCGCCAGGCGTCGTTGTGGGTGTCGCTGATGCTGACGTTGCAGCCCGCGCGTCCTGCGCGCCGAGCGCATGGCGGATTTCAGTCGCCGACACGTCGAGCGCCAGCGTCTCGTCGATCAGCAGATGGCCGCAGCGCGTGGCCGCGAGCGTGGCGGCGTCGGCGCGGCGCGTGGCCACGGCGGCGCCCACCGCGGGCGGCAGCGCTGCGAAATCGAAGCCGGGGCGGCTCGCCACGCCCAGATGCGCGAGCGCGAACAACTCGCGCCATTCGTGCCACGAATCCAGATGCAACAGTTGATCCGCGCCCATCAGCAGCGTGAGCGCGGCAGCGGCATTGCTGTCATTCTTCGCGCGCCAGCGGCGCAGCGTTTCCACCGTGTAGGTGGGTCCGTCGTGCTCGATCTCGTCGGCGTCGACCGTGACCGTCACGCCCGGCATGGCCAGCGTGGCGGCCGCCAGACGCGTCATGGCGAGCCGATGCCCGGCCGCGCTCACCCCGGGCTTTTGCCAGGGCTGACCGGCGGGCAGCAGAATCACTTCGGTCAGATCGAGCACGCGGGCGAAATGGCGCGCGAGCGCCAGATGGCCTTCGTGGATCGGATCGAAGGTGCCGCCGAGCAGGCCGACACGGCGCGCGAGGGGAGCGGGGGAGATCGTCACAGGGTCAGATCCAGTCGCGAACCGGCAGGAAGTCGCTGTAAAGGCGCGCTTCCGGCGTGCCCGCTTCGGGCTGCCAGTCGTAGCGCCAGCTTGCGCCCGGCGGCATCGACATGAGGATCGATTCGGTGCGCCCGCCGCTTTGCAGGCCGAAATGCGTGCCACGGTCCCAGACGAGATTGAACTCGACATAGCGGCCGCGCCGGTATGCCTGGAATTCGCGCTCGGCTTCGCCGTACGGCAGCGTGCGGCGCTGCTCGATGATCGGCAGATAGGCCTTCAGAAAGCCATCGCCGACGCTGCGCAGCATCGCGAACGCCTGCTCGAAACCGCCTTCGGCAAAATCGTCGAAGAAGATGCCGCCCACGCCGCGCGCTTCGTTGCGGTGCTTGAGGAAGAAGTAGTCGTCGCACCAGCGCTTGAAGCGCGGGTAGAGATCGTCGCCATAAGGCGCGAGCGCATCGCGGCAGACGCGGTGAAAGTGCTGCGCGTCTTCCTCGAAGCCGTAATAAGGCGTCAGATCCATGCCGCCGCCGAACCAGAACACCGGCGCTTCGCCGGCTTTGGTCGCCATCAGCATGCGCACGTTCATGTGCACGGTCGGGCAGTACGGATTGCGCGGATGCAGCACGAGCGACACGCCCATCGCCTCGAAACCGCGGCCGTTCAGTTCGGGCCGCGCAGCCGTGGCCGAAGGCGGCAGGGCGTCGCCCTGCACATCCGAAAAGCCGATGCCCGCGCGCTCGAAAAACTGGCCGTTTTCGAGGATGCGCGTGCAGCCGCCGCCGCGCAGCTTTTCGCCGGGCGCGCGCTGCCACGCGTCGGTGGCGAAGGGCGTGCCGTCGAAGGCGCCGAGCGCATCGGCGATCTGCGTCTGCAGGCCGGCCAGCCAGGCGCGCACGGCGGCGCTGTCAGGCGTGGCACCGGCGGGCGCCACGGCGGTTTGAATCGTTTCGGTCATCGATGAAAGGGCGTTCGCGGCTGATAGCCGGCGCGGCGCCAGGATTACTTCGGATTCGGAATGCAGACCGCGCGTGGAGCGGTTCAGTCGGCGTTCGGATGCTGTAAAAGTATCCGTTCTGCCCAAGTTTACGCCGATCTGCGCGGGTTAAGCCCTTTGCGCGGCCCCTTGAGCGGCGTTCCGGCCGCCTGTTGGGGCCGGATGGCGTTCGAGAGTTCGCGGGGGTGGCCGATCACGGAGAGCGGCCCAACCGCGCGGCGTGCCCATGCGTCCTGCTGCACTCCTGCAACACGGAGCAGCGTCAAGCCGCATGGGCACACCGCGAGCCGGGCGCCTGCTTGCGACCGAAGCCGCGAGCGAGCGCCCGTCAATGCCTTACTGCTTGCGTCCCGCGGCGCGGTAGCCGATATCGTGGCGATACTGCATGCCATCGAACGAGATGCGGTTCACCGTTTCATAGGCGACGTTCTGCGCGCTGCGCACCGAATCGGCCAGGCCGACCACGCACAGCACACGGCCGCCCGAGGTCACGAGCTTGCCGTCGACGAATTGCGTGCCTGCGTGGAACGTGACCGAATCGGCCGTTTCCGCCGGGATGTCGCTGATGCGATCGCCCTTGCGCGGGGTTTCCGGGTAGTTGTGCGCGGCCAGCACCACGCCCAGCGCCGTGCGGCGGTCCCATTCCAGCTCGACCTGATCGAGCGTGCCGGCGATGGCGTGCTCGAACACCTTCGAGAAGTCGCCCTTCAGGCGCGCCATGATCGGCTGCGTTTCCGGGTCGCCCATGCGGCAGTTGAATTCGAGCGTCTTCGGGTTGCCTTGCGCGTCGATCATCAGACCGGCGTACAGGAAGCCCGTGAAGCGGATGCCTTCCTTCTCCATGCCCGCCACGGTCGGCAGGATGATTTCGCGCATCACGCGAGCGTGCAGTTGCGGCGTGACGATCGGCGCGGGCGAGTAGGCGCCCATGCCGCCCGTGTTCGGGCCCTGATCGCCGTCCTGCAGACGCTTGTGGTCCTGGCTCGACGCCAGCGCCAGCACGTGCTTGCCGTCCACCATGACGATGAAGCTGGCTTCTTCGCCCGCGAGGAATTCCTCGATCACGACACGCGCGCCGGCATCGCCGAGCTTGTTGTCGGCCAGCATCGAATCGATCGCCTGATGCGCTTCTTCCAGCGACATCGCCACGACCACACCCTTGCCCGCCGCCAGGCCGTCGGCCTTGATGACGATCGGCGCGCCGTGCGTGTCGACGTAGGCGTGCGCGGCCGTCGCGTCCGAGAAGGTCTCGTAGGCGGCGGTCGGGATGTTGTGGCGCTTCATGAACGCCTTGGCGAAATCCTTCGAGCTTTCGAGCTGCGCGGCTTCCTTCGTGGGGCCGAACACCTTCAGGCCGCGCGAACGGAACACGTTGACGATGCCCGCTGCGAGCGGCGCTTCCGGGCCGACCACGGTGAAGGCCACCTGTTCGCGCTCGGCGAAATCGGCGAGCTCGTTGATGTCCGTGATGTCGACGTTGGCGAGCCGCTCGTCCTGCGCGGTGCCGCCGTTGCCCGGTGCGACGTAGACGAGCTGCACGCGTTGCGCCTGGGCGAGTTTCCACGCCAGTGCATGTTCGCGGCCGCCAGAACCGACGACGAGTAACTTCATGAGAATCCCCGAAAGACCAGAACCAGAAACAGTTGCGGCTGGCGCACGTGCGCCAGCCGTGAAAAGCGAGGGGGCGCGCTGCTGCGTGAAACCTGCCGCGCGCGCCGCGCCGATGCCGTTATTCGGCGATCGATGCGTTGGTGTAGACCTCCTGGACGTCGTCCAGGTTTTCGAGCGCGTCCAGCAGCTTCTGCATCTTCACGGCGTCGTCGCCGGTGAATTCGACTTCGGTCTGCGGCTTCATCGTGACTTCGGCCATTTCCGCCTTGAAGCCGGCGGCTTCGAGCGCGTCCTTGACCTTCTGGAATTCGAACGGCGGGCAGACCACTTCGATCGAGCCGTCTTCGTTGGTCACGACGTCGTCGGCGCCGGCTTCCAGCGCGGCGTTCATGAGTTCGTCTTCCGGGGTGCCCGGCGCGAACACGAACTGGCCGACGTGATCGAACATGAACGCGACCGAACCGTCCGTGCCCATGTTGCCGCCGAACTTCGAGAACGCGTGGCGCACTTCCGCGACCGTGCGGGTGCGGTTGTCCGTCATGGTGTCGACGATCACGGCCGCGCCGCCGATGCCGTAGCCTTCGTAGCGGATTTCTTCGTAGTTCGCGCCATCGACGCCGCCCACGCCGCGCTGGATCGCGCGGTTGATGTTGTCCTTGGGCATGTTGGCGTCATAGGCCTTGTCGACGGCCAGACGCAGACGCGGGTTGGAGTCGATATCGCCCCCGCCCATGCGCGCCGCAACCTGGATTTCCTTGATCAGCCGGGTCCAGATCTTGCCGCGCTTCGCGTCAGCAGCCGCTTTCTTGTGCTTGATGTTGGCCCATTTCGAATGACCCGCCATACCTTTCTCCGTCGCACGCGCGTGGCGTGCATGGTGCAATTGTCGTTGCTGCAGTGTCGAAGCCGCAGTGTTCAGGTGACGCTGACCGGGCGCGGCACGGCGCGCGTTCGCGCGTCATGCGGCCACTGGAAACGTCGAGTGTCTGTCCGCCTGGGGTCGCGTTGCGGGTGCCTTGCGGCTACGTTGCTCAACGCGTGCCGACTGGACCAGGCCAGCGGCCGGCACGGGCGGCGGGGAACGCGTAAGGGCAGGCTCGAGGACACGACATCGGCCCGGCTGGGGCGCCGCGCCGCGAAGGCCAGGCCGCCTTCGGACTGTCGTGAATCTTCCCGCGACCTTCAGGTGGACCTGAATTTTATCACGGCGCAACCGGCTGGCTCCGGCTCTCCGAGAGATTACGCGCGCGCGTCGGCGGGGAAAAAGGGAGTGAACCGGAAGGGGACGGCGCGAGGCCGCCCCGTGTAGCCCGGTCAGGCTTTAGTTCTTGGTGCCGAACAGGCGGTCGCCCGCGTCGCCCAGACCCGGGATGATGTAGGCGTGGCCGTCCAGGTGCGAATCGAGCGATGCCACGTAGAGCTTGACGTCCGGGTGCGCCTTCTGGAACACCTCGACGCCTTCGGGCGCGGCCACCAGCGCGAGGAACAGGATGCGCTCGCCCGGCACGCCGCGGCGCTTGAGTACGTCGATCGCGTGCGCGGCCGAGTAGCCCGTGGCGACCATCGGATCGCACAGGATGAAGGTGCGGTCTTCCAGATCGGGCAGACGCACGAGGTATTCGACCGGGCGATGGTCATCGTCGCGATACACGCCGATATGACCCACGCGCGCCGACGGCACCAGTTCCACCAGACCATCGGACATGCCGATGCCCGCGCGCAGCACCGGCACGATGGCCAGTTTCTTGCCGGCGATCACCGGCGCGTCGATTTCGACCAGCGGCGTCTGCACGCGGCGCGTCGCAACCGGCAGATCGCGCGTGATTTCGTAACCCATCAGCAGCGTGATTTCGCGCAGCAGCTCGCGGAACGTGCGCGTGGATGTGTCCTTGTCGCGCATATGGGTGAGCTTGTGCTGGATCAGCGGGTGATCGAGGATGAAAAGATTCGGAAAACGGCTGTCCTGTTTCATGGCGGGGCGCACAAGGCTGCAAGAGATATCGGGGGAGCGGCCGGGCTGGCGTCGCGCCGCCCATACCGTCCATACAGGCGCAAGTATACGGGATGCGCGTGCCAACCGATCCGGGATCTGTTCGCGCACCCTGGCGCCGTCCCGGCTCGCCTGCGTGCGGGCAGCCACGCGCTTCGCCCGATTCTTCTAGAATCGCAAAACCCGCACGGATCGGGCGCCGTTTCTGGCCACTGCTCGGCATGGCCGGCCGCGCCCGCAGGCACGCGACAGGGCACGCAAAACCGGACAAGGAAGAACACCATGGACATGGGCATCGCAGGACGCACCGCGCTGGTGTGCGCGGCAAGCAAGGGACTGGGGCGCGGCTGCGCCGAGGCGCTGGCCGCCGAAGGCGTGAACGTCACCATCGTCGCGCGCACGTTGAGCACACTGGAAGAGACCGCCGCGCAGATCCGCGCCAGCACGGGCGTCGAAGTCAAGGCCGTGGCCTGCGACATCACCACGGAAGCGGGCCGCGCCGCGGCGCTGGCCGCCTGCCCGTCGCCGGACATTCTCGTCAACAACGCGGGCGGCCCGCCGCCGGGCGACTTCCGCAGCTTCACGCGCGAGCAGTGGCTGGCCGCGCTCGACGCCAACATGCTCACGCCGATCGCGCTGGTGCAGGCCACCATCGACGGCATGATCGCGCGCGGCTTCGGGCGCATCGTCAATATCACGAGTTCGTCGGTGAAGGCGCCGATCGACGTGCTGGGGCTGTCCAACGGCGCACGCTCGGGCCTCACGGGTTTTATCGCGGGCGTGGCGCGCCAGGTCGCGAGCACGGGCGTGACGATCAACAGCCTGCTGCCGGGCGTGTTCGACACCGATCGCATCAAGACCACCATCGCCGCCCAGGCCGAAAAGGGCCAGTTGTCGCTCGACGAAGTGCGCGAGCGCCGCATGAAGTCGATCCCGGCCGGGCGCTTCGGCACGCCGGATGAGTTCGGCCGCGCCTGCGCGTTCCTGTGCAGCGTGCACGCGGGCTATATCACCGGACAGAACTGGCTCATCGACGGCGGCGCCTATCCGGGCACCTTCTGACGTGCGAGGATGCGCACGATTCATCTGATCGACCGCGGGACAATCCACAGTTCAATCCGCGGTTCAACTGCAAAGCAGCAACCTTAATCTCACGCCAGGAGCCCAATCCATGTCTACCCGCGTCGCACTGATCGCGCACGATCACAAGAAGGACGACATCGTCCGGCTCGCCGGCGAATACGTCGATACGCTGCGCCGTTGCGACCTGCTCGCGACCGGCACGACCGGCGGACGTATCGCCGATGCGCACGGCCTGAGCGTCGAGCGCATGCTGTCGGGCCCGCATGGCGGCGATCTGCAGATCGGCGCGCAACTGGCCGAAGGCAATGTCGATGTGGTGATCTTTCTGCGCGACCCCATGACGCCGCAGCCGCACGAACCCGATATCAACGCGCTGGTGCGCGCCTGCGACGTGCATGACGTGCCGTGCGCGACCAATATCTCCACGGCGCGCATGATTCTCGACGTGCTCACGCTGCGCATGAAGGACGTGATTTAAGCGCCGCGCCCGCGGGCGCGGCAGATCCATCCCAGACTGGAAGAGACAAGATGACCAAGGCAATCCGATACGAGCAGACCGGCGGCCCCGAAGTAATGAAGTGGGTCGATGTCGAAGTGGGCGAGCCGGGCGAGGGCGAGATCCGCGTGAAGCAGAGCGCGTGCGGCCTGAACTATATCGACGTGTATTTCCGCACCGGGCTGTATCCGCAGCCACTGCCTGCGGGTTTGGGCATGGAGGCGGCGGGCGAGGTGGTGGCCGTCGGCGCGGGCGTGAGCAGCGTGAAAGTGGGCGAGCGCGTGGCCTATGTCGGACGACCGCCGGGCGCCTATGCGCAGGAGCGCGTGCTGCGCGCGGACCAGGTGATCCGCCTGCCCGATGCGATCAGCGACGAACAGGCCGCGTCCGTCATGCTGCAGGGCCTCACGGCGCAATATCTGCTGCGCCGCACTTACCGCGTGCAGGCCGGCGACACGATCCTGATCCAGGCCGCAGCGGGCGGCGTGGGTCTGCTTGTCTGCCAGTGGGCCAAGGCGCTGGGCGCAACGGTGATCGGCACGGTCAGTTCCGCTGAAAAGGCCGAGATCGCGAAGGCGCACGGCTGCGATCATCCGATCGTCTATACGCGCGAGGATTTCACCGCGCGCGTGCGCGAGATCACCCACGGCGCGGGCGTGCCCGTGGTGTACGACTCGATCGGCAAGGATACGTATGTGAAGTCGCTCGACTGTCTTGCGCCGCTCGGCATGTTCGTGAGCTTCGGCAATGCGTCGGGGCCGCTGCCGCCGATCGATTCGTCGGCGTTCTCGTCGCGCGGCTCGCTGTTCTTTACGCGCCCGACGCTGTTTTCGTACATCGCCAAACGCAGCGACTACGAGGCGATGTCCGCCGAACTGTTCGACGTGATCGCTTCGGGCAAGGTGAAGACGTCGATCAACCAGCGCTACGCGCTCAAGGACGTAGGCCAGGCGCACGCCGATCTGGAAGCGCGCAAGACCACGGGGTCGACGATCCTGATGCCGTAAAGCCGTAAAGCCGTAAAGCCGTAAAGCCGTAAAGCCGTAAAGCCGTAAAGCCGTACCGCCGTACCCGACACGTAAAGGCGCGCATGCCAGTCATGCGCGCTTTTTTTATGGGCTTTTTTTCCCGCGTTTACGCGATTTTTATACGCCCGCCTCAAGCTTTGATCCGGATTTAACGCGATAAACCGTACCTTACCGCCATCCATCAATGGAGAACACGACAATGGATGTGCTGTATATCGGGGGGCTGGCGGTCTTCGCTGCGCTCACATTCGCGTTGATCGCCGGCTGCGGGAAGCTGATGCAGTACCGCCGCGCCGGCCAGAACGCCACGGGAGCGCGCTCATGACCTGGATCTTCTGGCTGTCGGGGGCGGCGACGCTGTTGCTGTTCGTCTATCTCGTCCATGCGCTGCTGCGCGCGGAGGACATCGAATGAACGCCAACACTGTGCTGCAAACGGGTATTTTCATCGTCGTGCTGCTGGCGCTCGCGGTGCCGGTCGCGGGCTATATCACGCGCGTGCTCGATGGGCGTTCGCGCGTCGTGCGCCTGTTCGCACCGCTCGAAAATCTGCTGTATCGCATCGCCGGCGTCGATCCGAGCGCCGAGATGAACTGGAAGCGCTACGCGTTCGCCACGCTCTCGTTCAACGTGCTGGGCGTGGGCTTTCTCTATGTGCTGCTGCGCGTGCAAGGCTGGCTGCCCGGCAACCCGCAGGCCTTCAGCGCGATGACGCCGGACGGCGCGTTCAACACCGCCGTGAGTTTTGTCACCAACACCAACTGGCAGGACTACTCGCCCGAGCAGACCGTGAGCTATCTCACGCAGATGCTGGGCCTCACGGTGCAAAACTTCCTGTCGGCGGCGACGGGCATCGTCGTGGTGATCGCGCTGATTCGCGGCTTCGCGCGCCATTCGGCGCAGACCATCGGCAACTTCTGGGTCGATCTCACGCGCACCACGCTTTACGTGCTGGTGCCGATGTCGGCGCTCATCGCGGCGCTGCTGATGAGTCAGGGCATGATCCAGAACTTCAAGTCCTATCAGGACGTGCCGACGCTGCAGACCACGACCTACGCGGCGCCGAAGCTCGATGCGCAAGGCAACGCGATCAAGGACGCCAAGGGCAACGCCGTCACCGTCGATACCCAGGTGACGACGCAGACGCTCGCCATGGGTCCGGTCGCCTCGCAGGAAGCGATCAAGATGCTCGGCACCAATGGCGGCGGCTTCTTCAACGCGAACTCGGCGCATCCGTTCGAAAACCCGACGCCGTTCTCCAACTTCGTCGAAATGTTGGCGATCCTGATTATTCCGGCGGCGCTGTGTCTGGTATTCGGCAACATGGTGGCCGACCGGCGGCAGGGCATAGCGGTGCTCGCGGTGATGACGATTGCGTTCGCGCTCGCCGTAGGCGTGGAGCTTGCCGCCGAACAGGCCGGCAATCCGCTGCTCACCACGCTCAACGTCGATCAGCACGCCAGCGCGCTGCAGGCGGGCGGCAACATGGAAGGCAAGGAAACGCGCTTTGGCATCGCGCAGACGGGCATCTTCGTGGTGGCGACCACGGCGGCTTCGTGCGGCGCGGTCAACGGCATGCACGATTCGCTCACGCCGATCGGCGGGCTCGTGCCGATGCTCTTTATCCAGCTGGGCGAAGTGATCTTCGGCGGCGTGGGCTCGGGCCTGTACGGCATGCTGGTGTTCGCGCTGCTCGCGGTGTTCGTGGCCGGACTGATGATCGGGCGCACGCCGGAATACGTGGGCAAGAAGATCGAAGCGTTCGAGATGAAGATGGTGTCGATCGTGATCCTGCTCACGCCGCTGCTGGTGCTGCTCGGCACGTCGATCGCGGTGCTTTCCGATGCGGGCAAAGCTGGGATCGCCAATCCGGGCGCGCATGGCTTCTCCGAAATCCTCTACGCGTTCAGCTCCGCCGCCAATAACAACGGCAGCGCGTTCGCGGGCTTGACCGTCAGCACGCCGTTCTACAACGGGCTGCTGGGCATAGCGATGTGGTTCGGCCGCTTCGGCACCATCGTGCCGGTGCTCGCCATCGCGGGTTCGCTCGCGAGCAAGAAGCGCATCGCCGTCACGGGCGGCACGCTGCCCACGCACGGCCCGCTGTTCGTCGTGCTGCTGCTCGGCTGCGTGCTGCTGGTGGGTGCGCTCACCTATGTGCCGGCGCTTGCGCTCGGTCCGGGTGTCGAGCATCTGATCATGCTCGGCGTGCATTGAACGGGGACTTTTCGACATGACACAACATAGTGCAACACGGTCCATGTTCGATCCGGCGCTCGTGCGTCCGGCCATCGTGGATTCGTTCAGGAAACTCAAGCCGCGCACCCAGTTGCGCAATCCGGTGATGTTCTGCGTCTACGTGGGCAGCGTGCTCACGACGATCCTCTGGATCGCGGCGCTGCTGGGCCAGGCCGAAGCGCCCGCGGGCTTCATTCTCGCGGTCGCGTTGTGGCTGTGGTTCACGGTGCTGTTCGCCAACTTCGCCGAAGCGCTCGCCGAAGGCCGCTCGAAGGCGCAGGCCGCGTCGCTGCGCCAGGCCAAGCGCGACGTCATGGCCAAGAAGCTCAACGAGCCGCATCCGAAGTCGCCGATCCGCATCACGACCGCCACCGATCTGCGCAAGGGCGACGTGGTGCTGGTCGAAACCGGCGACGTGATTCCCGCCGATGGCGAGGTGGTCGACGGTGTCGCTTCGGTCGACGAATCGGCGATCACGGGCGAATCCGCGCCGGTGATCCGCGAGTCGGGCGGCGATTTTTCGTCGGTCACGGGCGGCACGCGCGTGCTGTCCGACTGGATCGTGGTGCGCGTCACGGCCAATCCGGGCGAAGCGTTCCTCGACCGCATGATCGCGATGGTCGAAGGCGCCAAACGCCAGAAAACGCCGAACGAAATCGCGCTGACGATCCTGCTGGTGGCGCTCTCCATCGTGCTGCTGATGGCCACGGCCACGCTGCTGCCGTTCTCGATGTTCTCGGTCGAAGCCGCGAAGATGGGCCACGTGGTCACGATCACCGCGCTCACGGCGCTGCTCGTGTGCCTGATCCCGACCACCATCGGCGGGCTGTTGTCGGCGATTGGCGTGGCGGGCATGAGCCGCATGATGCAGGCCAACGTGATCGCCACCTCGGGCCGCGCCGTGGAAGCGGCCGGCGACGTCGACGTGCTGCTGCTCGACAAGACCGGCACGATCACGCTGGGCAACCGCCAGGCATCGGCATTCGTGGCCGCGCCCGGCGTCAACGAAGAAGCGCTGGCCGACGCCGCGCAACTCGCCTCGCTCGCCGACGAAACGCCGGAAGGCCGCAGCATCGTCGTGCTCGCCAAGCAGCGCTTCAATATCCGTCAGCGCGACATGGCGGCGCTGCATGCGGTGTTCCTCGCCTTCAGCGCGCAGACGCGCATGAGCGGCGTGGACATGCCGGGCCGCGAAATCCGCAAGGGCGCCGCCGATGCGGTGAAGCACTACGTCGAGCAGCATGGCGGACGCTTCCCGGCCGAAGTGAGCGCGGCCGTCGACGAAGTGGCGCGACGCGGCAGCACGCCGCTGGTGGTGGCCGAACGTCATGGCGAAGGCGATGACGCCAGGGCGCGCGTGCTCGGCGTGATCGAGTTGAAGGACGTGGTGAAGGGCGGCATCAAGGAGCGTTTCGCCGAACTGCGCAAGATGGGCATCAAGACCGTGATGGTGACGGGCGACAACCGCCTGACCGCCGCCGCGATCGCTGCCGAAGCCGGCGTGGACGATTTCCTCGCGCAGGCCACGCCCGAAACCAAGCTCGCGACCATCCGCGAACATCAGGCGCAAGGCAAGCTCGTGGCGATGACCGGCGACGGCACCAACGACGCCCCGGCGCTTGCGCAGGCCGACGTGGCAGTGGCGATGAATACCGGCACGCAGGCCGCGAAGGAAGCGGGCAACATGGTCGATCTGGATTCGAATCCGACCAAGCTGATCGAGATCGTCGAGATCGGCAAGCAGATGCTGATGACGCGCGGCTCGCTCACCACGTTCTCGATCGCCAACGACGTCGCCAAATACTTCGCGATCATTCCGGCGGCGTTTGCCTCGACCTATCCGCAACTGCGCGTGCTCGACGTGATGCATCTGACCTCGCCGGCGTCGGCGATTCTGTCGGCGGTGATCTTCAACGCGCTGATCATCGTGATGCTGATTCCGCTCGCGCTCAAGGGCGTGAAGTACCGGCCGCTGGGCGCGGCCACGCTGCTGCGGCGCAATCTGCTGGTCTACGGTCTCGGCGGCATTCTGCTGCCGTTCCCGTGCATCAAGCTGATCGATATGGTGCTGGCCGCGTTCGGCTGGGTTTGATGCGCGCGTCTCTTTTTAGACAGGAATGCATATGAAAGCGCAGTTTCGTCCTCTGATCGTGATCTTCGCGCTGCTCGCGGTGATCACCGGGCTCGTCTATCCCGCCGTGATGACGGCGTTCGGCCAGGCCGTGTTCCATCGCCAGGTCAACGGCAGTCTCGTGCAGGTGAACGGCAAGGTGGTGGGCAGCGAGCTGATCGGCCAGCAGTTCGACGCGCCCCAGTATTTCTGGGGCCGCCTTTCGGCCACCGCGCCGATGCCGTACAACGCGCAAGGCTCGGGCGGCTCGAACCTCGGCCCGACCAACCCGGCGCTCGCCGATGAAGTCAAAGGCCGCATCGACGCGCTCAAGGCCGCCGGCACCGATGTCTCGCAGCCGATTCCCGCCGATCTGGTGACCTCGTCGGCAAGCGGTCTCGATCCGGAGATTTCGCCCGCGGCCGCGCAGTATCAGATCGCGCGCGTGGCGAAGGCGCGCAATCTCAGCGCGAACGACGTGCAGGCGCTCGTGGATCGCTATACGAAGGGCCGCCAGTTTGGTCTGTTCGGCGAGCCGCGCGTGAATGTGCTGGAGTTGAATCTCGCGCTCGATGGAAAAGAAGTGAGTTGAACGCGCCGGCCGGCTTTCAAGACGCCGCACGCCGTCGACGCGGCGTGCGGTTTCTCGTTTGCCAATCCAGGGCCGCGGTGAGACCATCGTCGTCTGTGCCGCGCCGCCCGAACCGAACACGAACATAGTCGCCCAAGCCGCATGAACCGCCCCGATCCCGACGAACTTCTCGACCGTCTGCAACGCGAGGAAGAAAAACGCCGCCGCGGCAAGCTGAAGGTTTTCTTCGGCGCCTCGGCGGGCGTCGGCAAGACTTATGCGATGTTGCAGGCCGCGCGCCGCCGCGCCGAAGAAGGCGTGGACGTGGTGGTCGGCATCGTCGAAACCCACGGGCGCAGCGAAACCGCCGCGCTCACCAGCGGGCTCGACGTGCTGCCGCGCCAGCGCCTTGCGTATCGCGGGCGCATGCTCGACGAATTCGACCTGGACGCCACGCTCGCGCGCAAGCCGCAACTCGTGCTGGTCGACGAACTCGCGCATTCGAACGTGCCCGGCGCGCGCCACCTGAAGCGCTGGCAGGACGTCTACGAACTGCTCGACGCGGGCATCGACGTCTATACGACGGTCAATGTCCAGCACCTCGAAAGCCTCAACGACGTGGTGGGGCAGATCACCGGCATCCGCGTCTGGGAGACGGTGCCCGACCGCGTGTTCGATGGCGCCGACGAAGTCACGCTGGTCGATCTTCCCGCCGAGGAACTGCTCGACCGCATGCGCGACGGCAAGGTCTATCTGCCCGCGCAGGCCGAGCGCGCGGTGCGCAACTTCTTCCGCAAGGGCAATCTGATCGCGCTGCGCGAACTGGCGCTGCGCCGGACCGCCGACCGCGTCGATGCGCAGATGCACGAATATCGTGCCGATCGCTCGATCCAGCATGTCTGGCAGGCGCGCGAGCGCTTGCTGGTATGCGTCGGTCCGGGCCCGGAAGCGCCCGTGCTGGTGCGCGCGGCCGCGCGCCTCGCTGCGAGCCTGAAGGCCGACTGGATCGCCGTCTATGTGGAAACGCCGCGACTGCAGCGCCTGCCCGACGCCGTGCGCGAACGCACGCTGGGCGCGCTCAAACTCGCCGCCGAACTGGGCGCGGAAACCGCCTCGCTCGCGGGCGAAGACGCCGCCGTCACGCTGGCGGGCTATGCGCGCCTGCGCAATGTCTCGAAGCTGGTGGCGGGCGCGTCGATGCGCTCGGGTTTCTCGCGCTGGCTGCAACGCCCGTTTGGCGAGCGTCTGGCCGAAAAGGCCGGCGACGCCGATCTCACGCTGGTGCGCGCGAGCGGTAACGAAGTCGATCGCCTGACCGGCCGCGCCGCTTTCGATACCGCATCGGCGGCCGCGCGTGCCGCCAACGCCTGGCGCGCCGCCATCGGCCAGGGCGGCGCGAACCGTTCGCCGCCGCGCGCTTATGCAGCGGCGCTGGTGATCTGCGCCTGCATCACCTTGCTCGCGAACCAGTTGAACGAGCGCATCGCGCTGGCGAATCTGGTGATGCTTTATCTGCTCGGCGTGATCTTTACGGCGACCCGGCTCGGGCGCGGCCCCGGCGTGCTGCTGTCGTTCGCGAGCGTGGCCGCCTACGATTTTTTCTTCGTGCCGCCGCGCATGTCGTTTTCGGTCAGCGATACGCAGTATCTGCTGACCTTCGTCGGCATGCTGCTGACTTCGCTGGTCATCAGCCATCTGACGTCGAGCCTGCGCCGTGAAGCGAGCGTCGCGCAGCGGCGCGAACAGCGCACCGGCGCGATGTACGCGATGGCGCGCGAACTGGCGGCGGCGCTGGCAACCGAGCAGATCATCGCGATTGGCAGCCGCCATGTGAGCGAGGTGTTCGGCGCGCGCGTGGCGATCCTGTTGCCCGATAGCGCCGACAAGGTCCAGCAGAAGATCGAGGACCCCGATCCGCAGATCATGCTCGACGCGTCGAGTCTCGATATCGACGTGGGGCAGTGGGTCTACGACCAGCAGAAGCCCGCCGGTCATGGCACCGATACCTTGCCCGCCGCCGCTGCGCGCTACCTGCCGCTCAAGGCGCCGATGCGCACGCGCGGCGTGCTCGCCGTGGTCACGCGCGAGCCGCGCGAATTGCAGGTGCCCGAGCAGCAACGCATGCTCGACGCCTTCGCCGCGCAGATTGCGCTGGCGCTCGAACGCGTGCATTACGTCGAGATCGCGCGCGACGCGCTCGTCAACATGGAGTCCGAACGATTGCGCAATTCGCTGCTTTCGGCGATTTCGCACGATCTGCGCACGCCGCTCACCACCATCGTCGGCTTTTCGTCGATGCTCGCGCAGACGCACGAGCCGAGCACCGGCACGCCCGATCCGCAGAACGCGCGCGAAGGCGAGCTGATCGAGGCGATTCACGACGAGGCCCTGCGCATGACCGGCATCGTCACGAATCTGCTCGATATGGCGCGCCTGCAGGCGGGCAGTCTCAAGCTCAACCGGCAATGGACGCTGCTGGAGGAAACCGTGGGCGCGGCGCTGGCCGCGTGCCGCCGCGTGCTCGTGCGCCATCCGGTTCAGGTGAAGTTGCAGGACGATTTACCGCTGCTGCAACTCGACGCCGTGTTGATGGAGCGGCTCTTTTCGAATCTGCTGGAAAACGCCGCGAAGTACACGCCGGCCGATACGCCGCTGGCGATCGTCGCGCGGCGCGTGGAGGAGGGCGGCCAGCCCTTCGTGCGCGTGAGTATCGACGATCACGGGCCGGGCTTGCCGCCTGGCATGGGCGAGCGCGTGTTCGAGAAGTTCACGCGCGGCGAGAAGGAATCGGCCAAGCCCGGCATCGGCCTCGGACTGGCGATCTGCCGGGCGATCGTGGAAGCGCACGGCGGTACAATCGGCGCGTCCAATCGGGTCGATGCCAACGGCCGGGTCGAAGGCGCGTCGTTCTGGTTCGCGCTGCCGGTGGAGGAGCCGCCGCCGCTGCCCGCCGATGTGCCGGAAGCCGCCGAACATACCGCACATGCCGATCTCGCCGATCACATGAATCACGCCCACGATCATCGCGAAGCACCCGCTAAACCCCTCGATTCGAATCCCGCCCATGAGTGACCCGAGTCTCGCCGTTGTCCTGATCGAAGACGAAAAGCAGATCCGCCGCTTCGTGCGCGCCTCGCTCGAAGGCGAGGGCATTGCCGTCTACGACGCCGAAACCGGCAAGCAGGGGCTGGTGGAAGCGGCCACGCGCAAGCCCGACCTCGTGATTGTCGATCTGGGCCTGCCCGACACCGATGGCCTCGACGTGATCCGCGAACTGCGCGGCTGGAGCGATCTGCCGGTGATCGTGCTGTCCGCGCGCACGCAGGAAAGCGAGAAAGTGGCCGCGCTCGACGCCGGCGCCGACGATTACCTGACCAAGCCGTTCGGCGTATCCGAGTTGCTGGCGCGCATTCGTGCCCATTTGCGCCGGCGCAACCGGGGCGGCGCGAACGAGGCGCCGCAGGTGAGCTTCGGCGCGGTGATCGTCGATCTGGGCTTGCGCCAGGTCACGCGCGAAGGCGCACCCGTGCACCTCACGCCGATCGAATACCGCTTGCTGGCGACGCTGGTGCGCGATTCGGGCCGCGTGCTCACGCACCGGCAACTGCTGCGCGAGGTCTGGGGGCCGTCGCATGTGGAGAGCAGCCACTATCTGCGCATCTATATGGCGCATCTGCGGCAGAAGCTGGAGCGCGATCCCGCCCAGCCCGAGCACATCATCACCGAGACGGGTGTGGGTTATCGGCTCGTGGGCGTGCAGTAGGGCAGCGACCGGGCCAGCGACTGGGCCAGCCACCGGACCATCCCCGGGCCACGTCTAGCCAACTTTGCTATACTTACAAAAGCGTAAGGACGACCTTGCGCTTTTTCTTTTTCGGGGACGGCCCCATTTTTCATGGAGCGTTCTCATGCCCTGGCTTTATCTCTTCATCGCGGGCCTGCTCGAAGTCGCGTGGGCCACCGGTCTCAAATCTTCCGAAGGTTTCACCCGGCTCTGGCCGTCGGTCTTTACGGTCGTCACGGCGCTCGGCAGTTTCTGGCTGCTCGCGCTTGCCATGCGCCAGTTGCCGCTGGGCACCGCGTATGCGGTCTGGACGGGTATCGGCGCGGTGGGCGCGTTCGTGCTCGGCATCGTCATGATGGGCGAAGCGGTGACCGTGGCGCGCGTGCTGAGCGCGCTGCTGATCGTGGCCGGTCTGATCGGCCTGAAGCTGTCGTCGGCGGGCTGATTGGGAAGCCCGGACGCGGGTTGGGCGAGATCGCGCGGAAATGACGCGCCGTTATGTGATCCAGTACGCATTTTCGTGGGATTTCACGCGCACAATGCGTGGCGCGCGCGCCGCAGAACGATAAAACCGCGCTGCGGCGGCGCAACGAGCGTGGCTATAATGAGACGGTCACCACCCGATAACACTCAAGCGCCGCGGACGCCGCGAGCGCCGCCGTCTGTTTGTTCGCCGTGTTTCAGCCTGCTGCCTTGAAGCGTTGAAACCGCCGCGAACATCCCGACGCCGCGCTACGCCCGTTTCGTGGGGAACGGCGCCGCGCGAGCCTCGCGCGAGGAGGCAGTCATGCTGGAACCCTTATCTCTCGCAGCGGGCCTGTCCTGGGGCAGTGGCCTGCGCCTCTACCTGACGGTCCTGATGGCCGGCGTGATGCAGCGCCTGGGCGTCATCCACCTGCCCGACACGCTCGCGATTCTCTCTTCGCCCTGGGTGATCGGCGTCGCCGCCGCGCTCACGGTCCTCGAATTTCTCGCCGATAAAATCCCCGCGCTCGATTCGCTCTGGGATGCCGTGCACACCTTTATCCGCATTCCGGCCGGCGCCGTGCTCGCGGCCGGTGCGCTCGGTCACGCCGATCCCGCCGTGCTGACGATTGCCGCGCTCGCCGGCGGCACGCTCGCCGGCACCGCGCATCTGGCCAAGGCCGGCACGCGCGCGCTCATCAATCTGTCGCCCGAGCCGGTCTCGAACGTCGTCACATCCAGCGCCGAAGACGGCATGACTTTCGTGGGCGTGCTGCTGGCGTTCTTCGTGCCGTTGCTGTTTCTGGTGATGCTGGTGGCCTTCCTGCTGGTCGCGACCTGGGCGCTGCCGCGCTTGTGGCGCGGCGTGCAGGGCGGCTTTCGCGGCATGGCCACGCACATGGTCACGCGTTTTTCCTTGCGGAGCCGTCACGATTGAACGGTGCTCATTCTTCTCCAGCGGTTTCCCCGTCTTCTTCTAACGCGAACGCACCCGCGCGTGCGGCCCTGAGCTGGTCCGATCTCGTGCGCCTTGCTGCGCGCATGAGTGCGCGCGACTGGCGCGCGGGCGAATTGACCATGCTGCTGCTGGCGCTCGTGCTGGCGGTGGCGGCGCTGTCGAGCGTCGGTTTTCTCGCCGATCGCCTGCAGCGCGGGCTGGAGCGCGACGCCAAACGCATGATCGCCGCCGATTTCATCGTGCGCGCCGATCATCCCGTCGATCCGATGTTCGCGCGCGAGGCGCAGTCGCTCAATCTGCAAACGGCAACGACGGCGATTTTCCCGAGCATGGTCACGGTGCCGCCGGTGGCTGGCGCGAGCGCTCAGGCCCCGCAGCCCCCGTCACGCCTTGCCGCCGTCAAATCGGTTTCCGCCGGCTACCCGTTGCGCGGCGCGCTGCGCATCGCGTCGGCGCCCGGTGCGCCCGATCACGAGGCGAAGGGCATTCCGCCTCCCGGCACGGTCTGGGTCGACGACGAACTGCTCGATGCGCTCAAACTCCACGTCGGCGATACGGTGCGGGTCGGCACGCGCAGCCTGAGCGTCGGCGCGATCATTACGCGCGAACTCGATCGCGGTTTTTCCTTCGTCAACTTCTCGCCGCGCCTGATGCTCAACGCGGCCGATCTGCCCTCGACGGGCCTGACCGGTTACGGCAGCCGCGTGACCTACCGCCTGCTGGTCGCGGGCGCCGATCCCGCCGTCGCGCAATTCGCCACGTGGGCCCACGCGCGCGTCGACGGCGACGCAACCCGCGGCAAGATGCGCGGCGTCGGCCTCGAATCGCTCAGCGACGGCCAGCCGCAGGTGCGCCAGACGCTCGACCGCGCGCGCCATTTCCTCACGCTCGTTTCGCTGCTGACCGCGCTGCTCGCGGCGGTCGCCATCGCCATGGCCGCGCACCGCTACACGCGCCGCCATCTGGATGCCTGCGCGGCGATGCGCTGCCTCGGCGCCAGCCAGCGCACGCTGCGCTCGATTTTCGTGCTCGAATTCGCGGGGCTCGGTCTGATCGGCGGCGCGGTTGGCGTGGCGCTCGGCTACGCGGGCCATCTCGCGCTGCTGGCCTGGCTGGGCACGCTGATCGAAGTGGCGCTGCCATATCCGGGCCCGGTGCCGGCGCTCGAAGGCGTGGCGGCGGGGCTCGTGCTGCTGCTCGGTTTTGCCTTGCCGCCGCTGTTGCCGCTCACGCGTGTGCCGCCGGTGCGCGTGCTGCGCCGCGAGTGGGGCGACGAAAGCCGTACCGCGTGGGCCGCGTACGCGATCGGCATCGCGCTGTTCGCGGGGCTGCTGGTGCTGGCGGCGGGCGAACTCAAGCTCGGCGGTATCGTCGCGGGCGGTTTCGCGCTTGGCCTGCTGATGTTCGCGGCGATTGCGCGTTTCGCGCTCTGGGGCGCGGCGCGCGTGGCGCGCAGCCAGCGCAACGGTCTGGATTCGCGCGCGGGCGTGGGCTGGCGTTATGCGCTGGCGTCGCTGGAGCGGCGGCCCGGCGCGAGCGCCTTGCAGATCACATCGCTCGCCATCGGTCTGATGTGCCTGCTGCTGATCGCGATGACGCGCAACGACCTGATCGACGGCTGGCGCAAATCCACGCCGCCCGATGCGCCGAACGAATTCCTCATCGACATCCAGCCCGCCCAGCACGACGCCGTGGCCGCGTGGCTGGTCGCGCACGGCATCGCCGATCCCGATCTGGAGCCGATGGTGCGCGGCCGTCTCACGACGATCAACGGCAAGCCGGTCAATCCCGAGCAGTACAAGAGCGAGGATGCGCGGCGTCTGGTCGATCGCGAATTCAATCTCTCGTACACGACGCAGTTGCCCAGCGATAACCGCATCGAAGCGGGCGCCTGGTACGGCGATGCAACCACGCCGCAGCTTTCGATCGAGCAGGGCCTGGCCAAACTCATCAATGTAAAGCCCGGCGACGTACTGACCTTCGATGTCGCGGGTCTCGAAGTCACCGCGCCCGTGACGAGCCTGCGCAAGCTCGACTGGGGTTCGTTCAAGGTCAACTTCTTCGTGCTGATGCCGCCCGCGCTGCTACACGATTTCCCGGCCACCTACATCACGAGTTTCCATCTGCCCGAGTCGCAGCGCGCCGTGATCGACGGGCTGGTTGCGCAGTATCCGAACGTGACCGCCATCGACGTCGGGCCGATTCTCGCGCAGATCCAGCGCATGCTGGAGCAGGTGATCGGCGCCGTGCAGTTCCTGTTTATCTTCACGCTCGCGGCCGGCGTGCTGGTGCTTTACGCGGCGCTCGCGGGCACGCGCGACGAGCGCATGCGCGAATCGGCGCTGCTGCGCGCGCTGGGCGCGTCGCATGCCCAGGTGCGCTCGGTGCAGATCGCGGAGTTCGTCGCGGTGGGGGCGCTCGCGGGTTTGATGGCGGCGGTGGGCGCGCAGATCGTCGGCTACGTGCTGGCGACGCGGGTGTTCGACTTCTATCTGGCGTTCGATCCGTGGCTCGTGCCCGCGGGCATCGCGGCGGGCGTGGCCTGTGCGGGCGTGGGCGGCTGGATGAGCCTGCGGCATGTGCTGGCGCGGCCCGCGCTGCAATCGCTGCGCGACGCGTGAAGCAGGGGGCGTGCGCCGGGTTCGCCCGGCGCGCCGCTATGCGAAAATAATCGTTTGACCGGCTGCGCAGGTGCTTCGGCGTGAGCGTTGCCGCCCCTATTTCCGTATCGAATTCCCTGTATGACCGATCCAGCCGACGAAGCGCCGCGGCAACCCACGGCCTTTGAACTTGTCGGCGGCGAGGCGCGCGTGCGCGAACTCGTCGACCGTTTCTATGACCTGATGGACCTCGAACCGGAGTTCGCGGGCATTCGCGCGTTGCATCCGCAAGCGCTCGAGGGCTCGCGCGACAAGACTTTCTGGTTTCTGTGCGGCTGGATGGGCGGCCCCGACCACTACATCTCGCGCTTTGGCCATCCGCGTCTGCGGGCGCGGCATCTGCCGTTTGCGATTGCGTCGTCGGAGCGCGATCAGTGGCTGCGCTGCATGGCCTGGGCGATGCAGGACATCGGTCTCGCCGAACCGCTGCGCGAGCGCCTGCTGCATTCGTTCTTCGAAACCGCCGACTGGATGCGTAACCGTCCGGGCTGATTGCGCCTGATCCCGTCGCCATCCCGTTAAAGCCGACTGGCCCGGTGCATGCGCCGGTACAGTCCGGCAGTGGGCCGATCGGGCTGTATTTTGCGACTGCGCGCGCATCGGGATAATGGACGCTCGTGCATCTCGCAACGAGAACCCGGAGACAGCCCATGACGATCGCCAGCCCTGCCACGTCCACCCGCACCCGCGCGCTGTTCCGCGAGGACGCCTATCTGACCCACTGCGACGCCACCGTGCTCGAAGTGGGCGAAGACGGCGTCCGGCTCGACCAGACCGTGTTCTATCCGCTCGGCGGCGGTCAGGCGGGCGACACGGGCGCGCTCGTGCTCGCGGACGGCACGCGCATTGCAATCGCCGATACCCGCAAAGCGAAATTCGAAGGCGCGACGCCCGACGACGCGCTGCATCTCCCCGCGCCCGGCCAGGAAGCGCTGCTTGCGCGCCTCGCGGCAGGCGAGCGCGTGCGTGCCGAAATCGACTGGACGCGCCGCCATCGGCATATGCGCCTGCACACGGCGAGCCATCTGATGTGCGCCGTGCTGCCTTACGCAGTGGACGGTTGCAGCATCACCGCCGACTACGCGCGGCTGGACTTCGCCACCGTCGAGCCGATCGAGCGCGAGCATGTGGAAGCGCGGCTCGCGGAACTGGTCGCGGGCGCGCACGCGGTCGCCACCGAATGGATCACCGATGACGACATGGCGCAGCGTCCCGAACTCGTGCGCACCATGAGCGTGAAGCCGCCGATGGGTCTTGGACGCGTGCGCCTGCTGCGCATCGACGGTGTCGATCTGCAGCCGTGCGGCGGCACGCATGTGCAGAACACGCGCGAGATCGGCGGGTTGCGGGTGGCGAAGCTGGAGAAGAAGAGTGCGCGCACGCGCCGGCTCGTGCTGGAGCTGGTGGAATGAGCGAGGCGTTGGACGCACGCGCCCGCGACGTGCTGGACTTCTGGTTCGGCGCGCCGGAGTCGGCGGAATTTGGCCGCGAACGCAAGATGTGGTTCAAGAAGGACGCGGCTTTCGATGCGATGCTGCGCGAGCGCTTTGGCGCGCTGCTCGCTCTGGCCTGCGCGGGCGAACTCGATGCGTGGCGCGCCACGCCCGAAGGCGCGCTGGCGCTCGTGATCGTGCTCGACCAGTTTTCGCGCAACTGCCATCGCGGCACGCCGCACGCCTTTTCCGCCGACGACAAGGCGCTGGCGATCGCCCGCGCGTTGATCGCCAATGGCGATGATCGGCGTCTGCCGACCCACCAGCATCGCGTTTTCGCGTATCTGCCGTTCGAACATGCGGAATCCGCCGAGGCGCAGCGCGAGTCGCTGCGGCTATTCGGCGAGATTGCGAAGGACCCGCAAGCGAAGAGTTACTACGATTACGCGCTGCGCCACGCCGACGTCATCGAGCGCTTCGGCCGTTTTCCTCATCGCAATGCGCAGCTGGGCCGCGAGAGCAGCGAAGCCGAGCTGGCCTTTCTGCGCCAACCGGGCTCGCGCTTCTAGCGTTGTCGGGCTTAGCGCCCGCCGCTCACATCGAGCAACGCGCCCGTCACGTAGGACGCGGCATCGCTCAACAGCCAGACGATGGTTTCCGCGACTTCGTCGGCGCCGCCAGGACGGCCGAGCGGCGTTTGCGCGCCGAGCACGGCGGCGCGATCGGGACGCCCGCCGCTCGCATGAATCTCGGTGTCGATAAGGCCGGGACGCACCGCATTCACGCGCACGCCCTGCGGGCCGAGTTCCTTGGCGAGGCCGATCGTCATCGTATCGATGGCGCCTTTCGACGCCGCGTAGTCGACGTATTCGTTTGGCGACCCCAGCCGCGAGGCCGCCGAGGACACGTTGACGATCGCGCCGCCATCGCCGCCGCGATCCTTCGACATGCGCCGCGCCGCTTCGCGCACGCACAGAAACGCGCCGTAGACGTTCACGTCGAACATGCGCTTCAGACGCTCGGCGTCCATATCGGCGACGGGCGAACCGGGCGCGACGATGCCCGCGTTGTTGACCAGCGCATCGATGCGCCCGTAGGCGGATTCGAGCGTATCGAACATGGCGACGACATCGGCTTCGTTCGCCACATCGCCGTGCAGCACGCGCGCATGACCGCCGGCGCGGCCGACTTCCGCCGCGGTTTCCTCGGCGGCCGGCGCGTTATGCAGATAGTTGACGCCCACGGTCCAGCCGCGCGCGCCCAGCAGACGCGCACACGCGCGGCCGATGCCGCGGCTCGCGCCGGTGATCAGAACGACTTTGCCCATCGAATCATGACCTCCGTGGGTGAGAAGCGCTTCAGACGTTCTCGCGCAGATCGGCCCACTTGTCCTTCTCGGGCGCGTGATAGCTTTGCAGCTTGCCGATCAGCGCAGCCGGATCGCTGTCGATCTGCAGTTGATCGAGATAGATCTGGCGCATGAAGCCTTCGCTGACGGTGTGTTCGAGCATCGTCATGAGCGGATCGTAAAACCCGTCGATATTGAGAATGCCGACCGGCTTGCGGTGATAGCCAAGCTGCGCCCAGGTATAGACCTCGAACAGTTCTTCGAGCGTGCCCGCGCCGCCGGGCAGCGCCACAAAGCCGTCCGAGAGATCGGCCATCATCTTCTTGCGGTGGTGCATGTCGGGGACGACGTGCAGTTCGGTCAGGCCGCTGTGGCCCACTTCCTTGTCCACCAGCAGTTCGGGAATCACGCCGATCGCGCGGCCGCCTTCGGCCATCACGGTATCGGCGATCACGCCCATCAGGCCGACCTTGCCGCCGCCATAAACGAGCCCGAGATTCGACGCCACCAGCGCGCGGCCGAACGCCTGCGCCGCTTCGTTATAAATGGGTTTGGCTCCAAACGAGGAGCCGCAATACACGCAAACGGCTTTCATGCTCAGGTTTCCTTGCTTTCCTTCGGTGCGCCGTCGCGCGGCGGCAGATAGTCGTAGAACTCGCGCTGCGGATGCTTGCCCGAAACGAGATCGTCGAACAGTTGCTTCGCGCGGCCGCGCAGATACGGCGCCATCAGCGAGACGATCTGCACGCTCACCTGATGCAGCTCGGCGCGGATCGCTTCCTGATCGTTGTATTTGCGCGGATTCATCACGAACTGGTACGAGAGCCAGTAAGTGGCGATCACGCCGATATTGGTCGAAATCACCGCAATTTCAGCGGCCGTGGCCACCATCTCGCCGTCTTCCACGAGCTGATCGCAGAACTGCTTCGCGAACGCGACCTTGTGGCTGATGATCTGCTTGAAGTGCATCTCCAGCGTGCGATTGCGCGCCAGCAGGTCGTTCAGGTCGCGATACAGAAAGCGGTAGCGCCAGGTGAAATCGACCATGTATTGCAGATACGCCCACATTTCGTCGATGGTGGCGCGATGGTCGTCGGGGAAACGCAGACGCTTGTCGATCTCCTGCTCGAACTGGCTGAAGATGCTGTTGATGATGTCGTCTTTGTTGCGGAAGTGGTAGTACAGGTTGCCTGGACTGATCTCCATTTCCTCGGCGATGGTCGTCGTGGTGACGTTGGGCTCGCCGATCTCGTTGAACAGCTTCAACGAAAGTTCGAGTATCCGTTCGCGTGTGCGGCGGGGAGGTTTCGCATCCATGTCGTCCGGCCCTGAAAGTACGGCGTCGGGCGAGCAGCGCTGCTGCCTTGGGTTGCTGCGTAGCTGCCCGGACGCGGTTGGTCGTTTTTTAAGACTGTCGTTCGATTATAAACCGACGCCAGGGCGCAAAACGACCCTTCACGACCTGATGAAAATGAGGAAAACCCGCGCGCGACGCGAGCGGGTTCGAGGCGAGTGGGCAACCGCGTCGCATGCGCAATGCATACGCGCCGCATGCACGCCGATATCAGCGCGCGCCGATCCAGTGCAGCAGCGTCGGGCCGAAGTGCGGCACGAGGATCAAGCCCCAGGTCATCACGCAGGTGATCAGCGCAACCGTCACGGCGGCGCTGCCAAGATCCTTCGCGCGGCCCGACAACTCGTTGCGTTCGAGACCGATTCGATCGACGGCGTTTTCGATACTCGAATTCAGCAATTCGACGATCAGCACCAGCATCACCGAGCCGAGCAGCAACACGCGCTCGACCGGTTCGACCGGCACGAACACGCCGATCGGCACCATGATGGCCGCGAGCGTGAGTTCCTGGCGGAACGCGCTTTCTTCGCGGATCGCGGTGCGAAAGCCCTTGATCGAGTACTGCAGCGCCTTCCATGCGCGCGTGACGCCGCGATTGCCCTTGTACGGGTTGAACGGCAGCGGCGCGAGCGGATCGTCGGGGCCGAGCGGTTCGTGCAGATGCGGCGGCTCGGGCGGATCGGCCTGGGCGGAAGTTTGGGGCGTGCTCGACGGCGCGGGGTGGGTCACTGCGGCCGCACCGCCCGCATGCACGGGCGTAGGGCCGCCGCGCGTGAGCGGCGTAGTGGCTTGCGGCGTCTCGGAATCGCGAGGCGCGGCAGAGGCGTGCGATGGTGTCGAAGGACGTGGGGCCATAACGGTGCGGGTTGATGCCGCAGTATCGCACGCGTTGTGAGCCGTTGCGCCGGAAACGTCTGACGATGCCGCGCCCGCTTGATTCCGATCTTGATCCTGCTCCTGATCAGCGGGCGCAGCGGCTTCGGCCAGCGTGTCTTCGCTGTCGTCGGCGTCGTCGAAAGACGTGGGGGAGGCTAGGGGCCGGTTCATCGTGATCGCTCCGGTCCGTCGTTCGGGTTAAGGCTCAGGCCGCTGCGCTGCTTTCCTGCACCGTGGCGCGCGAGCGCGGCTTCAGGTGCGAGGCGAACTGCTCCGACGCCGCGTGCCACGAGAAGCGCTCGGCCCACGCCCGCGCCGTGGTGCGCTCGATCTTGAGCGCTTCGAGGCAGGCTTCGCGCAGATCCTCGTTCATCGCGCCCGCGCTGCCCGTGCCCAGCACGTCGATCGGGCCGGTCACGGGGTAGGCGGCCACCGGCGTGCCGCAAGCCAGTGCTTCGAGCAGCACGAGGCCGAAGGTGTCGGTGCGGCTCGGGAACACGAAGACATCGGCGGCGGCGTAGACCTTGGCGAGTTCCGGCTGGCTCAGCACGCCCAGATAGTTCGCCTGCGGATAGCGCGACTTCAGTTCGGCCAGCGCCGGGCCTTCGCCGCAGACCCACTTCGAACCCGGCAGATCGAGCTTGAGGAAGGCTTCGACGTTCTTCTCGACGGCCACGCGGCCGACGTAGAGGAAGATCGGGCGCGCGGTGTTGAGCACCTTCGATTCCATCGGCTCGAAGATTTCAAGATCGACGCCGCGCGTCCACAGCACGACATTGGTGAAGCCGAATTTTTCGAGGTCGGTTTTCACGACCGGCGTGGGCGCCATGACCGCGAGCGAGGGCTTGTGGAACCAGCGCAGGAAGCGATAAGTCGCCGACAGCGGAATGCCGAAGCGCGCCTGCACGTACTCGGGAAAGCGCGTGTGATAAGCGGTCGTGAACGGCAGGTTGTGCTCCATCGCATAGCGGCGCGCGGCGAGGCCGAGCGGGCCTTCGGTGGCGACGTGGATCGCGTCCGGGCCGAAGGCGTCGATGCGCTCGCGCATATGGCGGCGGGGAAACAGCGAGAGCTTGATCTCGGGATAGGTCGGGCACGGAATCGTGCGGAATTCCAGCGGCGTGAGCAGATCGACCTGATGGCCGAGCGCGAGCAGCTCGCGCGTCGTGTTCTTCAGGGTCCGTACCACGCCGTTGACCTGCGGCTCCCATGCATCGGTCACGATCATTACTTTCATCGGTCGTCGGCCCTCGGGGTTCGGGTGTTGCGTTGGGTTGTGCGGATGGCGTGTGATTGGCGTGCGTCGGGCGATTCAGGCGATTCAGGCTGCGCTCACGCGCGCCTTGCGCGAGGCGCCCTGGGCTTCCGGCGACTTCATGACCGTCCAGTAGACGATGCGCAGTTCGCCCTCGAAGGTTTCGACGAGCGCCGAAAGGCTTTCGACCCAGTCGCCGTCGTTGCAATAGAGCACGCCGTCGATCTCGCGGATCTCTGCCTTGTGGATGTGGCCGCAGACCACGCCGTCGCAGCCGCGGCGACGCGCTTCGTCGGTCATCACGCGCTCGAACGAGGAGATGAAGTTCACCGCGTTCTTGACCTGGTGCTTGAGGTACTGCGAGAGCGACCAGTACTGGAAGCCCATCTTCGCGCGGATGCGGTTGAACCAGCGGTTGAGCACGAGAATCACGGTGTAGGCCGAGTCGCCCAGATACGCGAGCCACTTGGCATGCTGGATCACGCCGTCGAACAGATCGCCGTGCACGACCCACAGGCGCTTGCCGGCGAGCGTCGTGTGGAACGCTTCCTCGCGCACGTGGATATCGCCGAACGCGAGATTGCAGAACTGGCGCGCGCCTTCGTCGTGATTGCCGGGGATGTAGACCACCTGGGTGCCCTTGCGCGCCTTGCGCAGCACTTTCTGTACGACGTCGTTGTGCGCCTGCGGCCAGAACCAGCCTTTGCGCAACTGCCATCCGTCGATGATGTCGCCCACCAGGTACAGATAATCCGATTCGTTATGGCGCAGGAAATCGAGCAGATAGTTCGCCTGGCAGCCGTTGGTGCCGAGGTGAATATCCGATAGCCAGATCGTGCGGTAGCGATGCGGGGCGGGGTGATCGTCGTCGTGCGAGTCGGAGGAGTCGGTGTCTTTCAGCGGCAGGGGCGGCGTCGGGAACGCCGCGGTATTCGGACCGGAGTGGAAGTCGGCGGGATCGGAACCCGCACCGGTGGTCTGCCGGAAAAGTGGGGTCGCGGACGTCTTCTGGGCCATGGCTCACGCGGCAGGTTGCAATACGCGCATTGCGCCATGAGGCCGTGACGGTGCCGTGACATTCACAAGAAGGTCTTGTTACGCAGTCCTTGCTAGCGCAGGGTGGCGGGGCATGCAGCCGCGCGGAGCGGGGCGCTCGGGCCGCAGCCGGCTGTCGGCGTGATGCGTGCGCTCAGCGTCGTGACGCTTTGATGACGTGGCGCGCGGGCTACGGATCGGATTTCAGCGCGGGATTTCAGCGCGGCACGCAGACGATACGCGTGCCGGCGATGCGGTCGTGCGGGAACTGGCGGCGATGGCTCAGGCGCGCGCTGGCGGCCCAGAGCATGCACCAGAGCGCGGTCAGCACGAGCGTGTGCGGCACGCTCAGATTCAGCAGCGGATGCAAGGCGAGCGGCGGCAGAAACCAGAGCCAGGCGGCAAGGTAGCGCAGCGCGGCGCGGCCGGTCGAAGGCGGTGCGCCATCTGGACCGACGACGCGCAAACGCCAGGTTTTCATCGGCAAGGTCTGGCCGCCGCTTCGCCAGAAGCCGACGAAGTAGGCGCCTGCCACCAAAGCGATCCACACGGCCATCAGGCGGTGATACGTGTAGCCGTTGCGCTGTTGCAGAACGAGGCTGAAGGCGAGTCCGGCGAGAAAGATCACACCGAACAGCAGGACGCTTTCGTAGAGCAGGGCGGCGAGGCGGCGGCGCACCGTCGGCACAATTTCAGGCCGGGCTTGCGGCGGGAGCGAGGTGACAGCGGGCGCGGCGGTGGCGTGTTCGGTCACGGTGGCGTGATGGCGCGAGGGCGTCCGGGCAGCGCCGGACGGCGCCGGGCAGCGCAAAAGGGACGGGACGCCGTCAGCATAACCGCGAACGGCGGCCGCGAGTAACGCGGGAAAACGTGCGGAATTGTTCGACCGGCAACGCCGAAGCGGCCGCTCAGGAACCCTTGAAAGCGGCGGGCGCTTCGGCAGGCGACACCGGCACGGGGATCGCCGGTTCGAAGCTGCCGGCGGCGGGAATGCTGGCGGCCATGGCGGTGGCGGGCGGCTCGGCGAGCTGCCCCGACGTGCCGGGCAGTCCCGGCGCAGCAGGCGCAGGCGCGGACGCCCCCGCTGCTGTGCGCGCGCGGGCGCGACGCTCGCGTTCGTTCACGAGCCGCTCGATATCGCGGATTTCGCTCTTGTTGCCGCTAGGCGGCGCGCTCACCACGGTACGGCGACGGCGCTCGGTCGCAGCCAGCTTCGCTTTCTGCTCTTCGGACAGTTCCTGGTACGCCTTCCACGCGCGCTGGCGGGCCTGCGGCGGCAGTTCCTTCGAGACCTGATAGTTTTCGCGTGCGACGCGACGCTGCTCGGGCGTCATGCGGACCCATTCGGTCATGCGCTCCTGCAGGCGCTTTTGGACATCGGGCGTCATCTTCGGATAACGCGCAGCGATTCGCAGCCATTTGCGCTTGCGCGCATCGCTGAATTTGTCCCATTCGCTGGCAAACGGCGCGAGCGCGGTGCGCTGCGCGTCGGTCAGGCGCGACCAGGACAGCGGGTTATCCGAATTCTCGTTGCCGGTCGCTGCAGGCGCTGCGGCGGCGACAGTGACGTCCGAGGCCGTTGCCTGACCCTGTGCGGGCGCGGCAGTGGCGGCCGATTCCGGCGCCGACAGCTCGGGATGAAAGCGCGGATACGTTGCCGCATACGACACCAGGGCCGTGACCACGCATCCGATGACTACGGCCAGGCCGCGCTTGTAACTCACCCCGTCAATCCCCCGCTTAGTGCGCGCGCGTCAGGTACGCATTGAACCCATGATCGAGATAGGCCGTGAGCGGCAGATCGTCGCTCAGCATGGCCGCATCGATATCGGCGAGTTCTGCGGTGCGTTGTTGGTCTTCGAAATAGGCAATCGCGAACAGGCCGGCGACCAGTGCAGCCAGCGGCCAGGCCAGCGCGAAGCGCGCCAGCGCCGAGCGGCGGCGCGGCGGCAAGCCACCCGGCAGCGCGCCGATGTTACCGACACCCGCTGCGGCCAGCGACGGCACGCGCACGAGCACCGGCTCGGCCTTCTTGCGGGCGAGCGCGGCCTTGCGGGCAGCGGTAAGGCGGACAGTGGTGGAGGACGGCAGGTTGGCCGCGCTTTCGTCGAGCGCGCGACGCATCCCCTGCACGAACTCAAGTTCTTTGTGTTCGAGAGCGGAGCTCATAGCGTGATTCCTTTGGCCTTGAGCGCCTGAGCCAGCGTGTGGGTCGCCCGCGAACAGTGCGTTTTCACGCTACCTTCGGAGCAACCCATGGCGGCGGCGGTTTCGGCGACATCCATATCTTCCCAGTAACGCATCAGAAACGCCTCCCGTTGACGTGCCGGTAATTTCTGGATTTCTTCTTCGATCAGCTTGAGGACCTGTTCGCGCTCGAATTGCTGTTCGCTGCTCTCGACGCCGGGCGAGCCCGATTGCGACTCGAAGGTTTCGAGAATGTCGAACTCCTCGTCGTCGGCGCCGCCGAGTGACGAGAAAAGGCTCACCCACGTATTGCGTACTTTCTGCCGACGAAAATAGTCGTGCATCGTATTTTGCAAAATACGCTGGAAGAGCAGGGGGAGTTCGGCAGGCGGGCGGTCTCCGTATTTTTCCGCGAGCTTGATCATCGCGTCCTGCACGATATCGAGCGACGCATCGTCGTCGCGCACGGCGTAGACCGTCTGCTTGAACGCGCGTCTTTCGACGCCCGCCAGGAAATCGGCGAGTTCCTTGTCTGATGCCATCCGTTGCAGGGCGCCGCCACCAGCGTACGCGTAATCGTTCGAAAAATGTCGTAAAACCCGCGGATGCTAGCAAATTTTCGTGCAAGCGGGGGAGCAGTCCGGCCAGACGTTTGCTTGCCCTTTGCTTTCAGGCTTGCATAACGCATAAACGCCGCTTTCAGCGGGCTTTGGAGGATTTTGCATCATCCTTGCGGCTGGCTTGCGTTTATCTTGCCTCGAGCGACTGGCGGGCGTGTATGGGGTGCGTATCTTAAGGGCGGGTTGATGACAGATGCCACCGGTTCGCAAGTGGTCCGATTGTGGACCCATCGCGAATTCGGGGCAAATTCGTCGCGCCCGCAACGTTTATTCCCGATGCGAGCGGAATACAAAATAAGCGCTTGACCGAATGCTTTCGAGCCGCTATCTTCGACGGTTCGCAACATAAGTGACTTGTCTCAATTCAGGTGTGGCCCATGAGGCTCATCTGTCAACTGGACGCGCCGCTTGAACCCGAGCCACAAGCCCGGCAGAGAGCACCCGATCAATTTTTTGCCGAAAATTCGAAAGGTGAATGATGAATATGCCCAGCGCGGAATTCTCCACGTCGGTCCCCTCTTCGCAAGAATCTGACCCTCAAGCTCAAAACTCCATCGGCGGAACCGTGCTGATGAAGGCGCTCGCCGACGAGCAGGTCGAATTCATTTGGGGTTATCCCGGCGGCTCGGTACTCTACATCTACGACGAGCTGTACAAGCAGGACAAGATCCAGCACGTTCTCGTGCGCCACGAACAGGCAGCCGTGCATGCGGCCGACGCCTACGCGCGTTCGACCGGTAATGTCGGCGTGTGTCTCGTGACCTCGGGACCTGGCGTCACCAATGCGGTGACGGGCATCGCGACGGCCTATATGGATTCGATCCCGATGGTGATCATCAGCGGCCAGGTGCCTACCGCCGCGATTGGTCAGGACGCCTTCCAGGAGTGCGATACGGTCGGCATCACGCGTCCCTGCGTGAAGCACAACTTCCTCGTGAAGGACGTGCGCGATCTCGCCGCTACCGTCAAAAAAGCTTTCTACATTGCGCGCACCGGCCGTCCCGGCCCCGTGCTGATCGACATTCCGAAGGACGTGTCGAAGACGCCGTGCGCGTATGAACCGGTGAAGAACGTCGCGCTGCGCTCGTACAACCCGGTCACCAAAGGCCACTCGGGGCAGATCCGCAAGGCGGTTTCGCTGCTCCTCTCGGCCAAGCGTCCGTATATCTACACCGGCGGCGGCATCATCCTCGCGGATGCGTCGCGCGAACTCAACCAGTTCGCCGATCTGCTCGGCTACCCGGTCACGAACACGCTGATGGGTCTGGGCGGCTATCGCGCAAGCGACCGCAAGTTCCTCGGCATGCTCGGCATGCACGGCACCTACGAAGCCAACATGGCCATGCAGCACTGCGACGTGCTGATCGCCATCGGTGCGCGCTTCGACGACCGTGTGATCGGCGATCCGGCGCACTTCGCCTCGCGTCCGCGCAAGATCATTCACATCGACATCGACCCGTCGTCGATCTCGAAGCGTGTGAAGGTCGATATCCCCATCGTCGGCGACGTCAAGGAAGTGCTCAAGGAGCTCATCGAGCAGCTTCAGCACGCCGAACACGGCCCCGATACGGCGGCGCTCGCCGACTGGTGGAAGGACATCGAAGGCTGGCGCGAGAAGAACTGCCTGAAGTTCGACCGTTCGAGCGACATCATCAAGCCGCAGTACGTGGTGGAAAAGGCGTGGGAACTCACGGGCGGCAACGCGTTCGTGTGTTCGGACGTCGGCCAGCACCAGATGTGGGCTGCGCAGTTCTACCGCTTCAACCAGCCGCGCCGCTGGATCAACTCCGGCGGTCTCGGCACGATGGGCTTCGGCCTGCCGGCGGCGATGGGCGTGAAGATGGCGCACCCGGACGACGACGTGCTGTGCATCACGGGCGAAGGCTCGATCCAGATGTGTATTCAGGAGCTGTCGACCTGCAAGCAGTACGACACGCCCGTGAAGATCATTTCGCTGAATAACCGCTACCTCGGCATGGTCCGCCAGTGGCAGCAGATCGAATACAGCAAGCGCTATTCGCATTCGTACATGGATGCGCTGCCTGACTTCGTGAAGCTCGCCGAAGCGTACGGCCACGTCGGCATGCGGATCGAAAAGACCGCGGACGTCGAACCGGCGCTCAAGGAAGCGCTGCGTTTGAAGGACCGCACGGTGTTCCTCGATTTCCAGACCGACCCTTCCGAAAACGTCTGGCCGATGGTTCAGGCCGGCAAGGGCATCACCGAGATGCTGCTCGGTTCGGAAGACCTGTAACGGTATTTGCACGGCGCCGTTTCGACCTCGCGCGGCGCGCGCTCACACAAAGGGCGCGCGGGCTCGCGGGGAAGGGCGGCAGTCACGCTCAACTGGATAAATCGCGGATCACATCATGAGACACATTATTTCCGTTCTGCTGGAAAACGAGCCGGGCGCGCTGTCGCGCGTGGTCGGTCTGTTCTCCGCACGCGGCTACAACATTGAAACCTTGACGGTGGCGCCGACCGAAGACCGTTCGCTGTCGCGCATGACCATCGTTTCCATTGGCTCGGACGACGTGATCGAACAGATCACGAAGCATCTGAACCGCCTGATCGAGGTGGTGAAAGTGGTCGACCTTACCGAGGGCGCCCACATCGAACGCGAGCTGATGCTGATCAAGGTAAGGGCGGTTGGGAAGGAACGTGAGGAGATGAAACGGATGGCGGACATTTTCCGCGGTCGCATCATCGACGTCACGGAAAAGACCTACACGATCGAACTGACGGGTGCGAGCGACAAGCTCGACGCGTTCATCGAGGCGATCGACGCCACCGCGATTCTCGAAACCGTCCGCACGGGCGGCTCGGGCATCGGGCGCGGAGAGCGCATTCTGAAGGTGTAACCCGACCACAGTCGATCTTGCACCGAAACTTGACTGGATGCGCTCTTCAAGACGCATCCAGCGCAGCACAAGCTAATAGCAGTACCGAAATTCACCAGACTCTCGCCAAGGAACCAACATGAAAGTTTTCTACGACAAGGACGCCGATCTCTCCCTCATCAAGGGCAAGCAGGTCACGATCATCGGTTACGGCTCGCAAGGCCACGCACACGCGCTGAACCTGAAAGACAGCGGCGTGAACGTCACGGTCGGTCTGCGCAAGAACGGCGCATCGTGGAGCAAGGCTGAGAACGCCGGCCTGCAGGTCAAGGAAGTGGCCGAAGCGGTGAAGAGCGCTGACGTCGTCATGATGCTCCTGCCGGACGAGCAGATCGCCGATGTCTACGCGAAGGAAGTCCACGCGAACATCAAGAACGGCGCAGCCCTCGCATTCGCGCACGGCTTCAACGTTCACTACGGCGCTGTGATCCCGCGCGCTGATCTGGACGTCATCATGATCGCGCCGAAGGCTCCGGGCCACACGGTTCGCGGTACGTACTCGCAAGGCGGCGGTGTGCCCCACCTGATCGCTGTCCACCAGGACAAGTCGGGCGCAGCACGTGACATCGCCCTGTCGTACGCAGCAGCGAACGGCGGCGGCCGTGCCGGCATCATCGAAACGAACTTCCGCGAAGAAACGGAAACCGACCTGTTCGGCGAACAGGCAGTTCTGTGCGGCGGTACGGTCGAGCTGATCAAGGCTGGCTTCGAAACGCTGGTGGAAGCGGGCTACGCGCCGGAAATGGCGTACTTCGAGTGCCTGCACGAACTGAAGCTGATCGTCGACCTGATCTATGAAGGCGGCATCGCCAACATGAACTACTCGATCTCGAACAACGCCGAATACGGCGAGTACGTGACCGGCCCGCGCGTCGTCACGTCGGAGACGAAGAAGGTCATGAAGGAAGTCCTGAAGGACATCCAGACCGGCGAATACGCCAAGAGCTTCATCCTGGAAAACAAGGCCGGCGCACCGACGCTGCAATCGCGCCGCCGCCTGGGCGCCGAGCACCAGATCGAAACGGTCGGTGCAAAGCTGCGCGCGATGATGCCGTGGATCGCTGCAAACAAGCTGGTCGACCAGTCGAAGAACTAATCTGACGGTTTTGCTCTGAGTGGCTGTGCGGTTTAACCGCTGCGCAGCCCTCATACCCGATCGGATTCAACAAAAGCCGCCCAGGTGGGATGAAGCCTGGGCGGCTTTTGCTATGCTACGGTTTTCAAAATAATAGCGAAGCCACTATGAATTACCCTCATCCGATCATCGCGCGCGAAGGCTGGCCGTTCATCGCCATTGCGGCCGTCGTGACGCTCTTGATCCATGCGGTCGCAGGCTTCGGATACGCCTGGCCGTTCTGGCTCATCACGATCTTCGTCGTTCAGTTCTTCCGCGATCCGCCGCGCCCGATCCCCACCCAGGCCAATGCCGTGCTGTGCCCGGCCGACGGTCGCATCGTTGCGGTCGAAACCGCGCACGATCCGTATGCCAACCGTGAAGCGCTGAAGATCAGCGTGTTCATGAACGTTTTCAACGTGCACTCGCAGCGCTCGCCGGTGGACGGCGCCGTCGCCAAGGTCGAGTACTTCCCGGGCGCGTACCTGAACGCCGCCATCGACAAGGCGTCGACCGAGAACGAACGCAACGCCGTCGTGCTGACGATGGCGGACGGCACGACCGTCACCTCGGTCCAGATCGCCGGTCTGATCGCGCGCCGTATTCTCTGCTACGTGCGCGCAGGCGAGCCGCTCTCGCGCGGCCAGCGCTATGGCTTTATCCGCTTCGGCTCGCGCGTCGACGTGTATCTGCCGGTGGGCAGCCGTCCGCGCGTGTCGATCGGCGAGAAGGTGTCTGCCTCGTCGACGATCCTCGCTGAACTGCCGACCCAATCGGCATAAGGAGGGTAGCGATGGCCGGACTCAAACCGCGTCGACCCCGTAATCCCGGCGGCGCACCGCTGCCGCGCCCGTTCCGCCGCAACAAGGCGGTGCAGGAATCCGTGGGGCCGGCGGCGGGTCGCCGCGCCGCGCGCCAGGAATTCCTGAAGAAGCGCGGCATCTATCTGCTGCCCAATGCGTTCACGACGGCCGCGCTGTTCTGCGGCTTCTTTGCGGTCGTGCAGGCCATGAATGTGCGCTTCGAAGTGGCGGCCATCGCCATCTTCGTGGCCATGGTGCTCGACGGCATGGACGGGCGTGTGGCGCGCATGACGCATTCGCAGAGCGCATTCGGCGAGCAGTTCGACAGTCTGTCGGACATGGTCTCGTTCGGCGTGGCGCCGGCGCTCGTGATGTACGAGTGGGTGCTCAAGGATCTCGGGCGCTGGGGCTGGCTTGCGGCCTTCGTCTACTGCTCGGGCGCGGCGCTGCGTCTTGCGCGCTTCAATACCAACATCGGTTCGGTGGACAAGCGTTTCTTCCAGGGCCTGCCCAGCCCGGCTGCGGCCGCGCTGATCGCCGGTTTCGTGTGGCTCGCCACCGACAACCGCGTGCCGGTGAAGCTGTCCTGGCTGCCGTGGGTCGCCTTCGTGCTGACGATCTACGCGGGCGTGACGATGGTGTCGAACGCGCCGTTCTACAGCGGCAAGGCGCTCGACGTGCGGCATCGCGTGCCGTTCGCGGCCACGCTGCTGGTGGTGGTGGCGTTCGTGCTGGTGTCGTCCGATCCGCCGCTGATGCTGTTCGGCCTGTTCGTGCTGTACGGCCTGTCGGGCTATGTCTTCTGGGGCTGGCAGTCGCTGCGCGGGCGTCATAACCCGGCGCGCTCGTCGCCTCGGGAGCGCTAGGGCGCATCGATTGATGTCATCCAAAGGGCTGCGCACTCGCGCGGCCCTTTTTGTTTTGGCGGCACACATCGCGGTCGCACCCGGATTGCGCTATCGCCCGAATCCGGCTATAGTCGGCTGATGGACAGCATCCAGTTCCCCTTCTTCTCCCTTCAAGCCGGCGCGCCCCTACGCACGCTAGCGCTAGCGCGCCTGCCGCGCTGATCTCGCTCGCCCTCCGTAAGCCTCGTTCATTGTCAGCGTCGCCATCGGTGGCGCGAACACCCAAAATCCGTTTTTAGACACTGAACAAGTCCCCCCGGAGACCCAAAATGGCAGCAGACAAGCTCATCATTTTCGATACGACGTTGCGTGACGGCGAGCAGTCGCCTGGTGCGTCGATGACGAAGGAAGAGAAGATCCGCATCGCGAAGCAGCTCGAGCGGATGAAAGTCGACATCATCGAAGCCGGCTTCGCGGCCAGCTCGAACGGCGACTTCGACGCGATCCACACGATCGCGGGCCTGGTGAAGGACAGCACGATCTGTTCGCTCGCCCGCGCCAACGACAAGGACATCCAGCGCGCCGCCGACGCGCTCAAGCCCGCCGACCACTTCCGCATTCACACCTTCATCGCCACGTCGCCGCTGCACATGGAGAAGAAGCTGCGCATGTCGCCGGAGCAGGTGCTGGAGCAGGCGAAGCTCGCCGTGCGTTTCGCGCGCAAGTTCACCAACGACGTGGAATTCTCGCCGGAAGACGGCAGCCGCTCGGACATGGACTTCCTGTGCCGCGTGCTCGAAGCGGTCATCGCGGAAGGGGCGACCACGATCAATATCGCCGATACGGTCGGCTACGGCGTGCCGGAACTCTACGGCAACCTCGTGAAGACGCTGCGCGAGCGCATTCCGAATTCCGACAAGGCCGTGTTCTCGGTGCACTGCCATAACGACCTCGGCATGGCCGTGGCGAACTCGCTGGCCGGCGTGCAGATCGGCGGTGCGCGTCAGGTCGAGTGCACGATCAACGGTCTGGGCGAGCGCGCGGGCAATACCTCGCTCGAAGAAATCGTCATGGCGGTGAAGACCCGCAAGGACTACTTCGGCCTCGATCTCGGCATCGATACGTCGCAGATCGTGCCGGCTTCGAAGCTCGTCTCGCAGATCACCGGTTTCGTGGTGCAGCCGAACAAGGCAGTCGTGGGCGCAAACGCGTTCGCGCACGCTTCGGGCATCCACCAGGACGGCGTGCTCAAGGCGCGCGACACCTACGAAATCATGCGCGCGGAAGATGTGGGCTGGACCGCGAACAAGATCGTGCTCGGCAAGCTTTCGGGCCGCAATGCGTTCAAGCAGCGTCTGCAGGAACTCGGCATCGCGCTCGACAGCGAAGCCGAACTCAACAGCGCGTTCGCACGCTTCAAGGAACTGGCCGATCGCAAGTCCGAAATCTTCGACGAAGACATCATCGCGATCGTCACCGAAGAATCCGCTGAAGCGCACGAGAAGGAACACTACAAGTTCGTGTCGCTCTCGCAGCGCTCGGAAACCGGCGAGCGTCCGCACGCACGCATCGTGTTCTCGGCCGATGGTTCGGAAGTCACGGGCGAAGCGGCTGGCAACGGTCCGGTCGACGCGACGTTCAACGCGATCGAAACCGAAGTGGGCAGCGGTTCGGAACTGCTGCTGTACTCGGTGAACGCGATCACGACCGGTACGCAGGCGCAGGGCGAAGTGACGGTGCGTCTGTCGAAGGCCGGCCGTATCGTCAACGGTGTGGGCACCGATCCGGATATCGTCGCGGCTTCGGCGAAGGCGTATATCTCGGCGCTCAACAAGCTGCATTCGGATAACGACAAGCTCAATCCGCAGCGTTCGTAAGCGCTGCGGCATTCGCGCTGCCGATAAAAAACCCCCGTACTCGCGAGAGTGCGGGGGTTTTGTCTTTCAGGCGGGCTGGGGGCGGCCTGCTGTCCGCCTGGGGTCGCGGCGCCTAGAAGCGGCTGCGCACATCCGGGTCGTGCAGCGGGTCGGGCGTTTTCTGCGTGAGACGCAGGATGCCCTGATCGTCGAAGTAGAAGCTGTAGAGCATGTACCAGACGTTGTCTTCCAGATAGCGATAGGTCCACGCTTCCTTTTTCATCAGCGGGAAGTAGGCGGTTTCCTCGGGGCGGCCGAAGTTGGTGAGCACGTCGGTGCGCGTCCACTTGCCGATTTCGGCCTTGTAGAACTCGTTGGGCTGCAGCACCTGGCGCACGTTGACGACCTTGCCGCTGCCGTCGATGTCGGCGGCTACCGTGGTTTCGCCCATCGGCTGGGTTGGCCACATCAGGCGCTTGCCGCCGTCGGGCAGATCGTAGACCTCTTGCGGCTGGCCGAAGCGGGCGACCACGGCCTGGGCGTCGTCGCCGGCGTGGAACTGTTGCCAGGGCTGCGCGCAGCCGGCAAGCATCAGTGCGCCAAGTCCGGCGACGAGCGCGCGGCGCGAATTCGCCAGCGGCAGATGGGCGAGGCCAGCGGCCAGCGCAAAGGAAAGGCGGTTGAGCATGAAGTCTCCCGGGCGCGCGCTTCACGCATGATCGGACGCGGCGCGATTTCGAGCGGGTTGAAACCCGCAGTCGAAACCAGTTATGGAACCGTTATTCTGACACGCCGCGATTTCGCAGGGAGGGCCGATGGGCGCTTTCGGGCTTGCGGCGGCGCGCACGGACGTCCTATGATCCGCGCTTCGTCTGAGGCAGACACAGCAAACGAGGAATGAGCGCATGAAGGCACCGATCCTGGCCCAATTTACGCGTGCGGCGGCTACGTTCGCAGCGGCAGGCGTGCTTGCGTTGGTCGCTCCCGTGGCGCAGGCGGCCGACGCACCCACGGGCAAGCCGATCCAGCTCGCGCTGATCGAAGGCATGTCGGGGCCTTTCGCCGATGCGGGCGCAGCCGTCGAGCGCAATCTGCGTTTTGGCGTGGAGCGCGTGAACGCGGCGGGCGGCGTGGCGCTGGCCGACGGGCGTCATCCGCTCGAACTGGTCGTGCTCGACAGCAAGGGCAGCACCGAAGCCGCGCTGATGCAGCTACGCGCGGCGCAGGATCGGCATATCGGCTTTGTCATGCAGGGCAATAGCTCGGCGGTGGCGGCGGCGCTGCTCTCGGCGATCGACCGTCAGAACGCGCGCGAGCCCGATAACCGCGAACTGTTCCTCAACTATTCCGCCGACGATCCCGCGCTCACCAACGCCAACTGCAGCTTCTGGCACTTCCGCTTCGACGCCCACGCGGGCATGCGCATGGACGCGCTCGCCGATGTGATCGCCGCCGATAAATCGGTGAAGAAGGTCTATCTGCTCAACCAGGACTACAGCTTCGGCCACGACGTCAGCACGCTTGCGCGCGCCGCGCTGGGCAAGCAGCGCCCGGACATCGCCGTGGTGGGCGACGAGTTTCATCCGATCGGCCGCGTGAAGGATTTCGCGCCGTATATCGCCAAGATTCGCGCGTCGGGCGCCGATGCCGTCATCACCGGCAACTGGGGCAACGACCTGACGCTGCTCGTGAAAGCGGCGCGTGAACAGGGGCTCGATACGCGCTTCTACACGTTCTATGGCAACAGCCTGGGCGCGCCTGCTGCGCTCGGCGATGCGGGCGTCAAGCGCGTGATCGCGGTGGCCGACTGGCACCCGAATGCGGGCGGCGCGGCCTCCGACGCGTGGTATCAGGCGTTCCGCGCGCGCTATCCGGCGGCGCAGGACGACTATCCGGTGCTGCGCATGGAGATGCTGGTCGAAATCCTCGCGCAGGCCATGCGCAAGGCCGGTTCGGCTCAACCCGAGGCGGTGGCGAAGGCGCTGGAAGGCATGCGTTTCGACAACGGCTTCCACCCGATGTGGATGCGCGCCGACGATCATCAGATGATCCAGCCCCTTTACGTCATGCAGATGGACAGGCAGGGCACGTCCGGCGTGCGTTTCGACAACGAGGGCTCGGGCTACGGTTTCCGCACGGTACTGGCGCTGCCTGCCGGGCGCACCGTGCCTGCCACGACCTGCAGGATGACGCGTCCATAAGGTGTGCCGTAGTTTGCCGCCGAAGCCAGGCGGCTCGCGGCCCGATGTGGCTGTGCTACAATGCCGGACTCGCCATATTTCGTGGCGGGTGAACTGATCAAGAATCAAGCACGGCACGGCCTTTCTTCCGTGACCGCTCGTTTGTTTTAAAGGAAAAGCAAAATGTCCGTAGCAGATATCAAGAAGTCCGACATCGTCGCGCAATTCGCGCGCGGCACCGGCGACACGGGTTCCCCCGAAGTTCAGGTTGCACTCCTGACGTCGCGTATCAACGAACTGACCGGCCACTTCAAGTCGCACGCGAAGGACCACCACAGCCGCCGCGGTCTGCTGCGTATGGTGAGCCGCCGCCGTAAGCTGCTCGACTACCTGAAGGGCAAGGACGCTGACCGTTACCGCGCACTGATCGAAAAGCTGGGTCTGCGCAAGTAACCGGAAGGGTCTTCCAGAAAGATGCCTGTGTCAGTTCCACTGATACAGGCATTTTGTTTTTGAACGGTACGCTTCTCGCGATGCGTGCCGGGTAGGGCAGGACATGTAGTACAGGGCAGTACACCGTCGTAGCTGGCAGCACAACAGCAGCAGGACCGGGCCACGGGGCAGAGTTTTGTGTCATTCCATCGCATCGTGCGGCGCGACAGTGCGCCGCGGCGTTTGTGTCGCAGCGCGATGCGCTGGAATGGCATAACACTCCTCTGACCTGCGCGGTGCCGGAATCTGTCTTGCCGCGTCGTCCGCGTGTGCGGGCGTCGCATAACAAATGAGTAAGGAGTGAGTGACCATGACCATGTTCAATAAAGTCGTGAAGGAATTCAAATGGGGCCAGCACAATGTGCGCCTCGAAACCGGTGAAATCGCCCGTCAGGCGAGCGGCGCCGTCATCGTCGACGTCGAAGACACCGTCGTGCTCGCGACCGTCGTCGGCGCCAAGACCGCCAAGCCGGGCCAGGACTTCTTCCCGCTCACCGTCGATTACCTCGAAAAGACCTATTCGGCCGGCAAGATCCCGGGTGGCTTCTTCCGTCGCGAAGGCCGTCCGTCGGAAGGCGAAACGCTGATCTCGCGCCTGATCGACCGTCCGCTGCGCCCGCTGTTCCCGGAAGGCTTCTACAACGAAGTCCAGGTCGTGATCCACGTCCTGTCGATCAACCCGGAAGTCCCGGCTGACATCCCCGCGCTGATCGGCGCGTCGGCTGCGCTGGCGATCTCGGGTCTGCCGTTCAACGGGCCGGTCGGCGCCGCACGCGTTGCCTACATCAACAACGAATTCGTCCTGAACCCGACGCGTTCGCAAAGCAAGCAGTCGAGCCTCGACCTCGTGGTCGCCGGTACGGAACGTGCCGTGCTGATGGTCGAATCGGAAGCCGACCAACTGCCGGAAGACGTGATGCTCGGCGCAGTCGTGTTCGGTCACGAGCAGATGCAAACGGCAATCGACGCGATCCATGAACTGGTTCGCGAAGGCGGCAAGCCCGAGTGGGACTGGCAGCCGGCGCCGAAGGACGAAGCGCTGATCGCCCGTATCACCGACATCGCCTACGACAACCTGCTCGCCGCGTACCAACTGCGCGACAAGCAGCAGCGTTCGGCCAAGCTCAAGGAAGTCTACGCAGCAACGTCGGCGAAGCTCGAAGAAGAAGCGGCTGCGGCCGGCACGACGGCAGCCGACAAGGCAACCGTCGGCAACGTGATGTTCGACCTCGAAGCGAAGATCGTCCGTTCGCAGATCCTGAACGGCGAGCCGCGTATCGACGGCCGCGACACGCGCACGGTGCGCCCGATCGAAATCCGCACGGGCGTCCTGCCGCGTACGCACGGTTCGGCACTGTTCACGCGTGGCGAAACGCAGGCGCTGGTTGTCGCCACGCTCGGCACCAAGGGCGACGAGCAGATCATCGACGCGCTCGAAGGCGAGTACCGCGACCGCTTCATGCTCCACTACAACATGCCTCCGTTCGCGACCGGCGAAACGGGCCGTGTTGGTTCGCCCAAGCGCCGCGAAGTCGGCCACGGCCGTCTGGCCAAGCGCGCGCTGGTCGCGTGCCTGCCGAGCGCTGAAGAATTCGGCTACTCGATCCGCGTCGTCTCGGAAATCACCGAGTCGAACGGTTCGTCGTCGATGGCTTCGGTTTGCGGCGGCTGCCTCGCACTGATGGACGCCGGCGTGCCGATGAAGGCGCACGTCGCGGGTATCGCGATGGGCCTGATCCTCGAAGGCAACAAGTTTGCCGTGCTGACTGACATCCTCGGCGACGAAGATCACCTCGGCGACATGGACTTCAAGGTTGCAGGTACGGAAGCTGGCGTGACCGCGCTGCAGATGGACATCAAGATCCAGGGCATCACCAAGGAAATCATGCAGGTTGCGCTCGCGCAAGCGCACGAAGCACGTCTGCACATCCTCGGCAAGATGACCTCGGCGGTGTCGGGCGTGAACACGGAGCTGTCGGCTTATGCTCCGCGCATGATCACCATCAAGATCAACCCGGAAAAGATCCGCGACGTGATCGGCAAGGGCGGTTCGGTGATCCGTGCCCTGACGGAAGAAACCGGCACGACCATCGACATCTCGGACGACGGCGTGGTGACCATCGCTTCGACGTCGAGCGAAGGCATGGCCGAAGCGAAGAAGCGCATCGAGAACATCACGGCTGAAGTCGAAGTCGGTCAGATCTACGAAGGCGCGGTCCTGAAGCTGCTGGACTTCGGCGCGATCGTGAACCTGCTGCCGGGCAAGGATGGTCTGCTGCACATCTCCGAGATCGCCAACGAGCGCATCAAGGACATCAATGACTACCTGAAGGAAGGCCAGATCGTTAAGGTCAAGGTCATCCAGACGGACGAGAAGGGTCGTGTGCGCCTGTCGGCCAAGGCTCTGCTGAACGACGGCAACGCACCGCAAGGCGAACCGCAGCAGTAAGGCGGCTAGCTGAAACGGCCGGCAGCGCGATAAGCGCGCCGGCCGTTTTTTTATGACAATGTCAGGTGGGATTGCCGTGCGTGCCGCGTCGCGGGCGCAGCGCCATCCATACCCTGGGAGACGCGAAAATGTTGGCAGTCGAGATAACCGAATTCGGTGCGCCGGACGTGCTCAAGCTGACCGAGCGCCCGACGCCCGAGCCGAAAGCCGGTGAAGTGCTGATCAAGGTGAGCGCATCGGGCGTGAATCGTCCGGACGTATTCCAGCGCAAGGGTTCGTATGCGCCGCCGCCGGGCATTTCCGATCTGCCGGGCCTCGAGGTCGCAGGCGAGATCGTCGGCGGCAGCATCGACGAAAAGAACAATCCGTTTGGCCTGAAGGTGGGCGATCGCGTGTGTGCGCTGATCGCGGGCGGCGGCTATGCCGAATACGCGGTTGCGCCGCTCGGCCAGTGTCTGCCGGTGCCGAAGGGCTTGACCGATCTCGAAGCGGCGTCGTTGCCGGAAACCTTCTTCACGGTCTGGAGCAACGTGTTCCAGCGCGCTCAACTGGGCAAGGGCGAGGGCGGCGAGAACGAAACGCTGCTGGTGCAGGGCGGTTCGAGCGGTATCGGCGTGACGGCGATCCAGATTGCGCATGCGCTGGGCTTTCGCGTGTTCGCAACGGCGGGTTCGGACGACAAGTGCCGCGCCTGCGAAGCGCTCGGCGCGGAGCGTGCGATCAACTATCGCAGCGAAGATTTCGTCGAAGTCGTGAAGGCGCTCACCCACGACCGCGGCGTGGACGTGATTCTCGACATGGTGGCGGGCGGCTATGTGGCGCGCGAACTGTCGGCGCTGGCCACGGGCGGGCGCATCGTGCTGATCGCCACGCTCGGCGGTTCGAAGGGCGAGATCAACATGGGTGAAATCCTGCGCCGTCGTCTGACGATCACGGGTTCGACCCTGCGCGCACGCTCAGTGGAGTTCAAGGCGCAGATTGCCGCCGATCTCAAGGCGCAGGTCTGGCCGCTGCTCGAAGAGGGGCGGATCAAACCGGTGGTCTACAAGGTGTTCCCGGCTTCGCAGGCCGCCGAGGCCCATGCGCTGATGGAAAGCAGCGAGCACGTCGGCAAGATCATGCTCGACTGGAGCAAGGTGGCGTAATCGTTGCCGCCAGGCCATTCACGCTTGATTTTCCTGGTTTTTTCGACGCAAATTTTTCGTGCGTGACGTTGCGGGCGGTTTGACCCGCTTCGATTACACACAGTAAAATGATGTGTTTTGCGTCCGCTTTTAACAGCAACCGAAACAATGACGAAACAACGATCGAAGCTCGTAGTCGGTAACTGGAAGATGCATGGCCGCTTGACGGCCAATGCGGCATTGCTCGAAGGCGTGGCACAAGGCGCTCAGGCGCTGGCTGCCGACGTGCGTGTCGGCGTGTGCGTGCCGTTTCCCTATCTCGCGCAGGCGCAGGCGCTGCTCGGCGGCAGCCGGGTAGTGTGGGGCGCGCAGGATGTCTCCGCGCACGAGCAGGGCGCCTACACGGGCGAAGTCGCAGCAGGCATGGTTGCCGATTTCGAGGCAGGTTTCGCGATCGTGGGTCACTCGGAGCGTCGCGCGTATCACGGCGAAAGCTCGGAGCTCGTCGCGGTGAAGACGCAGCGTGCGCTGGCGGCCGGCCTCACGCCGATCGTCTGCGTGGGCGAAACGCTGGAGCAGCGCGAAAGCGGCGCGACCGAGCAGGTGGTCGGTGCGCAACTCGACGCCGTGCTGGCCGTGTTGTCGGTTGAGGAAGCGGCGCGCATCGTCGTCGCTTACGAGCCGGTGTGGGCCATCGGCACGGGCAAGAGCGCGACGTCGGAGCAGGCGCAGCAGGTGCACGCATTCCTGCGCGCGCGCCTCGCGGCCAAGGGCGCGAATGTCGCCGATGTCGCCCTGCTGTACGGCGGCAGCGTGAAGCCGGAAAATGCGGCCGAACTGTTCCGTCAGGCCGATATCGATGGCGGCCTGATCGGCGGCGCGGCGCTCAAGGCACAAGATTTCCTCGCGATCTGCGCGGCTGCTACGGCAGGCGCGAGCGTCGCGGGCTAAAGGTTCGCGCACGACGCCTCTTGCGAGGGTCGTGCCGTCCACCATGTGCATCCTCGCGAAGAGGGTGCGTTCAACCAGGACTCAGGTGAGTGTGATGCTGTATTTGAAAACGTTGATTATCGTCGTTCAGCTTCTGTCGGCGCTCGGGGTGATCGGCCTCGTATTGCTGCAGCACGGCAAAGGTGCCGACATGGGCGCGGCTTTTGGCAGCGGCGCGTCGGGCAGCCTGTTCGGCGCAAGCGGTTCGGCCAACTTCCTGTCGCGTACCACTGCAATTCTCGCAACGGTATTTTTCGTGTCGACGCTTGCATTAACGTACCTGGGGTCGTATCATGCGAAGCCTTCGGCGGGCGTGCTTGGCGCTTCGGCTCCAGCCCCGGTCGTTGCTTCTGCACCGATCGCAGCGAGTGTTTCCGCAGCGTCTAGTGCAAGCGTTCCGGCAGTTGCAGCTTCGGCTGCTGCAGCCTCGGTTCCCGGCAACGATGTTCCGAAATAAGTTTCAAAAATCTGTTTTTGTGCATTGAACAAACGGCGAGAACAGGTTAGAATTTAAGTCTTGAAGCGATTCGCGGGTTTCAATAAATTGTTGTCCCGGATTGCATGTAGTGCCGACGTGGTGAAATTGGTAGACACGCTATCTTGAGGGGGTAGTGGCGAAAGCTGTGCGAGTTCGAGTCTCGCCGTCGGCACCAATGTATTCGATAAAATGCCAGCCGCTTGCTTCATCAGCTTCGGCTGGCATTTTTGCTTTATACGTCGTGTTTGTTTCGTTCGCAGCGCGAAGTACGTAAAGCGATTCCCGCGGTACGACCAGAAGTTGTCCTGCGGAACCTCAGAACCAACCGATAGAGGATAGCCTTGAACCTCGCTACCTATTACCCCGTCCTGTTGTTCCTTCTCGTAGGTATTGGTCTGGGCGTGGCGCTGGTCAGCATCGGCAAGATCCTCGGTCCCAATCGGCCAAACAGCGAAAAGAATTCACCGTACGAGTGCGGCTTCGAAGCGTTCGAAGACGCGCGCATGAAGTTCGATGTACGGTATTACCTCGTGGCCATTCTCTTCATCATCTTCGATCTCGAAACGGCATTCCTGTTTCCGTGGGGCGTTGCCCTGCGCGATATCGGCTGGCCGGGTTTTCTGTCGATGATGCTGTTTCTGCTCGAATTCCTGCTGGGCTTTGCCTACATCTGGAAGAAAGGCGGTCTGGACTGGGAATGACGGGTTAAATCGCCGGATAGCATGGGCGGCACTGTGGGGACACTGCAGGCCGTCCGCTGGAGTGGAAAGCACATGAGTATCGAAGGGGTCTTGAAGGAAGGTTTTGTCACCACTACGGCTGACAAGCTGATCAACTGGACGCGCACTGGCTCGCTGTGGCCAATGACGTTCGGCCTGGCGTGTTGCGCGGTCGAAATGATGCACGCGGGCGCGGCCCGTTACGACCTCGACCGCTTCGGCGTGGTGTTTCGCCCGAGTCCGCGTCAGTCCGACGTGATGATCGTCGCCGGCACCCTCTGTAACAAGATGGCGCCCGCACTGCGCAAGGTCTACGACCAGATGGCCGAGCCGCGCTGGGTCATCTCGATGGGGTCCTGCGCCAACGGCGGCGGTTACTACCATTACTCGTATTCGGTCGTGCGCGGTTGTGACCGTATCGTGCCGGTCGACGTCTATGTGCCAGGTTGTCCGCCCACCGCGGAAGCCCTGGTCTACGGGGTGATCCAGTTGCAGGCGAGGATTCGCCGCACTAGCACCATCGCCCGTCAATAAAGGCCAACGCCTCCCCCACAATATGGCAAGCAAACTCGAGACCCTGAAAGCGAACCTCGAAGCGGCCCTTGGTGCGCGCGTCGTCAGTCTCACTGAAAAGCTCGGTGAGTTGACCTTGGTCATAAAAGCGGTAGATTACCTGAATGTCGCGACAGAATTGCGCGACAATCCGTCGCTCCGCTTCGAACAGTTGATCGACCTCTGCGGCGTCGACTATCAAACCTATGGCGACGGCGCCTGGGACGGCCCGCGTTTTGCGGCCGTTTCGCAGCTGCTCTCCATCACGAATAACTGGCGCTTGCGTCTGCGCGTGTTCGCGCCGGACGACGAAGTGCCTATCGTCGCTTCTGTCGTGGATATCTGGAATTCGGCCAACTGGTACGAGCGTGAAGCGTTCGACCTGTTCGGCATCGTCTTCGAAGGTCACCCCGACCTGCGCCGCATTCTGACCGACTACGGTTTCATCGGCCATCCGTTCCGCAAGGACTTCCCGGTTTCCGGTTATGTCGAGATGCGATATGACCCGGAGCAGAAGCGGGTAGTCTATCAACCGGTTACGATCGAGCCGCGCGAGATCACGCCGCGTGTGATCCGCGAGGATCGCTACGGTGGTCTGAGGAAACACTAAGAGGGTCGCATGTCAGAGATCAAGAACTACACGCTCAACTTCGGCCCGCAGCACCCGGCAGCGCACGGTGTGCTGCGCCTCGTGCTCGAGCTCGACGGCGAAGTGATCCAGCGCGCCGATCCGCATATCGGCCTGCTGCATCGCGCGACCGAAAAGCTCGCCGAAAGCAAGACCTTCATCCAGTCGGTGCCGTACATGGACCGTCTCGACTATGTGTCGATGATGGTCAACGAGCACGGCTATGTGCTCGCGATCGAAAAGCTGCTCGGCATCGACGTGCCGATCCGCGCGAAGTACATCCGCGTCCTGTTCGACGAAATCACCCGCGTGCTGAACCACCTGATGTGGATCGGCTCGCACGGTCTCGACGTCGGCGCCATGGCCGTGTTCCTGTACGCGTTCCGCGAGCGCGAAGATTTGATGGACGTCTACGAGGCGGTGTCGGGTGCGCGTATGCACGCGGCTTACTACCGTCCGGGCGGCGTCTATCGCGATCTGCCGGACGCCATGCCGCAATACAAGGCGTCGAAAATCCACAACGAGAAAGCACTGGCGAAGATGAACGAAGCGCGCCAGGGCTCGGTGCTGGACTTCATCGACGACTTCTTCACGCGCTTCCCGGGTTGTGTCGACGAGTACGAAACGCTGCTCACCGACAACCGCATCTGGAAGCAGCGTCTCGTGGGTATCGGCGTGGTCACTCCTGAACGCGCCATGCAGCTCGGTCTCACGGGCGCGATGCTGCGCGGTTCGGGCATCGAGTGGGATCTGCGCAAGAAGCAGCCGTACGAAGTCTATGACCAGCTCGACTTCGACATCCCCGTCGGCGTGAACGGCGATTGTTACGACCGCTACCTCGTGCGTATCGAAGAGATGCGCCAGTCCACCCGGATTGCGAAACAGTGCATTGAGTGGCTGCGCAAGAATCCGGGTCCGGTGATGGTCGACAATCACAAGGTTGCGCCGCCGTCGCGCGTGAACATGAAGTCGAACATGGAAGAGCTGATTCACCACTTCAAGCTCTTCACGGAAGGCTTCCATGTACCCGAAGGCGAAGCGTACGCAGCCGTCGAACATCCGAAGGGTGAATTCGGCATCTACCTGGTGTCGGATGGCGCGAACAAGCCGTATCGTCTGAAGATCCGCGCGCCGGGGTATGCCCACCTGTCCGCGCTGGACGAAATGGCGCGCGGTCACATGATTGCCGACGCGGTAACGATTATTGGCACGCAGGACATTGTGTTCGGCGAAATCGACCGCTAAGGCTGCAAACTGCCGGCGCGCCCGCAGGTGCGGTGCGCGCGGCGAAATACCGGGAACGCCACGACTGTCGCAGCGAGCAGCAATGCACAACGCGCGGCAGGTGTTTGTCTGGCGGGAATTGAAACGGTAGGAATTGAAAGAGTCGTGTCTGAAAATGATCTCAGCTGAAGGCCTGAAAGAAATCGATCGCGCGCTGTCGAAGTACCCCGCCGATCAACGACAGTCCGCCGTGATGGCGGCTTTGGCCGTGGCTCAGGAAGAGCATGGCTGGCTGTCCCCCGAACTGATGCAGTTCGTGGCCGACTACATCGGCATGCCGCCGGTGGCAGTCCAGGAAGTCGCCACCTTCTATACGATGTTCGAGACCCGGCCGGTCGGCAAGCACAAGATCACGCTCTGCACGAACCTGCCTTGTCAGCTTGGCCCGGACGGCGGCGCGGAAAGCGCTGCGGAATATCTGAAGCAGAAGCTCGGTATCGACTTCGGCGAAACCACGCCCGACGGCAAGTTCACCTTGAAAGAGGGTGAGTGCATGGGCGCGTGCGGCGACGCACCGGTGATGCTCGTGAACAATCACCGCATGTGCAGCTTCATGAGCCGCGAGAAGATCGACCAGCTGCTCGAGGAGCTTGCGAAATGACTGCATTGCACGATCGACACATCAAACCCCTGATTCTCGCGGGCCTCAACGGCGAGAACTGGCATCTGCAGGACTACGTTGCGCGCGGCGGTTACGCCCAGCTGCGCCGTATCCTCGAAGAAAAGATTCCGCCCGAGCAGGTGATTGCGGACGTCAAGGCCGGCGGTCTGCGCGGCCGTGGCGGCGCGGGCTTCCCGACCGGTCTGAAGTGGAGCTTCATGCCGCGTCAGTTCCCGGGCCAGAAGTATCTTGTCTGCAATTCGGACGAAGGCGAGCCGGGCACGTTCAAGGATCGCGACATCCTGCGCCTGAACCCGCATGCGGTGATCGAAGGCATGGCCATCGGCGCCTACGCGATGGGCATCACCGTGGGCTACAACTACATCCACGGCGAGATCTTCGAGGTGTATCGCCGCTTCGAAGCCGCGCTCGACGAAGCGCGCGCAGCAGGCTTTCTCGGCGACAACATTCTCGGCACGGACTTCACGTTCCAGCTGCACGCGCACCATGGCTATGGCGCGTATGTGTGCGGCGAGGAAACCGCGCTGCTCGAATCGCTCGAAGGCAAGAAGGGCCAGCCGCGTTTCAAGCCGCCTTTCCCGGCGAGCTTCGGCGTGTACGGCAAGCCCACCACGATCAACAACACCGAGACCTTCGCGGCCGTTCCTTTCCTGCTGACCGTCGGTCCGCAGGCGTACATGGAACTCGGCAAGCCGAACAACGGCGGCACCAAGATCTTCTCGATCTCGGGTGACGTGGAGCGTCCGGGCAACTACGAGATTCCGCTCGGCACGCCGTTCGCGACGCTGATGGAACTCGCCGGCGGCGTGCGCGGCGGCAAGAAGCTCAAGGCCGTGATTCCGGGCGGTTCGTCGGCGCCGGTCATTCCGGGCGAGCTGATGATGCAGACGGACATGGACTATGACTCCATCGCCAAGCAGGGCTCGATGCTCGGCTCGGGCGCGGTCATCGTCATGGACGAAACGCGCTGCATGGTGCGCTCGCTGCTGCGTCTGTCGTACTTCTACTACGAAGAGTCGTGTGGCCAGTGCACGCCTTGCCGCGAAGGCACGGGCTGGCTCTATCGCGTGGTGAACCGTATCGAGCACGGCCAGGGCCGTCAGGAAGACCTGGATCTTCTGAACTCGGTGGCGGGCAACATCATGGGCCGTACGATCTGCGCGCTCGGTGACGCGGCGGCCATGCCGGTGCGCGGCATGCTCAAGCATTACTGGGACGAATTCGAATATCACGTGCACAACAAGCGTTGTCTCGTCGGCGGTCATGCCGGCTCGCACGCAGCCCCGGAAACCGTGGCTGCCTGAATGGGCGAGTAAGGACAGCGCGCGCACGAACCGCGTAGCGGGGAATGCCGCTGTGAAATTGAGCGGTAACAGGTTAGGGACGATTAACCATCATGGTTGAACTTGAAATAGACGGCAAGAAGGTGCAGGTGCCCGAGGGCAGCATGGTGATCCAGGCTGCGCAGCGCGTGGACACGTACATTCCGCACTTCTGCTATCACAAGAAGCTGTCCATCGCGGCCAACTGCCGGATGTGTCTCGTCGATGTCGAGAAGATGCCGAAGGCCGTGCCCGCATGCGCGACGCCGGTGTCGCAGGGCATGGTCGTGCGCACGACGTCGGACAAGGCCGTGCAGGGCCAGCAAGCCGTGATGGAATTCCTGCTGATCAACCACCCGCTCGATTGCCCGATCTGCGATCAGGGCGGCGAGTGCCAGCTGCAGGATCTGGCCGTGGGTTACGGCAAGTCGGCGTCGCGCTTCAGCGAAGAAAAGCGCGTGGTGTTCCACAAGAACGTCGGCCCGCTGATCTCGATGGAAGAGATGTCGCGCTGCATCCACTGCACGCGCTGCGTGCGCTTCGGCGACGAAATCGCCGGCGTGATGGAGTTCGGCATGCTTGGCCGCGGCATGCACTCGGAAATCAGCACCTTCCTCGGCAAGACCGTGGATTCGGAGCTGTCGGGCAACATGATCGACCTGTGCCCGGTGGGCGCGCTGACGAGCAAGCCGTTCCGCTTCTCGGCGCGTACGTGGGAACTGTCGCGCCGCAAGTCGGTGAGTCCGCACGATTCGACCGGTGCGAACCTCGTCGTGCAGGTCAAGAACAACCGCGTGATGCGCGTGCTGCCGTTCGAGAACGAAGCCGTCAACGAGTGCTGGATCTCGGACAAGGACCGTTTCTCGTACGAAGGCCTGAACGCCGAAGACCGCCTCACGCGCCCGATGATCAAGCAGGGCGGCGAGTGGGTCGAGACCGACTGGCAGACCGCGCTGGAATACGTGGTCAAGGGTATTCGCGGCATCAGCGACGATCATGGCGAAAACATGCTCGCCGCGCTGGTCAGCCCGTATAGCACCATCGAAGAACTGCATCTCGTGAAGCAACTCGCGGACGCAATCGGCACGCCGAACGTCGACTTCCGCCTGCGTCAGAGCGATTTCGCCGCGCCGCTGGAAGGCGCGCCGTGGCTCGGCACGAAGATCGCCGATCTGTCGTATGCCGATTCCGCATTCATCGTCGGTTCGTTCCTGCGTCGCGATCACGCGCTGTTTGCTGCGCGTCTGCGTCAGGCTGCCAAGGGCGGCGCGCAGGTGTCGTTCCTCAACGCGACCGGCGACGGCTCGCTGATTCCGAACGCACAGCGTATCGTGGCCGCGCCGTCGGCATGGCTCGACGAACTCGCTGCGATTGCCGCTGCCGCCGCCGAAGCGAAGGGCGTCGCGCTGCCGGAAGGCTTCGCCGGCGCGCAAGCCACCGAAGCCGCGAAGCAGGTTGCGGCCTCGCTCGCAAGCGGCGAGCGCCGCTTCGTGCTGCTCGGCAACGCTGCGGTCCAGCATCCGGAATTCTCGCGTCTGCACGCCGCCGCCCAGTTCATCGCTGAGACGACGGGCGCCACGCTCGGCTTCCTCACGGAAGCTTCGAACACGGTCGGTGCGCACCTCGTGGGCGCATTGCCGGGCCGCGACGGTCTGAACGCACGCGAAGTGTTCGAGCAGCCGCGCAAGGGTTATCTGCTGTTCAACGTCGAACCGGAGTTCGACACGGCCAACCCGGCTGCTGCGCGCGCTGCGCTCGCGCAGGCCGAAATGGTCGCCGTGTTCTCGCCGTTCAAGACCGGTCTGGACTACGCGGACGTGCTGCTGCCGATCGCACCGTACACGGAAACGTCGGGCACCTTCGTCAACGCCGAAGGCACCGTGCAGACCTTCAACGGCGTCGTGCGCCCGCTCGGCGACACCCGTCCGGCCTGGAAGGTCCTGCGCGTGCTGGGCACGCTGCTCGGCCTGCCGGGCTTCGAATACGACGCCGCGGAAGAGGTGCGCCGCAAGGCGATCGGCGACGGCAGCTTCGAAGCGCGTCTGTCGAACAAGGCCGGCGCAACGGTCGCTCGCGGTCAAGCTGCGAAGGCAGCGGAAGGCCGCTTCGAGCGTATCGCCGATGTGCCCATCTATCACGCCGATCCGATCGTGCGCCGCGCCGAAGCGCTGCACCTCACGACGGCCGCGCGCGTGGCGAACACGGTCGGCCTGCCGGCTGCGCTGTTCGACCAGCTCGGCCTGAAGGAAGGCGATGCGGTGCGCGTGCGTCAGGGCGAGCTGTCGGTGACGGCGCCCGCAACGCGCGATGCGAATCTTGCGCCGACGGCGGTGCGCGTGTCGGCGGCAACGCCGGCCGGCGCGCAGCTCGGCAGCCTGTTCGGTGAACTGCTGGTGGAGAAGGCGTAAATGAGCTTGTTCGATACGATCAATGCAGGCGGCAGCCAGCTGCTCGGTATGGCCTGGCCCACGGTGTGGGCGCTGGTGCGCATTCTCGTCGTCGCGGTGGTGATCCTGCTGTGCGTGGCGTACCTGATCCTCTGGGAGCGCAAGCTGATCGGCTGGATGCACGTGCGTCTGGGCCCGAACCGCGTCGGCCCCGCAGGTCTGTTGCAGCCGATCGCCGACGTGCTGAAGCTGCTGCTCAAGGAAGTGATTCAGCCTGCCCAGGCGAGCCGCTGGGTCTACATGGTCGCGCCGATCATGGTGGTGGTGCCGGCCTTCGCAGTCTGGGCGGTGATTCCGTTCCAGGCAGGCGCGGTGCTCGGCGACATCAACGCGGGTCTGCTCTACGTGATGGCGATCTCGTCGTTCGGCGTCTACGGCGTGATTCTCGCGGGCTGGGCTTCGAACTCGAAGTACGCGTTCCTCGGCGCCATGCGCGCCGCGGCGCAGATGGTTTCGTACGAAATCGCGATGGGCTTTGCGCTCGTCGTGGTGCTGATGGTGTCGGGCAGCCTGAACCTGTCGGACATCGTGCGTCAGCAGATGCAAGGCATGTTCGCGAGCCACGGCATCACGTTCCTCTCGTGGAACTGGCTGCCGCTGCTGCCGATGTTCGTCGTGTACTTCATCTCGGGTCTCGCCGAAACGAACCGCCACCCGTTCGACGTGGTGGAAGGGGAGTCGGAAATCGTCGCGGGTCACATGGTCGATTACTCGGGGATGGGCTTCGCGCTCTTCTTCCTCGCCGAGTACATCAACATGATCGTGATCTCGGCGCTCACCTCGGTGCTGTTCCTCGGTGGCTGGAGCGCGCCGTTCGCGTTCCTCGATTTCATCCCGGGCGTGTTCTGGCTGGTCCTGAAGACTTTCTTCTTCCTGTCCGTGTTCATCTGGGCTCGCGCGACGTTCCCGCGCTTCCGCTATGACCAGATCATGCGTCTTGGCTGGAAAGTGTTCATTCCGGTGTGCGTGGTCTGGCTGATTGTGGTGGGCTTCTGGTATATGTCGCCGCTGAGCATCTGGAAATAAGGGGCGAACGAAATGACCGCTATTCAACAGTTCTTCAAGACGTTCTTCCTGACCGAGCTGCTCAAGGGCCTCGCGCTGACGGGTCGTTACACCTTCAAGCGCAAGTTCACGGTGCAGTTCCCGGAAGAGAAGACCCCGATGTCGCCGCGTTTTCGCGGTTTGCATGCGCTGCGCCGCTATGAAAATGGCGAAGAGCGCTGCATCGCGTGCAAGCTGTGCGAAGCCGTGTGCCCGGCGATGGCTATCACCATCGAATCGGATGTGCGTGCCGACAACACGCGCCGCACGACGCGCTACGACATCGACCTGACCAAGTGCATCTTCTGCGGTTTCTGCGAAGAAAGCTGCCCGGTCGATTCGATCGTCGAAACGCACATTCTCGAGTACCACGGCGAGAAGCGCGGCGATCTGTACTTCACGAAGGAAATGCTGCTGGCCGTGGGCGATCGCTACGAAGCGCAGATCGCGGCAAACAAGGCAGCAGATGCACCGTACCGTTGATCTTCAGTTTGACGCTGCATCGGCCCGCGGTTCGGGCCGGCTGCGGGGCACGCCTGCGCCTGAAAATGCCGCGTTCCTGCATGCCGACCGCCGCGGCGCGACGCTCCCTGGTCTGGCCGCCAGTCTGCGCTGCGCAATCCGCCTTATGATGGCCTCAACGATGAACCAGTAATCATGGAATTCACGACCGTCCTGTTCTACATCTTCGCGCTGTTGCTCACGCTATCAGGGCTGAAGGTGATCACCTCGCGCAATCCCGTCTCGTCGGCGCTCTTCCTCGTGCTCGCGTTCTTCAACGCGGCCGCGGTGTGGATGCTGCTCGAGGCCGAGTTCCTCGCGATCCTGCTGGTGCTCGTCTACGTGGGCGCGGTGATGGTGCTGTTCCTGTTCGTGGTGATGATGCTGGACATCAACATCGACGTGCTGAGCCGCGACTTCAAGCGCTTCATCCCGGTCGCGACCATCGTCGGCGCGATCATGGTGGTCGAAACCGCGCTGATTCTCTGGCACGGCTACGGCGCGACCACCACGCCGGTGGCCGATGGCTCGCTCGCCGCGGTGTCCTCGGGTGCGATGTCGAACACGCATCTGATCGGCAAGATCATCTACACCGATTACATCTTCGCCTTCGAAGTCGCCGGCCTCGTGCTGCTGGTCGCCATCGTCGCGGCCATCGGCCTGACCGTGCGCGAGCCGAAGGACAGCAAGCGCCAGGACGTGTCGAAGCAGGTCGCCGTGCGTGCCAAGGACCGCGTGCGTCTCGTGAAGATGCAGGCGGTGGTCGAAGTGCCGGAAGTGGAAGAGGCCGCGCCGGCCGACGCCGCTGCGGCACCGGCTGCAGCGCCTGGTGCCGCCCCGGCCGCGCCGGCAACGAAGAGCTAAGCGCGAAGGAGCGAACCACTATGTTGACTCTGGCCCATTACCTTGTCCTCGGCGCGATCCTGTTTGCGATCTCGATCGTCGGCATCTTTCTGAATCGGCGCAACGTCATCATCATCCTGATGGCGATTGAGCTTATGTTGTTGGCGGTGAACACGAACTTCGTTGCGTTCTCGCATTATCTCGGTGACGTTCACGGACAGATTTTCGTGTTCTTCGTGCTTACAGTTGCGGCGGCGGAAGCAGCAATTGGTCTGGCTATTCTTGTGACTCTGTTCCGCAGCCTCGACACGATCAATGTCGAGGATCTCGATCAGCTCAAAGGCTAAGGCAGGCGGTTATGGCTACGACACTCAACGAAAACTTGCTGCTGGCGATTCCGCTGGCTCCACTCGCCGGCTCGCTCATCGCGGGTTTGTTCGGCAAGACAGTGGGGCGCGCTGGCGCGCATACGGTCACCATTCTCGGCGTGGCGATTGCGTTCGTGCTTTCATGCATGACGTTCTTCGACGTGCTGGGCGGCGCGAGCTTCAACGCGACCGTCTACGAATGGATGTCGGTAGGCGGGATGAAGTTCGAAGTGGGCTTCCTGATCGACTCGCTCACGGCGCTCATGATGATCGTCGTGACCTTCGTGTCGCTGATGGTGCACATCTACACGATCGGCTACATGGCCGAAGAAGAGGGCTACCAGCGCTTCTTCTCGTACATCGCGCTGTTCACGTTCTCGATGCTGATGCTCGTGATGGCCAACAACTTCCTGCAGCTGTTCTTCGGCTGGGAAGCGGTGGGTCTGGTCTCGTACCTGCTGATCGGCTTCTACTTCAAGCGTGAAAGCGCCATCTACGCGAACATGAAGGCGTTCCTCGTGAACCGCGTGGGCGACTTCGGCTTCCTGCTGGGCATCGGTCTGCTGCTCGCGTACGGTGGTTCGCTGAACTACAACGACGTGTTCGCAAAAGGCAACGAGCTCGCCGCGCTGACGTTCCCGGGTACTTCGTGGAACCTGCTCACCGTTTCGTGCATCTGCCTGTTCATCGGCGCGATGGGTAAGTCGGCGCAGTTCCCGCTGCACGTCTGGCTGCCCGATTCGATGGAAGGCCCGACGCCGATCTCCGCACTGATTCACGCGGCAACCATGGTGACGGCCGGTATCTTCATGGTCGCGCGCATGTCGCCGCTGTTCGAACTGTCGGACGCAGCGCTGTCGTTCATCGTCGTGATCGGCGCCATTACCGCGCTCTTCATGGGTTTCCTGGGCGTCGTGCAGAACGACATCAAGCGCGTGGTGGCTTACTCCACGCTCTCGCAGCTCGGCTACATGACGGTCGCGCTCGGTGTCTCGGCTTACCCGGTCGCGATCTTCCACCTGATGACGCACGCGTTCTTCAAGGCGCTGCTGTTCCTCGGCGCGGGTTCGGTCATCATGGGCATGCACCACGATCAGGACATGCGCAACATGGGCGGCCTGCGCAAGTACATGCCCATCACGTGGATCACGTCGCTGGTCGGTTCGCTTGCGCTGATCGGCACGCCGTTCTTCTCGGGTTTCTACTCGAAGGATTCGATCATCGACGCCGTGAAGCTCTCGCACCTGCCGGGTTCGGGCTTCGCGTACTTTGCGGTGGTCGCCAGCGTGTTCGTGACGGCGCTGTACTCGTTCCGTATGTACTTCCTCGTGTTCCACGGTGAAGAGCGCTTCCGCGGTCCGAAGCATCCGGAGTCGCCGATGGGGATCGAAGCGGCTCATGGCGCTCATGGTGACCACGGTCACGACGATCATCACGTGCATGTTCCGCACGAGTCGCCGTGGGTGGTCTGGGTGCCGCTCGTGCTGCTCGCGATTCCGTCGATCATCGCCGGTGCGTACGCGATCGACCCGCTGCTGTTCGGTTCGTTCTTCCAGAACGGCGTGGCGTTCGACAAGGTTATCTTCATCGGCCAGAACCATCCGGGTCTGAGCGAGATGGCAGAAGAGTTCCACGGCTGGGCCGCGATGGGCGCACATGCGTTCTCGGGCGTGCCGGTCTGGCTTGCGCTGGCAGGCGTGGTGGTGGCGTGGTTCTTCTATATGAAGCGCCCGGATCTGCCGGCCGTCGTGCAGCGCACGTTCGCACCGGTCTACAAGCTGCTGGCAAATGCGTATTACCTCGACAAGATCAACGAAATCGTCTTCGCACGCGGAGCAGTCGCTATCGGTCGCGGTCTGTGGAAGGAGGGCGATGTCGTCGTGATCGACGGCGTCGTGAACGGGAGCGCCAAGTTTATCGGCTGGTTTGCAACTGTCATTCGTTTCCTGCAATCCGGCTATATCTATCACTACGCATTTGCCATGATTATTGGCATGCTTGGCCTCCTTACCCTGTTTGTAACGCTCAGCGGCAAATAAGGCGAGGAAACGCATGCACGCAACCCCGATTCTGAGTATTGCGATCTGGATGCCGATCATTTTCGGCGTCATCGTTTTAGTAGTGGGTTCCGACCGGAACCCGGGCCGAGCCCGCTGGCTCGCGCTCATCGGTTCAGTGCTTAGTTTCCTCGTTACGCTTCCGCTCGTTTCGGGCTTCGACACCACCACGGCTGCGCTGCAGTTCGAGGAAAAGTCGGTCTGGATCGACCGGTTCAATATTGCCTATCACCTGGGCGTCGACGGCATCGCCATGTGGTTCGTGGTGCTCACGGCGCTCATTACGGTGATCGTGGTGATCGCGGGCTGGCAGGTCATCAAGGAAGATGTCGCGCAGTATTTCGCGGCCTTCCTGGTGCTGTCGGGTCTCATGATCGGCGTGTTTTGCGCCGCTGACGGTCTGCTGTTCTACGTGTTCTTCGAAGCCACGCTGATCCCGATGTACATCATCATCGGTGTCTGGGGCGGCCCGAATCGCGTGTACGCAGCCTTCAAGTTTTTTCTGTACACGCTGGCCGGTTCGTTGCTGATGCTGGTCGCGTTGCTGTATCTGTACCGTGTGACGCACACGTTCGAACTGGCCGCCTGGCAAGACGCAAAGCTGGCGATGACACCGCAGATCCTGCTGTTCGTCGCGTTCTTCTTCGCGTTCGCCGTCAAGGTGCCGATGTTCCCGGTTCATACGTGGTTGCCGGACGCACACGTCGAAGCGCCTACGGGCGGTTCGGTCGTGCTGGCCGCCATCATGCTGAAGCTCGGTGCGTACGGTTTCCTGCGTTTCTCGCTGCCGGTGACCCCGGACGCGAGTCATTACCTGGCGCCGGTCATCATCACGTTGTCGCTGATCGCTGTGATCTATATCGGCCTCGTGGCGATGGTGCAGGCGGACATGAAGAAGCTGGTCGCGTATTCGTCGATCGCCCACATGGGCTTCGTCACGCTCGGCTTCTTTATGTTCGGCCCGTCGAGCCAGCTCGCTGTCGAAGGCGGGATCATCCAGATGATCTCGCACGGTTTCGTCTCGGGCGCCATGTTCCTGTGCATCGGGGTGCTGTACGACCGCATGCATACGCGCCAGATCGCCGATTACGGCGGCGTCGTCAACACGATGCCGAAGTTCGCGGCGCTGGCCATGCTGTTTGCAATGGCTAACTGCGGCCTGCCGGGCACCTCGGGATTCGTCGGCGAATTCATGGTGATTCTGGCCGCAGTGAAGTTCAACTTCTGGATCGCATTCGGGGCGGCGTTCACGCTGATCCTGGGCGCGGCCTACACGTTGTGGATGTACAAGCGGGTGTACTTCGGCGCCATCTCGAACGACCATGTTCGCGAGCTGAAGGACATCAACTGCCGCGAATACGGGATTCTTGTCGTGCTCGCGCTGTTCACGCTTTTCATGGGCATCTACCCGAAGCCCTTTACCGATGTGATGCACGTTTCCGTGGAAAACCTCCTCTCCCACGTCGCAGTGTCGAAACTGCCGCTGTCACAGTAATACCGAGCGGAGGAACAAAAGATCATGCCAAACGCCCCTATGTACGCTCTGCTACCCGATGCGCTGGTACTCGCCGGCATCATCGTCGCGTGGCTCAACGACACGTTCTCCGGTCCTTCGGGCCGGCGCACGACTTATCTCATCGCCTTGCTGACGACGATCGTCGCCGGTGCCTGGTTCGCGGTGAACGCCCTCGACACGCAACAGCCGAGCTATTTCTTCTCGCGCATGTACGTGGTGGATGCGTTCGCCAGTGCGATGAAGGCCGTCGTGACGCTCGGCTACGCCGTGTCGATCGTGTACTCGCGCAAATATCTCGAAGACCGTGACCTGTTCCGGGGCGAGTTCTTCCTGCTTGGCATGTTCTCGCTGCTCGGCCAGATCGTCATGATCTCGGGCAACAACTTCCTCACGCTGTACCTCGGTCTCGAACTGATGTCGCTGTCGCTGTACGCGCTGATCGCGCTGCGCCGCGACGCCTCGCAGTCGAACGAAGCGGCCATGAAGTACTACGTGCTGGGCGCGCTCGCATCGGGCTTCCTGCTCTACGGTATTTCGATGCTGTACGGCGCGACCGGCTCGCTCGATCTGGGCGACGTGTTCAAGGCGGTCGCCTCGGGCCATATCAACGACATCGTGCTGCTGTTCGGCGTGGTCTTCGTGGTTGCCGGCGTGGCCTTCAAGATGGGCGCGGTGCCGTTCCACATGTGGGTGCCGGACGTCTATCAAGGCGCTCCCACGGCCATGACGCTGCTCACGGGCGGTGGCCCGAAGGTGGCCGCGTTCGCGTGGGCCGTGCGCTTCCTCGTCATGGGTCTGCTGCCGCTGGCGGTGGACTGGCAGGAAATGCTGATCATTCTCGCGGCGCTGTCGATGATCGTCGGCAACATCACGGGTATCGTCCAGCGTAACGTCAAGCGCATGCTGGCGTACTCGGCGATCTCGAACATGGGCTTCGTGCTGCTCGGTCTGCTCGCCGGCATCGTCGACAACAAGGCGACGGGCGCAGCCAGCGCGTACAGCTCGGCGATGTTCTACAGCATCGTCTACCTGATCACGACGCTCGGCGCATTCGGTGTGGTGATGATGCTCGCGCGCCGCGACTTCGAAGCAGAAACGCTCGACGACTTCAAGGGCCTGAACCATCGCAGCCCGATGCTCGCCTTCGTCATGATGCTCGTGATGTTCTCGCTCGCCGGCATTCCGCCGACGGTCGGCTTCTACGCGAAGCTCGCCGTGCTCGAAGCGACGATGAACGCCGGCCTCACGTGGCTCGCGATCCTGGCCGTGGTGACGTCGCTGTTCGGCGCGTTCTACTACCTGCGTATCGTCAAGCTGATGTACTTCGATGCACCGCAGGACAGCTCGCCGATCCAGAGCCATGCCAGCAACCGCGCCATGCTCACGATCAACGGCGTCGCCGTGCTCGTGCTCGGCATCATTCCGGGCCCGCTGATGTCGCTGTGCCTGCAAGCCGTTACGCACTCGTTGCCTCTGTAATATGTCGGCAGCAGGGTGGTTTATCGTATTGTTGGCGCTCGCGGGCGCCAACCTGCCGTTTCTCAATCAGCGTCTGTTCGGCCTTGTGCCGATGCGCGCGCCCAGGAAGAGCGCATGGGTCCGCATCGCCGAGCTGATCGTGCTGTATTTCGTGGTCGGTGCGTTCGGCTTCCTGCTGGAAGCGCGCGCCGGTAACCGCTTCGACCAGGGCTGGCAGTTCTACGCCATCACGTTCAGTCTTTTTGTCGTGTTCGCGTTCCCCGGCTTCGCCTGGCAATATCTCGTCAAACGCCGTCCGGCGTGATGCAGGCGCCTCGCTCGACGAGCGGGGCGCGCGCATTGTCGATTGCAGCGCGGTTTTCCGCGCCTTGCCGTTCGATACCTGTTCCTATTTCCGATCCTCCCGAGGTTGAACCATGGCTGCTGAAGATCAGAAACACGACCCGGCGCTCGCCGAGACGTGTGTGGAAAGCACGACGCTCCACGCGGGCAAATTCCTGACGCTCAAGTGCGACACCGTGGCCTTGCCCGACGGCAAGCACGCCACGCGCGAATACGTCCAGCATCCGGGCGCGGTGATGGTGATCCCGCTGTTCGACGACGGCCGCGTGCTGATGGAGCGTCAGTACCGTTACCCGCTCGCGCGCGTGATGACCGAATTCCCGGCGGGCAAGCTCGATCCGCAGGAAGGCGCGCTCGCCTGCGCGAAGCGCGAACTCAAGGAAGAGACCGGCTATACGGCGCGCGAGTACATCTATCTCACCAAGATCCATCCGGTGATTTCGTACTCGACCGAGTTCATCGATATCTATCTCGCGCGCGGTCTCACGTCGGGCGAATCGAAGCTCGATGAAGGCGAATTCCTGGAGACCTTTACGGCGACGCTGCCGGAACTGCTCGAATGGGTGCGCGAAGGCAAGATCACGGACGTGAAAACCATTATCGGCACGTTCTGGCTTGAAAAGGCGCTCTCGGGTAGCTGGCCGCTCGGGCAGCCTGCTTAAGCTGCGTCAGCAGGCGCCGTTCGAAGCGGTGCAAATGTTTTACAGACGGCGGCCCGCAAGGCCGCCGTCTTCACATGAGCGTCATAAATCGGCGTTAAGCAAAGGCCAAGCGGGGCGTTCCGCGCGGCGCTACAATCGACCACCGATCGACGAGCCGCTTCTGAGCCCGACCTGAACGCCGCACGGCATCGGTGTTTTCCCCGCCCGGAAATTTTACGAACGATCGTTCACAAATTTTCATTTTGCGATACACTCCAACGCAAGCCTCGATTCCCCATGAAGGTCCTCGATTTACAGTGCCCTGAAGGCCATCGGTTTGAAGGCTGGTTCGCTTCCGCTGACGATTTCGAATCGCAGCTTTCGCGCAAGCTGGTCGGATGCCCGATGTGCGGCGCCACCAACGTGGCCCGCGTGCCGTCCGCGCCCCGGCTGAATCTGTCGGGTGCGAGCGCGGATCGTTCCGCCGCGCCCGCGCCTTCCGCTGCGGCGGGTCAGCCTGGTAATGCCGGGCAGGCTGCGCAGTGGCAGGCTCAGGCGCTGCGCGCGATTCGCGAGGTGCTGGAGAAAACGGAGAACGTAGGTGACCGCTTCGCCGAGGAAGCCCGGCGCATGCACTACAACGAAGCGCCCGCGCGCAATATACGCGGCGTCGCTTCCGCGGAGGATGCGCGAGCGCTCGTCGAAGAAGGCATCGATGTGATGCCGCTGCCGGTGCCGGCCGCGCTGAAGGGTCCGCTGCAATAGCCATGCGGGTCTTCGCCGCGGTTCGGGTTCGCTCCCAACCAGCCGCGGCCAGGAGACAAACCGCATGGATCTCGACTACACCCCTACCGACGACGCGTTCCGCGCCGAAGTCCGCAGCTGGCTCGAAGCCAATGTGCCCCAGGACGCGCGCGCCAAAGTTCTCAATCACCAACGCCTGAGCCGCGAAGACATCGCGAACTGGCACAAGCTGCTCGGCACCAAAGGCTGGTCGGCGCCCGCATGGCCTGCCGAATGGGGCGGCCCGGGCTGGACCGAAGCCCAGCGCCACATCTGGGACGCCGAGTGCGGCCGCATCGGCGCGCCGCCGGTCCTGCCGTTCGGCGTGTCGATGGTCGCGCCCGTGATCATGAAATACGGTAACGAGGCGCAAAAGCGCCAATATCTGCCGCGTATTCTCTCGGGCGAAGACTGGTGGTGCCAGGGGTATTCGGAGCCGGGTTCGGGCTCCGATCTCGCTTCGCTGCGCACGAAGGCGGTTCGCGAAGGTGACCACTACGTCGTCAACGGCCAGAAAACCTGGACCACGCTCGGCCAGCACGCCGACATGATGTTCTGCCTCGTGCGTACCGACCCCGCTGCGAAGAAGCAGGAGGGCATCTCCTTCCTGCTGATCGACATGAAGACGCCGGGTATCACCGTGCGCCCGATCATCACGCTCGACGAAGACCATGAGGTCAACGAAGTGTTCTTCGAGGACGTGAAGGTGCCGCTCGAGAATCTCGTCGGCGAAGAGAATCGCGGCTGGACTTACGCGAAGTATCTGCTCGGCCACGAGCGTACTGGCATCGCGCGCGTGGGCGCATCGAATCGCGAACTGGCCTTTCTCAAGCACGTCGCGCTCAACCAGAAGAAGAACGGCAAGCCGCTGCTGCACGACCCGGTATTCGCGTCGCGCGTGGCTGCCGTCGAAATCGAACTGATGGCGCTCGAAGTGACCGCCGAGCGTGTGATCGCGAGCAGCAGCAACGGTCGCGGCCCCGGTCCTGAAGCGTCGATGCTCAAGATCAAGGGCACCGAGATCCAGCAGGCGCTGACCGAACTGATGGTCGATGCGGTCGGCCCGCTTGCCGCGCCGTTCGATCCTGAGTTCCTCGAAGGCGAGCACGCGCATTCTGCGGCCGGCGACGACGACGCGGCCCCGCTCGCGGCCTACTACTTCAACTACCGCAAGACGTCGATTTACGGCGGATCGAACGAAATCCAGAAGAACATCATCGCGCAGATGATTCTGGGGATTTGAGGAGCGGCGCAATGGACTTCAATTTCACCGAAGAGCAGCAACAACTCGCCGACGCGCTGCGTCGCTATCTCGACAAGAACTACGGCTTCGAAGCGCGCCGGGCGATCGTCAAGACGCCCGAGGGCGTGTCGGCGGCGCACTGGAACGCGTTCGTCGAACTGGGCCTGACGGCGCTGCCGGTGCCGGCGGAGCAGGGCGGTTTCGACGGTTCGACCTTCGACATGCTGGTGGTCATGCAGGAACTGGGCCGCGCACTGGTGGTCGAGCCGTACTGGGCGAGCGCCGTGGGCGTGGAAGCGCTCAAGCTTGCCGGCGCCGATAACGCGGAAAACGCCGCGCTGCTCGAACGCGTCGCTAGCGGCGAAATCAAGCTCGCGCCCGCCTTCCACGAAGCCGGTGCGCGCTACGACCTGTTCTCGCTCGAAACGACCGCGAAGGAAACCGGCGATGGCTTCGCGCTCAGCGGCGCGAAATCGGTGGTTCAGCACGGTGCTCAGGCCGATTACTGGATCGTGCCGGCGCGTCTCGCGGGCGAAGTCGCGCTGTTCGTCGTCGCGCGCGATGCAAAGGGCGCGACGCTCAGCGACTATCGCACCATCGACGGCCAGCGCGCTGCCACGATCACGTTCGACGGCGCGCAGGCTCGCCGTCTTGCCAAAGCGGGCGCGCAGACGTGGGAACAGATCGCCGACTACGCCACCTTCCTCCTGTGCGCGGAAGCCGTCGGCGCAATCGATGCGCTCAATCACGCGACCGTCGAATACACCAAAACGCGCCAGCAGTTCGGCGTGCCGATCGCGCGTTTCCAGGCGCTGCAGCACCGCATGGCCGAAATGCTGATTCACGGCGAACAGGCCCGCTCGCTCACGTATCTCGCGGCGGCGCGCTACAGTAGCGCATCGCCCGACGAGCGTCGCCGCGCCATTTCGGCGGCGAAGGTGCGCGTGGGGCAGGCGGCGCGCTATGTCGGCCAGCAGGCGGTGCAACTGCACGGCGGCATGGGCGTGACCGACGAAGTCGCGGCGGCGCATCTGTTCAAGCGCCTCGCGATCATCGAAACCACGCTGGGCGACGTCGATCACCACCTCGAACGTTTCGCCTCGCTGCCGGGTTTCGCGCAGGCCGCGGCGTAAGCGCGGCGTCCTAGTTGATTCGGGTCGATTCGGAGAACCATCGATGGGTTTGAGTTACGAAGATCTCGAAGTGGGCAGGGCCTATGAAGTCGGCTCGCACACGTTCGAGCGCGAGGAGATCGTGGAGTTCGCGCAGAAGTACGATCCGCAGCCGTTCCACCTGAGCGAGGCGGGCGGCGAGGCGTCGATGTTCGGCGCGCTCGTGGCGAGCGGCTGGCATACCTGCTCGACGATGATGGGCATGCTGGTGCGCAACTTCTTCAAGGACTCGACCTCGATGGGCTCGCCGGGTATCGACGAGATTCGCTGGATCAAGCCGGTGCGCGTGGGCGACACGCTGTCGATGACCAACATCGTGGTCAGCAAGCGCGTGTCGCAGAGCAAGCCCGATCGCGGCATCGTCGAAACGCGCTGGGAAGGGCGCAACCAGCACGGCGAACTGGTCGTGACGGTCAGCTCGAAGGGGCTGTTCGGGCTGCGCCATCCGGCTGCCTGAATCCGGGCGTCTACATAACGGGAGACACTGCATGAGCGCAGTCGCTGCAACTGTGGAAATCGCCGATCTGGCCGCGCTGCGTGCGCTGGCTGGCGGCGAGTCGTTCGTGAGTCCGTGGCGCGAAGTCAGCGAGCCGGCCGTGCAAGGTTTCGCCGACGCCACCGGCGATCATCAGTGGATTCATCTCGACGCGGAACGTGCGCGCCGCGAGTCGCCGTTCGGCGGGCCGATCGCGCACGGCTTTCTCACGCTTGCGCTCGTGCCGGTGTTGCTGGCGTCGACCGTCACGATCCGTCAGCGCATGGGCGTGAACTACGGGCTCAATCGCGTGCGTTTCACGTCGCCGGTGCCGGTGGGCGCGAAGCTGCGCGGGCGTTTTGGCGTGAAGGAAGTGAGCGATGTCGAAGGCGGCGGCGCCCAGGTGGTCTGGAACGTGAGCCTCGAATGCGAGGGCAGCGAGCGGCCCGCGTGTATCGCCGAGTTCATTTCGCGGCATTACTTCTGATCGAGCACACGCGCTGAAAGCAAAAAGGGCGTCGGGTTTTTCACCCGACGCCCTTTTCTTATCGATGCTAAAAACTTACGCCGCTTTCGAAGCGTGCTTCGCGTATTGCGTCGCGCCGAACAGCATTTCCTTGGCCTTGTCGTCCATCAGCGGCTTGCGGGCATCGGCGAGCACTTCGACGCCGCGTTTCACAGCCGGACGCGCCGCGATCGTTTCGTGCCAGCGCTTCACGTTGGGCAGCGAGTCGAGATCGATACCCTGGTTCTGCCACGAACGGGTCCACGGAAACGCAGCGATATCGGCGATGGTGTACTCGTTGCCCGCCAGATATTCGGTCTTGCCGAGCTGCGTTTCCATCACGTTGTAGAGGCGCTTCGCTTCGTTCGTGTAGCGGTTCACCGCGTATTCGATCTTCTCCGGCGCGTAGATGCGGAAGTGGTGTGCCTGACCGAGCATCGGGCCCAGACCGCCCATCTGGAACATCACCCATTGCAGCACGTCGTAGCGCGCGGCCAGATCGTCGGGCATGAACTTGCCGGTTTTCGCCGCCAGATAAATCAGGATCGCACCCGACTCGAACAGCGAGAAAGGCTGGCCGTCGGCGCGCACCGGACCTTCGGAATCGGTGATCGCCGGGATCTTGTTGTTCGGGCTGATGGCGAGAAATTCGGGCGTGAACTGATCGCCCGCACCGATATCGACCGGATGCACGCGGTACTCGAGACCGGTTTCTTCCAGCATGATGTGGACTTTGTGGCCGTTGGGCGTGGCCCAGCTATAGACGTCGATCATCGTGACTCCTCATCGTGTTTTGCTCAGCACCAGGGAGGCGCTTCGTTGCCGCGCGCCGGATCTCGCGGACGTTAGCATAGTTCGATGCGGACCGCCGAAGCCGCGCGAGTGACCTCAATGCCAGCGTGGAAATCGCTGCACGGCGAGCGATGGCATCATGTCGGGCAATATTCACGAAAGGCGATTTCGCCGCCCGATGCGATGCCCGATGCGATGTCCGATCCAACCGCGTCACCCGTGCCGCCGTTACCGTTTCTTGCCGCTTATACGTTCTACGAGCGCCACGAAGCGGCGGTGGGAGCCGCGCCGCCGCCGCGCATTATCGATGCGGTCGCATCGTTCGATATGCGCGACGATCCCGTGATCGACGCGCTGCTGCGCGTGCGCGAGTGGCCGGAACGACTGGTTCAGCGGCTGGGCGGCAAGCACTGCGAGCCGTTCGGTTTGTCGGCGTTCACGCCTTTGCATCGCGACGAGCGCGAGCTGACGTTCGGACTCGCGGGCCGGTTCTGGCGTCCCGATTTCGGGCTGGAGCAAGTCGCCGATGCGGCTGCCTTCATCGCGCTGGCACGCACCGATATCGCGAAACTGGTGCTGCGCTTTCGCGTGCCGGACGAAGGGCAGGAAGACGCGCGCCTCGTCACCGAAACGTTCGTCGATTGCCCGTCGTTCGGCACCCGCGCGCTGATGACGCCGTACTGGTTCGCCATTCGTGCGTCGAGCGGATGGATTCGCCGACGCACGCTCGCGGCCGTCGCGCGCACGCTGGCCGCGCAACGATGATGACGCTTAGGAGCGCGTGACCGGCATTTCCACGCGCGACGCGGCGCCGGCATCCATATAGCGCGACAGTTCGAGCTTGGCGATGGCGTTGCGGTGCACTTCGTCCGGGCCGTCGGCGAAACGCAGCGTGCGCGCCTGCGCGTAAGCGTATGCGAGCGGGAAATCGCCGCTCACGCCGCCGCCGCCGTGGACCTGGATCGCCCAGTCCAGCACCTGGCAGGCCATGCCCGGTGCAACCACCTTGATCATGGCGATCTCGCCGCGCGCGCCCTTGTTGCCGACGGTATCCATCATGTAGGCGGTCTTGAGCGTGAGCAGGCGCGCCTGCTCGATCATGCAGCGCGCTTCGGCGATACGCTCCTGCGTGACGGTCTGCTGCGCAATCGTCTTGCCGAAGGCGACGCGCGAAAGGGCGCGCTTCGACATGAATTCGAGCGCACGCTCAGCCAGGCCGATCAGGCGCATGCAGTGGTGAATGCGGCCCGGCCCGAGACGACCTTGCGCGATTTCGAAGCCGCGCCCTTCGCCGAGCAGAATATTCGACGCCGGCACGCGCACATTTTCGAGCTTGATCTCCATATGGCCGTGCGGCGCGTCGTCGTAGCCGAACACCGTGAGCGGGCGCTTGACCGTGATGCCGGCGGCATCGGCGGGCACGAGAATCATCGACTGTTGCGCGTGGCGCGGCGCGTCGGGGTCGGTCTTGCCCATCACGATATAGATCGCACAACGCGGATCGCCCGCACCCGACGACCACCATTTCGTGCCGTTGATCACGTAATCGTCGCCGTCACGCACGATGCGCGTCTGGATATTGGTCGCATCCGACGATGCCACTTCCGGTTCCGTCATCAGGAAAGCGGAGCGGATCTGGCCTTGCAGCAGCGGTTCGAGCCACTGGCGCTTGTGTTCCTCGTTGCCGTAGCGCTCGATGGTTTCCATGTTGCCGGTGTCGGGCGCGCTGCAGTTGAACACTTCCGGCGCCCAGATCACGCGGCCCATGATTTCGCACAGCGGCGCGTATTCGAGATTGGTGAGGCCCGCGCCGCGATGTGATTCCGGCAGGAACAGATTCCACAAGCCCGCTTCGCGCGCCTTCACCTTCAATTGCTCGACGATTTCAGTGGCCACCCAAGGATTGCCGTTGGCGCGATTGCGTTCGATTTCCGCGTGATAAACGGCTTCGTTCGGGTAGATGTGTTCGTCGAAGAACGCGAGCAGCTTCTCGCGCAGCGCCTGCACTTTCGGGGTGTAATCGAAATTCATCCAGGACCTCGCAAATAGAGCACTGAAAAAGCACTGAGCCGTTATCGAGTGCGGATTGAAGACGTATCGGGTGACGTAGGCTTAGCGGACTCGCTGCGCGTATTGCCAGGCGAGTTCGGCCATCGGTTTGGCGCGGCGGCCGGCGTCGGCTGCCTGGGCGCTGGCGGCCGTGCCATCGACGACGCGCTTCATGATTCCCTGCAGAATGGCCGCGATGCGGAACATGTTGTAGGCGAGATAGAAGTTCCAGTCGCCGCGTATCGTCAGGCCCGTGCGTTCGCAATAGCGGCGCACATAGTCCTGCTCGCCGGGAATGCCGAGCGCCGCCCAGTCCAGGCCGCCGATGCCGCGAAACTGCCCCGGCTCCACATGCCACGCCATGCAGTGATACGAAAAATCCGCGAGCGGATTGCCGAGCGTTGACAGTTCCCAGTCGAGCACGGCAAGCACGCGCGGCTCGGTGGGGTGGAAGATCAGATTGTCGAGACGGAAGTCGCCGTGCACGATCGAGACGCGTGCGTTGCCTTCGCCGCTTTCGTCCGGCACATGCTGCGGCAGCCATTCGATCAGGCGGTTCATCGCCTCGATCGATTCCGTCTCCGATGCCTGATACTGGCGGCTCCAGCGATCGATCTGGCGTGCGAAGTAATTGCCCGGCTTGCCGTAATCGGCGAGGCCGATGGCGCTCGGATCGACGTTATGGAGCGCGGCAATCACGCGGTTCATTTCGTCGTAGATCGCGCCGCGCGCTTCGCGCGTCATGCCCGGCAGCGACTGATCCCAGAGCACGCGGCCCTCGACGAACTCCATCACGTAGAACGCGCGGCCGATCACGGCTTCGTCTTCGCAGAGCGCGAGCATCTTCGCGACCGGCACGTCGGTGGCGCCGAGCGCGTCCATCACGCGGTATTCGCGCTCGATCGCGTGCGCCGAGGGCAGCAGCTTCGCCTTCGGGCCGGGCTTGGCGCGCATCACATAACTGCGCGTGGGCGTGACCAGCTTGAAGGTGGGATTCGACTGACCGCCTGCGAACTGCTCGACCGTGAGCGGGCCTTCGAATCCCGCAACCTGCGCGGCAAGCCACGTTGCGAGCGCCTGGGTGTCGAAGCGTTGACGCTCGGCAACCGGACGCGTGCCTTCGAAGGCGGAAAAATCCGTCGATCGATCGGCGTCGCGCTGATTGCCGTTGTTCTCGCCGTGCTTGTCTCCATCCGGGGTGGCTTGCGCCATTTTTGTCTCCCTCTCCAGTATGGGTGGTCCGTGCTAGCGCTGCGGGCGATAGCGCAGATATTGCGCGTACAGCATCTCCATCGTCGTGTTGCGGGTGTCGCGATGCAGCGGTGTGGGCGGCGCGTAGTTGAGCGTGCGCACAACCCAGTCCTGCGGCGCGCTGCCGACATCGAGCGCGTTGATACAGCCGGTCGTCTGCGCGAGATGGCCGAAGAATTGGCGCCCGCCCGCCGTAATCGCGTGCGAGAGGATCGCGCGGTTCACGCCGCCGTGCAGCACGAGCAGGGCCGTGTCCCACGAAGTATCGGCGCGCAGCGTGGTGATGGCTGGCAGCACGCGGTCGAGCAGTTCGCCGATACTCTCGCCGCCGAGAAAGCGCGTGTCTTCAGGCACCACGCCGTCGAAGGCGCGCAGAAATGCGTTCTCGACATCGGCGGGCGGGAGATCGGCCAGACGGCCGCCGCGAATCTCCTGCCACGCGGCTTGTTCTTCCAGCGCGATGGCCTGACCGGTGGCGGCGAGCACGCGCTGCGCGGTCTCGACCGTGCGGCGCAGACCGCTCACGATCACGCGGTCGAAGCGCACGCCTTGCTGCGCGAACGCCTCGCCCGCAGCGGTGGCCTGCAGGCGGCCGTTCTCGTTGAGCGGCACGGTGTCGGGATCGATCGCGCGGCCGCTATCGTCGAAGTAGGTGACGTCGCCGTGGCGCATCAGATAGATGCGGCGGCGCTGGGGTAGCTGGAATTCGCTCATCGCGTGTTCATCGCTTGTAAACCGGCGCGCGTTTTTCGAGGAACGCGGTGATCCCTTCGAGACCGTCGCGATGATGCAGCGAACTGACAAAGCTCTCGCGTTCATCGACGAGCTGCGCGTCGAGCGACTGCAGCGGCGCGGCGTTCGTCAGCGCCTTGATGCGCGCGGCGGAGTTCGGCGAGATCTTCGCGAGATCGTCGGCCCACGCGAGCGCCGAATCGAGCGCCGTCTGCGGCTTGACCACGCGATTCACCACGCCGAGATCGCCCAGACGCGGCGCGCCGATCGGCTTGCCTTCGACCATCAGTTCGAACGCCAGCGCGCGCGGCAGCGCGTGCGAGAGAAACCACGAACCGCCGCCGTCGGGCGTGAGTCCCACGCGCGAATAGGCCATCACGAATTTGGCGTCCTCGGCGGCCACGAGCAGATCGGCGGCCAGCGCCAGCGAGAAACCCGCGCCGGCTGCCGCGCCCTCGACGGCCGCAATCACGATCTTGCTCGACTGCCGCATGGCCGTCGCCCAATGCGACAGCATGTCGATGCTGGCAGCCTGCACCGACGGATCTTTCGCGCGGTTTTCGAGCAGCCGGTTCAGATTGCCGCCCGCGCAGAAGAAGTTATCGGCGCCGGTCAGCACGATCGCGCGCAGCGATTCGTCGCGCTCGGCCGCGTCGAAGGCTTCGATCGCGGCGGCGTACATGTCGGGGTGCAGGGCGTTGCGCGCGCCGGGATTCGACAGCGTCAGCACGAGCGTCGATTCGTGATTCTGCGGGCGGCTGGTGAGAAGTTCGGCGCTCATTGCGATGCCTCGTTCGAGAGATAGGGCACAGTGCTGCGGGTGCGGCCGGGCTTGCCTTTTGCCGGGAGATTGGCGAAGGTGTCGGCGAAGCTCGTCTGCGCGATGCCGTTTGTCTCAATGTTGAAATGATGTGTCGTCATTGGAAGCGTGGCTCCATGATTGGCCTAGAATAGCACGGTCGTACATTTTTATGAAAAAGGTTCTGCGCTTTCCGGCCGTATTAAGGGTTCACCCCGGGCCGTCACGCAGACCGTCGCTCCCAGGAGGAAACGAGGATGATGAAGCTGCATGGTTTTGCTCTCTCGAACTACTACAACAAGGTCAAATTCGTGCTGCTCGAGCACGGCATCGAGTTCGAGGAAGTGTTGACGAAGCTGCCGCTCGGCGAAGCGCAACTCGCGCAGTCGGCCACCGGCAAGGTGCCGTTTCTCGAGACTGAGAACGGCTTCGTGTGCGAGTCGGAAGTGATCGTCGAATATCTGGCGGCGCGCTTTCCAGAGAAGCGCATCTTTTCCGCCGATCCCTGGCAGGCGGCCAAGGAGCGCGAGCTGATCGTCGTGATCGAGACGCATCTGGAACTGGCCGTGCGCGAGCTGTACGCCGAAGCGTTCTTCGGCGGCACGGTCAGCGACGAGGTCAAGAAGAGCGTGGAGAAGCGCCTGGCGCGCTATATCGCGAGCCTCAAGCGTCTCGCCACGTTTGCGCCGTATGTGCGCGGCGAGCAGTTCGGCATCGTCGATATGTCGGCGTTCGTGAATCTGCCGCTGATCGGCATGGCCACGCAAAAGATCTACGGCCGCGACATGCTGGCGGACGCCGGCGTGGACTGGAAGGCGTATTTGAAGCTGCTGGGCGAGCGGCCTGCCGCACAGCGCGTAGGCGCGGACCGCAAGGCCTATATCGAGGCGACGTCCTGAGCGACGTCGTGAGCGAATTGCTGAGCGATTGATTGAAGCCGAGCGCGATGCACCGGAACGGGTTGACGTTCGCGGACGCATCGCGCGGGCCTCGCGTTGCGTCCGGGATCAGAGACGCGCGAGGCGCTCGAGTGCGCTCGCGAGCGTGCTTTCCTGCTTGGCGAAGCAAAAGCGCACGACGCCCGATTCGTGCGGCTCGTGATAGAAGGCCGAAACCGGAATCGCCGCTACGCCAATTTCAGCGGTGAGCCACTTCGAAAACTCGGCTTCGGGCAGATCGCTGATCGCCGAATAATCGACGCACTGAAAGTAGGTGCCTTCGCAGGGCAGCAGCTTGAAGCGCGAGTTGGCGAGACCGGCGCGGAAGAAGTCGCGCTTCTTCTGATAGAACGCGCCCAGTTCGAGGTAGGGCTTCGGGTCCTGCATGTATTGCGCGAGGCCGACCTGCATCGGCGTGTTCACCGTGAACACGTTGAACTGATGCACCTTGCGGAATTCCGCCGTGAGCGCGGCCGGCGCGGCCACATAGCCCACTTTCCAGCCGGTCACGTGATAGGTCTTGCCGAAACTCGACACGATGAAACTGCGCGCCGCCAGTTCCGGATAGCGCGCGACGCTTTCGTGCGGCTGGCCGTCGTAGACCATGTGCTCGTAGACTTCGTCGGAGAGGATCAGCACGTTGGTGCCGCGCACGATCTCTTCGAGCTTGCGCATGTCATCGGCGCGCCAGACCGTGCCGGTCGGATTGTGCGGCGTGTTGATGAGGATCAGGCGCGTCTTCGGCGTGATGGCGGCCGCGAGGCGGTCGAAGGGAATCGCGTAGTCGGGCGCTTCGAGCGTCACGAACACGGGCTTGCCGCCCGCCAGTTCGATCGACGGCAGATAGCTGTCGTAAGTCGGCTCGACCACGATCACTTCGTCGCCGGCATGGACAGTGGCGAGGATCGCGGTGAGCAGCGCCTGCGTCGCGCCCGCCGTTACCGTGATCTCGCTGGCGGCGTCGTAGCGGCGGCCATAGACGCTCGCGATCTTGTCCGAGATCGCTTCGCGCAGCGCGGCCACGCCGGCCATCGGCGGATACTGGTTGTGGCCGTCACGCATGGCCTGCGCAACCGCGTCGACGATACGCTCGTCGCAGCCGAAATCGGGGAAGCCCTGGCCCAGATTCACCGCGCCTTTTTCGGCGGCGAGCGCGCTCATCACCGTGAAGATCGTCGTGCCGACATTGGGCAGACGCGACGGAAAAGAGGGCGTGAGCAGGTTTTGCGGCGGAATGTGCGTCGATTCGTGTGACGGATGCGGTGCGTTCATGGCGCGGACGATAGAAGGCGGTGGGACGGACGGCCGGGAAAGCCTCGAAAGTCTGATTGTAGGCGAGGGGCGCCGAGCGTGCGCCGCTCAGCCCAGCCCGCATTCGGCCAGGAAGGTATCCGGCGTGCCGATGCGAAAGCCGAAGTCGCGCGCGATGCGCTTCGCCATCTTCAGCACGGCACGATCCTTCGATACCAGCCACGCCGCGCCGCTCGCGCGTGCCAGTTCCAGAAACTTCTGGTCGTCGCGGTCGCGGCATTGCGGCAGCGGGCGGGCATCGGCGGGCAATTCGGGCGGCTCGATCTGGCGCACCAGCGTGGCCAGCACGGCGAGCGCGCCGGCCTTGTCGGTGCCGCGCCCCTGAAACTGCGGATAGTCGAGCACGTGGGCCAGCTCGCCCTGACAGCGCGCGTCGATCAACGCGCACAGCGCCCCGCGCTCGAGCGCGGTGCGAATCGCGCGCGTGTGCGGATCGTCGAAGATCAGGATATCGAGCCAGACATTGGAGTCGAGCACCACGGTCAGCGGGGCGGCATCGACGGCATCGGCTGCGGTCGGAATAGGGGCGTGGTCGGGAGGCGTGAAACCGGTCATTCGTGAATTCGCTACAATCGGGCTTTCGCCTTTGAACATCGGCACCTGTGTGCCTGCAAGCCTCTATGATAATCGTTCTGTCGCCGGCCAAATCGCTCGACTATGACACGCCGGCGCACATCGACACCCACACGATCCCCGATTTCGTCGACGATGCGGCCGAGCTCATCGACGGCCTGCGCCGCCTGTCGCCGCAGCAGATCGGCACACTCATGAGCATCTCGGACCCGCTCGCCCGTCTGAATTTCCAGCGTTACGCCGACTGGTCGACGAAGTTCAGCCGCGACAACGCCAAGCAGGCCGTGCTGGCCTTCAACGGCGACGTCTACGAAGGCTTCGACGCCCGCTCGCTGTCGCACGCCGACCTCGACTACGCGCAGAACCACGTGCGCGTGCTCTCGGGCCTGTACGGCGTGCTGCGTCCGCTCGACCTGCTGCAGCCGTATCGTCTGGAAATGGGCACGCGCTTCGAAAACCCGCGCGGCAAGGATCTGTACGCGTTCTGGGGCGAGCGCATCACGCACGCGCTCAACGCGCAGCTCGAAAGCAACAACAAGGGCGCACGCGTGCTGGTGAACTGCGCGTCCACCGAGTACTTCAAGGCGGTCAAGCCGAAGAAGCTCGCGGCGCCCATCGTCACGCCGGTTTTCGAAGACTGGAAGGGCGGCCGTTACAAGATCATCAGCTTCCATGCGAAGCGCGCGCGCGGCTTGATGGCGCGCTATGCGGTCGAGAACCGCATCGCCGAGCCCGAAGCGCTCAAGGCCTTCGATGCCGAAGGCTACGCGTTCGATGCTGACGCATCGAACGATGCCACTTATGTATTCCGCCGGCGTATTGCCGAATAAGCGGTTGACTCAACGATTGGATTGCTGACCCAGCGAAGGAAAAGTCATGACGATTTCCATTACTAGCCAGTTCGACGCGGGTGCGATCGAAGTGCTGTCGTGCGAAGAGGCGGAAAAAATCCGCCTGCGCGTGCGCCCCGATAATCAATCGGAATTCGCACAATGGTTTTACTTCCGCATCTCGGGCGTGCGCGGCGAGCGCTGCGTCATGACCTTCGAGAACGCCGCACAGTGCGCGTTCCCGGAAGGCTGGCGCAACTATGAAGCCGTGGCGAGCTACGACCGCGTGAACTGGTTCCGCGTGCCGACCTCGTACGACGGCAAGATGCTGACGATCGACCACACGCCCGATTTCGACAGCATCTACTACGCGTATTTCGAGCCCTACGGCGAAGAGCGCCATTCCGAATTCCTCGGCATGATGCAGCAGCTGCCGCATGCGATGCTCACGGAAATCGGCCAGACGGTCGAAGGCCGGCCGATGTCGCTGCTCACACTCGCCACGCCCGGCGACGACACGCCCGCGGGCAAGCCGAAGAAAACCGTGTGGATCATCGCGCGCCAGCATCCGGGCGAGACGATGGCCGAGTGGTTCGTCGAAGGTCTCGTGAAGCGTCTCGCGGGCATGGGCGACTGGGCCGGTGATCCGGTCGCGCGCAAGGTGTTCGACCATGCGGTGTTCCATATCGTGCCGAACATGAACCCGGACGGCAGCCGACACGGCAATCTGCGCACCAACGCGGCGGGCGCGAACCTGAACCGCGAATGGATGGAGCCGGATGCGCAGCGCAGCCCCGAAGTGCTGGCGGTGCGCGAGGCGATCGAGGACACCGGCTGCGATCTCTTCTTCGACATTCACGGCGACGAAACGCTGCCGTATGTGTTCGTGGCGGGTTCGGAAATGCTGCCCGGCTTCACCGATCAGCAACGCAAGGAACAGACGGCTTTCATCGAAGCGTTCAAGATCGCGAGCCCGGACTTCCAGGACAAGCACGGCTACGAAGCGAGCCGCTATCGCGAAGATGCGCTCAAGCTCGCGTCGAAGTACATCGGCCACAAGTACGGCTGCCTGTCGCTGACGCTGGAAATGCCGTTCAAGGACAACGCGAATCTGCCGGACGAACGCGTGGGCTGGAACGGCGAGCGTAGCGCGGCGCTCGGCGCCGCGATGCTGCAGGCGATCCTGCATCACGTCGAGACGTTCGCCTGAGCGAATGATGCCGCCGCGTGTTGAGCGCGGCCAGGGCATGAAAAAAGGGGGAAGCGGTGTGAGCCGCTTCCCCCTTCGTATTTTCGAGCGCTATTTGAGCACCACGCTGAGCACCAGGCGCATCGGATCGATGCGCGCGAGATCAGTGCGTGGTCGACTTCTTTTTCGTCGAGCTCTTTTTCGCCGTGCTGGACTTCGACGATTTGCTCGCGGATTTGCTGCTGCTCTTCGTGGTCGCCGACGATTTGTGGCTCGATTTGCTGGACGTGGCTTTCTTCGAACTCTTGCCCTTGCCGGTCGCCTTTGTCGACTTGCCGTGATGCCTGCCGCTCACATGCGAAGCCGTGCCGCCTGCGCTGCTGCTTTCGCTATGCGCGCGCGACGGCGGTACCGGATCGTTCCAGCTGAACGCAAGAATCTGCTGGCCGACATAGCCGCAGCGGAACTTGAGGTCGTAGGGTTGCTGGCTGCTGTCCTGGGGAATGCCGACACCGTCGACGGTCACGATCGTGTCGACCTTCACACGTTGCTTGCCTTCGTCGAACGAATCGTTCCACGGCGTCACGCTCGAATGCGTGCTGTCGAAGGACGTCGCGGGAAACTCGACGTGGTCGAGCACACTCGACGTGCTGGCGATGAATTTGCCGTGCGCCGCACAACTCGCGACGAGCGGATCGGCGTGCATCTGCGTGACGTAGGTGTTGACGAGATCGTTCTGCTGTTCAAGCTGATCGGCCTGCGCAGGAAGCGAGCAGAGAAGCGCGAGGCTCGCGGTGCAGGCGGCCAGTCGGCCGAGTACGGTCAGCAACTGGCGGGATGCGTTGTTGCGGTCCATCTGATTGTTCTTGATGAGGGTGGGACGTCAGGCACCGTAAGATGCCGCGGCGCTGGAAGGAGTTCCAGGCCTGGAACAAATAAATCGTACAAACGGCTTTTGCGATCGATTTTTGCGCACGGCTGGCGGACAGTCATCACCGAATGGCTATGCGCATCTAAACGCCGGGTCATTCTAGCGCACGCTTACGGTGGGTCGCTGCAGAAAGCTGCTGGAGATGAAGGAAGAGAGGCAGACGCGGCGCACCGTTTCAGGCGCGCGGGCCGCCGAGGCGATAACGACGCACGTCGTAGGTCGTCACCCACGCAGGCCGATAGACGGCAATCAGCGCCGTAGCCATGCCGGTGAACCACGCTTCGCCGGACGCGAGCAGGAATACGCTGAACGCATAGCCCACGGGCAGGGTCAGCATGGAGCCGTCATTGAGCGCGATATGGGTACCGAGCGCGAGATAGGCCGCTGCCGAAACCGCAATGGCAGGCGAGACGAAACCCTGACCGACGATAAACATGAAGAGGTTGCGCGGCAACCAGGCGACACAGGCGCGCTGCAGCAATGTCGACACGCCAACCGGGAAAGCGCCGAACACAAGGAAGGTGAGGGCGACGCCGTCCCAGGGCGCATCGAACACCAAAGCGGCCAATGCAACCACGACCGCCATGGCGACGAGCGCCAGCCCCCAGTCGAACAGCGTGACTACGAGGGTGGCGCCGAGCAGATGCAGCACGGTGCCGTCCTCGAGCCAGGCGTTGCTCGCCCACAGCACGGCGATGGCCACGATGATGGCGAGCCAGACGTGCTGGAGCGTGGCATCCTGCAGACGCTTGAATGGGTTGTTCCATAACGCGAGCGCGAGCAAACCCGCCGATGCAATCCATGCAACGACGATCACCCAGAACGGAAGCGGCGTATAGAGGAATCCCATGTGCTTCATATTACTCGTTGGAGGGCAAAAGGTGTGCGCATCCGGGCGCTGCCTCCTGTTCTTCGATGCTCTCCTGAGTAGATTCCCTGGCTGGCTCAAGCGCTTGCGGCGCGGTGGCGACGTAGGGCGTGCCGTGTTCGGCGGCGAGCGGTAGCGCCTCGAGGGTGTCGTCTGTCCGCAACGGATAGAGGAACGGCGTTTTGCTGCGCTTGCGCAATGGTTTCTGGCCGTGTTCTCCGTATGAGGGTTTCTGTGCGCTCTCGCGACGTGTGCGCAACACCTGCAGCTGGCTGGCCAGCAGGCCGTTGTAGATCGCCACGGCGGCGGCGCGATTAGGTGCACCGAGTTGCTGGAAGATGCTCGCCAGATGAACCTTGACGGTGCCCTCGCTGATGCCGAGCGCACGGGCAATCATCTTGTTAGTGCTGCCCATGTGCACGCAACGCAGTATCTGCTCCTGGCGTGGCGAGAGTTCGATCCTGGGCGCGCCTTTGCGCAATGTTGCGCTGCCTCGCACGTTACGGCGCGGCGGTGCGGGCCAGGGCGTGGGCGGCCCGAACGAAGGACCGAAGATATCGGCCGGAACGTGGTCGCCGCCTAGCAGGATCAGTTCGAGCAGCTTGACGATCAGGATCGAATCGGTGGTGCGTCGGATGATGCCGCGCGCGCCCTCGTGGAGCACGGCGCGCACGCTATGAGGCGGTTCGGTGCGATCGACCAGTACGGCGATGGGCAGGTTTCGATGCCGGTTCGCGAAATGACGCAACTCGCCCGGAAGGATGTCCTCGTGCCAGTCGATCACCAGCAGGTTAGGCGTAAAGCGCTGCATCGCGCGTTCGGCGCTGCGCCAGTCGGGCGCATCGTTAAAGCGTGCGCGTCGATCGATCTGTCGCAACAGCGCCTTGAGTCCTTCGCGCCGTTCGGCGTCCGGATTGAATACCGCAAACCGCATGGTGATGCCCTCCTCTCTGGTCATGCCTCTCGAAATATCGGGTGCTGGATGCGTTGCGTGTCCCGTTTTGAAACCGGGGCAACAGCATCATCATGACAAAAAGAATGGCTTCCGACGGCCTGTCCAGATGGCGTAGGACGTAGGGCAAAAAAAAGTCCCGCACAGAGGCGGGACCAGCTAGGAAAACGTCGTGATACTTAGTGGAAATGTGGCTGAACCGGCTCAGCATCTTCCGGCATCTCTGCGTGAACAATCTCACCGAGGGGATCGGCATAGAGCGGCACGCCGCAGTCGTCGCAGTACTCGGGCTCGAAGCGGCCGGCGTGACGGCGAATATCGTTGATGCCGGATTCCTTCAGCAGCGCAACGATCTCTTCGAGCGGGCCGCCTCCTACATTTTCCTCGGCCGGTTCTTCGTCGATGTCAGCGTCGCCATTCTCGCGGCCATAAAGCGGCCAGACGACACCGTAAAGAACGTCGTTGCTGCCGCGCTTCGTGAAGCCGACGCGGTACTCGTCGATGCGTCGCTCGCCGAAGCCCGCGACAACCGCGCGCAGGTCCTGGGCAGTAGCGCCGATTGTGTCGAGTAGATAGCGCACGGCAGTGCGGATCGTGTGCGGGCGCACGCGCTCGTCGGCGTCGCGACAGGCCGAGTAGTAGGCATCCGGCAGCAGGCATTCGAATTCGCAGCCCGGCATCGCCACGGCAAGATTCGCGCCGCCTTGCGTCGCCCATTGTTCGAGGCACTGGCTGCGCTCGATACGCGCGCCGTTCTCTTCTTCCTGCCAGCGGAACAGCGCGGTGCCGACCGGCGCGGCAACCACGGCCAGCAGGAAGCGCGGATCGGCGAGGATCGGCGAAGTTTCGGGCAGCTCGCTCGCACTGATCTTCGCGGCGGTGCCGTTGAGTGCCGCTTGCGTGAGCTGTTGCGCGAGACGCCAGGTTTCGACGTGATGGCGCGGCAGTTGATCGATGCTATAGAGATAGGGCGCCATCGCGACGCGCGCGCCGCTCGCGAGCACATGCGCCTGCAGATGCGTGCGCAGCGCATCCGCCGATTCGGCCTTCAGCGGACCCGACGGAATCACATAGCGCGTCCAGGCGAGCACGGGCGCGGCGACCAGCAGCGTCTCGTATTGCACGCCTTCGTGCTCGACGACGAACGACTCGCTATGGGTCTCGGCCATGTCTGCGAGCGCACCGTAGGCATCTGGGTGGTTTTGCTGCAAATGATCGAGCGCGGCGTCGAGCGTAGTCTGATTGCCGTTGCGCACGACTTTCGCGAGCAGCGTGTCGAGCTTGGCCTCCCAGAAGCGGTCTTCGGTGCGGCTGCCCGAAGCAAACAGGGCGAGCGACAGGCCTACAAGCTTGTCGGCGTCAGGAGGGAGGCGTTTGGCGATTCGCGAGCGCATAAATCTTGTAAGTTGGGATGCGGAGAACCCCATATTCTAGTCTGTTCCGCGCGGGACATCGGTTTGGCCTACAGGCCGGCCGGGGGCGGGGAGATTGCTGCGTCGCGGGGTCGCGCTATTGAGATAGTGGCGGTGGTAAGGCGCAGTGCGACGGCGCAGTTCGAAGGGAGTGGGGCGCCGCGAAAAAAAGCCTTGCAATGTGTCACGTGCGTGACTAGAATTCCGCTCCTTCGCTGCACGCCGTACCGTAGCGAAGCCGCCGACGAAACACGGCGGTTCGATCCGGCAGCGTCTTTTAAGCAGTAGCGTAAAAAAAGATGTTGACGAAACGAAGAAGAGCCTTCATAATCTCGTTTCTCTGCTGCTGACGCAGCGACGCAGAACCCGCCGGAAAGCTTTGTGTCTGGCTGGTGTTCGCGAATCGATCTTTAAAAATTTACAGCCGATAAGTGTGGGCGCTTGATGATAATGCGGCCCGATGAGTTCCTCGGAATTCACCGGGAGTGGCAAAAGTATCAAGAGTCTCACACAAAAGTAAGTCAGGTTTTTGAAGTAATTCAAATTCCTGTCAGCTTTGAGTGAGCGACCGGTTCGAGAGAACCGAAAACAGTAACAGGTTTAAACTGAAGAGTTTGATCCTGGCTCAGATTGAACGCTGGCGGCATGCCTTACACATGCAAGTCGAACGGCA
>NZ_JAAGPR010000031.1 GCF_017104965.1 Paraburkholderia sp. Ac-20340
TTTTGGCCGCAAGCGTTTCGTGCTGGCGGCCGTGATCGTGTTCACGGTGGCGTCCGTGCTGTGCGGTCTGGCGACCGATATGCGTTTTCTGGCGGCGGCGCGCGCCTTGCAGGGCGTGGGCGGCGGCGATCGTTTCGCTTGTCGATACGCTCGCGCACGAGCATGGTTTCGACCGCTCGCGTGTTTATCTGGCTGGTTTGTCGGCTGGCGCGGGGCTCGCCTCGCTGCTGGCGATGCGCGCGCCGGGCCGCTTCGCGGCCGTTGCGCTCCATTCGGGGCCGGCTTTCGGCGAGGCGCGCTCGGGCGTGGCCGCGCTCGACGTCATGCGACGCGGTCTGCATCATGATCCGGTCTCGCTGGTCGAGCGCGAACTGGCGGGGCGCAAGCATCCCGGCATGCCGGCGCTGATCGTGCAGGGCGGCGGCGATGCCGTCGTCGCGCCCGTGAACGCCGGGCAGTTGACCACGCAGTTCCTCCACCTCAACGATCTCGCCGATGGTGAGGGCGTGCGCCAGGGCGTCGTTTCGCACGAGCACGACGGCGACGGTTTCACGATCCGCGATTACCTGCGCGATGGCGCCAGCATCGTGCGGCTGTGCGAGGTGGACGCGCTCGAGCACGCCTGGAGCGGCGGCGACGATGCCGTGCCGTTTCACTCGTCCGCAGGCCCCGACGCCAGCGCAATGATCTGGGACTTTTTCGAAGCGCAACGCCGCAGCCATGTGGACGACGCCTTCGACGACGAACTCGCGCACGGCGCGCGCTAAGCTGCGCGCCCGCTGTGGCGCGGGTTTGCGCCGATTTTCACGGCACTGCGACAATCCGTATCAATTCAAGGGTTTACCCTAATCAGGGTTTTCCCTATAATGGCTCTATTCCTTCCGAGGGCATGTGCCCGAAATTACGGAGCCAGACCATGTACCTGCTTAGCCGCCTTTTCCTGTTCCTCACGAAATCGACCGAAACCGCTCGCAAAGAGCGCGAAGACGCCTACCTGGCTGAATCGGCTGATATCTATGACCTGGAATTCCGCATGCGCAAGCTCGACCGCGAGAAGACCGGCCGTCATCCCTCGTGGATGAACCACTACGGCTAAGCCGTAGCAATAAAAACGGGGCGCACGCTGGCGCCCCGCAGAGGTGTGATTTGCAGCGCGATGCTGCAAACCCGGGCTCAACGCCCGGAATCGGGCAGATCCTCGGCCGGTTTTTCCTGCACGCCGTAGCAGCCGCGATAGGTCGCATAGAACGAGCAGTAGATCATCGTCGTGACGAGGATCAGCGCCGGCATCACGATCGCGAGCGCATACTCGCCCGCGCCAAGCGCGCGCAGCAGATTCGACAGCCCGATCGCCACGCCCGTCGACAGCGCAAACCACAGCGCGCCGTACACCACGAACGCGCCCTTGTTGCGCCAGCAGCTCACGATGCTGAAGAACATCGCCTTGATGGGCGGCACGTCATGCCAGGCCGTCAGCACCGGCGCAAACCAGAACAGCATCGATACCGGCAGGTAGACCGCCAGCGAAGCCAGCACGGCGAGCGGCACGTTACTGTTTTCGATCGCCTCGGTGTCCAGCGTCCCACCCAGCGTCATCAGACGCAGCAGCTCGCCGCCGTCGACCAGCGCGGATGCCGCGAGCACCAGTGTCATCGCCACCACATAAATCCCGCCCAACGCGAACAGATGCTTCGTGACGTTCGGTCCATACGAACGGAAACCGTCCACGAGGATCGTCGGAAACACCGGCTTGCCCGCGATCGTGTCGCGGCACGCGGCCATGAAACCCACCGCCACGCCCGGCACGAAGATGAGCGGCAGCACGCCGCCGATCAGCGGCACCGCCGAAATCAGCGTCATGGCGAGCAGATACGCGAAAAACAGCGTGAGAAACGCGAGCGGATTGCGACGGAACAGCCAGATACCCTGGCGGAACCAGACATAACCCTGCTTCGCGGGGACTTCGATCAGTTGCATGAGCGGGGCAGGCCAGAAAGTGCCTGGATGTCGCCAGGCGTGACAGCGCGGCGCTCGCGCAGGATGCGCTCGAAATGGCCGGGGTCGTGCGGCTTGAGCAGTTCCGCCGAGCGCGGCAGATAAAAATCATACAGGCGCGAGACCCAGAAGCGGTACGCACCGGCGCGCAGCATGTCGGTCCAGTGGGCGATTTCCGCGGGCGTGAACGGGCGCACCGTCTGGTACGCGCGCAGCAGCGCTTCGGCGCGCGCGCCGTCGAGCTTGCCGGTCGCGAGATCGACGCACCAGTCGTTGACCGTCACCGCCACATCGAACACCCATTTATCGCAGCCGGCGAAATAGAAGTCGAAGAAGCCGCCCAGGCGCACCGTATGGCCGGTTTCGGGCTGGGCGTGTGCGAACAGCGCGTTGTCGCGGAACAGATCGCAGTGGCACGGGCCGCCGGGCAGCGAGGCGTAATCGTCGCTGGCGAAGAAGGCCTGTTGATGGGCGAGTTCGCTCGTGAGCAGATCGCTTTGCGCCGCGTCGAGGAAAGGCAGCACCGTCGGCACGGTCTCTTCCCACCACGGCAGGCTGCGCAGATTCGGCTGGTCGCCCGCGTAATCGCGGCCGGCCAGGTGCATGCGCGCAAGCATCTGGCCGACTTCGGCGCAATGCTCGACCTGCGGCGCGAGTTCGGGCGCGCCGTCGAGCTTCGTGACGATGGCGGCGGGCTTGCCGTGCAGCATGCCGAACAGCGAACCGTCGGCGCGCGGCATCGGATCGGGCACCGGTACGCGATGCGCCGCGAGGTGGCGCATCAGGTCCAGATAGAACGGCAACTGCTGCGCCGTCAGCTTCTCGAAGATCGTCAGGACGTATTCGCCGCGCGTCGTCGTCAGGAAGAAGTTGCTGTTTTCAATGCCGGACTGGATGCCGCGAAAATCGACGACATCGCCAAGATCGTAGTCGCGCATCCATTGGGCGAGCTGGGTTTCGGTGACAGCGGTGAAGACGGCCATGCGGGAGGTCGTGTGGTTTTCGTAATGGAGCCCGGCTCGTGCACGAGTCCGGGAGCGGGCTTGCGGATGCCCGGGCGGGAGGCGGCGCGGACAGCGCACGCCGCCCGCGCACGAGGGCGACGTATCAGTAATGCAGGTTGATCGACGGCAGACGCGTGCTGGCCTGGCCGTTCGGACGGACTTGCGGCGACGTGTCGGGGTTCGCGCTCATCGTGTAGCGCGTGCCGAAATTCGAATGAACGTTAATTTCGACGGGCTTGCCCTTGTCGCGGTATTCGGTGATTTCCGTGCCGGTCGGGCTGACTTCGTGAAAGCTCGGCGTGCGCGGCACGTCGTTGATGTCGACCTTCGAGCTGACGCGCGCAGCAGGACGGTTGATCGCCGCGAGATCGGGCAGACCGGCCCGCTCGTTTTCGGACTGCGCGGACTGGGCCTCGACGGCCGTTTTGGCGTCGTCGGCCGGCGCGGCCATGGCGAGCCCGCTGAATGCGAGCGTCGCGGCGACGGCAGCAAGAAGATGCGACTTCATGGTGATTCTCCGATGGGATCTTCTAATTCTAGCAAATCCGCGCCGTGTCTCCCGTCTGCGCCTGCTGTTGCAGCACCGGCTGGCGCGCCCGCCACGCGGGGCATCGCGGGCGCTCGACCTGAGGCGCGGATTTCCGCGCTGCACGAAGGGCGTTGTCAGATTGTCCTGCTTCCGTGCTAATGTCGTTCAAACGAACAGAGGTGAACGACAATGAACAACGACACCAACCGGCGAACCTTCATGACGCCCCCGCACGACTTCCCGCTCGAAGCATTCGAAGATGCCGCCGATGCCGTCGCGCGGCTCTCCGCGATCTACGAAGCCAACACCTCGTTCCTGCGCGATGCTTTCGCGCGTTATCGCCGCGGCGAATCGTTCGAGCGCCGCGTGCGCGCCTGCTATCCGTTCGTGCGCATCCGTACCGATGTCAACACGCATATCGACTCGCGGCGCTCGTATGGGTTCGTGGCGGGTCCGGGCGTGTTCGAAACCACCATCACGCGTCCTGATCTGTTCGGCAATTACTATCGCGAGCAACTGCGCCTGCTCGCGAAGAACCATCACGTGCAGATCGAAGTGGGTGTGTCGGAGCAGCCGGTTCCGGTGCATTTCGCGTTTGCCGAAGGCATTCACCTCGAAGGCGACCTCGATCGCGAACGCCTCTTCGCGATGCGCGACGTGTTCGACGTGCCCGATCTCGCCGAACTCGACGACCGCATCGTCAACGGCACGTTCGAGCCGGCGCCCGGCGAGCCGTTTCCGCTGGCGCTGTTCACGGCGCCGCGCGTGGACTTTTCGCTGCATCGGCTCAAGCACTACACGGCGACTTCGCCCACGCACGTGCAGAATTACGTGCTGTACACGAACTACCAGTTCTATATCGACGAATTCGTGAAGCTTGGCCGCGCCATGATGGCGCGCACCGACGATGCCGATCTGCGCAACTATCGCAGCGAGTACACGTCGTTCGTGGAGCCGGGCGATGTGGTGACGTATAACGCGAATCTCGGCGAACAGGACGACGAGGGCTCGCCGCCCGCGCGTCTGCCGCAGATGCCCGCGTATCACCTCAAGCGCGCGGACGGCAGCGGCATCACGATGGTCAATATCGGCGTGGGGCCGTCGAACGCGAAGACGATCACCGATCACATCGCCGTGCTGCGTCCGCATGCGTGGATCATGCTGGGTCACTGCGCGGGGCTGCGCAATACGCAGCGTCTGGGCGACTATGTGCTCGCGCACGGCTATGTGCGCGAAGATCACGTGCTGGACGCCGATCTGCCGCTGTGGGTGCCGATTCCGGCGCTGGCGGAAGTGCAGCTTGCGCTCGAGCGCGCAGTGGCGGACGTGACGCGTCTCGAGGGCGTGGAGCTCAAGCGCGTGATGCGCACGGGCACGGTGGCGAGCGTGGACAACCGCAACTGGGAACTGCGCGATCATCGCGAGCCGGTGCAACGCTTGTCGCAGAGCCGCGCGATTGCGCTCGATATGGAAAGCGCGACGATCGCCGCGAACGGCTTCCGTTTCCGCGTGCCGTACGGCACCTTGCTGTGCGTTTCCGATAAGCCGCTGCACGGCGAACTGAAGCTGCCGGGCATGGCCGATTCGTTCTATCGCGCGCAGGTGGATCAGCACTTGCAGATCGGCGTGAAGGCGATGGAGATTCTGCGCACTAACGGCTTGCACAAGTTGCATAGCCGGAAATTGCGGAGTTTCGCTGAGGTGGCGTTCCAGTAAGGGCAACGGCGATGTGACGCGCTGCGCTACGCGATGTAGCGCAGCGTTGTTCCTAGCTCGCCGAGGCGTGCATGGCCGCATAGGCAGACGTGTATGGCGAGCATGCATACTGCCCGCCGTCGAGCCGGATCGATAGATTCGGTGCGTTCACCGTTGTGGCAATGCGCGTGAAGGCATCGACCGGAACAGCGGTGGGTTGAGCGTACACAACGCCGGTTTTTTTGCGCGCTTTCGCTTCCATTGCGTCGCGTGCATCGTCGAGCGCGATTGCGCGCCTCAGGCGGTAGATGAAATAAGACAGAATGTGGCCGACGATAATGCCGGCGACAGGGATGCCGAATAGCACGGAAGGAGGCCAGTCCGTCATTTTTGGTACCGTTCGAGTGAGGTTTGCGCAAGCGTGAGCGTGGTCGCGAGGGCGTAGGCAATGCAGCTTTCCTCTTGTGGCTTCCCCCACGTCACGCCGATGCTAGCACTGCCTTCCGGGTGTAGACGCAACAGCCAGATCGTAAAGATGCCGCAGGACAAGAAAAACGCAAAGATCGCGACGGTCGCGCTCGCATACCACAGGTAACGTTTCCGACGATTGTGATGGATTGCTAAGCGATTTGCGCGTAGCCATTGGCGGCGCGCGGCGCGCTTGAAAATCGATGGCGGATCCGGCAGCACTTTCAGTACAGGTAGTGAGCCCGGCATACTCAGGCACGGAAGCGCCATTGTGAGCGCGGCTGCCATCATGGTCGGTGCGAAGAAGTCGAGCGGATGGCAACTTTCCACAAGATGCAGCGCACAGAGTTCGTCGCGGAGTTTGTACTCGACAAGTATGAGCACGAGTGGCGCAATGGCCACGATGGCAATGACGAGCCAGTTCCATCCCTGTGTCCATGCGGGGGCTGGCAAGGTCTGGTGATCGATTGCAGTTTCGAGTGGCGTCTCGCTCAATTTGTCGACTCGTCGCGTATGCGCGCCTTGACCGGCGCCAGGTCGTTCGAGTCTAAGACGGGCGTGACACTGGAGATACATGTAGTGAGCGAATTGGGCCGCCCGGATCGAATGCCTCTGCGCTTGCGTAAATTTCCTCGAAATGCATGTGCAAATCGGATTCGAATAGCCGTTCAGCGTATTGCCTGAACGCGTGCCGCTACTGCCCGAACCCCGTCAACCCAATCAAACTCCCTGCCGCCAGCAGCCAGAGCGGATGAATCTTCGTGCGGAACGCCAGCACCGCGCAAACGCCCGTGATGCCCCACGCGATCCACGAAGGATCAGAAGCCTTCGCGATCAGCACCGCGCTCGCCGCCACAAGTCCAGCGGTCACTGGCACGAGCCCCCGTTGCGCGATGCTGCGCCACGGCCGGTCCTTGAAGCGATCCCACGCGTGCAGCGCCGCGATCGTCACGAGCGACGACGGCCCGAACTTCGCAATCGACGTGACGAGCATGCCTGCCCATCCGGCCACGTGCCAGCCCACCAGCGTCACGATCATCATGTTCGGTCCCGGCGCTGCCTGAGCCAGCGCGAAAAGCGCGCTGAATTCGCTGGCGGGCATCCAGTGATGGACCTCTACGACCTGGCGCTGCATCTCCGGCAGGATGGTGTTGCCGCCGCCGAACGCGAGCAGCGAAAGCTGGCTGAAAATCGTCGCGAGTGCGATCAGCGTGTCGTTCATCGCACACCTCCCGCACGACGGGCCGCACGCGCCGCAACGGCCACGCCGATCGGCGTGAGCACGAGCATGGTCGGCAGCAGCGGCGTGCGCAGCAGGGCAATGGCGATAAAGCCGAGCGCGGCGATCACGGCCGCGGCGGGATCGCGCCGTAGCGGCAGCAGGATCTTCACGGCCATCGAAATCAGCAGTCCGGCCGCCGCCGCAGCGAGACCGACGAACAGGTGACGCACATGCGGATCGTTCTGCGTGCGCTCGTAAAGCACGCCAAGGCCGATCACGACCAGCGACGGCCCCGCAATCAGCCCAAGCAGGCCCGCGAGCGCGCCGCGCCAGCCCTGAAAACGCATGCCGAGTGCAACCGAAAGGTTGATCACGTTGCCGCCAGGCAGGAATTGGCACAAGCCGAGCAGATCGGTGAATTCGGCGCCGGTGAGCCAGCGGCGTTGCTCGACGACCGTGCGCCGCGCGAGCGGCAGCGCTCCGCCGAAAGAAGTAAAACCGAGGCCGAGAAAGCCAAGGAACAGATCCTTGACGCTGGGCGTCACGAGCGCTTCGTGCGACGTGAAATCGGCGGGAATATCGGCCGGGGCTGGGGCGGAATTGTTTTTCATGCGGGGACCTCTGGAGCAAGCTGCGAGCGTAGCGCCGAATCGTCTCGCCGCAAAACGATTTTTAGGCCGGTCTCTTGTGATCTAGAATCACAAGCATGGCACGTTCTCTCCCTCCTTTTCCGGCGCTGCGCGCGTTCGAAGCCGCCGCTCGGCACAATAGTTTCACCGCCGCAGCGGCGGAACTCCATGTGACTCACGGTGCAATCAGTCGTCAGGTGGCCGCGCTGGAGGCGTGGGTGGGCGTGCAGGTGTTTCATCGGCATGGCAAGCGGGTTGCGCTGACCGATGATGGCCGGCGCTATCTGGGCGCCGTGCAGGCGGCATTCGACGACATCGCGCGCGCGACGGAACAGTTGCGCGATACGGGCGTCGTCCACGTGCTGCGTGTGAACGCCTTGCCGACTTTCGCCATGAAATGGCTGCTGCCGCGGCTCTCGCAGTTCCAGCGGCTCAATCCGAATGTGGAGCTACGCCTCGCGACCTCGAATGCGCCGGTGGAAACGCTTGATGCTTTCGACGTGGCCGTGCGGCGCGGCCCCGCGCATTGGCCCGATTGCGCGAGCGGTCACTTCCTCGACGAAATGGAGCTGCCCGTCTGCAGCCCGGCGCTGCTCAAGCGTACGCCGATTCACAACGCCAACGACCTCGCGCGTCACGTCCTGCTGCATTCCGATACGCGCCCCGATGCGTGGCGCACGTGGCTGGCGACGGCGGGCGTCACGGCAAAGTGCCGCAAGAAGCAGTCGTTCGATCATTTTTATCTGGCCTTGCAGGCGGCCGTCGATGGGCTGGGCGTGGCGCTCGGACCGTTGCCGCTGCTGGACGACGAACTGGCTTCCGGGCGGCTGGTCACGCCGCTCGATGGTCCGCATATCGATGCGCGCGGTTATTGGTGGGTGGCGCGGCGCGAAGTGGCGGATGTGCCTGTTGTCGCGCAGTTTTGCCGCTGGCTCGAAGAGCAGGCGAGCGCGGTGCAGGAAGATGCGGGAACGGCAGGTTGAGCGGAAGTGAGCGCGAGCAAATGCTGCGCCTGAAAGCGTGAGGTAAGACGCGCGGCGCGCGAGTGACGCGCGCCGGCCAGGCATGCCGATACGAACATGCCGATGCAAACGCGCGGGCGGGGCGCCCGCGCGCTCATGCATCAGAGATAGAACATGCGGTCTTCGTCCGAATCCGGGCGGACGGGATGTTCTTCCGCTGTCTCTTCGCCGCTGTCCTCGTAGAACTTCAGGACGGCTTCGAGCACCTGGTCGGGATCGTCGATCACCTGCATCAGATCCATGTCTTCCGCGTTGATCAGACCCATCGGCACAAGCGCCGTGCGGAACCATTCGAGCAGGCCCTTCCAGAACTCCGCGCCCACGAGAATGATGGGCACGTGACGCGACTTCTTCGTCTGGATCAGCGTGAGCACTTCGGCCAGTTCGTCGAGCGTGCCGAAGCCGCCCGGCATGACGATCACGGCGTCCGAGTTCTTCACGAAAGTCACTTTACGCGTGAAGAAATGGCGGAATCGCAGCGAGATGTCCTGCCACTGATTGCCCGACTGCTCGTGCGGCAATTCGATGTTCAGGCCCACGGACGGCGACTTGCCCGCGTGCGCGCCCTGATTCGCGGCTTCCATGATGCCAGGACCGCCGCCGGAGATCACGGCGAAGCCTGCATCCGAGACTTTTCGCGCGATGGTGGAGGCGAGCTGGTAGTACTTTGAGTCCGGTTTCAGGCGTGCAGAGCCATAGATGCTGACCGCTGGCCGGATCTCGGACAGGTATTCGGTCGCCTCGATAAACTCTGCCATAATCGTGAACATCTGCCACGATGCGCGCGCCTTTTTGGCCGTTGCGCGCTCTTGATCTGCGAGTGAACGCAGACTCGGAATCACTTTTCTCTTGTCCATAATGCCTGAAGAACTACGCGTGGAAACGAAGCTACACAATCAGCTGGAAGGTAAGACCCTGTTGCTGGTCGACGGTTCTAGCTATCTCTATCGGGCCTTCCATGCAATGCCTGATCTGCGTGGTCCCGACGGCGAACCCACAGGTGCACTGTACGGCATCATCAACATGCTGCGTCGTATGCGCAAGGACGTTACGGCAGAGTATAGCGCGTGCGTGTTCGATGCCAAGGGCAAGACGTTTCGTGATGACTGGTATCCCGACTATAAGGCCAACCGGCCTTCCATGCCGGAGCCGCTTGCTGCACAGATCGAGCCCATCCACGCCGCGGTGCGCGCGCTCGGCTGGCCGCTGCTGATGGTCGAAGGCGTCGAGGCCGACGATGTGATCGGCACGCTCGCCGCCCAGGCGGAAAAGCTCGGCATGAAGGTGGTCGTTTCCACGGGCGACAAAGACCTCGCGCAACTCGTGACCGACCACGTCACGCTCATCAACACGATGACCAACGAACTGCTCGATCGCGAAGGCGTGATCGCGAAGTTCGGCGTGCCGCCGGAGCGCATCGTCGACTATCTCTCGCTGATCGGCGATACGGTCGACAACGTGCCGGGCGTGAACAAGTGCGGCCCGAAGACGGCGGTGAAGTGGCTCACGCAATACGGTTCGCTCGACGGCATCGTCGAACACGCGGACGAAATCAAGGGCGCGGTGGGCGGTTATCTGCGCGACGCGCTCGACTTCCTGCCGATGGCGCGCAAGCTCGTCACGGTGGAAACGGCCTGCGATCTCGCACCGCATCTGGAATCGATCGAAGCCTCGCTCGGCACGCGTGCGGAAGCGCGCGAAGAAATGCGCGATATTTTCGCGCGTCACGGTTTCAAGACCTGGCTGCGCGAAATCAACGAGGCGAGTGCGCAAAGCGAAACCGTGCCGGCCGCCACCGCCGGCAACGCGGCTGAAAAAGACGCGAACGTGCAGCCAGCGCTGTTCGTCGATGCGCCGCGCAACTACGAAACGATCCAGACGTGGGAGCAGTTCGACGCGTGGCTCAAGAAGATCGAAGCGGCTGAGTTGACCGCGTTCGATACCGAAACCACGGCGCTCGATCCGATGGTGGCGAAGCTCGTCGGCATGTCGTTTTCGACCGAACCCGGCAGCGCCGCGTATCTGCCGCTCGCGCATCGCGGGCCCGATGCACCCGATCAATTGCCGCTCGACGAAGTGCTCGCGCGCCTGAAGCCCTGGCTCGAAAGCACGCAGCACAAGAAAGTCGGCCAGCACATGAAGTACGACGAGCAGGTGCTCGCGAATTACGGCATCGAGTTGAACGGTGTCGAATTCGACACGCTGCTCGAATCGTATGTGCTCGAATCGCATCGCACGCACGACATGGACAGCCTCGCGCTGCGCCATCTCGGCATCAAGACGATCAAGTACGAGGAAGTGGCGGGCAAGGGCGCGCAGCAGATCGGTTTCGATGAAGTGGCGCTGGAAACGGCCGCTGAATACGCGGCCGAAGATGCGGATGTCACGCTGCAACTGCATCTCGCGCTCTATCCGCAGATCCAGCCGGAAAAGGGTCTCGACTACGTCTATCGCAGCATCGAGCTGCCGACGGCACGCGTGCTGCGCAAGATGGAGCGCAACGGCGTGCTGATCGACACGGAGCGTCTGGAAAAGCAGAGCGCGCAGATTGCGGTGCGTCTCGTCGAACTCGAACAGGAAGCCTATGTGTTGGCGGGCGGCGAGTTCAACCTCGGCTCGCCCAAGCAGATCGGCCAGATCTTCTTCGAAAAGCTGCAATTGCCGATCGTGAAGAAAACGCCGAGCGGCGCGCCGTCCACCGACGAAGAAGTGCTGCAAAAGCTCGCCGAGGATTATCCGCTGCCCAAGCTGCTGCTCGAGCATCGTGGCCTTGCCAAGCTGAAATCGACCTACACGGACAAGCTGCCGCGTATGGTCAATGCGCAGACCGGCCGCGTGCACACGAACTACGCGCAGGCCGTCGCGGTCACCGGGCGTCTGGCGTCGAACGATCCGAATCTGCAGAACATCCCGGTGCGCACGGGCGAAGGCCGGCGCATTCGCGAGGCGTTTATCGCATCGCCGGGCTGCAAGCTCGTTTCCGCCGATTATTCGCAGATCGAGCTGCGCATCATGGCGCATATCTCGGGCGACGAATCGCTGCTCACGGCTTTTGCGCGCGGCGACGACATTCACCGCGCGACGGCCGCCGAAGTGTTCGGCGTGACGCCGCTCGAAGTGAGCAACGATCAGCGCCGCATCGCCAAGGTCATCAACTTCGGCCTGATTTATGGCATGAGCGCGTTTGGTCTCGCGTCGAATCTCGGCATTACGCGCGATGCGGCGAAGCTTTATATCGACCGCTATTTCGCGCGTTATCCGGGCGTTGCGCGCTATATGGACGAGACGCGTATGGACGCCAAATCGCGCGGCTATGTCGAGACCGTGTTCGGTCGCCGTCTGTGGCTGCCGGAAATCAACGGCGGCAATGGTCCGCGTCGTCAGGCGGCGGAACGCGCAGCCATCAATGCGCCGATGCAGGGCACGGCCGCCGATCTGATCAAGCTCTCGATGGTCGCCGTGCAGAATTGGCTCGACGAACGCAAGATCGGCACGAAGATGATCATGCAGGTACACGATGAACTGGTGCTCGAAGTGCCCGAAGCGGAACTCTCCGAAGTGCGTAAATGCCTGCCGGAACTGATGTGCTCGGTCGCGAAACTCAAGGTGCCGCTCGTCGCCGAAGTGGGCGTGGGCGCGAACTGGGAAGAAGCGCATTAATTTGCACATCGATACATTGAAAGCGATCGATGATCACATTGATCGCTGCATGAATCATGCTTTGAACGCGTAGTAAACGCGCGCGCGGCACAGCACAAGCGGGTGGCTCGCATGACCTTAATGTGAGCATGCCATCTTGCCGTCGCGCGCTCCGTCAGCCGACAATCAAACGAAGGCCGACGCCGCAGCGCCAGTTCATGCGCGCGCGAGTGTCGGACGTTCTAACGCCCATCGACATGCACGGAGAAACTATGCATCGCTTTATCGTTGTAGGTGGGGGCGCAGGCGGTCTGGAACTGGCTACCCGGCTGGGCGACCGTTATGGCAAGCCGGGCCGTGGCCGGCAGCCGCGCGCGACGGTCACGCTCGTCGACCGCAATCCGACTCATATCTGGAAACCGCTGCTGCATGAAGTCGCTGCAGGCAGTATGGACCCGTTCACGCAGGAACTCGAATATGCGGCGCAGGCGCGCTGGCATGGCTTCGAGTTTCAGCAGGGCGAACTCGTATCGCTCGACCGTGCGGCGAAGCGCATTACGCTCGGCGCAGTAGCCGATGAAGACGGCGCTGAAATGTTGCCGGTGCGCGTGGTCGAATACGACACGCTGGTATTGGCGATTGGCAGTACGACACACTTTTTCGGCGTGCCGGGCGCGGCGGAAAATTCCATTGCGCTCGATACCGTCGAGCAGGCCGAGCGCTTTCGCAAGCGCCTGATCGCCGCGTGCATGCGCGCCGAACATCAAACCGATCCCGTCATCACGCGCGACCACGAAGGCAAGGAAGAGCCGCGCGTGCAGGTGGCGATCGTCGGTGCCGGAGCCACGGGCGTGGAGTTGTCCGCCGAGTTGCGCAATACCGCGCAGGTGCTTTCGGCGTATGGTCTGCACAAGCTCGATCCGAGTCATGACGTGGGCATCGCGCTGATCGAATCGGGCCCGCGTATTTTGCCGGCATTGCCCGAGCGTGTTTCTTCGGCGACGGCCGAATTGTTGCTCAAGCTCGGCGTGCGTATTCTCACGGCCGAACGCGTGACCGAAGTCGCGCCGGGCGTCGTGCGTACGGCGAGCGGCAAGGCGATTCGCGCCGATCTCACCGTCTGGGCGGCAGGCATCAAGGCGCCCGCTGTGCTTTCGCAACTCGACGGCCTGACCGTCAACAAGCTCGGTCAACTGGTCGTGCGCCAGACGCTGCAAACCGAAATCGACGATAACATCTTCGCGCTCGGCGACTGCGCCGCCTGCGTGTGGCCGGGGACCGAACGCAATGTGCCGCCGCGCGCGCAGGCCGCGCATCAGCAGGCATCGTTCCTGTTCAAGTCGATGACTCATCTGCTCGATGGACGGCCGCTGCCCGAGTTCACCTATCGCGACTTCGGCTCGCTGGTGTCGCTCGGCCATTTCAGCGCGGTCGGCAATCTGATGGGCGGTTTGATCGGCGGCAGCATGCTGATCGAAGGGCTGTTCGCGCGCTTCATGTATATGTCGCTGTACCGTCTGCATATTGCGGCGCTGCACGGCTACGCGCGCATGATGCTCGACACCGTTGCGCACTGGCTGCGGCGCACGACGCTGCCGCGCGTCAAGCTGCACTGATTTCACAATGCGCCTGCGGGCGCATTTTTTCTTTGGATGGTCTTTCTGTCGCGCCGTTTTCTATCGCAAGGAGCGTTGCATGCTGAAGCCTGAAATCGATAGCCTGGTTCCTCACGTGCCGTTCGATCGGCGCACCTTCCTGAAGGCCGCGCTGGGCAGCGGCTTCGCTGCCGCCGTGCTGCCCGTTTCCGCGCAGACGATTCATACGGATTCCGAAGGACTCGATGCCGGCGAGATCGGCTTCCAGTCGGGCGGTACGCTCGTGCCGGCGTATCGTGCGCAGCCGCGTGGCAAGACGCACCTGCCGGTCATCATCGTGATTCACGAGATTTTCGGCGTGCACGAGCATATCGCCGATGTGTGCCGGCGTTTTGCGAAGCTTGGCTATCTGGCCATCGCGCCGGATTTTTTCGTGCGCGAAGGCGATGCTTCGGTGTATCCGACGATCCAGCAGATCAACGAAAACATCGCGAGCAAGGTGCCCGATGCCCAGGTGATGAGCGATATCGATGCGGCGCTCGAGTGGGCGGGCCAGCATGGCGGCGATCCGAAGCGCGTGGGCATCAACGGCTTTTGCTGGGGCGGGCGCTACACGTGGCTGTATGCGGAGCACAATCCGCGCGTGAAGGCCGCGGTGGCGTGGTACGGGCGCGTGACGGGCGATCACACGGCGAACGCGCCGCAGAATCCGGTCGATCTGGCGGGCACGTTGCAGGTGCCGGTGCTGGGGCTATACGGGCGTCAGGACACCAGCATCCCGCAGGACACGCTGGAGCAGATGAAAGCGGCGATTGCGCAGGGGCCGCAGGGCGGGCGCGGCTCGCAATTCGTCGTGTATGACGATGCGGGCCACGCGTTTTTCGCCGATTACCGGCCGAGCTATCGCAAGGCCGATGCGGAGGATGGCTGGAAGCGTGCGACGGCGTGGTTCAAGGGGCACGGCGTCGGTTGAGGGCGACGCTGTCCCGATCAGCCAATCAGGCATTCGCACCCGTCGCCACCGGCCGCGACGGGTCCGCGACCCACTCGCTCCACGAACCGCCGTAGAGCGCCGCGCCGTGCATACCGGCGATCTCCATCGCCAGCGCGTTGTGACATGCTGTCACACCCGAGCCACATTGCAGCACCACATGCTCGGGCGTGACGCCCGGCAGCAGCGCCGTGAATTCCTCACGCAGCGTATGCGCCGATTTGAACCGGCCGTCGGCGGTGAGGTTGTCCTTGAAGAAGCGATTCTTCGCGCCCGGAATATGGCCGCCGACCGGGTCGATCGTTTCGTTTTCGCCGCGATAGCGATCGCTCGCGCGCGCATCGACCACCGTGAGTTCGCGCGTGCCCAGATTGCGCACGACGGCCGCGACATCGACGGTCACCTGCAACGGTGCGCCGGCCTTGAACGTACCTTGCGTGGCCGTCGGCACATCCTTTTCGAGCGGATAACCCGCCGCTTCCCACGCCTGCAGACCGCCATCGAGCACCGCGACCGAATCGTGGCCAAGCCAGCGCAGCAGCCACCACAGACGCGCGGCGTACGAGCCGCCGTGCGCGTCGTAGGCCACCACTTGCTGACCGGCGTTCAAGCCCCAGCTGGCGAGCGTGGCGACCAGCGAAGCGCGATCGGGCAGCGGATGGCGGCCGTTCTTGCCGGTCTTCGGGCCGGACAGGTCGCGATCGAGGTGGAGATAGCGCGCGCCCGGCAGATGGCCGGCGGCGTAGGCGGTTTCGCCCGCCTTGGGATCGAGCAGATCGAAACGGCAGTCGAAAACCAGCACGCTGCCCGGCGCGGCGGTCATGCGCTCGTGCAGGTTCGCGGCCGAAATCAGGGTGGTGTAGTGCGTGTGGGGCATGACGGCTCCTTTGCCTGGATCGTGCGTGACCGGCTTGAAGAGCGTTCGTGTGCTGCGTGCGCTGTGCCGGCCCGATGCCGTCAGTCTAAACAAAAAGACGGGCCGAAGCCCGTCTTTCCTTGTCACGCTCTGGTCGGGCGGCAGGCGCCGCATCCATCAGATTTCGCCCAGCTCGCGGCGCAGAAACTCGTGGAAGTGCTGCATGCCGTCTTCCATCGGGCTCTGGTACGGGCCGACTTCCGACACGCCGCGCTCGTACAGGGCGCGACGGCCGGCGTCCATGCGCTCGGCGATCTCGTCGTCTTCCACGGCCGTTTCCATATAGGCGGCGCGCTCGGCCTCGACGAACTCGCGCTCGAACAGCACGATTTCCTCGGGGTAATAGAACTCGACGATATTGGTGGTCTTTTGCGTGCCGTTCGGAATCAGCCACGAACAGATCAGCACGTGCGGATACCACTCGATCATCAGACCGGGGTAATAGACCATCCAGATCGCGCCGAACTCGGGCGGCTGGCCGTTACGGAAGCGCAGGACTTCGTCGTGCCACTTGCGGTACGTCGGGCTGCCCGGCTTGCCGAGCTGGCTGTGTACGCCGACCGTCTGCACGCTGTACCACTCGCCGAACTCCCACTTCAGGTCGTCGCACGAGACGAACTGGCCGAGACCCGGATGGAACGGGACGACGTGGTAGTCCTCCAGATAGACCTCGATAAAGGTCTTCCAGTTGTAGTTGCACTCGTGGACCTCGACGTGATCGAACATATAGTCCGTGAAGTCGAGGTGTTTGGCCGGCCCAAGGCGTGCGAGATCGCGCGCGACATCGCGCCCGGCCGACTCGAACAGGAGACCGTTCCACTTCTGCAGCGGCGTGCTGCTCAGGTTCAGGCAGGGCTTGTCCGCGAAGTGCGGCGCGCCGAGCAGTTCGCCCTTGAGGTCGTACGTCCAGCGATGCAGAGGACATACAATGTTGTCTGCCGTGCCGCGACCGTTTAGCATGATGGCCTGGCGATGACGGCAAACGTTGGAAAGCAGCTCGATCTCGTTGCTTTTGTTGCGAACGAGTACGCGACCCTCTTTCTCGCCGGGCAGCGCAAAATAATTCCCCGCTTCAGGCACCATCAATTCGTGCCCGACGTAGCGAGGACCTTTCTGGAAAAGCGTGTCGATTTCGCGCTTCAGTAGCGCTTCGTCAAAGTAAGCCGTGACTGGCAGCTGGCTGTGAACGGACTTCAGCTGCAATGCATTGCTCAGATTGGACATTCCCACTCCCGATTAGACGTGAAAGCAGTGAACAACCCAACCATCGAAGATTCGATTTAGGGAGCCGGCTAGTATATCCGGTTTACCCTTAAAAGGGTAGCTAAGTGGCTGATTTTTGCCGGAATTGCGCCAGGATAGCGTTGAGAAGTCGACAGGAATGCATCGCGCGTAAGGTAGAAATCGCCCGGCAAATGAAGTCAAAGCGAAGTCAAAACGCCGTCAAAACAGCCTTCTGGAACTGATTTGCTGAACGCCCCGTAATGTGGCCGGGAAGGGACAGAAGCCGGCGAGCGGGGCGGCCTGGGGGCTTTTGCCGTAGAATGTCCGCCTTGTTTCATTTTGGCGACCCCAGATGGCGAAATCCGCATTGAAAGGCGGCGCAGCGGAAGGCGCAACGGCATCCCAGCCGGCCTCCGCCGAGCCCTTGCCGGAAAGCTACGAAGTCGCGCTGGCGGAACTCGACGCGCTGGTGGCGCGCATGGAAGGCGGTAGTCTGAGCCTCGAGGAATCGCTGGCCGCGTATCGTCGCGGCGCGGTGCTGGTGAAGTTCTGCCAGCAACAGCTCGAAAAGGTTGAACAACAGGTGCGCGTGCTCGACGGCGAGACGCTTCGGCCCGTGCCCCTCAATACGACATCCGCAACGGGCGGAGACGACGATCTATGAATTTTGACCAATGGACCCGGCACGTACTTGACCGGGTCGAGAGCGCGCTCGATCACTATTTGCCGGCTGCCGACGTGCAGCCCGCTCCGCTGCATGACGCCATGCGTTATGCGGTGATGGGTGGCGGCAAGCGTGTGCGCCCGCTCCTGTGCCATGCCGCAGGCGAACTGACGAACGCAACGCCGGAGGCGCTCGACGCCGCCGCTTGCGCGCTGGAAATGATCCACGTCTACTCGCTCGTGCATGACGACATGCCCTGCATGGACGACGACGATATGCGTCGTGGCAAACCGACGGTACACGTCAAATATGACGAACCGACGGCGCTGCTGGTCGGCGACGCGCTGCAATCGCAGGCCTTCGTCGCGCTGACGTCCGACGTGCTGGACGCGCCGCGTCAGGCTGCGCTCGTGCGCGAACTCGCGCTGGCGAGCGGCTCGATCGGCATGGCCGGCGGCCAGGCGATCGACCTCGCGAGCGTGGGCCATTCGCTCACGCGCGAGCAGCTCGAAACGATGCACCGCCTGAAGACCGGCGCGCTGCTGCGCGCCGCGGTCCGCATGGGCGCGGTGGCCGGCGAAACGCCGTCCGCAGACACGCTCGCCGCGCTGGACAAGTACTCGGCGGCCGTGGGCCTCGCTTTCCAGGTGGTGGACGATATTCTCGATGTGACCGCCGACTCGGCGACCCTGGGCAAGACCGCTGGCAAGGACGCGAAGGACGGCAAGCCGACCTACGTGTCGATCATCGGTCTGGATGCCTCGCGTGCCCTCGCGCAGCAGTTGCGCGCCGACGCACACGCGGCACTCGAACCGTTCGGCGCACGCGCACAGCGCCTCGCCGAACTCGCTGACCTGGTCGTGAACCGGGTTAGCTGATTGCGCCAACCCGCCCGCGCGCATGAACGGGAAGTAATGCGCGATAGAAGTGCGGGAGCGCCCGATTTCCTACAATGGAACGACGATGTACGACTTGCTGAAAACCATTGACGACCCGGCGGATTTGCGCCGCCTCGATCGCCGCCAGTTGCAACCGCTTGCCGACGAACTGCGTGCCTTCGTTCTCGACAGCGTGTCGCAAACGGGCGGCCACCTGTCGTCCAACCTCGGCACGGTCGAACTGACGATCGCGCTGCATTACGTGTTCGACACGCCGCGCGATCGCATCGTCTGGGACGTGGGCCATCAGACCTATCCCCACAAGATCCTGACCGGCCGCCGCGACCAGATGTCCACGCTGCGCCAGCTCGGCGGTATTTCCGGTTTCCCGAAGCGGGACGAATCGGAATACGACACCTTCGGCACCGCGCACTCGAGCACGTCGATTTCGGCGGCGCTCGGCATGGCCGTCGCGAGCAAGCTCAAGGGCGATAACGCCATGGGCATCGCCGTGATCGGCGACGGCGCGATGACCGCCGGCATGGCGTTCGAGGCGCTGAACAACGGTGGCGTCGAAGACGACGTGCCGCTGCTCGTGATTCTCAACGACAACGACATGTCGATCTCGCCGCCCGTCGGCGCACTGAATCGCCACCTCGCGCGCCTGATGTCGGGCCGCTTCTACGCGGCTGCCCGTGCAGGCGTGGAACGCGTGCTGCGTCATGCGCCGCCGGTGCTCGATCTGGCCCGCAAGCTCGAAGAGCACGCGAAGGGCATGATCGTGCCGGCCACGCTGTTCGAAGAATTCGGCTTCAACTACATCGGCCCGATCGACGGTCACGACCTCGATTCGCTGATCCCCACGCTGCAGAACATCAAGGAACTGCGCGGTCCGCAATTCCTGCACGTGGTGACGAAGAAAGGCCAGGGCTACAAGCTCGCCGAAGCCGACCCGGTCCTGTACCACGGTCCCGGCAAGTTCAACCCGGCCGAAGGCATCAAGCCGTCGACGACACCCGCCAAGAAGACTTACACGCAAGTGTTCGGCGAATGGCTGTGCGACGCGGCGGAACTCGACTCGCGCGTGGTCGGCATCACGCCGGCAATGCGCGAAGGCTCGGGCATGGTCGAATTCGAAAAGCGCTTCCCGGATCGCTACTTCGACGTGGGCATCGCCGAGCAGCACGCGGTGACGTTTGCGGGCGGTCTGGCTGCGGAAGGCATGAAGCCGGTGGTCGCGATCTACTCGACCTTCCTGCAACGCGCCTATGACCAGCTGATCCACGATGTCGCGCTGCAGAACCTGCCGGTCGTGTTCGCAATCGACCGTGCCGGCCTCGTCGGCGCGGACGGTGCAACGCACGCGGGCGCGTACGATCTCGCCTTCATGCGCTGCATCCCGAAGATGATGATCATGGCGGCGTCGGACGAAAACGAATGCCGTCAGATGCTCTACACGGCGCTCCAGCAGGATTGCCCGACGGCCGTGCGTTACGCGCGCGGTGCAGGCACGGGCGTGGCGACCGTCAAGCAGATGGCTGCGCTGCCGGTCGGCAAGGGCGAAGTGCGCCGCGAAAGCAGCGCGCCGGCAGGCAAGCGTGTGGCGATCCTCGCGTTCGGCACGATGGTTGCGCCGTCGCTGGCTGCTGCGGAAGAACTGGACGCCACCGTGGCGAACATGCGCTTCGTGAAGCCGGTCGACGCGGAACTCATCAAGCAGCTCGCCGAGACGCACGATTACCTCGTGACCGTCGAAGAAGGCTGCATCATGGGCGGCGCGGGTTCGGCCTGCGTCGAATCCCTGCTTGAAAGTGGGGTTATCAAGCCCGTACTACAATTGGGCCTTCCCGACACCTTCATCGATCACGGCGATCCGGCGAAGTTGCTGGCGGGCGTCGGCCTCGACGCGGCAGGTATCGCGAAGTCCATTCGCGAACGCTTCCTCGAAGGCGCGGCGAACGCGTCGGGCAAGTCGGTGATGCGCGTCGCTTAAGCGGCGGCATCGTCGCTCAAGCACCAACACCTTGAACCGTCGAGCGGGGTTTTCGCCCCGTTCGCCAGCGAGCGCCGGCACATGCCGGCGCTTGCCATTTGCGCGCCCCAATTGGTGCGACTTGAGGATAAGAACATGAATCAGATGAACCCGGCTTTCGTGATGCCGGACGTGCAAAGCTCCGTCGATACCCGTCAGATCGTGATCCAGCGTGTAGGCGTGAAGGGTGTGCGCCATCCGCTGACGGTGAAAACGGGCGCGGGTGACGTCCAGCCGAGCGTCGGCACGTGGAATCTCGACGTTCATCTGCCTGCGGACCAGAAGGGCACGCACATGTCGCGTTTCGTCGCGCTGCTCGAAGAGAACAAGGCGCCGCTCGAACCGGCTACGTTCCGCTCGATGCTGACCGCGATGCTCGCGAAGCTCGAATCGCAGGCAGGTCGTATCGAGGTGTCGTTCCCGTACTTCGTGAAGAAGGTCGCGCCGGTGTCTGGCGTGGAAAGTCTGCTGGACTACGAAGTGACGCTCACGGGCGACGCCCGCGACGGCGTCACGCGCCTGTTCCTCAAGGTGCTGGTGCCGGTGACGAGCCTGTGCCCGTGCTCGAAGAAGATCTCGCAGTACGGCGCGCACAACCAGCGCTCGCACGTGACGATCGATGTGGAATTCGACGGCGATCTGCCGGTGGAAGACCTCATCGTCATCGCCGAGCAGGAAGCGTCGTGCGAACTGTGGGGCCTGCTCAAGCGCCCGGACGAAAAGTTCGTGACCGAGCGTGCCTACGAAAATCCGAAGTTCGTGGAAGACCTCGTGCGTGACGTGGCCGTGCGCCTGAACGCCGACGCGCGCGTGATCGCCTATACGCTCGAAGCCGAAAACTTCGAGTCGATTCACAATCACAGCGCCTATGCAGTGATCGAGCACGACAAGCGTGCAGCGTAATGGTTGAGCGTGTTGTGTCGCTTTAAAAAACCGCCTTCGGGCGGTTTTTTATTGGGCGCGCAGCTGCGCCGGAAATTTGATTTGTCGCTGGCTGTGCATTTGATGCAAGCCTTGCGTGTTTCGAGACGGTGATAAAAAAGCGACCTCTTTCTCGACACACAATAGCAATGACGACCACAGCCACACCGGGGAAATCTGTCGATGCCGCATTGACGGACCGCTCGCGCGATCTTGTGATTTATCACTTCTACGAACGGGATGCGGTCTACATCCGCAATTTCGCGCACTTTCTTTTATTCGCTTATTCGACCGATTGCGATTTTGTGATCGTGGTGGCGGGCTCGCACACCATCGATCTGCCGCAGCGCCCGAATGTTCGATATATTTTTTCGGAAAACAAGAATAACGATTACGGCGGCTATTGCGCCGCCATGACGGAACTCGGCAGCGACATTTCGAATTACGACACGGTGTTCTTCGTCAATGCGTCCGTGCGCGGCCCGTTTCTGCCGCCGTTCGCGATGCAGGGTTGGAGACGAGTATTCGCGCGGAAGCTGACCGGCAACATCGGTCTGGTGGGGTCGACGATCAACATCCTGTCGGAGCGTTCGCCGCATTCCAGTCAATACAAGGCGAAATACGGCGGCTGCGTGCCATTTTCCCATGTGCAGACCATGGCCTACGCCTTGTCAAAAGACGCGTTGCATTTCTTGCGGGAAAGCGGCTTTTACACTGAGCGGGAGGCACTCAGTAAAGACGAGGTGATTCTGGATTACGAGATTCGCCTGTCGCAACTCTTGTTGAAGAACGGCTGGAATATCACCGCACTTTTGCCGGAGTACGATTCAATCGACTATCGCAAGCCGCACGCCGAGATCAATCGCGTTTCAGTCGGCGGCGATCCTAACTGGGCTTCGAGTTATTTCGGGCGGGCCGCGCATCCATTCGAAGTGCTATTCATCAAATCGAGTCGCGGCATATTCAGTGCCGCGCATTTCGACCGGCTTGCCTATAGCGCGCTTTGCCGGGAAAGGCCGAATGTCGAGTGGCGCAACGGCAAAATCATCGCCGACTACAAAGCGATGCTCGAATCGATTCCTTCGCTTTCCGATGTCGTGCCCGTTTCGGGCGAAGAGTATTCGATGGAACACATCCTGCGCATGACCGCAGCCATGCTCGAACAGATACCGCTCACGCGCGGTATCGTTGGCAACATGCTGAATCGGCTGGGCTGACGATGCGGTGCATCGCCAACCGCATTACTGCTGCGCGAGCGACGTCAGATCCCAGCGCGGCTTGACCGTGAACGCGTAGTCGTGCGTCGCCTGATCGGGCCAGCGTTGCAGGCGCAGCGCACCCGCCAGCGCGATCATCGCGCCGTTGTCGGTGCACAGCGAGAGATCGGGGTAATGCACTTCGAAGCCGCGTTTTTGCGCCGCCGCCGACAGTTTCTCGCGCAACTGTTTGTTCGCGCCCACGCCGCCCGCCACCACGAGCCGCTTCATCTTCGTCTGCTTGAGCGCGGCCAGCGACTTCGCAGCCAGCACGTCCACAGCCGCATCGACAAAACCGCGCGCAATATCGGCCTTGCCCTGTTCGCAGATATTCGGCCCGAGCTTCTTCACATGCGTGAGCACCGCGGTTTTCAGGCCGCTGAAGCTGAAGTCCAGATCGCCCGAATGCAGCATCGGGCGCGGCAATTCGATGGCGCCCGGCGTGCCGAATTCGGCAAGACGCGACACTTCCGGCCCGCCCGGATAACCGAGTCCCAGCAGCTTGGCGGTCTTGTCGAAGGCTTCGCCGGCGGCGTCGTCCAGCGTTTCGCCGAGCGTTTCGTACACGCCTACGTCGGTTACACGCATCAGCTGCGTGTGGCCGCCGGAAACCAGCAGCGCGACGAACGGGAAGGGCGGTGGCGCATCCACGAGCAGCGGCGAGAGCAGATGCCCTTCCAGATGGTGAATGCCGACCGTCGGCCGGTTCCACGCCATCGCGAGCGCGTTGGCGATGCTCGCGCCGACCAGCAGCGCGCCAGCGAGGCCCGGGCCTTGCGTGAAGGCGATGGCGTCGACGTCGCTGCGCGCGGCGCCGCTTTTCTCGAGCACCTCTTCGAGCAGCGGCAGGGCGCGGCGGATGTGGTCGCGCGAAGCCAGTTCGGGCACGACGCCGCCGTACTCGCGATGCATGGCGATCTGCGAATGCAGCGCGTGCGCGAGCAGGCCGCGCTCGCTGTCATAGAGCGCGAGGCCGGTTTCGTCGCAGGAGCTTTCGATGCCGAGAACGAGCATGGTGTGGCGTGCGACGGTGCGCGAAGCCGGTCCGAAGACCATAGCCGGAGCAAAAACCGTCGCTAAATCAAAGTGAAAGGGAACCCCAAAGTATAGCAGTGCGCGTGCGAGCCGGCTTGCGCTCTGGGTCGGTTGGACAATGGCGCAAAGTCAGGTGCCCGATGAGCGCGCGTGAGCCAGTCCGGGCCCGGCCAGGCCACCGCGCGCTGGCGCGCAGGTAGAATGCGCGCCATGGAATCATTTGACATCGCCGTAATCGGCGCAGGGGCGGCCGGCATGATGAGCGCGGCGGTGGCGGGCCAGCAGGGCCGCCGCGTGGCGCTGATCGACCACGCTCCGCGCCTCGCGGAAAAAATCCGCATCTCCGGCGGCGGCCGCTGCAATTTCACGAATCTGCACGCAAGCCCTGCCAATTACCTCTCGAACAACCCGCATTTCTGCCGTTCGGCACTGGCGCGTTACACGCCGCGCGACTTCATGGCGCTGCTGCGCCAGCATCGCGTGACCTGGCACGAGAAGCACAAGGGCCAGCTGTTTTGCGATCAGTCCAGCGAAGCGATCATCGACGTCCTGCGCGCGGAATGCGACGCCGGGAAGGTCGCATGGCGCCGCCCGCTGCCGGTCGAGGACGTCGCGCACGCCGACGGCACCGGCTTCACGCTCGGCACCCCGCAAGGCCCGATCCGCGCGAAGGCGCTGGTGATCGCCACGGGCGGTCTGTCGATTCCGAAGATCGGCGCGACCGATTTTGCGTATCGCGTGGCGAAGCAATTCGGCCACAAGCTCATCGATACGCGGCCCGCGCTGGTGCCGCTGACTTTCGCGCAGCAGGAATGGGCGCCGTATGTGCCGCTTTCGGGCGTTTCGCTCGATGTCCATGTGGCGACCGGCGAGCGCAAGACCGGCGGCGCGTTCGACGAAGACCTGCTGTTCACGCATCGCGGCCTGTCCGGCCCGGGCGTGCTGCAGATTTCGAGCTTCTGGCAGCCTGGTCAGCCGATCCGCGTGAACCTGCTGCCCGATCGCGACGCCACCGAGGCGCTGATCGAAGCGAAAGGGACGACGAAACGCCAGATCGGCAACCTGCTCGCCGAATGGGTGCCCGCGCGCCTCGCGCATGCCTGGCTCGAAACGCATGGCGTGCCGCTCGATGCGCGCCTTGCCGATCTGCCGGACAAAACGCTGCGCCGCATCGGCGAAGGGCTGTCGCAATGGACGCTAACGCCGACCGGCACCGAAGGCTACAAGAAGGCCGAAGTGACGCGCGGCGGCGTGGATACGCGTGAACTCTCGTCGGCGACGATGATGAGCCAGCGCGTGCCGGGCCTCTATTTCGTGGGCGAAGCGGTGGACGTGACGGGCTGGCTCGGCGGCTACAACTTCCAGTGGGCGTGGGCGTCGGGTGTGGCGGCGGGTGAAGCTGCCGCGGAATTTGCAGCGAACGGCAGCGTCTGACCGACCCCGGCCAGCCTCGTTATGGGGCCGTCGGGATTGTCTCCGGCAGACGCGCTAAATCCGCGCTGCGCCAGTCTGAGCGGGCCTCTGCGGCATTCGGGTTTTCCTTCCGGCGGCCTCACAATGGTCTGGCCCGGAACTGCTATACTGGCTTTCTTTACCCTTGATCCGTTATTGGAAAATGACGACCATCCGCGTAAAAGAAAACGAACCTTTTGAAGTGGCCATGCGCCGCTTCAAGCGCACGATCGAGAAGAACGGCCTGCTGACCGAACTTCGCGCGCGTGAGTTTTACGAAAAGCCCACGGCTGAACGTAAGCGCAAGAAGGCGGCGGCGGTGAAGCGCCATTTCAAGCGCATTCGCAGCCAGACGCTGCCGAAAAAGATGTACTGATTTCGACGCCGCCGTGGTTTTTCCTCAATCCGGAAATCTCACGGCGACGCAGACAGCGCGGCTGCGCAAGCGCGGCGCTGTTCCTCTGGTGTGGTCGCATCAGGCCGAACCCGCACCGACCCGCCTGGAAACGCTTCCAGGCGGGTTTTTGCATTCCTGCGATGCTTCGGTACGATGTTCAGCCTGAGCGGCTGCGCTGCCCGGTCAACGACCGGGATTGTGCAACCCCAACGCATTTTCAGGTGAGTGATGAGTCTCAAGGACCGGATCAACGACGACATGAAGGCCGCGATGCGCGCCCGCGAAAGCGAGCGCCTCGCCACGATTCGTCTGCTGCTCGCCGCCATCAAGCAACGTGAAGTCGACGAGCGCGTGACGCTCGACGACGCCGGCATCACGGCGGTCATCGACAAGATGATCAAGCAGCGCAAGGACTCGATCAGCCAGTTCGAAGCGGCTGCCCGTACCGACCTCGTCGAGAAAGAGCAGGCCGAACTGGCCGTGCTGGCGACGTATATGCCCGAACAGCTTTCGGATGCGGAAATCGCCGCCGAAGTGCAGGCAGCGGTTGCCGAGGTGGGCGCTGCGGGCCCGCAGGACATGGGCAAGGTCATGGGCGTGCTCAAGCCGAAGCTGGCTGGCCGCGCCGACATGACGGCCGTTTCCGGCCTCGTCAAAGCCGCTCTGACGAAGTAAGGGCAGCGCAAGGCCTCCTGAGCGTTGCCGGGTTCCGTATCCGGTGGCGCTGGAGGCTTGCGGCGGGCGCGCGCATGCGTGTCCGGCCTATTCCCAGCCTGATTGAACCGAACTGAACCGCACTGAAGCGAGCGACCGAGCCCGATGATTCCGCATTCGTTCCTGCAGGATCTGCTCAACCGCGTCGATATCGTCGACGTGGTGGGTCGTTTCGTGCAGCTCAAGAAGGGCGGCGCGAACTTCATGGGCCTGTGCCCGTTCCATAACGAGAAGAGCCCGTCGTTTACCGTTAGCCCAACGAAGCAGTTCTATCACTGCTTCGGCTGCGGCGCGCACGGCACGGCGATCGGCTTTCTCATGGAGCACGCGGGCCTGTCGTTCCCCGAAGCCGTCAATGAACTCGCGCAGTCGGTCGGCCTGAGCGTGCCGCAGGAGCCGTCGCCGGTGCGCGGCGGTGGAGGCGGCTACGGTGGTGGCCGTGGCGGCCAGCCTGGCGAAGGCGGCTATGCGCCCGGCGCCTCGAAAGCCGTTACCAACGCGCTGTCCGACGTGATGCAGACTGCCTGCGACTACTACCGCAAGCAGTTGCGCAGCGCGCCCAATGCGATCCAGTACCTCAAAAAACGCGGCCTGACCGGCGAAGTCGCGGCCCGTTTCGGGCTGGGTTATTCGCCCGATGGCTGGCAGAACCTCGAAACCGCATTCGAGGATTATCGCGACGATTCGCTCGTCGAATCGGGTCTTGTGATCGTCAGCGAAAAGCAGGACGCGCAAGGCCAGTCGCGCCGCTACGACCGCTTCCGCGACCGTGTCATGTTCCCCATCCGCAATGTGAAGGGGCAGGTGATCGGCTTCGGCGGGCGCGTGCTGGACGGCGGCGAACCCAAGTATTTGAATTCCCCGGAAACGCCGCTATTTAACAAGGGTAGCGAACTGTACGGGCTGTTCGAGGCGCGTCTGGCGATCCGCGAACAGCATTACGTGCTGGTGGTGGAAGGGTATATGGACGTGGTCGCGCTCGCGCAGCTCGGCTTCCAGAACGCCGTGGCGACGCTGGGCACCGCCTGTACGCCGATCCACGTGCAGAAGCTGATGCGCCAGACCGACACGGTCATCTTCAGCTTCGACGGCGATTCGGCCGGCCGCCGCGCCGCACGGCGCGCGCTGGACGCCTGTCTGCCGCACGCGGCGGACAATCGCACGATCCGCTTCCTGTTCCTGCCGGCGGAGCACGACCCGGACAGCTACGTGCGCGAATTCGGCACGGAAGCCTTCAAGGAGCAGGTCGAGCGCGCCATGCCGCTCTCGCAGTTCATGCTCAACGAAGTGCTCACGGGCAAGGAGCTGGATCAGCCCGAAGGCCGCGCCCGCGCGCTGTTCGACGCCAAGCCGCTGCTACAGGCCCTGCCGGCCAACGCCCTGCGTGCGCAGATCATGCACATGATCGCCGATCGCCTGGACGTGCCGTTCGAGGAAGTGGCAGGCCTGTGCGAAGTCGACGCCCGCATCGCCCAGGCGGCGCGCCAGGCGCCCGCCCGCAAGGACCGGCACCTCGTAACCGGGATCGAGCGCAAGGCGCTGCGCAACCTGGTGATGCATCCGCGCATCGCCACGCAGCTCGACGAAGAGGCCGAACAGGCGCTCATCACGCTCACGCGGCACGGCGAGCTGTTCGAGGAAGTGACCACGCACGCCCGCGCACTGGGCGACGCGGCCGAATTCCAGTTGTTGTCTGATCTATTGAGAAATGGGGCCAATGCCCCCACCTTCGAGGAGATTTTTCGCGAAATTCTGGACTATGATGAAAACGTTCGGGATTTGCTGATGAAAAATCCAGAAGATGGCGCCGTACTCGAGGAGCGCCGCGAGCAGGAGCGGCTCGTGAGCGAAGAGTTGACGGCAGCAATCCTGAAAATGCGTTTCGACGCCTGCAGCGAGCGGCTGGACGTGCTTTCGCGGCAGTCGCGCCATACGCCCGAGGAACTGGCCGAATACGTTAAATTGAATCAGGCGCGTGCTGACATGAAGCGTCAGCTCGGGCTGTAGGGGAGGATCGCGCGCGGGCGATTATTACCGTGCGTGCTAAAATTAAAGGTTTTCAGCGGTTTGTTTTTGTTTTTTCCGGGCGGGCAGGTCAAGTATCACTCGGAGGTCGTTTCGCCGGGTGGTGCCTGAAGGTGCCCAGTTTCCAGCAAGGGGCGGAATGGCAATGGCAAAGACTACAGGTGGAAAGAAGGCGGCAGGCGACAGCTCGACGGAGCAGACCGATACGGTCATAGAGGCCAGGCCCGCAACTTCCGCCCGTTCCCGCCGCAATGCGGCAACCGCCAGTCATGAAGTTCCCGCAGTCCGGAAGAAAACCCTGGCTGCTTCGGCCGCGCGAGCGGCGCCCACACGTGCGGCGAAGGCTGTCACGCAACCGGCAACGAAGCGGTCCGGTGGTCCGAGTAGTGCAAGGCAAGTGCCTGCCGTTGCGGACGATGCGGCAGAGCGCGAGGCTCCAGTATCCACGGTTCAAGAGGCTGTTGTCCAACAGCCGCGAGTCGAGACTACAGCCGGTACGGCGAACTCCATGACGAAAAAGCTGAATGAAGTGTCCGTCGATGACGACGCGAACCAGAGCGAAGAAAGCACGCCCACCGCGGGCAAGGGTGAAAAGACCACCCGTGCGCGCGACCGGCGAGCGAAGGAAAAGGCGCTGCTGAAGGACGCCTTCTCCTCCTCGCAGCCCGGTACCGTCGAGGAACTCGAAGAGCGCCGCAACAAGCTGCGCGCGCTCATCAAGCTTGGCAAGGAGCGCGGCTACCTCACCTACGCCGAAATCAACGATCACCTTCCGGATAACTTCACGGAAACCGAGGCGATCGAAGGCATCATCAGCACGTTCAACGACATGGGCGTCGCCGTCTACGAACAGGCGCCCGATGCTGAAACGCTGCTGCTCAACGACAACGCGCCCAACGCCTCGTCCGACGACGAAGTCGAAGAGGAAGCCGAAGTCGCCCTGTCCACCGTCGATTCCGAGTTCGGCCGCACGACCGACCCGGTGCGGATGTACATGCGCGAAATGGGCACCGTCGAGCTGCTCACGCGCGAAGGCGAGATCGAAATCGCCAAGCGTATCGAAGACGGCCTCATGCACATGGTCATGGCGATCTCCGCCTGCCCGACCACCATCGCCGATATTCTCGCCATGGCCGAACGCGTGGCGAACGACGAGATTCGCGTCGATGAACTCGTCGACGGCCTGATCGATCCCAACGCCGAAGACACCGATGGCTTCAACGCCAAGGAAGCGGAAGAGATCGAGAACGAGGACGAAAACGCCGAAGAGGAAGAAGAGGAAGAGGGCGAAGAAGAGGAGGACGACGGCACGGCGCAGGCGACGGCCAATGCGGCGCAGCTCGAAGCCCTCAAGCGCTCTGCGCTCGACAAGTTCGCGCTCATCAGCGAATGGTTCGACAAGATGCGCCGCGCGTTCGAGAAGGAAGGCTACAAGTCGAAGGCCTATCTGAAGGCGCAGGAAACGATCCAGACCGAGCTGATGTCGATCCGCTTCACGGCACGTACCGTCGAGCGTCTGTGCGACACGCTGCGTGCGCAAGTGGACGAAGTGCGCCAGGTCGAACGCCAGATCCTGCACACGGTCGTCGATAAATGCGGCATGCCGCGTTCGGAATTCATCACGCGCTTCCCCGGCAATGAAACCGATCTCGACTGGGCCGACAAGGTTGTCGCCGAAAGCCATTCGTACAGCGCGATTCTCTCGCGCAACGTGCCGGCGATCCGCGAACAGCAGCAGCGTCTGCTCGATCTGCAGGCGCGCGTGGTGCTGCCGCTCAAGGACCTCAAGGAAACCAACCGCCAGATGGCGGCGGGCGAACTGAAGGCGCGCCAGGCCAAGCGCGAGATGACCGAGGCCAACCTGCGTCTCGTGATCTCGATCGCGAAGAAGTACACCAACCGGGGTCTGCAGTTCCTCGATCTGATCCAGGAAGGCAACATCGGCCTGATGAAGGCGGTGGACAAGTTCGAATATCGCCGCGGCTACAAGTTCTCGACTTACGCGACGTGGTGGATCCGTCAGGCCATCACGCGCTCGATCGCAGACCAGGCGCGCACGATCCGCATTCCGGTTCACATGATCGAGACGATCAACAAGATGAACCGTATTTCGCGGCAGATTCTGCAGGAAACCGGTCTCGAGCCGGACCCGGCAACGCTGGCCGAGAAAATGGAAATGCCGGAGGACAAGATCCGCAAGATCATGAAGATCGCGAAGGAGCCGATCTCCATGGAAACGCCGATCGGCGACGACGACGATTCGCATCTGGGCGACTTCATCGAGGACAACAACACGGTGGCGCCGGCCGATGCCGCGCTGCATGCCTCGATGCGCGATGTGGTGAAGGATGTGCTCGATTCGCTTACGCCGCGCGAAGCCAAGGTGCTGCGCATGCGCTTCGGTATCGAGATGAGTACGGATCACACGCTCGAAGAAGTGGGCAAGCAGTTCGACGTGACGCGTGAGCGGATTCGCCAGATCGAGGCGAAGGCGCTGCGCAAGCTGCGTCACCCGAGCCGTTCGGACAAGCTCAAGTCGTTCCTCGAGGGCAATTGATGGTGCATGCGTTCAATGCTTTTCAAGGCAGAACGCATGTAACGCAAGGAAATACGTGTGATGGATGGCCAGGCCGGCCCGGTTTCGTGTAGTATGTCGGCCTGCCGTCGAAAAGCCCGGCTCTTTCAGACCGGGCTTTTTTGTTGACGCTCTCTTGCTTTAACTCCGTGGGCTGGACGCCGTGTTGGTTGCAGGCAGTGGACTCATAATCCACCGGAGAAATCCCATCGTGGGTTCGAACCCCACCCGGCCCACCAGTTTTCTGTTTTGTTGTCACCTGGATGCTGTTCGTCCAGTTTCTTTTTGGTGCTGAATTGCTTCGCATGACGAAGTAGTTTTATCGCCGCATCTCATACCGTCTCTTCATTTCCGCGTAGCGGCTTCAACGTAATTCAACGGGCTGGCGCGCTTCAATCGATCCTGTTAAATCTTGTGCGCAACGCGCGCGTCGGGCGCTCTCTGGGTAGCATTATTTTCCTGCTAATACCCAGAGTAATACGGAGTCCGATATGTTAATTAACGCATCGCCGGTTTCAGCCCAAACATTCGACAAGCGGAGGTCGCGATGAAGCCACGTATCCTGGTGACATTGCTGGCCAGTGCAGGCAGCACACTTGTGGCCGCGACGGTGTACGCCGCGGTGATCATCGCAACAATCGCGCCACCGCCTCCGCGCGCCGAAGTCATTCCCGCCGGGCGGCCGGGTTTCATCTGGGATTCTGGACACTGGAACTGGGTGGGCGGTCACTACGTCTGGGTCAGCGGCCACTGGCTCGCGGTGCGGCCGGGATTCCGCTGGGAGCCGGGCCGCTGGGTTCACGAAGGCGCACAGTGGCGCTGGATGGAGGGCCGCTGGATACGCTAGACGCCTGACCCGGACCCTCACGCACGCGCGACGCATGGCAAGCGGCGCGTGCGTCCATACAACGAAATCCCGCCTGGCCGCTCTTCACACCGTTCTCCACGCGCGCATCCTCTGCGCGACCGCAAGCACTCTGCTGACTTCTCTGGTTTTCCCTGAGCCTGTGGAACAAACATTTTTGATAATGTTATAAACATAACAAAATATGTTCCAGTTATCCCAAATGCATGGGATATTCAAGACAGATAAGGGAAGCAGACCGTGGACCCAAGGAGGAGTTACCGTTTCGGCGCGATGCTGGCCGTGGCGGCAAGTGTCGTTGCGCTCGCATCGAACGCACCACACGCACACGCCGATACGCTGGCCGAAACCGGCGGTACGCCGCCTGAACTGAATACCGCTGCCGTGTCCGCTACACAGGCGGCGCCGCGCTATCTATCGGACTGGCTGCACCAGAGCATCGGCGTGATTGGTTCGAAGGATATTCGCTTCGGCCCGTACCTCACGAACGACGTGTATCTGGAGTACGAATACTTCGGCCGCAAAGGGCCGTTCGACCTGTACGGCTATGTCGATGTGCCACGCGCTTTCGGCGTTGGCAATGGCTATGACACAGGCATCACGAATAAAGGCTCGCCGCTTTTCACGGAGCAGGAGCCGCGCGTCTCCATCGACGATCTCGTAGGCCGGCATCTGGGCTTCGGGCCGTTCAAGGAGTGGTACGCCGCGTTCGACTGGATCTACGACCAGGGGCATAACGTGTCGGGCCGCCAGAACACGCTCTATATGGGCCTGGGCACCGATATCGCCACGCCGCTGCCGGTCTATCTTTCCGCGAATCTCTACGTGCGGCGCCAGTGGGAAAACTATGGCGCGGCCAACGCGAACAGTTGGGACGGCTATCGCGCGCAGATGAAAGTCGTTTATCCGATCGGCACGTTCAGCGGCGGCAGCCTCACATTCGTGAGCTTTTTCAATTACGACTTCGGCTCGCGTCTTGCCGAAGAAACCGGCGGCAACACGCGCAGCGACACCGCATTCGTTTCGACCAACGTGTTGATCTACGAATTCCAACATTGGCGCTTCTGGACCGCGGCGCGCTATTTCCACAACGGCGGGCAATGGAATGGCACCACGCTGAATTTTGGCAGCGGACCCTTCCAGAATCGCTCGACGGGCTGGGGCTATTACGCCAGCGTCGGGTATCGGTTTTAAGCGGTTCCAGGGCACTTCCCATTCCTAAAGGATTCAATATGGATATCCTGCGCAGTCTATGCGGCATTCTGGTGCTGCTGGTGGTTGGCTACTGTCTGTCGATGAATCGCGGCGCGGTGCGTCCGCGCACGGTGATTGCCGCGCTCGCCACGCAGATCGTGATTGGCGCGCTGGTGCTGTTCGTGCCGATGGGACGCCATGTGCTGGCGCTCGTCGCCAATGCCGTGAACGGCGTGCTCGAAATGGGCCAGCACGGGCTCGCATTCCTGTTCGGCGGGCTGGTGGGCGACAAGATGTTCGCGCTGTTCGGCGCCGATGGTTTCGCATTCGGCCTGCGCGTCTTGCCGATGATCATCTTCGTGACTTCGCTGATCGCCGTGCTCTATTACCTCGGCGTGATGAAGTGGATCATCGCGATCATCGGCACGGGGCTGTCGAAACTGCTGGGCGTGAGCCGCGCCGAGGGCTGCTCGGCCGTGGCGACGATTTTCCTCGGCCAGAGCGAAATGCCGGCTTTCGTGAAGCCCTTCGTGCGCCGCCTTTCGGGGCCGGAGATTTTCGCGGTGATGTCGAGCGGCATGGCGTCGGTGGCCGGTTCGGTGCTGGCGGGTTATGCGGGGCTGGGCGTGAAGATGGAATATCTGCTCGCGGCTTCGTTCATGGCGATTCCGGGCGGTCTGCTGTTCGGCAAGATGCTGTGTCCTTCGGTCGAAGCCAGCCGCGTGGAACTCGGCACGCTCGAATTCGATGAAAAGCGCGCCACCAGCGTGATCGAAGCGGGCGCTTCGGGCGCGAGCGTGGGCCTGAAGATCGCGGTGAACGTCGGCACCATGCTGGTGGCGTTCATCGGCCTGATCGCGCTGCTCAATGCGGGCGTGGGCGTGGTGGCCGGCTGGCTCGGCTTTGCGCACGTCACGCTGCAATCGTTGCTGGGCGCGCTGTTTGCACCGCTCGCATGGTTGATCGGCGTACCGTGGCAGGATTCGGTGGTGGCCGGCAATTTTATCGGCCAGAAGCTGATTCTCAACGAGTTTGTCGCGTACAGCGGGCTGTCGCCGTATCTGCAGGACAGCGCGCATGTGATGGCAGCGGGGCTGCCGCTGCTCACGCCTAAAACGATCGCGATCGTCTCGTTCGCGCTGTGCGGTTTTGCCAATTTTTCGTCGATCGCGATTCTCACCGGCGGCTTCACTGCCGTCGCGCCGGAATTGCGTGGCGATGTCGCGCGCTTTGGATTGCGCGCACTCGCCGCCGCGACGCTCTCGAATCTCATGAGCGCGACGATCGCCGGATTGTTTTTCTCTCTTTCCTGATGGGCTTTTCATGGACCAGGCATTGACACGCAATCAGCTCGCGCAGCGCGCCTTGCAGGCGCTGCATCTCATCGACCTCACATCGCTTAACGACGACGACACCGACGCGTCGATCGAAGCGTTGGCCGCATCCGCCGATACGCCCGTGGGCACGCCGGCCGCGCTATGCGTGTATCCGCGTTTCGTGGGCGCGGCGCGCGCGGCGCTGGCGGCGCAAGGGCTCGCGCTGCCGATCGCGACCGTCACGAATTTCCCCGCAGGCGCCGCCGATCCCGAAGCGGCGGCGCGCGAAACGGCAGAAGCCGTGGCGTTGGGCGCCGATGAGATCGATGTGGTGTTTCCCTATCGTGCGCTGCTCGCGGGCGATGCAAAGGTGGGCCGCGAACTGGTCGCGCAAAGCCGGGTGGCGGCGGGCGACAAATGTCTCAAGGTGATTCTGGAAACGGGCGAGTTGCGCGATACCGCGCTGATCCGCCGCGCAAGTGAAATTGCCATCGAAGCCGGCGCAGATTTCATCAAGACCTCGACCGGCAAGGTGAGCGTCAACGCCACGCTCGACGCTGCGGCCGCCATGCTCGCGGCGATTCGCGAAGCAGGGCGCACGGTGGGTTTCAAGGCGGCCGGCGGCGTGCGTACGGCGCAGGAAGCCGCTGCGTATCTGGCGCTGGCGGAACGCGAACTGGGCGTGGGCTACACGGTGCCCGCGAAGTTCCGCTTTGGCGCATCGAGCCTGCTCGGCAATCTGCTGGCCACGCTCGGTCACGGCGCGAACGCTCAGCGTTCCAGCGCGTATTGAATCAATATCGAAGATCGTAGGGAGTGCAAATCATGTTTCTGCCTCAGGAATTCGTGCGCAAAGTGCGCGACCGCCAACCGCTCGACCAGCAGGAAATCGCGCAATTTGTCGAAGGGGTAACGAGCGGCCATGTCACCGAAGGCCAGATCGCTGCTTTCGCGATGGCCGTCTATTTCAACGAATTGCCCATCGACGCGCGCGTGGCGCTCACGCTCGCGCAACGCGACTCCGGCGATGTGCTCGACTGGCGCGCGCTCAACCTGAACGGCCCGGTCGTGGACAAGCATTCGACCGGCGGCGTGGGCGATCTGACCTCACTGCTGCTCGGGCCGATGGTGGCCGCCTGCGGCGGCTATGTGCCGATGATCTCCGGGCGCGGCCTCGGGCACACGGGCGGCACGCTCGACAAGTTCGAATCGATTCCCGGCTATAACGTCGCGCCGGATACGGACACATTCCGCCGCGTGGTCAAGGAAGTGGGCGTGGCGATCATCGGCCAGACCGCGCGTCTCGCGCCTGCCGACAAGCGCATCTATGCGGTGCGCGACGTGACGGCCACGGTCGAATCGGTGTCGATGATCACGGCGTCGATTCTCTCGAAGAAGCTCTCCGCAGGACTCGACGGTCTCGCGATGGACGTGAAAGTCGGCTCCGGCGCGTTCATGCCGACCTACGAAAAATCGGTGGAACTTGCGCGCAGTATTGTCGATGTCGGCAACGGCGCGGGCATGAAGACCACGGCCACGCTCACCGACATGAGTCAGTCGCTCGCGCCGTGCGCGGGCAACGCGCTGGAAGTTGCGTGCGCAATCGATTATCTGAGCGGCAAGTCGCGTCCCACGCGCCTTCACGAAGTGACGATGGCGCTGGCCGCGCAGATGCTCGTTATCGGCAAGCTGGCGAACGATGGAGCGGATGCGCATGCGCGTCTGCTGGCGGTGCTCGAATCGGGCGCGGCGGCCGAGCGCTTCGCACGCATGGTGAAGGCGCTGGGCGGTCCGGCGGATCTGCTGGAGCGCCCGCAAGCGCATCTCGCGCGCGCCAATGTGATCGTGCCGGTGCCCGCGCCGCGCGGCGGTTCGATTGCGCGCGTGGATGCGCGAGCGTTCGGTATTGCCGTGGTGGGACTGGGTGGCGGGCGCATGAAGACGACCGATACGCTCGATTATTCGGTGGGTTTGTCGGCGTTAATCGAATTGGGCGAGCGCGTGAGCGAAGGACAGCCGATCGGCGTCGTGCACGCGCAGAACGAGGACGCCGCAAAACGCGCCGTGAGCGAAGTGCAGCGCGCCTACACGATCGCCGATCAAGCGGCCGCACTGCCGCCGACGATTCACGCCTTGCTCGATTGAGCGCGGGAGATCTGCATGCGCGCGATCGTACTGGTAATGGATTCGCTGGGTATCGGCGCGGCGCCCGATGCCGCGCGTTTCAATGACATCGGCTCGAATACGTTCGGCCATATCGCCGAGCGCTGCGCACAAGGCGCATGCGATACGGCCGAACGCAGCGGGCCGCTCAAGGTGCCGCAACTCGAACGCCTGGGTCTCGCGCTCGCGAGCGAACTGGCGACTGGTGCGTTGCCCGCCGGCATGAGCGCGAAGCCCGAATTGATGGGCGCGTATGGCGCGGCCTGCGAGGTGTCGTCGGGCAAGGACACGCCTTCGGGACATTGGGAACTCGCGGGCGTGCCGGTGCGTTTCGACTGGGGCTATTTCTCGAAGCCTGTCGATACGTTCCCGCCGGAACTACTCGATACGCTGGTGCGCCGCGCGGAGTTGCCGGGCTATATCGGCAACTGTCACGCGTCGGGCACGGAAATCATCGCGGCGCTGGGCGAAGAGCACATCGCTACCGGCAAACCGATCTTCTATACCTCCGCCGATTCCGTGTTCCAGATCGCCTGTCATGAGGCGACCTTCGGGCTCGACCGCCTCTACGCGCTCTGCGACATCGCGCGCGAGGAAGTGGATCGCTACAACATCTGCCGTGTGATTGCCCGGCCTTTCTCGGGCAACGATCGTAGCGATTTCAAACGCACTGGCAACCGCCGCGATCTGGCCGTGCCGCCGCCCGCGCCGACCTTGCTGGAAAAGCTTGCGAAGGCGGGCGGCGAGGTGATCGCCATCGGCAAGATTTCGGATATTTACGCGGGCGTGGGCGTTACGCAAAAGATCAGGGCCGACGGGCTCGATGCCTTGTGGCGCGCGACACTCGAAGCCGTGCGCGAGGCGCCTGAATTCAGTCTCGTGATGACGAATCTTGTCGACTTCGACCAGCTTTACGGGCATCGCCGCAATGTGGCGGGCTATGCGAACGAACTGGAGCGTTTCGATTCGTTGCTTGCGCAACTTTATCCACTGCTGCGCGAAGACGATGTGCTGATACTCACGGCCGATCATGGCTGCGACCCCACCTGGCCCGGCTCCGATCACACACGCGAACATGTACCGCTGCTGGCTTACGGAAAGCGCGTCGCGCCGGGCTCTCTGGGCGTGCGCGGCTCGTTCGCCGATCTCGGCCAGAGTCTGGCCCAGTGGTTCGGTCTCGACTCATTTGCGGACGGCGTCGCGTTCCTGGGCGCGCCGTCCATGACACGATAAAAGGAGCATGACTCAATGGATCAACAGACCCTGATCGAAGCGGCCAAAGCCGCGCGCGAGAAAGCCTATGCACCGTATTCGCGCTTCAAGGTGGGCGCGGCGCTGCATACAAAGGACGGCAAGGTTTTCCACGGCTGCAACGTGGAAAACGCTTCATATGGCTTGTGTAATTGTGCGGAACGCACGGCGCTGTTTTCGGCGATTGCGGCCGGTTATCGTCCCGGCGACTTCGCGACGATGGCCGTGGTCGCCGAAACGGACGGTCCGGTGGCGCCGTGCGGCGCGTGCCGCCAGGTGATGATCGAACTGGGTTCGCCAGCGCTGGAAGTGGTGCTGGTCAATCTCAAGGGCGACGTGCGCGTCACGAGCGCAGACGCCTTGCTGCCCGAAGCGTTTTATCTGAAGCCGGCGCAGTAAGTCATCGAACGGCGGCGCGAGCGTGCCGCCGCTTCAACCCGTGCGCTTGCGCAGCGTTTGCCCTTGTTCGGTGATGATCGAATCGAATTCGCCGATCTGCGAGAAGCGCGCGGCCTTCACCACGCCAAACTTGCTGCTGTCGACGATCAGATGGCGTTCGACGGCGCTGTGCATCGCGGCCTGTTTGATCGCTACTTCGTGAAAATTCCAGCAGGTCACGCCGCGCGTTTCGTCCACGCCGCCTGCGGAAATAAAGGCCTTGTTGATGCCCATGCGCCGCAGGATTTCGAGCGTTTCATCGGCGGAAAACGAATCGGAGGCGGGCACGTAAAGGCCGCCTAGCAGGATCATGCGCACATTGGGCTTGCGGCGCAGAATCTCCGCCACATTCAGCGAATAGCACACCACGGTGACCTGCAGATCGGCGGGAATCAGCCGCGCGAGCGTGGCGAGTGTCGTGCCGCAATCGACGAACAGGGTGTCGTTATCGGCGATCAGTTTCGCGGCGATGGCCGATGCTTCGGCTTTTGCCTGGGCGAAATGATCCTTTTCCTGTTCGAGAGAATAACCCGTGCCGTTCTGCACGTCGGTTGCGCTGACGATATAGCCGCGCAGATACGTGAATTGATCGGGGCGGGCGGCAATGTCGCGGCGTACCGTCATTTCCGACACGCCCATCAGCGTGGCCGCATCGCGCAGATGCACGACCTTGTGTTGAGCGATAGCGTCGGCGAGTGCGGAAAGACGTTCAGATTTCAGCATGGAAGTCCTGAGGGACTGGATGCGGCAGAGGGCGCGTTCAGGGCATGGCGATGCGAGGATTATAACAAGAGGGCGGGCGCGATCTGGCCTGGTTTGTGCAATAGCGCACATTTGCAGGGCAGATCGCTGCTACGTTAGATTGATTCGATCAGGATGCCGAATCAGATGAGCCTGCGCAGCACGACATCGAGCAGCACGCGCGCGCCGTCGATCAATTGCGATTCGTCGGTATGTTCGCGCGGGTTGTGACTGATGCCGCCACGGCTGGGCACAAAAATCATCGCAGCGGGCGCCATGCGCGCAATCATCTGCGCATCATGTCCCGCGCCCGATGTCATACGCCGATGCGAGAATCCCAGGCTCTGCGCCGAAGCTTCGATGGTGTGGGCAATGCCAGCGTCAAAGATCACCGGCTCGAAGCGCACGAGCCGCTCCGTGCCGATACTCACGCCTTCTTGCTCCGCGATCTGCGCGAGAAACTCGACGAGTTTGCGCTCTGCGTCCTGAAGGCGCTGCTCATCGGGATCACGCAAATCCACGGTGAAAACTGCTTTGCGCGGAATTACGTTAATGACGTTCGGCTCGATATTGAGCATGCCGATGGTCGCGAGCGTCGTGCCGGACGTGACCGCGAGCTCGCGCAGAAACGCCACCGTCGCTGCCGCTACATAACCCGCGTCATGGCGTAGCCGCGTAGGCGTGGTGCCCGCGTGATTGGCGTTGCCTTGCACGGTCACGCGTTGCCACGAAATACCCTGAAGATTTTCGACCACGCCAATCTGAATCTGCTCCGCTTCGAGAATCGGCCCTTGTTCGATGTGCAACTCGACATATTCGTGCGGCACGATAGCGCCCGGTTCCATCTCGCCCGCGTAGCCGATGCGTGCAAGTTCGTCGCCCAGACGCGTACCGTCGATGCCGATCGTTGCAAGCGCAACGTCTGTGTCGAGACCGCCTGCATAGACCAGCGAACCCATCATATCGGGTTGATACCGCACGCCTTCCTCGTTGGTAAAGGCACCGATGGTGATCGAACGACGCGGCTTGACGCCCGCCTCGCGAAACGCGCGCACCACGGCCAGTCCGGCCAGCACGCCATAGCAGCCATCGAGCGCACCGGCATTCTTCACGGTGTCGATATGCGAGCCCATCATCAGCGGGCGATGCGTACCGTCGCCGTTATCCGCATCCGCCCGCAACGTGCCGAAGAGATTGCCGATGCGGTCTACACGAACGTCCAGATCGAGTTCGCGCATCCAGGCGACCACACGGTCGCGGCCATCGCGTTCGGCATCCGTGAGCGCAATGCGGGTGCGCCCGCCGACTTCTGGATCGATGCCGATATCGCCCAGTTCCTTCAATTGCTGGATCAGGCGTGGGCCGTCGATGCGCAAGGTCGTATCGGTATTCATCTGCTGTCTGTCGTTCGAAGGGATAAGGGTGGCTCAACTGCGCGGCAGCGCGAGGCGCGCAACTTCCGCGAAATAGCGCGCGCCGGTTTCCAGAATGTCGTCGTTGAAGTCGTAGGTGGCGTTATGCAGCGGCACGCCGCCTTGCGCATTGGTTTCGCCATTGCCGATGAATATGAAATTGCCGGGCACGGCTTGCAGGAATGCGCCGAAGTCTTCGGAGATCATCATGGGCTGAACGTTCGCATCGACGGCGTTTTCTCCGGCGATATTGCGCGCCGCTGTAACGGCAAGATCGACGTATTCCGGCGAATTCACGGTAGGCGCGAATTCGTGCGTGTATTCGAATTCGCATTCGGCGCCGTGAGTGCGGCAAATGCCTTCGCTGATTTCGCGCATACGCGTTTCCAGCAGCGCCTGCACGTCCTTCGAATAGCTGCGCGTGTCACCTTTAATGGTGACGTTCGACGGGATCACGTTGCGAATGCCGTCGGTGATGAATTCCGTGCAGGAGATCACGGCTTGCAGGCCCGGATCGAGATTGCGCGAGACGATTGTTTGCAGCGCGAGTACGATCTGCGAAGCGATCACGATAGGATCGATGCCCATATGCGGACGCGCCGCATGCGTGCCGCGCGCCTTGATATGGATAACGAAGTTATCTTCACTGGCCATGATGCCGCCAGGGCGCGTCGAAAAACTGCCTGCGCGCATGCCGGGCATATTGTGAGCGCCGAAGATCGCGTCGACAGGAAAACGCTCGAACAGGCCATCGGCCATCATCGCCTTGGCGCCGCGGCCGTGTTCTTCGGCGGGCTGAAAAATAAAGCGTACCGTGCCGTCGAAATCGCGCCGTTCGGCCAGCAGACGCGCAGCGCCCAGGATCATCGACATATGGCCGTCGTGTCCGCATGCGTGCATCTTGCCGGCGTTGAGCGACGCATGGGCGCGACCCGGCGCGTGCTCGGCGATATTGAGCGCGTCCATGTCGGCACGCAGGCCGATGGCGCGCGTGCCGCTGCCCACGCGCAGATTCGCCACCAGCCCAGTGCCGCCGATGCCGCGTTCGACTTCGAGCCCCAGCGTCTTCAGAATGCGCGCGACGTAGTCGGAGGTATCGACTTCTTCGAAGCCCGTTTCGGGACGCTGATGCAGATGATGGCGCCAGCTTTTGAGTTGCCCTTGCAGCGTGCTTTCCATGAGCGTGTCCATATCAGGGTTGGGCGTGGTCTTATTGTGCGAGCGCGGCGAGGCGTTCGTCGCGGCGCTTTGCAACCGCTTGTGCCGATTCGCCGACGAGTTCGGCATAAACACCGGGCGCCGTCGCGCCTTCGGTGCTGATCAGCAGCACGCGCGATTGTGCGTTCAGACCCGCCGCGCGCGCGAGTTCGGCGTCGTTCATCAGCACGGCCAGTCCGGCGAGTCCCGCCGCGCCCGATTCGCCGGAAACCAGCGGCAGGTCGTCATCTTCACCGGCTGCCAGCGTGCGCATTGCAGTCACGGCATCGTCGTCTTCGATCAGCATGAAGTGGTCCACGCAGGCTTCGAGAATCTGCCACGCGAGCGGCGACGTTTCTCCGCACGCCAGCCCGGCCATCACCGAATCGACCGAACCGCTCGCTTTCGCGGCACGGCCCGCGAGCGCGCTTTGATAGAGGCAATCGGCCTGACCCGGTTCGACCACGATAAAGCGCGGACGTTTTTCGCCGTGAATTTCCCAGAGATAGCTGGCGATACCCGCCGCGAGACCGCCCACGCCGCCTTGCAGAAACACATGCGTATAAGCGAATTCGCCGGCCTGTTCGATAATTTCGGCCGCAATCGCGCCATAGCCCTGCATCACGTCGCGCGGAATGGTTTCGTAGCCCTCGTACGACGTATCGGAAACGACATGCCAGCCATTGTCGCGCGCCAGTTGCGCGGCGTGTTCGACCGATTCGTCGTAATTGCCGGCAATACGCACGATGCGCGCGCCATAGGCCGCAATGGCTTCTTCGCGTTCGACGCTCACGTTGGCGTGCAGCACGATCACGCAGGCACAGCCAATCGACTGCGCGGCGGCGGCGAGTGCCTTGCCGTGGTTGCCGTCGGTTGCGCTGATCACGGTGAAATGCGTCAGCAAGTTGCGGTGACGGCCTTGAATCAGCGCTTGCGGATCGATTGCGTGGTCGGGCCACAGACGCAAGATCAGGCGCATCAGCGCGATGGGCGCGCCGAGCGCCTTGAAGCTGCCTAGCGGCGAGCGGAACGATTCGTCCTTGACGCTGACACTCGCCACGCCCAGACGCGCGGCCGCGCCGGGCAGCTCGACCAGCGGCGTGGGTTGCGCGCTGATTGCGTCCCAGTGCGAAAGCCAGGCGCGGCTTTCGTCGCCGGAAGCGACGTTGAGAATGCGCTTGAGCGCGTCAGGATAGAGAGCGCGCAGCGCGCGCGAATTGGCAGTCAGCATGGAACGAAACTCCTGGGCCGTGACGCCCAATGTCGATTGGCGGCGCTTGAAACGCCTTCAGTGCTGAAATGATATTGCGCAAGGCCCGTAAAAAAATCGCATAATTGCGTAGCTTGGCGCAAAAAAATATCGTTTCCACAAAGGCCCGATTCATGGCGACTTCACTTGACACCTTCGATTGCAAACTTTTAATGGAGGTGCAACGCGACGCGCAGACGCCGCAGAGCGAACTGGGCGCGCGCGTGAATCTCTCGACAGCGGCCGTGAACCGGCGCTTGCGGCGTCTTGCGGAAGAGGGCGTGATCGATCATTACGCCGCCATCGTTTCGCCCGAGAAAACCGATTACCCGATTACGGTGATCGCGAATGTGGAAGTAGAGAGCGAGCAGATCGATCTGCTCGATGCGATGAAACGCACGTTTGCGCGCTGCCCGCACGTACAGCAATGCTATTACGTGGCGGGAGAATGGGATTTCGTGCTGATTCTTGCCGTGCGCGATATGGACCAGTACACGGAACTCACGCGCCAGTTGTTCTTTTCGAATAACAATGTGAAGCGCTTCAAGACCTTGGTGAGCATGAGTCGCGTCAAGGTCGGGCTGGAAGTGCCGCTTCTTTCTTCGGACGAATAAGACGTAGCGCCGATGCGCTAACTCGCGATATCGACAATTACCTTGCCTTCCGCCTCACGTCCTTCCACCAGCGCGTGCGCGTCGTCGACATTCGCGAGTGTGAAGCGGCGCGGATCGAGCGTAACGTCGATCTTGCCCTGTTCGGCGAGCTTGCCGATCTCGCGCAGAATGTCGCCGTGCGCGGCGCGGCCTTCGCCGCTGAGCAACGGCAGCAGCGTAAAAACCCCGGAATAACTCGCGGCGCGGAAGGACAAGGGCGCGAGCGCATGCGTGCCCCAGCCAAGCGCGCTGACGACATGACCGAAGCGCGCCACGGCATGGAATGCGCGATCGAGGCTTTCGCCGCCAGCGGTGTCGTAGACCACATCGAATCCGCGCCCATTGGTGTAGCGCTGCACCACTTCGACCATATCGGCCCTTGGTGTGCTTTCGATGATAGGGACACCGAATCGTTCTACAAGCGCCCGACGCGACGCGCTTGCGGTGGCAAAAACCTTTGCGCCCAGCGCTTTCGCCAACTGAATCGCCGCCTGGCCAACTGCGCCCGTGCCACCCAGTACGAGCACGGTTTGCTCAGGCCGCACGCGTGCGCGATCGACGAGTCCTTCCCATGCGGTGATAAACGCGAGCGGCAGCGTTGCGGCTTCGCGCAGGCTGAGCGTGGAGGGCACAGGGGCGAGCAGCCGTGCATCGACAGCCGCGAATTCCGCGAGCGAACCCTGCACACCGCCAACGCCGCCGGTCATGCCAAACACCTTGTCGCCGGGCTTGAACGCGCTGACGCCTTCGCCCACTTCCAAGACTTCACCGGCCGTGTCGATGCCGAGAATTGCCGGCAACGGATGCCGTGCATGCCCGGCCGCGCCGCGACGGATCTTGGTGTCGAGCGGATTCACCGCGCTGGCGTGGATGCGTACGAGTACTTCGCCTGCACCGGCGCGTGGGCGCGGTACATCGGTAAGCGTGAAGGGGGCGTTTGCTTCGGCGAGCAGTGCGGCTTTCATGGTGTCGGACGACATGATGTCTCCAGATTAACGCGGGACGTTTGGACTATCGCTGATTAGCGGTTTAACGAAGCATTGGCGCGCAGACGTTCGATCGCCAGATCGAGAAACGCACGCACCTTGCGCGTGGCATGACGGCCCTCGCGATGCAGGACGTGAATGGGCAGCGGCGGTGGCTCGTATTCGGCCATGACGATCTGCAACTTGCCCGCGTCGAGTTGCTGCGCGACCTGATACGAAAGCGCCTGCGTAATGCCGAAGCCATCGACGGCGGCGGCAATCGCGGAATCGTTGGTCGTGGTGGACAGCCGCGCGCGCTTTTGCGCGGTAATGCGTGGCGCGCCTGCGCCGAAGCGCCATTCCGGCAACGATGATGCGCCGCTGACCGTGATCAGCACGTGGCCGTCGAGTTGATCGGGACGTTGCGGTACGCCGTGCCTTGCCAGATAGTCGGGCGAGGCGCAGACCACGCGCCGCACGCTGCCAACGCGCACCGCCTGCATGGTCGAATCGGCCAGTTCGCCGATGCGCACGCCCACGTCGATGCCTTCGTCGATCAGATTCACCACGCGGTCGAGAAACCAGCAGCGCACATCGGCATCATCGTAGTCGCGCAGATATTCGAGCACGACGGGCATCACGAAAATCCGCCCGAACAGGACCGAAGCGGTAATGCTAAGCAGTCCTCGTGGAACTTGAAGGCTACCGGCGACGGCATGGTCTGCTTCCTCGATATCGCCGAGAATGCGCCGGCAGCTTTCTGCATAGCCTGCGCCCGCTTCGGTCACGCGCACGATGCGCGTGGTGCGTGTGAGCAGACGCACGCCAAGCGTATCTTCGAGTTCGCTGACGATACGCGTGACCACGGACGGCGACACCTGCAGCTTGCGCGCTGCGGCGGCGAAACCGCCGTTGTCCACCACCGAGAGAAAAGCGGTCATCGCCTGCAGACGGTCCATAGCGGGTCGGGGTCCGCGCAGTCGCGGAACGAGGGTCACGGATGCCCGCAGTATACAGTGGGGTGCCATTCGCGCGTTTGCCGTTCGCTCACAGATCGAGTACCAGCGGCGGCGCGGTGCCGTCATCGCCAGCCGCAGGCACGGCGCAGCAGATCAGCGCCTCGTTTTCGCCGACCGTAGCGGCGGGCGGCTGATCAGGGTACGCCACCGCGCCTTCGATAATGCGCGTGCGGCAAGTGCCGCAACTGCCGCCTCGGCAACTGAATTCCGGCGTGAGTCCGTTCGCTTCGGCGAGATCGAGCAGTGTGCCGCTGGTCTGAGGATTCCACTGCACCTCCTTTGTCGCGCGCGCAAAACGCACCGGCACGGCGACGCCGGCACTCGCACGCGGCGGCGTGGCGGGCGGCGCGCTGGCGTCGGCTTTTCGTTTGAGCGCGGCGGGACCAAACGCTTCAGCGTGAATGCGCGCATCGGCGATATTCAGTCCGCGCAAACCATCGTAGATCGACTGCATGAATCCGCCGGGACCGCACAGATAGAAGTCGTAGTCGTTGAACGGTAGCACTTCGCCGAGCATGGCCATGTCGATGCGGCCCAGCGCCTGATAGTCGCTGCCGGATGTCGCGCCTGTCGAATCGCTGAGCACATTGACGAGCGTCACCGCGCCGCCTGCAGCACGCACGAGTGCCTGCAGTTCTTCGTCGAAGGCGCGATCGGCTTGGGTGCGGGCGGCGTAGAGCAACCAGCTCGGGCGGATATGGCGCGTGCGCAGCCCTTCGTAGACGAGATGGCGCAACATCGCGAGCATCGGCGTGATGCCGATGCCAGCGGCAAGCAGCACAGCCGGTCTGGTTGCGCGCGCATCGATCGTGAAATTGCCGGCGGGCGCGCGAGCTTCGATGCGATCGCCGCGCTTTATTACGTCGTGCAGATAGCGCGATACGCGGCCCTCGCGCTTCACGCTGATGCGGTAAAGGCCATCCGATGGCGCAACCGAAAGCGTATAAGTGCGCAGCGTCGGCTTCGTATCGCCCGGCAGCGTCACGCGAATCGGCAGATGCTGGCCCGCTTCGTGGCGCACGAGCCCCGCGCCATCGGCAGGTTGCAGATAGAACGAGCGGATCGTGCGGCTTTCGTCGGCGATACGCGCTACGGTGAACGGCCGCCACGTATTCTCAAGCGCTTGCGCTTTCATGCGCTCATCGGCTTCGGACCAGTCTCCGGTCAGTGCCGAATTAGGCGAAGCGCCATTGGCGCGGGCGGTCCAGCGTAACGGCAGTGCGCCTGCGCGAAAGATCACGCGTTGCGGCGTGAAGCGCCACAGACGCTCCGCGCCCTGAAACGCGGCAATTTCGGGCGAATCGAGCAGCACTTCGGCGGCGCCGGTCAGTTGCAGCAGATCGCCCGTGGCGTAATCGACGAACACAAGCCCAGCGCGCGGATTCGCGACGATATTGCCCAACGTGTTGAAAAACAGATTCCCCGCGAAATCGGGCACCGTGAAGACGCCGCGTTCATCCACACGCACGAAGCCCGCCTTACCGCCGCGATGCGACACGTCCACCTGACGATGGCCATCATCGCGATCCACATAAGTCGCGACATAAAACGAATCGGCCCGCGCGACGATGGCGCGCGCACGTTCGTCCATTTGATCGCTGATAACCGGCGCGATCTCGCTGCGTTGCGCGGGATCGCGCACGAAGGCCGCATCGCGCTGGAAGATATATTGCGGGCAATTGCCGTAACTATGCTCGACCAGCAGATCAAAACCTGCGTTTGCATATGGCGCGTTGCGTTGCACGGTGCCGTTGAGGCGATTGCGGCGGCGTGTCGGCAATTCGATGCCGAGCAGCGCGAGCGCCGCGCCGTCCTGCATACCGGCATCGGCGGGATCGTCGGCATCGCGTTCGAGCGCAACATGCAGGCGGTGTGCATCGGGTGCATGCAGAAAGCCTGGTCGTTGCGCGCGCAACGTTGCCCACACATCGCCAGCGGGATCGACGGCGCCCAGCACCACAAACGGCAATTGCGGATAGAACAGTCGATGCTGCTCGATCAGATGATCGCGCAGATTGCGCCGCCCGACCGCGTCCATGCGTTCCTCGACACCGGCCGCGCGCTGCATCGCCAGTTCGCCCGCATGCCACGGCGATGGTTTGGGCGAGGTATCGGCGAGAGCGGCGGCGGTGTTCATGATCGAATGTCCTTGGACGAACGCGGCGCTATCGAGTCGCCGCATCGACTTATTCAGGTTTGCGAACGATTACGCGCGCAAACCGACGCGGCTTTGCGGAAACGCCACAAAACCCGGCAGCGCTTCGACGCGCTTGAGCCAGGCATCGACATGCCGGTACGCGCTGATATCGACATTGCCTTCGGGCGCATTGGCGATGTAGCTGTACAGCGCGACATCGGCGATGGTGGGGTGCGAGGCCGCAATCCATTCGCGCTGCGCCAGTTCCGCGTCGATCACGGCGAGGCTCGCGTGGCCGCGGGCAATCACTTCATCGGCGTTGAATGAGGCGTTGAACAGCGTATTGAGGCGCGCAGCACACACGCCATAAGCGATCTGGCCTGCCGCGACGGAAAGCCAGCGCTGCACTTGCGCCGCGCCCAGCGGCGTTTCGGGCAGCCAGTCGGTGCGTTGGTACTTCTTCGCGAGATAGACGAGGATCGCATTCGAATCGGCGATGATGATTTCGCCGTCCTCGAGCACCGGCACCTGGCCGAAGCGGTTCATGGCGAGAAACGCGGGCGTCTTGTGCGCACCGGCGGCGAGATCGACCGGCACGAGTTCGTGTTCGACGCCGAGCAGCGCAAGGAACAATTGGGCGCGGTGTGCGTGACCGGAAAGGGGCGTGTAATGCAGCTTCATGAGGCGGCTTCCTCGACTGGTTGAAAGTACGGAATGGACCGTAGTGCAGCCAGTCTAGGCAAGCGCGCGTGGGAACAGAATCAGCCGCTGCGCGATTTCACTATTGCGCAAACGCGAATGATGCGGCGCGGGCGCGTGAGTTGCGCGCCGCAATTCGCGCGCAACTGGCGGCTAGCGCTGCGGCGTTTCGGCCGCCGCTTCGAGCGATTTCAAACCATCGGGCAACTCCAGCTCCGGCAAGGGCTGCTTTTCGAGCGTCGCGAGGAGCGCGGGCGTCACACCCAGCGCGCCGAGCGCAAGCTTCATCACCGCACGCGGATGCTCGCTGGGCGCGCCACCGGTCAGTACGGTTTCGATGCTCTGATAAATCGCGCCCATCACCAGATCCTTCGCCGCACGCGTGTTTTCGAAATGCGCGATGCCGCGTGCGCGCGCCGCTTCCAGATCGCGCGGCAGATAGATATCGGTCAGTCGCCCGCTGGCGTCGCCGCGAATGCCGGTGCGCGTGATGAACGCACCCCACGCAGGATGCATGAGCGCGACTTGCACGTAAGTCTGGCAACCGATCCAGATCCGCTCGACCGGATTGTCGATGGTGGCCACGCAGACCTCGATGCCGGCGATCACCTCGTCGCTCAATTCCGACGTCACGGCATCCAGCAGCTCCGCCGTGGTCTTGAAGTAGTTGTAGAAGGTGCCGCGCGCGACGCCCGCCGCGGCGATGAAATCGTCGATCGAGGCCGCGTCCGGTCCTTTCTGCGCGAACACGCCGACCGCCGCGCTCAGCATCTTGCGGCGCGTGGCTTCGCGGCGCACCGCGCCCGTGCGTATCCGGTGGTCTTCCTTGTCCAGCGCGGGTTCCGGCGTGGCCGCGGGTTTGTTCGACTTCGCGCGCGTGGCCGTCACGACTGCACCTCGGGTTTCCCCCATTGAATTGATACTCTTATCAAGTTGACAATACAGTCCGAATTGTACAGAAATGTCATTTTTAAAAAAGAGCCGCCGAACGGCTCGAATCCGGAGAACACATGGAGGCAGACCAGACCGTCGATGTTGCGATCGTCGGCTACGGGCCGACTGGCCAGTTGCTCGCGCTGATGCTTGGTCGCGCGGGGCATCGCGTGGCCGTGGTCGAGCGTTGGCCCAATCCTTACCCGCTGCCGCGCGCGGTTCATTTCGATCACGAAATCGCCAGGCTGTTTCAGGCTTGCGGGGTCATCCATGATATCAACAGCATCGCCGAGATCACGGACCGCTATCAGTGGCGCAACGCGAACGACGAATTGCTGATGGACTTCAACTGGGGCGGCAATGGGCCGAGCGGCTGGCCGGTCTCGACGATGTTCGCGCAGCCGGAGCTGGAGCGCGTGCTCGATCGCCACGTCAAGCAATTGCCGAATGTGAGCGTGCGCCAGGGCTGGTCGGCGACGACGCTGCGCGAGCATGCCGATGGCGTGTTTATCGACATCGAAACAGGGCGCCTCGTGGAAGGCCGCTGGGTGAGCGGTGGCGAGCGCGAAACGATCCGCGCGCGCTATGTCGTGGGCGCCGATGGGGCGAATTCGATGGTGCGTCAGGCGTTGGGCATCGGCTGCGAGGATCTGGGCTTTGCGTTCGACTGGCTGGTGGTCGACGTCAAGCCGCAAACGCCGCGCGAATGGGTGCCGAAGACCTGGCAACTGTGCGACCCCGCGCGCCCGACCACGATCGTGCCGGGCGGCCCGGGACGCCGACGCTGGGAATTCATGCTGCTGCCGGGCGAAACGGCGCAGCAGATGAATCAGGATTCGGTGGCGTGGGATCTGCTGGTGCGCTGGGATGTGACGCCCGAAAACGCGGTGCTGGAACGTCACGCCGTCTACACCTTCCGCGGACGCTGGGCGAAGGAGTGGCGCGCGGGCCGCGTGCTGCTGGCGGGCGACGCCGCGCATCTGATGCCGCCGTTCGCGGGCCAGGGCATGTGCAGCGGCTTGCGCGACGCGGCAGCGCTGGGCTGGCGACTCGACGCGATCCTGCGCGGCAAGGCGGGCGATGCGTTGCTCGATAGTTACGGCCCGGAGCGCTGCAACCATGTGCGCGACATCATCGATTTTTCGATCTCGCTCGGCAGGGTGATCTGTATCACCGACCCGGCTGCGGCCGCCGCACGCGACCGCGAAATGCGCGCCGCGCAGGCTACGCCCGGATTCGAAGCGCCGCAAGCGCCGCAGCCGCGCCTGGGCGCAGGCTGCTTTGATGTGGATGCGCCGGGCAGTGGCGGGTTGACGCCACAAGGTATCGTCGAATTCGAGGGCCGGCGTGGCTTGTTCGACGATATTTTTGGCGTGCGCTTCGCATTGATTGCCCGCGATAAAGCCGTGCTCGATACGCTTAGTCATGCTAATCGTCATGCATTGCAGGAGCAGGGCGTGATCGTCACGCATTTTGGCGCAGGCGGTTTTATCGATGTGCAGGGCATCTACGCTCAGTACCTTGCGAAGCATGACGCAGTGGCCGTGCTGGCGCGGCCTGATTTTTACAGCTTTGGTGCGGCGCAAAGCGCGCACGCGCTCAATGCGCTTGTCGATGCATGGCGCGAGGCGATGCAGCCCACGGTGAGCGCCTGAACATAACCAGGAGATGAACATGACCCAGAGCCGCCGGCACGACCGCCTCGGCATTCATTCGATCGGCGAATTCGGCATGACGGTGCCTTCGCTCGACGACGCGCAGCGTTTTTACACTGCTTTCGGACTCGACGTAGAGCCCGATGGCGCAGGTGGCCTGTTGATTCGCACCGCAGGTTCGCCGCATGTGTGGGGACGCTTGCGCGAAGGCGCGCGCAAGAAGTTCGATTCGCTCACGCTGCATTGTTTCGAGGACGAACTGGACGCGCTGAAGTCGCGTGCGAAAGAGGCGGGCGTGGAATTTATCGCGCCGCCGCCGGGCGCCGACGATGCAGGCTTCTGGATTCGCAATCCCGATGGCATCGCATTGCAGATTCGTGCGGGCGTCAAGACGACGCTCGATGAGGCGAATCATCAGCTTCCCGATCTGCCGGAAAACGGCGTGCGTTGCGCGCCTTATCGGCGCCATACCGCGCAAGTGCAGCCTGCGCGAATGTCCCATATCGCTTTTGCGACGCCGAACGTGCCGGCGCAGATCGCGTTCTGCGAGCGCGTGCTGGGCTTGCGCCTGTCCGATCGTTCGGGCGATGGCGTGGCATTTCTGCATGCGCCGCACGGCGGCGATCATCACCTGTTTGCGTTTGCAATGAGTTCGGGACCGGCGATGCATCACCTGAGCTGGGATGTGCCGACTGTCGAAGATGTCGGCCTTGGCTATATGCAGATGGCTTCCGCGGGTTATCGCAACGGCTGGGGCGTGGGGCGCCACGTGCTCGGCTCGAACTACTTCTATTACGTGCAGGACCCGTGGGGCAGTTTCTCCGAATACAGCGCCACGATGGATTTCATTCCCGCTTCGGTGGATTGGGTGGCCGAGGATCATGCCCCGGAGGACGGCGTTTATCTCTGGGGCCCGGACTTGCCCGCTGTATTTCTCGAGAACTCCGAACAGGGCGCTTAAACCTGGACGCCTGAACGCCTGAACGTGCCCGACGGCTGATCAATCAATTCGATTTATAAGGAATGCTATGAAACTCGTCACTTTTCAATCTCGCGGATATATCTCCATTGGCAAGGTCGAAGGCCAGCAGATTATCGACCTGCCCGCGAGCGATCCGGCGCTGCCCCGCACGATGCTCGAACTGCTGCAGGGCGGCCCCGCGATGATGCAACGTGCGCGCGATGTGCGTATCGAACAGGCCGTGACCTGGCCGCTCGCCGATGTGCGGCTCGACGCGCCGGTGCCCAATCCGTCGAAGTTTCTCGCCATCGGCATGAATTATCGGCGTCATGTGGAAGAGGCGCGCGCGGCGGGCATTCAGGTGCCGGACAGCCAGGTCTGGTTCAACAAACAGGTCTCGTGTGTGAACGGACCGTTCGATCCGGTGCATATGCCCAAGGTATCGGACAAGCTCGACTATGAAGCGGAACTGGGTGTGGTGATTGGCCGCCGGTGCCGTCATGTGAGCGAGGCAGAGGCGGCTTCGGTCATCGCCGGTTATGTGGTTTGCAACGACGTTTCGGTGCGCGACTGGCAGATGCGTTCGCCGACGATGATGCTCGGCAAGTCCTTCAACACGCATGGCCCGTTCGGTCCGTGGATCGTGACGCCCGACGAGATTGCCGATCCGCACGCGCTGCAGATGCGCATGCTCGTGAATGGCGAATGCCGGCAGGAAGTGCGCACGGGCGAGATGATCTACAACGTCTGGCAGCAGATTGCGTATCTCTCGACGGTGATGACGCTCGAACCCGGCGATGTCATCGCGACGGGCACGCCTTCGGGTGTGGGCGCGGCGCACAAGCCGCCGCGATTCCTGAGCGTGGGGGATGTGCTGCGCGTGGAGATCGACGGCGTGGGCCACATCGAAAACGTCGTGGTTGCCGAGCCCGTTTGAAAAACTGATCGCGGAGAACATTAGCATGGCACGCAAAGTCATTATTACCTGCGCGATTACCGGCTCGATTCACACGCCGAGCATGTCGCCGTATCTGCCCGTCACGCCCGATGAAATCGCGGAGCAGGCGATCGCCGCCGCGAAAGCCGGCGCGGCGATCCTGCATCTGCACGCGCGCAATCCCGAAGATGGCCGCCCGGCATTCGACCCGGCCGCGTATCGCCGCTTTCTGCCGCGCATTCATGCGGCTACCGACGCGGTCATCAATATCACCACGGGCGGCGCAGTGAGCATGACGCTCGACGAGCGTCTCGCGGCGGCCATCGACGTATCGGCGGAAATGGCCTCGTGCAATATGGGCTCGCTGAATTTCGCGGTGTTTCCGATTCTCGACAAGCTCAAGACCTTCAAGCATGAGTGGGAGCGCGAATATATCGAAGGCACGCGCCGCGCGATCTTCCGCAATACCTTCGCCGATATCGAGGAAGTATTTGCGCGTCTGGGGCAGGCGCACGGCACGCGATTCGAGTTCGAATACTATGACGTCGGGCATCTGTACAACCTCAAGCATTTCGTCGATCGCGGCCTTGTCAAAGGGCCGATCTTCCTGCAGTTCGTGCTGGGCATTCTGGGCGGTATCGGCGCGGACCCCGAGAACCTCGTGCATATGAAGCGCATCGCGGACAAGCTGTTTGGCGAGACCTATCAGTGGTCGGTGCTGGGCGCGGGACGCAATCAGATGCCGCTCATTACGCAGGCCGCGCTGATGGGCGGCAATGTGCGGGTGGGGCTGGAGGATTCGCTGTCGATCGGGCCGGGAAAACTTGCCACCTCGAACGCTGAGCAGGTCGAGATGATTCGCGATTTGTTGCTGCGTCTGGGCTACGAGATCGCCACGCCCGCCGAGGCACGTGCGATGTTGGGCCTCAAAGGCCGCGACAATACGCGGCTTTAAGGAAGCTTTCGCGCCACGCGTTTGCCGCGTGGCGCACTCAATGAAAAGGACGCGAGCTGATGACCGGGCAACCTGATGTGACTGCCATTCGCGCGCTGGAGGAGCAGCGCCGCCTTGCCATGCTGGCGGCCGATACGGAAGCGCTGGAAGCGATCTTCGACGAAAGCCTCATTTATATCCATTCGACTGGCGCGCGTGATACGCGTGCCAGTTATCTGGCCAAGCTGACAGGTGGCGCGATGCGTTACGAAAGCGTATCGCTCGATGTGAGCGACATTCTTGTGCGAGAGCGCTTTGCGCTGCTGAGCGGTGCGATGGCGGCAAGCGTGCAGACAGCCAATGGGACGCTCTCCATCTTGAGCCGCTATGAAGCCTCGTGGATCAGATCGGCCGATGGCTGGCGTATCGCCGCGATGCAGAGTTTCATTGCCTAGCCGGATTGAAGATATCTTGCGAGGCGGGTTTATCGATTAAATATAGGATTACATATCAAATAGAAAATTCGCAGAGAATTCGATTCAGGTCCGCAGAGACGCATAACGAACGAATACACGGTTGGAGAGATCATGGAAGAGACGAACAAGACACGATACAAGCGGCGTGTCGCGACGGTAATCGGCGCGGCGGTTGCTGCCTTGATGATGCCGGGCGCGCATGCGCAAGGCAGCGTTACGCTTTACGGCATTCTCGACGTCGGCCTTACGTATGCATCGAATGAAAACGGTCATGGCGCATTTCTCGCCCAGGATTCCGAATACACGCCGAGCATCTGGGGATTGCACGGCGTAGAGGATCTGGGCGACGGTTACAAGGCGGTTTTCGATCTTCAGTCGCAATTCTTTATCAATACTGGCGCGGGCATTCCGGGTCCGGGCGCGGACTTCAATCGCGGTGCGTATGTCGGCATCGAAAAAGAGGGCATCGGTAAGCTCACCTTTGGCCAGCAGTACAACCTGCTGTTCGATTTCCTGTTCTTTCCGCCAGTGCGCCTCGACGGCACGTTCATGTACGGCGGCCTGTTCAACATGCGGCAGGGACCGTTTTCCGCGCTGGGCATTCCGGGCAATATGACCGGCTCACTCGACTTCGATGAAACGGCGGGCATGACGCGCGTGTCGAATTCGGTGAAATTCACGTCGGCGGTATTGGGCGGTTTGCGTTTTGGCGCGCTCTACGGCTTTGGCAATACAGCGGGCAGCCTTTCGGCCAACAATACTGTTGGTTTGGGTGCGAATTACAGTTACGGCACGTTTGGCGCGGGCGCGGCGTATAACGAGACCCGCTATACGTCGATGAACGACGGCCACGATGGTATTCGCAACTTCGGAATTGGCGTGGGGAATACTTTCGGCAATCTCTATGCGAACGCGCTCTATACCTATACGAAGAACACCTTGACGGGCGCGGTGGCGCAGGTAGGCCAGATTGGCGGGCTCTATTCGTTCAATCCATTCTGGCGTCTGGGCGCGAATTACCAGTACATCAAAGGCAATGCACAACTCGATCACAACCGCGCGCAGCAGGTGACGACGACCGTGCAGTATTCATTGTCGAAGCGCACGATGCTTTATGCGGAGGCGGCGTATCAGTGCACTGGCGGCGATGTGGCAGGCACCCATAATGCGTGGATCGGCGGCCTGATGCCGTCTAGCAACAATCATCAGTTCGCCGCGCATTTGGGTATGCAGACGTTTTTCTGAAGCGATCGCCGATTGTGTGTTTTGCGATGGTCTGAGGTTGACGGACGGCAAAGCCTGCGCGCTGCCCTGCGGCTATGCTTGCGCCGGTTCAATTCCAACCATCGCAATCATGAAAAAACGCATTTACGCCTCTGCCGCGCTTGCCATTGCGCTCGCAGCCGGCTCGACCCAAGCCCAGACTCAACCCGCTCCGTCGATCGATCAGGGCGATGGCTTCTACGCTATCTGCCAGCGGGCAGAGAATCTCGAAGCCTGTGCAATGTATCTGGCCGGCTATTCGAACGGTGTACTCGTTCAGACCTTGATCGACCGGCAAAAACCGCGTTACTGCCTGCCGCAAAACCTCACGCGCGGGGATCAGTTGCGCGTGGTGCTCGGCTATATGAAGGGCCATCTCGACCAGATTCTGGAGCCCACCGGCGCCATCGTCTACAAGGCGCTGCTCGCCAATTTTCCCTGCCGGTAAGCAGCGCACGGGCACTAGATGACCAGGTGCCTGGTGATTAGCTCGATGCCTTTGCGCATGCGGCTGATGGCTTCGGCCGCATTGATCACCTTGCTATAGGTCGGGCTGTATTCGGGGCCACGCGAGGGATGGCTGTCGAAATTCTTGATCGCATCGCTGTCGAGCGACGGCGTGATATGCGCGCCGCTGTTAAAAAGATGCCGCGGCAAATGCGGTTCCAGCATCTTGAACAACATGGTGAAGTCTTCGTTGGCCAGACGCACGCTTTCGTGCAGCAGTTCGAAAGCGTCGTTGAGTTTGGGGACCGTGGCGATTGGCACCGGGCTGGCCAATGTGTCGGTCTGGAGGCCCGCCTGTTGCAGGCGCTCCATTGCTATCGCGGCGGTGACCGTTGGAGCCGCCTGGCGGCCATCGCTTTGGGTGGTGTCCATGAAATTAGTTCCTGTTGCAGGGATTCAAGATGTTGCAGTGCGAAGCCGGCCGATGGTTGACGGCGCCTGGCGCGCGTTGCGCGCGGGATTCTAATAGGCGCCGTTCGAGGCTCATCCTGAAAAAGGGGCTGCATGCAGTGGAACGTGTGCAGCGGCCTCATGAACGCCGCACGAGCATGCAGAGATTGCGGAACTGGCGATGCTCTTCGTCGTAGCCCGTCAATGCGCCCTGACACCACCAGTTACGCTGTTGAAGCCGTGCTTCGAGCGCGAGTTGTTCTGCTGTGGGTATCCAGTAGCGGTTATCGGCCGATCGCCCGGCTTCACGGATTGCGCCTGTTTGCAGCGCCTGCATAAGCACCGTATTCAAGGCCGGTGCACGAATACCCACCAGTTTCGCGAGTTCGCGTGTGTTGTAGCGCACGCCGGGTTGCATCGCCGAGATGATTTCCTGCACATCAGGCGAGAGGCGAATGACGTCGGCGTCTGTTTCGCTATTCGCCCTGACAACGGATTGTTTTGCCGCCACGACTTCGGTCTGCTTGATCGACATGGATTGCTCCTGCAGTAATGGGGTGACTATCGGTTTGCGCTGGTTTCCTCGTTGTGGTCGTGAACGTTCGCAAATGACCGCCCTTGACCGCTCTTGACTATAGGCGCACCGTTTCCCCGCGAAATGATGCCGGTCAACACTCGGGCGCGCGCTGCAGGGTCAATTGAAGGGGAAATGACCCAGTCATCGCAATGGCGCGTCCGGCAAGGTTAAAAAGCGTTAGACTCGCTATCACGGTCCGGTCGGACTTGGGGTAAGATTCGCGGCTTGTAATGGATGGGCGGCACTGCCGCAGGGTGCACGAATGGATCAGAGGAAAGCAGAAACCCTTCTCGTCGATGCAGACAGAATGGCCGAATTCGTTCTCGAATGTTTCGAACTGACGCTGGCCGCACCAGCGGGCCGCGAGTTGTACGAACGCGCGTTCGGGACCTATATCCGCAGCCAGGTGGGCGATATGCCGATGGACGAAATCTACGATTCGATCAAGACCGATCCGGTTTTCGATCTGGATAGCTAATTAAAAAAATACGGCGGTGCGTCAATTTCAACGCAACGCCGTATTCAATTCTGCAGACGACGATGCTCAGTAAAAGCGCGTCGTCTGTACGACCTTAATCATCGCCTGTGGATCACAATCGGCTTTGCGCCGTTCAGGCCCAGTGTCCCGGTATCCATTGCCAATGATTGCCTTCCCAGCGGTAGTGGCCTTTGACCCAGTGATAGCCGGGTTGAGGCGCGGGCGGCACGACTTCTACGCGCGGTGCGGGCTCGGGCGGGCGCGCAGGTTCGACTACGCACGCAGAGAGCAGCGCGGCACACATCAGTAGACCGAAATAGATTCGGGGTTTCATAAGAGTTCCTCCTTGAAGATGGTTTTATCGTTGCTTACGGGTTGGAGAATCAGGCGCGTATAAGTCCTGTGATGGGTTTTGTCGCGCCTGCTTGCGCGAACAGCGCGGCAGCCGTGCGCTGCGGATCGAGTTGCAAGCTTTCGGCGGCGGCGCCTGCGATCAACGCATCCAGTGCAGCGGTGGGCTTGAGATCGCGCGATTCGTAAAGATCGCCCGGGCGCAAACCGGGCCAATCGGCGATCACGCGGCCGCCTGCAACCGCGCCGCCCATCAGCATCGCGACCGAACCCTGACCGTGATCGGTGCCGCCGGTGCCGTTGGCCGCCGCGGTGCGGCCGAACTCGGTTGCCACCAGCACGGTTGTGTTGTCCCACGCGGGGCCGAGGTTGTCGCGCAGCGCCGCAATCATCGTGTCGAGCGCCTTCAACTGATTCGCGAGCCGCGCGTTCTGCGCGCTATGCGTGTCCCAGCCGCCGGTTTCGATCATCGCAATGCGCGGGCCGTCCGCGCGCGCAAGAAAACCGGCCGCGAGTTTGCCTACGCTCGCCGGGTCCTGCTTCGCGCTCGCATCGCCTGCGAGCCCGCGCGCCGTCATCGCCGAATTCCAGAGACCGTGCAGTTGCGCGTCGCCTTCGTAAAGCGCGGAAACGCGCGTGAGCAGATCGTCGGTTGCGGCAGGCAATGCGGAGGGCGCATACGAAGTCGCACGCGCCGCGCCGCGCAAGGCGAGCGGCACGGTAGGCGCGAACGCAATGGCGTTTTCGCGCGTGCCGCCCACCTGCGCGACCAGCCGGTTGAGCCAGCCGTCCTTGACCTGATACGGCGAACGCCCGCCGGTTTCCAGCACATTCTGGCCGTCGAAATGCGAGCGGTCGCGATAAGGCGAGGCCACCGCATGCACGAACAGCGCCTGCCCCGCTCGATACATCTGCGCTGTCTGCGCGAGCGCGGGATGCAGCGCGAAGGTGCCATCGAGTTTGGTGGCGTTGGCCGTATCGATGGCGAGTGCACCACGCAGCCCCGCGTATGCAGGCTCAGCATAAGGGACGACGATGTTCAGACCGTCGGCGGCGCCGCGCTGGATCACGAACACGAAGCGACGATCGGTGGCGGCATGCGCGAACACGATCTGCGGGGCGACGAGCATCGCGCCCGCACCGGCAGCGGCAACGCGCAGAAAATGGCGGCGGGAGAGCATGGCGGTTATCTCCTCAAAAAATCGGGCGAAACGAGCAGCAGGGCAAGCGCAGTCGGTGCGCTTTCCGCATGCGCGACGGCCGTGGCGGTGGGCGGCGTGAGCGTGCCGGGCAGGACCGTCGGCGCGAGCGCGCGCGGATCTAGGCGGTCGCCCACGCGCGCGGCGAAACGCTGGGCGACTTCGACGCGCCTCACCAGCGCATCGGGCGCGGCCCAACTGGCAGCGATATCGTCGTAGCCCGCGGGCGAACCGGGCCGCCAGACCGGCTGACCGAGTTGCGTGAGCAAGGGCGCCGCGTTCAGATCGCCGCGATCGCGCCAGCCGAGCGCGCGCATCGACGAAACAGTCCATTCCCACGGCGTCTTGAACTTGGTGTCGGGCGCGGACCACGCTTGCGGCGCTGCAATCAGCGCGCGATAAACCGTCGGCAGATCGCCGCCGCTTTGTTCGAAGGCGAGGGCGAGGCGATCGGTGAGCGCGGGCGGCGGGTTATCGGCGACGAAATGGCGGCCAAGCTGAAAGGCAATATGGCGGCTCGTAGCAGGCGCGTGCGCAAGATCGTGCAATATCGCCAGAGCCTGTAGTTCGTCATCCTGATCATATTGGCGGCCCATCACCGTGCGTGTGCCGGGTTCGTGCAGGGCGGGGCGAAACACAAACGCGCCAGGCTGCGCATTTCCCGGTTGCGTGCCGCGTGCCGCGGCCACGCTCCAGCCGGTGAGCGCACGCGCGAATTCGGTTACGTCGTCCTGCGTGTAGCCGGTGCGCACGCCCAGCGTGTGCAGTTCCATGATCTCGCGCGCCAGGTTTTCGTTGAGGCCGCGTTTGTGCGCGGGATCACGTTGATCGGCGCGCTGTGCGGCACGGCTGTCCGGTCCGACCGAGCGCGTCTGGTCGAGAAAAAGCTGCATCGCCGGATGTTGTTCGACGGCCACCAGCATCTGCTCGAAATTGCCGAGCACGTGCGGGCGGATCGCTTCCATTTCGAACGCGCCAGCCAGACCCGCGATGGCCGGTTTATCGACGGAAACGGCGAAGTGATTCGACCAGAAATGCACGAGACGCTCGACAAAAGGCGTATCGGTTTGCAAGGCGCTGGCGAGGCGCGCGTTCACCGCACTGCGATAGATATCGACGCTTTCACGCCGGATCGCACGATTGACCGCCTGGCGAGCGGCTTGCGGCGATGACGCTGGCGTCGGAGCCGATGCCGGTGCGCTTGCCTCGGCCTGATTCGCCATGCCTTGCTGGCGCTCTTCGCCGAAACGCGTCGCCAGCGCGACCGCGCCGGGTTCTTCACGCCACGCCGCGGGCAACGGTTCGTAGTGCGCGAACTGATCGAGCAGCCAGCGCTGCGGATCGGCGGGCGGCGCTTCGTCGGCGCGTGCACCCAGACCAAAGCGATTCATGGCGATCGCGGCGGCGCGGGCGGAGGGCTGGCTGTCCATGCGCGGTCCTTGTCAGGTCGATTGAGGGGCGTTCAAGGTGTTGCGTACAGTCCTTAAACGCCGCTCGTGCATGAATCCGTCGCGGTTCCGCCGATATTTTTTCGCCTCGTGCGAATGTCAGGTTGATTACCGCGCCGATTACGGAGCGGAACTCGCCTGCGAAACCGCTTTGCGCTGCTGCTGCGGCGGCAGACGCCACTGACCACTGCGCTCCAGACCTTCGACGAACTTCACGCGCTCTTCGGGCGTGAGCGTGGCCGCGTAATCGGCGACACCGCTTTCCACCTTCGCGCGCAAAGCGCTATCGGCTGCGCGCGTGCGCGCCAGCGCAGCGTCGAGCGCGGCGCGGTCGAGTTGCGGCGCAGCCAACAGATCCAGCACTTCACGCCGATCCTCGCGCGCCGCGCGGGCGTCTTCGCGGCCTTCGCGACGCGCGGCCTTGAGCGCGTCGATGAATTGCTGGCGCCGCTCGGGCGGGAGATTGTCGGTGGCAAAGCGCAGCGCGGCGCGTTGGGCGGGCAGCGCCTGCGTTTGTGCCTGTGTTTGCGCCTGCGCCTCGCGTTCATCGCGCGCGGCGAACCAGCGCCACGCACCGCCCGCGATCCCGCCGAGCAGAAACACATTGAGCAGCACCGATCCCACAATCAGCACCTTCCACGAGCGTGCGTTCATTCATCACCCCAATCGGCGCTCGAACCGCCGAAACTCGAATCCATATAGCTGCTTTCGTGCAGCGCTTCCTGTTGCGCGTGAAAACTATTGAGCGTGCTCGCGGGCAGCAACATCGACATCGCCATCGCCCCGGCCAGCGCCCCTGCGATCCCCACGCCCGCGAATGCCGCGCCCGACCACCAGAAGCGCTTGCGCTTCGCGCGATCCGGCTTCGCCTGCACCGGTACGGCCACGGGCGCGCTCGCCACGATCTGCTCGACCAAAGCGCGCGAGGGCGGCGCAACGAGATCGCGCGCGAGCCACGCGTCGAGCGCGAGCGCTTCCTCCAGCACGGCATCGGCCTGCGTGCGATGCGCGCGGGCCCACGCGAGCGCGTCGGCGCGTTCGTCCTGTGGCCAGCGGCGCGGATCGGCGCCATAGGCTTCGACGAGTGTGTGGAATCGTTCGGGTGTCATGCTCGATCCTTGCCGGCGCCTTCGCCAGCCAGTTGTGCGCGCAAGCTGCGCCGGGCGCGCGCCAGCAGGCTTTCGAGCGCGTCGACCGTGATGTCCATCAGGCCGGCGGCTTCGGCGTTCGAAAGTTCTTGATAGTAAGTGAGCACCAGCGCTTCGCGTTGGCGCACGGGCAATGCGGCCAGCGCATCGCGCACACGCGCGTCGCGCACGCGCGATTCCAGTTGTTCGTCGGGCCGCGCGGCGGGATCGGCTTCATCGGGCAAGGCGTCGGCCGTGGCAGCGGGCGCTTCGCGATGGCCGCGCAGGCGGTCGTAGCACAGATTGAGCGCGACGCGGTGCAGCCAGGTATCGAATTTCGCCTCGCCGCTGCGCCAGTGCGGCGCCTGTTTCCAGATACGCATGAACGCCTCCTGGGCGACGTCTTCGGCTTCCATGCGGTCGCCCAGCATGCGGGTGGCGAGCGCGAGCAGGCGCGGCAGCTTGTTCGCGACGAGCGTGCGCACCGCGCCCGCATCGCGCGCGCCAACGCGGGCGATGAGTGGCGCATCGGGGTCCGCCTGGCGGCTTGCCGATGCCGGATGGCGCGCGGATTCGTGTTCCTGATCGTCGTTCAAGACACCGTACCGTGGCGTATCGTCAGCGGCCTGCGCCGGGCGCATCCCGGCGCCGGTGGCAGCGCGAAAGTCATCGTCGTGGCCTCCCGGGGCCTGCGCGGGTTCGGGCCGCGCCGCCGTGGCGGCGGCGTCGGCCGGTTCGCGAGCGTTCAATATACGACGACCGCGGGCCGGTAATACGCGGGGCGCGCGGGCACGACCACGCAGCCCGCGAGGACCGCCGCGGCAATGGCGATGAGGAGCAGCGTTTTCATGCTCGCCGCCTCAGGCCCAATGGCCCGGCACCCAGCGCCAGTTGGGGCCGCGCGCGATCCAGTGGCCCGGCACCCAGCGGTAGCCCACGCGTACCGGCTGCCAGTGGCCGGGCGCCCAGACATAGGCGCCATGATTCCAGCGCCAGTGGCCCGGGTCCCAGGCGTAGCCCGCACGCGGCGGCGGCACGTGTTCCACGCGCGGCGGCGGCGGCGCGTTAGGGGCGATGATGACGGTCTGCGCGAACGCGCCGGTGCCCGCGAGCGCGAGCGTAGCGGCGACGACGATCGATCGGAATGACAAAAGCGGCTTGCGAGGCATGGATTTCCTCCCGTTGTTCGTGATGGAGCACACGGCCTTCGTGCGTCCTTGTTTCACTTGAACGGGGCAGCGGGAGAAATCCGTCGCTGGCAGGAAAATTTTTTTGCGGCGCGGGCCTTTCGCCCGCTCTCGCCCGCAATACGTCAGGTGCCCAGCCAATGCGCACATGCGCCGATGGCATCGCGCACGCGCGCCACGGCCACATCGCGCAGCGCATTCGCGCGCCAGCCGAGTTCGATCGGATAACCGGGCAAGGCGAGCGGACATTCGACCAGACGCAGCCCCGTAAGCGCGGCGATGGCGCTGGCGGCATGGCGCGGAATGGTGGCGACCGCCTGCGTGCCCTTGAGCAGATACGGCAGGCCGGCGAAATGCGTGGTGGACGCGATCACCGTGCGTTTCAGACCTTGCGCGGCGAGCGCTTCATCGACGATACCGACCACGCCGCCCGACGAAACCAGAATATGCCCGCGCGCAACGAAGGCCTCGAGCGTGAGCGCGGCGTGATCGTCCTTGCCCGCTGGCGCGAGCGAGGCCGCATCGACGAGACACGCATAGTCGCCCTGACCGAGTGATTGATGGCTCAACCCGCGCGCGCCGAAACCGCCCGCCGCGATGGCCAGATCGATCTCCTGATTCGCAAGACTGTCGCTCACGATCTGGCTGTAAGTCTGCCGAAAGATCACGCGCAAGCCGGGCGCGTGCCGCGCCACCTGCGCGATGATGGGCTGGCCCAGCGCCAGTTCGAAATCGTCGGACAGACCGATGGCGACGGCGCGGCCATGAAAGCTGGCGGGTTTCGGCGACGCGATCGCCAGACTCTGGCGCACGCGATCGAGCGCTTCGCTCACGACCGGCTTGAGTTCGCGCGCGCGCGAAGTGGGCGCGAGGCCGCGTCCGGTCGGCGTGAAGAGGCGGTCGTCGTAGAGCACGCGCAGGCGTTTGAGCGCGGCGCTCACGGCGGATTGCGTCATGTCCAGCCGGATCGCCGCACGGCTCGCGCCGCCTTCCTCGAACAGGGCTTCGAAAATCTTCAGCAGATTCAGATCGACGCCGGAGATATCACTGGCATGCATAGCAGAAAGTGGCGGCGCGCGTGGGCGCGAGGTTTTGACCCCTCCATCATACGGATTCGACTCGCCGAACCTGAATCCGAACCTGAATCACGGAGAAAAACATCATGCCGAAATCGACTCTCGCCGCCTTGCAGATCGGCTCGCTGCCGCAGGGCAAAGCGGCCACGCTGGAGCACATTCTGTCGTTCGAAGAAGCGATCCGCGCCGCGGGCGCGTCGCTCGTCGTGATGCCCGAGGCGCTGCTGGGCGGTTATCCGAAGGGCGAAATCTTCGGCACGCGGCTGGGCTATCGTCTGCCCGAAGGGCGTGAGGCGTTTGCGCGCTATTACGACAACGCCATCGACGTGCCGGGCGCGGAAACCGATGCGCTCGCGGCGCTGTCCGCGCGCTGCGAAGCGTCGATTGTGATCGGCGTGATCGAGCGCTCGGGCAACACGCTGTATTGCACGGCGCTGTTCTTCGATCCGCGCGAAGGCCTGGTGGCGAAGCACCGCAAGCTCATGCCCACGGGCACCGAGCGGCTGATCTGGGGGCAGGGCGACGGCTCGACGCTGCCGGTGGTGCAGACCGCTGCGGGCGTGGCGGGCACGGCCATCTGCTGGGAAAACCATATGCCGCTGCTGCGCACGGCGATGTACGCGAAAGGCGTGCAGATCTGGTGCGCGCCGACCGTCGACGAACGCGAGATCTGGCAGTGCTCGATGCGCCATATCGCGCACGAAGGGCGCTGCTTCGTGGTGAGCGCGTGTCAGGTGCAGCCTTCGCCGGCGGCGCTTGGCATCGACGTGCCGCACTGGGACCCGGCCCGTCCGCTCATCAACGGCGGCAGCGTGATCGTCGGGCCGCTCGGCGATATTCTCGCGGGCCCGCTGCACGGCGAGACCGGCCTCGTGACGGCGCAGATCGATACCGACGAACTCGTGCGCGCACGCTACGACTTCGATGTGGTGGGCCACTACGCACGCCCCGACGTGTTTTCGCTCAACGTGGACGAACGCGCGAAGCGCACGGTGAATTTCCAGAGCGAGTGAGCGCTGCGGTGTGGATAGTACGGATACCTGATTAATCGAAGTAAGCGCATGTGAGGCAGGCATTATTGCTTCCAGCGTCAGAATCTAGTGCGCGTCCAGACATTGATCGGCGCGCGGGGCTCTGCCAGGCTCCCGGGTGGCCTGCGCCTCGCCGCCGGTCCCTGGCCCATCACATCCGTATTCCATGTCTGCACCGCACTCTCCCGCGCCGCTCAGCGGCGGCAAGCTCGCGCTCGGCACCGTTGCCGTGTCGCTGGCGATGTTCATGAACGTGCTCGATTCGTCGATCGCCAATGTGGCGATCCCGACGATTTCGGGCGACCTCGGCGTATCCGTCGACGAAGGCACGTGGGTCATCACCATCTTCGCGGCGGCCAATGCCGTTTCCATTCCGCTCACGGGCTGGCTCACGCAGCGCTTCGGCACCGTGAAGCTGTTCGTCAGTTCGATCCTGCTGTTCGTGCTGGCCTCGTGGCTGTGCGGCATCGCGCCGAATCTGCCCACGCTGCTCGGCGCGCGGATTGTGCAAGGTGTCGTGGCCGGGCCGCTCGCGCCGCTTTCGCAGGCGCTGCTGCTGGGCTCGTGGCCGAAACAGAAGTCGTCGACGGCGCTCGCGCTCTGGTCGATGACCGCGCTGGTCGGCCCGATCGCCGGTCCTTCGCTGGGCGGCTGGATCACCTACGACTACAACTGGTCGTGGATCTTCTACATCAATATTCCTGTGGGCCTGTTTGCAGCGGCGGTCACATGGGCGATCTATCGCGAACGCGAATCGCCCACGCGGCGTCTGCCGATCGATGGCGTGGGTCTGGGCCTGCTGGTCGTCTGGGTCGCGTCGTTGCAGATCATGCTCGACAAGGGCAAGGATCTCGCGTGGTTCGATTCGCCGCTGATCGTCGCGCTCGGCTTGATCGCGCTGGTGGGCTTCGCGTTCTTCATCGTCTGGGAACTGACGGCAGAGAGCCCCGTGGTCGATATCCGCCTGTTTACGCAGCGCAATTTCGCGGGCGGCACGATTTCGATTTCAGTGGCCTATGGCATGTTCTTCGGCACGCTGGTGCTGCTGCCGCAATGGATGCAGGGCTATCTGGGTTATCGCGCGGTGGATTCGGGCCTTGCTACCGCGCCGCTCGGCGTGTTCGCGGTGCTGCTCACGCCGATCATCGGCCGCCTGCTGCCGCGCAGCGATCCGCGCTATATCGCGACCGTGGCGTTCGTGGGCTTTGCCGTGGTGTTCATGATGCGCACGCAGTTCTATACCGATGTCTCGCATTGGGACATCGTGTTGCCCACGCTGCTGCAAGGCATTCCGATGGCGATGTTCTTCGTGCCGCTCACGTCGATCATTCTTTCGGGCCTGCCGCCCGAGAAGATTCCGGCTGCTGCAGGCCTGTCCAATTTCGCGCGTACGTTCTGCGGGGCCGTGGGCACATCGCTGATCGGCAACGCCTTCAACGACCGCACGATCCTGCATCACGTGCGGCTCTCGGAGCAGGCGAGCCCGACCAATCCGGTGTTCACGCAGCAGATGGACAACGTGCAACAGTCGCTGCACCTGAGCGGCAACTCGGCCTACGCGCTGTTCAACAGTTCGGTGGATGCGCAGGCGGCCGTCATGGGACTGAACGATATTTTCTATATCTCGGCGATCATCTTTATCGCCATCATTCCGCTGATCTGGATTACGCGGCCTTCGCGTAGTGCTGCGGATGCATCGAGTGCCGCAGTTGCGCATTAATAAGTTCCATTAATTCGCGGTATTGTGCGTAACCAGATGTAAATAACGTAGCGGATTTTCTCAAGCCGGCGCGACCGATTATCGGTTGTGCCGGCTTTCGTATGCCTGACGCTAATTCAACGCAATTGGACGTAATGAAAGGCGATGCGCGACAAATCACCGCACAAATGAAAAAGGGGTGGCCGCAGACTCGGTCACCCCTTTTATCTTCGGTAACTGTTCCGGAGTTACCTCAGACGGCGAAATATTACCATGCGGGTCAGGCTCTAATTGGGCTGAATTTGACAATAATCAAATTCGATAACTTGACAACAGCGTCGCGTGATTGCCACAGGTGTGTGACAGACAGATGACGGTGCAGATCGCGATTTTCCCTTTTGAGACAAGGTTTTAAGCGCCGAAAACTCGATATTTCCATATTTAGCAAATATCTGTTCCACCGCGTAAATCATCCGATTACATGGCTGTGGCACTTAAACTTCGCCGGAGATTGCGGAATGCGTCCAATACCCGGATGCCTTTCTGCGCGATCTGCAAGTCAAGCAAGTCAAGCAAGTTACTTTAGGAAAGTCATGAAGAACACTCTGATCATCGCGGGCGTCCTGAGCGCGTTCGCAGTTTCGGCTCACGCACAAAGCAGCGTCACGCTGTACGGTTCGCTGGATGCGGGTATCGTCTACGCGAACAACGCAGGCGGCCACTCGACGTGGAATCAAGGCAGCGGCGCGCTGTCGGACACGTACTTCGGCCTGAAGGGCAGCGAAGACCTGGGCGGCGGTCTGCATGCCATCTTCACGTTGGAAAACGGTTTCAACCTGAACAACGGCAAGGACACGGAAGCCAGCACGATGTTCAACCGTCAGGCGTTCGTCGGTCTGCAAAGCGACCGCTTCGGTACGCTGACGCTGGGTCGCCAGTACGACTCGATGGTTGACTTCCTGTCGCCGCTGTCGGAAACGGGCGCAGGCTACGGCAACAACCTGACGGCTCACCCGTTCGACAACGACAACCTCGACCACTCGTTCTCGGTCAAGAACGCTGTCAAGTACACGAGCGTCAACTACGCTGGCTTCAAGTTCGGCGGCATGTACGGCTTCAGCAACGACGCTGGCCAGTTCTCGAACAACCGCGCATGGAGCGTGGGTGCTTCGTACAACAACGGCCCGCTGAACGCATCGGCCGCGTACATGCAGATCAACAACTCGACGAGCCTGTCGAACTCGGCTAGCGGCGCAGTCGGTGCTGGCAACGGCAACAACTACAACCTGACGGCGCAAACGCAGCGCACGATGGGCGCAGGCGTGAACTACACGTACGGCCCGGCAACGGTCGGCTTCGTGTGGACCCACACGCAGTACGAAAACCTGCTGGCCGGTTCGGACAACGCAGGTTCGACGTTCAACATCCAGTCGGGCGCAAACCTGCACCTCGACAACTTCGAACTGAACGGCCGCTACGCGCTGACCCCGGCTCTGAGCCTGGAAGCAGCGTACACGTTCACGGACGGCAAGCTGAAGAACTCGGCTGGTTCGACCGATCCGAAGTGGCAGACGGCTTCGCTGCAAGCTGACTACTCGCTGTCGAAGCGCACCGACGTGTACGTCGAAGGCGTCTACCAGCACGCATCGGGCTCGTTCGGCGCTGGCCAGGCTAACGTCGCCATGATCAACACGCTGTCGCCGTCGACCACGCAAAACCAGGTCGCTGCTACGGTTGGTCTGCGTCACCGCTTCTAAGTCAACGCTTCGAGTCGAAGCCTGACTGTCTGAAAACGTAAGCTGAACAGCGCGCGCGGCGGATCGGCCGGTTCGCCCGCGCGTTGAAAGGCAAGCGTCACAGCTGGCCCGTCGTGCGAAATGTGCTCACAAGGCACACTTCGCCGGCGGGCCAGCTGCGTTTCAGGCCTTGTTTTACGGGGCCGATGTTGCAAAGGCCGCACGATAGCGGCGCACCAGATCGCTGGCGGTGTCGTGCAGCAAGCCGGGATCTGCACGCAGCGCGGCGTGAACGGCATCCGCGAGTTGGTCTACATACGTCGTCGCGGCGACTTCTTCCGGCTCCCACGTTGCTGCAAAAGTGGCTTGTTTGGGCGGTTGCAATGGCTGTTCTCCGTATTCTCTGTGCACGATGTTGATGCGTGGCCGTGCGAACGCCATTGCCACGATACGGCCGTGCAGGCTGCTGCCTGCGTAGATGCGGCTCGATGCGATCAACGCGCAGATGTCCCATATGTCGAGTGAATCGAACAGCACGGCTTTTATCGGCAGGCGTTGTTTCAGTCGCTCGTAGAGTGCGCGATCGTCGTGCCAGGGCGCAATGCCCGCACAAAACAGCACGATGCCGATGTTCTCCTCCTGTGCCATGCGCGAAAGCTCACGCGCGAGCACGTCGAGCGTGGCGTCGTCGCCGTAGGTGGCGTCGAACTGGATTGCAGAAAAGCCCTGTGGAAAGGCGTTTTTTATTGCGTCGAGCGGTGCTTGTGTGGCGCGTTTTGCGATGTGCTGGCCGAACAGGTCAGCCACCATGACGGCCGGATCGGGAATAACGGGCGCATCAATACCGCGTGTTTGCAGATGCATTTGCGTTTTTGCGTCCCGCACCGTGATTGCATCGGCTTGCTGGAGTTTGTCGATGACTTCCTGCTGAAAAAGATTGTCGCGTTGATCCAGCGCTGCGCCGCCTATTGCATGAAAGGCGATGCGTGCGATTCGCAATCTGGGCAATAAGGATTTCGAAAGCACATAAGGCGAGCGCGTTGCAATTCCCAACTGCTGCCGCGACCAGGCAAGCGGATTCGCGCACCACGCGCTTTCTTCTTCGATCATCGATTGCACGCGTTCTGGCGGCGCCAGCATGACGGCGGCTTCCCACGCATTGCAGGTGAGCAGCTCACCGCCTGCGTGAATAAGATCGACCGGCGTTTGGCCCGCAGCGATTTCACCGATCGCATGCACCGCATGTCCGCCGAACGCCCGCAGATCGCGCGTGACCAGGCCCGCAAAAACCGGCTCGCGCGGCGCGAGTAGACGAGCGAGCACATGCGCAAACAGCAGATCGCCGAAATTATGGCGATCGAATGCGCCGAACAACACCGTGCGTGCAGCCTGGGACATGAGCGGGCCTCGAATCGGTTCGCACCAAATCGATACTACGCTGCGCCGCGCGGCAACGTGATTTAATCTGACATGCCCCAACCGCACGTGGAGCCGTTCATGCAGGCGCTACCCATCAGGCTTTCTCCCGGCGACGATCTGCGCCAGGCGCTCGGTCTTGCGCTGGCGCTGCATCGCACCGAAGCCGCTTATGTCGTGCAGGGAATCGGCAGTCTGAGCGCGGTGGAATTGCGCTTCGCGGGCGTCGATCAGCCCGCCTCGCTGCGTGGCGATTACGAAATTCTCACGCTGGCGGGCTCGTTAGCCGTAAATGGCGCGCATCTGCATATGAGCGTTTCGGATGCGCAGGGCCGGGTGCTGGGCGGTCATGTCGCGCCTGGCTGCATCGTGCGCACGACAGCAGAAGTGCTGTTGACGCTGCTGCCCGGTTACCGCTTCACGCGTGAGCACGACGCGCAAACCGGCTTTCAGGAACTCGTGATTCGCAACGATCCTGAAGCGTAAAAAGCAACGCGGCGGCGCGAGGGTCGTCAAGACCGCTCACGCCGCCGCGTCTATTTCGCTCTGTTCAGGCTTGCGCCTGGATCATCAGAACTTCAGGCGCATGCCTGCTGCCACGACAGCCTGCGTGTTGCTCGACGAAGCTGCGAGGCTGTAGATCGACGCATTGCCCAGCACGGCGATACCGTTCGCACCCGACACGCGCTGATACACGCCTTCGAGGTACAGGTCGGTGCGCTTGGACAGCGCGTAATCGGCCTGCAGCATGAACTGGTTCCAGTGCGGCGATGCGTTGCCCGCAGCGCGGCTGAGCGAACCGTCGGTGTAGACGTACGAACCGCCCAGGCTGAATTGCGGCGTCAGCTGATAGCGGCCGTTCAGTTCGTAGTTGTTGAACGTGAGGTAGTCCGCGTCGAAGGTGTTGAGCGAGCCGCCTTGTGCGATTTCCGTCGGCGAAGCGATCATCGTGCGCGTGAACACGGCGCCAACCTTGGCCGCGCCGATCGTGTAGCTCGCGCCTGCGCCCAGCGTGCGCGTGCGCGCGGCAACGAACATCGGATCGTTGTCGGTGCTGGTGCCGGCCGACAGCGCGCCGCCCGTGGTCGAGCCCGGCTGGTTGCCCTGGAAGTACGCGACCGCCACGTTCAGCGGGCCGCCGTTCCACGACGCGCCGAAGGTGTAGGCGTCGTTCTGCGAGAAGCCGCCGCCCTGGTTGCTGAACGCGAAGGCGGCTTCGGCCTGGAAGCCAGCGTAGGTCGCGCTGCGGAACTTGATCGCATTGTTCATGCGAACGTCGTTGTTCAGGTTGTCGTTGTCGAACGGGTGATCGGCGATATTGCCGCCGAAGCCCGAACCGGTTGCCGACATCGGCGCGATCATGTCGACCAGCGCGTCATACTGGCGACCCAGCGTGACCGTGCCGTACTGGCTGCTGGACAGACCGACCCATGCTTGACGACCGAACATGTAGCCGCCGTTCGAGCCCTTGCCGGTGACGGTCGAGAAACCGTTTTCGAGGTCGAAGATCGCACGGAGGCCGTTGCCGAGGTCTTCGGAGCCACGCAGGCCCCAACGGCTCGTGCTGACGTTACCCGATTGCATCCCATACGTAGCGCCGTGGCCCGCCGACGATTTCTGGTTGCTGATGTAGTCGAGCCCCGCATCGACGGTGCCGTACAGGGTGACGCTGCTTTGCGCATGCGCCATCGACGACGCAGCCAGGGTGGCGAGCGCGAGAGTATTCAACAACGCTTTTTTCATGTCGATTCCGTAGTAGAAAGATAAGTCACCATGCGTATGGACGAGCGTGTGGTTAGGAGTCCAATTCACATGGCCGCAGCGATACAGCAGGAACCGAGAATTTAAGGAAATGCAATTACAGGTACGTGTCGAAAATGGCCTTCAAAATGAAACTTGGTTTAAGTTTCTGACATGAAAAATTTAAGAGCGCGTCAAACGAAGGCGGGAAAGGCGGGCGGCGAGGCGGGAATCGTGCGCGGGCGAACGCCGCGCGGCGGGCAATAACAGGGCTTGCGAGGCCGGCGCTACCGCAATGGCGGCGCCGGCCCGCACCGCTAATCGACGATCTTCTTCGCGACGAATACCCCGAGCAGCAGAAACGCAACGCACAGGATCAGGAAGATGAAGAACAGGATCTTGGCGATGGCGGCCGCACCGGCGGCAATACCGGTGAAACCAAGCAGAGCCGCGATAACGGCCACGATAGCAAAGAACAGAGCCATTTTCAGCATGGTCGATTTTCTCCTCGCGTGTGGGCGGCGCAAGCTCGCTCTGGCTCGCGCCGCGACTGGGCTGATTTGACGCGGTAAGGTGTCAGCAAGCGGTGTGCCCGAGCCGGCGAATCCCGCGAGGAGCGCCTTTTAACGCACCGCCCGCGCACCCAGACTTCCCGGAAACGGCACGAACGCCAGGCTGCAATCGACCGGCGGATTCGCCGCGCCGCTCGCTGTCTGGGTGAGCGCGACGCCATTGCCCAGCCCTTGCAGCGGCAGATTCGTGCCGCCCGCGCCCACGCCGATCTGTGCATCCGCGGCCGTCATCGAAAGCGGCGCGACATCGGCCACGACGTTATTGAGCGTAATCTGCAGCGGATTTACCACGGGCGGATTCGGCAGCCCAGCCGTTCCGGCCGACCAGCCTTTGCCCGCGAGGATCGGATTCGTCGTATTGAAGCCCTGGAACGTATAGCCCGAAGCATTGACGATACGAATACCGTCGAGGCTGATATTGCGGAAGTTCGGATAAAGCCCCGCATTGGTTGTCGGGCTGTAGTAAGGCGAAAAGATCAGCGCTTGGGGTTTCAGCGCAGCCGTGGGGTCGGCCGTGCGGATGCAGACATTCTGGTAATGAATATTGGCGATCAGGCCGCTGCGGCTCCAGTCGGATTTGATGCGCAGGCCGTTGTCCGCGCCATCCATCACGAGGTCGTAGACATTCACGTTGCTCACACTCGGATAGACGCCGTCCAGCGCGGCGACATCGGCATTGGCCATACCGTTATCCGATCCCGCGGATTCGCTGCCGATCGACATGCCGTGGCCTTCGTAGAAGTGGCTGTGCGCGATCGTGACGTTATAGGTGCGGCCGTTGACCGTGCCTGTGCCGCCCTTGATGGCGATGTTGTCGTCGCCGGTGCGAATCGACGTATAGGCGATCAGGATATTGCTGGCGTCGCCGGTGAGTTTGCCGGGGTTGCCTGGGTTACTCGTGATCGGCCCGGAACTGGCGGGGTCGATGCCATCGGTGTTCTTTGCGTTGAGCGTGCTGTAAGGCGCGCCCAGGTAATTCGTCATCGCCTCGTAAGCGGTGGTTGGCGTGAAGATTTTCACGCCCCAGGCCGTGAAGCCGTCGATGCCGCTCGGTACGACGTGGAATTTGGGCGCGTTCTGCAGCGTGATGCGATAGAGCGTGAAATTGCGGCCGTTGTTGATCTGGATAAGACGCGGATTGTTCTGCGAAGCGTTCTGCACGACGTTGGCCTGCCAGCCGATGTCCCACCAGCTCATGGCCGTGCCGTCCGGCCTTTTGAGCAGCGCCGGGTCGCCGGGAATGCTGCTGAGGAGCGGGCTGCCGCCGCGTCCGTCGATGGTGCCGTCGCCCATCACGGCGCTGTTGCTCGTTTTGGCGGCGGTGATGAGGGCGTTGCAGCCGTTGTCGCTCGACGTGATCACGCCGCAGCTTGCCGTGCCTTTGGCTTTGTCGAACTGGCGCGGATCGCGCGAGGCATAGAGCGTGACGCCGCCGTCGATCCAGAGTGTGACGCCGCTGGGCAGCGTGAGCGGGCCGGAGAGGAAGGCGTTCGCGCCGCCGGGGCCAGCCATGAGGTGCACGACTTTGTTGGTGGCGAGGCCGGTGCTGGCGGCGTTCGTGCAACTCGTGAGAGCGTTCTGGATGCGCGTGGTGTCGGGTGCGGTGTTGCTGGCGTCCGCGCTATCGGGCAGCAGGCCGTTGGGCAGCGCGGTGAGATCCGCGTTGAGCGTCGCACACAACTGGCTCGTTGCAGGCAGCGTGGGTTCGGGCGGTAGCGCGCTATCGCTCGTGGTCGTGCCGACCTGGAAGCCTGGTGTGGTGGGTGAGGTGGGTGGGGTGTTATCGGATGCGTCGCTGGCCGGGGTGAGCGGCGTGACGGGCGGGGTATCGCTGCTGGTATCGCCCGCAACGTTCGGGCTGTCCGCGTTCTGGCTCGCCGATGCGACCACGGGCGCAGTGGTGTTTTCGACAGTACCGTTGCCCGTTGGCGAAATCGAACCGCCGCAAGCGGAGAGTGTCAGCGCGATGCTCATCGTGCCGATCAGACCAGGGCGAATGAAAGCGCTTTGCGTGCGCGGCGAGCGCGCGCCATCGAGGAAGGACGAAGCCTTGTCGGAGCTGAATGCCATGTGTGATCCCATCGGATTGCATTGAAGTGCGCGGAGATCGGCAAGCTGCTCATCTGACAACGCGCTCGCCGTCGCTGTGTTGTCTTACAACGCTGCGTAGTGTAGTGATCCGATGAAGCGGCATCACACCTGGTAGATGCCCTGACATTTTTTCAGGATGACTGAATGAAATTTTGGGAAAAGGCGAGAGGATGCGCGTGAGCAGGCGGCATGAGGAAATCGATAGATCGCCGTAGTTTGCGGCATATCAATCGGTGTGCTGCGTCGCTTGCGCGGAATCTCCGCGCGCGTTTGACCGCGCTCAATGCAGACGCAATCGGAGGAAGAGGCGGCGACGACGTAGGCCGTCGCATCTACCGATATCCGCGATCGCCTATTCGCACGCGCAAATCAGAAGCCGCGCGCAGCGGTTTTTTGACGCTGCGCAAGCCGCTGAAAAGCGGCCCGTCGTGCTGGAGGGGCGCACGACGGGCCAAACCGGCGCCGTACAGGGACGGCGCCGTCCGAGGGAGCGATGAGGCGAACCTAAGAGAGAAACGGCTTAGAGATAGCAGGCGCCGTCCACATAAGCCTTGCGCCAGCGCACGATGCTCACGCGCTCGAACAGGCCGACGTGCGAAAACGGGTCCTGCGCGATAAAGGCTTCGGCTTCTTCGCGCGTTTCGACATCGACGATATAGATGCCGCCGCCCGCGCTCGAACCGTCATCGTTGAGCTTGGCGCCGCAGGCCAGCAGCAGGCGCTTGTGCTGCGCGAGAAAATCCAGGTGCACGTCGCGTTCGCGCGCGCGCACGTGGCCGTGGTCAGGCTTGTCGAATGTCTCGATCAGAAACGGCATGGCTTACTCCGTGCTGGTCAGATTCAATTCGGCGCGATGGCGGACGGATGCTGCGCCAGCGGCGTCACGCTGATCTTCATGAACGGGAAGAGCGGCAGCGCCGAAAGCAGCGTGTGCAGTTCGTCGTTCGACTCCACGTCGAATACGCTGTAATTCGCGTATTCGCCCGCGACGCGCCACAGATGACGCCATTTGCCTTCGTGCTGAAGCCGTTGCGAAAAGGCCTTTTCTTCGGCCTTGAGTTTGTCGGCGTAAGCGGCGTCGGTGCCGTGCGGAATCTGCACCTGCATGTGCACGAGATACAGCATGATTAATCTCCGTTAAAAGTCAGGATGCGCGGCATCAGCCCCAAACCAGAATCGCCACCGAATACACGATGCCGATCCAGAACATCATGATGACCGTGTAGCCCATGATGTCCTTGAGCTTGAGGCGCGAGAGCGCCAGCGCGGGCAGAATCCAGAACGGCTGCACCAGATCGTTCCACGCATTGCCGAGCATCACGGCCGTGGACGTATGGCCCACCGATGCGCCGATGGTCTTCGCTGCTTCGATCATGAACGGACCCTGGATGACCCAGTGGCCGCCACCCGAAGGCGCGAAAAAGTTGATGACGAACGAACTGATCAAACCCCAGAAGGGCAGCGTGGCAGGCGTGGCCACTTTGACGAACGCCTCGGAAAGCGTATTGACGAGCCCCGACGACGCCATGATCGCCATGATGCCCGCATAGAACGGATACTGAAGAATGATGCCGCTAATGGTGCGAATGCCTTCGTTGAGCTTCTCCACATAGCGGATCGGCGTGCCGAGCAGCAGAATCCCCAGAAACAGAATAAAGAAGTTAATCAGGTTCAGGTCGATCGAGCCGCCCTGCACGAAATGCAGCGCCACATAACCCATGCCGATCGCGCCGATCACATAGCTCAGCAGGCGGCTGTTATTCAGGCGATTGGCGAGCGTCTTGCCTTCGTCGATATCGATTGCAGGCGCGGCCTTGGGCGCTTCCTCCAGCGCGCGATCGATTTCCTTCACCGGCTGACCGGGCTTCGGATGCAACCATGCATTGAGCAGCGGCAGCGTGATGATGGTCACGAGACTCGTGATCAGCATCGTCGGCGAGAAAATCGTTTCGGATAACGGAATAATGCCCATCTGGGCTTCGAGCGGATGTCCCTTGGTGGAGATCAGCACGGGAATGCTGGCGGAAAGTCCCAGACCGTAAAGCGTGAAGCCGCTATAAGCCGAAGCGATGATCAGCGGGTAATGCACGCCCTTGACGCGCAGCGCAAGCTTGCGCGCGACAATGCCGCCCACCACGAGACCGAAACCCCAGTTCAGATAGCTGCCGATACCGCCCACCAGCGTCGCGACGATGATCGCCATACGCGGCGAATCGACATGCGAAACCAGCCGATTCAGAAAGCGGTCCGTGAGCGGCGCGGTGGCCAGCACATAGCCCATGGCGAGAATCACGGCCATCTGCGTCGTGAACGCGAGCAGCGCCCAGAAGCCTTTGCCCCAGCTCGTCGTGAGCGCGGTGACGGTCTGGCCTTGCACGATGACGGCCAGCGCCATCGTGAGCAAAGTGAGGCCGATCGCAAAGACGAAGGGATCGGGCAGATACCGGCGCATCAGCTCGGTAAAGAAGGCTGTGACTCGCTGCATGGTTGTGTCTCTTTCAGGTCGTAGTAATTCTTGGGTCTCTCTCGCGTTGCTGCGAGTGTTTTGATCGGGATGGTACGAGGTAGGGAATCAGTCCTCGGCGCGCCCTGTGTGTTTTCGATGCCGCGCAAGCTGCATTAATTGACGATCGCGCCAGGCCACGCGCGCGTCCCATTGATCGAGCGGCAAGGCCGTGCGCCGCGCGGCTTCCACCTGCGCGACCAGCTCGGGCGTCCACGGATCGTGCTGACCGCGCTCGGCGCCCATGCGTTCGTACGACGGCCCCATCTTCTGCGCATGCGAGGCAATGCCGCCGCGCGTATTCAGATCGACGGTCTCGAACGGGCCGATCACCGACCAGCGCGGCGCGAGGCCTTCGCGCATGACCGTATCGATATCGTCGACGGAAGCCACGCCGTCGCGCACGAGGCAATACGCTTCGCGCAGCACCGCACCTTGCAGGCGGTTGAAAATGAAACCGGCCACTTCTTTCTTCACGCGCACGGGCATGAGGCCCGCTTCGCCATAAAGCGCGATCGCACGCGTGGTGGCCGCGGCCGAGGTGAACGGCGCCGGCACGATCTCGACGATGGGCACGAGATAGGGCGGGTTGCCAGGATGCGCCACGAGACAGCGTGCGTGTCCGGGCAGGCTTTCGTCGATGAACTTCGACGCCGCGAGAAACGACGATGCGCTCGCGAGGATCGCCTGAGGCGGTGCGAATTTATCCAGTTGTACGAATAGATCGCGCTTGAGTTCCGCACGCTCGGGCGCGCATTCCTGCACGAGATCGGCATTGGCCACGGCGGCTTCGAGTGTATCGACGATGTCGATGCGCTCTGCGATCTGAACGCTGCCTTCGTCGATCAGCGCGAAACGCGTGAGATCGGCGAGGCGCAGCGCGATTTCCGCGGGCGCTGCCGCACGACGCTGCGCATCGGGATCGAACAGGCGCACGCGCCAGCCTGCGCGCGCGAACACGATCGCGAAGGCCACGCCGATGCTCCCCGCACCGACGATGCCCGCGCGACGCAGTGCGATCGTTTCCATCGTCACACTCCCGCGACGCCGACCGTCATGCCGCCGCACACGTAGAGCACCTGGCCCGTGACGAAGCCGCTGCGCGCGTCGAGCAGATACGAGGCGGCGTGGGCGACATCGTCGGGCGTGCCTACGCGTTTGACCGGCACGGCATCGATGATCGCCTGCGTGCGCGGCGCGCCCGGCGGGTTGGCGCGATCGAATAGTTCGGTGCGGATGGGGCCGGGGCCGATGGCGTTCGCGGTCACGCCGAAAGCACCGAGTTCAAGCGCCCACACGCGCGTCATGCCGATCAACGCGGCCTTGGTGGCCGAATACGCGGTGCGCAATTCCTTGCCGAGCGCCGCGCGCGACGACATATTGACGATGCGCCCGAAGCCCGCGGCCTTCATGCCCGGCAGCAGCGCCTGCATGCACTGCTGCGCGCAACGCACATTGAGCGCCCACGCGAGTTCGAGTTCCTCGAGTGTTTGATGCTCGGCATCGTTAGGCACGACCACGCCGACGTTATTGATAAGACGCGTGATCGGGCCGCCTTCGAGCGCGCGCGCGAGTGCGGCGGCGGTGGCCTGCGTATCGGTGAGGTCGGCGAGAATGCCGTCGCCTGCGCGGTCGATCACGACCGCTTCGTAGCCATCCGCTTCGCAGCGCGCGGCGCACGCGGCGCCAATGCCGGCCGCGCCGCCGGTGATCAAAACTCGTTCTTTAGCCATGATATGAATGCGATGTGTCTCGTGTATGGACAGATAAGAAGGATTGCTTATCGAATTCGTGCCGGATTGAGATCGATTGATGTGCAAGCTCAGACGGGTGCGATCAGACCAACGTCAAACGGTCGCCACCGGCGTCACGGGCGAACCCATTGCACCCGGCAGCCGCAGCGGCGGCGCTGTGAGCATGAAGCGCGTGCGGCCATGTTCGCGCAGCCAGTTGGCGAGATCGCGCAGATACCAAAGCTCGCCCAGCGGCAGGCCCAGCTTGAACAGACAGTGGTGGTGCAGCGGCATCAGCGGATGCTCGCCCGGCGTGGCGGGCTGGCGCGCGGGATAGCGTTCGACCGCGTAGTTATCGGCGGCCAGCGCGGCAATGCCCGAATCGCTGATCCATTGCAGCAGCCGTTCGTCACGGCCGTCGAGTGCGCTGCAATGGCTCGCGAGCACGGCTTCGTCGGGCTGTTTGTTCATCTCCAGCACCATCTCGGCGAACCCGGTGCGCAGCACCAGCATGTCGCCGCGTTCGACTTCGACCTTGTCCGCTGCCATCACGTGCATGAGATCGTCGTAGCCGACCGTGCGGCACTCGCGCCCGAAATGCGCGGCCAGATCGATCAGCACGCCGCGGCCCTGCATGCCTTTGACGGCGAGATTTTCGATGCCGAGCACGTCCGCATGGCTGTGCTCGCCGCCGCAGGCGTGCGGCGCGAAGCCGTCCTCTGCGGGATAAGTCATGGGGCCGACGATGTCGCGGTTCGCGCGATAGCCGTTGTAATAGACGCTTTCGGCCACGCCGTCGCCATCGGCGTCGAAACGCGCGCCTACGTGGGCAAGCGCATCCCATTGCGTCGAATATTGCAGCGAGAGCAGCACCTGATCGTCGCTGACGATGTCGGTGGCCGACGGCTCGTTGCGCGCGAACGGGAAGTTCACATACGGCAGGCCGTCGCGAAACGTCGGGCGCAGCACGGGCGGGTGACGGCGCACGTTGAGCTTGCTTTCGCCGGGGAAATCGAGCGGCAGCGACAGCGTGAAACTCAGTCCCGCCTGGATTTCGCGTGCGCCCTTGAGCACCTGCTCCGCGCCGATGAGGTTGGGGCGGCCCAACTGATCGTCGGGTCCGAAGTCGCCCCAGTTCGAGCCTTCCGGCCGGTTCTTCCAACGCATGCTGTCTTCCTCCACATCTCTTTTGCGGCGCTGTTTTCGCGCACGTCCGGCCGTATCAGGCTGCGAGCAGCGACGGCGGAATCTGCGCGTACACATCGAGCAGCGCCTGTACGGCTTGCGGCTCGTTTCTCAACAGACGCGCCTTGGGCGCGCCGATGACGAGCGCAAACGCCTCGCCATGAATCAGGAACCCGCGCGCGAGCCCGGCCACGTCTTCGACGCTTTCGCCGGTCGAGCGATGCCAGCCATCGACCACGCCTTGCTCGATCTCGCGTTCGAGCTTCGCGCGGTCGAGCATCGAACCGTCCGCGGCGGGCAGCAGCGGCTCGCTGTTGTCGAGCAGCTTGCGGCGCGCTTCGGTGCCTAGCGCGCCGAGCAGGGCCTTGCCCGCCGCGCTCGCGATCGACATGAAGCCGCCGGGTTCGTCGCTGTAGCGAATCTTCTGGCGCGACTGGACCACGTCGAGATAGACGACGCGATTGCCCGCGAGCGAGGCCAGCCCGGCCGTTTCTCCGGTGGCGTCGCGCAGCGCGGTGAGCAGCGGCTGGAACATCAGCGTGAGCGGGTCCTCGCTGCAAATGTCGCGCGCGACGTGCAGCAGACGCTGCGTGGGGTAATAGCCCGCCTTCACGCCCGGCGCGTAGAGGTAGCCTTTGGCCACCATCGTCTGCAAAAGGGCATGACAGCTCGAAAGCGGGATCTCGGTTCGACGCGCAATTTCGCTGTAGATCATCGGTTGCCGGACTTCGGCAAAGAGGTTGATCACATCGAAGACGCGGACAGCAGTTTTCACATCCATGAGAGCATTATCGGCATATCGATAACGCTCTGACAATATGCTTACGGGTAAACACCTGGCGAGCGCGCATCGCCGTCCAGCCTGAGCGCGAGGCAATCGCGGGTTATCCCTTGGTTGACGCTATGAAACGGGCGCTCCATAGTCCGCACCTTCTGACTTTCGTTCGATAAATGAAAGGTTGTTCTTGATGCGAACATTGCGAATGGCTTTCGGTTGAGGCCGCGTTTCGTATCGGGGCTCGATGTTTCTTATCGGAAAGGCAGTCGGATTCCACGTGTTTCGTATGAGAAACGCGGCGGTCGAAAACGATATTGGAGACGTACCTTGGCAGCTTCTTCTCTCGACACCCAGCATCGCCAGGCCCGCAAGGCCGGCATCGCCTCCTTCGTCGGCACGACGATCGAGTGGTACGACTTTTACGCGTACAGCACGGCGGCGGCACTCGTGCTCGGCAAACTGTTTTTCCCGTCCAGCAATGCGGTCGTGGGCACGCTCGCGGCGTTCGCCTCGTTCTGGGTGGGCTTTCTCGCGCGGCCGATCGGCGGCATCGTGTTCGGCCATCTCGGCGACAAGGTGGGCCGCAAGAAAACGCTGATCATCACGCTCATGCTGATGGGCTTTTGCACCACGGCCATGGGCCTGTTGCCGACTTACGCCGAAGTGGGCGTGCTGGCGCCGGTGCTGCTGATTTTCCTGCGCCTGCTGCAGGGCATTGCGATGGGCGGCGAGTGGGGCGGCGCGGTGGTGCTGTCGTCGGAGCACGCGCCCAAGGGTAAGGAAATTCTGTTCTCTGCGTTCGCGCAGCAAGGCTCGCCCGCGGGCAATCTGCTGGCGACGGTGGCGTTTCTCGTGATTTCGATGCTGCCCGATCATCAGTTCATGACGTGGGGCTGGCGTGTGCCGTTCCTGATGTCGGCGCTGCTGGTGATCGTCGGCATGTTTATCCGCATGAGCGTCGATGAATCGCCGGCCATGAAGGAGTTGCACGAGAAGAAGCAGGTCGTGAAGCTGCCGATCGCCGAAGTGCTGCGCAATCACAAGTCGCTGGTGGCGATGGGCGTGGGCGCATGCGTGATCGGTTTGTCGGCGACTTACTTCAAGACGACGTTTGCGCTTTCCTGGGCGGTGACGACGATCGGCTTCGATCGCACGCAGTTTCTGAGCGTGATTACGTTCGCGATTGTCGTGCAGTTGATCGTGCAGCCGTTTGGCGCGGTGCTGGCGACGAAGCTCGATCTGCGCAAAGCCATTATTTACATGCTGGTGCCAGAGATTGTGGCGCTGCCGATCATGTTCTCGCTGATCGCCACGGGCTCGACGAAGCTGGCGATGTTCGGCATGGCGCTGGCTTCGATTCCGCATTCGCTCTACTACGCGGCGATGGCGGGGATGCTGGCGAAGGCGTTTCCGGCGCAGGTGCGCTATACGGGGATTTCGCTCGCGTACCAGATCTGCGGCATGGTGTTCGCAGGCACGACGCCGATTCTCGGCCAGTTCCTGCTGGGCGCGACGGGCAGCATTCTGTCGGTGGTGGCGCTGGGCATCGTGCACGTGATCATCACGCTGGTGTGCGCGCTGATGCTGGTAGCGCGCATGCAGGGCGAGGCGATGGCGAATGCGAAGGGCGTGGTGACGGCGCGGGTTTGAGGGCGCGTATTTAAAGCAGTCACGCGGGGCGCGGAAATTTTCCGCGCCCCGCGGTCGTTTACGGCGCTTGCGCGGTCTTTGGTTTGTAACGTATCATTTTGATACGTTACAAAAACGACCATAAAGGACGCGCCATGCATTCCCGCTTCGACCGTTTCAGAACGACCGCGTTGGCCAGCCAGCTGGAGGCGCTGATCGATGCGCCGCAGCGCTACGTCGAATACGCGGTACTTTCGCGCGTAGGCGTGGCCGCGGTCTCCGCCGTGACGGACGAGATCGCGTTGAAGTTTCCCGAAGTGGAGCAGGACGCCACCGCGCGGCAATTCTGCGGCGCGATGGTGGCGGAGGTGATGCGGCGTCACGGCCACGAAGTCGTGCAGGCGCGCGGCCGCGTGAGCGGGGCGATCTTCAGCTATGGCGCGGTGTTCAGCGCGCAGCCGGTGATCTTGCCGTTCGCCGATGTGATCGATGGTCTCGCCGCGATGCCCGGGCACTTCGCCGCGCTCGTCGCCCGCGTGCCGCAAGCGCACTGGTCGCGCCGCCCGCACGGCACGGGCTTTTCGCTGCTCGAACACGCCTGCCATCTGCGCGATCTGGACGCGGTATTCGCCGCGCGTTTCAGCGCCGTGCGCAAAGCGGATCTACCGCTGATCGAATCGGTGAATGGCACCACGATCGCCGAAGAACGCAACTATATGGCGCAGGATCTCGCGGCCGCGCGTGATGAATTCACGGCCGGCCGGCAACGCCTGTGCGCGTCGCTCAAGCGGCTGACGCCCGCGCAACTCGCACGTTGCGGCCTGCGTGACGGTGTGCGTCGCATGACGCTGGAGGAACTGGTGCGCGAGTTGCTCGATCACGACAAAACCCACGCGCTCGAACTGGAAGAACTCGAACACGAATTGCAGGAACTCAGCGCACAAGCATAAAAACCCTTGAAAACAAGGGCGAAAACGATCAGCGCCGCGCGGCTTCCGCTTCCAGGTACAGCTCGCGCAGCGCCTGACCGAACACGCTATCCACTTCGCGCAGCACGCCCGCGCGCGTGAACAGCGCAATCGGCGGCAGCGTCCAGTCGAAGGTGTACGGCACGATCGCCACGCCCGCAATATGCACGAGTTCTTCGGCGATATCGGCGGGCACGATCGACACGGCATTCTCGTTCGCCGCAATCATTTCGCCGATCAAACGCGACGTATAGCTTTCCATGATCGGCACCGGCGGTGCCACGCCGGCATGCAGAAAGAGGTCGGAAATCTGCTCGCGGATGGGCGTATTGGGCGCGCCCAGAATCCAGTCGAGTTCCGCAAGCTTCTGCCAGTTCGCCTTGTTGCGCCCGAGTCGCGCGGCCAGACGGCGGCTGGCGATAAGGCGCGGCGTTTGCTGATACAGCACCTCGAAGCGCAATTGCGTGACATCGACGGTCGCGGACGCCCGCCCGATCACCAGATCGAGCGAGTGGTCGCGCAGTTGCGGCAGCAGCGCGTCGCTGGTGCCTTCGTGGATTGTCATGGTCACGCGCTGCGGCAGGCGCGATTGCGCGAGGCGGATGGCCGAAGCCAGCGTGCGCCCCGAAATGAACGGAATCACGCCCACGTGCAGACGGGTGGCATGACCGGCCACCACGGCTTCGATATCGCGCGCGAGGTGATCGAGGTCGTGCAGCATCGCCTGGGCGCGTGTGAGCACGACATTGCCCAGCGGCGTGGGCGTCATGCCGCGCGGCGAGCGCTCGAACAGCGGCGCGCCGAACATGCTTTCCATTTCGGCGAGCGCGTTGGTCACGGCGGGCTGGCTGGTCGCCATATGCTCGGCGACGCGCGTGAGGGAGCCGTGCTGGCGGATCTGCAGCAGCAGCACGAGGTGACGCATTTTGAGGCGCGTATTCAGGCGCCGGGTGACTTCTTCGATACTGAACGACACGATCCGCTTTTGTTCCGCTGGTTCCGCTGATGCGGGCAAAAGCCCGCCGGAGAAGCCTCCGCCGCCCGCCGGGGCGGGTTTTGGGGGAGGTATCACAAAAAAATAATGGCCCCATACTAAATCAAAATGGGGAGCTTATGCCGGCTCTCTAGAATCGCCTCATTCGAATATGACCGCCGCGCCGTCCGTGCGCGGGGCCCATCAGCAGAGTGAGGAACATGAACAAGACCGATCGTCAGGCCGCCCTCGAATATCACGAATTCCCCACCCCGGGCAAGATTTCGGTGACGGCGAGCAAGCCGCTCGTCACCCAGCGCGACCTCGCGCTTGCCTACACGCCGGGTGTGGCCGTGGCCTGCGAAGAGATCGTCACCGATCCGCAGAACTCGTTCCGTTACACGGCGCGCGGCAATCTGGTCGGCGTGATCACGAACGGTACGGCGGTGCTCGGTCTGGGCAATATCGGCGCGCTGGCGTCGAAGCCGGTCATGGAAGGTAAGGCGGTGCTGTTCAAGAAGTTCGCCGGCATCGACGTGTTCGACATCGAAATCACCGAAAGCGACCCGGACAAGCTCGTCGATATCATCGCGAGCCTGGAAGCCACCTTCGGCGGTATCAATCTGGAAGACATCAAGGCGCCGGACTGCTTCACGGTCGAGCGCAAGCTGCGCGAGCGCATGAAGATTCCGGTCTTCCACGACGATCAGCACGGCACGGCCATCACCGTTTCGGCGGCGTTCCTCAATGGTCTGAAGGTTATCGGCAAGGACATCACCAAGGTCAAGGTCGTGACCTCGGGCGCGGGCGCCGCGGCGCTGGCCTGTCTGGACCTGATGGTCGATCTGGGCCTGCCGCTCAGGAACATCTGGGTGACGGACATCGACGGCGTGGTCTATCAAGGCCGCACGACGCTGATGGACCCGGACAAGGAGCGCTTCGCGCAGGATACGTCGGCGCGCTCGCTGTCCGAAGTGATCGAAGGCGCGGACGTGTTCCTCGGTCTTTCCGCTGGCGGCGTGCTGAAGGCGGAAATGGTCAAGAAGATGGCCGAAAATCCGCTGATTCTGGCGCTCGCCAACCCCACGCCGGAAATCTTCCCGGAAGTCGCGCTCGAAGCGCGCCCGGACGCGGTGCTGGCCACGGGCCGTTCGGACTTCCCGAACCAGGTCAACAACGTCCTGTGCTTCCCATACATTTTCCGCGGCGCACTCGATGTGGGCGCAACGACCATCACGCGTCGCATGGAAATCGCCGCTGTGCACGCGATCGCCGGTCTCGCGGAAGAAGAACTCAATGATTCGGTTGCCGCCGCTTATGGCGCGTACGATCTGCGCTTTGGCCCGAAGTACCTGATTCCGAAGCCGTTCGATTCGCGCCTGATCGTGCGTATCGCGCCGGCCGTGGCGAAGGCCGCGATGGAAGATGGCGTGGCCACGCGTCCGATCGACGACTTCGCCGCCTACACGAACGAGCTGCAACAGTTCGTGTACCACTCGGGCGCGTTCATGAAGCCGATCTTCGCGGCTGCCAAGCAGTTCGTGCGCGATGGCGCGAAGTCGCGCATCGTCTTCGCGGAAGGCGAGGAAGAGCGCGTGCTGCGTGCCGTGCAGGTGATCGTCGACGAAAAGCTGGCGCGTCCGATCCTGATCGGCCGCCCGGAAGTGCTGCTCGCACGTATCGAGAAGTTCGGCCTGCGTCTGAAGCTGGGCGAAGACGTCGAAGTGACGAATCCTGAGTACGACGAACGATTCCATCAATACTGGACCACGTATTGGGAACTGCGTTGCCGCGACGGCATTTCGAAGGAAATGGCGCGCGTGGAAATGCGCCGCCGTCTCACGCTGATCGGCGCGATGATGGTGCGCCTGGGCGACGCCGACGGCATGGTGTGCGGCACGGTCGGTGCGTACCACGACCATCTGCGTTTCGTCGACGAAGCGATCGGCATGCAGCGCAATGCCAAGACCTACGCAGCGATGAACATCCTGCTGCTGGACAAGCGCACGGTGGCGATCGTCGATACGCACATCAACGACAACCCGAACGCCGAGCAGATCGCCGAATTCACGCTGGCCGCTGCACGCCAGATGGAATGGCTGAACCTGCAACCGAAGGTGGCGCTGCTGTCGCGCTCGAACTTCGGCTCGGGCAGCTCGGCATCGGGCACGAAGATGCGCGAAGTGCTCAAGCTCGTGAACGAACAGGCGCCGGATCTGGAAATCGACGGCGAAATGCACGGCGACTGCGCACTCGACGAAGCGCTGCGCCAGCGCATCCTGCCGCATTCGCGTCTGCAAGGCTCGGCCAACCTGCTGGTTTGCCCGAACGTGGACTCGGGCAACATCGCCTATAACCTGCTCAAGACGGGCGCGGGCAGCAACGTCGCTGTCGGCCCGTTCCTGCTGGGTGTGAATGCGCCGGTGAACATCCTCACGTCGAGCTCGACGGTGCGACGCATCATCAATATGGCGGCGTTGACGGTGATCCAGGCAAATCGCGATTAAGTTTTTCCAGGCCACGACTGGCCAGGATAAACCCGTAGTCAAAGGCGGCGACCCGAAAGGGCGCCGCCTTTTTCTTTGGCGTTCAGGATTCAGGGCGCATTGCGATTCACTTTTGTTATCGCCTCATTCTTCATTCGGATTGTTCGGCTATCGACGCCTGCCTATATTGGTGACCAATGCTCAAGTCCAATATCAGGAGACACCGCATGAAGCTGGTCCGCTGGGGCAATAAGGGTGCTGAAAAACCGGGCGTGCTCGATCGCGACGGCCACGTTCGCGACCTCTCGGGCGTGCTGCCCGATCTGGCTGGCGACGCGCTCGGCGCCGCGTCGCTCGACCGCCTTGGCGCGCTCGATCTCGCGCAATTGCCGCTCGTTCCGGCCGGTACGCGGCTGGGCGCCTGCGTGGGGCAAGTGGGCAAGATCGTTTGCGTCGGCCTCAATTATTCGGATCACGCCGCCGAATCTAATATGCCGGTGCCGTCCGAGCCCGTGCTGTTCTTCAAGGCCACCAGTTCCCTTACCGGCCCGCATGACGATGTGGTGATTCCGCCCGGCGCGCAAAAAGTCGATTGGGAAGTGGAGCTGGGCGTGGTGATCGGCAAGGAAGCGCGTTATGTGTCGCGCGAACGGGCGCTCGATTATGTGGCCGGTTACTGCATCGTCAACGATGTGTCGGAACGCGCGTGGCAGATCGAGCGCGGCGGTCAGTGGGACAAGGGCAAGAGCGCCGATACCTTCGCGCCGCTCGGGCCGTGGCTCGTGACCCGCGACGAAATCGCCGATCCGCAGGCGCTCGATATGTGGCTCGACGTCGACGGCAAGCGCTATCAGCAGGGCAATACGCGCACGATGATCTTCGACGTGGCCACGGTCGTTTCCTATATCAGCCAGTTCATGAGCCTGCAGCCCGGCGATGTGATCTCCACGGGCACGCCGCCTGGCGTGGGCATGGGGCAGAAGCCGCAGCCGGTTTATCTGCGTGCTGGTCAGACCATGCGTCTGGGCATCGCGGGACTCGGCGAACAACAGCAGCGCGCCGTCGCCTCGACGGTCAACATGTGAGGGAGCGGCAGCCATGAATCAGCTTGATCTCAAGAATCGTGTGATGGTGGTGACGGGCGGCGCGCGCGGCCTCGGTTATGCGGTGGCGCAGCGCGCGTTGCGCTCGGGCGCGGCGGTATCGCTGTGGGATATCGACGCCGAACGGCTCGAACGCGCACGTGGCGAGTTGTCCGAACTCGGCAGCGTGTCGGCGGTTAAGGTCGAATTGACCGATGAAGCATCGGTGGAAGCGGCCGCGCAACGCACGGTGGACACGCACGGCGGCATTCACGCGCTGGTGAATAGCGCAGGTATTACGGGCGGCAATGGTCTCACGTGGGAATTGCCGGTGGACGTATGGCGCCGCGTGATCGAAGTGAATCTGATCGGCAGCTATCTGACTTGCCGCGCCGTGGTGCCGCGCATGCTCGAGCAGGGCTATGGGCGCATCGTCAATATCGCTTCGGTGGCGGGCAAGGAAGGCAATCCAAATGCTTCGCACTACAGTGCATCGAAGGCGGGTTTGATCGGTCTGACGAAGTCGCTCGGCAAGGAACTGGCCACGAAGAACGTGCTGGTGAATGCCGTCACGCCCGCCGCCGCCAAAACCGAGATTTTCGATTCGATGTCGCAACAGCACATCGATTACATGCTTGCGAAGATCCCGATGAACCGTTTCCTGATGCCCGATGAAGCGGCTTCGATGATCGTCTGGCTCTGTTCCGAAGATGTGGCGTTTAGCACCGGCGCGGTGTTCGATCTTTCGGGCGGCCGGGCGACGTACTAAAGCATCGCGTTGCGATTCGATGCGTCTTACGGGGCGCATCGAGATAAAAAAGCGGCCGCAAAAGCGGACCGCTGTGCAGTGGGATCGAAGGAGACATCGATGCCGAACGAAGCGTCACCGCCGCCGCAGGCACTGCAGCGCGCGGGCAGCAAAGCCATGCGGCGATTGTTGCCGTTCCTGCTCTTGATGTATGTGCTCGCGTTTCTCGACCGCGCGAATATCGGCTTTGCACAAAAGGCGCTGCAACACGATACCGGTCTTTCGGATGCGGCTTTTGCATTCGGCGCTGGGGTGTTCTTCGTGGGCTATGCGCTATTCGAAGTGCCGAGCAATCTGCTGCTGCATCGCATGGGCGCACGCATCTGGATGTGCCGCATCATGGTGACGTGGGGCCTGATTTCCGCAGCGATGGCATGGGTGCAGTCGCCTGCATCGTTCTATACGTTGCGCTTCTTGCTGGGCGTGGCGGAAGCCGGATTCTTCCCCGGCATCATCTATTACCTCACGCAATGGTTTCCGCAATCGGCGCGGGCGCGCGCGATCGGGCTGTTTTATTTCGGTGCGCCGCTGGCGTTTATCTTCGGTGCACCATTGTCTGGACTGCTGATCGATATGCACGGCATCGCCGGGATGGCGGGCTGGAAGTGGCTGTTTCTTGTTGAAGGCACGTTGGCTTCGCTGGTGGGCATCTGGGCCTTCTGGTATCTGACCGATCGTCCCGAAGAGGCTCGCTGGCTCGATGCCGATGAACAACGCGCGCTGGCCACGGCGCTGCGCATCGATGCGGGCGCGGCGGCCGAACATGGTCCACGCGGCGTGCTGGCCGCATTGGTCGACCGGCGCGTGCTGGCTTATGCCGCAATTTACGCGCTGATCCAGATGAGCGTGTATGGCGTGGTGTTTTTCCTGCCGCAGCAGGTCGCGTCGCTGGCGGGCGCGGCGGTGGGATTGAAGGTCGGTTTGCTGGCGGCCGTGCCGTGGGTCTGCGCGCTTGTGCTGACATGGTTTGTGCCGCGCCGCGCCGATCGCAAGAACAGTCATCGTGGCTGGGCCGTTGGGCTGCTGGTGCTTTCGGGGTTCGGTATCGCGGTATCGGGCATGGCAGCGGAACTCGCGGTCCCGGTGGTTGCGATGATCGGCCTTTGCTGCGCGGCCAGCGGATTTATCGCCGCGCAACCGTTGTTCTGGACGTTTCCAGCGCGCGATCTCACGGGCGTGGCGTCTGCAAGCGGCATCGCGTTGATCAACTCGCTCGGCGGTCTGGGTGGCTTTGTTGCACCGCTGTTGCGCGCCGCCGCAGATCGGCATTTTGCTTCGCATGCCGCCGGGCTGGAATTGCTTGGCCTTGCGAGTCTCATTGCAGCGGCCCTTGTTTTTATCGTAGTGCCGCGTGGTGGCGCGCGTCGAACCGCGGCATTCGAGCATCCTACCGGCAGTGCACACTGATTAGCGTACCTAAAGAATATCTCGCGTCGAGCACACTCACATTCAGGAGCAAGCATTCATGGCCATGCCAACCATCAAACACGTGCGCGCTTTCACGGTGCGCGGCGGCGGCGCGGACTATCACGATCAGGCCGACGGCCATTGGATCGACGATCATATTTCCACGCCGATGGCGCGTTATCCCGAGTATCGCCAGAGCCGCCGCTCGTTCGGCATCGACGTGCTAGGCACGCTGGTGGTGGAAGTCGAGGCGAGCGACGGCACGGTGGGTTTTGCCGTCACCACGGGCGGCGAGATTGGCGCGTTCATCGTCGAAAAGCATCTCGCGCGCTTTCTCGAAGGCCAGCGCGTGACCGATCTGGAAAAGATCTGGGATCAGATGTATTACTCGACGCTCTATTACGGCCGCAAGGGCGTGGTGCTCAATACGATTTCGGGCGTCGATCTCGCGCTTTGGGATTTGCTGGGCAAGTTGCGCCAGGAGCCGGTCTATCAACTGCTGGGTGGCCCGGTGCGCGACGAACTCGTGTTCTATGCGACCGGCGCGCGCCCCGATCTGGCGAAGGAAATGGGCTTTATCGGCGGGAAACTGCCTTTGCTGCACGGCCCGGCGGAAGGTGAGGAAGGGCTCAGAAAGAATATCGAATTGCTCGCCACCATGCGCGAGCGAACGGGCGACGACTTCTGGCTCATGTACGACTGCTGGATGAGTCTGGACGTGCGCTATGCCACGCGTCTGGCCGAGGCCGCCAGCGAATACGGCCTCAAGTGGATCGAGGAATGCCTGCCGCCCGACGATTACTGGGGCTATGCCGAACTGCGCCGCAACGTGCCGCGCGGCATGATGGTCTCCACCGGCGAGCACGAAGCGACGCGCTGGGGCTTTCGCATGCTGCTGGAAATGGGCTGCTGCGATCTGATCCAGCCCGATGTGAACTGGTGCGGCGGCATGACCGAACTCATCAAGATTTCCGCGCTGGCGGATGCGCACAACACGCTGGTCGTGCCGCATGGTTCGTCGGTGTACAGCTATCACTTCGTCGTGACGCGCCATAACTCGCCGTTCGCCGAGTTCCTGATGATGGCGCCCAAGGCCGATGAAGTCGTGCCGATGTTCACGCCGCTCTTGCTCGACGAACCGGTGCCCGTGAAGGGCCGCATGAAAGTGCCGGATACGCCGGGCTTTGGCGTGCGCCTGAATCCGGACTGCAAGCTTTCGCGTCCTTACCAACACTAAGTCAAAACCACGCAGGAGAAAGCATCGTGCTGCTCAAGGACAAGGTGGTGGTCGTCACCGGCGGTTCGCGCGGCATCGGGCGCGCGATTGCCATCGCAAGCGCGCGAGAAGGTGCGGACGTTGCGATCAACTACTGGGGCGATAACGACGCCTCGTATGGCCGGCGTTCGGCAATCGGCGAAGTGCTCGACGAGATCGAACGGCTCGGGCGTCGCGCCATTGCCGTGGAAGGCAATGTGGCCGCGCCGCAAACCGGCGTCGATCTGGTGCGCCAGACCGTCGAGCATTTCGGGCATGTGGACGTGCTCGCCAGCAACGCCGGCATCTGCCCGTTCCATTCGTTTCTGGATATGCCGCCCGCGGTGCTCGAACGCACCATCGGCGTGAATCTGAATGGCGCGTTCTATGTCACGCAGGCGGTGGCGCGGCAAATGAAGGAGCAGGGCACGGGCGGCGCGATTGTCGCGACCAGTTCGATCAGCGCGCTGGTCGGCGGCGGCATGCAGACGCACTACACGCCCACCAAGGCCGGCGTGCATTCGCTGATGCAGTCGTGCGCGATTGCACTCGGGCCTTACGGTATCCGCTGCAATTCGGTGCTGCCCGGCACCATCGCCACGGATCTGAATGCCGAAGATCTCGCCGATGAAGAAAAGCGCGCGTACTTCGAAAAGCGCATTCCGCTAGGCCGGCTGGGCGCGCCGGAAGACGTGGCGGAATGCGTGGTGTTTCTCGCGTCGGACCGTGCGCGCTATGTGACGGGCGCGGCACTGCTGGTGGACGGCGGTCTGTTCGTCAACCTGCAGTGATTTGATAAGGACTCAGGAATGTGTTGCGAGGCGCATGTCACGCACGATTTCGTCGGGCTTGAAGGGCTGCGAAAAGCGGCGCAACAGGCTGACGAAATGCTCGGCGGGTTCGGCGAGCGCTTCGCCCTTGCGCGTGAGCACGCCGAAGCCCGGCAGGCTCTTGCCGATTTCGAGCGGCAACACGGTGAGCAGCTTGCCGCGCACATGATCGCGCACGACCGATTCGGGCAGCATGGCCACGGCGTCGAAGCTTTCGAGCAGTTGCAGCGTGGCGAAGATGGACGCGGATTCCGTGAGGTTGATCGGCGTGGCCAGACCTGCACGCGCGAGTTCGCCTTCGAAGAGTTCGCGCGCGGGGCTCGTGATGGGCTGCGCGACCCAGGGCCAGTCCATCAGTTCGGCGAGCGTGACCTGTTCGCGGCGCGCCAGCGGATGACGCGCGCGCACCACCAGCACGAGCGTTTCGCGCGCAAGCGGCTCGAAACCGAAATCGTTGTGCTGCAAAGGCGTGGTCAGACGGCCGAGCGCGAGATCGACATCGCGGCGATGCAGCAGTTGCACGACCTGATCGCTGGTTTCGCCGAGGATGCGCACGTGCAGCAGCGGCCGCTCGGTCTTGAGCGTGGCGACGGCCTGCGCGAGCAGATCGGGCGCGGCGCCCATGATCGCGCCCACGGTGAGCTGGCCGTGGCCGCCGCGGCGCTTGACGTCGAGATCGTCGGCGAAACGCGTGAGGTCGGACAGCGCGCGGCGCGCATAAGCCAGCGTGACCACACCGAGCGCCGTGGGCTGCATGCCGCGCGCGTTGCGCTCGAACAGACGAAAGCCGAAGGCCTCTTCGATATCGCTGAGCATGCGGCTGGCGCTGGGCTGCGCAACGTTGATGGCATCGGCGGCCTGATGAACGTTGCGGGCGTCGTCGAGCGCGACGAGCAGGGCGAGATGCTTGAACTTGAGACGATTGACGAGCGAAACGACGGCGGTCTGATGGTTCATGAGTCCTGCGATCCGGTTTATGTATCGCCCGATCCCAACTACGGATTGGTTGGCTATCGATGCCGGAATTATAGTCGTTCGAATCGCTGCAAAACCGTGTGAATACGCGCGCCGGACTTAGGGCAAACGCCAGGACCGGACCGAAAAGAACGCAGCAAAGGCTGGACGGAGACACGAACATGGAAACAATTGCGTTTCGCATGCAGCTCGATCCCGGCAAACGGGGCGAATACGAGCGCCGTCATCGCGAAATCTGGCCCGAACTCGCCGCGGCATTGCGCGATGCGGGTGTGAATGATTACTGGATCTTTCTCGACGAAAGCACTCATGCGCTTTTTGCGGTGCTCAAGCGTCGCGACGATCACAGCATGGACCGCTTGCCCGAAACCGCCATCATGCGCAAATGGTGGGATCACATGGCCGACATCATGGCGACAGGCGAGGGCAATGTGCCCATCACGCAGCCGCTCGTTCCGGTCTTTCATTTGCCATGATCCGTTTTGAGGAGAGCGCCATGCAGGTGGTCGATCCGCATGTTCACTTCTGGGACATCGATACGCATCATTACCCATGGCTTGCGAATCCGGGCACATCGTTCGTAGGCGATGCGCAGGATCTCAAGCATAACTATCTACCTGACGATCTGCTGCGCGAGGCTGGAGATATCGAAGTGCTGAAGGTCGTGCATGTGGAAGCGAATCATGATCCCGCCGATCCGGTGGAAGAAACGCGCTGGCTCGAATCGATCGCCGATGCCGGTAAGGGCTTGCCGGATGCGATTGTCGCCGCCGCCGATTTAAGTGCGTCGAATGCGCCGGAGATTCTGGCCGCGCACGCCGCCTTCGGCCGCACGCGCGGTATTCGCCAGATTCTCAATGTTCATTCGAATCCGCTTTACGACTATGTCGGCCGCCACTTCATGCGCGAGCCGCAATGGCGCAAACATTTTGCTTTGCTCGAACAGCACGGGCTGTCGTTCGATCTACAACTCTATCCCGCGCAGATGGAAGAGGCCGCTGCGCTCGCGCGTGCCCATCCTGGCGTGCCGCTGATCGTGAATCACGCCGGCATGTTCGCCGATCGCAACAGTGTGCAGGGCTGGCGTGCATGGCGCGATGGTTTGCGCGTGCTGGCGGCGTGTCCGAATGTGTCGGTGAAGATCAGCGGTCTTGCGATGTTCGATCACGAATGGACCGTGGAAAGCCTGCGCCCTTATGTGCTCGAAACCATCGATGCGTTCGGCGTGTCGCGCGCCATGTTCGCTTCGAACTTTCCGGTGGACCGGCAATTCGGCAGTTATGCCGATTTGTGGCACGCGTATGCCGCCATCGTCAGCGATGCGAGCGAAAGCGAGCGCACGGCGCTCTTTCGCAGCAACGCCGAACGCATTTACCGAATCTAGCGATCCAGCGCTCGCGCGGAAAGATTGCGGGCGCAACCAATATGGGAGACACGCGTGGAATCGAAAGCAATGACCGGTAGCGTGCCGCGTCTGGAGCTAAGGCAGGCCAGCAAGTCGTTCGGGCGCGTGCGCGCGCTGGTGGACGGCTCGCTCGTGCTGAAGCCCGGCGAGGTGCATGCGCTGCTCGGTGAAAACGGCGCCGGTAAATCGACGCTCGTGAAGATACTCGCGGGCGTGCATCGCCCGGATGGCGGCGACATGCTGGTCGACGGTACGCCGCATCAGTTTGGCTCGCCTGCACAGGCGCGCGATGCGGGCATCGCCGTGATCTATCAGGAACCCACGTTGTTCTTCGATCTGTCGATCGCCGAGAACATTTTCATGGGGCGTCAGCCGCTGGATCGCCTCGGCCGTATCGACTACAACACGATGCATCGCGAAGTGGCGGAACTGCTCGCTTCGCTGGGCGTCGATATGAAGCCCGAGCGTCTAGTGCGCGGTCTGTCGATCGCCGATCAACAGGTGATCGAGATTGCCAAGGCGCTGTCGCTGAACGCCAATGTGCTGATCATGGACGAACCGACGGCCGCGCTCTCGCTGCCCGAAGTCGAACGGCTCTTTACGATTTCGCGCACCTTGCGCGATCGCGGCGTGGCGATTCTCTTCATCACGCACCGGCTCGAAGAAGTGTTCGCGCTCACGCAGCACGTGACCATCATGCGTGACGGCGCCAAGGTATTCGACGCGCCCACGTCCACGCTCACCACGCAGGAGATCGTCGCGCGCATGGTGGGGCGAGATCTCGCCACCTTCTATCCGAAAGCCGATGTGAAACCCGGCGACGTGATGCTGCGCGTGCGCGGCCTCACGCGACGCGGTGTGTTCAAGGACATCGCCTTCGATGTGCGCGCGGGCGAGATCGTTGCGCTCTCGGGTCTCGTTGGCGCGGGCCGCAGCGAAGTGGCGCGCGCGATCTTCGGCATCGACCCGAGCGATGCGGGCAACGTGCAGGTCGCGGGCAAGGCGCTGGCGATGGGAAATCCCGCGCGTGCCGTGAAAGCGGGCCTCGCGCTGGTGCCGGAAGATCGACGCCAGCAAGGGCTCGCGCTCGACCTGAGCATTGCGCGCAATGCGTCGCTCACGGTGCTGGGTCGTCTGGTGCGCTTCGGCCTGATTTCGGCCGGGCGCGAAGTGCAGCTTGCCGGGCAGTGGGGCACGCGCCTGCGCCTGAAAGCCAGCGATCTGAACGCGCCGGTCGGCACGCTTTCGGGCGGCAACCAGCAGAAAGTGGTGCTGGGCAAATGGCTGGCAACCGGGCCGAAGGTGCTCATCATCGATGAACCCACGCGCGGTATCGACGTGGGTGCGAAAGCGGAAGTCTATGGCGCGCTCGCGGAGCTTGTTAGCGAAGGCATGGCGGTGCTGATGATTTCGAGCGAATTGCCCGAAGTGCTGGGCATGGCCGACCGCGTGCTGGTGATGCACGAAGGCCGCATTACCGCGGATATCGCCCGTGCCGACGCCAACGAAGAGCGCATCATGAGTGCCGCGCTCGGTCAGGCCAACATTCATCTGGGGCATGCAGCATGATGGGTCATTCCACTTCACCTCATCCCTTGCACGGCGGCGAACCGCATGCGCAACGGCGCGGCGCGGGCGCATTCGCCCAGGCGCTCGCAAAGAGTCGAGAAACCACGCTGTTTATCGTGCTACTGCTGATTATCGGCGGCACGGCGCTGGCGCGGCCGCAGTTTCTCAATCTGCAGAATCTGCGCGACGTGCTGCTCAATGTATCGATTGTCAGCTTGCTCACGGCGGGCATGACGATCGTGATCCTGATGCGGCATATCGATCTGTCGATTGGCTCGACGGTTGGCATCAGCGCTTATGCGGTCGGCAGTCTGTATGTAGCGTTTCCGCAGATGCCGGTGATCGTGGCGCTGTTGGCGGGCCTGGCGATCGGCATGGTGGCCGGGTCGATCAATGCGCTGCTGGTGGCGGTGGGGCGCGTGCCGTCGCTGGTCGCGACGCTATCGACACTCTATATATTTCGGGGTGCAGATTATGCGTGGGTGCATGGCGGTCAGATCAACGCCACGAGCCTGCCCGACGCGTTCTCGCATCTCGCGACCGGATCACTGCTTGGCGTGCCCGTGCTCGCGCTGATCGCCATCGTGCTGCTCGCGGCGCTGTCGATCTATCTGAAGCAGTTCCGGCCGGGCCGCGAATACTACGCGATCGGCTCGAACCCGGAAGCCGCGCGTCTGGCCGGTATCAACGTCGAACGCCGCGTGGCGATGGGCTTTGTCATCAGCGGTGCGATTGCGGGGCTGGCCGGCGCGTTGTGGCTGGCGCGCTTCGGCACGGTCGATGCCAGCACCGCGAAGGGCATCGAGCTTCAGGTCGTGGCCGCCGCCGTGGTGGGCAGCGTGGCCATCACGGGCGGCGTGGGCACGATACTCGGCGCGACGCTTGGCGCGCTGGTGCTTGGCGTCATCAGCATCGCGCTGGTGGTGCTGCACGTTTCGCCGTTCTGGGAGCAGGCCATTCAAGGTGCGTTGATCGTCGCGGCCATTACCGCCGATACGCTGCTGGCCCGCTCCGTCGCCAAACGCATGATGAGGAAACGCGATCATGGCTAAACCCGATTCCGCTTTGCTCACGCGCCGCGCCGGTCTGCCTCTGGGCTGGGAGTCGCTGCTCGTGGTGATACTCGTGTTGTCGCTCGTGGTGGGACGCGTGCTGTCCAGCGTGTTTCTCACCGGCGCGAACATGAGCAACATACTCGCCGATCTCACCGAGGTCGCGCTGATGGCGCTGCCGATGACACTCATCATCGTCGCTGCCGAAATCGATCTGTCCGTGGCGTCGGTGCTGGGCGCGTCGAGCGCGCTGCTTGGCGTGCTCTGGCATATGGGTGTGCCGATGCCGCTGGCAATGGCGCTCGTGCTGGTGGCGGGCGGCCTCGCGGGGCTTTTCAACGGGCTTGTGATCGTGAAGCTGAATCTGCCTTCGCTGGCCGTGACGATCGGCACGCTCGCCTTGTTTCGCGGTCTTGCCTATGTGTTGCTGGGCGATCAGGCGATTGCCGATTTTCCGCCTGCCTACACGCTGTTTGGCATGAGCAATCTGGGCAGCACCTTTATTCCGCTGCCGTTTCTGATCGTGGCCGCGTGCGCGGTGGTGTTCACGCTGCTTTTGCAGGCAACCGCGTTTGGCCGCAGCCTCTACGCGATTGGCGCGAACAGCACGGCCGCGTCGTTTTCGGGCATCGATGTCGCCAAGGTCAAGCTGCGTCTTTTCGTGCTGTCGGGCGTGATGAGCGCGCTTGCGGGCATCGTTTATACGCTGCGTTTTACGAGCGCACGCGGCGATAACGGCGAGGGTTTCGAGTTGTCGGTGATCGCGGCGGTGCTGTTCGGCGGCGTGAGCATTTTCGGCGGACGTGGCTCGATGTATGGCGTGTTGCTGTCGTTGCTGATCGTGGGCGTGTTGAAGAATGCGCTCACGCTCGCGGACGTATCGAGCGAAACGCTCACCATCGTGACGGGCGCGTTGCTGCTCGCATCGGTGCTGATTCCCAATCTCGCGGCGCGCTGGCGCACGCTGCGCGACCGGCGTGCGCTCGCACGCACGGCAAGTTGAAACGCAGTCGAGAAAAGTAACAGCCAGAAAGAGAAGGAAATAAGCGGAAAGAAGCTGGAAAAAAGGCAGTAAGCCGTCAATCGGCCCGGCAACCGAGCCGGGCCATTATCGAGGAGACACGTTCATGATGAAGCCAGTCCGTCACGCGTGCACGGCGCTGATGTGCGCCATGCTGTTGGGCGCGGGCCTGTCCGCACACGCCGCGGGCATCAAGGAAGGCCTGAAAATCGCCTTCGTGCCCAAGCAGATCAATAACCCCTATGAAGTGATCGCCGATAACGGCGGCATGGACGCCATCAAGGAATTCAAGGGCGACGGCAAGGTGGTCGGACCTTCGGATGCGGGCGCGTCCTCGCAGGTCTCCTATATCAATACGCTGACGACGCAGCATCAGGACGCTATCGTGATCGCGGCCAACGATGCGAATGCGCTCGTGCCGTATCTGAAACGCGCCATGGCGCAGGGCATCAAGGTCGTCACTTTCGATTCGGATACGGCGCCCGACGGCCGCCAGATCTTCGTGAATCAGGCCAACGCCGAAAGCATCGGGCGCGGCCAGGTTCAACTCGTGGCCAAACTGATGAATAACGAAGGCGAATTCGCGATTCTTTCCGCCACGCCCAACGCGACGAATCAGAACACCTGGATCAAATGGATGCAGGAAGAACTGAAAAAGCCCGAGTATTCGAAGATGAAACTCGTGAAGATCGCTTACGGCAATGACGACGACCAGAAGTCTTTCGTCGAAACGCAAGGTCTGCTGCAGGCGTATCCGAATCTGAAGGCGATCGTAGCGCCGACTTCGGTGGGGATTGCGGCAGCGGCGCGCTATATCTCGACGTCGTCGAGCAAGGGCAAGGTCGCGGTCACCGGTCTGGGCACGCCTAACCAGATGCGCGCGTTCGTGAAGAACGGCACGGTGAAGGCGTTCCAGTTGTGGGACCCGGGTGCATTGGGTTATCTGGCCGCTTACGCTGCCGCGAATCTCGCTTCGGGCACCATCACCGGCAAGGAAGGCGATTCGTTCGACGCGGGCAAACTCGGCAAGCGCACGGTGGGCAAGAGCGGCGAAGTGATTCTCGGACCGCCCACGACCTTCGACGCATCGAATATCGACAACTTCAACTTCTAGTCCATCTGGACGATGCCGAAATCGTTTTCATTCGGCATGCTGATTAGTTGGCAAGTTTCAAAAGGCCCGGACATTCCGGGCCTTTTATATTGTGCGTACGAAAAAAGCGTGGCTGCTCTTTATTGCGCTTTCTAACAGATACTTTTGTCTGATTAAATCTTTGCCCACAACAGTCTTTTTCTGCCCTTCAGTTTCGCGCGCATCTGCCGATAGCTAGGCGGGGCAGTGGCCTTTGCCGCATCGCTCCCACCGCTTATTCCGCGTATAACCCCCCGCACTTCGCGCCGACGCGTCGCGCAAGCCAACCGCAAGGAAATGACGATGAAGTTGACCCTGAAGATTCCGCTCGCTTTCGCGGCGGCGCTTCTGCTGATGTTCGCAGGCGCGTTTTACGGAATCTATTCGCTGAACCAGTCACTGAACGTGTACGGCACGACGGTGCAGAACAGCGTGGCCAACGAGCGCGCGGTGATGGCGACGCTGCTTGCCTTCAAGGTGCAGGTGCAGGAGTGGAAGGACACGCTGCTGCGCGGCAAGGACCCGGCGATGCTCGACAAGCATTGGTCGGCGTTCGAAGCCCGCGAGCGCGAGGTCGACACGCTCGCGCAGCAACTCAAATCGAGCCTGCCCGAAGGCGAAAACCGCGATCTGATCGATCGCTTCGCCAGCGCGCACACGACCATGGGTCAGGGTTATCGCACGGGTCTCGCGGCGTTCAAGGCGGCGGGTTTCGACCCTTCGGCAGGCGACCACGCGGTTGCGGGCGTCGATCGCGCGCCGGCCGCGCTGCTCGACGAAGCCGCGCACAAGATCGCCGCGCAAAGCGCGGAGGTCTCGGCTGAAGCCGCTGAACAGGCGCATCGCGCGACGCTGCTGAGCGCGTTGTTGATGGTGGCCGCGCTGGGCGTCTCCATGACGGGCGCGTGGTTCTTCAGCCGCACCGTGACGAAGCCGCTCGCGCGTGCGCTCGAATGCACGCAGGCGGTGGCGCAGGGCGATCTCGCTTACAAGGTGAGCGCGCAGGAAGGCGGCCGCGACGAAACGGCCATGCTGCTCGATGCGCTCAAAAGCATGCAGTCGAGTCTTTCCGGCGTGGTGAGCCAGGTGCGTACGCACGCGCAAGGCGTGGCTTCGGCGAGCGGCGAAATCGCGGCGGGCAATCTGGGTTTGTCGGCGCGTACGGAAGATCAGGCCGCATCGCTCGAAGAAACCGCGGCGAGCATGGAAGAACTCACGGCCACCGTGCGTCAGAACGCGCAGAACGCCAAACAGGCCGCGCAACTGGCCGGCGATGCGGCGGGCACGGCTGCGCGCGGCAAGGATCTGATGGCCGAAGTCGTCGATACGATGCGCGGCATTGCGTCGAGTTCGGGCGAGATCGTCGACATCATCGCCGTGATCGACAGCATCGCGTTTCAGACCAATATTCTTGCGCTGAACGCGGCGGTCGAAGCGGCGCGTGCGGGTGAAGAGGGCCGCGGCTTCGCCGTGGTGGCCTCGGAAGTGCGCACGCTCGCGCAGCGCAGCGGCGCGGCGGCGAAGGAGATCAAGGCGCTGATCGAGGCCTCGGCGCAGCGTATCGATGCGGGATCGGCGCTCGTGAACGATGCGGGCAACGTGATCGGCGAAATGGTGGATGCGGTGCAGCGCGTGACGGTGATCGTCGATGAGATTTCGACGGCTTCGCAGGAGCAAAGCACGGGTATCGAGCAGGTGAACGTCGCTGTCACGCAGATGGACGAGGTCACGCAGCACAATGCGGCGCTGGTGGAGCAGGCGTCGGCGGCGGCGCATGCGCTCGCCGAGCAGGCCGAGGAACTGCGCGAAGCGGTCGGCGTGTTCCGGCTGGCCTGACGCGTGAGGTTTCGGCGCGTATAAAAAAACGGCACGGTATTGAAACCGTGCCGTTCTTGTTTGAGGGCCGATACGGCGCGCTTTTATCGCGCCGCGTCGTCAGCCGCTCAATCCCAATGGCGATGCTTGTTGTGGTGGCGCTTGCCGTGATAGCCGCGCGAGTAGTCGTCGGCGTAGGAGTTCGAGCGCGAGATGTTGCCGCCGAGCGCCGAACCTGCGCCGCCGCCCAGTGCTGCGCCGACCAGACCGCCGGTGCGGCCGCCCATCGCGTTACCCGCTGCTGCGCCGGCACCGCCGCCCAGCGCGCCGCCGACGATGTGGCGGAGCTGCAGCAGATGATCCGCGGCTCGGAGCTCAATGAGCTGCGCACGACTTACAACGGCACGTATGGCGCGAGCCTGCTGTTCTACGGCAAGGAAATGACGTACTACGTGGCGCTGTT